>NZ_CP102099.1:1288390-2576780 GCF_024582815.1 Acinetobacter colistiniresistens
CACCGCCAAAACGAGCAGAGAAGGTAATCGCTTCATTGCTCATATGGAGTTGATGGATGGCGTGTGGTGCAAGGTTTAAGACAATCTGACCATCTTTTACAAATTGCAAAGGCACATCGGTGTGTGGTTGGGTTGCATCAACTAATAAATAGGGCGTCAGTTGGTTATCGCAAATCCATTCATAAATGGCGCGAGCAAGATAGGGACGTGTCGGCGTAAAAGTTATTTGCTCAGACATAATTGAAAAACTTATTAAATCGTAGAAATCAATTCATTGTAGCTGTTTTTTTCTTGAGCTGTCATTGATTTAATGAACGATGGTCGGCTAAAGATACGATGACAATACAAGAATATAGGTCGACAGTGCTGTGCTGGCAATTCAACTCCCATACTTTTCAGCCGAAGGAAGATCGGGGCCAGCATACAATCGAGAATGGAAAATGTTTCTGACATGAAAAATGGGAAATGCTGAAATAGCGGAGTCAGTGAAATTAAGGTATCTCTCAACTCTTTCTGTGCGTTTTGCTGCTGTTTTTGATCTAATGTATCTGCATGTCTAAGCATCTGATCCGCCAGCTTGAACCAGTCTTGTTCAAAACGCCAGATATATTGACGCTGCTCTGCACGAGCCATGGGCGCATCGGCGTAGAGCTTATTTTGACGATAGCGATCATCTAGATATTCGGCAATCACATTGGCCGAAAACAGTTTTAGATTTTGTTCGATCAACATGGGAAGTTGATTATAGGGATTGAGGTCCGCTAAATCCTCATCTTCGTGGTCGGTGATAATGAGCTGATATTTGATTTGTTTTTCAGCCAGTAAAAAACGAATCCAGTGTGAACGGAAATCATCTGCATGACTATAAAGCGTAATGCCTTGGACAGGGCTTGGGGGATTTTCTAGAGACATAAGTCCAAAAAATTATGGTTGACTGTTTAGAATACTAAAATTAACGTTGGAAATCACTTAAAGCTGAATAATATGATTGTTACGGAATAGATTTATGATTCAATAAGTTTAAAGAGAGAACAAGGGAATGAAAGGATATTACTTGGCCGCACTTTGTACTGGGTTATTACTGGGTGGCTGTGTAAGCGCGCAGACTGTCTCCAAGCAGGTGCATCGTGCTACATCGGCGGAGAGCCGAGCCGCTACGGATGTTGCGATTGCTGTGGCAGCTGATCAAGATGACTCGCAGTATGGGGGTATCAAAAAACAGTATCTGGTCAAAGCTTGTAAAGTGACGATTTATAACGATGGGCCAATTCGAATGGTCAATGAAAAAACGGGGCAGCCGTGTAATGCGCCAATTCCTGAAGATCATCAATTTTCGAAAACTACCAGAACCTATCAAGAAAATGGCTGTATGATCACGGAATTTGCTGCTGCCGATGGTGTAGGGGATGCAATGATGGATTGTTCTCAAAAGTAATAATTAAAACTAGGCAATAAAAAAACCCCGGATAAAATCCGAGGTTTTTGTCCAACTCGTAAAACGATTAACGTTTAGAGAATTGAGGACGTTTACGTGCTTTACGTAAACCAAGTTTCTTACGTTCAACTTCACGAGCATCACGAGTAACGAAACCAGCTTGACGAAGAGCAGGTTTTAAAGTTTCGTCAGCAGCGATCAATGCACGAGTAATACCGTGACGGATAGCGCCTGCTTGACCACCAATACCACCACCTTTAACAGTGATGTAAAGGTCAAATTTTTCAGTAACTTCTAAAAGCTCTAAAGGCTGACGCACAACCATACGAGCAGTTTCACGACCGAAATATTGCTCAAGCGTACGGTTGTTAATTACGAGTTTACCTGTACCAGCTGATAAGAAAACACGTGCAGTTGCGGTCTTACGGCGACCTGTACCATAATTAGTAGCCATGTGCTGTATCCCTTAGATGTCCAAAACTTGTGGCTGTTGAGCAGTATGAGGATGCTCAGTACCAGCGTACACTTTCATTTTTTTGATCATTGCATAACCAAGAGGACCTTTTGGCAACATACCTTTAACAGCTTTTTCTAAAACTGCTTCAGGTTTGTGAGCAATTAACTTCTCGAAGTTAGTCTCACGGATACCACCAGGGAAACCAGTATGGCGATAATATTTCTTATCAAGTGATTTTTTACCAGTCACTTGAACGTGTTCAGCATTGATAACAACGATGTAGTCGCCAGTGTCAACGTGAGGAGTATAAGAAGTTTTGTGCTTACCGCGTAAACGACGAGCGATTTCAGTCGCAAGGCGACCTAAAGTTTTGCCAGAAGCATCAACAACATACCAGTCATGTTGAACTTCAGCTGGCTTAGCGCTGAGAGTTTTCATTTAAACCACTACCTATTATAGTTGGTTTGGACGGTGAAATCTGTCCAAACAAAAGGAGACCGAATTCTACATGAGTTTATAAAAGTGCACAAGGAAAATTCGCCTGAGACGCCAGAATTTGCTGCAATGTGACCGAATTGGGAACTAACACACGCGGAATTGAAGAGAACATTTTGGGTGTTGTGAGCGGAGTGGATTTCCCCTATGATTTTTATACCAAACATTTGAAATAAATAGAAGTATTTACCTATTCTCTTGGGGAATTTGATGCAGTTGTCGTTTTCTACAAAAATTGTTGTAGTCACATTATTGATCGGCGTTTGTTCAGCACAAACCAATGCACGACGACTCTATAAATGGGTAGATCAGACCAGTGTAACGAACTACTCCGAGTTTCAGCCCAAAGAGGGAACCAGTCGTAAACTGGAGGTACTGGAAAGTCGGGGCAACGATCATATTGACCCTGCAATGGCGGTGACGGCTGAAATGAAAGCGATTGAAATTCCGGTTGATCAAATGAATCTACAAGGACAAAGCACTACTGCAACCACTCACACGGTTCCACAGCCCACAACACAAACCGTGGTCAAGCAAGGCTCAATTGCAGCACCGTATGCGCGTCCTGCAGGTACTGTGGTTGCGACAGCGGCAGTGGAGAAAAAAGAGGCAGCACAGCCGACGGCAGTTGCCGAAAAGAAAGAGCTTGTGAGTAATCCTCTGCTTGATAAAGCTGCGAGTTCTGTGGTGGTTAACGAGAAAAAGGACGATGTCGCAAGCATACCGCCAGAGAAAAAAGTACAACCTAAAATTAATCCATGGACACGCAAGGTTGAGTTTGTACCTTCGAATCTAGTGCCACAAAACTTACCCAAAGCAACAGTCAATCCTGAAGGGAAATAATTTATAAAAACGCAGGGCTGTAGCTGCTTTTAGATTTTGGTTACACTAAGACTTAAATCAAAACATGGGCGTTATCGATGCTTCCTTTATATGTGACTTCAGGTGAACCTGCGGGCATTGGTCCAGATATCTGTCTGAGTCTGGCCGAGCGTGTTGATGAACGACCATTGGTTATTCTGGCCGATTTGCAGATGTTGCAACAACGTGCCAATCAGTTAGGGATTGATGTTGAACTGATTCCATATCAGGGGCAGACACAATCCAGCCGAAAAGGGCAACTGTTTGTAGAACATGTCGCTTTAACCAGACCTGTTGTTTTAGGGCAGCTAGATTCAGCCAATGCTACTTATGTATTGGAACAGTTACGTCGCTCAGCAGACTATGCCATGTCAGGCCAGAGTGTGGGGGTGGCTACTGCACCCGTGCAAAAGTCAATTATCAATGATGCAGGCATCGCTTTTAGTGGACATACCGAGTATTACCAAGAGTTTGCAGGTGTGGATCGTGTGGTGATGATGTTGGCGACCAAAACATTGCGTGTTGCCTTGGCAACGACCCACTTACCGTTACGGGATGTACCTGATGCGATTACCAAAGCGCGTCTGCATCAAGTGATTGATATTCTGATTCACGACTTAAAAACCAAATTTAAAATCGCTCAGCCACGTATTTTAGTCTGTGGTTTAAATCCTCATGCAGGTGAGGATGGCTATTTAGGCCATGAAGAAATTGAAGTGATCAATCCTGTATTGGAAACGTATCGTACACAGGGGCTGCATATGAGTCTCAGTCTACCTGCGGATACCTTATTTACCCCAGAAAATCTAAAAGATGCGGATGCTGTTTTAGCGATGTATCACGATCAAGGTCTACCTGTGCTAAAATCACAAGGCTTTGGTGAAGCAGTAAACATTACATTAGGCTTGCCATTTATTCGAACCTCGGTCGATCATGGTACAGCACTTTCTCTTGCAGGCACTGGACAGGCAAAAGCATCAAGCTTGCATGTTGCAGTGGATTTAGCACTTGATTTAGCCCGTCAGTGATGGGCAAGAAATTATTCACGTTGGAATTATTATGTATCAAATTAATGCCCTAAACCCTAAAGATGAAGGGCATCAGGCTCGAAAACGTTTTGGTCAAAACTTTTTACATGATCAACGTGTGATTGCCAAAATTGTACGCTCAGTAAATCCTCGTGCGGGCGAAAACATTGTTGAAATCGGCCCAGGTTTGGCGGCCTTGACCTCACCTTTAATTGGCGAGTGTGATGCGTTGACCGTGGTTGAGCTAGACCGTGATCTGGCAGCGGGTTTACCGGGACGCGTGCCGCATCCTGAACGTTTAACCATTGTTGAAGCCGATGCTTTAAAATACGACTTCACTCAGTTGTTCCAAGAAGGTCGTCCACTGCGTGTGGTTGGGAATTTGCCTTATAACATTTCAACACCCTTGCTGTTCCATCTCTTGGAGTTTGGCGACAAAGTGAAAGACATGCATTTCATGTTGCAAAAAGAGGTGGTGGATCGTATTACGGCAACGCCAAATACCAAAGAGTATGGCCGTTTATCGGTGATGATCCAGTATTACTGTAAGCCAACCTTCTTGTTTGAAGTGCCACCAGGTTCATTTAACCCGCCACCAAAAGTAACATCGGCGGTTTTCCGTTTAGAACCCTATGATGTTAAACCAATTGTGGCAAAGAATGAAAAAGCTTTAGCACGTTTAGTGGGTCATGTGTTTACCCAGCGTCGCAAGACTTTGCGCAATAGCTTAAAAGGGATGTTGGTGGAGGATGGCTTTGAAAAAGCAGGTGTTGATCCAATGGCGCGTCCAGAAACCTTAAGTTTGGCAGATTTTGTTGCACTCTCTGATCAGATGGTGGCTTGATGTCTAAACGCTATAACTACGTCATTGGTGATGTGCAAGGCTGTTTCGAAGCATTGAAAGCGTTGCTGAAAGAAATCCGTTTTGATCCAGACCAAGACTTTTTATGGTTTGCTGGTGACTTGGTTGCACGTGGCGAGAACTCGGTTGGTACATTGCGCTTTATTAAAAAGCTGGCTGATCGTGGCGCCGCAGCGACGGTGTTGGGTAACCATGATTTAACTCTGATTGCCTGTGCCCGTGGTTTTAAAAAGGCCAAAGACAAGGATCACACCCAAGAGGTGATTGATGCCATTGATGGGGATGAACTGATTGACTGGTTGCGCAAGCAGCCGTTGAGTCTATCTCCGAATGCACACACCTTAATTACCCATGCGGGTGTGCCATGTATCTGGAATGCCGAGCAAACGGTTGCGCTGGCGCGGGAAGTGCAACAGGTTGTTGCGCATGAAGACTTGTCAGTATTGGATGGTTTTCTTGCACAGATGTATGGTTCGCAGCCTGATCTATGGTCAGATGAACTTACAGGCATGCCGCGTTTACGTTGCATTACCAATTATCTGACCCGAATGCGTTTAACCGATGTAACTGGGCGTTTAGAGTTTGAGTTTAAAGATGCCTTAGATGCCCCGATGCCAGCAGGTTTTCAACCATGGTTTGAGTTTGAAAGTCATGCAGCACAAAGCCATCAATTGATTTTCGGACATTGGGCGGCTTTACAAGGCAAGACCATTAGCGCTCAAATTCAAAATGTCGATGGGGGCTGTGTTTGGGGGCAGCAATTAATGGCATTCCGTTTGGAAGATCAGCAGCTTTTTGCAGTAGATAACCCTTTGGCTTGATGTCGCATCAACTTCTTTTAAATGCCCACTTTCAGCTTGAAATTGGGCATTTTTTATTTTAAGGCTGTCAAAAAACTGTCATAGACTGATCATTAAAGTGTCAAAAAATATTTTTATGCTGAAAACATGAAAATAACGACACAAATGGATGGCGATATGCACAGTACATACGCTACATCTCTATTCAAGCAAGAGTTTCCTGAAAATTTTAAATTCTACTTTAAAAGGAAACAACTCAAAAATAAACAAGATGAATTGTCTGAACTGCGTGATCTGGTTCGTCCTCGTCTCCGCATTGCCATTGTGACTGAAACGTGGCCACCAGAAATTAATGGTGTGGCTCTGTCGATGATGCAACTGTGCCAAGGGTTACAAAAGCTTGGACATAAAATTTTATTGGTACGCCCGATACAAAAAGAAGTGTGTACCGAGTTTCATCCAGAGCAGGAATGTCTGGTCATGTCTCAGCCGATTCCTAAATATCCAAGTATTCAGTTTGGCTGGCCACAATATCTCAAAGTTTCAAAAGCTTTTGAAAAGTTTGCGCCAGATGTGGTGCATATTGTAACTGAAGGCCCGTTAGGCTTAACCTCATTACAAGCCGCTAAGTCGAGAAAAATCGCAGTATCGAGTGGCTTCCATTCAGCCTTTCATGATTTCAGTCGCTTCTTTGATCTGGCTTTTTTAGTCAAACCAATCCAGCGCTATTTAACGTGGTTTCATAACAGCACCGATGTGACCTGTGTACCGAGTCAATATACCGAGCAAGCCTTGCGTGGTTTTGGTGTGACTTGCCCTTTGGTAGTGGTGGGTCGCGGTGTAGACACCGTAAAATTTTCACCTCAGCATCGCTCACAGCAACTTCGCCAACAGTGGGGTGCTGATGCAGAAACGCGAGTCATGCTTTATGTGGGGCGCTTATCTCCAGAAAAAGAAGTCGATGTGCTGATTAAAAGCTTCCACGCCTTGCAGGCCCGACAAGGCAGAAATATCAAATTTGTGATTGTGGGTGATGGGCCTGATCGAGTGCGGCTTGGAAAAATGGCGCAATCTGATGATGTGATCTTTATGGGCAGTTTAAGTGGGCAAGCGCTTTCGGCAGCCTACGCCAGTGCCGATGTATTTGCCTTTGCTAGCCAAGCCGATACCTTTGGTAATGTGGTTTTAGAGGCGATTGCCAGTGGCTTGGCTGTAGTGGCTTATGACTATGTCTGTGCCCATCAGCATGTCAAACATGATGTCACAGGATGGTTGAGTCCACTGGGGCATACAACAGATTTAATGCAGTCAATTTGTGATTTACCCGCGCTGCCGCAATTAAGAGCGATGGGTTTACTCGCAAGTGAAAGTGTCCAGCAGAGCAGTTGGCAGTTTCCAGTACAACAATTAGAACAAGCATTGTATCAAGTCGTGAGGAGTCTCCCATGACCACGACTTAAAGTATTCTCAATAAAGAGGAGAAAGAGTATGAATCTTCAAAATGCAAAAATAAAAATACTAGATTTGGATTTAAAAGGGTGTCTCTACCTGAATCATCTCTCTCAATCACAACGTGTCGCCTTGTTTTTTAAAATGATTAGTCGTTTGGGTGATGGGCCATTTTGGTATGCCATGTTGTTGTCAGTATGGGCAATGCAAGGCTGGGCGTATGGTCTACAGCTGTTATATCTGGTTGGGGCGGGTTCTATTGGTACCCTGATTTATAAATTTCTGAAAAATAAAACCACCCGTCCAAGACCCTATCAGGTGCATCAGGTCATTGTCTTGGGAGAACGTCCGCTAGACCACTTTAGCTTTCCCTCAGGCCATACTTTACATGCCGTGATGGTCACCATTACTTTGGGGTATATCCAACCCATGTTATTGATTTTAATGCTACCATTTAGCATTTTGGTTGCATTGTCCCGCATGATATTAGGTCTGCACTATCCCAGTGATGTAATTGTGGGAGCCATGATTGGTGCATCGGTTGCCAGTGCGATCATTTTACTCGCACCGAGCTTTCATATGGCGTTATAAGTCTTTTAACAAGAATTTAGCAACAGAACACTATCTCTTAAATCAGGTGTTTTGTTAAAGTACGCTCAACGATACAAATTGATTTAGGTTGTTATATGGGCTTACGTTGGACGGATACGATTGATATTGCGATTGAGCTCACCGAAGCACATCCAGATGTAGATCCTCAATGGATTCGTTTTACTGATCTACATGCATGGGTATGTGCCTTGCCTGATTTTAGTGATGATCCGAATAAATCGACGGAAGGTTTGCTTGAAGCCATTCAAATGGCATGGTTAGATGAAGTTCGTTAAAAATTCGTCAGAAATCGCAGAACTTTTGCATATTCAAGCTGATTATTGGCGATGACATCGGTATAATGCGGCAAATTTTTTTAGTTTAGACCATAATAGGAGTCAATCATGGCGATTGAACGCACTTTATCTATCGTAAAACCAGATGCAGTTTCTAAAAACCACATCGGCGACATCTTTGCTCGTTTCGAAAAATCAGGTTTGAAAATTGTTGCAACTAAAATGAAACACCTTTCTCAAGCAGATGCTGAAGGTTTCTATGCAGAGCACAAAGAACGCGGTTTCTTTGCTGACCTCGTTGCATTCATGACTTCTGGTCCAGTGGTTGTTTCAGTTCTTGAAGGCGAAAACGCAGTTCTTGCTCATCGTGAAATCTTGGGCGCGACGAATCCTAAAGAAGCAGCTCCAGGTACAATTCGTGCAGACTTCGCTGTAAGCATCGACGAAAATGCTGCTCACGGTTCTGACTCAGTTGCTTCTGCTGAGCGTGAAATCGCTTACTTCTTTGCTGATAACGAGATTTGCCCACGCACTCGTTAATCCAAAGTATTCAAGCCAGATAAGTGGTATACTACTTATCTGGTTTTTTATTTCTTATAGATTGGGTTGTGCAAATTATGCACAGCATTTTCTAGCGCTGATATCGTTTAGGTAAATATACATGAGTTCTGCAGTGGTCGTTTCATCGGAAAATTTGGATGAAAAACAACAGTCTGTTTCTACACCTGTCGTTCATGCTGTCGAGCAAAAAGTAAATTTACTTGGCATGTCTCGAACTGAATTAGAAAAGTTCTTTGAAGATTTGGGCGAAAAAAAGTTCCGTGCCAGTCAGGTGATGAAGTGGATTCATCAATATTTTGTGACTGATTTTGCCGAGATGAGTAATATCTCAGGAAAATTACGCGAAAAATTAGAAAAGATTTGTGAAATTAAAGCGCCAGAAGTGGTTCACCGTAATTATTCCAAAGATGGAACACGTAAGTGGGTGTTCCGTGTGGGCGACGGTGAAGGTTCTCTGGTTGAAACCGTACTGATTCCGGCTGATGACAAGACTGGGGCACGTAAGACCTTGTGTATTTCATCGCAAGTGGGTTGTGCACTGGATTGTTCATTCTGTTCAACAGGGAAACAAGGTTTCCAGCGTGACCTAACACCAGCAGAAATTATTGGTCAGTTGTGGATGGCAAACTATTCCTATATGGAAGATGTGCCTGTGGCTGAACGCGAGCGTACAGTGACCAATGTGGTCATGATGGGGATGGGCGAACCGTTACTCAACTATGATGCTGTACTCAGTTCAATGCAATTGATGCTGGATGATTTTGCTTATGGCATGTCAAAACGCCGTGTGACGCTATCAACTTCAGGTGTTGTACCTAAAATTGATCAGCTGGCGCAGGACATTGATGTTGCTTTGGCGATTTCATTACATGCACCAAATGACGAACTTCGTAATGAACTTGTGCCAATCAATAAAAAATATCCATTACAACAATTAATCGCTGCTTGCCAACGCTATTTAGCCAAAGATGGCAATGAAAGTGCACGTCGTCATGTCACTATTGAATATGTAATGTTGGAAGGGGTCAATGACCAACCTGAGCATGCCCAACAACTTTTAAAATTGTTGAAAAACTTACCAAGTAAAATCAACCTGATTCCATTTAATCCATTCCCGCATGCCCCGTATGGTCGTTCAAGCCGTAACCGTATCATTGCCTTCCAAAAAACTTTGTCGGATGCCGGATTTGTGTGTACGATTCGTCAGACACGTGGTGATGATATTGATGCCGCATGTGGACAATTAGTAGGACAGGTTGCAGATCGTACTCGTCGTGCTGAACAATGGAAAAAGAAAGTGGCGCAACGACAAGAAATTTTGCGCACACAAGGATAATACTTGGGGAAAGGCGTTGAATACCACTCGAACAAAAACCATTACTGTGACGGCTGTTGTGTTTACTTTGTTTGGCTTAACAGCTTGTCAATCGCCTTCTACAGGATTAAAAAAAGATCCAGAAAAAGCAGTTCAAGTTCGAACACAGCTGGCTGCAGAATATATTCGTAGCCGTGATCTAGATTCGGCCAAACGTTCGCTTGATCAAGCGTTAAAAGTGGACTCTCGTGATGCCAATGCCAATATGATGATGGGCATCTTGCTGCAACAAGAAGGCAGTGCAAGCAATATGGAAAAAGCAGAGGCTTATTTTAAGCGTGCGATTTCCTCAGAACCTGATAATGCTCAAGCGCGTAATAATTACGGTACATATTTGTATCAGCAGCAACGCTATAATGAAGCGATTGAGCAATTTACCCGTGCGGGTGCAACGCTAGGCTATGATCAACGATTTCAGTCGTTGGAAAACCTGGGACGAATCTATTTAAAATTGGGCGATGTTGCGAATGCTGAAAAATCACTCAAACAAGCGCTACAAGCGAATCGAAACGCAACCATTTCAATGTTAGAGTTGGCGGAAATTTTCTATTTGCAACAAAATAATAGAGATGCGTCACAACTATACGAACAATATGTTCGTAATGTAGGGCAGAACAACCAAGGTGCTCGTGCGCTTTGGATTGGTCTACGCATTGCTCGAGCGAATGCGGATCAATTAGGAATGCAGGTACTGGTTAATCAACTACGTGCTCTATTTCCTGATAGTCCAGAATATCAACGTTATTTGCAATTACAGTACAGTACTGAGGCCGTATGGAAATAAATCCAAATTCACATCAGCCAACTGGCTCAACCTCGCCAGCGTCAACGTTAGGAAATATTCAACGACCTGGTGAGTATTTGCGTCAAATTCGTATTGCACAAAAGAAAGAAATTGAAGAGATTGCAAACGTATTGAATATGCCTGTCAAAACTTTGACAGCATTAGAGCAGGATGATTATAAATCCTTGCCGGAAGCGACGTTCATTAAAGGATATTACCGTGCGTATGCAAAGCATTTAAATGCAGATGCCAGTGCGATCATTCAACGTTTTGATGAAATTTATGTGAATGATACTGGACTTAAAGCCAGCCATGCCCTGAATAATTCTCCAATTAAAATCATGGGGAAATTATCAGGTTCGAAAAGTGTGCGTAATCGTATCTGGTTAAAGCGTATTGCAATCGCGGTGGCTGTCGCTGTATTGGCGTGGTTAGCTGTAATGGCGGTTCAGAACTGGACATCAAGTCATAAAGATGATGAAGATGTGCCAAAGATTAAAAATTCGGATGTGCAGATTTTACCAATGGGAACTAGCACCACAGCAACATCTGGTGACCAACTGGTTCTGGACTTTAATCGACCAACCTCTGTGCATATCGTAGATGCAACAGGTAAAGTATTGGCAACAGGTCGTCAAGCATCAACATTGACTTTAAGTGGTGAATCACCATTTCAAATTCGTTTAGATGATGCGACCGCCGTAGCATTGACTTTAAATCAAGAGAAAATTTCCTTGTCTCCATATACGGTCAATGGAAAAGCAGAATTCCGTTTGTCTCGTTAATGCCAGAGAGTAGAGCTATACGATGATTGTGAACCCAATTAAACGCCGCCCAACACGTAAAATCCGTGTTGGTTCGGTGTATGTCGGTGGTGATGCCCCGATCAGTGTTCAAAGTATGACCAATACTGAAACTTGCGATGTTGAGGCAACTGTGGCGCAAATTCAGCGCTGTGCAGATGCTGGCGCAGATATCATGCGTGTTTCGGTACCGTCGATGGAAGCAGCAGAAGCGTTTGGAGAAATTCGTAAACGCGTTTCTGTGCCATTGGTGGCGGATATTCACTTTGATCATCGTATTGCTTTGGCTGTTGCGGATTATGGCGCAGACTGTCTGCGGATTAACCCAGGCAATATTGGCTCGGATCAAAAAGTACGTGAAGTGGTTGCAGCAGCAAAACATCACGGTATTTCGATTCGTATTGGGGTCAATGCGGGTTCTTTAGAAAAAGACTTACAGGTCAAATATGGTGAACCGACAGGGCAGGCTTTACTTGAGTCAGCAATGCGTCACATCGATATTCTGGATCGTTTGGACTTCCACGAGTTTAAAGTCAGCGTAAAAGCATCGAATGTGTTTTTAACCATGGATGCTTATCGCTTGCTGTCACAACAGATTGATAATCCATTGCATTTGGGTGTGACTGAAGCTGGGATTTACCGTACGGGTACAGTCAAATCGGCGATTGCACTGGGTGGACTGTTGATGGAAGGCATTGGCGATACCATGCGTATTTCGCTTGCGGCAGAGCCGGAAGATGAAATTAAAATCGGCTTTGATATTTTAAAATCATTGGGTTTACGCTCAAACGGGATTAACTTTATTGCTTGTCCAAGTTGTTCACGTCAAGAATTCAATGTAATTCAAGTGATGCAGGCATTGGAAGAGCGTTTAGAGGATATCCGTACGCCGATGGACTTGTCGGTGATCGGGTGTAAGGTGAATGGCCCAGGTGAAGCCAAAGAGGCCGATATCGGGATTGTCGGTGCATCACCGCGTTCACTGGTCTATCGTAATGGTGAAAAAAGTCATTTAATTGACACAAATCAGTTGGTTGATGAAATTGAAACAATGGTTCGTCAACGTGTTCAAGAGCTTGAAGAAGCAAAATCTAAAGAAATTATTCGTAGTTCATCATGAGTTCAATCGTCGCTATCAAAGGTTTTAATGACATCCTTCCAACGCAAACTGCGGCTTGGAGAAGTCTGGAACAACAACTTGCATCATTAATGGATGCGTATGGTTATCAACAGATCCGTTTGCCCATTGTTGAGCAAACTGGTTTATTTAAACGTGCAATTGGTGATGCGACCGATATCGTTGAAAAAGAAATGTATACCTTTTTCGACAAAGGTACGCCACCTGAATCACTCACCTTACGTCCTGAGGGGACGGCGGGTTGTGTACGTGCCATGTTAGAGCATAACCTGTTGCGTGGTGCGACACCGCGTGTCTGGTATCTCGGGCCCATGTTCCGCTATGAAAAGCCACAAAAAGGCCGCTATCGTCAGTTCCATCAATTTGGTGTTGAAACTTTTGGTGTGGCAACGCCTGATATTGATGCTGAACTCATTTTAATGACCGCGCGTTTATGGAAACGTATGGGTGTGGCAGCGAATGTTCGCTTAGAGCTCAATACTCTTGGTGAAACAGATGAGCGTGCAGAATATCGTGCGGCTTTGGTTGCGTTCTTAAACCAACACAAAGATGCCTTGGATGAAGATTCACAACGCCGTTTAACCACGAATCCTTTGCGTATTCTGGACTCGAAAGTTGAGTCAACGCAAAAGATTTTGGAAAATGCACCGAAGTTGCATGATTTTCTTAAAGAAGATTCAATCAACCACTTCCAGCAATTACAGCAATACCTCACTGATGCAGGTGTTGAGTTTGTGATTAACCAAAAGTTAGTGCGTGGCTTGGACTACTACAACAAGACTGTATTCGAATGGACCACCACCATGTTGGGTTCTCAAGGAACGGTGTGTGCGGGTGGTCGCTATGATGGCTTGGTTGGACAGCTTAAAGGTAAAGCCGATCAGTCTGTTCCGGCGGTTGGTTTTGCCATGGGAATGGAACGTTTGCTGTTGTTGGTTGAACAAGTTGCACAAGCCAAAGACGTACGTGATTGTGAAGTATTCTTGTTGGCTGAGCCAGCGTACCAAGCCAAAGCTTTGGTATTGGCAGAGCAGATGCGTGATCAGTTAGAGGCAGTAAATAGTCCAATTCGCCTGAAAACAGGTTCACAAGGCAGCATGAAAAGCCAGATGAAAAAGGCCGATCAATCTGGCGCAATCTATGCGGTGATCTTGGGTGAGCGCGAGTGGGAATCACAGCAGCTTCTCGTTAAAGAACTTGCGACAGCAGAACAGTCACAAGTTGCTTTAACTGAACTGGCGCCATTTTTTATCGAAAAATTTAAACAATAAATTGCACAAGTTAGGAAAAGGACAATCACATGAGTTTAAGTGATGAAGAACAACTCGACCAGTTCAAGTCGTTTGCCAAAAAATATGGTTCTGCAATCATTAGCGGAATTCTCATTGCCTTGATTGCCTTTTTCGGATGGGAATACTGGCAAAAGAAAAATCTTGCCGAATCCCAGAACCAGACTGCCAAGGTACAAAAGTTGATGGATGAAGCGAAGGCGGCATCGGGTCAGCCGAATGCCTTTGCGACGTTGTCAGAAACAGCAGATAAAATTGTCAAAGACGATGCAGACTCTGCTCAAGCGATTCAAACACAATTTATCATGGCGAAGCTTGCTTATGACAAGCAGGACTATGCGGCAGCTGAAAAAGCATTGAAGAAAGTTGAAGCTTCAAAAGTCAAGGATGCGGGCTTGCTGCAAATTGTTAAATTACGTTTAGCAGATTCGCAACTGGCACAAAGCAAATATGATGAAGCTTTGAAAACTCTATCTAGCGTGACAGATCCAGCATTCAAGGCAACTGCGGATGAACTTCGTGGTGATATTTTTGTTGCCAAAAAAGACAATGAATCTGCACGCAAAGCGTATCAAAGTGCATGGGATAACTTGCTCGAGCGCAAACAGGAACGTCAGCTTTTACAAATTAAACTCGAAAGTGTTGGCGTTTTAGTAGATGATCCTGAGTTTGAGCGCCCGATCTTAGATACCAAAGTGGATGAGTCTTAATGCAGAATAAACTAAAACTACCTTTGGCAATTGCCATTGCTTCAGCTTTACTCGTTGGTTGTTCAAGCAATAAAGTAAAAGAAGCAAAACCGAATCCATTGCCAAAAATCGTACAAGAACAAAGTTTAAACCTTGTGTTCTCACAAAGTGTTTCGTCGACCAATGCGGCAGAATCTTTGCGCTTGCAGCTAGATACCGACAATGGTGTGATTTTTGCGATTGATCCGGATGGTCAGATTTCTGCTTACAAAGGTAAACAGCGTCTTTGGAAAAGTAAAATCACCAAACAAGAACTCACTGCGGGTGTTGAAGCGGGTGAAGGGATTGTGGTCAGTGGCAATCGTAAAGGCCAGTTATTTGCTTTAGATCAAGCGACAGGCGAGCAAAAGTGGACAGCGAAATTGTCTGGTGCCATTTTGTCTCCATCTTTGATCCAGTCAGGTCGTGTGATTACTATTGCCAATGACGGGACTGTATTTGCACATGATGCGGTGACTGGACAACAGGTCTGGGCCTATAAGCTGCCAAATGTTCAATTTAGTTTACGTGGTCAACCTGCACCCGTTCGTCTAGATGAGCGGACGGTATTGATTGGCTCTGCAAATGCCTATATTTATGCCTTGGATATTATCAGTGGTGTACCACGTTTCCAGCGTCGTGTGGCAATCAGCGAAGGCCGTTCAGACATTCAGCGTTTAGTTGATGTCGTGGGTGATCCTGTTGTTGCAGGACAATATTTAGTGACCACCAGCTTCCAAGGTCAAGTCACAGTGACTGATCTCGCGACACAACGTGTGGTGTGGAGTGAAGATGCCAGCAGTACCAACAGTGCTGAAGTTGCGGATGACAAAGTTTTTGTTGCGACGACGGATGGCAAGCTGAATGCCTATAGCCTGGCGACAGGTGAGCTGGTTTGGCAAAATGAAGAATTGCTGAATCGCAAGCTAAGTAATCCTGTAATGCTAGGGCAAAATCTTGTAGTGGGTGATTTGGATGGCGTATTGCATCTGATTAATCCTGCTTCAGGTAAGTTGATTGGCCGTGCCAAAACCAGCGGTGAGGTTCGTTCACTGCGCGTGATTGACAATCAACTTTATGTTGCAACACGAAAAGGTGCATTAAGCATTTGGCAGAATCGTTAATTTTGTTCTAGCTTGTGGTAAAATGCGCAATTAGCTATTGCTAATAAAAGAATGATCGGGGTATTTGTTTAAACAAAACCCCGAATTTTTATTGTGATTACTTGATCACCAAAATCTTCCATACTGTTTCTGATACGATGTCATCAACGATGGCTCGTCTGAATTAAGGTTAATCTATGAAACCCGTTATTGCGCTCATTGGTCGTCCAAACGTCGGAAAATCAACGCTATTTAACCAAATCACCAAAAGTCGTGATGCTTTGGTTGCTGACTTCGCTGGTTTAACTCGTGACCGCAAATATGGCGATGCGGTTTATCAAAATAAATCGTTCATTGTCGTAGATACGGGGGGTATCGGTGAGAATGAGGGCGGTATTGATTCATACATGGCCGAGCAGTCGAAGACCGCGATCCATGAAGCAGACATTATTGTGTTTGTCGTCGATGCGCGTGCTGGCCTGTTGGCATCCGATGAGCAAATTGCACGCGAACTTCGTACCCTAGGCAAAAAAGTCTACTTGGTTGCCAATAAGGTCGATGGTGTTCATGCTGAAGCAGCTTTGGTTGAGTTTTATAAGCTCGGTATGGGTGAACCAATGCAGGTTGCGGCCAGTCATGGTCGTGGTGTACAGCAAATGCTGGAAGAAGTATTGGCTGAAGTCCCAGAAGATGAAAATCCAGATGAACACAATAAAAATACCGGTTTACGTTTAGCGATTATCGGCCGTCCAAACGTAGGTAAATCGACTTTGGTTAACCGTTTGTTGGGCGAAGAACGTGTGGTTGCATTTGACCAGCCGGGAACAACACGTGACTCAATTTATATTCCTTATGAGCGTGATGGTCGTCAATATACTTTAATTGATACGGCGGGTGTGCGTCGTAAAGGTAAAGTCGATGAAATGATTGAGAAGTTCTCAATCGTGAAAACATTGCAAGCCATGAAAGATGCCCATGTGGTGGTCGTAGTAGTGGATGCACGTGAAGGTATTGTTGAACAAGACTTACATTTGATTGGTTATGCACTTGAAGCTGGTCGTGCCATGGTGATTGCGATCAACAAATGGGACAACATGACCGAGTATGATCGTAAGCAGTGTAAGCTTGATGTTGAACGCCGTTTTGACTTCATTCCGTGGGCGAAAATTCATTTAATTTCTGCATTGCATGGGACTGGGGTGGGTGAACTCTATCCATCGATCCATCGTGCTTATGAATCAGCAAATTTAAAAGTTTCTCCTGCGAAACTGACCCAGATTTTAAGTGATGCAACTGAAGCGCATCAGCCGCCAATGATCAGCGGTCGTCGTATTAAAATGCGTTATGCGCATATGGGCGGACAAAATCCACCGACTATCGTGATCCACGGGAACAAGGTTGATAAGACACCTGCTGACTATCGTCGTTACTTGGAAAACGTATTCCGTCGAGTGTATAAACTTGAAGGAACGCCAGTCCGTATTGATTTTAAAACGTCAGAGAATCCATTTGAAGGGCGCAAATCGCAAGTGGATGAGCGTGTAGCGGCGCGTAAACGTCGTTATGTTCAGAAATTCAAAAAAGCAGAAAAGAAATTTAAGCGTTAAGCTATTCTGGATGCCGAAAAGCCCAAAGTTTGCTTTGGGCTTTTTTGTATCAATAACGGGAGTGATCAGATGGCAGGTCAAATCGAAATCCATGTTCAGGCATTGGCACAACTTCTGCAAAAAAATAAAGCTGACTTTGCTGATTTAAAATCGTTTAATCACTATAAAAAAGAACAGATTAGAACCTATAGAAATACGTTGCTGGCAAATCAACAGCTTTGCTCGGTGGACGATTTAAGTTTTTCCAAGCATGAACACGGTAAACCCTTTTTAAGCTCCCATACCTTACATTTTAATCATTCGCATAGTCAGCAATATTATGCCTTGGCGATGAGTGAACAGGTGAAAGATATTGGGATTGATGTCGAAGAACTGGATCGTAAAGTGCGTTTTGATGCCTTGGCTCTACATGCATTTCATGCCGAGGAATATCGAATCTGGCAACAGCAGGATCAGGATGCTGAATACTGGTTCAGAGTCTGGACCACCAAAGAAGCAGTTTTAAAAGCATCAGGTTTAGGTATTCGTCTGGACTTGAATAGTCTGAATACCCAAGTACATCCGTCCAATCAGGGTGGAATGTGTTCTCATCCGTTGATTGGAAGCTTTGCTTATCAAAACTTTATTCTTCATCAGAACATGGTATTGACTGTCGCGTGGCGGGCAGAGCAGTCCTGCCGTGGTTTCCAGTTTCCACAGATCCAGATCATTCAGTATTAAAAAACCATCCATGCATTCATTGATGGTTTTGAGGAATATTCAAGCTTTGCTGATGATGGATATTGCTTGTTTTCGAAGCAACGCTTTCCCGAGAGAGGCGATAGTAAAAACTACTGCCGAGGAGGACTCCAATAAACCAGTTGAAGGGCGCCAAAAACTGAAAACTTGGAATAAGCACCAAGAGCAGGCCGATGCTGACCGCGGCCATTAAGCTCACGACGGCTTTTCGATTGATGCCTTTTTGATAGTAATATGATGCTGTGGGTTGGTCGCTAAATAAGTCATCGACCAGCACTTGTTGTTTATTAATCAGGTAAAAGTCAGCGAGTAGAATGCCAAATAGTGGACCGATAAATGCCGCTAAAGTATCAAGCGTATAGTGAATCAGTTCAGGGGAGTTAAATAGATTCCATGGGGTGATAAAGATTGAACCAATCGCGGCAATCATGCCAGCTCTGCGAAAACTAAGAAAGCGTGGGGCAAGATTAGAAAAATCAAACCCAGCTGAAACGAAATTCGCCACAATATTAATGCCAATGGTCGCGGTTAATACTGTTAATAAACCGAGTACCACTACAACCCCGTTATCGATCATGGCAACCGTTTCGAGTGGATCATGTACCATTTTTCCAAACACAGTAAACGTCCCTGAAATAATCATGACGACGATGACAGCAAAGAAAAGAAAGTTAAATGGCAGTCCCCAAAAGTTACCTTTTTTGACCTGTTGCATATCTTTGCCATAACGGGAGAAATCACCAAAGTTGAGTAAGGGACCTGAGAAATAAGACACTACTAATGCGATGGCGATAATGGTTTGCATGATCTGTTGATTGACGCTGAGGTGTTTATCACTGAGCTTAAAGGAAATCTGCTGCCAGCCTGCTTTCCATACCAACCATAATGCCAGTGTCAACATCACCACATAGACCATTGGGCCTGCCCAGTCGATAAACACCTTGATGGTGTCCATCCCTTTCCAGAAAACCAGTGCTTGTATCGCCCAGATCAAACCAAAACAGATCCAGCCAATCGTGCTTAGACCCGCAAATTCCGTCAGTGTAAGCGGATGTAAGGCTGGATAGAACTTAAGTAGAATCATCATCAGGGCATTGGAGGCCAGCCAGGTTTGAATGCCATACCATGAAACCGCAATCAGGCCGCGAATTAAGGCTGGAATATAGGCTCCATAAATCCCGAAGGCTTGGCGAGAAATCACCGCATAGGGAACACCTGAAATTTGACTAGGTTTTGCAACCAAGTTCGCCGCAATTTGGACAATTACGATACCAATCAGTAAAGCTAGCAACACTTGCCAGCTGGCAAGACCAAGCGAAAATAAACTCGCTGCGACCACATAGCCACCCATACTATGTACATCGGACATCCAAAAGGAAAAGATGTTATACCACGTCCAATTTTGTTGCGCAGGGATGAGATCTTCATTGGAGAGTTTAGGACTATAGTTCGGGTTATCGCTCATGACGGGTCTTCAAGACAAACAACTGTTCAGACCAGTGATGCAGAAATTAAGCCAACTTCATTTCATTATTTTAAATTTATTGTTAATTTATTGATTGTATTTGTTTAAATATTTAATTTTAGATTTTAACTGTTCAGACCAGTTGGATTGAAATATGATCAATCTTATTTTTTGAATTAAAAATGTGCAGAAATGAGAAACGCGACTCGAATTCAAATCATTAATCCAAATACCTGTGTCGAAATGACCACATCAATTGCTGAGGCTGCGCGTCAGGTAGCCGCGGTAGATACCGAAATTATCGCCCAGTCTCCTGAGAAAGGCGTGCTATCGATTGAAGGGCATTATGATGAGGCAATGTCTGCCATTGGGGTACTTGAATTAATTCAACAAGGCAAAGCGCAGCAGGTCGATGGGCATATTATTGCCTGCTTTGGTGATCCAGCCTTGCATGCGGCCAGAGAGTTGGCTCAAGCGCCTGTGATTGGCATTGCCGAAGCTGCATTCCATATGGCCAGTTTGGTGGCGACAAAATTTTCGATTGTCACCACCTTGGCCCGAACCAAAATTATTGCTGAACATTTATTGCATCAATATGGCTTTGAACGGAAATGTGCACAGATTCGATGCATTGATCTTCCTGTATTGGCTTTGGAACATGATAAGCAAGCGGCCTATGAAAAATTATTGGCAAGCTGCCAGCAAGCCAAAATGCGTGATGGGATTGGCGCGATCGTCTTGGGCTGTGGCGGCATGGCCGAGATGGCGGATCAGGTCAGTCTAGAGCTGGGAATTCCGATTATTGATGGGGTTCGGGCTGCGGTTAAACTGATTGAAAGCCTGCATGGTTTAGGCATTCAAACCAGTAAGTGGGGAGATTATGATTATCCCTTAATAAAAGGATAATGAAGTACGCCTGCTGGTGAAAAAGAGATCGTGGGTGTTTGTTTAGGCACGTGTTTAAAGCCAATAAAAATGCCAGCATTTCGCTGGCATTTTTAGTTTCAAGAAGAACTGATTTAAGGAATCTCTTCTTCTTCAAATTCAGGTTTAACTTGAACGATAAAGTCCTGACGGTTCAGACCACGCCATAAGGCGAATGCGGTACCGATATAGATCGATGAGTAAGTACCGACAAAGATACCGACAAACATTGCCATAGAGAACCAGTGTAAGCCATCACCGCCTAAGAACATCATGGCCAGAACCACGAGTAATAAGGTCATCGAGGTGTGAATGGTACGACGTAAAGTTTCTGTTAAGGCGATGTCCACGATTTCACGTGGTGTTGCACCACGAATCTTACGGAAGTTTTCACGGATACGGTCCGATACCACGATATTATCGTTGAGTGAGAAACCGATCACCGCAAGTACAGCCGCCAGTACGGTTAAGTCGAATGGCCATTGGAACAGCGCAAAGGCACCAAAAATGATGATAATGTCATGGAATAATGACATTACAGCGCCGACAGCCATTTTAAACTCAAAGCGAATGGTCACGTAGATCAACATCAGGATCAAAGCAAGTGCGACTGCGCCCGCAGAACGTACATACAGCTCATTACCTACCGCACCACCGACAGAGTCCACTTTGTGAACTTCTACCGTGTTATTTGGCAATTGAACTGCTTTGGTAATGCTGTTGCTCAGGTCTTCAACATTCAGGTCTTCTTGTACAGGCATACGCACGATCAGGTCGGTATTACTTCCCAAAGTTTGTACTACAGCATCTTTGAAGCCTGCACGATCCAAGGCTTGAATCACTTGCGCAGGTTGAACCCCTTGCTTGTAGTTTAATTCAGCCGAAATACCACCAGTAAAGTCCAAACCAAGATTGAGACCTTTGGTGGCGATAAAGAAGATACTGGCAATGGTAATCAGGATCGAGAAGATGGCCGCAGGTGTGGCAATCTTCATGAATGGGATGATTTTTAGATCATCTGGGCGACCGTATTGCTTTGAGTCTTGTTGAGTCAGATCAGTCATGTGAATCTCCTTAAATACTCAACTTGTTCAAATTACGGCGTTTGCCATAAATGAGCTGTACGATTGCACGCGTTACTGTAATCGCAGTAAACATCGAACAAATAATACCAATCATCAAGGTCACCGCGAAGCCTTTGATCGGACCTGTACCAATCGCGAATAAAATAAACGCAACAATGAACGTGGTTAAGTTCGAGTCGAGAATGGTGTTATAGGCGCGATCATAACCCGCAACAATTGCCTGTTTGGGCGAGGCACCCCAGAGCATTTCCTCTCGTATTCGTTCACAGATCAGGACGTTGGCATCGACCGCCATACCAATGGTAATCACGATACCCGCAATACCCGGTAGGGTGAGGGAAGCCCCAATCCAAGACATCACGGTTAAGATCATGGCAAGGTTGAACACCAAGGCAAAGTTGGCGATCAAACCGAATAAACGGAAGAATACCACCATCCAAATCGCAACCAACAAGAAGCCGATTTGAGTCGATAACACGCCCTTATCAATGTTCTCTTGACCCAAGCTTGGCCCCACCACACGTTCTTCAACGAAGTACATTGGGGCAGCCAAAGCACCTGCACGAAGCATTAAGGCAAGTTCTGCTGCTTCTTGTGGTGAATCTAGACCGGTAATACGGAATTGCGAACCCAATACCGCTTGGATCGTTGCAGCGTTGATCACCACAGATTCGGTATATGGAGTACGAACTTCAGTTTGAACACCTGTATTTGGATCAGCCACGTAAGAGATTTTTTGTTTATTCTCGATAAACAAAACCGCCATACGTTTGCCAACTGCACCACGCGTGGCATCTGCCATCAGCTTACCACCCGAAGAATCGAGGGTGATATTTACTTCAGCACCGCCAGAGTCTTGGCTAAAGCCAGAACTTGCGTTTTGTACACGTTCACCAGTCAAGATACGGTTACGTTGTAACAGGAGTTGACGACCACTGTCTAAAGACTGATAGGCAAATACCTCAGTCCCAGGAGGAAGTGGCTGGCCATTATATTTACCCGTATATGGATCAATATATTGATCATTGCTATCTGCAACCAAACGGAACTCTAAGTTCGCAGTACGACCCAAGACACGTTTTGCTTCAGCGGTATCTTGCACACCCGGTAATTCAACCACAATACGGTTGCTACCCTGTGTTTGTACCAGAGCTTCAGCCACACCGAGTTCATTAATACGGTTACGTAAGGTGGTTAAGTTTTGGTTGACTGCATAAGATTGAATTTCCTGACGGCGTGCATCGGTATAATTCAGTCTTAAAGTTGCACCAGATGAAGTAGCAACCGCTTGTTGAGTAAACTCATTGCCATTACGACGTAAAAAATCAGTCGCTGCATCACGGTCGGCATTGCTGGCAAACTGGATGGTAATGGTGTTGTTACTTAACGCAAGGTTGTTAAATTTGATTTTGTTATCACGGAATTGACGACGCAAATCAGTCGCAGATGTTTCCATACGCTGACTAATGGCTTTATCCATGTCGACTTCGAGCAAGAAGTGTACGCCACCACGTAAGTCCAAACCAAGTTTCATCGGTTTTGCGCCAATCTTTTGCAACCACTCAGGGGTGGTTGGGGCAAGGTTGAGCGCAACGACATAATCATCACCTAAATCACGGCGTAACACTTCTTTGGCTTTTAACTGTGCTTCAGAAGAGCTTAAACGTAATAATGCCGCGTTATTGGTGAAGCTATTGTCGTGGCTGCTAATGTTGGCAGTTTTTAAAATCTGCTCCGCTTTTTGCACGATAGTCTGATCAATTTTAGTGCCTGCTTTTGCCCCCGAAATTTGGACAGCAGGTTCATCTGGATACAGACTTGGAAGTGCATATAACGTACTGATCACAAGTACCACAAGGATCAGTAAATATTTCCATGCAGGGTAACGCATTCGCTTTCTTCTTAAATGAAAAAGTCGTGCTGAGGCACGACTATTTTATGATTAAAGGTTATTTAATGTGCCTTCAGGTAATACTGAAATGACACTCGCACGTTGGATTTTTACCTCAACACCGCGAGTGAGTTCAACAACTGCAAAGTCACCTTCAAGTTTGGTAATTTTCCCCATTAAACCACCAGCAAACACGATCTCGCTGCCTACACCCAGGCTTTCGATTAAAGAACGGTGTTCTTTAGCGCGTTTCGCTTGAGGTCTCCAGATCAAGAAATAGAAGATTGCGATAAATACCGCGATCATCAACAAGTTTGCCATAAGGCTTGGACCTTGTGCCGCAGCAGGTGCAGCGTGAGCAGTAGAGATGAAAAAACTCATTTCGATTTCCTAAAATTAAAAGGCAAAAAATTAATAATAAATTCCAATTCGTTTTGCAATGTACCTTGTCTTGCGATCAGGCGCAAATCTTGATGCAAATCGTTCAGCTTAGTCCTCTGGACATGCTGGAACTTCTAAGCCACGACGGGCATAAAAGTCCTGAACGTACTCATCAAATGTGCCATTATCCAATGCATCACGCATACCTTGCGTCAGACGTTGGTAGTAACGCAAGTTGTGGATCGTGCCAAGCATTGATGCAAGCATCTCACCGCACTTCTCTAAATGATATAAATAGGCACGGGTAAAGTTTTTACAAGTGTAGCAATCACAATGTGGGTCTAAAGGCCCTTTATCATGACGATATTTACTGTTACGGATACGGACCAGACCATCGGTGACAAAATAATGACCATTACGGGCATTACGGGTTGGCATCACACAGTCAAACATATCGACACCACGGCGAACTGCTTCGACGATGTCTTCTGGTTTACCCACACCCATGAGGTAACGTGGTTTGTCTTGCGGCATTTTGTTGGGTAAATAATCAAGTACCTTGATCATTTCTTCTTTCGGTTCACCGACCGAAAGCCCCCCAATCGCATAACCATCAAAACCAACTTCCAACAAGCCTTTGAGTGATTCATCTCGTAGGTCTTCGTACATGCCGCCTTGAATAATGCCGAATAAGGCATTTTTATTCTTGAGCGCGTCATGATGGTGGGTTTTACAACGTTTTGCCCAACGTAAAGAAAGCTGCAATGATTTTTGCGCTTCTTCATGCGTGGCAGGGTAAGGGGTACATTCATCAAAAATCATCACGATATCTGAATTCAGTACATGTTGGATCTCCATTGAAATTTCTGGAGACAAGAATACCTTTGAACCATCAATCGGAGAGCGGAAGGTTACACCTTCTTCTTTGATTTTACGCATTGCGCCCAAGCTGAAGACCTGGAAACCACCAGAGTCGGTCAAAATCGGTTTATCCCATTGGATAAACTCGTGCAGACCGCCATGCTCTTTAATTACTTCCAAACCTGGACGTAAATATAAGTGGAAGGTGTTTCCTAAGATAATCTGTGCCTGAATTTCTTCAATATCACGAGGCAGCATGCCTTTTACTGTACCGTAGGTACCAACGGGCATAAACACCGGGGTTTCCACCACACCGTGTTCTAAAGTAAGTCGACCACGACGGGCGCGCCCCGACTGGCCTAATTTTTCAAATTTCATGTAATAACCTGAGCAAGATCGAAGTGCTACTATGATTGCAGCGCAAGAAGGCGAAAAAACAGTTCGCTGATCGAAAGCGGCTATTTTCCCCGATTATGGCGTGTAGTTCTACTACTAAATGTAGCGAGAGATAAAATAGATTTAGTTTGATAAGTTTTGGGTGATATTTGCTCGAATGTTGATGAGCAAATACTGATTTAAGTGAATAAGGTTTTTGCATTTTGTAATGCGAAATTTGTGAGGGAATTTGCTATCTAGATGGCGGCATGGATGCCGCCGCGTTAGACTGCGGTAGCAGGGATGTACCGTCAGTCTATGAACAGCGATTAAAGCTGTGCAAGGGTTTTGGTTACTTTTGCCAAAACAAAAGTAACTCCAACCGAAGGTTTTTGCTGAAATGAGTGAGATAACTGTAAGACGCTAAAATGTTATAACTACCGCACTAAAAATTCGGTTTATAGTCAAAATTTTCAGTCGCCAGATTATCCTTAAATGGGCGAATGGCTTTCTTCGATAAAGTCAGGGTATTGATCAGGTTGTTTGGAAACACTTCGATCTGGTTATTAAACAATTCCACATTGCGGTTAAAGATGGTGATTGCTGCACCAACATTTTCGTTTTGTTCCTGAATATCATCCATCATCTTGCTATACAACGCATCGGCTTTCAGTTCAGGATAATTCTCGACCACCACATTCAGGCTGCGAATCAACTCCTTACTCATTTTCTCGATCTGTTGTAGTTGAGAAATATCAGTGTCATTCACATTCAGGTTGAGAATCTGCTGCCGCAACTCGGTGACTTTTTCCAAGGTCGATTTTTCAAACTGGGTGTATTGATCCAGTGTGGCTTCCAAGGCTTCCAGAGTCTTTACTTTTTGACGCTCGAAGTTGGCCACTTCTGACCATGCCCGTTTGGTGGCATTAAAATAACGTACGATGGTATTGCGGATAGAAATACCCCACACGATCAGGAGTACAAAAAAACCTAAAAAGATAAGTAAACCAGTCATCGCCATTCCCCTTATTGTTATTACTCAATGATTAACGAATTAAATTCAGCATCCATTGTTGAAACGTCTGATATTGCGGCATGGTCATGGTGCGTAAATGTCCACGCAATGCAGGAATATCATGGATGTCGTTGCGTTTACTGGCGGTTTCGAAAAGATTTTGTTCGCCCACGTAACACAGGATTTGTTCTTGATGATGATAAATTAAATCTCCTGTAAAATGTTGAAAAAAATCATGTAGTTTTAAAGTGAGGCTCGGGCTGACTTCTTTGGCGAGTTGATGCTGATTCAAGCCAAAGATATTCAATTCTTGATTAATCAAAATGTCGCTGCTTTGCCAAGAACTGGTATATGGTTCAAAAAAATCTGAGCGCTGATTGCTGACGGCAATTCCCAAAGCTGGCATTTGAAAAATAAAAGCACCCCATAAATCTTTATGCATTTCTTTGACAATTTTTTTATCACTGTTTTGATCCTGAAGAATCGGCATTTCACTGACATAATGATATTGAAACAGGAGAACCTGATGTTCTGTGTTGCCATCATGCCAAGTCGTAGAGGCGTAGTGGGTAATCTCATTGGACTCACTGCCGCGGTTAAACAGTGGGAAATGTTGCTTTAATTTGCTCATCACCAAAATCGGTTGCGCTTGAATGGGGAGATAAGCAGGGAGTTGCTGGAACTGCAAACCATAGCGTAATATGGTCATACGTTGTTCCAGATAGTTGATCACA
The DNA here is from genome assembly GCF_024582815.1 of Acinetobacter colistiniresistens. NCBI lineage: Bacteria > Pseudomonadati > Pseudomonadota > Gammaproteobacteria > Moraxellales > Moraxellaceae > Acinetobacter > Acinetobacter colistiniresistens. Next base: position 1,315,522 of record NZ_CP102099.1, read on the forward strand.
CGTGTTAATGGTTCCTGTGGTTCATAGAGCAGATAGGCCAGAAAACCGGTAAGAAATGCCCCGAGCAGGCTCCAGATATATTGAATATATGGATGGATAAAATAGCCAAACACCAGCGTTCCGATACTGATGATACCCAGTAGGTAGGGAAGGGCATTAAAGAAACACAGATTATGATCTTCACGCCAAGGATGCAGTGCATCTAACAAATCCTGATCGCTATGTGATTTTTGTCCAGCCTCCCACAACCGGGCAATATTACGGAACACCTGCGCATTTTTTTTGCGTCGGATGTGGAGAGCTTGTTGTACTGTATCGATCGGCATGGAGGTTTTATTTCATTATAATTGCTTTGTATGAGCTGAATTATGCTTTAAATTTCAGAAACTAAGAAGCCTTGTAAGCTATTTTAATTATTTTAAATAAAATTATAGCGTCTTGAGTAAACTGGCAAATGCATTTTGTAAATGTTGCAGTTTTGGCATTTGCAGTTGTTCCAGTTTTTCAGCCAATTCATTCACTGTAATCGCCTGAAATAAATAATTATTTTCTGCCAAAGGAGATTCATTGAGTAACCAGCACATTAAGCCTGTGTGTGGATCAACATAAAAATCACTATGAAAAGCCAGCATCATATTCTCAAGTGCCAGTAACCGCTCTGGTGTTAAGAATTTAACAAACTCAAACTCATTGACACCACTTTGTTGATACTTTTGATTAAAGCGAATGTCACTGGATTGCCATTCAATGCCAAGATGACAACGACTTTTATGCGCGGCTGAAATACTGATGCCCTGAAATGGGAAGTTTTCCATCAACACACCCCATAAATTAGAATGGTGGGTTTCATAGAAAGTTTGACCTTGCTCGTCGGTTTTTTCGACAGAATAAGCGTAACGATATTTAAAAACTGAATAATCATAGGTTTTTTCTTTAACTATCATTTGTCCAGCAAGCAAAGTTGTAACGGTATTGTCTGTATCGCCGAATTGAAATAAAGGGTGATCCAGTAATGCATGATTTAAGGGTGGTTCATCCTGCTGAAACTTCACCTTATAGGTCTGTTCCAGCATATAAACTCTGAGTTGTTCTTTTAAGTTTTCCAGTTCACTTGTGGGAATACGATAACGGATGCCAAGGCTAAACAGAACAACACTAACTATCAGATAGTAGGCTGAGAACAAAAGGCCTGCCAATAAAAAAATGAGACTCAGGGTGGCCAGCGCCCAGTAAAGATAATTCTTGATGAATAGGGTTTGTTTGCCTTGCCAATGTTTTAAGCGACTAATAAGCGTTTCTGGTGAGGGCTGCTCTGCAAGCAATTGGCGAATGGCCTCAATATTTTCTAAGGTTGCCTGATTATGCATAAATTGATTTTGAAAGTTTGTTTGAATTTTTTTGATATAAATGGCATAATTTTTTAAATCATCATTTTAAAAAATCGACTAAACCGTAGTTTAGTCGATTGATCATTATTAAGCGTCGAGCTTATCCACCAACATCGCATCGCCATAACTAAAGAAGCGATAACGTTGTTCTACTGCATGGGTATAAGCAGCCAAGATATTGTCCCGATTCGAGAGCGCTGAAACCAACATCAGTAAGGTCGATTCTGGTAAATGGAAGTTGGTAATCAAACGATCTACGATACAGAACTGATAACCTGGATAGATAAAGATCTGGGTATCGCCTGTCCAAGCTGCAATTTTACCTTGATTGGCTTGTGCTGCACTTTCTAAGGCACGGGTCGCCGTAGTGCCTACCGCAATGACTTTGTTACCGCGTGCTTTGGTTGCCAAAATCAGATCAATGGTGGCTTGCGGTACATCACACCATTCACTGTGCATAATATGATTGGTGATGTCTGTGGTACGCACAGGCATAAACGTTCCTGCACCGACATGTAGCGTGACAAAGGTTTTTTGTATGCCTTTAGCGGCTAGTTTGTCTAATAAGCCTTGGTCGAAATGCAGGCTTGCTGTCGGCGCAGCAACGCTGGCAATTTTTTCAGGGTCGTGGAAGACGGTTTGATAGCGTTCGGTATCAATCTCTTCGGCTTCACGATTGAAATAAGGTGGAATCGGCAGCTGACCGTATTGATCCAGTACTGACAGAATTGGTTGTGAAAACTTCACCACAAACAGATTTTCATGGCGACCTTGTACCGTGACAGGCACAGCATCTTCACCGATATACAGTTCTGCGCCTGCTTTAGGTGAGTTGCTTGATTTGATATGGCAATGTGCAGTGTGGGTGTCCAACATGCGTTCAACCAGAACTTCGATAGCTCCGCCTGTAGCACGTTTACCTTTTAAGCGTGCCTTCATGACTTTGGTGTCATTTAGTACCAGCAAATCACCGTCTTCGAGTAGATCGAGAATATCGGTGAAGCTATGGTCGTGATATTGACCTTGGGCATCGATATGCAGCAGGCGAGATGCGCTACGGCTGTCTAATGGATAGCGAGCAATAAGTTCATCAGGGAGATCAAACGAAAAGTCGGAGAGTTGCATACATCTAAAACATTGCAAAAATTGGGCGTAGTATAGTCTTTTTTGCGTTTTCTCGCTGAGTTCGCGTGTTTATTGAGAGAAAAATATCTGAGTGATTTAAAAGTGAGCAATAAGCGTAAGTTAGTGTTTGACAATAAAATCAAACAGGTTATTATACGCAACACAAAGCATCGCACTCTTCCCGAGGTGGTGAAATTGGTAGACGCGGCGGACTCAAAATCCGCTGTCAGAGATGACGTGTCGGTTCGAGTCCGACCCTCGGGACCAAGATTCAAAGACCCCAAGCTGGTATTAAAGGCTTGGGGTTTTTAATGGGGAAATTAAAAATTATAAATAGGTTGGTAAAAAATCTTAACTAAGTTTTTGAATGGTTTGAATAAAATATATTTTTATTTCACATGAAAATTTTTTATGCAAAAAGTCTTGGATTGGATTTCCATCAAATGCGAAAAATATTTTCAGATTCCTATATCTGCCACAGATTTTGCTTTGATATGGACAATATAATTTAATTTTTTAGCCAAACAATTTCGTTCTTTAGAATTCTTATTCTTTTATATTTCTACTGTTTATTTTTAGATAGAAAGATTAGTTCATTTTGATACAATCCTTGTTATTTTTTTGACCTGAGGGATAGGGTCAAAGTGGAGTGATGCATGGGGTCAGAAAATATTTTTAAAATGGAACAGTGATGACTTTAAATATAAATAATCTTTCTCAGGAAGATTTTGATAAAGCAAGAAATGCTTATGAAAATGCGGCAACAGATCTAGCATTTCCATTCTATCGATTTTTAAGTAAATTAGAGAGTATTGAGAAGGAAAACCAGAGTAATGTTGAATATGAGTTTATACAGAAGAAAGTAAATAGTTTTAAAAAATTTATAGACAGATTTTCTACTAATATCTCTAGCTTTTATATGGATAATCCGGAATATATTGTTTTTGGATAAAAAATTCAACTATTTTAGAGGAATTAGAAGAATTAGAAGCACTACTGATAAGTTTGGAACCTAAAGAAAGCATAAATTATGAATTGGACTTAGATAAAGTTATTAATAAATTTGATGATGTATTTCAAGTTTACTTAACAGCAAAAAGAATTGCAGAAAGAGAGAGTAAGGCAAATAGACTAATTTCTGAATTAGAGGAGCAAGTTGAAAAAGCAACTAATAGTGTAAAGTCAGTCATCTCAGCTAAAGAAGCATTAGAAAGCAAACCTACAGAGGATATTTATTCTAATGCTGCAAAAAGTATATAAAAACAGCGCGTTTTTATGATGTTTTACTCTTGATTCTATTAGGGGTTTTCTATTATTTAACCAGTCAATTTTTTCAAAATTTTCAAATGATTGCTATTTTTAAAGCAATACAGAAATCATCATCAGAAGCACAAACATTAGCTATATTCTTCTTTATCACAAAGCTGACGATCATATCTATAGTTATCACCTTAGCTACAATTTTTATCCGAAGATCTAGTCATTTTCGCAAACTGCATGATCAAGCAAATCAGACTTCGTTAGAGTTAAATGCTTTACCAAACTATCTGAGGCAGGTGGATAGTGAATTTCATTCTGAAATTTATAAAGATTTGATTCCTAAGTTTTTTGGTAAAGAATTTGATCAGAGCCAAAATGATAAAATTGGGGATCTGATGCAAGACCAACTTTCAGCAGGAACAGAGTTGATCAAAGCGAGTGCTGAGTTGGTTAAAAGTGTGAAGTCGAGTGCCTTAGCAGATAATCCAAGTGATAGATCAAATAACTAATAATTACATTGAGACAGTAAAATAATGTTAATCAAAATAGAAAAGAAGGTTGGTTAAAATGCTTTCTCCAATTCAAAAAATAATTTTCAATGATTTGAAATTTTTAGTTGAAATTTTTTACCTATTTTTAAATTTGGCATAGGTTTGGGGGCAGCATGTTTAATTTATTATCTTATAGAAATTCAATATTTACCTAATGAAATATCTTTGGGTGATGGCTTTGTCCTCTTTTTATCGCAATGGTTTTTGGTTTTTACTACTGTTTTTTATTTTGTCTGAAATTGTAATAGGAATGATGATTTGGAATGCTATTTCTTCTATTTTTGTTAAGATTTCGAGTAAAAAAATTAGAACATTATTAGATTCTAAATTTAATAAATGGTTAGGTGTAGAGAAAGGAAGAAATAGATTTCTTACCCCTAAAGTTAAAAAAGTACTTATATTTTTCTCGCACCATTAGTTTTAATTCCTCTTATATTTTTGAATTTGATAAATTTGGAATCATTTGGGCTGTACTAATTGGCCTCTTTTCTTTCCTTTTTTAATGTAATTTATACTTTGTCTAAGGAATATAACTTTTTTACAGACTTAAAGATCATGTTGATGTTGAAGATGATTCATCTTTTTATAAAGGTATAATAAATAGAATTAATTTTAAAAATATTGATAATCAAAATACTGTCAGGTTTTCACTTTTGGTGGTTGTGTTTTTCCCATTTTTTATAGTGCATATCAGTTTAATGTGCCCTTTAAAATGATTTCTTCTTCTATGAATTTAGTTAGTATGAGGAAAGAGAAAACAATTATCTATGTCAAGAAAGAGTATGCAGAAATAATAGTAGGCTCTAAAGCCGCAACCTCAAAAGAAAATTACTATCCTATATCTGAAGTCACAATACTTTTTAAAGGTATTGGGAAAAACACCTATTTGCAATTTGAAAAAAATGACACGATTCAAAGGTTAGAAATTCCTAATGACGCAATACTTAACACAGTCATTATGAAAGAAGACTAAATTGACGCTTCAAGCTGAATGGTCAAGCCACCCATCGAGTATGTGTGAACAGCTTTTTCAACAATCCATTTAAGCTTGGCCAACTGGGGCTTCAATCCTGCCTGTTCAATAAGTGTTTCGATTGAAATGGTCGAGTTATCCCAAATATTAGTAATACTAAAGTTCAAATTATTGAGTTGGATTAGACTCAAGTTAAAATTTAATGAAATTTCACGTTTTGTTGCGAATTGATTGAATCAACAATTGCCTTTTCTGTTAAATTTTGTTAATACTGAGTGATAGTTTTCACATTTTTTTTAAAAAACGTAAAGAACCGTATAACGAAAATATTCGAGAGGCGGGAATGACGATTCAATTATTAGAACTACAGCAAGCCGAAAAGTTAAGTGCTTGTAAAATCTCTCTTTCTTTGGGGCTAACTTCAGAGCAGAACTTGCTTGAGCAATTTTTACAGTTTAACCGAAAACTGATGCAAGCCAGTACCGCATTGCTGTCATTTCACCAAGAACCTTACCTGTGGCATCGTTGTCCTGAAAAACTCAAAGCCATTGATTCCGCAAAAATTACCAAAAGCTTAAATACGCTATTTGTGAATGGAGATCTGGTCGATAGCGGTCATCCGCAATACTCAACTTTACTGGCATTTCTCGCACCCCTGAAAAAGAAAGTTCAATCTGCGGTCGCTCTACATCTTAGACATCCAGACCAAACTTCACTCGGTTATATCATCCTGTTTGATGAAGCTGCACAAGGCTTTAGTGAATTACAAAAACAACTGCTGCAAGAGCATTGCATCAATTTCATGCAACAGCTGGAATTGAAATTTAACCACGATGAACTCAAAGAATTATACGAACAAGAATCCGCACTGAATTTTAGTAAAACCAAATTCTTTTCGATTATTTCCCATGACTTACGTGCACCATTTCATGGCTTGCTTGGTTTCTCGGAAATCTTGGCCAAAGAACGTGAAACCTTAGACGAATCCAGTATTCAGAATATTGCCGACTATCTTTACGATACCTCACAATCGACCTATAACTTATTAGAAAGTTTACTGAATTGGTCGATGGCTGAAGGTGGGCGCTTTGTTTATCACCCGATCAACTTCAAGTTGCGCCAAATTACCAATATCGTGACTGATATTCTCAAAACCTTGGCCATTAAGAAAAATATTCAGCTGATTAATGAAGTAGATGAAAATCTTAAAGTCTATGCTGATATGAATATGATCACCTCGGTGATTCAGAACTTGGTCTCCAATGCGCTGAAATTTACCGATGTGGACGGTACAGGCAAAGTCTATATCCAAGCGCAACATAAAGGCACCTATGTCGAAATCTATGTCAAAGACACGGGCTTAGGCATGACCCCAGAGCAAATCAAAAATTTGTTCCAGCCGCGGATTACCATGAGCTATAAAGGTACAGCGGGGGAAAAGGGGGCTGGTCTGGGCTTAAGTTTATGTAAGCGCTTTGTGGAAATGAATTTGGGTGAAATCAATGTCAGCTCCAATGAGGGCGAAGGCACAGTGTTTACAGTGTTGTTGCCAATCGAACGAGAACAGGTTGATTTATGTACGGATCAACAAAAAAGCAAAGCGAAATTAGTCTAAAGAGATTTTAAAGATAAGCTTGTAACTGATATAACTAATCCAAGATGACCTGACATCAGTCGAGCCTTTTTATATGAATGCGCAACAGCTACAAAGAACCTTAGTTGCAAGCCAATATGCTGAACAAGTTTTAAATTTATACCAAGCAGAATTAGAACAAGACTATTCCGTAGATCAATTTCTGGACTCGCTGTCGACTGAAACCATCCATCAAAAAGTGCAACTGGCTGTGGCTGAGTTCGCAGACGAACAGGCGTGGATGAAAGCCTTACGTATCTTGCGTGCCAAGCTGATGTTTCGCTGGATTTGGCAAGATGCCAATCAACTCACCAATGTCGTCACACTGACACGTGAGCTATCCGATTTTGCCGATGCCAGTATTTGTGCCGCTAAAACCTTTGCACTACCACCTTTATTAGCCAAACACGGTGAGCCCATCGGTTATTCAGGCCAGTTACAAGATCTGATTGTGATTGGCATGGGCAAGCTCGGCGCGCAAGAACTGAATTTATCCAGTGATATTGACCTGATTTTTGCCTTCGATGAGCAAGGCGAGACCAATGGACGTAAATGTATTGATGTACAGCAATTCTGCATTCTGTGGGGACAGAAGCTGATTTATCTGCTCGATCATATTACCGCAGATGGTTTTGTATTCCGTGTCGATATGCGTTTGCGTCCGTGGGGCGATGGTTCAGCCTTAGCAATCAGTCATAGTGGTTTGGAAAAGTATCTCAGCCAGCATGGGCGTGAATGGGAGCGTTATGCATGGATCAAGGCACGGGTGATTACGGGCGGCAAAGCGGGCGAAGAATTGTTAGATATGTCGCGTCCGTTTGTATTCCGTCGTTATGTCGATTATTCCGCTTTTGCTGCCATGCGTGAAATGAAAGCCATGATCGAACGTGAGGTCATGCGCCGTAATATCGAAGAGGATATTAAATTGGGTGCAGGCGGGATTCGTGAAATCGAGTTTATTGTGCAGGTATTCCAGTTGATCTATGGTGGATCGAAGCGTGAACTGCAAGATCGTCAATGTTTAGTGAATCTACATCACTTGGGTGAAGCCGAATTGCTGGATCAGCAAGCAGTGATTGATCTGGAAGATGCCTATCTATTCCTAAGACGAGTCGAACATGCCATTCAAGCCTTGAATGATCAGCAAACCCAGTCTCTTCCAACTGAACCCGAGCTGAGACAGCGTATGCTGGAGACATTAGGCTTTGCTGATTGGTCTGCATTCTTAGAGGTGTTGAATCAGAAACGTGACAAAGTCAAAGTCCAGTTTAAACAGTTGATTCAAGAAAAAGAGTTTGCTGAGCCGGTCGATGATTTTGTTCAGCTTGAACAAAAGCTCAATGTGGTACTGGATGATGATGCCAAGAACCTGATTCAAAACTTCTGGCATGGGCAAGCGTTACGCAAAATTCCAGCCAGTGCCTTAGAGCGCTTAAAGAAATTCTGGCCGCATTTGGTCGAAGCAATTTTACAGTCGGATCAGCCACAAGTGGCACTGTTGCGCTTGATGCCTTTGATCGAGTCGGTGTTACGCCGTACCGTGTATTTGGTGATGTTGATGGAAAGCCGTGGCGCGTTGCAGCGGTTGGTCAAGATGGCAACCGTCAGCCCGTGGATTTGTGAGGAACTGGCGCAATATCCTGTGCTGTTGGATGAATTCCTGTCGATGGATTTTGGTCTGCCACAACGCAAAGATCTGGAAGATTCTTTGCGTCAGCAATTGTTGCGCATCGAGATTGATCAAGTTGAAGATCAGATGCGGGTATTGCGCTTATTTAAAAAGAGTAATGTACTCACGGTTGCAGCCAGTGATGTGTTGGCGGAAAGTCCGTTGATGAAAGTCTCCGATGCGCTCACGGATATTGCTGAAGTGAGTGTACAAGCGACTTTACGCTTGGCTTATGAAGCGGTTGCACAGCGTCATGGTTATCCAGTCGGCAATGATGGGCAACGATGCAGTCTCGATAAAAAAGGTTTTGCGGTGATTGCTTATGGCAAATTGGGTGGCATTGAACTGGGTTATGGTTCCGATTTAGATTTGGTGTTTATCCATGCACTTGAGGAGCAAGGTGAAACCGATGGTCGTAAGCGTATCAGTGGCGCTGAGTTTGCGATTCGTGTTGCGCAGAAGTTTATGTCCTTAATGACCACGCAAACACTAGATGGACGAGTCTATGAGATTGATACCCGTCTGCGACCTTCAGGTGAAGCAGGGATGTTGGTCACCAGTCTAAAAGCCTATGAGCAATATCAACAAAAAAGTGCCTGGCTCTGGGAGCATCAAGCCTTGGTGCGTGCCCGTTCGATTGCGGGAGATAGTGGATTATGCACGCAATTTGAACAGATTCGCTGTCAGATTCTGACCCAAGTGCGTGATGAAAATGAAGTACGTGAAGAAGTGCTGAAAATGCGCCAAAAGATGAAAGATCATTTGGGATCATCTTCTGAGCAAAAAAAACATGGGATTTTTCATTTAAAACAGGACTCAGGTGGTATCGTTGATATCGAATTTATGGCACAGTATGTTGTGCTTGCATGGAGTGGGACGAATACAGATCTCGCCCATTTTTCCGACAATGTAAGAATTCTAGAAGATGCTGCTCAAGCAGGCTGCTTATCCAGTGAAGATGCCACAGCATTAATACACGCTTATCTCCGTGAACGAGCTGAGAGCCACCGTCTAGCGCTTGCAAATCAATCTATGCAAGTTAATGCTGCGGATTGGCACGATACCCGCGAGATCGTTTGCAAGTTATGGCAAAGATTAATTGATCCAACTGCGCAAGCATTGGAAAGTGAATAATTGTGTAAAAAAGAAAATGGAGTATGTGCGATGAGTTTGGCTGATCGTGATGGTTTTATTTGGCAAGATGGAAAATTAGTTGATTGGCGTGATGCAAAAATTCACGTCTTGACTCACACACTACACTACAGCATGGGTGTCTTTGAAGGCGTCAGAGCTTATGAAACCCCGAAGGGTACCGCAATCTTCCGTTTGCAAGATCACACTAAGCGCTTATTAAATTCAGCAAAAATTTATCAGATGAATGTTCCATTTGATCAAGCGACATTAGAACAAGCACAAATCGATGTGGTGCGTGAAAATAAACTGGCTTCTTGCTATTTACGTCCACTGATCTGGATTGGTTCTGAAAAACTCGGTATTGCCGCAACAGACAACACTATTCATGCTGCAGTGGCTGCATGGGGATGGGGGGCATATCTGGGTGAAGAAGCCATGGCGCGTGGTATTCGTGTTAAAACTTCATCATTCACGCATCACCATCCAAACGTAACCATGTGTAAGGCAAAAGCATGTGGTAACTATACCGTGTCGATCTTGGCGCATCAGGAAGTGGCACGTTCAGGTTATGACGAAGCGATGTTGCTTGACCCACAAGGTTTTGTTTGCCAAGGCGCAGGCGAGAACGTATTCCTGATTAAAGATGGTGTATTACATACCCCAGATTTAGCAGGTGGTGCATTGGAAGGGATTACCCGTCAAACCGTGATTACCATTGCCAAAGACTTGGGTTATGAAGTGGTTGAACGCCGTATTACCCGTGATGAATTCTACATCGCAGATGAAGCATTCTTTACCGGTACTGCTGCGGAAGTGACACCAATCCGTGAATATGATGACCGTGAAATTGGTTGTGGTTCACGTGGTCCGATTACCACTGTGATTCAAAAGACTTTCTTTGATGCGGTACAAGGCCGCAATGACAAATATGCACATTGGTTAACGTATATCAAATAAGCGTTTAATATGTGCGAAGGCGAAGCTTAGGCTTCGCTTTTTTATTGACGAATTAATAATAAAAAAAGTCATAGGGTCTATGCTAAGATGAGCATATATTCAGTGCATATGATTGAACACTTTTGTTTTTTTTCGACAAAGTGAGCCGTCATATCTCAAGCATTTAAGGTTATCAGATGGTAGAGATTCAACAAAATTCGGCAACTCCTGAAGACAATGTGATTTTATGCATGAAGTGGGGAACCAAATATGGCGCTGAGTATGTCAACCGTTTGTATAACATGGTCAAACGTCATCTGACTTTGCCTTTTAAGATGGTCTGCCTGACGGATCGTACAGAGGGCATTGATCCCAATATTCAATGTTTCCCAATTCCATCGTTGGATTTACCTGCGGGGAGTCCTGAACGTGGTTGGAATAAGCTTTCAACGTTTGAACCGGATCTCTATGGCTTAAAAGGTAATGCACTGTTCCTCGATCTGGATGTAGTGATCATTGATAATATTGACTGCTTCTTCCAAGCGGAAGGAGAATTCTTGGTGATTCATGACTGGAAACGTCCTTGGCGCATCACCGGTAATAGTTCAGTTTATCGTTTTAAACTGGGAGCTTTCCCTGACATTTTGCCGTATTTTCGTGCAAACTTTAAACAGATTAGTCAAAAGTTCCGTAATGAACAAGAGTATCTGTCTTGGTTTGTGCATAAAGAAGGCAAGCTGAGCTATTGGGATAAAGATTGGTGCAAGAGTTATAAATATCACTGCTTGCGTCGAGTTCCCTTTGCTTATTTCCAGCCGCCAGTAAAACCGAAAGGTGCGAAAATCATTATTTTCCATGGCGAGATTAATCCACCAGATGCGATCAGTGGTGGCGGTGGTAAATGGTATCGTTATGTGTTGCCATCGGACTGGATTAAAGAGTCTTGGCAGTAATCCAAGCGTTACGTATCCTTAGAAGGGGTAGGTAGAATAAAAAAATCAGGCATTTCGCCTGATTTTTTGCTTTAAGTCTTGTTAAATATTGTGGTATTGGCGGTACCAATCAACAAAGTTTTTCACGCCATCGATCACTGAAGTCGCTGGTTTATAGTCCACATAGTTTTCTAGTGCAGAGCTGTCGGCAAAGGTATCAGGTACATCACCAGGCTGCAGAGGAAGTAGATCTAAAATCGCTTCTTTACCTGCGGCTTTTTCTATGGCCTGAATATATTCAATCAGTTTGACTGTACGGTTGTTCCCAATATTGAAAATTCTAAACGGGGCATTGCTGGTGGATGGATTTGGATGGTTGCTGTCCCAAGTCTCATCAGGTGTTGCAATCTTGTCGCTAGTACGAATGATGCCTTCAACAATATCATCAATATAAGTGAAGTCACGGGTATGATTACCGTGATTAAAGACCGGAATAGGCTTGCCTTCAAAAATATTTTTGGTGAACTTGAACAGAGCCATATCTGGACGTGTCCAAGGACCGTAGACGGTAAAGAAGCGTAGACCTGTAGTTGGCAATTTAAATAAATGACTATAGCTATGTGCCATGAGTTCATTGGCGCGTTTGGTTGCAGCATAAAACTGTAATGGATGATCTACGCCGTGTTGTTCACTGAATGGCATAGTGGTATTGGCACCATAGACACTACTGGTACTGGCATAGGTCAAGTGCGCTGTTTCAGCATAACGACAAGCTTCTAAAATATTGGTAAAGGCAATCAGATTGCTTTCCACATAGCTATGTGGATTTTCAAGTGAATAACGTACACCAGCCTGCGCAGCCAAATGAATTACACGATCAAAACTATGATCTTGGAAACATTGATCAACAATGGCTTTATTGGCTAGGTTTTCACGGATTAAACTAAAGTTGCCTGTATCTTGGCGTTCAGCCAATAATTGTAATTGCTGAGCACGTGCTTCTTTAAGAGAAGGGTCATAATAATTATTAAAATTATCAAAACCGACCACATCATCACCGCGTTCCAGCAGTTTTTTTGCAACACTAAAGCCGATGAATCCAGCAGCACCTGTGACTAGAACTTTCATTCATCGCCTCCAAAAATATCTCGGGTATAAACTTTATCTTGTACATCGAGCAAATCACTGGAGAGGCGATTGGCAATAATCACATCGCACGATTGCTTGAACTCATTTAAATCTTGGGTCACTTTTGACTTAAAGAAACTATCTTCATGGAAGGTCGGTTCATAAATGATGATTTCAATGCCTTTGGCTTTTAAGCGCTTCATCACGCCTTGAATCGCAGAGGCACGATAATTGTCTGAACCGCTTTTCATCACCAAGCGATAAATACCGACTGTACTTGGATTTTTGGCAAGAACAGAATCGGCAATAAAATCTTTACGGGTTCGATTGGCATCTACAATCGCTTTAATCAGATTGCTAGGTACATTGTTATAATTGGCCAATAGCTGTTTGGTGTCCTTGGGTAAACAATAACCGCCGTAACCAAAAGATGGGTTGTTATAATGATTACCAATGCGAGGATCAAGACAAACCCCATCAATCACTTGTTTGGTATCCAGACCGAAACTTTGCGCGTAGGTATCTAATTCATTAAAGAATGCAACTCGCATGGCCAAATAAGTATTGGCAAACAGCTTAATTGCCTCGGCCTCGGTTGAATGAGTCAAAAGTACAGGAATATCTTGTTTTATGGCACCTTCTAATAATAGATCTGCAAATTGTTGTGCACGTTCAGATTGCTCACCGACGATAATTCGTGAAGGGTAGAGGTTGTCGTGCAGTGCTTTACCTTCACGTAAAAACTCGGGTGAGAAAATAATGTTTTGGGTTTGATATTTCTGTTTGACTTGTTCAGTAAAACCAACAGGAACGGTGGATTTGACGATCATGGTCGCGTTCGGATTAATTGCCAGTACATCCTGAATGACACTTTCCACACTTTGGGTATTAAAGTAGTTGCTTTGAGGGTCATAGTCGGTGGGCGTGGCAATAATAATAAAGTCAGCACCTTGAAACGCCAGTTGTTTATCTGTCGTCGCTGTGAAATTTAACTTTTTTTCTTTTAAAAAAATTGAAATATCATGATCTTGAATCGGTGATACTTTGTTGTTCAGTAAATCTACTTTACTTTGGAGGATATCCAGGGCAATAGTTTCATGGTGTTGTGCAAATAGCATTGCATTTGACAACCCGACATATCCTGTTCCAGCAATCGCTATTTTCATAAGTACCTAACAGATTCGATATACATCATGGACGGGTTAATAGGATAACCAGAGTGACCCTAATTTAAAATCCCATTCTACGGGCGTAATCACCATACGTCCTGCATTCGGAGTGAGTGTGATTTCACTAAAATACACATGATCTTGAGAAAGTAAGAAATCTATCCGGCTATAGCCATATGCTAAACTGAGTTTTTCTGACAATTGAATAATATCCTGCAATTGTTTTGGCACAGCTAAAGCTGATGGGGAATTATCTTTAAGATCGACCCGAAATGGCTGTAACTGCCATTGTGTATCATAAATGTTTGAATAGTCTTTGCCTTGTGCATCTTGGACATCAATTTCAAGATATTCTGGACGACCTTCAAAGCAATGCACACGACACGTCGTAATGGTGGATTGGCTGACTGGATCTACATAGAGCTCAACATACTGTTCAACCAACACTTTAGGGCAAATATCTTTGTAGTGCCATTCCCGTTTTCTAAAATACATATTCATTTTGAGATGATTTTTGATTTTAGTAGAGGCTGCCGTGATATTAAATTTACTTTTATCACGACAGATCATGGCACTACCACTGTCATGGGTACATTTTAAAACAAATTGGTCGGGTAGTTGATCGAAGTTAATCTCATCAAAACACGTATAAACGCCAATCAGTGGAACAAAATAGGCATCACCAACTTTAGCTGAAACAAGTTGTCTTACTGCACATTTGTCAGCTAATTTTGTGAATAAGGGACTTCGCTCGAAAATCATTCGGGCTGTAACTTTTTCATTGAAGCTTTTTGGTGAGCAAAAATCAGGGGTATAACCTAATTTGCAGATAAACCGTTTAGTCAAGTACGCTTTATCTGAGACAAATTTAGTTCTAATTATTTTTGCTTGATACTCAAAGTAGTTATAAATCATCAGTCAAAAGATTAAATCCCGTCAAAGTAACCTGTAATTATAATAAAAATACCTAAATCCGTCTAATAAAAAGATGGAGAGTTTAGGTGTAAAATAATTCAAAAAGGTTTGATTTTGTTAAAGATTGTGAGGTTTTAAGTTGGGATTAATAAATCTGCTGAATGCAAAGAAATCATTTGTTGGTTGAACGCCTTATCGCTGTGAAAACTTAGAAAATTATAATATATTGATTTATATGAAATGATCGAGATTATTGTCCCCCTGCCATTACGAAAAGAGACTGCCTGTAAACAGGACAGTGGTGTTATCATAGGCCCTAGATTAAACATGCTGAGCCGTATTTTCGAGCTTTCTGATCGTTTAAGAGTGAATTGATGAGTGAAATGATGCAACCGGTTGATGTGGTAATTGCTTGGGTGGATGGTAATGATCCGAAGTTAAAACAGAAACGCATGCAGTATCAGGGTAAAACCCAAGCTTCTGATGCGATTAGTGATACCCGCTTTGCCAGCAACCATGAAATTTACTATAACGTTGCATCGATTTTAAAATATGTTCCATTTTGTCGATACATTTATATTGTGACGGACGGTCAGCAACCGCAGTGGATTAATGAATTTGTTCAGGATGGGATTTGTGAGGCGGATAAAATTCGCATCGTTGATCATCGTGAAATCTTTGCAGGTTATGAGCAATACTTACCGACCTTCAACACGCGTTCGATTGAAAGCATGATTTGGAATATTCAAGGGTTGTCTGATTACTTTTTTTATTTGAATGATGACTTCTTTTTTAACGCACCAGCGCAATTGGACGATATTCTGGTTGATCAGAAAATGGTGATTTACGGGCATTGGCAAAGTAGTTTTGCGCTCAAGGCCAAGCTTTGGTATCGACAGCTTTTAAATCAGTATTTTGCCAAGCCAATACAACCTAAGCATATGATTGCACAAATGTTAGGTGCAGATATACTTGGATTTAACAGGTTTTTCGAAATTCATCATTATCCACATGCAGTTGACCGAAAAATATTACAAGACTATTTACTGGCCCATCCCCAGTTTCTAGAAAAACAGATTCAGTATAAGTTTCGCAGTGTAGAACAAATCAATCCGATTTCATTGATGAATCATCTGAAAATTCAAAAAGATGAGGCCTTGCTGAAACCTGATCTTGAAATTGCGTATTTAAAAAATGAAAGCAGTTTAAGTCGCTTCTTGCAAAGTCTGGGGAATGAACAGATTAAATACGGGTGTATGCAAAGTCTGGATCAATTGAATGGTGCGGCAGCTGCTGAAATTTATGCAGCCCTAAACCAGAAATTGGCTGGCTATATCCCGAAAGTTTTATTGGCTGAAACGGCCAAAGGATAAATGATGAAAGTTGAAACTTATCTGATTAATCTCGATGGCAGTGATCAGCGTCTCGCCAATGCAACAGCCCAATTACAGCAACAGGGTTGGCCATTTACTCGTTTTGCAGCCTATGATGGGCGAGGTAAGGACTTATCAGAGTTCAAACAGTACGATGATGCAGAGGCTCAACGAATTTTAGGTCGTAGTCTGATCAACTCAGAGCTGGGATGTTATCTGAGCCATTATGGCTGTGTGGAAAAATTTCTTGCAACCGATGCTGATTATTTGCTAGTGCTGGAAGATGATATTCAGGTTTTGCCCAACTTTAAACACAATCTTGAGTCGCTGCTCAATTATCTGGATCAGCATAAAGCATTAGATTGGTATGTGGTCAATCTGGCAGCTAAAAAGAAAAAACTTGCCAAAGATATTGTTCAGATGGCGCATTATAACTTGTGGCATGCCTATTATTTTCCAATCCGTGGGGTCGGCTTGCTTTGGTCTCGTAAAGGGGCCGAAGAGTTTGTCAGACGTGGTAAAAATATAAATGTACCTGTCGATATTTTCTTTCAGGGCTGGCTCAGTAAAAATGGTAAAGGCTTAGGTGTTTGGGGCCCTTTTGTAAAACCTGCCGGATTGGACAGTGATATTTTGGGTACCGTTGCAACGCAGGGTATTCAGCGTAAGGATTTGGAAAAACGTGATTCTTCGCATGCTTTTAAAAAGCAGAAACGCATGTGGCGTGACCGTTTTTATGCATTTAAACATTTAATTTTTAATGAAAATTGTCTGCATAGATTGCCTGGTTTAAATAACAAGCTAAAGCAGTTTAAGAGCATGACTGAGTCCCTTTTATGAAAATATTAAAAAAATATTCTATCTCTTAAAATTTTATACGATGTATGCAAATAAAAAGAGAGGAACAAATGAAGCCATAGACAATGATGCAGATCTGATTGTATTAAATCCGATTGTGCATAATGCAATCATTCCTAAAAAAATATGGATGTATTGGGAGGGCTCTCTCTCTGGGTTTATAGAAAAGTGTGTTGAGCAAGTAAAAAAAACCAATCCACACTATGAAGTCAATTTTTTGACACCAGACACACTCAAGGACTTTTGTAATATTGATTTTGATCGTTTTCAGCACATCACCCCACAACAAAAGGCTGACCTGATTCGTTTGGATCTGCTGTATCAATATGGTGGAATTTGGTTGGATGCCAGTATTATTGTTTATGAAAGCCTGGACTGGATTCAGAGCCTGGTGACGAAAAACCAGACCAATAGTTTTGCTTATTATCGCGCCAAAAATACCACCATCAATGACTTTCCTGTATTGGAGAATTGGTTGTTGGCAAGTGAAGAAAAGAACATTTTTTTTAAGTATTGGCTTGAAGAGTTTACTAAAGCCATTGAAGTGAGTCCTAAAAACTACCTTCAACAGCTCAAGAAGACTGAGCCGCATTATCTAGACTTGTTCCAAGAGATTGGCCGTCTGGAATATTTGGTCGCTTACGTGGCTTGTCAGAAGGTGATGCGCGATCATTTGCCGAGTATGAGCTTAATTAACTGTGATAAAAACGCATTATTTATTCAAGTAAAACACCAATGGAGTAAAGAGAAAGTTCTTATCGATATGGCGATCAACTCACCACCCGTAGAAATGCCGAGACTAATCAAGCTTGCTGGGAAGGAGAGGAAAACCTTGAGCCATTATTATGAAAAGGGAATGTATTTAAAAGGTTCATTGTTGGACATTTCTTAACAAGACTCGAAGAAATTGAGGGTGAAAGGGAGCATGGAAGCAAGTAGAATAGCAGTAAGACCAATGTTTCTATTGCCATGAAAAAATTTGTTATCAGTTTATCTACTGCACATGAGCGCAGGGTACATATCAATAGCGAATTCAGTAAGAAAGGTATCGATTTTGAATTTTTTGATGCCTTGACACCTGAACCAGCAGCATTATTTGCCCAAGAGCTTGGTTTAAATATCGATGAGTATGCTTTAACAAAAGGTGAAGTGGCATGCTTCATGAGTCATGTGTTTTTGTGGAAAAAGATGGTGGACGACAATATTCCACATATGGCTATTTTTGAAGATGATATTTATTTGGGCGATAATGTAAGTGTTTTTTTAACAGATGCGTTGTGGATCGAGCAAAATTGGCATTTGATCAAAATTGAAGAATTCACTCCGAAGGTCGCTCTAGGCCAAAAAATTAAAGAATTTAATAGCACTCCAGATAGAGCGTTATTTGAGCTTAAAAGCAAGAATCTTGGCACCGCAGGTTATATTTTATCCTTGCATGGAGCTAAGCAGTTAATCAATTATATTCAATCTCTCGATCAGCTGATTGCATTAGATCACCTTATGTTTGAAAAGCTTATTCAAGATAAAATCTTATCTGTATCTCAGATGAAACCTGCCCTATGTATTCAAGATGTAACACTTTATTCAACAAAAGACAGTGTGAAGTTTGCAAGTCATTTGTATAAAGAGCGTTTGGTACGAATGCAATATAATAAGAAACGAGGAATGAGTAAAATTCTTATTGAGCTGCAAAGGATTATTTTGCAAATAAGAAATTTAATTTTTTTAAAGTCAGTCGGATTTAAATAGGGACGTATGTGAAAAACTTTGTCATCAGCTTAAAGTCAGCATCTGATCGTAGAACTCATATTGAAAATCAGTTTGGCAATCAAAGTATTCCCTTTCAGTTTTTCGATGCAATTGAGCCTGTTCAGATTGAGAGTCAGGCTGAAAAAATTAATTTCACGCTCCACCAAGGAGATTTAACCAGAAATGAGCTGGCGTGTTTATTAAGTCATGTTTCTCTATGGCAAAAAGTTCTTGATGAGAAAATACCTGCGATTGCGATTTTTGAAGATGATATCCATTTAAGTGATGATGCTGAGTTATTTCTAAAAGATGCAAATTGGTTAAAGGTCGATATTGTTAAGCTAGAAAAGTCTTATAAAAGTGTGATTTTAGATTTAGATCAGCTACAGGTTTTTGATGATAAAGATTTTGTGTTGCGAAAACTTAAAAAGCCACATTTGGGCGCTGCTGGATATATTTTAACGTACAATGGCGCTGTAGCATTACTGGATTATATAAAGCAACAGGATACTCTTGATCATGTTGATCAAATTGTTTTTCGCAACTATATCAACGAGGGTGGACTGGGCATTTATCAATTAAATCCAACGCTATGTATTCAAGACTACATACTCAACCCTGAGGATCAGAAATTTAAGACTACACTTCAGTGGCGTGATAAAAAAAAGGTCAAACCACAGGGATGGAAAAAGTTGTTAAGAGAATTCAACCGAATTTTTACTCAATTGTTTGAAGCCCCTTACAAGACCAGCTTGAAATTCATAAAGAAGCAGCAGGATTAGCTTACTGAGTTCTGTGTACAGCTTTAAATTTTACATTTTAATTGTATATAATTGTGATTTATAGTCTAAAGGATAATGGTTCCATAGGTGAGCGTTTTTGTTATTAGTTTAGATTCAGCACATGAAAGAAGACAACATATCAGGGAGGAGTTTAGTAAAAACTCAGTTGTTTTTAATTTTTATGATGCAATTACACCAAAAACCCTATCTTGTGCTGCAGACAGTGTCCAGATTGATTTAACTCGTAAAGGTGTCTTAACGGATGGTGAACTTGCCTGCTTGTTAAGCCATGTTATGCTTTGGAAAAAAATTGTTGATCAAAATCTCGAATACATGGCAATTTTTGAAGATGATGTTTATCTAGGTGAAGATATACAAAGTTTTTTTAAAGATTTTGCATGGATTCCTGATGATATCCATATCATAAAGCTAGAGGCTTTTGATAAGGAAGTTGATCTTTCATTTTTTTCAAAATTATCAAAAAGCGGTAGAGGCTTATATCATTTAAAAGCAATGCATTTGGGAGGGGCTGGCTATATTTTATCAAAAACTGCAGCCAAACATTATCTTAAGTTGATTGTAGATATGCCAGAGTTAGTGCCTGTAGATCATATTTTATTTGGCTGTGATGTTAAAAATGGAAAATATAAAGTCTATCAAATGACGCCAGCCATTTGCGCGCAAGATTTCTATATTTATAATAAATATGATAACTTGCCGAGCCACTTGGAAGTGGAACGTTCGGTTCGCCATCATGCAGAGAAGCTGCTACGACTTCAACAAAAGCAGAATATGAGCCTATCTGTCAAAATAAAGAGAGAGCTTTTTCGATTATTTCGGCAAATTTTGAAACTTAAAGATTTTTCTGCTTATCGGAGGGTGAAGTTTAAATAGTGTGAATCAAATAAGTCTTCACTTATAGAGAGATTCATCTCCACCTCTAAACCGTTTATAGCCCCACATGTATTCAGCAGGAAAGCGGTTAATCATTTGTTCAACCGCTCGATTGAGCGCGGTTGTGGCAACTTCGATATCTCGATCATAGAGCTGAGGATCATTTAGATCATCACAATACACATCAAAACCGTCACCATCTTCACGACGGAAACAACTGAGGCCAACTAAACGGCATTGGGTTTTCTGTGCCATTTTGCTGGCCAGAGTACTGGTTAGACAAGGGATTCCGAAAAAAGGAACGACAACTCCACCAGATGGATCAGGTACATGATCAGGTAGAATGACACTGAAACCACCTTGTTTTAAGTTTTTAAACAAGGCTTTGACGCCAGATGCATCAGTAGGAACCAAAGTGGCGTTAAGACGCTGACGTGCGTGCAGGGCAAATGCATTAAAGCCTGAGTCTTTCATTGGCTTATACATGATGGTCGGTATACCATATTGATGCACCCATGCATTCATCATTTCCCAAGTGCCTAAATGAGGGGTAATAATCAATGCACCTCTTGGATCACTGAGTGCATCTGTTAATACCTTTAAATGATGTACCTTCTGAATCTGCTGAATGCTCCATTCAGGAGGCATTGCCCAGCATTTACCAGATTCGACATAACTGAGACATTGCTTGGTCACACTCTCTCGAGCCAGCCGTTCTTTCTGCTCTTGACCGAGTTCAGGATAAGCCAGCCCAAGATTGACTCTGGTTTTCCACAGCATACTTTTATTCGGATTTTGATTAATAACGTAAGCTGCCACTTTTGCGATACTGCGCAAAAATGCTAAAGGTAGAAGACGAAGAAGTGTAGGATAAAACGACATGCTTTTAATCTTGTTTATCGGCGTTGCCTTTAAGTACCATGTAGATCAATGCAACGAAGATCAGTAAGGCACCTGCTAAGCTACTGACACAGAAGTATAAAATACGTTGATTGGTATTCATATTGAAGAGTTCATTTGCCAAGATGTAACGCATAAAGAACCATTGAGCAAGTGAAAACACAATAATGATAATTGCATGTCGACGTACATCAGGACGCATTGCCATAAGACTGACCTCTCAATAAAAAGCAGTCTATTATGCCATTAGCGGACATGATCTCAAAGTATAAATCCTTATTTTACCTTCCCGTTGCGGGACTATAATTGTTCCTCATCTCCTAAAAGGAGGGGAATTGTAGGGATATAAAAAACCCTGCACGGGGGGCAGGGTTCTTGTTGAAGCATAAACTCAGAGTTTATTTTTCTTCAGCTTTAGGTTTTTCGCGTAAACGAATACCCAAGTCACGCAATTGATTTGCTTCAACTGGCGCTGGTGCTTGAGTCAACGGACATTCAGCAGTCTTGGTTTTCGGGAATGCAATCACATCACGAATCGAAGATGCACCTGTCATGAGCATAATTAAGCGGTCAAGACCAAATGCCAAACCACCGTGTGGAGGCGCACCGTAACGTAATGCATTGAGTAAGAAACTGAATTTCTCTTCAGCTTCTTCTTCACCAATACCTAAAGCTTCAAAGATTGCCTTTTGCATCTCTAAAGTATAGATACGAAGTGAACCGCCACCGATTTCAGTACCATTCAATACCATGTCGTAGGCAACAGAAAGTGCTGCACCAGGGTTACTCTTCACTTCTTCAACGCTTGATTTTGGAAGTGTGAATGGGTGGTGAACAGAAGTCCATTTGCCATCATCAGTTTCTTCGAACATTGGAAAGTCAACAACCCAAAGTGGTGCCCACTCACAAGTTGCAAGGTTGAGATCATGACCGATTTTGACACGTAGTGCGCCCATTGCATCGTTTACAACTTTGGCTTTATCAGCACCAAAGAACACGATATCGCCATTCTCGGCACCAACACGTTTTAATAGATCAAGCACGATTGGCTCGATGAATTTAACGATTGGTGATTGCAGACCTTCGATGCCTTTTTCAAGTTCGTTGACTTTGATATAAGCCAAGCCTTTAGCACCGTAGATACCTACGAATTTGGTGTATTCATCAATCGCGCTACGTGGCAGTGAACCTGCACCAGGTACACGTAAAGCTACAATACGGCCTTTCGGATCTTTAGCAGGGCCAGCGAACACTTTGAACTCAACGTCTTGCATTAAGTCTGCAACGTCAACAAGTTTTAGCGGAATACGCATATCTGGTTTGTCAGATGCATAGTCACGCATTGCGTCAGCGTAAGTCATACGTTCAAATTTATCGAATTTTACATTCAATAATTCATTGAACATTTTAACGGTTAAGCCTTCCATTAAATCCATAATGTCATCGTCACTCATGAACGATGTTTCAACGTCGATTTGGGTAAATTCAGGCTGACGATCCGCACGTAAGTCTTCGTCACGGAAACATTTGGCAATTTGGTAATAACGGTCAATACCGCCAACCATCAACAACTGTTTGAACAATTGTGGTGATTGTGGAAGTGCGTAGAAGCTCCCATTTGAAACACGGCTTGGCACTAAATAGTCACGTGCGCCTTCTGGGGTTGCACGTGTCAAAATTGGGGTTTCAACGTCTAAGAAACCATGATCTTCAAAATAGTTACGGATCAAGTTGGTCACTTTAGAGCGGAAACGCAAGCGCTCGAGCATTTCTGGACGACGAATGTCCAAGAAACGGTATTTCAAACGAATTTCTTCTGAAATATTGGTGTTTTCGTCATTCAATGGGAATGGCGGAGTATCAGAAGCTGCAAGAACTTCGATTTCTTTACCTAAAACTTCAATCTGACCACTCACCATGTTGGCATTTTCAGTACCTTCATAGCGGCGACGCACACGGCCTGTAATTTTTAATACAAATTCAGAACGTGCTTTATCGGCTGTTGCGAATGCTTCAGGGGTATCTGGATCGATCACCACCTGTACTAAACCATCACGGTCACGCATATCAAGGAAAATTACACCGCCATGGTCACGGCGACGGTGAACCCATCCGCATAACGTAACGGTTTGATCGATTTGGGCTTCAGTTAAAGAGCCACAGTAATGAGTGCGCATCATATTGAATTATGTATCCAAACTATATTGGCTGTAGAAGGTGAATGCGTAAACAGCGCAGCACCAATGAAGGGGAGATTATGCCTTGTTGAACGTAGAGTCTCAAGTCTTAATATTTTCAAGAGAATTTAAAACGGATGCTTTTTGTTAAAACGATTTCAGCCGATGGTTGCGATACAAAAATAAGAAGAATAAACATGAGACCGTGAATAGACTTAAGCCCGTTTGTGTAAACTCATTGATGGATTTTCCAATGAAGAAATAGCGTTCGCTATGCCAAAGTGAGGAAGGTATATATCTGCTATAGTCCCATACAGAGAGAAGTGCTGAAGCGGTACAGATGATCAGGCTAATCACGAAAAACCATCTCTCTTGAGTTGAACTTGGCTGAGTGCCTTTATGCTGCTGATAATAATGCCAGCACATCTGCATTAAAATCGGGAGTGTGATGAGAGATGAACCGATCTGTAAGACAAAATGCAGAGGGTAATTAACACCCAGTAGAGATATGTTTTGTGCAAGAAGTTGTTTAAATGCAAACGTACGAAAGTCGAGATGAGTTAGCCCATCCCAGATTAAATGTGTTGCACTCCCTAAAAGAATGGCAAAGCAACTCATCAAGATGAAATTAACAGCTTGATCAAAGGAATTGATATGTAAAGGATGCTGAATGCCCAGAACGCGGTAGATGACAGGTCGGTAAATTAAATACCAGAACAAGCAAAACAATAGACCCATCGGCAAGTTGGGAAATAAAAGACCAGACCATTGATGCGTAATGGCAATAGTTTCCTGCGTGAATAACCGGTATAGATCAGGAGTCATACAGCCAATGGCTAAAGCAGCGACAGGTAAATGTCCTTGACTGAGTTTAGAGAGTGGCGGCGCAAGAACAGCATGTGAAAGGGTAAAAGGCATAATAAGATAGCCAATAAAGATAATTAGATGCTACATCGGGGAAAAAGCGGCAACAATATTTTTCTGTAAATAAACGATGATTACTATTCTGCCCTTGTACTCAGTTGTTTTATAATTGTAATTTTGTTTCAATAGCACGTTGTTTTTTATGTTGTTGATTGGTTGATAATCTAACTTGGGTGCTGTAGGGGTTTAATTTTATTATGGGTTTTTATTTAAACTTCTTGGGTGAAACTAGAGTTTCGAAGCTGATTTCATTAACGATATTAATTTTATTTTTATTATATTTTTAATGAAAATTTTAGAGTTTGGTATCTTTCAATTTTTATTTGCTAGCATTTATTTATGTTTTAATAAAAAATAAAAAGTGGTTGTTAATATTCCATTGGTTCTATTTTGTCTAATCAGTTTTTTACGTTCAGTCTAAGTTATTATCTTTTGATCGGTTAGATGATATCCCTCCAGGCGGGCCTTATCGGACTTATAAAAATATTGTCAATCAATACTTGTGGGTAATTCCACTGTGCTTTTTACCTACTATTTATAGTTACTTTGGCTATAGGGTTAAGAATTTTTTATTATTCTTTATATTGTAATTGGTTTCTTAATGTTTTATAGCTGGGCTGTTGGATTTCAACTTGATTTTGACCGAGGCTTGTTTGCACAGTTTTATAATCCGATTATTTCATATGATATTGTATTCGTATCTTTAAGCATTGTGGCTTTGGTTTTCTCATTTTATTTAAGAGGCTATTGGGCATATCTATTATGCAGCATTAGCTTGCTGAGTTTATTTATTTTTATATTACATGGTTCTAGAGGAACTTGGTTAATTGTTCCTTTTTACTTTTATTTTTAATATTGTTTTACTATAAAACTCAGAAAAAAGCTTTTATTTGTTGGCGGAGCATTTTTATTTTTGTAATTATCAATGCCATTATTCCGAACTCTCCGTTGTTTAGTCGTCTCGATGATTTTCAAAATGATAAAAATGCAATAGAAAATCAAAGTTATCAAAATAGTACCGGTGCAAGATTGGTGATGTGGGAGAATGCAATTGAATTGTTTGAAAAACACCCTCTGATCGGGGTCAGTGCCTATGGTGTTGAGCAAGAGCAATGTCGCCTAGCAGAGCAAGGGATTTTACCTAGTTGTTTCCAACATAAGCATAATATTTTCTTTCAGGATTTAGCTGCAAATGGTTTGATCGGTTTAATGGGGCTTATTATTTCATTACTTACTCCGCTGATGTTTTTCTTTTCTCAGTTTTCTAGCAGAAACGAATTGGTTCGAAATTTGGCACTCGCAGGATTTTTATTTGTTTTTTCATTCTTTCTGAGTGGATTGACAGAATATTATCTGTTTTTCCCTTATGTCACTTATATTTTCTTTTTATAACAGCAAGCTTGATGAGTTTTATCATATTGAAAAATATGAAATAAATTGTGATGAAATCAACCGATATGTCGAAGGATAATGTCGGTTTTTCTAAAAAGTGTTGGTTAACTTGTCATAGCATAGTGTTGAAAAATGACTATTCATGGAATCATGGAGAAGTTGTGTGGCAAATGTTTTTATGAGACGGTTTCTTATTGCAAAATAAATGAAATGTTATAATATTACAATGTAGCAAACAACTGATTTGAGACATGGTATGTCATTTTCCAAAAATATTCTGACCTTATCTATTTTAGCTGTTGTATCTGTGTCCACATTTGCAGCAGAAACTGAACAGGTTTCAACCCTAGATACAATTCGAATTAAAGCACATCCACTTGAGCAAACCTCTAAAGATTTTGCGGTTGCCGATACGGTTGTGGACCAAAAACATTTACAGCAAGGGGCCGTAACCATTGGTGACGCACTGAGTAGTGAGCCTGGTATTTATTCCAATCAATTCGGTGCTGGGTCAAGTCGTCCTGTGATTCGCGGTCAGGATGGTCCACGTGTGAAGGTTCTACAAAACTCTTCTGAAAACATTGATGTATCTACCTTGTCTCCAGATCATGCGGTGACGGTTGATCCAGCATTGGCGAAGCAGGTCGAAGTGATCCGAGGGCCATCAACCTTATTGTTTGGTGCTGGAACGGTCGGTGGTTTAGTCAATGTTACGGACAGTAAAATTCCAACGCAAATGCCTGCAAATGGTTACGAGGGGAATGTTGGATTACGCTATAACACGGGTAGCGATGAAAAACTGGCCACCGCTGGTGTCACGGTTGCTTTAGGCGATCAGGTGGCTTTACGTGTGGAAGGTTTAAATCGAGAAGCAAATGACTACATTGCACCAGACTATTTCCATGAAGGTGAAAAAGAGCGTCGTGTAGGCAATACTTTTGCTAAAGGTGAAACGGTGAATGTCGGTTTATCCTGGATTTATGACCGTGGTTTTACAGGAATTTCATATAGCAATCGTCAAGATAAATATGGTTTACCAGGCCATAGCCATGAATATGAAAGTTGCCATTTACATGGTTTAAGCTTGCATTGTGGAGATCATGATCATAATGACGGGAATGATCACAGCCATGATCACGCAGATGAGTCTGGTCCTTGGATCGATTTAAAATCTGAGCGTTATGATGTGCGTACTGAACTAAACGATCCATTTGCGGGTTTTAAAAAGTTACGTGCTCAAGCCAGTTATACCGATTATAAGCATGATGAAATTGAAGAAGGCACGATTGCTACGCGCTTTAAAAACAAGGGCTATGATGGGCGTCTGGAATTGGTACACAATCCCCTCGGTCCTTGGGAAGGTGTGATTGGAACCCAATATGGTCAGCAAAAACTGGAACTCACGGGTGAAGAAGCGTTCTTGGCACCAAATACCACCAAGAAGTGGAGTGTTTTCGCCTTGGAGCATGCTCAATTTAATGATGTACATGTGGAAGTCTCAGCACGTGCAGACCAGCAAAAAATTGATATTGATGACTCATCGAAAAAAGATTTCAGTGGTTCGGCCTTTTCTGTTTCAGGTGCCGCCAACTGGGAATTTGCACCGAACTATAAACTTTCATTGGTAACTTCACATCAAGAACGTTTGCCTTTGGCACAAGAGTTATATGCGAATGGCGGACATTTTGCGACCAACACCTATGAGTTAGGTGATGATCAATTGAAGAAAGAGAAGTCTAATAATGTGGAATTAGGCTTCCATTATGACGATAACAAGTTTGACTATCATGTCCATGTATATCACAACTGGTTTGATGACTATATCTACGCACAAACTCTAGACCGCTATAAAGATTTCCGCTTGGTGAAATATACACAAGATCAGGCACGTTTCTACGGTGCCGAGGCTGAGGCTGGCTATCAAATTTCGCCAATTTATAAAGTTGGTGTATT
Source organism: Acinetobacter colistiniresistens (assembly GCF_024582815.1). NCBI lineage: Bacteria > Pseudomonadati > Pseudomonadota > Gammaproteobacteria > Moraxellales > Moraxellaceae > Acinetobacter > Acinetobacter colistiniresistens. The sequence goes on from NZ_CP102099.1 coordinate 1,343,337, forward strand.
TGGAGACTATGTTCGTGGCAAGATCGACAATGAAAATGCACCAAGAGTACCAGCAGGCCGTCTAGGTACCAAAGTAAATGCGGACTTTGGTGATGGTTTTAGTGGTTCAGCGGAATATTATCATGTGTTCCAGCAAGACAAAATTGCAGCCTATGAGACGGATACCCAAAGCTATAACATGGTGAATCTGGGTGTGGCATATACGGGTAAATATAGCAATGTTGGTGATTACCGCGTATTCCTGAATGCGAATAACCTGCTTGACGATCAGGTTTATCAACATGCATCGTTCTTGTCGACGATTCCGCAAGTGGGCCGTAACTTTACCGTTGGGGTAAATTTTAACTTCTAATTTTTCACTTAAATCTTATTGAAAAATCAAAGTATAAGCTCTAGCCTTAGTACATTAGGCTAGGGCTTTTTTTGTTTATATGCGTATCTTCCAACGAATTCATCGGAAATTAAACTGGTCAGGTCGTCGTTACATGGCAGTCATATTGTGTATTTTTGCGATTGGATACATTGCTTCGGCAATTTATCACACGGTAAAACCCCTCCCGAAAGGGCTGGATTTTACGGGTCAGTTGCGTCATGCCAATGTGAAGTTTTTGGCGGATCAGACTTATATTGATACGCAAGGTCAACAGCAGGTTGATCAGCATATTTTCAAAGAAGTTTTCCAGTTGATCGATCAGGCACAAACCACGATTGTGCTGGATATGTTCTTGTTTAATCAGGAAGTCGGAAAGTCCAAAGTCAAACAGTTTCCTTTGATGCAAGAATTGACGGATGCCTTGGTTGTGAAGCGTCGTTTGCATCCAACGATTGAAATTGTGGTGATTACCGATCCGATTAACTCGGTTTATGGCGGTATGACACCTCAGCATTATCAGCAGTTACGTCAGGCGGGGGTAGAAGTCATCGAGACGGATTTAAAACCGCTCCGTGCCTCGAATCCACTCTGGTCAGGTTTCTGGTATATCTGTTGCCAGAACTTGGGGAATAATCCAGAAGGGGGATGGTTAAGCAGTCCATTTGGCAAGGATAAAGTGACTTTGCGTAGCTATTTGGAACTCTTTAATTTTAAAGCCAATCATCGTAAAACTTTGGTCGTGGATACGGTGGACGGCTGGAAAAGTTTGGTAACTTCAGCCAATCCACATGATGGTAGTTCGCATCATAGCAATGTGGCGTTGGTGGTGGATGGCCCAACCGCGATTGATATACTGCAAACCGAACAAGCAGTGGCCAATATGTCTAATGGCTCTAGTCCATTTGTGATCATGGGCGGGCTGGCAGAAGATAAAAGCTTACCTCAAGTCCAAGTGCTGACTGAAAAGGCCATTTATGAGGCTGTCTTAAAGATGATTCAGACTGCGAAAAGTAAAGAGCATCTGGATATGGCCATGTTCTATTTGTCGGCACGCAATATCATTGATGCGCTGAAGCTAGCACAGCAACGTGGTGTCAATATTCGCATCATGATTGATCCGAACAAAGATGCGTTCGGTCTGAAAAAGAATGGTATCCCAAATCGTCAAGTGGCTTCGGAACTCCATGCCGCTGGCATTCCAATTCGTTGGTGTGACACGCGTGGCGAGCAGTGCCATAGCAAAATGCTGTTGAAATATAATGCGCAGCAAGCAGAAATTATTCTGGGTTCAGCCAACTTAACTGCACGGAATTTGAAAAATTATAATCTTGAGACTGATATGCGGGTGATTGGTGCAGCACAAGCGCCAGTGTTTAAAGATGCAGGACAGTATTTTGATGCAGCGTGGAGCAATGCCAATGGTCGTCAAATTACGGTTGATTATGCAAAATATGCAGATGAGTCAAAGGTGAAATACTGGCTGTATCGTTTTATGGAATGGTCGGGGTTATCGACGTTTTAATTGAGCAGAGCAGGTGTTCGACGGAATGGCAAAAATTAAACTGACTACTAGGCAGGATCAGCAGCTTGATTTAGCTGTGCATCAACTCCAGCATTATGCTGATATTGTTGAAATTCACAGTTGGGCTGAATTGCTGGAATGCTATCTGAGCCTGAAACAAGACGTTTATCCCAAAAAAGTGTTTCTGATTCTAGATGATGCAGCACAGGCAAAATATACCTCGATGCATGCAGTTGAGGATGACCGCTTGTATGTTGATTTTAGTGATGATCTGAACGGGATTGAGGTTGGTGATCCAAGTTGGGAACAGACCTATCAAAATGTTTGTGTACCCAAGCAATTGCGGCATTATCTTCAACAGTTGAGTGATCCAGCCCATCAGCTGCGCTTTGAAAACTTTGCTGAGAAAATGCAGCATTACGATGAAAGTGATTTAGAGGCGATCATTTATTTTAATCAAAATCTATTGATTTCAATGGAGAGTGTGATTGAAGTGAAAGTCGCGGATGTTGAAACCGAAGCACTGAAATTGGCGATGTTACCGAACGGTTATTTTTCTTGTGATTTTGATCCATTTGAAAACTTTGCCATCATTGGAAAAATGCAGCACTATGGTTTTGAGTTTATCGGCCTCGGGGCGGCTTTATTGGGGTGGATCAAAACATCAGCGTTTAAAGTGAATACGATTGATGACTTGGTTCAGGATCTTGCTTTGATTTACCCTTTAGATATTTCTCATCAGGAAAAAATAAAAGCCCTGATTTTAAAAAATGATTATCTGATTTTACCTTATTCGGAATCACCACAAGAGTATTTGGGCTACGACTTATAGTGCTTCACAGCCGCATCTCAACGAGCTTAGGTATCATTGATCATTAAGCTCGTTGAAAAGATGACAAGTCTTCAGATCAAGGGCTCGGAGGAATCAACTGATCCAAATCCTTATCGGCCAATTGCTCAAGTTCGCTTAAATCTGTTTTGATTTTCCACTGAGTTTCATCTTCGACTGGATTGGGTAAACGGGCTTCTAGCCAGTCACAGACCACATCTGGTGTGAATTCTGGATGATTACACTGGATTACCCACGCCAAGAAATCTTTAGCTTCACCGTTCATGTACGGGGGAGGAGACACGGGAAAGAACTGAGTGGGTAAACGTTCATTGGTGGATAAATAATTGAGGACGTGCCCGAGTTCTTGAACCGTTTGCCATGCCAGCGGATGCTCAACATCAATGTTGAATTTAAACCACCACGCATGTTGACCATCTGCACCATGCGCAACGATACGAGATTCTTGTACGCTGGGAACTTTACAGAAAAATTGATAGAGACGATCAAAATTCATTTCAGCCACAGATGTTGCCTCAAAACCAAAAAATTGATTTTAGCATATCTAATGATGGCTTTAGGCAGCTGCTGTTTATCAATGCAATGCAACAGCTGATCTGAAAAAATATTATTACAACATCAGTGCTGGTTTTTTATTCTAAAATAAAAACATACTCTGATTTTAGGGAGATCATGATGATGCAATCTAAACGCTATATTTATGGCTTAGCGGTTCTATTGGGCTTTCTGCCTGTGATGAGCTATGCAGATAATGCATGGGGTGGTTATCGTGGCGTAGAACGTCACTCTTCTCATCAAACCTCATCTTCCTATCAGCCACCTGCACAAGATCCATTCGCATTCTCGAATCAGCGTGATACGCCAACAGCACCGCCAAAAGGCTATTATTATCAGCCCAATCAAAATAACTATTATCCTCGTCCGAATCACCGTCCTGGTGTGCGTGTTGAATATTATCCAGAGACACAGTATGAGCGCAGTTACCGAAGCGGCTCCTTTGTGGTTGGCAATGAATTACCCGGTCAATTCAGGAATGAACGCTATATCGTTCGGGACTGGGATTATTATTCATTACGTGAACCGCCGCGCGGTCGTCATTGGGTGATGGTGGATGGACGTTATCTTTTGGTGACGGATGATAGTTTTACTATTGAGATTATTCGCTGATTTTAAATCATTTTCTTATATTTAGGTGGTTGATAACTCTCCATAATTTCTTGGATTTCATTACAAAGTTTTGCAATGTGACAGGTTTTATTCATGCTTTCTCCTAGAGTTTTTCTTAATCTGGTTTCAGATCGAAAAATAGAGGATCAAACAATGAAAAAGACAGCGGTGTTATTGGTATCGACTTTAATGCTCGGTATATCTGCTTCGGCAATGGCAGATTCAAATCGTTGGAGTCATGATTATAAAGATCGTTACGATCAGCGCTATGATCGTTATGACCACCGTTATGATCATCGTGAACAACCACGTTGGTCGAATGGAGATCGTGGTAAGCATTATAGTCAATATATTAATTTTAAACGTGGTGAGCGTTTACCTTCCGAGTTCCGTAATAACCGCTATATCGTCTCAAATTATCGCTACCATCGTTTGTATGAGCCACCGCGTGGTTATAACTGGATGCAAGTACAAGGCAAATATGTACTGGTTGATTCCCAATATCGTGTCTTCCGCGTAGGATAAGATCGCGAATAAAGAAAGCAGGCCAAATGCCTGCTTTTTATTTATGCCAGTTCGTCATCTTGTGGTCGAGGTGTTTTATTGGAAGGCAATTGTTGTTCCTGATCTTTGCCCCGAATCACAGAAGGGTAGTTCCATGATGCAAAACGAACCACCAAAATCGCCACCGCTAAAATTAAGATCGAACCTGTGGTGATGACTAAATCCATCGAGGCTTTATGGTTATGCTGAATATCGGCGATCAACAGGCGAGTGAGGGCGGTAATCGCGACATAAATCAAAAAGCGCACTGGCATATGGTTGGTCTTGAAATAAATCCCCACCATGGCGCCGAGTTCTAAATAGATAAATAAGAGTAAGATGTCATCAATGCTGGCGTACTGTTTCACCGTCAGAATTTCGATCACGGTATGCACGGCTGACCATGCAATCATACAGCCGATAATAAATAAGGCTAAATAATGAAAGGCTTCAACCGCATAGTGACCGAAGCGGTCGAATAGGCGAGATAAACCTTCAAGTTTCTCTTTAGGGTTCGACATAGCGATTCAGATGCTCAACATGATTATTAGAATATTATGCAAGTTTTATGCTGATTTTATTATAGCGATAAAAAAAACTGCCTCAACCAAATGGCCGAAGCAGTTTTTATGACCAAGCTAAATTAAGCTTGATTGGTGAAGTAATCTTCGCTGAAGTTCATGATCAAGTCAGAACCCGCTTTGATCTTCGCTAAACGCGCATCAATTTCAGGCAGGATACGGTCTACAAAATATTGTGCCAAAGCCAGTTTGTTTTGGTAGAAATCACCAGACTTGTCTTTAGCCGCGGCAGCAATTTTCGCAAACATATAGGCGAAGCTGAGTAGGCCGACTGCATGTAGGTAATCAACCGCAGCAGCATTTGGGAAATCTACGTTTTCAGCTGCTTGCTCAATAATGAACTGCGTGATCGCTTCGATTTCAGTGGCTGCGTCTAAAGTTGCATCTTTAATAAAGTTCAAGTCCGTATCTAAATCATTGGCAAAGTCACGAATCTCTGTGATGTATTCTGCGATGAATGCACCACCACATTTAATGGTTTTACGACCAATTAAATCTTGAGATTGAACGCCGTTGGTTCCTTCGTAAATTTGAGCAATACGAAGGTCACGGATACATTGTTCCATACCCCATTCACGGATATAACCGTGTCCACCGAAGACCATTTGTGCATCTAGAGTTGCTTGGAAAGCCGTGTCAGTCAAATACGCTTTTGCAATTGGTGTTAATAAGGCAACGCGGTCGTTGGCTTTCTTCACGGCTTCAGCATCAGTCGAGAATTTGGTAATATCCAGTTGTTGACCGACATATACTGCAAATGCACGAGAAGCTTCGTTGTTGGCACGGACATTGAGCAACATACGACGTACATCACCATGTACTAAAATGCTATCCGCTGGCTTGTTTGGTGATTGAACGCCAGACGCGCTACGACCTTGTAAGCGGTCAGTCGCATATTGTGCTGCATTTTGATAAGCAAATTCAGAAGCCCCAAGACCTTGAATACCCATCGACAAACGTTCGTAATTCATCATCACGAACATCGCTGCAAGACCTTCATTTTCTTTACCTACGAGGTAACCTTTAGCACCATCAAAGTTCATCACACATGTTGCAGAGGCTTTGATGCCCATCTTGTGTTCGATTGAGCCTGGGCCAACCGGGTTACGCTCACCTAAAGAACCATCTTTATTGACCAAGAATTTCGGTACGATGAATAACGAAATACCGCGTGAACCCGCAGGCGCATCCGGTGTTTTCGCAAGAACAAGATGAATGATATTCTCAGCGAGGTCATTATCACCGCCAGTGATGAAGATTTTAGTACCGGTAATGTTATACGTACCATCTTCATTACGTTCAGCTTTAGTTTTGATGATCCCTAAATCCGTACCCGCATGTGGTTCGGTTAAGCACATGGTACCTGACCATTCACCAGAGTAGATTTTAGGTAAATAAGTTTCTTTTTGCTCTTGTGATGCATAGCTGTTTAAAGCCATACCTGCACCCACAGAAAGAAGCGGGTAGAGCATGAATGATGGGTTGGTCGCGAATAACATCTCATCAGACAGGACAGTCAGCATTTTTGGCATGGCCTGACCACCCCATTCTTCGTCCGCACCTAAGCCGATCCAACCGCCTTCAGCGTATTGACGGAATGCTTCTTTAAAACCTGCCGGGGTGAAAACTTCACCATTTTCCCAACGTGCGCCTTCTTCATCACCCGTACGGTTTAACGGATGTGTCACGTTTTGGGCAAACTTCGCCATTTCTTCTAAAATTGCTTCAGCTGTTGCAGCATCTACATGAGCCAGTTTCTCATTAGACTGCCAGAATTGTTCTGCTTTAAATACATCATTCAAGATGAATTTCATGTCTGCTAAAGGCGCATTGTAAATTGGCATAATCGTTCCCTTCTAGGCACAGTGTTATGTGCAAAGTGATCAAATAAAACGAACAAATAAATTGAATGGTATCAATTTAGCATTGATTAAACAAAAAAAGGACGGTCAAAACTGACCAGTCCTTTTTCTGTGATGAACGTTGCATCTCATTCTAAACTATGTTTAGAAAGCGAAGTGTTCCGCATCAAGTTCAAACAATGGCGCAACGCCAGTTGAAAGTACGTCTACATGTGAGCGAACACGTGGCAAGATCTTCTTGAAGTAGAAACGAGCTGTGGTGATTTTCGCATTGTAGAAGTCAACATCAGTCGTACCTTCAGCCAATTTCTCTTGCGCAACAAGTGCCATACGCGCCCATAAGTAAGCAAGCGTGACATAACCTGCGAAGTAGAGGTAATCAACTGCAGCTGCACCCACTTCATCTGGATTCTGCATCGCACGCATACCGATTTGCATGGTGATATCGCCCCATTCTTTGTTGGCAGCAGCCAATGGCGCAATGAATTCTTGCATTGCCGCATTGTCTTTGTTTGCTTCAACAAATTTATGGATGATCTTGGTGAAGTCTTTCAACATTGCACCTTGAGTTTGCAATACTTTACGACCTAACAAATCAAGCGCTTGAATCTCGGTGGTACCTTCGTACAAGCAAGCAATACGCGTATCACGTACGATTTGCTCCATACCGTGTTCAGAAATGAAGCCGTGACCACCAAAGACTTGTACACCGTGCTTCGCAGATTCAGAACCCGTTTCAGTTAAGAATGCTTTTGCAATTGGCGTTAACAAAGACAAGATGTTGTCAGCAAACTTACGCTCTTCTTCAGTGGCACCTTTTTCAACGATGTCTGCGTATTGAGCCAATAAATAAACTAGTGCACGACCACCTTCAGCAAATGATTTTTGCGTTAAAAGCATGTTGCGAACAGCAGGGTGAACGATAATTGGATCAGCTTCTTTTTCAGGTGCTTTAGGACCAGAAAGAGAACGCATGGCTAAACGGTCTTTCGCATAAGCCAAAGCGCCTTGGAAAGACGATTCAGATGCAGATAAACCTTGAACCGCTGTACCAATACGTGCTGTGTTCATGAAGGTGAACATACAGTTTAAACCACGGTTTTCAGGACCAATCAAGTAACCTTTTGCTTGATCAAAGTTGATCACGCAAGTTGCGTTACCATGGATACCCATTTTGTGTTCAATCGAACCACAACGAACCGCATTACGCTCGCCGATAGAACCGTCAGCATTCACGTGGAATTTAGGCACGATGAATAATGAAATCCCTTTTGTACCTTTTGGCGCGCCAGGTAAACGTGCAAGTACGATATGGATGATGTTTTCAGCCATATCATGTTCACCAGCAGAGATAAAGATTTTCTCGCCAGAGATTGCATAACTGCCATCTGCATTTGGTTCAGCTTTAGAACGGATAATACCAAGGTCAGAACCTGCATGAGATTCAGTTAAGCACATGGTTCCAGTCCAAACACCAGAAACAAGGTTTGGCAAGTAAGTGTTCTTTTGTTCGTCAGAACCGTGATGTTCTAACGTGCGCACCGCACCATGAGAAAGACCTGGGTACATACCCCATGACCAGTTAGCTGTACCGACCATTTCAGAGATCGCAATCCCTAAAGAGTTTGGTAATGCTTGACCGCCAAATTCTTCATCAGCAGAAAGAGATGGGAAACCAAGTTCGATATATTTTTGATACGCTTCTTTAAAGCCTGTAGGAGTCGTTACAACGCCGTCATTCCAAGTACAACCTTCGCGGTCGCCCACTTGGTTTAAAGGAGAAAGTTCGTTTTCGCAGAAATCAGCCGCTGCTTCTAAATATTGATCAACCAATTCACGGCTTACTGTGTCTTGAAATGCAGGAAGTTTCGCGTAATGTGCTTCAGCATTTAATAATTCGTGCAATACGAACTGCATATCACGTAAGGGTGCTTTGTATTGTGGCATAGCGGGTTCCTCAATACTGGTTAAACCAGAGTTATAATCTTAGTCAATGTTTAATGTGCCCAAGAGCACCATTTGGTAACGCTAATCGTGCAACAAGTTATAGTTCGGTACAAGCTTTTGCAGGTCATTTCTTAGTGACTGCGAAGTCAAAGTTTATAGTTCAATCTGCTTAAGCGTGTAGATTGTAGGTGGTTTTCTGGATTTTGACTTAAATTGCAGAGGTAAAATCGTAAGCAGCTGTGTAGTTAAAAATATAGCTTTTATCTCAATGAAAAAAAGGCGCTTGAACAGCGCCTATGAGGAAGAGGGGATTAAGTGGTTGCGTTAGTTTGACGCTTGAATTGGGATTTGTCTGGGGTAAAGCGGACCTCACAAGTCCCTTGAATGACACGATTATTCCATTGAACATTGACACGGTCCCCGATACGTTTACCTTGGCAAGCCTGTTCAATCTGCGCACGTTGAGCCTGATGTTCCTGACGCATTTGTTCACGTTGTTCTAAGCGTTGCTCACGTTTGGCTTGCCATTCAGCACGTTGTTCTGGTGTTAGAGGCGCACGTTGCATATTATGGCGGTGATGATCACGATCCATCGATTGTTCCGCTGGCGCGGTCGATTGACATGCAGCCAAGCCTAAAACAGAACTGAGTAGAGTGGTCATCAATACGATTTTTGTCTTATTCATTGTTTTATCCAGCGTTATCAGTTGAGATGTGATGGTTAAAGATTAGATAATAAAGATGAAGAAACAATGGAGAGTTTTTTTCGACCATGTTGGTTACAATCCACAAATAGAACACTATTGAGACCCAGCTTTTGAATGTTCGTCGCGTGCCCTTAGCCTTACGCCTGTTTTTAACGGTATTACTCACTACCTTGCTGATTGCAACGATCAGTCTGGGAGTTTTGCATTGGACCATGCAAAAGAACTTTGCCCGTTATGTGGCCGATGTGGAAATGCAAAAGCTGGATCGTTTGATTGCCAACCTAGGCAATGTCTATACGGTTTATCATGACTGGGGTAATGCAATTCAGGCACAAATTCTACAGATTGAAGGCACAGCGGCGCCAGATGACTATGATCGACTGTCTCAATGGTGGTTACGTCGTCAGTATGATATTGCCTTGCAGCAACGTTATTTTAATGATCATACCCTGTTAAGTATGTCTCCCTCTTTAGCACAAAATAATGTGGAGATCAGAAATCGGCAGATTTTCAATGATGAAGAACTCAAAATTCTGAAACAAAATTTACCTTCTGAATATCAGCCTTTTGAGGGGCTACGCTTTCCCTTAAGCCCAAGTCAGTTCCGTTTAAAGAAAGATGGAAAAGAGGACAGGCAGGAAAGCAAATTAAATACCTCGATGGAACACGGCAAAAAGCGTTTTGTCTCGATTCCTGACCGTTTGGGTTTGAGTTCACGCCTCTCTTTATATGATGAAAAGCAGCAGTTTATTGTGGGTGAACCCGCCACGGATCAGATCTCGTTCCGTCCAATTATTGTGGATGATCGGGTGGTGGGCTATCTAGGACTAAAACCTGTATTAGATCAGGATGATGCATCCAGTATTAACTTCTTTAGTAATCAAAAACGCTATTTACTTTTGGTCTATGCATTAACGGTGCTCTCAAGTTTGGTGGCTGCCTTATTGATGGCAACGTACTTTAAAAAGCCAATTCAACGCTTATTGAATGCAACGTTAGAATTGACCCGTGGTAATTATCAGCATCAGGTGATGATTAAGCGTAATGATGAGTTGGGTGATTTGTCTAATCAGCTCAATCATTTGGCCGATATTTTACATCAGCATGAAGAATCTCGTCGTCAATGGGTGTCAGATACGTCACATGAACTGAAAACACCCTTGGCGGTATTACAGGCCCAAATTGAAGCCATGCAGGATGGGATTCGTAAAGGCACGCCTGAGCATCTGAATGCCATGATGCGTCAGGTCAGTACTTTGAAAAAGTTAACTCAAGATTTGGCTGATCTGGCTCAAGCCGATGCACAACAGCTGAAATGCTATTTTGCTGAAGTCAATCCATGGGATGTGGTCGTACAAGAAGTCGAAAATTTCAAATCGACATTTGAGCAAAACCAGCTTGAGGTGATGTTGTCAGGAGAAGGTACAACCTTATCTTTAGACCGTGATCGCTTTAAACAGATTATTGTCAATCTGCTAGGTAACTGCGTTCGTTACACGGAACAAGGTGGAAAAATACAGATTCATACTCAACAAGATGAGCAACAATGGATAATGTATGTGGATGACAGTCCATTGGGTGTGAATGATGAGCAACTGGCACGTCTTGGTGAGCGTTTCTATCGTGTTGATGATTCACGTACCCGTAGTACAGGCGGAACCGGCTTAGGTTTGGCTTTATCATGTAAACTGGCACAAGCCTTAGGTGGCTCACTCACTTTTGAGCATTCACCTTTAGGTGGATTACGTTGTGTGCTGACTTTCCCAAAACAGATCAAATAACTTTTAGATCCTCTTGTGTTGAGGATGATGGATAGGATGAAAACCATGAAACATATTATGTTGGTTGAAGATGAAGTTGAACTGGCACAGTTGGTTCGTGATTACTTAGAAGCTGCTGGTTTTGAAGTCAGTATGTTTCATGATGGCCAAGACGCCTATACCCAGTTTCAACAACGTAAACCGAGTCTCATGATTCTGGACTTAATGGTGCCACGTATGGATGGCCTAACCATTTGCCGTAAAGTACGTGAGCAGTCTGACTTACCCATTATTATGGTCACGGCCCGTACTGAAGAAATTGATCGTGTTTTGGGGCTGAACATGGGGGCGGATGATTATATCTGTAAGCCTTTTAGTCCAAAAGAATTGGTTGCCCGTGTACAGGCGGTATTACGTCGGTTAGAACGTAAAGCGGAACCTGAGCAAAATGATTTATTCCGTATTGATAAAGCGCAGCAACGGATCTGGTATCAACAAAAAGCACTAACCTTGACGCCAACCGAGTTCCGCTTATTAGAGCTGTTTTTAGAACATCTTGGACAGGTCTATTCACGTGCACAGTTGCTCGATCATATCAATCCAGACAGCTTTGATGTGGCAGACCGTGTGATTGATAGCCATATTAAAAACCTGCGCCGTAAGATTTCAGAGGCAGCAGATACAGGAAATCGTCATGAATGGATTCAGGCGGTATATGGTGTCGGTTATCGTTTTGAATATCCAGATGAGTAAATCATTTACCTTATCCGATAATATCGCTTGGGTTGCTTTCGCTCCGATTGCGCGGTTACAAGACCTTGCACTGTTATAGTCCCTTGTGCCGCTTCAACGCCTTGCACTGCTATAGTCGCAGTTCATATCCAAGAAAATGTGGAACAGTTTTCACGGATTAGCTGATGATTTGTTCTTGGTGTAGAAAGCCTGAAAATAAGATGAGTCTTGAAGATAATAAGGATGAAGTAGGTAAAAAGTTTTATCCTGTGGATAACCACAGTGTTATCCACAGAAAATGTGGATAGTTTCGCAAAGCTTTTGTCGAAATTATCTTCTTTTCTGGTGATAACTTAAGTATCAGCTTTTTATAAGTAGAGAAATTTTACATTACTTTACAATTGCTTGTGATGTATTGTGACGGTGAACTGTGACTGATTTCAGATGATAAACTTATCCTCTGCATAAGCCTTGTGCAGTTTGATCATTGCCTTTATCCGCAAAACCAACCTGAACGGTTATCTCATCATGGGTGAATAATAATAGGGGTATGGTCAGAGACCAATAGCCATATTTCATCCATATCCGAGTTGGTCACTGCAATACAGCCCAGCGTCCAGTCTTTACGTGGCATATAGCTTGCGCTTGCAGGAACGGATGTGGCTCGTGTTGGCACAGTACCGTGAATCATCACATTACCACCCGCAGATTGGCCCTGCTGTTTGGCATAGCTTATATCATCCACATTGGGGTAAGAGATATGCAAAGATTTATAGTAAGCACTCTGTGGATTGCGCCAGTCAATTGAATAGCTACCTTCAGGGGTTTTACCATCACCTTCAAACTGTTTGTGTCCGATTGGATCAAAGCCTAAACGGATTGGATAGCTGCGAATGACTTCCTGTTGATGTTTCAATTGTAAAATGCGCTGGCTTTTAAACACTTCAATTGAGGTCACGGGTTTACTCTGTTGGAGCTTTTGTATTTCTTGGGCTGAAAGGGGCTGATGTACCGATCCCAATGTCGGAATGAACTTGCCATACTGGAAGTAAGCCAGTCCCAATAACAGGATTAAAATCGCACATCCAATCATCAGCCCAATTTTCATAGATTTCTTCTGCTAAGATGAACAACTGACAGAAATTTCAGGCATGTCACTTGGCAATGGTGAGATATCTGCTTCTGTTTCTAAGTCAGGCTGTTTTTGATAAGGCTGATTCAGTAACTTAAACAAACGATCAACCTCGCTAAAATCACCACGCTCCGCAAGCTCAATGGCTTTCTGTGCCATATGGTTACGCAGGGTATATTGTGGATTAACTTGTTGCATCAGCGCATCTAAGGCATCGGTATCTTGATGCTGTCGGATATTTTGATAGCGGGTCAGGAAATCATCGAACTGCTGCACATGGATACAATCATTTCTTAAAGCTTTGTAATCCTGTTGTTGTAAACGCAGAAAACTTTGGGTGTAATCCAATTGCTCGGTTTGCAAAATTCCGAGAAAGGCAAAACTACAATCCAGACTGTCTTTATGAAACTCTGGCAGCCCCATTTTTTGACATAGACCTTGCCCATAATGTTGTAAGAAGGTCGGCTCAAACCGTTCTAAACATGCTGCTAGATCGAGTTTGAACTGTTCTTTATTTTCTGCTGTTGCCAATGGAATTAAGTTATTCAGCCACGTCCATAGATTCCAATGACCAATACTGGGTTGATTCTGATAGGTATAACGGCCTTGGTAATCGGAATGGTTATTTATCCAATTCGGGCGAAAACGTTCCATAAAGCCATATGGACCAAAATCCAGAGTGGAGCCAGTAATATTGAGATTGTCAGTATTCATCACCCCATGTGCAAAGCCCACCAATTGCCATTTGGCAATCATAATGGCAGTGCGCTCAATCACTGCTTGAGCAAATGCAAGAATCGGATTTTCAGCTTCTAGGCATTCTGGATAATGCCATTCAATACATTTTTGTGTGAATTCAGCTAACAGTTCTGGGGCATATTGATTGATCCACTCAAAATGACCCAAGCGGATATGACATTCAGAAGTACGCAACAGCATTGCACCGAGCTCAAGGGTTTCGCGCTGCACGCCTTGAGTCGAGGTGGTAAAACCCACAGCATGACTGGATGCAACACCCAGTGCATTTAATGCATGACCAGCTAAGTATTCACGTATGACGGAACGTAGGACTGCTCGGCCATCACCCATGCGTGAGTAGGGGGTTGAACCTGCACCTTTAAGATGAAGGTCGATGGTTTGTCCTTGCCGATTCAGGATTTGCCCGATCAATAGGCCACGACCATCACCGAGTTGCCCAGCCCATTGTCCAAATTGATGCCCCGCATAGACCATCGCGAGTGGAGGAAATTCAGCAAAAGTTTTTTGACCGCTACAAATTTCAACCCAGTTGGCTTTATCTTCTTCGTTCCATTGCAACTCATCAGCCAAAGCTTCATTAAAATGGCCTGCTTTAGCACCACGCAACGGACTTGGTTGTTGCTGGTGATAGAGTTTGGGGTTAAGCGAAGCATAGCGGGAATTGAATTGCATAAACGAAACATCAGAGAGGACTGAATCTTGACTATAGCAAATATCAGCATGAAATGGTGAGCCGTTGCGGGAAGAGCGTGTGGATGAGTAGACATAAAAAATGGCCTCTTGAGAGACCATTTTCGTGAAGCAATTTGTTATTCAGAAACAGGCGCTTTTTTAATGTTGCGCATCAAGGTTTCTAAACATTCACGATGATGGCTTAAGCGATGTTCAAGCAACTGAAAATCAACTTTAAGTTTGTGATCCATCTGATGGATTTTTTCAGCCATCGCGGCTTTCTTCGCGTGAAGTTCTTGTTCTTTCAGCTTTGCCCAATCATTTAAGGTATGGGTAAAAGCTTCATATTCTTGGGCAATACGTTGTTTCATTTGCACGATGTCGGTATTGACATCATGACCATAAATCGCCAAGTCACGTTCAGCATATTTAAACTTCATCGCAAGTTCAGCTTTCTTGATATTAAAGCTTGGAATACGACGTAGATTTTTTGCCAAACCGAGTTTAGAACTGGTCCAGATCAACCATTTGGTTGGGTCATATTGCCACCATTTCACCCCATTACGATAGTCGTACTGGAAGATATGGTGATAATTGTGATAGCCCTCACCCCAAGTGAAGATCGCCAACACAAAGTTGTCACGTGCGGTGTTTTCATCGGTATACGGACGTTTGCCCCACATGTGGCAAAGCGAGTTGATGAAGAAGGTGACATGATGGCTAATGATCAAACGCAATAAACCACCAAGCAAGATGACGCCCCAGATATCGCCTGTTGCCCAACCAATTAAGCCCAGCACACCAACATGAACCGCAATCACCATTGGTACATAGTAGTTGTGTTGGAACATCACCAGTTTATCATTCAGCAAATCAGGGACATTTTTGAAATCGGGTTCTGATGGAGAGTGGTCGCGGATCATCCAACCTAGGTGAGCATACCAAAATCCACGTTTGATTGAATAAGGATCTTGGTCGACATCATCGACATGACGGTGATGCGTACGGTGCCCCGAAGCCCAGAACAAAATACTGTTTTGAACGGCAAAGGTACCACCAATCATCAATAAAATTTTAAGCGGTAATGCCGCTTCATAAGCACGGTGTGCCCAAAGACGGTGATAGCCTGCGGTAATTCCCAAGCTGCTGAGTGCAAGCAAGAAGATCATGCTTACCCACGCACTTACACTAAAATCATAATAATAAGCGTACAAAGGAATTAAAATAGCGGCAAGAATTGGTGTTCCAATTAAGGTAATGCTAGCAGTCCAGTTGATGGGTGCCTTTTTGAGTGGGGCGGAAGTCATATCCGTCAGCGCTCCTAAAAACCTTGTTTGCACAAGATAATAAAACTAAACGAGATAGCAAAACCAATCATGACGATATATTGCTATTTTATCACTGATATTAGCATGTCCAAATCAGTTAGCACTAGTATTATTCTACAGTTGTATCGAAAGAACAGTAACAGAATTCATTCATAAATTTGATCAATGAATTAAAAGGTGAAATAAATCAATGTCTGAGCAAATTACCATGAAAAATCCGATTTTTTCTTTGAAGGCATTTTTTAACAAAACTTTAATATTCTCTGCTGCGGTCATGCTTGCAGCCTGCCAAAGCCAACCGAAACCAGTGCAGAAACATAGCTTACAACCTAAGCGAGTGGCTCAACCCCCTACAATGCAAGTGCGTAAGAGCGTGGATGGTGTTCAAGATATTGAATGGCAGATCATCAGTATCCAGAATAGAAAGGCATTGTTCTTTAATCAGTACCCAAGTTTCTCGCTTAACTCGGCCTCAAAGATGGTGACAGGTCATACTGGCTGTAACAATATCTATGGGCGCTATAAATATGACTTTGCACAACGTAAACTGGATTTTGATGTGATGGCACAGCATCAGAGCTGTAATCGTGCTCTAGCGCAAGAGGCGGACTTGATGGATGCGATTCAACGGGTTGAACGCTTTCAGTTAGAGGGTACAAACTTATATTTATTAGATGCCAAAGGGCAGCGTTTGATTCAGGCACAACGCAAATGACAATAAAAAGGCGGAATGATTTCCGCCTTTTTATGATTTGAAATACTGCAACATGGTACTTGGGATATCGGTAATTAGACCTTGAATGCCGAGTTGTTGTAAATGTTTGGCACGTTCAACTTCATTCACAGTCCAGACACTGATCTCAAGATTAGCCTGTTGAGTCCGTTGAATGATTTCATCTGTTGCCAATAAATCTCCCCAACCAATCTGGCAACAGCCATACTGCTGCGCTAACTCGATCGCATATTCACCAATGGGAATTTCAACCAGTAGTCCACGTTTAAAAGAACTCTGTTGTTGCTGTAGGGCAGACAGGATTTTGACATCAAAGCTGGTAATGGTTGCGGTGGCTTCAAAACCTTTTAAATCATGCTGCAATTGTATAATCAAGCGCTCTGCGGCTGCTTCGTCTGCAACTGCCTTAATCTCCACTTCGATATGTTCAAAGTCAGTGAGGCAATCCAGTACTTGTTGCAGACTAGGAGTATATTCTTCAAAGGCCCATGCTTGCCACTGATGTCGATGATCAAATTGTTGGGCTTCAAGCAAGGTGCTACTTTCTACCTGTTGTGAACGACCTGCCGTACGTACAAAGTCCTCATCATGAATCACCACCAAGTGGTCATCTTTCAGTTGGCGCACATCAAATTCAACGGCACGTACACCTAAATCATGCAGATAGCGGAATCCACCTAATGTGTTTTCGGGCGCTTCGCCACGCGCACCACGATGACCAATAATTCGCATCTTTATCTATCCAACAAATGATTATGCTTGATCGATACTGTCATTAATATTCTTTTGCCACAACACTTCGTTACCACCTTCAGCACGTTGTAAGGCACGTGAAGCAACAAACAGCCAGTCCGATAATCGATTGAGTAATTGTAATGCGGTTGCCTGAATATTTTGGTCACGATGATGTACTGACAATAAAGCACGTTCTGCACGACGGCACATTGCACGAGCTTGATGTGCATAACTACAAGCTAAAGTGCCTGATGGTAAAATGAAGTCTTTTAACATCGGCAGCGATTCATTCATGTGGTCGATTTCTTTTTCAAGAAAATCAATGCATACGGGCTGCAGTAAATGATAGTTTGGAATACACACCTCACCGCCTAAATCGAATAGCCAGTGTTGGATCAGACTTAAACTTTTGTCCCAACGTGCTTTATCTGCAACTTGGCTGGCACTGATTTGTGCACGAAGCACGCCAATGGTGGCATTGAGTTCATCGACATCGCCTAAAGCTGCAATGCGTAAATCATCTTTGGCAACGCGTGAGCCATCCCCTAGGCCAGTTGTGCCTGAGTCACCTGTACGGGTATAGATTTTACTTAAACGATGTCCCATAGTGCTGTTTCTCTGATCCTGAAAATAAAAAGGGGATAATGTCGGTCAGAACATTACCCCGAAACTGGAGTTAAGAAAATATTTTTTATGATTTTATCACGCAATTAATAACGGAATGTGACACCCGCAGAAGCTAGGCGACCGCCGTTGATGTACCAAGAACCAAAATTATAAACTTCCTGATTGCGTACATCACCGATATTTTGGATGTTGGTAAATACTTTCACATTTGGATTAATGTTCCAATAAGCATTCAGATCCACAGTAGCAGAACCTGGTACTTGATTGGCACTGCTGGTCTGACTTGAATTTGCTTTACCACGTGCGATGACAGAAGCATTGATCCCGACATTATCATATTCATAGCCAGCGGTTAGGGTTAAACGCTGACGAGGGCGATAAGCAATATCACGATCAGTTTCATCGTTTATACTACGCGCATAGGCATATTGTGTGTTGATGTAGTAGATATCATTTGACCATTTCAGGTTAAATTCACCACCCGTAATCTTTGCTTTATTAATGTTGATATTCTTTGAAACAGGGAAAGTTGAAACCCAATCTCCGTCACAAGTTGCAATACAGGTATAAGTAATTAGATTATCAATTTCAGTATAATAGGCAGATAAGCCCGCACTTAAACCATAATTTAACTTTTGATCAAAGCCAATTTCATATGACGTGCTTTTTTCAGGTTTAAGTTCGGTATTCCCACCCCATTGTGTATACATTTCATTCAGAGAAGGGGCTCTAAAGGCTGAACCAATGTTGGCATAAACACTCGTTAGAGGGAGTAGCTGATAACGAATAGCTGCTTGCCCTACTGTATGCGTACCGAAACGTTCATTATCTTCTACACGAACACCGACCTGTGTACTGATACCATTATCTTGGTATTGATGTTGTAAATAATAGCCAACAGAATCAATGCTTTGTTTCTTATCTTTAATGCTTGGTGTTTCATATTCAGAATCAAGATAATTTACCCCAAATAAAACATTTTGATGAGGTAAAAGATTCCATTTCAGGCTTAGATCTCCTTCATTGCTTTCAGTATTATAATAAGACTTATCTGTTGGAATTTTCTGTTGATCTCGAATATTTGAGTAACGAGCATTTAAAGTGAAATCAGAATTTAATACATATGCTGCTTTGGCATTGATGACCTGATTCTTAAAGTCACGTACTGCATTGTTTACATTCATATTGTAGTTGTAGTAAATGCTGCGACCTTGGTTTTGATTGATTTCAAGGCTCGTGTCGATTTGATCTTTTTGATAATAACCGACTTTTGTGTAGTAACCTTTTTGATCAAAACCTGCTTTTTCATTTTTATTTTGGATATTTAAAATTGATGTCCCATCAGATTCGAGACGTTGTCCACCGATTTGTGCATAAAAACCAGAAGCATCGACATAATCAGCACTTACTAAGGTTTTATAAGTATTATTTTCTCCATAGATGCCTGTGAGTTGTGCTCCAGTTTTTTCTGGTGTGATTGTAATCATATTAATTACACCACCAATTGCATCACTGCCATATTGCACAGAGGCAGGGCCTTTGAGTACTTCAATTTGTTGAATATGTGACGTATCTAAAAAAGCTGAAAATAAAGGGGATAAGTTATTTTGATTGTTTAGACGAGCACCATCTTGTAAGACTAGTGTTTGCGCTGGTGATGTGCCTCGTAAAGAGAGTTCTGAAATTTGCCCGATACCACCTGATTGTTTTACATAAACAGAAGGATCAAGCTGAATAAGATCAGAGAGGTTTGAAATTGGGTTTTGATGAATGGTTTTCGCATCAATTACATTGATTCTTGCAGGCACATTTTTAATTGATTCAGGTGTTTTTGATGCTGTCACAACAATCGTATCTAGCGTTGCAGTTTTATCGCTTGATTGATCTTGAGCAAAAGCTGGTGAAGAAAACCCCATCGCAATAGCGATAGCCCCAACTAAACGCGTTGGTTGAAAAGCAGTAGACATGCGTACTCCAGACATTCACCCGTCGTGAATGATAATGTGGAAATAAACAACAAGCAGGTCTCCGGACTTCACTATAATCATTAAATAAATGATGTTACTCATCATCTTCCCACATCATACCGATGCAGTGATTTGGCGTTGAGCTGAGATGAGTGATTCGATGTTACCGTTGCGAGGGCAGTGTCGGAATTTCACCAACTTCCCTATAAGCAAAAGAATTTGCTTTAGACTTGTTGCAAGATTACGCAAAGTATAAAGTGTTAACGTTTTTTAAACAATTGCAATTCCGAATGAACTTTGCCCAAAGTGGGTCAAATTGCATTACAATGCCAAAGTTTCAAAAATATTCAGTTTAAATTGGACAGCTCATGTGCCAAAGCCAAATGCGAACCCGCGCCAAGATTTGTGGAATTACCCGAGCACAAGATATCTATGCCGTTGTCGAGTCAGGTGCAGATGCGATTGGCTTTGTCTTCTTTCCACCGAGCCCACGTCATGTCAGCATTGAGCAGGCAAAAACCTTGGCAGAGCTGGTGCCGCCCTACGTACAGTTGGTTGGCTTATTTGTAAATGCCAGCGCTAAAGAAATACAGACGGTGCTTGATTCAGTTCCTTTGGATGTATTACAACTACATGGTGATGAAACACCTGAACAATGCCAACAAATTGCATCACAATGCAAACGTCGCTGGTATAAGGCCATTCAGGTTAAACCAGACCTGAATGTGGTGGCTGAAATTCAACGTTATCAGTCCACAGGTGCCAGTGCCGTGCTGTTGGATGCATGGCATCCTGAATTGAAAGGTGGCACAGGGCACAGTTTTGACTGGAACCAATTTCCACAACTTGAAATTCCACTCATCTTGGCAGGGGGCTTAACCCCTGAAAATGTCAGTGAAGCTATTGATACTACAGCGGCATTTGCTGTGGATGTCAGCGGAGGCGTCGAATCCGCAAAAGGTATAAAAGACCAACAACTGATTGAAAAATTTATGCAAGGAGTCCAACGTGGATCAGCAAAGCCTTAGTCAAAAAAATCAAGTGATTGACTACACCCAGTTTCCAGATGCGCAAGGGCATTTCGGTATTCATGGTGGACGTTTTGTATCAGAAACGCTGATGGCTGCACTTGAAGACCTCGAAAGTCTTTATGGTCGTATGAAGAATGATGCTCAATTCTTGGCTGAATTTGACCGTGATCTTGCCTTCTATGTTGGTCGTCCTAGTCCGCTGTATTATGCTGAACGATGGTCTCAGCACCTCGGCGGTGCGCAAATTTACCTGAAACGTGAAGACCTGAACCATACCGGTTCGCATAAAGTTAATAACACCATTGGTCAGGCATTATTGGCAAAGCTGTCGGGTAAGAAGCGTATCATTGCGGAAACTGGTGCGGGTCAACATGGTGTGGCGACGGCAACGATTGCGGCGCGTTTAGGAATGGAATGCGTGGTGTACATGGGCGCTGAAGACGTGAAACGTCAGGCCATGAATGTCTATCGTATGCGTTTGCTGGGTGCGACGGTGGTACCTGTACAAAGTGGTTCAAAAACATTGAAAGATGCCATGAACGAAGCAATGCGTGACTGGGTCACCAATGTTGATAGTACTTACTATGTGATTGGTACCGTGGCTGGTCCGCATCCATATCCACAATTGGTTCGTGATTTCCAATCGATTATTGGACGTGAAGCGCGCCGTCAAATTCAAGAACAAGCAGGGCGCTTGCCAGATGCTTTAGTCGCTTGTGTGGGGGGGGGGTCAAATGCGATGGGCCTGTTCTATCCGTTCCTGAATGATCAGGATGTGAAAATGTATGGTGTTGAAGCAGCAGGCTATGGCATTGAAACAGGTAAACATTCTGCACCATTAAATGCAGGTCATGTGGGAGTATTACATGGTAACCGTACTTACTTGATGTCGGATGCGCAAGGCCAGATCATTGAAACTCACAGTATTTCGGCAGGTTTGGATTATCCAGGTGTTGGTCCTGAGCACAGTTTCCTAAAAGACATGAACCGTGTTGAATATGTGCCAATCAACGATGATGAAGCCTTACAAGGTTTCCGTGATTTGACCAAGATTGAAGGGATTATTCCTGCACTTGAAAGCTCACATGCAATGGCCTATGTCACTAAACTTGCGCCAACCATGTCAAAAGATCAAATCATTATTGCAACAGTTTCAGGTCGTGGTGATAAGGACTTGATGACGGTTGCACGTATTGATGGCGTTGAAATGGTTGATATGTAGGTCTTTACGATGCCAAGTTTGTTTGTGGTGATGTTGGGTGGTCGGCATGCAAGAGCCAATACTGAAGTGCATGATGTGGTAATCGCAATAGGCACATCTTTGCAAGAGGTAATTCCACAGCTCAAACAAGCTTGGTTTGGTGAAGCCAACGGTTTACATATCGATGCTTGGGCACAGATTTCAGGTGTGCAATCGCAAGGTGTGAATTATCAAATTCTGTTTTCTGATGCAGCGCCTTCTGCCTCGGATGAAAAGCTCTATTTGATTAATCTGGGGGGATATTCAGCGGACATCTTTGGTGAGTTGCATCATTATCACTTGGTTGTTGCAACAGATGCTATAATTGCAAAACAGCTAGGTAAGCAGTTTATTGGGGTGGATTGGCATAAGCCGCATACCGATCGTGTGATCGATGTGGATGACTGTCTCCCGATTGATCATGTTGCAGGGCGTTATATTCATTTGGTTCAAGGCGAGTTTAACCCCACCATTTGGGAAAATACCTATTTACCGATTTGATCCTTCTTAACGAAAGCTTAACTTTAAGAAAAAATTATAAAACGTTGCCAATCTCGTATATAGCACTCTCAAATTGCAACTTTTTTGTAGCACTATTTACAATTCGTCCGATTAGACTTAAAACTCAAATAAAACTCTTTGGAGTAATAAAAATGGGTCTGTTAGATGAAGTAGGTAAAATTGCGGGTGCGATTGTCGCTGAACAAGGTGTCGATAAATTGGATCCAGATGCGGGTTTTCTAGAAAAAGCGGCAAGTGCTTTTGCTGGCTATGAAGCTGCAAAAATTGCTGAAAATAAATTAGAAAATCATGATAGCGACGAGCAGGAGTCTGAACCGGCAAGTGATGATGACGCCTAATTCAGTGTCTTGGTTATTCAAAGTTCAAATATATTTAAACGAGTAGTGAAAAACAGGGAGGCAAAGGCTTCCCTGTTTTTTATTCTATGTGTAATCAAGGAATTACTTTGATTCGATCTGTTTTGGGTGCAGTTAGTGGAGAATATTGAGCGACATATTTCTCTAACGCATCAATATCCTGCCCACCACCAACTGGATTTTTCCCTTCTTTTAAGACGGTAAAGTTATCACCACCATCGGCAAGGAAACTATTTACCGTAACTCGATAGACCTTGCTGTCATTTAACGCTTGTCCTGCAACTAAAATATTGCTGGCACGTGGTGAAACCGAGCTGTCTTTCTTATAGGAATAACTGAGCTCTTTCGATGGTTGCAAGATACGTACTGTTCCAGTATTGGCACCTGACCATTGTTGTTCTAACACATCACGAATTTGTTTGCCTGTCAGGCTGACCGTGACAATCGAGTTGCCGAAGGGCTGTACAGTAAAAACATCGCCAAAAGTAATCTGGTTGCTACTGTTCACCAATAAATCGGCACGTACACCGCCTGGGTTCATCAGGGTAAAGTCTGAACCTTGATTACTTGCACTCAAAGCCATCGCTTGTTGCGCATCGGCAATTAAATTACCCAGTGCACTTTCACCGCTTTCGGTTGCATTACGATTAATAACACCGTTGGCTGTGCCGACCACACGTGCTGAAATGGTGGTGACTGCTTGACGATATTTATCTAAAATCGCTTCAATGCTTGGCGTTTTATTAAATTTCTCATACAGATTGGTCAAGTTTACTGTGGTTGCGCCAGAGCTATAGGCTTCACTTTGAACAGGGACTTGTTTGGCATCTTTTTTAATCACATGACCTGTTTTGCCATCCAGTTCTAACTGAATATTGGTAATAATCGTGCCATATTGCCCCGCAGAAGTCAGCAAGAATGGTTTTTGTGGATTCTTGGTCGCGTAATCACAAATATATGATTGATGGGTATGACCTGAAACCACCACGTCAACCGCAGGGTCTAGGCGATCCAAAATACCGAGTAGTGGGCCACTTAAACCATCGCAAGTCTTCTTATTAAATTTAGTACTTGGGGCAACACCTTCGTGCACGACAACTACAATCGCTTCAATTCCTTGTTTCTTTAATTCAGGAATTAAGGCATTGACGGTATCCGCTTCATCCTGAAAGTCGACATCTTTGATTCCTGCCGCCGATACGATACTTGGCGTAGCTTTCAAGGTCATCCCGATAAAGGCAACTGGAATACCGCCATAAGTTTTGACTTTATAGGCAGGGAACAAGGTTTTCTTTGGATCAGCCTTCATCGAGACATTGGCTGCCAAGAAATTAAACTTTGCACCCTCGAATTTTGGATTGATTTGACAAGGTTTGGCACTGGTGTACTGCTGACAGCCACCATTTTGCAAACGACGTAATTCATCTGTTCCTCGGTCAAACTCATGATTTCCCACTGCATTGAAATCAATCTGAATGTCATTCATGGTTTCAATGGTGGGTTCATCTAGGAACAGAGAGGAAGTGAGTGGAGAGGCGCTAATCAAGTCACCTGCTGACACGACGGCATTGTTTGGATATTGCGCGCGTAGTTTTTTGATGGCATCGGCAAAATAACTGACCCCTCCGACTGGGATACGTACTGTTTTGCTGTTATCACTTGGATCATCGGCTTCAATAAAGCGTTTTGGTGGCTCTAAATTGCCGTGAAAATCATTGAAGGCAAGGATGTTGATACTTTGATTTTTGCGTTCAACGGTCGGTGTCTGGTTATTATCATTGTCGTCATTACACGCCGTTAAAGCCAGCATCATGAGACAGAGTACATTTGCTTTTAAGAGTCGTTGAGTCGTCATGTTTTTTGATCGAGTGGTATAAGATTGTTTTTTAAAATAAAACTTCTGTATGAATCTTTGATGAAATTATGAGCTAAAGAAGTTTATTAATCGCTTGGATTTATCGGGGGAATGTGAATTAAGTTGCACTTCTTTATATAGAAATAGTAGTAAATTTGATCACTTACAGTCTATTATGGGCGTAGATGCGACCTCGCAATCATGGAATATAAAATGGATTTAATACAAGCCAATGGTCAACCGCGTTATGGACGTTTTGAGCAAGTACCTTCTCGTATTAACTTGGATGACTATGTCTATAAAACGCCTTATGGTCAGATACTCAAAGGCTGGCGCAAACAACTTAAATATAAGAAATTTAAATTCTGTGGTTTGCAGCACGCAAATTACAGTATAGGTGTCGCAATTGTCGATCTATCCTGGGCGGGTCATGGCTTTTTCTATGTCTATGATCATCAGTCTGAAAAAGTGATTGAATGGAATGCAATTCAGCCACTGGCATTAAAAACACAACTGGATGAACAGCCTTTATTTAGTCAAAGCTCTTTTAAAAAATCGGCTTATCAATTCGATATGCAGCATGCCAATGGCGTGCGTTATATCCAAGTCACCAAACATGGTGAAATTCAGTTAAAAGCACGGATTTTTTGCGCAGGTACCGACGCACTCAGTTTATGTAGTCCGACGGGCATTAATGGCTGGACCTATACCCAGAAGCAAACCACGCTGGCAGTTGAAGGATTCTTTATGAGTCCTGATCAACAACAGATTGAATTCAATGCGCATAGTCTTGCTGCATTAGACGATACCTGTGGTTTCCTACGTCCTGAAACGGCTTGGTTTTGGTTGTCTTGCCAGTTCCGTGATGCGCAGGATCGTCGGATTGGATTGAACCTTGCTTCAGGAGTGAATGAAAGTTTTGGTAATGAAAATGCCTTGTGGGTCAACGGGCGTTTGTATCCTTTAACCGATGTGCTATTCGAACAGCAAAATGAAAATACTTGGTCGATTCGCTCATTAGGTGGCTGTTTAAACTTGATGGTAGAAACAGGTTGGTGCCGTTTTGAAAATATTAACTTGCGCCTAATTGGCAGTCAGTTTAATCAATGGCAGGCCAAAGTCAGTGGGACGATTGCGCATGACCAAGTCGAATTAGTGGTATTAGATAGCCAATATGGTTTGTTAGAACAACATTATGCGAAGTGGTAATAACGAAAATAAAAATCCCCTCAATCGAAAGGGGATTTTTTAAGGAAGTGATTTAAAGCCCTGCTTGCCAAAAAGCCTCACCTGCGGCAATCGGATCATTGGTTTTGGCCAAAGTGTCAATCCAGACATCGTATTGGCGAATCACCGGATGCTGATTCGGATGAAAATCTTTTTTAAACCAGTCACGATATTGCGCTCTTTTTGCGGTTAAAATACCGTTACGGCCAAAGAACCACGGCAAGCCTTTACGTGCCATATCAAAACGTTGTCTTAAGTTGAAACCATCGGTTTTGAGCATTACATCAGTACGATACAGGGTAAAACCAAACATCATCACGGTAGTAAAGACCAAGGCAAAACGACGAGTTGTTTCAGGCACTTCGCCAACTTCTCGCATTACATCAAAAGCCACATCCCGATGTTCCATTTCTTCAATCGCATGCCAGGCAAAAAGTGCACGGACAAAAGGATCTGCTTCGGCCAATGTTGCTTTTTTACTGTAAAAGGTATCGGCCATCAGTGCAGTTAGATGCTCGGCTGCTGCAGTCATGGCAATGTTGTATTGAGGAGAGCGATTTTTCAGTTCAAATCGAAAGATTTTCTTTAAGCGGGCAGTGAACTGTTCTACAGGCATGCCCTGATCTTTCATGATCTGGTTCATTTTGTCATGGGCAAGACCATGTTGCGCTTCCTGACGAATAAAATCAGCCACACGTTCCTGCAAGTCTGGATCATCAATTTTGTCGCGGAATAAACGGACACATTCAATAAAATAACGCTCGCCATCAGGAAAGGTCAGGCTTAAAGCATCAAACATACGGGTGCGGAACGGATCACCTCCAAACCAGAAGCGTGGTGCTTGATCGAGATGGAAGTCCAGTTTGGTTCTGACTACCGGATCAACTTGATAGGAAACATGTGCATTCATCGTGACTATTCCTTGTTTTTCTTCATGTACTCAGTATGGAAAAACTCCGATGAAATGTTTTGACAGTTACAGCCAAGTTTTATACAAATAACGACAGATCGGGATGAGATTGGCGTATGTCAGTTAAAATAATAATCGGATATCTGCGTTTGTTTAATCGCGTACTACAACAGGAACAAGTTGATTTGTCTAAAGTTGTTGCACCTGAGCTTTGGCAAGCCTTTCAAGCCTGTTTAGAAAATCCAGATGAAAAAGACTTTGATGTCGAACGCTATGCCTTACTACTACAGGCCGCTCAGCCGCACTTCACTCGTCCGATTACTTTGGTGCTGGCTGAACATGCCAATCTACAAGATTTGGGATTGATGGGCTATTTGGCATCGACCAGTATTGACTTGCAGCAAGCATTGCAATTATTGCAACGTTATTATTCTTTGGTGTTTAAACAAACCAATTTAGAACAGCTTGATGTACAACAGTATCCTGAATATATTCAAATTATTTGGAGCGCATCCTATAGCGACTATCGGGAAATGTATGAGCTTAATCTGGCCTTGATCTTTAAAATTGCGCAGTCGATTGTGCAAGATGCTTTAGTGCCACCACAGATTATTCAATTTGGCTATGCACCGCATACAGCACTTTATCATTTTGAGAAATTTTATGGCTGTCCGATCCAAATTCAGCAAGGACAGTATGCCATTCGCTTTTCCAATCAGATTTTAAAGGCAAAGAGTATTGCCGCAGATCAGCAACTGAACCATGTGTTATCGACTCAAGCACAGCAGTCATTGAACAGTGTTAGTTCTTTTGAAGTTCAACAGCAGCAATTTCGTCAGAAAATACATGCCTTTATTGAGCAAGGTGTATTGCAGCAGGAAGAGCTGTTGCAGCGTTATGTCGCGAAACGCCTGCATTGTTCGGAACGGACTTTACAACGTCAGCTTAAAGCCTTTGAACTGAATTTTCAGGATGTGCTGGATCAGTATCGCTTGGAACAGAGCAAGCTGTATTTGCAGCAAGGGAAGTCTTTTTCTGAGATTGCGGAGCGGTTGAATTATGCTGATCAGAGTGCGTTTGGACGGGCATTTAAGCGTTGGACAGGAGTTACGCCTAAGCAGTTTTTAAAATCTCTTTAGATTTTAAATATAGCGCTAGGCTTGATTTAAATTATGGTATGAAATGTGATACGCGGAAATGTCATCCACAACCTGAGTAAGCCAAAGCGACTAAAGCTTTGGTGAAACGCAAGTAAGAAATGAACCTTGCGGAGCTTCAATCGCTCCTCATGTGGATGACGGATGCCTTTGGTTACTTTGGGCTAAACCAAAGTAACTCGCCGAAGGCATATCCTAGAATACGATGAGAACTAGGAGGGACGTCCTTATGATCATTGTTAATTTCAACAGATGAATAAAGAACTTATAACACGCTGTATTATTTTAACGTGTTTTGAGGCGTGGATAATTAAAGACAATGGCAAGCACTGCACAAACCGCAAGAATCCAGCAATAATAAATATTGCTAATCAATTCAACAGGTGACAGTTTGGCAATCGAGCAGGCCAAAAGCAGCTGCGCGCCGTAAGGGATAATCCCCTGAATGACACAAGAAAAAATATCCAGTAATGCGGCACTACGTTTTGGATCTACCCCATATTCTTTCGCCACTTCACGTGCCATATCACCCGATAAAATAATCGCAACGGTATTGTTGGCCACAAATAAATTCGAAAAGACCACCAGAAAGCTGATGCCCAGCTCACCAGCACGTTGTTTGCCAAATTTGAATAGGCGAGTAATAGCATAGATGCGTTGGATCAGCCACTGCAAACCACCTTCTTTTTGCATCAAGGCAGATAGTCCACCCAGCAACATGGAAAGTAATGCCACTTCAAACATGCCAACAAAGCCATCATAAATTGCACTGTTCAGTTTAAGCAGGTCAAAATCTGGCTTTTCAATCAGTCCCATCAAGCCGGATAAAATCACGCCGATCATCAGCACTGCTAATACATGTAAACGGGTAAAAGCAAGAAAAAATACCACGACATAAGGCAGAATCAGCCAAATATCATAGGGCTTGGATTGAATCGCTTCTGCTTCATGACTCATGAAGATATAGACCAACAAGGTCATGATCGCGGCAGGAAGTGCAATCCAGACATTGACCCTGAATTTATCTCGAAGTTCAACATTCTGGCTACGGGTTGCAGCAATGGTGGTATCTGAAATCATGGATAAGTTATCGCCAAACATGGCGCCGCCGACGACTGCACCAATCGCATAGACGGGTGCAATATCTGTGGCTTGGGCGAAACCAAAGGCAATGGGGGCACAGGCTGCAATGGTGCCCATAGAGGTTCCCATTGCGGTCGCAATAAACGCAGCAATGATAAACAGCATGGGTAACACAAATTCTGGCGAAATCAGTGACAGCCCTAACTGTACGGTTGCATCGACACTGCCAATGGCACTGGAAACACTGGCAAAAGCTCCTGCCAGCATAAACACCATAAACATTAAAATCAGATTGGGATGACTGGCACCTTCTAGGAATTCTTCAATGGCTGCATTGAGTTTTTGTTTGTATAGTAGCAAAGCTAAAATAACGGCTGGAATCGCGGCTACAGGTGCTTTGACCTGATAAAAGGCAAATTCTGTCCCGATCATTGAATGATAGACACCACTCCCGAGAAAGATGATCAAAAATACCAATAGCGGTAGCAAAGCAAGAGCACTGCTTTGTACTTTTTCCTGAGAGTGGGCAGACATAAAAAATAAAAAGAAAACTTAAAAATTGCGGCTAGTATAAAGGAGCTTGGCCGATTTCTAAAATGTCATGTAATCAGCCTGAAATTAGGAAGCTTTGATCATTGAGAAAAAACTCAAAATATAGATAAATGTACACGAGGCGTTGTAAGTCGCAAGATTCACGGTCGCAATCACGTCAAACTCTGTTCAATGAACAAAAAATAGCGTTACAATGCAGTGTTTTTGTATGACTACAAACAACTCCTCAATTTATATAAATCAAGGAAAGCATAATCCTATGTCACGTCTTGCCACTCGTTTTGAACAGCTTAAATCTCAGCAACGTAAAGCGCTTGTTTCTTATGTGATGGCAGGTGATCCGCATCCACAGGTGACTGTTCCTTTACTCCATCAAATGGTGGACGCAGGGGTTGATGTCATTGAACTGGGGCTCCCATTTTCTGACCCAATGGCAGATGGTCCTGTGATTGCTTTAGCCGCTGAGCGTGCTTTGGCAGGTGGAACCAGTACTTTAGATGCATTGGATATGGTGAAAGCCTTTCGTGAAAAAGATCAAACGACACCTGTTGTTTTGATGGGATATTTAAATCCTGTCGAAGTGATTGGTTATGACAAGTTTGTGGCTTATGCGAAAGACTGTGGTGTTGATGGTGTACTTTTGGTGGACTTGCCGCCAGAAGAGTCAGAACAATTAGGTGAAGTTCTTAAACAAAATGGAATGGATCAGATCTTCTTGCTTGCGCCAACCTCAACCGATCAACGTATCCAGCATGTGGTCAATCAAGCCAGTGGCTTTGTTTACTACGTGTCACTGAAAGGTGTCACTGGTGCAGCCACTCTAGATACCTCCGAAGCTGCAGCACGTATTGCAAAAATTAAGTCTAAGACCAATGTGCCAGTGGGCGTCGGTTTTGGAATTAGTGATGCAGCGTCTGCAAAAGCGATGGGTCAGGTTGCTGATGCCGTGATTGTAGGAAGTGCTTTCGTTAAATCTTTTGCGACATTGCCAGCCGATCAAGCTGCGCAACAGACGGTGAATAAAGTGAAGGAGCTTCGAGCTGCGCTCGATGAGTTAGTATGAGTCAAGAATTAACATCAGGGAAGGTCCTTAACCCTTCAACACCTTGGACGGAACGTCATGTCCCTGGTATTCAGGTTGCAGATCAACAGCAGACATTCAAAGCGACCTTTACTGAGCCAACGATTGAGTGTCCAGAATGCCATGCATTAGTGACACGTACTGCAATGTCATTTAATGCCTATGTGTGTCCACAGTGCGATGAGCACTTACATATGCGTGCGCGCGATCGTTTGAACTGGTTCTTTGATCAGGTCAACGCTGAGCTAGGTCAAGAGTTTGGAGCCAAAGATCCCTTAAAGTTTGTAGATAGCAAACCTTATCCAGATCGTATTCGTGAAGCACAAGACAAAACCGATGAAACCGAAGCACTTGTGGTGATGCAGGGCTCTTTAAAAGGTCTAGATCTCATTGCGTGTGCCTTTGAGTTTGATTTTATGGCAGGTTCAATGGGAACTGTGGTTGGTGACCGTTTTGTACAAGCCGCTGAGCGTGCGATTGCCTTACATCAACCGATGATCTGTTTTGCTGCTTCGGGCGGTGCACGTATGCAGGAAGGCATGTTGTCTTTGATGCAAATGGCGCGTACTGCTGCGGCAATCCAGAAAATGAAAGATGCCCGTGTTCCTTATGTCGTGGTATTGACTCATCCTGTATATGGCGGCGTGACCGCTTCATTGGCCATGCTCGGTGATGTCCATATTGCTGAACCGAAAGCCATGATTGGCTTTGCAGGCAAACGTGTCATCGAACAAACTGTGCGTGAAAAACTGGAAGAACCATTCCAACGTGCAGAATACTTGCTTGATCATGGTGTGGTCGATCAAATTGTTCATCGTCATGCATTACGTGATACTGTATACAGACTTGTTGCAAAACTGATGAACTTACCTTGAGACCGCACGCTCCACATTCAACGGATACATTAACAACATGGCTCGATTATTGGGGCCATGTTCACGTTACAGGCATTGATTTAGGTTTAGAACGCGTTATTCCTGTTGCTGAAAAGTTGGATGTAATGCAACTTACGGCCAAAGTATTTACTGTTGCAGGTACCAATGGCAAAGGCTCAACCACAACCACTTTAGCTGCGATTTTAAATGCACAAGGTTATAAAGTCGGTCTTTACCAATCACCGCATATTTACCGTTTTAATGAACGGGTAAAGCTGGCAGGTGCAGAGGTCGATGACCAAAGTCTGGTAGATGCGTTTGTTTTAGTCGATCAGGCCCGTCGTGAATGTGGATTAAGTCTTTCTTTTTTTGAAGCAACCACGTTGGCTGCTTTTGTTATTTTTAAACAACAACAATGTGATGTCTGGGTACTCGAAGTTGGTCTGGGTGGCCGTCTTGATGTCGTCAATGTGATTGACCCTGATATTGCCGTGATTACCAACATTGGCTTAGACCATGTTGATTGGTTGGGTGATACCGTTGAAAAAATTGCATTTGAGAAAGCTGGCATTATCCGTCCAAATATTCCAGTGGTATTTGCGGGGCAGCAGCAACTTCCACAAGCTATTCAAGATAAAGTGAATGATGCCCAAGCGCAATTATACGCCTTAGATCGTGATTATTTTTATCAGCTCAATGATGACGGCGAAACATGGTCATTTGCATCGTCGGGTACAACTTTAAAACTTCCTGTTGGTCAGCTTGCGCTAGAAAATATTTCAACTGCTGTGGCTGCGGTATTGGTGAGTGGAGTTGAGGTTTCTCAAGCAGCAATTACCACCGGTATTCAACAGGCTCGCTTGCAAGGCCGTTTTGAAATACGCCAGATTCAAGATAAAACTGTGATTTTTGATGCAGGCCACAATGCACATGGCGTCGAATTTTTATTGAAGCAGTTGCGAAAATTCTTAAAATACAATAAACAGTACACAGAAGTTGTTGCTGTATTTTCAATGTTGGCTGATAAAGACATTCCTTCGGTCACTGATTTACTAAAAACAACAGTAAAAGATTGGTTTATTGCTAATTTAGATGTGCCTAGAGCCGCTCCAGTGCAGCAAATCCAAGAAGCATTGCAAGGGCAACAGGTGTATGAGTTTGGCAGTATCCAGCAAGCGTTTGAAACTGCGCTGAAACAAGGTCATAACAATCAGCTGATTTTAGTCTGTGGTTCGTTTCATACTTTAGAAGCGGTCTGGGAGTATTTAGAAGAATGTCGATGAATAACAAGCAACGCTGGATGGGTGGCGTTGTTCTATTAGGTGGTGGTGTTTTATTGGCAGCATTACTTCTGAAAGGTAATCAAGAAATAGAGCAAGATCAGACTCACGCGCCCGTTACTCATCCGATTCCCAAAACAGAGTCTAAGCCGAAAACAGCTCAGCCTGCTCAAGACAGTGAAATGGTGTCATTACAGCCTTTGGCCGTTGATGTTGAAACTGAAAAACGTTTGCTGGAAGAACAACGCCGTTCGCGTGAAAAAGCGGTTGCAGAACAAGAAGCACGTGCTGCTGAATTTTTAAAGATGCAGCAGCAAGCGGAAGCAGCGGCAGCACGTAAGGCGGCAGAGGAATACGCGGCGATTAACGCGCGTCGAGCAGCGGCTCAGGAAAGTTCAGACAATATTCCACCAGAGCTTGTTGAAGATGAAAAAGCCAAGGCACAGCGCCTTGCAGAAGACAAACGTAAAGCCGATGAAAAGAAGCGAATTGAACAGCAAAAAAATGATCAGCAGAAATCTGATACTGACAAGAAGTTAGCCGAAGACAAACGTAAGGCTGAAGCTGAGAAGAAAGCAGCAGAGGAAAAACGTAAGGTTGAAGCTGATAAGAAAGCGGCGGAAGACAAACGTAAGGCTGAAGCTGAGAAGAAAGCAGCAGAGGAAAAACGTAAGGCTGAAGCAGACAAGAAAGCAGCAGAAGACAAGCGTAAAGCTGAAGCAGACAAGAAAGCAGCAGAGGACAAGCGTAAAGCCGAAGCTGAGAAAAAGGCTGAAGCAGAAAAAGCACGTGATCTCATGGAAAATGGCGATAAGAAATGGATGGTGCAAGTCGCATTGGCTGCGAACCAAGCCAATGCCGATGCTGTGGTGTCTAAATTACGTGCTAAAGGCTATAAAGTAACTACTAGTCCGACTTCGAAAGGAATTCGCATTATGGTTGGCCCAGCCAAAGATCGTGATATTGCGGATGCAACCCGTAAGAAGATTACCTCTGATGAAAGCTTGAATATGAAATCGGCTTGGGTGATTGACTGGGTTCCACTTGACCAGCGATAAGTAAGACTCTTTGGATTCGTGGACTAAGAAGATGGATTCGACAGTTGTCGTTGAATCCATTTTACATTTTCAGGGCTGAATAAAGGATCAATGTTTTTCCAGATCACATGGAAGCCGTAACCACCTTGTTTCATTTCTTTCACTGCCTCATCAATGGACCAGTTTTCAAAAATAATACGGTACATGGCAATGGTTGCCCCAGTACGATCAGAACCGTGATAGCAATGTACCAATACTTTTTGATTATTTTGTTTGGCCGTTTGAATGGCACGCATTGCTTCTAATAAGTCTTCACGATTGATCGCCCAAGTATAAATGGGAATATGCACCAGATTAAAAGGTTGATCTTTTAAAACTTTGGCATCTTCATTTCTAGAACGTAGATTAATGACGGTCTCAATTTTATATTTCTTCAAAATAGGGATCAATTCATTACTGGGTTGGTCACTGCGGAACACATCATTGCTAATTTGATAAAAATTATGCGTTGGTGAAATGAGCGTTCCCCAGTTTTTTGGACGTTGCTCACCATCTAGGCTAGGATGTTTCATACATCCACCTAAGCTAAGTATTGAAATGAGCGTAACGGTAATGAGCGTTGTTTTCATATTATTGATAACGATTGAATTCGACTGGATCATGCGCACAAATTAACTCAATGCTTGGCTCTTGTTGAGCGAGATATTGTAACTGTTTGAGGTTGTGCAAACGCAGTCGGTTATCTTCAGCCAATAAACGTTCAGTCAGGTTGAGGGCTCTCAATTTATTTTTCGGATTGAGCTCCAGATGGGTGTAGTAGGCATCACCACAAAATAACATCCAACCATCCACTTTTTTGATCGCAATGCCACAGTGCCCAGCCGTATGCCCGATTAGGGGAATCATTAAAATCTCATCGTGAAATAAAGGAAGCCCTTGGACTTTTTGCAGGTTAAACCATGGCTCGCCATCGTTGTGTTCAGCAAAGTTCCAATGACGATGCTGTTTAAATTGTTCTGTTTTATAGCGCAATTTTCCCTTAGTTGTGAGTAATTGGGTGGCATTAAACTCCGCAGCTAAGAGATGTATGGTCGCATTGGGGAAATCGGAAATTCCACCAGCATGGTCAAAATCCAGATGAGTCACAAAAATATGTCTGACATCACTTGGGTTAAAACCGAGTTGCTGAATTTGCTGAATGGCGGTCAGTTTGAGGTTCGGCACAATCGAACCGAATTGTTTCAGTAAACGGCCTAAGCGTTGTTCGGTATGTAAATAATCTTGTGTACCTAAGCCTGTATCAATTAATACCAAGCCTTGATCCGTTTCAACCAAGAGGCAATGGCAGACCAAGTGGGCTTTCCAGCCCTTTTGTCCAAACAGGGGAGCGCAGACTGGACAAAAACTTCCGCAATGAAGATGGTGAATGTTATAGATCATGATGCTGTTTTTATTCTGTAGCGGATCGAATTATTCTTATAACGTATTGATTAAAAAAATACCAAAATAAATTTAAGCGGTACAGAAAAAGCCTATTCAGAGAATAGGCTGAGATGCATGTTATTCAATCTTGATTGGATTTATTTATTACAGATGCGATTGCGCTTTAATTTCTTAACTCACAGCATAGCTGTTCGACTTCTTGCGAAGCTTCAGTCGCTTCTCAGGAACGAGCGTTGCTCGTTTGATCCTCACTCAGGCTGGGGCGTGAGTCTTAGATAAGATTTGACGGCTTTATAGCCTTTCGGGAAGCGTTGTTTGATTTCTTCTTCATCTTTCAATGAAGGCACAATCACCACATCTTCACCTTGCTGCCAGTTCGCTGGTGTTGCCACTTTGTGGTTATCGGTTAACTGTAGTGAGTCGACGACACGCAGCACTTCATTAAAGTTACGACCTGTTGAAGCTGGATAGGTAATAATCAAACGCACTTTTTTATTTGGATCAATAATCACCAATGAACGTACAGTTAAGGTCTCACTGGCATTTGGGTGAATAAATCCATATAGTTCAGACACCTTGCGATCTTTGTCGGCAATGATCGGGAAATTAACTGTGGTATTTTGTGTTTCATTAATGTCCTGAATCCAGCCTTTATGTGATTCGACATCATCCACTGAAAGGGCAATGGCTTTTACGCCGCGCTTGTCAAACTCATCTTTTAACTTTGCAGTGTAGCCGAGTTCGGTGGTACAGACTGGGGTGTAGTCCGCAGGATGGGAAAAAAGGATTCCCCAGCTATCACCTAAAAAGCCATAGAAATCAATGTCGCCTTGGCTTGATTGTTGCTGGAAATTCGGGGCGGTATCGCCTAAACGTAATGTCATGATCAGTCCTCTATACATTCTTTATGTTTTCTATCTGCTTCCAATATGCAGGATCTACTTTATAAATAAAATTATTGTTTTTGTATTTTATTATGAACTTTTGAGATATTGATTATTGATCTTGTTAAAAAATGAGCAGAAATTCACATTCAAATCGATGTAAGTTAAATGCAAATTTGCTACATTAACGCATCTTTAGTGATGTGACGTCAGAATCGCCTCGCAGATTTTTTTGCCTGTTTGAATGCAAAGCACTTGTAGTTCTTATTTCTGACTCCATAATAACAGCTAAGAAAAAATTAACCGACCTAGGGTTTGTTGTTATTGACAAACCTTATAACAAACAGGATTAGAGAGTTTATTCATGTTGGCAAGTCTGATCGGAGGTATCTTCGGTACAAAAAATGAGCGTGAGCTCAAACGCATGCGTAAAATTGTTGAACAAATCAATGCGCTTGAACCGACGATATCTGCTCTTAACGATGCAGACCTCTCTGCAAAAACTCCAGAATTCAAACAGCGTTTTAGCAATGGCGAAAGTTTAGATAAATTAATGCCAGAAGCGTTTGCGGTGTGTCGTGAAGCAGCAAAACGTGTCATGGGCATGCGCCATTATGACGTGCAGTTAATTGGTGGTATTACCTTACACGAAGGTAAGATTGCCGAAATGCGTACAGGTGAGGGTAAAACCCTGATGGGTACTTTGGCCTGTTATCTGAATGCATTGAGCGGTCAGGGTGTTCACGTGATTACCGTGAACGACTACTTGGCACAACGTGATGCTGAGTTAAACCGTCCATTATTCGAATTCTTAGGCCTTAGCATTGGGGTGATTTACTCGATGCAAATGCCAGATGAAAAAGCACAAGCCTATACTTCCGACATTACCTACGGAACCAACAACGAGTTCGGTTTCGACTATCTTCGTGACAACATGGTGTTTTCTCTGCAAGAGAAAAAGCAACGTGGTTTAAGCTATGCCATCATCGATGAAGTCGACTCAATCTTGATTGACGAAGCACGTACGCCGTTGATTATTTCAGGCCAAAGTGAAGATTCATCTCATCTTTATCAGCTGATTAACAGAATTCCTCCAACATTACGTCCACAGAAAGAAGAAAAAGTGGCTGATGGCGGACATTTCTGGGTCGATGAGAAACAACGCTCAGTTGAAATGACTGAAGTTGGTTATGAAACAGTTGAACAAAAACTGATTGAAATGGGCTTGTTGGCTGAGGGTGAGAGCCTGTATTCAGCAACCAACCTGAATTTGGTACACCATGTCACCGCTGCAATTCGTGCGCATTATCTTTATCAAAAGAATGTGCATTACATCATCGGTGTGAATCCACAGACGCAGAAAGAAGAAGTCATTATTGTGGATGAAAGTACGGGTCGTACCATGCCAGGTCGTCGCTGGTCTGAAGGTCTGCATCAAGCGGTTGAAGCCAAAGAAAACATGGAAATTCAACCTGAAAACCAAACCCTTGCAACTACAACTTTCCAGAACTATTTCCGTCTGTATAAAAAGCTTTCAGGGATGACCGGTACTGCCGATACTGAAGCTGCGGAAATGAAAGAAATTTATGGCTTAGACGTTGTGATTATTCCAACACACCGTCCAATGGTTCGTGTCGATCATAACGATTTAATCTATCTAAACCGTAATGGTAAATACACCGCGATTATTGAAGAAATTACCAATATTCGTCAGCAGGGTGTTGCACCGATCTTGATTGGTACAGCAACCATTGAAGCCAGTGAAATCTTGTCTTCTAAGTTGCTACAAGCTGGTATTCATCACGAAGTCTTGAACGCAAAACAACACGAACGTGAAGCGGATATTATTGCGCAAGCGGGTAGTCCGAATGCGGTAACAATTGCCACCAACATGGCAGGTCGTGGTACCGATATCTTGCTGGGTGGTAACTGGAAAGCCAAGCTTGCCAAAATTGAAAACCCGACCCCTGAAGACGAAGCCCGTTTACAGGCGCAATGGGAAAAAGATCACGAAGATGTTTTAAGTTCTGGTGGTTTACATATCATTGGTTCTGAGCGTCATGAATCACGTCGTATTGATAACCAGTTGCGTGGTCGTGCAGGTCGTCAAGGTGACCCAGGTGTATCACGCTTCTATCTATCACTTGAAGATGACTTGATGCGTATCTTCGCGGGTGATCGCGTGGTTGCCATGATGCGTGCAATGGGCTTGCAAGAAAGTGAAGCCATTGAACATAAAATGGTCAGTCGTTCAATCGAAAACGCCCAGCGTAAGGTTGAAGCCCGTAACTTTGATATTCGTAAAAACTTGTTGAAGTACGATGATGTAAATAACGAACAGCGTAAGATCATTTATTCACAACGTGATGAAGTTCTAGCTGAAAGCACACTTCAAGACTATATCGAAGAAATGCATCAGGAAGTGGTGAAAGGTTTGATTGCAAACTTTATTCCACCTGAGTCGATTCATGACCAATGGGATATTGAAGGTCTGGAAAGTGCCTTACATAGTGATTTAGGTATCGAACTTCCTGTACAGCAATGGTTAGACCAAGATCGTCGTTTGGATGAAGAAGGCTTAGTGGCTCGTATTTCTGATGAAGTCATTAATCGCTATCGCCAACGTCGTGAGCAAATGGGTGATGAATCGGCAGCAATGCTTGAACGTCACTTTATGTTGAACTCACTGGATCGTCATTGGAAAGATCATTTGGCTGCGATGGATTATTTGCGTCAAGGGATTCACTTACGTGGCTACGCACAGAAAAATCCTGAGCAAGAATACAAGAAAGAAGCCTTTAACTTGTTTGTAAATATGTTGGGTGTGATCAAGTCCGATGTGGTGACGGATTTATCTCGTGTTCATGTCCCGACGGCAGAAGAATTGGCAGAACTTGAAGCACAGCAACAACGTCAGGCGGAATCGATGCGCCTTTCATTTGAGCATGATGATGTCGATGGTTTAACGGGTGAAGTGACTATTTCTGAGGAAACGGAAGGATTTGCCAATACGAATGAATTCCCTGTGCCTGAGAGCCGCAATGCACCTTGCCCGTGTGGTTCTGGTTTAAAATACAAGCAGTGTCACGGCAAAATCTAGGCAGCGACATAGGTTGAGCTAAAATAAAAAAGCAGAGCATGAAGCTCTGCTTTTTTTACGAGAATTTACTTGAGTCTAGGCACGCTTTGTAGTTTCATAATTGCACTTAGAGATCTTGATTGAGTTCGCATTAAAAGCGGGAAGACAATGAAAAAACCATTACAACTTTTAATTTTGGCAAGTGTTGCAGTATCGGGTTTTGCATTTGCAGATGATGCGCCACAAACCACAACAGTGGATAAAGTACTGGCAGCAAAGGGTAGTAATACCGCTGAAGCACAAGTCAAACGTGAAGTGACCACCGTCATTAGTCCACGTACTGGTATTCGCTATACCTTGGGTGACACTGAGAATCGTCCAATCGTAATGCAAACAGCCGCTATTGCACCTGCAAATTCAGCAAATATTAACCGTATTGTGGCATCAAACCCTGCATTGTCAGCACAAAGCCAAGAGAAGGCGAAGATTGCTCTCATTGGTGAAGCAGCTGTTCAAGCGGCGAATGCTGCTGCGGCCCAGACAAGTACACAAACAGCAAAAGCAAATTAACATCAGTGTGTTTTCCATAAAAAAAGAGATGCATTAGCATCTCTTTTTTTATGGAAAACACAGTAGCTTATAGAAGGCTTGGCAGCAAAATCAAGCCAATCAGGATGGCAAATAGTAACCATTTTGACACATAGTACAGCGGACGGTTACGCTCTTTTAGGCCACGGCCATAATGATGTACTGCATAACCATATTTAAAAATACGGTTAATAAAACCAGTCTTGTCTTGATCATCATTGGGCGAGCTTGCAGCAGACATGACATTGCGGCCAAACCAGTGATTAAACCGCTGTGCCCAGCCCCATTTCATTGGACGCTCAATATCACAGAACAAGATAATACGCGTTTCATCAGTTTTGTTTTCTGCCCAGTGCACATAGGTTTCATCAAACACGGTGGCTTCGCCATCTCTCCAGCTATAGCGTTCCTGATCGACTTCAATAAAACAATCATCGCTATTCGGTGTTACCAAACCAAGATGATAACGGACAGAACCTGCATAGGGATCACGATGTTTACCTAAATAACTCCCAGACGGTAGTTCAGTAAACATTGCCGCTTTGACGGAAGGAATACTTTCTAATAAAGCAACTGTTTTTGGGCAAAGTTGTTGCGCAGAGGGATGGCTGTCTTGATACCATTTCAGATAAAAGCGCTTCCAGCCTCGTTTAAAAAAGGTATTAAAGCCTGCATCATTATTTTTTTCAGAGGCTTTGATTTGATTCTGGAGCTGAATTGCTTCTTCACGAATCACTTGCCAGTTATCTTGCAATGGTTTGAGTTCTGGAAACTGCGCCACATCGAAGAAAGGCTGGTTTGGCAACTTGGAAAAGCCAGTCATAAACATGTTGATTGGCGCTAAAAATGTCGAATGGTCAAATAATTGTCGAGATGCTTTTAAGCGCTCTTTACCGCGTAGATAGGTATATAAAAAGCTGATTAAAAATACGGCAACGATAATCACTGCGTACATAACACAATCGTCTAAGAAAAATGAAGGCGATTATTTTAGCATAAAAAATATTTGGATGAATGCTATCCTAAATGTAACTTTATAAGATAAAAATGATGATTTAAATGGTAATTCAGATGGTCCAAATTGATATTGTATAGACCATCTGAATAAAGATTCTAAATATGATTATTTACATCTTCATATTTGGTTTCACGAATCATTAAAAATGCAATCAGGGAGAGGATTGAAGCAACACTGAGATATAATCCAACTGCACCAAGCCCATAACTTTCTGCCAATTTTGTTGCAATGTAGGGCGCAAAGGATGCTCCAAAAATACCGGCCAGATTAAAGGTTAATGCAGAACCTGTATAACGGACGGAAATTGGAAAAATCTCAGATAAGACCGTACCAATTGGCCCATAGGTTAGGCCCATAATCGAAAGACCAATACACAGGAACAAGAACACTAAAATTGGACTACCTGAACCTAATAGCGGAGCAAAACATAATCCGAATAGGGCAGAAAGAATACACACCGCAATCGACGTATTTTTACGACCGAATTTTTCTGCCAAAATTGCCGACAGTGGAATAAAGGCGGCAAAACATAGGGTCGCCACCAGTTGTAACACAAGGAAGTCGCCCCGTGCATAACCAAGTTTAGTGGTTCCCCAATTCAGTGCGAACACAGTGGTCAGATAGAACACCACGAAAGTACAAATGGCAGCAATGGTGCCAAGAATCAGCATGGGTAAGTGTTTGGTCATGACTTCTTTAAAAGGGACATTCACTTCTTTTTGCTTGTTTAATACTTTTTGGAAGGCTGGGGTCTCATGTAGTTTTAAG
Organism: Acinetobacter colistiniresistens; assembly: GCF_024582815.1. Classification (NCBI taxonomy): domain Bacteria; kingdom Pseudomonadati; phylum Pseudomonadota; class Gammaproteobacteria; order Moraxellales; family Moraxellaceae; genus Acinetobacter; species Acinetobacter colistiniresistens. The sequence continues at coordinate 1,385,320 of NZ_CP102099.1, forward strand.
CGAATGTATAAACCGATCAAGACCAATGCTGCACTGGCAATAAATGGGATACGCCAGCCCCAGGTCATAAAGGCTTGTTCCGACATAAAAGCATTCAGTAACAGAAATGAACCCGTAGCAAGGATGAAGCCAAGCGGCGCTCCTAATTGCGGGAACATACCATACCAAGCGCGCTTGCCTTCTGGCGCGTTCTCAGTGGCAAGCAGTACGGCACCACTCCATTCACCACCTAAGCCTAAACCTTGGCCTAAACGGCATAGGGCAAGCAATAATGGGGCAGCGAGACCAATTTGTGCATAGGTCGGAAGCAGACCGATACACACGGTAGAAATTCCCATCGTGAGCAAGGCTGCAACCAGCGTGGCTTTACGTCCGATCCGATCACCAAGATGTCCAAAGAGTGCTGCACCAATGGGACGAGCAATAAAGGCGATGGCAAAGGTTGCCAGTGATTTGAGTACCGCAGCGCCATCGCTACTTTCAGGGAAAAATAAATGTGGAAAAATCAGAACAGCAGCTGTGGCATAGATATAAAAGTCAAAAAACTCAATCGTGGTACCGACAAGGCTGGCAAATAATACCCTTACTTTTGAATTACTGGCCACTTCTGGGGTGGCCGTCGTAGTGCTCGACGACATACAAGACCTTCATGTTATTTATTCAAGAACATATAGGGGCTGCGGCCATTTCACTTTACGAGCTATAGCTCTCATTGCGACAGTGGGAATTTTTTAGGCGGTACAAGGAATGCCTTGCGAAACTTAGTCATTCTAAGTAAGCAAGATATAACGCAGTAACGGCAAAAATATCCCTGTCCTTGAGCTTCGCCTTGTACTGCAATTAAAGCAGGGCTTTGCTCTTGCTCAGGGTTATGGCTAAAACTTCTCTAAACTGCGTTATGAAACTTGACAAGGGGATACCATTGCCTGCGTTTCATACCTTGTTTATGTCGTTTTAGCCAATAACGCAATGTATGGATGAAACGTCAACAGCCCCTAATGACTGTCTTGAAAAATTCCTTTTGAATGTGCAGTTTTACTTCGAAAACTTAATGCTATATATGGACTTATAATACATAACAATAGATTGCCAAAAAGTGTAATCCTGCCCCTAATAGCACAAAAACATGCCAAATTGCGTGGGTATATCTTACCTTTTTTAAGGCATAAAACAATGTGCCGATGGTATAAGCCAATCCCCCTGCAATCAGCAGTTGTACCGCTTCTTTAGACAGGTAATGTTGCATATCATCCATAACCAAAACAGCCAGCCAACCCATGACTAAATAGGCGGCTAAAGAAAGTTTTTGGAAGCGATGAATGAAGACCAGCTTAAACAGTGTACCGATCAGGGCAATGACCCATAAGGCAATCAGTAAATAATGCGCTTTGGCCGTTGGAATGGCGATACTGAGAAAAGGGGTATAGGTGCCTGCGATCAGATAGTAAATCGCGGTATGATCCAGTTTCTTGTACCAATAACGTTTGCGTTCGTCTTGGGCAAAGTGATACAGCATGGAACTACTCAGTAATAATACCAAGCTAAAGCCATAGACCCATAAACTGATCCATTGTCCCAAAGGCAGGCCATAGCCTTTGATGATCAAAAAGACTGAGGCAATTAAAGCCAGTACTGCGCCAGCCCCATGACTATAGGCATTCATCAGTTCTTCTTTGGGGTCATAGTCCAGTAATGTGTTTGTGTTCATCAGGCGCAGTCATATTGCATAAAAATACAACTGTATCGTAATGCAATTTCCCTTTTAAAGTAAGACGCTTTAAAATTTAGTTTCTATTTGTCAGGTTTTCATTATGTTTGCGCCGAATTTTTCTTTTGAACAAGAACAGCAGTTTTTCTTGGATATCCAGCAATCTATTGAAAATAAAAGCTTTGATCGTCTGATTTTGAGTCAGTACAAAGGCGAAATGGCGCAATTAGAAAAGATGACCTTCCGTGTAATTGAACTACAGGGTCAGGCAAGCTTGTCTTGCTTATATCATTACACTACACAAGACATGACCAAAAACTATGCGATTGATGAAGGTTTAGAAAAAATTGCTGAGCTATTGAACCTGTCTAAGCAAGCCAATCTATTCACTTCTGATCAAGATGTTCAACTCAAGAAAAATAAAAAGAAAGCCATGTTGAATACTCAGAAAAAACAAGTGTCAACCCTCAAAGTTGAACAGCAGCATGATCGTGAAAAGCAACGTTATGTGCAACAGCAGAGTCCATTTTTAAAACATCTGGGGATTACCGATGAAAAAGGACACATCATTCCAAGCATGGCACGTAAGTGGAAACAGATTAATAAATTCATTGAAATCTTTTCACATGCCTATGAGCAGATTGATGCATCGCAGCAAGAATTGAATATTGTCGATTTTGGTTCAGGAAAGGGCTATTTGACCTTTGCCTTATATGATTATCTGCAAGCGCAACAGAAAACCCCGTTAATCACGGGCGTTGAGCTACGTTCAAATTTGGTTGAGTTTTGCAAGAATGTAGCTGATCAAGTCGATTTTAATCATCTTGATTTTTTTGAAGGGGATGTGCGGAGTTATCAACCTGAAAAGCTGGATGTGATGATCGCCTTACATGCCTGTGATATTGCCACTGACTTCGCCATTCATACCGGTATTCGTCTGAATGCGTCAATGATTATGTGTGCACCATGTTGCCATAAGGAACTCCGTCCACAGCTGCAAAGCCCAGAGGTGTTACAGCCAATGTTGCAATTCGGAATTCATGCGGGGCAACAGGCGGAAATGCTGACCGATACTTTGCGTGCCTTATTGCTAAAAGCCTATGGTTATGAAACTAAGGTATTCGAGTTTGTCTCTTTGGAGCATACCAGTAAGAATAAAATGATATTAGCGACCAAACGCAAACAAATTCAACAGCCCGATGCCAAGATTATGCAGCAGATCCAAGCTTTAAAAGCCATGTATGGTATTGAAAAACAAAGTCTGGAATTATTATTGCAAGATCAAATGCCCATCGAGAATATTGGCTGTAAGTGCTAATAGCATGAATTGATTGCTGGATAAATCTAACGATATCAATCAATATGGGTTGATATCGTTACTTATGCGATAGGGTTATAAATAAAAATTGAAGAATAACAAGTCGAGTCATTCCAATGATGAAAAACAAAATTTATCTCGCTGTTTTGCTCTTGGTCTTCTCCAATTTAAGTAAAGCAAAAGAATTTGAGAGTCCACTCAATCAGAAGGGAGTCGTCAGTTTTAATCCTTCAACACAAGCCAGAGTCCGTTTATATGGTCAAAATGGTCAGCAAATATATATGCAGCATACTTTTGATTGTAAAAATAGAAAACAGGGCATACGTGAAAATTTAAGTGGCTACGGGGCATGGAATGCTTTTAAAACCTATACTCGAATCAATATGAATTATTCGATTGGTATGCCACGAACAATCATACAAAAGGACATTGAGCAGAATTTTAATACCTATCAGATGGTGACCTATAAGGAATATGTGGTGACTGCTAATCAACCGATCAGCCTGCATGGATTTGTAGTAGGTACAGAGCGTACTACAGGTAAAGCCAAACTGGTCGATGGATGTGAGAATACGGAAGCTTCATTTAAGCCACAAGCAGGCCGCGAGTATGAAATATTGGGAGAAAATGAAAACCAGAAATGCCAATTCAAGGTCTATGACTTAGAATCGAGACAACTGGTTTCTGTCTCAGAGCAAGCCTATATCTGCCCAAAAGATAAGTGGAAGTTTTGGGGGAAAGGTGAGTAATAATTAGCGCTTTAATTTGGGAAGGCAGATGACAAACTTCGCGCATGAGAAGTTTGTCAGGATCTAAAATCCGTTAATGCTGTTCGGTTGCGATTTCCGAAGCAGCTGCTGGTTCAATATGTTGCTGTTGTTGCGCTTTACGTTGTGCACCGGGACTGTTCTAAATTTTGTGTAAGTACTTAATTTTCATTTATCCTTCAGAGGATAATTACAAAAGGTACTTCACATGGATGAAGCAACAATCAAAAGTATGGCTGCCGAATTGGCTAAAGGTCTAAAAACACCAGAAGACTTAAACCAAATGACAGCAGTCTTTAAAAAATTCATGATTGAAACTGCACTCAATACTGAACTTTCAGACCATCTCGGTTATGAAAAGCATCAGTCCAGGAAAGGCTCAAATAGCCGTAATGGGTTTAGTTCTAAAACCATTACAACTCAAGATGGACAACTGGCTTTAGATATTCCCCGTGATCGAGAAGGTTCATTTGAGCCACAAATTATCAAAAGCACCAAACACGCATCACCAGTATGGATGACCAAATCCTCTCACTGTATGCAAAAGGAATGACTAATAGGAAATTGTAGCCTTCTTCAAAGAAATGTACGATGCCGATGTCTCAGCATCTCTCATCAGCAAAGTTACCGATGCTGTGATTGAGCAAGTGACTGAGTGGCAAAATAGAGCCTTAGATAGCCTTTATCCTGTTGTCTATCTTGACTGTATTGTTGTCAAAGTCCGTCAGCACTCCAATGTGATTAACAAGTCCGTATACCTTGCTTTAGGCATCAATATGGATGGACAAAAAGAATTACTGGGTATGTGGATTGCTCAGACAGAAGGTGCCAAATTCTGGCTGTCAGTCATGACAGAGCTAAAAAATCGAGGAGTACAGGATATTCTTGTTGCCTGTGTAGATGGATTAAAAGGCTTTCCTGACGCGATAGCCTCCGTTTACCCTCATACTGATATTCAACTGTGTATCGTGCATGTTGTACGCAATAGCCTGAGATTTGTAAGCTGGAAAGACTACAAGGCTGTTACCTCGGGTCTGAAAGCGATTTATCAGGCAAGTACAGAGGAAAATGCTTTAAAGTCCCTAGACATCTTCTGTGATCAATGGAATCACCAGTATCCCAAAATTGGAGAATCCTGGCGGGCCAATTGGGAAAATATCCGAACGATCTTTAGCTATCCAGCCGAAATACGTCATGCAATTTATACAACAAATGCGATTGAGTCGTTGAATAGCGTAATACGCCATTCAACGAAGAAGAGGAAAATCTTTTCATCTGATGACTCAGTAAAGAAGGTCATTTACTTAGCAACATCAAATGCTGCGAAGAAATGGACGATGCCAATTCAAAATTGGCGTTTAGCAATGAATTGGTTTACGATTCAGTTCGATGATCGATTAAAAGATCATTTATAAAAAATGGAACTTACACAAAATAATTTACAGGCTCTTGTGCACCTGGCATATAATCCGGTTCTTGGGTCATGGCCAAATAGAAAAAGCTTAAAAAGATGGTACTGAGCACCCCGACAATGATGACAAATTTCCATCCCAATACGGTTTCTTCATTTGAATCTTTTTTTGGGGATGGCTGGTTATTCATAATAAATTCCAAAAATAACAAAAACAAAACTAGATTTTGCGCCTTTTGCGGCTGATTTGCCAAGTGGAAATATACACTTCTTGATTGTGTTGAGTGAGTCAGCACTTTGAATGGTGCACACAGACGAGATTTCTGTCATCTCATCCGTTTTATCATCGGCACGATGTGCGGCCATTCAAAGTGTTGTTGATTTGATCTAAAGAGGGTTAAAGCGCGTTCCAGTCTTCAATCGCCTTAAAGCCTGTTTCCAGACCGACATCATAGCTATAGCGAATCTTGGCCTTATCCTTGGAAAGACGACCTGCCATGTTTTTTAAATCAGGGGGACACACTTCCAGAATTTTCTGGTCAGAGGCTGAGCGGGTAAATTCGACAGCATCGTTATAACGTTGGGTGCGAGTCAAAAGACTATGTGCAAAACCACGTTGCTGCTTAAACAGGTATTTGGCAAGCAATTGGTCACCTTTACTGCTGGCCTTATAATAATTTTTTGGGCGAGTTCGGAGTACCATGAGTTTAGAGACATCATGCTGTTGCGCTGCCCAATGTACGGGCAAGGCATCGGCAACACCCCCATCAAAGTAGGGCTCACCAAATACTTCAACGGCTTGACGTGTTAATACTGGAATCGAGCTCGAGGCTCTTAATCCGTCAAGAATATTGTCTTTCGAAGCTTTGATATAGGTGGCTTCACCTGAAATAGCATGGGTCAACACCATATAAAATTCAGGATGATTGGCAAATAGATGGGCTTGATTGAGAGGATGTTCTTTTTCAACGATGTCCCACATCCATTTTAAATCCAGTAAGTCACCACCTTTGAAAAAGCGACCATATTGGATAAATTCAGAACGAAGTGAGTGGTCGAGGTAGAGATTTAGCGTACGACCTTGCTGTGCGGCAAGATAATTGGCGACATTGGTCGAACCTGAAGAGACACCAACGCAGAGATCAAAAGGGTTAAATTGTTGCTGTAAAAATGCATCTAAGACACCACTGGTGAATGCGCCACGCATGCCACCGCCTTCAACGACCAGTGCCTGACGATTTTGTTGAAGCATTGAAAATCTCGAGTACCATGATAAACCCATGTTTTACACGGATTTATCATATTCGACAATAACACTTTAGTGATTGTGTTGATGTGCTTCAGTTGAGCCAGTTTCTGTCGACATTGAGGATTGTGACATTTCAGCAGGGGTTGCCGCTTTTTTCTGGTTCATTGGCATATAATCTGGTTCATTGTTAATAGCCAAGTAGAAAATCACCATAAACAAAAAACTAAGAATTGTGGTGATAATTAATGCTTTCCAGCCCCAAGGCGAAGTTTCTGGGCAGAGTTTTTCAGACATAAGAAATTTCCAAATGATGCAAAAAAATAAAGCAGAATTACTGAAGTTATAGCATAAATTGTGATGCATTACTCAGATGTTTTGCTGTGATTTTGTCGAACCTATAAAAAAGCCCGTATAGACAAGGAGTTCCATACGGGCCTTAATCGGCTTGGCTAAATCGAGATTATTGAATCACTGCCTTTTGTTGCGCTTTCTCTCTCAATAATTTTGGTGGTGTGAAACGTTCACCATATTGATCGGCTAGTTGCTCAGCACGTTGTAAGGATTTTTCAATGCCATTTTGATTCAGGAATTGAATCGCACCCCCTGTCCAAGGAGCAAAGCCAATTCCAAAAATCGAACCGACATTGGCATCAATCACAGATTCTAATACGCCTTCTTCATAGCAACGCAACGTATCCAGAGCCTGCACAAACAGGAAACGGTCAATCATGTCTTGTTCAGAAATATTGTTGTCTTTTTGCCAGCGACTGAGCCCATCCCATAAATGTTTTTTACCATTTTCAGGATAGTCATAGAAACCTGCACCGGCCGCTTTGCCTTTACGGTTTAGCTCGTGAATCATGGTGTGTACCACCTCATCCACTGGGGTTTTTGGTAAATCTTTGCCTTCCGCTTGCAGGGCTTTACGAGTTTCTGCTGCAACATGTTCAGTCAAGGTTAGAGAGACTTCATCCTGGATCGCCAGTGGGCCAACCGGCATACCTGCTTTCAATGCGGCCATTTCAATTTTGGCAGGGTGTACACCTTCTGCGAGTAAACGCATTCCTTCTTGGATGAAAGTACCAAACACGCGACTGGTAAAGAAGCCACGGCTGTCGTTCACCACGATTGGAGTTTTGGCAATTTGCTGAACAAAGTCATAAGCCTTGGCCAAAGTTTCGGCAGAGGTTTGTTTGCCTTTGATAATTTCAACCAGTTGCATCTTATCCACTGGGCTAAAGAAATGCAGCCCAATGAATGTTTGAGCATCTTTACTCGCTGTCGCCAAACCTGTGATGGGCAGGGTCGAGGTATTCGATGCAAAGATTCCACCTTCAGCCAAATATTGTTCAGCTTCTTGGGTCACTTTGGCTTTCAGTTCTTGATTCTCAAACACTGCTTCAATGATCAGGTCACAGCCTTGTAAGTCAGCTGCATCTGCTGTTGCGGTAATCAGTGCAAGCACTTGATCACGTTTTTCTGCCGTCATACGACCTTGTGAAACACGTTTATCCAAAAGTTTCTGTGAATAAGCTTTGCCTTTTTCTGCATTTTCAACAGAGACATCTTTCAGGATCACAGGAATGCCTTTGATTGCAGTTGAATAGGCAATGCCTGCACCCATCATCCCTGCACCTAACACACCGACTTTGGTCGCTTGCCATTTTGCAACTTCAGCAGGGCGGCTCGCGCCAGACTTGATTGCATTCAGACCATGCCAGAAGGTACCGATCATATTTTTAGAAATCTGACCGACCGTGAGTTGAGTAAAGTAACGTGATTCGATACGCAAAGCGGTATCAACATCAACCTGTGCACCTTCAACCGCAGCCGCCATGATCGCTTCAGGCGCAGGATAGCAACCTTTGGTTTTGTCACGTAGCATCGCAGGGGCAATCGCAAGCACTTGTGCAACTGCAGGCGTTTTGGGATCGCCCCCCGGAATTTTGTAGCCTTTCACATCAAAAGGTTGTTGCGATTTCGGATTGGCTTTGACCCAAGCAATGGCTTTGTCTAATAGCTCTTGCTCATTTTCAGCAGTGTCATGTACCAGACCCAACGATTTTGCTTTATCCACGCCAAACTGCTTACCTTCCATCAAGAATGGAAATGCATTTTGTAAGCCCAACAAACGCACCATACGCACGATACCGCCACCACCTGGCAGCAAGCCTAAGGTCACTTCAGGCAAACCAAATTTGGTTTTTGGATCATTGATGGCAATACGGTAATGGCAGCCCAACGCAATTTCCCAACCACCACCCAGTGCCGTACCATTTAAGGCAGCAACAACAGGTACACCTAAAGTTTCAATCGTACGTAAGTCACCTTTGAGCTCTTCAATCATTTTGAAGAATTCAGTAGCATGTTCAGGTTGTACTTGAATCAATTCATCCAAGTCACCGCCTGCAAAGAAGGTTTTCTTGGCAGAACGGAAAATAATGCCTTTCAGATCCGTTTCTGTTTTAAGCTTTTGGCTGACTTCATTGAGTGAATCACGGAATTCTGCATTCATGGTATTGGCAGATTGACCCGATGAATCAAGAGTAAGAATTACAATATTGTCCGCGTTTTTTTCGTATTTAATAGCGCTCATGTTGTTCTCCTCACACCAACTCAATAATGGTGGCAATCCCCATTCCACCACCGACACACAAGGTAGCCAAGCCACGTTTTTTACCTTGACGCTCTAATTCATCCAGCAAAGTGCCTAAAATCATCGCGCCAGTCGCACCCAATGGATGGCCCATGGCAATAGCACCGCCATTGACGTTGACTTTCTCGGCAGGAACCTTGAGTTCATTGATAAAACGCATTACGACTGCTGCAAAGGCTTCGTTGACTTCAAACAGATCGATGTCATCAATCGTTAAGCCAGCTTTGGCCAAAGCTTTACGTGCAGCAGGGGCAGGACCTGTCAGCATGATGGTTGGGTCTGTACCTACCAAGGCGGTTGCCAGTACTTTGGCACGTGGTTTTAAACCTTGTTCTTTGACGGCTTTTTCAGAAGCCAATAACACCACCGCAGCACCATCAACGATGCCTGAGGAGTTACCCGCATGATGTACATGGTTGATTTTTTGTGCTTCAGGATACTTCTGTAGCGCAACCGCATCGAAGCCCATTTGTCCCATCATTTCAAAGCTGGCATTGAGTTTTGCCAAGCCTTCAACCGTGGTATTGCCTTTAATAAATTCATCTTTTTCCAAGATCAGCACACCTGAATGATCTTTAACAGGCACTACGGATTTGTCGAAATAACCTTTGGCTTGAGCCGCAGCCGCTTTTTGCTGCGAACCTACGGCAAAAGCGTCTACATCTTCGCGGCTATAGCCATCTAAAGTGGCAATTAAGTCTGCGCCAACACCTTGTGGCACAAAAGACGATTTTAAGTTGGTTTCAGGATCAAGTGCCCAAGGACCACCATCAGAACCCATTGGGATACGTGACATGGATTCCACGCCACCGGCAACTACCACATCTTCCCAACCTGAACGGACTTTTTGTGCTGCCAAATTGACCGCTTCTAAGCCAGATGCACAGAAACGGTTGATTTGTACGCCGGCCACATCATCATTCCACCCTGCGGCAATCGCAGCGGTTTTGGCAATATCGCCCCCTTGATCTGCAATTGGAGTGACACAACCTAAAACAATGTCATCGACTTTTGAGGTATCCAGTTGGTGACGTTGTTGTAATTCATTCAATAATGATGTGAGTAAAGTAATCGGTTTGACTTCATGCAGTGAGCCATCTTTTTTTCCTTTTCCGCGTGGCGTGCGAATGGCATCAATAATGTAGGCCTCGCTCATAGGTTTTCCTTGTATCACCTTAAAATTGTTGTTTATCGAGTGTACTCAATTTAAGTGTCAGTGCAATGATGATAAACATTGACAAGTTTGATGTTTTTCGCCAATGGGCTGAGAAATTCAGACAATCGTTAATTTTGGTGTCTTTTGATATGTCTGACAGTGTCTTCGATTAGACTAGGGCTTGAAAATGAGAGATAGAAATGATGAGCGAAAGCACATGATAAAAACCAAGCACCACTATGCCGTGATGGCATTGATCTTGTCACTTTTGGGATGCGATACCTCGGGACGGGATGTTGATAACAGCACAGCAAAGCAGGATAAAAACAAGATGAGTCAAACCTATTCCAATCAAGTTGCTGATGACAAAATGTTGTTGGTATTGTCTGCACCTTCTGTACATGACCCTTATTACAAATCTGCTTTTCAACGGATTGTCGATTTCCAGATTGATTATGCCAAGTCCATTTTGGGTAATGATAATGTGGTGATTGTGGTCGATAAAGACACCAAACCGTATTTCACTGGCAAAGTGCCAGAAGACATTTTACTGGTGGATGATGTCCGTGATATCTGGATGCGTGATTTCACCACGGTTAATCCAATGCAACCGGTGCAATTTACTTATACGTGGGCGTCGATGACGCAGAAGCAAAGTAAAGATGTGCAAAAAAGCTTTAGTCGTTTTGCAGATCGCTATCAGATTCAAAGCGCCAAAACTGATTTGATGATTGATGGGGGGAATTTGGTTGATGACTATGCGGGTCGTGTGATTACCACCACACGTTTCATGGAAGATAATGAACTGAGTTATAACGAGGCCAAACAAGAGTTAAAAGCCACGTTGGGTGCAACCGAAGTTGCCATTTTAGAACCAGATGAAGAAGTACTAGCACATTCGGATGGCATGGTCAGTTGGGTAGATAAAAATACCTTGTTGGTGAATGACTATTCAAAAACGCCTGCATTTAGAACAACGGTGATGAAGGAGTTAAAAGCTTCATTTCCAACTGCAAAAATTGTCGAAGTGCCTGTGGAATATAAAACTAATCCCAAAGGGCAATGGGAAGGTTTTGAGTCGGCTTGTGGGGTGAATTTAAATGCCACGGTCACGCATCATAATATTTATGTGCCGACCTTTAATATGCCGCATGATCAAAAAGCACTTATGATTATCCAGCAAAATACCAGTAAGAAAGTTATTCCTATAAATGCCGAAAGTGTTTGTCCAATGGGCGGTAGTGTGCGTTGTCTGACTTGGCAGGTAACTGGAGACAATGCCGTGAAACTTATTCAAGCGGCGAGAGATAAGTGATAGATGTGTCATTATTTAAATAGGAAGAAGAGAAACATTGAGTGCTTATGAATAACGTCGAGAAGCCATGAAGTTTATCAATGTCGTCGGTACATCTGCTGCTGGAAAAACCACTTTTGCTCGTCAACTTGCTCAAAAGCTAGGATTGTCTTACATTGAAATGGATGATTTATTTTGGCTGGATGATTGGCAAGAAACACCTGATCATGAGTTTTTTGCTAAATTACAACATCAAATGGATCAAGCCGCTGGTGGATGGGTGCTTGATGGTAATTATTCTCGAACTCAAGATTTGAAGCTTAAATATATTGATACGATTATTTGGCTGGATTATTCATTTTCGTTAAATCTGTACCGCTCAGTTAAAAGAGCAATTAGTCGAGCGGTGACACAAAAAAGATTATGGGAAAATTCCAATAATCGAGAAAGTTTCAAGACCAGTTTTCTGTCTAAGGATTCGATTATTTTATGGATGATTACCCATCATGCTCAAAATCGTAAAAAGTATTTGGCGATGATGAATGATGCTCGATATCAGCATATCCAGTTTATTCGTTTGACTTCGCCAAAACAGACAGCAGTATTTTTAAACGAGATGGATACTCATTTATTTAACTTGTAGAAAGAAGCTTATCCAGATTGCTTAATCTGATAAATCTAAATGAAAGAATTGGTTGTAGGGTGATTCGTTATATTCTGCGAAAGCAGCACCTTCAACAAATCCAAACTTCTTATACAGTTTGATTGCGGCATCAAAGTGAACGTCTTTTCCTGTTTCTAAACTGACTCTTTGATAGTGACGTTGTTGAGCGAGTTTTAATAAAAATTCAAGCAGTTGTGCTGCGACCCCTTGACGTAAATGGGCAGGATGAGTCCGCATAGATTTGATTTCTGCGTGGTCGGGTGTCAGTTCTTGGATTGCGCCACAGCCCAGTAATTGCTCATCGTTCCATAAGGTATAGACGCTAATTGAATCTTTTTGCAGACTGCTGAGGTCTAATGCAAAACTATGTTCCAGTGGGGTATTTTGATGTAGACCATGCAAATGGAGATAAATCAAATTTTGAACTTGTGGATGGCAGAAGTCAGCTTTTTTAATGATCATTGTTATTCAAGCAAATTGTAGAGGTCTGCTTGATTATTAGCACATTTAAAAAGCAATGTTCAACTGTATAAAGTTGAACATTGCTTTGTTGTTATATTAGTTGTGATGGCCATGCAACTGACGATATAAACCAGGGGTTACTCCCGTCCATTTCTTAAAGGCACGGTGGAAGGTACTGGTTTCACTAAAGCCGACTTGCTGTGCTACATCTTCAAGGGTGAGATTTGGTGTCAACAATAAATGAATTGCAGCATCACGACGTAAGGCATCTTTTACGCCTTGATAGCTTTTACCTTCTGCAGCCAAACGACGACGTAAGGTTTGCGGTGATAAATACAACATTGCCGCGACATCATTCAGTGTTGGCATTTCTTCACCAATCTGGCTCTTTAATACATCACGGATACGCGAAGTCAATGAGTTGGTATTTTTGAACTTCACTAACAACTGGGCAGGTGCTGCTTTCAGGAATTCTTCTAAAGTTTTTTCATCTTGACGGATCGGGAGATCCAGATAATCGGCAGCAAATGTAATTTCGGTGCGTGGTGCATCGAACTGCATCACTGGAGCAAAAAACAAGGCATCATATTCATCGGCATGATTTGGACGCTCATAACCAAAATGCACGCGCTCTAAAGGTAGACGACGTTCAATTAACCATGACGCAAGACCATGCCAGATCATCAGCATGCTTTCAGTAATAAAGTGATCTGGGTCTAAAGCTTTGGGAATGTGTGGAACCAAACGTGCTTCATGTTTATCACGCTCTAAGCTGACCGCCCACTCATCTCCAAACAGTTTGTAGAATTGAGAGGAGAGTTCCAGTGCCTGACCAAGCGTTTTGGAATGGATAATCAATTGGCACATGATGGCAAAAGTACCTAAACGACGCGGTTGTATATCAAAACCGACATGTTCGTCTTGGGTGACCATCCATAACATTTTTATAAAACGGGTGTACTGCTCTGGAGAGATTCGAGCCTTCGGTTGGCGGAGTAGTTCTGCTTCTATGCCGACATGTGAAAGTAATGTTTCAACGTCCATGCCTAGGCGTTTAACACCTGTTAAAGCCGCATTCACGAAGTGGATGCTGATCGTATCACGGCTCATATTGAATCCTTCAGTTTCTTTACTATTCACGATAATTGACCTAAATAACCGTCTAAAATAAAAAGGGCTTGTTGGTTGATCAGATATAGCTGCGACAATAGACATTTTTTAGATGGTACAAGGCGTGGCTTGTGAAATTTAGTACTTCTAAATGAGCATGACATAATGCAGTAGCATCAAAAAATGCCTTTGTCCCGTAGGGTTGTAACAAAAATTTCCTCATACATCGTTATAAAACTTGGAAATGAATTATCATTCCTGTCGTTTCATGCCTCGTCTGATAAAATTTTTGCCAACAACGCAACATATATATGATCAATTAACAAGCCCTATGGCAATTGACAAGAAAAATAATTGCGCCTTGTATACATGTTAAATTGCCGAAACTATCAAGGTAAATGGCTGAACATGACATTGTTTTTGTGTTTATCCACACCTAGTATAAAAGAAAATTTAAACAAATTGAGTAAAAAATATTATGCCATCTGCACTAAAGGGATTGAAAGTCCTCGACTTTTCGACTTTGTTACCAGGACCATTTGCCAGTATGTACCTTGCGGACATGGGTGCAGAAGTTATCCATGTTGAATCACCGACTCGTCCCGATCTGGTACGGATTATGCCACCCTATGCTAACGGTCAGGCCACTGCACATAGTTATCTGAATCGAAATAAACAGTCGATTGCACTCGACCTGAAAGATGCCGCTAATATTGAACTGATCAAAAATAAAATCTCTGAGTTTGATATTGTGCTGGAGCAATTTCGTCCTGATGTAATGCGCCGTTTAGGCTTGGATTATGAAACTTTAGCTGAGATTAATCCGCGTTTAATCTACTGTTCCATTACAGGCTATGGTCAGACAGGAACATATAAAGATCGGGCAGGACATGATATTAACTATTTAGCACTAGCAGGCGTGTCGGGGCATAGCGGTCGTCAGGATGGTGGTCCACCACCACTGGGGATTCAAATTGCAGATGTGGCGGGCGGCTCTTTGCATGCGGTGATTGGTATTCTTGCTGCTGTGGTTGAGCGGCAACGTAGTGGTCTTGGGCAATATATTGATATTTCCATGACGGATTGTGTGGCGAGTTTGAATAGTATGGCCGCTTCAGCAAGTCTGGCAGGACAAACACCGCAAGCTGCTGAGGCAGGCATGCTGAATGGTGCGAGCTTCTATGACTATTATCAAACCAAAGATGGGCGTTACTTCTCGGTGGGGAGTTTAGAACCACAATTTATGGCGGGTCTGGCTACAGCTTTAGAGTTACCTGTACTGCTTGCCAAAGGCACATCCTTTGATCCAGAAGATCGACAAGCGGTGAAACAAGCCTTGCAGGAAAAGTTTCAAACTCAAGATTTTGCTGCATGGCAGCATCTATTCCAAAGTTTGGATATCTGTGTTGAACCTGTACTCAGTCTGGATGAGGCATTGGTCTCGCCCATCGCGCAGCAACGGGGTTGGGTGGTAGAAGTCCCATTATCGGAAAATGCAGCACAAACTGAGCCTCAGTTGGCCTGCCCAATCAAATTTTCTCGTTCACAAATGAAGTATGCTTTTATTGGTCAGGGTTTGGGTGAGGGTAAATGGTAGAAAATATGTGCGACTAATCACTGATTGTTAAAATATTGTACAGATTGTTAACATTTTGAATAAGTTGTAATTTAAAAATAAGAGTAACCTTTTATACACAATAACATAAAAGGTTACGTAAACATGACAATCTCTAAATCTATGATTGTTTCCTGTTTATCCGTTCTCTCATTGAGTCTTTTCACACAACATACTCAAGCAGCTTCTTCCGCATTTGATCCAAATGGTCAATGGCTGTTTGGTGATTGGAACGGTCAACGCACTGCGTTGCAAGAACAGGGTTACAAATTTTCTGCTGATTACACTGGTGAATTTGCAGGGGTTTTAGATTCTAAACAACACTCAAGCCATGGCAGTGAATTCACTGGGCAGTTGGCTTTAGGTACTCATTTCGACCTGAATAAAATTTTAGGTTGGCAGGATACTGAAGCCCAAATCACGGTAACCTATCGTGATGGTCAGTCTTTGTCTCAAACTGCAGATGCCTTACAAGGACATCTTAGTTCTGCGCAAGAAGTCTGGGGGCGTGGTCAAACATGGCGTTTAACTGACCTGTGGATCAAGAAGAAATTTTTAGATCAGGCTTTGGATATCAAAGTGGGTCGTTTCGGCGAAGGTGAAGATTTCAATAGCTTTGACTGTGATTTCCAAAACTTGGCCTTATGCGGTTCTCAGGTGGGTAACTGGGTTGGTGACCAATGGTATAACTGGCCAGTAAGCCAATGGGCATTGCGTGTCAAATACAACTTGCAACCAGACCTATACGCACAAATCGGGGCATATGAATATAACCCTGAAAACTTGCAACGTGGCAAAGGTTTTAACCTGAGCACAGATGGTTCACGTGGCGCGATTATTCCAGCAGAAGTGGTCTGGACTCCAAAATTGAGTGCGCAGTCTTTACCAGGCGAGTATCGTTTTGGTTATTACTATAGTACTGCTGATGCTGCTGAAATTGAAAATCCTGCCAGAACCGGACATAAACAGGGTGGCTGGTTTACAGCGAAGCAGCAGCTCACTCGCCATGATGGTCAGTCTGATCGTGGTTTAACGGGCTTTGTGAATATTACAGTTCACGACTCGAAAACCAATTCGGTTAAAGACATGCAAAATGTTGGTTTAATCTATAAAGGCCCATTTGATCAGCGCCCTAAAGATGAACTTGCTTTGGGTGTCGCGCGTATTCATGCCAACGATAAAAATAATGGTTTACTGGATGACGAATATAACACCGAGTTGTATTACGGCATTCATGCGACCAACTGGTTGACCATTCGTCCAAATATTCAATATGTCCATCATGTCGGTGCACTGAAAGATGGTGATAAGACTTGGGTTGGCGGGATTAAGTTCCAAACCATTTTCTAATTTCGATATTCGGGCAACTTTGCAGCGTGAGGCCAGACATGGGTGAGATCTGCAAAGTTGTTGTGATTTGAACTCGACCATAAAAACAGACCTTTTTTGCTTTTTATGGATCCAAAATATAAAAGATGCAAGGTGATCTTATGAATCAATCTGCTTCAAAATCTGGGCTTAGAACATTGACGGTGGTGATTATCGCCCTCATTGCATTGTTCTTGCTGATTGGTGGTATCTGGCTCGCAGTAATTGGTGGGTCTTTTTATTATGTGATTGCAGGCGTACTGTTACTGGTTGTAGCAGTACAACTTTATAAACGAGCGTCAGGGCCTTTATGGGTCTATGCTGGATTGATGTTAGGTAGCGTTGTTTGGGGTGTTTGGGAAGTTGGAACCGATTTCTGGGCACTGGCACCGCGTCTTGATATCCTCGGCATTTTGGGGTTGTGGTTACTGGTACCTGCGGTAACGCGTGGTATTGATAATCTCAGTTCGAGTAAAGTCGCGCTATCATCGACTTTAGCGATTGCGATTGTGGTGATGGTGTATTCGATCTTCAATGATCCACAAGAAATTAATGGGGTGATTCAAACACCTCAGCCCGCACAAGCGAAAGCAGTGGAGGGTATCGCACCTGAAGATTGGCCAGCATACGGTCGTAGTCAGGGTGGTGAGCGCTACTCGCCATTGACACAGATCAATGATAAAAACGTTAAAGATCTAAAAGTAGCTTGGACATTGCGTACTGGCGATTTCCGTACTGAAAATGATTCGGGTGAAACCACCAATCAGGTCACACCAATCAAGATTGGCAATAACATGTTTATGTGTACGCCACATCAACATTTGATTTCAATTGATCCTGCGACAGGTAAGGAAAAATGGCGTTTTGATCCGAAACTCAAAGCGGATAAAACTTTTCAGCATTTAACTTGTCGTGGTGTGATGTACTACGATGCGGCCAATACCACTGAATTTGCAACCAGTTTACAGGCGAAAAAGTCGAGTTCAACTGAGTGTCCGCGTAAAGTATTTGTACCTGTGAATGATGGCCGTTTAGTTGCTGTGAATGCAGATACAGGTAAGGCATGTTCTGACTTTGGTCAAAACGGTGAAGTAAACTTACAGGAATTCATGCCATACGCCTACCCAGGTGGTTATAACCCGACTTCTCCAGGTGTGGTTTCTGGTACAACTGTGGTGATTGCTGGTTCTGTAACGGATAACCATTCGAATAAAGAGCCTTCAGGTGTCATCCGTGGTTATGATGTCAACACGGGTAAGTTGTTATGGGTATTTGATACAGGTGCAGCTGATCCAAATGCAATGCCTGGTCAAGGCACAACGTTTGTACATAACTCACCTAATGCTTGGGCGCCGCTTGCCTATGACTCAAAACTGGATATCGTCTATGTACCAACAGGCGTCGGTACACCAGATATCTGGGGGGGTGACCGTACTGAGTTGAAAGAGCGTTATGCCAACTCAATGCTGGCGATTAATGCAACGACAGGTAAGTTGGTCTGGCACTTCCAAACCACACATCATGATTTGTGGGATATGGATGTACCATCACAACCTTCATTGGCCGATATTCAAGATAAATCAGGTCAAACAGTCCCTGCGATTTATGTATTGACCAAAACAGGGAATGCCTTTGTTTTAGATCGTCGTAATGGTCAGCCGATTGTACCGATTACAGAGAAACCTGTTCCGCAAACGGTGAAATGGGGTCCTCAAACCAAAGGTGAGTTTTATTCAAAAACTCAACCGTTCTCTGACTTCGATTTAGCACCAAAAGACAAATTGACGGATAAAGACATGTGGGGTGCCACCATGTTTGACCAGTTGATGTGTCGTGTGAAATTTAAAAGTTTGAACTATGATGGTATTTATACGCCACCTTCTGAAAACGGAACTTTAGTATTCCCTGGTAACTTGGGGGTATTTGAGTGGGGTGGTATGTCTGTGAATGCGGACCGTCAGGTTGCAGTCATGAACCCGATTGGTTTACCGTTCGTAAGCCGTTTAATTCCAGCAGATCCAAATCGCCAAGCGGTTGCACGTGGTGCTGGTACGGAGCATGGCATGCAACCGATGTATGGCACGCCATATGGTGTGGATATCAGCCCGTTCCTTTCCCCATTAGGTTTGCCATGTAAACAACCAGGCTGGGGCTTTGTTGCTGGTGTGGATTTAAAAACCCATGAAGTGGTCTGGAAAAAACGTATTGGTACCATCCGTGATAGCTTGCCAACATTATTCCAATTACCACCAGTGAAAATTGGTGTGCCTGGTTTAGGTGGTTCGATTTCGACTGCGGGTAATGTGATGTTTGTTGGTGCAACACAAGATAACTATATTCGCGCATTCAATGTTTCAAATGGTGACAAGTTATGGGAAGCACGTTTACCTGCGGGTGGACAAGCAACACCAATGACTTATGAAGCCAATGGCAAACAGTATGTGGTGATTATGGCGGGTGGACACGGTTCATTCGGCACCAAAATGGGTGATTATCTCGTGGCTTATGCATTGCCAGATAAGAACTAATTTCATTTAGAAATTATCCGAAAAAGCCTAGATTCGTCTAGGCTTTTTCTTTTTGTGGCAATTAGATAGGCTTATCAATAAAACCGTTATTAAATATGCAAAAAAAGCATTTTGTTGATGAATGAAAGCTCGCTATGCTAGTCGCCTTTATAATGAATGACTAGCCATACGCCATGTATTTATATACGGATTTCGATCAACAGCTGATTAACCAACGTGTTGCTCAGTTTCGCGATCAAACAGAACGCTATTTAGCAGGAAAATTAACAGAAGACGAATATCGTCCATTACGTTTGCAAAATGGTCTGTATGTGCAACGTTATGCGCCTATGCTCCGTATCGCTGTGCCGTATGGCTTGATGAATACCAAACAACTTAGAAAAATTGCTGAAATTGCGACTGAATATGACCGTGGCTATGCGCACGTTTCAACGCGTCAAAATATTCAGTTGAACTGGCCTGCATTAGAAAATGTCCCTGATATCCTTGCTGAACTGGCAACGGTACAAATGCATGCCGTACAAACCTCAGGTAACTGTATCCGTAATACTACGACTGACCAGTTTGCAGGTGTAGTTGCGGGTGAAATTGCGGATCCACGTCCGACCTGTGAATTGATTCGTCAGTGGAGTACCTTCCATCCTGAATTTGCCTTTTTGCCACGCAAGTTCAAAATCGCGGTTTCGGCTTTAGCAGAAAAAGACCGTGCTGCCACAGCATTCCATGACATCGGTGTTTATCTGGTGCGTAATGATGCAGGCGAAATGGGTTACAAAATTATGGTGGGTGGTGGTTTGGGGCGTACCCCGATCATTGGTAGTGTGATCCGTGAATTCTTGCCACGTGAAGATTTGATTGCTTATTTGGAAGCAACTTTACGTGTGTATAACTTGCATGGCCGCCGTGATAACAAATACAAAGCACGTATCAAAATTTTGGTGAAAGCTTTAACACCAGAAGTATTTGCACAAAAAGTGGAAGCTGAGTTTCAGCACACACGCGAAACATTAAAGATTCAACCTGAAATCTTGAAAAAATTGGATGAAGAGTTCACTCCATTTGCTTATCAAGATTTAGAAGATCAAGATTTCACAGCTTTGTTTGCCGAACATCCGAAATTCAAACAATGGTTTAACGTTAATACCAATGCACATAAAGTCAAAGGCTATCGTATTGTGACGATTTCCTTGAAGCGTGCCGGCGTTGCTCCTGGTGATGTCACCACTGAAGAAATGAACTTAATCGCAGATTTAGCCGATAAGTATACCTTTGGTGAGTTCCGTACCACCCATGAACAAAATATTTCGTTGGTTGATGTACCACAAAAAGATTTATTTGAATTGTGGCAAACGCTTGAACATCACAACATGGCGCGTGCGCATATTGGCTTTATTACCGATATTATTTGCTGTCCAGGTGGCGACTTCTGCTCATTGGCCAATGCCAAATCAATTCCGATCTCGGAAGCGATCAGCCGCCGTTTTGAAGATTTAGACACGATCTATAATTTAGGTGAACTGGATCTAAACATTTCTGGCTGTATGAATGCTTGTGGTCATCACCATGTCGGCAACATTGGTATTCTCGGTGTGGACAAAAAAGGTGCTGAGTTTTATCAGATCACGCTGGGTGGACATGCTGATCATGATGCATCATTAGGGGATATCCTAGGCCCATCTTTTGCTGCAGATGCTGTACCTGATGTGATTGATGAAATCTTGAATACCTACCTTGACTTACGTAATGAAGGTGAGCGCTTTATTGATACTTACCGCCGTGTCGGCATTCAACCATTTAAGGAGCGTGCTTATGCTTAATACAACGCTACAAGTGCTGTTTAAAGATGGCACGATTGCTGACAATAGCTACCAAATCATTACCGAAGAGGGCGTTGTTCCACAGGGGGATGTGGTGCTTACAACGGCACAGTTGGATCAATTAGCACATGTACAAGGTAAGAAGGCGTTGTACATTACTGTTGATGATTCACCTGAAACACACCAATTTCCATTAAATGAACTGGATGCGATCTTTATTGAGTTTGCAGGTTTCAATGATGGTCGTGGTTATTCATTTGCTGCTTTATTACGTCGCCAAGGTTATCAAGGTGAGTTACGAGCGGTCGGTGATATCTTTAAGGACGTTTTAAACTATTTAAAACGTTCTGGCTTTGACACTTTTGTGGTGAAAGAGGGTAAGGATATTCATGAAGCGGCTGCAGGGCTTCAGGACTTTACCAACCCTTATCAAGCTTCAACTGCTGTGCCACAGGCAAGTTATCAAACTGGTGCGTAAAGAGATTGAAACAAAAAAAGCTGAACTTTGGTTCAGCTTTTTTATTTGATGCAGATTATTCATCTAACTGGCAATTGATCATCCATTTAATTCCAAACTGATCGGTAAAAGCGCCATAAAGCGCACCCCAGAAGGTCTTTTCGAGTGGCATTTCAATTTGGCCATTCGCAGACAAAGCATCAAATAGTCGTTGCGCTTCATCCAACTCATCCGGGTCAAGATTGATTGAAATATAGTGATTTGTACCTTGGGTAAAGACACTGTTGGGAGCACAGAACTGGTCATTGGTATCAGATGCCATCAATACGGTAAATTCATTGATGGGTAAGGACACATGTAAAATTAAATTTTTATCGGCTTCTGATAGGCTAATACCTTCAGTCGGTGGCATATCACCATAACGACTAAGCATGGCAAATTCACCACCAAACACAGATTTATAAAAGTTAAATGCTTGTTCTGCTTGTCCTTTGAAATTTAGATAATGATTGAGTTGCATGGGGGACTCCTTGTTGTTTTTTTATACAATGCATAACTTATCGGGATTTTAGCAATGGATGCATTATTTTTTGTAATCCCAAACCTAAAAAATCCTGCATTACGCAGGATTTTTTGAACAAATTGAAAAATTATTTAGATCAATTCAATTGCGACCGCAGTTGCTTCACCACCACCGATACACAGTGCAGCAACACCTTTCTTACCACCTGTACGTTTAAGGGCGTGAATCAATGTCAGGATGATACGAGAGCCTGTAGAACCAACAGGGTGGCCCAATGCACAGGCACCGCCATTGATATTGACTTTTTCAGCATCTAATTTGAAATCATCGATTGGGCACATGGTGACCATCGCAAAAGCTTCATTGATTTCCCATAGATCGACGTCTTGCGCATCCCAACCAGCTTTGTTCAATACTTTTTGAATTGCACCTACAGGAGCAATGGTAAATTCAGAAGGGTGCTGTGAGTTTGAAGCAGTTGCAATAATTTTTGCCAAAGGCTGTAAACCACGTTGCGTTGCAACATCGCTAGATGTTAACACCAGTGCAGATGCACCATCCGAGATTGAGCTTGCGTTTGCGGCGGTAATGGTTCCGTCTTTTGCAAAAGCGGGTTTAAGTGATGGAATCTTGTCAATTTTTGCACTTAATGGTTGTTCATCCTGATCAATCACCACGTCGCCTTTACGTGTCGAAACGGTAACAGGTACGATCTCATCCTTAAAGTAACCTTCAGTAATGGCCTTTTGTGCGCGTTGCAAAGAACGAATCGCAAAATCATCCATTTGTTCACGTGTATAGCTGCGTTTATTGGCCATATCTTGGGCAAATGAGCCCATTAAACGACCTGTTTCCGCATCTTCTAAGCCATCAAGGAACATATGGTCTTTAATTTCACCATGGCCCATACGATAGCCAGCACGTGCTTTAGGTAATATATACGGTGCGTTGGTCATTGATTCCATACCGCCCGCAACGACGATTTCTGCACTGCCAGCCTTGATCATATCAGTTGCTTGCATCACGGCTTTCATGCCAGAACCGCAAAGCTTGTTAATAGTGACTGCACCGGTAGAATCTGGTAGACCTGCTTGACGCATGGCTTGACGTGCAGGGCCTTGTTTTAAACCCGCTGGTAAAACACAACCCATGATTACTTCTTCTACATCGGTTGGTTGTAGGCCAGAACGAGCAATTGCTTCTTTAATTGTTACTGCACCTAGTTCTGGTGCTGTTACACCTGAAAGTGCACCTTGGAAGCCGCCCATTGCTGTACGAGCGCCGTTAACGATTACGATGTCAGTCATGATGTGTCTCCACACTTATAATTTATAAAAATGTTCCAAACTTAAGCAGTATAGTAAAAAAAGCATCTGAATAAAGTGTTTTACCTATTTTAGGCTAGACTGAAGAGTTTTTAGCAACGCGATAACTTTTCGAAACGTATATTACCCATTCGGCTTAACATAATTTTCGTATGATAGTTTGGAGAGGTTGAGCAATAGATGAAACTGCCGTTGGATGCTAGAGGAAGACCATTGCTGGATTGAAATATAATAGAATCGGGGGTATTGCCAAATGCTCTATAGCTTAAATGACCATATTTATGGTTGAGTGCAATTGTAAATAACAATGTTTCCTCTGCATCTCGTTGTCTATTCCGATTGCTATCAATAAATCCAATAAAACCTTTATTCCAGTCATGATCACAATGAATCTCATCTGAACTTGGGCACAGCATCACATTTTGATGATGAAGTTGTGCATCCGTTTTTGCTTTTTGTATATGAATTGTGAGGATTCTTTTAAGGTAGGCAGCTTCGTTTGAGATCATAATTTCACGGAAATAGGGGACTGCAAAGGTGGCAAGAATGGCTAAAACTCCAAGCGTGATGATTAATTCGATTAGAGTCAGTCCATGGAATTTAAACATATTATCTCTTTGTGTTTTTATTAAATTTTTGATTAACAAATACTTGGATTGATTTTTTATAATCCAGAACAGGATCGGTAATAAAAATATTACTAATAAATTAATTAAGAAATACTAAATCGCAAGCTTTAAAACCATAATTCATCCCAATATTAAATGGGAATTGAAAATTTACTGAACTACAACGGAAATTGTAAGAAATTTTGTCAATAATTTACGAGGTTAAAGTTATCAAGCACTTGGAAAATTCATCAAGTGTTTGTATGATTCAAAGTGAAGTGAATAGCTTAAAAAATAATACTGTTGGACATTCGTGTTCTCAGGACGAAAAATCATAGGCTAAGCTTACACAACAAACAATTGTTATCTCTGGAGGATATCCATGAAATTGAGTCGTATTGCACTTGCTATGCTTGTTGCTGCTCCTTTAGCTGCTGCTAATGCGGGTATTACAGTAACACCATTGATGCTTGGTTACACATTCCAAGATTCTAAAAGCAACAATGGTCCTAAGCATTTAACAAATGCTCCTGAAATTAAGGATGACTTATTTGTTGGTGCTGCACTAGGTGTTGAATTAACGCCATGGTTAGGTTTTGAAGCTGAATACAACCAAGTTAAAGGTGATGTAGACGGTTCTACTCCTAATGCTAGCTACAAACAACAACAAATCAACGGTAACTTCTATGTTACTTCTGATTTGATCACTAAAAACTATGACAGCAAAATCAAGCCTTACGTATTGTTAGGTGCTGGTCATTACAAATATACATTTGATGATGCTACTCCAGCTCAATTGGGTCGCGCTGGTCGTGGCTTGAAAGAAGAAGGTACTTTGGGTAATGCAGGTTTTGGTGCTTTCTGGCGCTTGAACGATGCTTTGTCTCTTCGTACGGAAGCTCGTGGTACTTATAACATCGATGAAGATTTCTGGAACTATACTGCACTTGCAGGCTTAAACGTAGTTCTTGGTGGTCACTTGAAACCTGCTGCTGCAGTAGTAGAAGTTACTCCAGTTGAACCAACTCCAGTTGCTCCACAACCACAAGAGTTGACTGAAGACCTTAACATGGAACTTCGCGTATTCTTCGATACGAACAAGTCTGACATCAAGCCACAATACAAGTCTGAAATTGCTAAAGTTGCAGAGAAGTTAGCTGAGTACCCGAATGCGACAGCTCGCATTGAAGGTCACACAGATAACACTGGTCCACGTAAGTTAAACGAACGTTTATCTTTAGCGCGTGCTAACTCTGTTAAGTCTGCACTTGTTAACGAATACAACGTAAGCGCATCTCGTTTGACAACTCAAGGTTTCGCTTGGGATCAACCGATTGCTGACAACAAAACTAAAGAAGGTCGTGCTATGAACCGTCGCGTATTTGCTGCGATCAGCGGTAGCCGTACTGTTCTTGTACAACCAGGTCAAGCTAGATAATCTCTAGTTAAGATCATAAAAAAGCGACTCAATTGAGTCGCTTTTTTTATGGATATAAGTGTTTTTGTGGCATTGATGTAAAAGTAAACAATACTTGGTCAAAAACTAGCATAATCTGATTTTAATCTTGAGCGTTGCATGGGGATTATTTAGTTTTATTGAAAAGATTTTGGTAGCTTGTTAAAATTTTGATTAAAAAGTGATAAGCTCTCAGCGCTTTATTTGACGTTGTTAAATGAGAAAGTTCTAGCTTTTTGGGCGAGAAATAGGTCATTTTTTCAGTGGCTGCAAACTAAATGTTGTTAAATACTTGGAATGTTGGCCAAGTATTTGTATGATTCAACACCAAGTGAATGACTGAAAAAGATGCAATAAAGCTATTTCTCAGTATTCAAAATTATTAGATAGAGTTTAGAGAACAACAGTTTTTGTTTTGGAGGATATTCCATGAAATTGAGTCGTATTGCACTTGCTATGCTTGTTGCTGCTCCTTTAGCTGCTGCTAATGCGGGTATTACAGTAACACCATTGATGCTTGGTTACACATTCCAAGATTCTAAAAGCAACAATGGTCCTAAGCATTTAACAAATGCTCCTGAAATTAAGGATGACTTATTTGTTGGTGCTGCACTAGGTGTTGAATTAACGCCATGGTTAGGTTTTGAAGCTGAATACAACCAAGTTAAAGGTGATGTAGACGGTTCTACTCCTAATGCTAGCTACAAACAACAACAAATCAACGGTAACTTCTATGTTACTTCTGATTTGATCACTAAAAACTATGACAGCAAAATCAAGCCTTACGTATTGTTAGGTGCTGGTCATTACAAATATACATTTGATGATGCTACTCCAGCTCAATTGGGTCGCGCTGGTCGTGGCTTGAAAGAAGAAGGTACTTTGGGTAATGCAGGTTTTGGTGCTTTCTGGCGCTTGAACGATGCTTTGTCTCTTCGTACAGAAGCTCGTGGTACTTATAACATCGATGAAGATTTCTGGAACTATACTGCACTTGCAGGCTTAAACGTAGTTCTTGGTGGTCACTTGAAACCTGCTGCTGCAGTAGTAGAAGTTACTCCAGTTGAACCAACTCCAGTTGCTCCACAACCACAAGAGTTGACTGAAGACCTTAACATGGAACTTCGCGTATTCTTCGATACGAACAAGTCTGACATCAAGCCACAATACAAGTCTGAAATTGCTAAAGTTGCAGAGAAGTTAGCTGAGTACCCGAATGCGACAGCTCGCATTGAAGGTCACACAGATAACACTGGTCCACGTAAGTTAAACGAACGTTTATCTTTAGCGCGTGCTAACTCTGTTAAGTCTGCACTTGTTAACGAATACAACGTAAGCGCATCTCGTTTGACAACTCAAGGTTTCGCTTGGGATCAACCGATTGCTGACAACAAAACTAAAGAAGGTCGTGCTATGAACCGTCGCGTATTTGCTGCGATCAGCGGTAGCCGTACTGTTCTTGTACAACCAGGTCAAGCTAGATAATCTCTAGTTAAGATCATAAAAAAAGCGACTCAATTGAGTCGCTTTTTTTATTTGAGTAATTTAAATATGGAGTCATTTTGTTCTCCTTGGTCGTTAGGGGGATTTTGAGTTACCACATCTGTTTTTTTAGTTGCTGTTTGGCATCCTGTCTTGCACGGCGATGCTGGGCTCGCGGCTTTTCTGTTTCATGAACGCCACCTTTGTGTAATAAAGGGGAGAGTGCAACAGGGTTGCGCACTTTGATTTTAGGCATTTCCTTGAGTTTCATATCATTAACCTTTAATGCATAAGATTTGTTTGAGGGTGTGTACAATTTCGATCAAGTCCGCTTGGTTTGCCATAACTTGATCAATATCTTTATAGGCAGCTGGAATTTCATCAATCACAGCGCTGTCCTTTCGGCATTCAATCCCTTGGGTTTGCTGAATCAAGTCATCTTGGCTAAATAGCAGTTTTGCCTTACTGCGGCTTATCTTTCTACCTGCACCATGTGAACATGAGCAAAAGGACTCTGGATTGGCCTTGCCTTTGACGATATAAGAGCGAGCTCCCATTGAACCTGGGATAATGCCCAATTCATCCTGACCTGCCCGAATTGCACCTTTACGTGTTATCAATAGATTCTCACCAAAGTGGGTTTCTTGACTCACATAATTGTGGTGGCAGTTAATTGCTTCTTTGGTCATTTGAAAAGGTGATAGTAGTGGACGAATCGCTTCTAGGATCAGACGCATCATTTCACGTCTGTTTTCAAAGGCGTATTCTTGTGCCCATTGCACGGCTTCAACATAATCGTCAAAACTATTTGAGCCTTCAGCAAAATAACTTAAGTCTTTGTCCGGAACGTGACCGAAACGATGCTGTGCTTCTTTCTTTGCCAATTCAATGAAATATGTACCGATCACATTGCCTAAACCGCGGCTACCTGAGTGTAGCATGACCCAGACGTCCTGATTTTCATCCAGACACAGTTCAATAAAATGATTGCCGCCCCCTAAGGTCCCCAGCTGTTTTTGCCAAGTGGCATCGAACTTTCTAAGCATTCGAACCAGACCTGGATGTTTCTTGATGATGGGTTGTAAGCGTTTTTCTAGCGGAATAATACTAGAAGCTTTAGCTTTCACTTGTTTGTGTAATTCAAAGCCGACAGGGACTTTGCGTTCAATTGCATGGCGTAATGGTGCTAGATGATCTGGTAGTTGTGACGCTTTAAGATTGAGTCGAATCGCATTCATGCCACAACCGATATCAACCCCTACGGCTGCGGGGATGATGGCATTTTTTGTGGGAATCACGCTACCTACAGTCGCACCTTTGCCGACATGTACATCAGGCATCACGGCAATATGTGAATAAACAAATTGTAGTTGTGCCATTTTTTTCAGTTGTTCAATACTTTCGCTATCAATGTCGTTGGTGAAAATTTTCACTGGAACGCCATATTCAGCCTCAGCATTGAGAATTTTTTGTATGCCCATTTTCTTGTCTCGGGTATTTTAATTGTTGGTCCGAATAGGCGTAAAAAAACCTAGCGAATGCTAGGTTAAATAGAGCATTCGGACAAGCGATCATAATATTTGAACACTTGTCCGTGAGTTGACAGTGCCAAATCTTATGGTGTAGTTCCTAGTTGTAATGGCATGCTGTCGTCCTCCTATTATGTGGTGCCGTTGAAAATATGAGCGCGATTTTACTCATATTTTCATTTGGGTCAAGTTTTTATTCGCCTTCTTTGACATTCATATCTTGATATGCGATCAGTTTAGTCTTGTGTTTCCACTTATAACCGAGCCAAATTGCCAAAAATAATGGAATGCTGATATAGGTTGAGAGCAACCCTAACCAATCAATTTTTCCACCGAGCAGAGCTTGATAGTTTTGACCTAAGATAATGATCGAACAAAGAATAAATGCAAACCATGGTGCAAATGGGAAAAACTTGGCGCGGTAAGCAAGGTCTTCAACCTTATAACCTTGTGCGATATAACCTTTACGGAAACGATAGTGTGAAATCGCAATCCCAAGCCAGACAATGAAGCCACACATGCCTGACATATTGAGTAACCAGTTGAATACCTGTTTCTCACCAATGAACGTGGTTAAGAAACACAGCGCTGCAACCGCAGTCGTTGCGTAGAGGGCATTCATGGGTACACCGCGGCCATCCAGTTTCGAGAACCATTTTGGCGCGCGGCCTTCTTTGGCCATATCAAATAACATACGGGTAGAAGAATACATTCCAGAGTTACCCGCAGATAAGATTGCACTGAGAATCACCGCATTCATTAAACTTGCTGCGAAAGCAAAGCCTGCTTTTTCATATAGTAATGTAAATGGTGAAAGTGCAATATCTTCACTTTGAGCTGCTTTTAACAACAGTGGGTCGTCATAGCTGACCAATGTCCCGATAATAAAGATACACAGGATATAGAACAGTAAAATGCGCCAGAAGATCTGTTTAATCGCTAAAGGAATGGTTTTCTTCGGATCTTTAGATTCACCCGCTGCAACCCCCACCATCTCAGTCCCTTGGAACGAGAATCCGGCAATCATGGCAACCCCGATCAGGGCTTGTAAGCCACCGACAAATGGCGCTTCTTTGTAAGTCCAGTGCTGAAATACCGATACATTAGGTGTCAGCATGATTTTAGCAATCATCCAGATCCCAATGACAATAAACACGATAATGGCAATGACTTTGATCAAGGAGAATAAAAATTCACTTTCACCAAAACCTTTCACCGTTAAGGCATTAATCCCAAAAATAATGGCTAGGAAGATCGCACTCCAGTAGAACCCGGGAATATCGGGAAACCAGAATTTCATGATGAATTGAACCGCAACCAATTCAAATGCAACAGTAATCGCCCAGTTGTACCAATAGTTCCAACCTAAAGCAAAACCAAAGCCGTCTTCGACATAGCGACTGCCATAGGTAAAGAATGCACCCGATGTTGGATTGTGCGTGGCTAACTCACCTAAACTGGTCATCAAGAAGTAGATCATGATACCAATGAGCGCATAGGCCAGTAAGGCACCGCCGGGACCGGCAGTTGCAATGGTCGAACCAGAAGCAAGGAATAAGCCTGTGCCGATCGATCCACCAATCGCAATCATGTTCAGGTGACGTGCCCCGAGCTTACGCTGAAGGTGTTGAGGAGCAGATGTATCGCTCATAAAAATTCCTTAAAATGTTTATTTTGCACAGGCATATAACACCTTGAATCCTTGTTGATCTGCCTTAACCAAACATTGACCAAAATTTTGCTCAATGAGGGGCGGGTAATTCAGAAAACGATTGGCTACGATCCATAATTCACCTGCATTTTTCAGATGCTGTTTCGCACGTTGGCAAAGTTCTTCACTGGCATCGTAATTGGTATGAATCCCCTGATGAAAAGGTGGATTGCTTACGATGGCATCCAAATCTTTGGGTGCATCGACGAAACCAGTGACAGCATGTAGATTTAACTGATTGAGATTCAGATTGTTTTTCTGAAAAGTCAGCTCAGTTGACCGTAATGCAAATGCATCAACATCAAGTGCAAAAATTTGTTGGTTCGGATTTAGCTTGGCTAAATAAGCGCTAATAATTCCAGCACCACAACCAAAGTCGGCAATCTTACCTGATTTTACTTGGCTAAGGTAAGGGACTAATATGGCTGTTCCGACATCTAAATGATTTTGACTAAACACACCGGGTAGGGCGCAGATCTCTAATTGATCTTGATCTATCTGAACTGTATAGCTTTTTAACCAGTTTTCAAGTGGTTTTAACTGTTCAGTTTTTTCAATTTTCATTTGCCAAAATTGACAGTGACGTGCGCTATCGAGTTTTAATGTTTTACCATAAGGCTGTAATTGCTTGGCCGCTCGCTCAACACCGCCTTTTTTTTCACCCACTAAAAAAACCTGCTGATCCAGTTTTAGGTGGCTCATGACAACATGCAGAATATAGTTTAATAATTCTTTTGATTTAGGAACAAAAATAACAACTTGATCAAATTGGGCTTGAGGAAACTCAACTGAAAAATGTGAGTTGATATCAGTTTTTAAAAAACCTAGATGATCAGCATAATTCCAAGTCCACACGGATGCTTGGGCTTTTTCGGGTAAATTTTTGGCGAGCTGATCATTGGGCGCATTGATCAATAAGACTTGGCCATTTAAATAATCTTGCTGTCGGATGACAACTTCACTACGTGGATCCATTTTGATCTCTCATCAAAAACAAAGCCCAGTCGTGAAACTGGGCACTTGCGATTGTTTGTTGATTACTTATGTGTGTCAGGTAAAACAATGTTTAAAATCAAAGCGGCAATACCGCCAGTTGCGACACCAGAGCTAAAAATATTTTTAAATAGTTCAGGCAGGTGTTCAAGAATTTGAGGAACTTGAGCGACACCTAAACCAAGTGCAAGTGAAATCGCAATAATCAGCAGGGCGCGACGGTCGAGATGAATACTCGAAAGAATATTAATCCCAGACGCGGCTACAGCCCCAAACATCACCATCACGGCACCACCAAGGACCGCTTGTGGCACGGCTTGAATTACAGCAGCTACTGCAGGGAATAAGCCTAAAATCACGAGCAGCACGGCAATCCAGATTCCGACATAGCGGCTTGCCACACCAGTCAATTGAATGACACCATTGTTTTGTGCAAATACTGAACTTGGGAAAGTATTAAAGATACCTGCTAAGAATGAGTTTGCACCGTTGACCAGTACGCCGCCTTTAATGCGTTGCATCCAAACTGGACCATCAACTGGTTGATTCGATATTTTACTGGTCGCAGTGACGTCGCCAATTGCTTCAAGTGAAGTGACCAGATAAATGAATGCCATTGGAATGAATAAGCTCCAAGAGAAACTTAATCCAAAATGCATTGGGGTTGGAATTTGAATTAATGGTGCATCATTGAGGACAGCAAAGTTCAGGTGTCCCATAAAACCGGCAAGAATATAGCCAATCACCAGTGCAATTAAAATGGCTGAACTTTTCACCCAAACAATGCGGATTCGATTCAGTAAGATAATAATTCCAAGAACAGTACAGGACATGATCAAGTTGTCTGCATTGGCAAAAGTATTGTCTTGCATGGCGGTATAACCACCGCCCATGCTGATCAAACCTTCTTTAATCAGAGTAAGACCAATCAATAGCACCACAATGCCTGTGACTAACGGAGTAATCAGCTTTTTCACCCAAGGTAAAATTCGTGATACACCCATCTCAATAAATGAACCGGCAATGACGACACCAAAAATGGCGGCCATCACTTGCTCAACTGGGGTGCCTGCAGCCACCATTGCACTACCAATCCCGATGATTGGTCCGATAAAATTAAAGCTGGTACCCTGAACAATTAACAATCCGGCACCAAAAGGGCCAACTTTTTTACATTGTAAAAAAGTTGCAATTCCTGAGATGATCAGTGACATGGAAAGGATCATATTGGTGTCTTCACGCGAGACGCCAAGTGCCAAACAAATCAGTAATCCAGGGGTCACAATCGGGACTAAAATCGCCAAGAGATGCTGTAGAGCGGCTAAAAATGCAACAAAAGGTTTCGGTCGATCATTGAGTCCATAGACCAGATCAAGCTGCTGCTGAGGTTGTGAATTCGACATGGGAGTATAAAAAGCGAGAGGCATTAGGGCAATATTCTAATAGAGTTAGCTCGCTTTACCAACGATTCAATGACACTTCGTCAGAAAAAAAATGCACTGTCAATAAACTGTCACTACTAAAGTTTAGTATTTTTCTGTATAATTTGCCCTCAAATTTAAAGCGTATCGAATTTTACATGTCAGATATTAAAACTCTCCGTAACATTGCCATTATTGCGCACGTCGATCATGGTAAGACGACTTTAGTCGACAAACTTTTACAACAATCAGGTGCTCTTGGTGATCGCGCAGGCGAGATTGAACGTGTTATGGATTCTAACGCGCTTGAGTCTGAACGTGGTATTACCATTCTTGCAAAAAATACTGCAATTAAATGGTTAGATGCACGTACAAACACTGAATACCGCATTAACATTGTTGACACCCCGGGACACGCCGACTTCGGTGGTGAAGTTGAACGTGTAATGTCGATGGTTGACTGTGTATTGCTTCTTGTAGACTCACAAGAAGGTCCAATGCCACAAACTCGTTTCGTAACGCAAAAAGCGTTCGCACGTGGTTTGAAGCCAATCGTGATTATCAACAAAGTTGACAAGCCTAGCGCGCGTCCAGACTGGGTTATCGATCAAGTTTTTGATTTGTTTGATAACTTAGGCGGTACTGACGAACAGTTAGACTTCCCAGTTGTCTATGCTTCTGGTCTTCGTGGTGTTGCTGGTCCTTCACCAGAAGAATTAGCGGAAGATATGACACCGTTGTTCCAAACTATCGTTGATATCGTTGAACCACCAGCAGTTGATGTTGATGGTCCTTTCCAAATGCAGATTTCATCACTTGACTATAACAGCTTCGTAGGTGTTATTGGTGTTGGTCGTATTCAACGTGGTTCTGTAAAATTAAATACACCTGTTACTGTTATCGATAAAGATGGCAATACACGTAACGGCCGTATCTTAAAAATCATGGGTTACCATGGTTTAGAGCGTGTTGATGTTGAATCAGCTTCAGCTGGTGACATCATCTGTATTACGGGTATTGATGCATTAAACATTTCCGATACGATTTGTGATCCTAAAAATGTTGAAGCATTACCAGCATTGTCTGTAGATGAACCGACTGTATCGATGACTTTCCAGGTAAACAACTCACCGTTTGCTGGTAAAGAAGGTAAATTCGTAACTTCACGTAACATTCGTGAACGTCTTGACCGTGAATTGATTCACAACGTAGCACTTCGTGTTGAAGATACTGACAGCCCAGACCGTTTCAAGGTTTCAGGTCGTGGTGAACTTCACCTTTCAGTCTTAATTGAAAACATGCGTCGTGAAGGCTTCGAAATGGGCGTATCACGTCCACAAGTGATCATGAAAGAAATAGATGGCGAAAAACAAGAGCCATACGAAAATGTCACTTTTGACGTTGAAGAACAGCATCAAGGTTCTGTAATGGAACAAATGGGCTTCCGTAAAGGCGAAATGACCAATATGGAAGTTGACGGTAAAGGCCGTATCCGTATTGAAGCAACTGTACCTTCACGTGGCTTGATTGGTTTCCGTTCTGAATTCCTAACCATGACTTCTGGTACAGGGATCATGACATCAAGCTTCTCGCATTACGGTCCAGCAAAAGCAGGTACTGTTGCGAAACGTCAAAATGGTGTGTTGATTTCTATGGTTCAAGGGACTTGCTTGGGCTATGCATTATTTACGCTTCAAGACCGTGGTCGTTTATTCGCTAAACCACAGTTGGAAGTGTATGAAGGTATGATCATCGGTATTAACTCACGTTCTGATGATATGGTTGTAAACCCAACCAAAGCGAAACAGTTAACTAACGTTCGTGCGTCAGGTACTGATGAAGCTTTAACTTTAACACCTGCAATGGAATACACGCTTGAACAAGCGCTTGAATTCATTCAAGATGACGAGTTAGTTGAAGTAACACCAAAATCGATTCGTATCCGTAAGCGTTACTTAACTGAAAACGAACGTAAGCGTAACCGCGATAAATAATTTTTCTTCACCGAAAAATGACAAAACCGCTAAATTTATTTAGCGGTTTTTTATTGCATAAATCTGATGGGAAGGACATGCTTAAAGACATATTTTTATGAAAATAAAAAGTGTTGTTAAAGTGTGAAATAACTTTCTTTTTGATAAAAATATTAAATTATCAGCATTATGTGGATAACCGCACCTGTGTAATAAACAATGCAAAAACAGGCCGCGATCAAGTTCAGCTCTGGAGAGTTATAGATGAGTATTATTAAAGAATTTAAAGAATTTGCCATCAAGGGCAATATGATGGATTTGGCGATTGGTGTCATCATTGGTGGTGCTTTTGGTAAAATTATTGATTCATTAGTGAAAGATATTGTAATGCCAGTGATTTCATGGATCTTGGGTGGCAATGTAGATTACACCAACTGGTTCCTTATCCTCGGCGATAACCCGAACAATGTGACGACGTTGAAAGCGGCACAGGATGCAGGACTGAATGTCTTTGCGTATGGTAGCTTCTTAACTATTCTTATTAATTTCTTGTTATTAGCATGGGTTGTGTTCTTATTAGTGAAAGTGATGAATCGTATTCGTAAACAAGAAGAGGCTGCACCTGAGCCAGAAGCAACGCCAGAAGATGTTCAACTGTTACGTGAAATTCGTGATGAGTTGAAAAAACAGGGCTAAGTGAGCTTGAATAAAAAACGGCATCTGAGATGCCGTTTTTTATTGTCTATTGGAACAGGACCGTGCTGGATAGTGGCGTAAAATCGTCATTTCTCATAGAAAAAAAGCTGCTTTCATTTTAAGATGCTGTACATATTGTGAGGGGGATCAACCAACATGAACCGATTATTTGTATATGGTACATTATGCCCAAATCGAGAAAATGCCCATATTTTGGGAGAAATCGGTGGCGACTGGCAGCAAGCTTCGGTGCATGGCACGATTCATATTCTAGATTGGGGGCCAGATAAAGGCTTGCCTGCTATCGTTCTGAATGAAGCAGATTCTTTGGTTGAGGGATATTTGTTTAGTACTGACAAATTAGAACAAAACTGGCAAATGCTGGATGATTTTGAAGGGATACAATATCAACGTGTAAAGACTCAGGTTCAGTTGTCTAATGGTGAAATGACATTGGCATGGACCTATGTGATGAGGCCACAGGATTAAAAGATTTATTCTCGGAACTGACTGTTGAGCTTAAATCTAAATTTAAGCTCAAGTAGACCGATTATCTCAAACTGCCCATACGGAATTTGACTTCAACCAAATGAAAACCAAACTGGCTTTTAATCGGACCATGTAAAATACGTTCTGCTGCGCTAAAGACCAGTTTATCGATGACAGGCACCAACTGACCTTTTTTCACCTCGCCGAGTTCACCACCACGTTTGGCTGAGTTGCAGGTTGAATATTGCTTGGCAACTTTTCCGAAATCTGCACCTGATTGAATCCGCTTTTTTAGCTGCTCAGCTAAATCTTTATCTTTGACGAGAATATGTCGAACAATCGCAGTTTGCATGATTTGTTCTCCTTGGGATATCTGAATAAGCCTAAGCTTTTTTTAACTTCAATGGTTGGCATTGCGGGCAAAATACGCTGGCACGTTGACCAAGCTTTAAGTTTTCCAGTGTGGTTTCGCAATTTACGCACATTTCGCCTGCACGCCCATAGGCCAAAAGCGTCTGTTGAAAATAACCATTTTCACCCATGGCATTGCTATAGTCACGCAAGGTAGAGCCACCAAGATCAATTGCCTGTTTTAAGATGCGTTTAACTTCAATGACCAGTTTTTCTACCTGTGTTTTGCTTAAGGTTGAAGCTGGCTGTGCAGGATGAACCCCGATATTGAATAAACTTTCAGTCGCATAAATATTGCCGACACCAACCACCACATGATTATCCATCAAAGCAATTTTAATGCCGACATTCTTTTTACTCAGTTTTTCACCTAAGTAAGCCGCATTAAAATCTTCACTGAGTGGCTCAGGGCCGAGTGTGTCGATCAGTTTGCTTTGATTGGCTTGGTCTAACCACAAAATGCAGCCAAAACGACGTGGGTCGTGATAGCGGAGTTGCAAATCCTCAAAATCAATCACCAGATGATCATGCTTTCTCAGCGCTTCATTAGCTTGACACAAACGAAAGCTGCCAGACATACCCAAATGCCAGAGCATCTGATCTTGTTCAAATTCGGCCAGAATATATTTAGAGCGACGTTTCAGTTGCGTTAGACGTTGTCCAACCAGTTTGTCGAGATCGTTGGGAATTGGCCAGCGTAAACTCGCATTCAATACAGTGACGGCTTGAACACGTTGCTCTAAAAGAGGGAGAAGGCTGGTTTTGGTGGTTTCAACTTCAGGAAGTTCAGGCATATAGAGCTCAAGTTGTTTCAACAACAATACAATGAGGGTAAATGTTTCACTTACAATTATGACGGTATTTAATTTTATTTGCCAATGCAGATCGGTAACGTTCTTGATGATGGCCGTAAAATTTAAATAGGTAAGTTAAATATAAAATAATTAGATGCTTACTTTTAAAAATCATCCTTTTGAAATTTTGAGAAATAAGGAATCTTCATGCCTTCACTGAAAATTAACCTTTTATATGGTTGCGTCGCAATGTGTATGGGGGTGGGTAATAGCGCTGTCTGGGCGGGTGAATCTGATGCTGAGCAAGCTGTGCAATTGCCATCAATTAAAGTCGAGGCAACACGCACCGACACTACATATATACAAACACCAGCCTCAATTTTTAGGGTGGATATGCCTAAAGATGATCAATCAGCACAAGTGAATTTAACAGAGGTTGTTAAAGGAATTCCAAGTCTTCAATTACGTAATCGTGAGAACTATGCACAGGATTTGCAATTGTCAATGCGCGGTTTTGGTGCACGCTCTACTTTTGGTGTGCGTGGCATTCGTTTATATACCGACGGTATTCCGGCAACGATGCCCGATGGGCAGGGGCAAACCTCAAATATTGATTTAAGCAGCTTGAGCCATCTTGAAGTATTAACGGGCCCATTTTCATCACTATATGGCAATTCATCAGGCGGCGCGATTCTGGCAACAACCAGAGAGGGGCAGGGTAAAGACTCGATTGAAATGAGTTATGCTGGGGGCAGCCACAATAAGAATCGCGCGGGTATTGTGTTGCAAGGCGGTGCTAAAAATCAAAATGAACCGAGTTATGTGATTAGCTCATCTTATTTTGATACCGATGGTTTTCGAGACCATAGCGGAGCAAACAAGGTTTTAAGCAATGCAAAACTGACGTGGAATTTGGATGATGGTAGTAAGATTAACTGGATCACTAACTACGTCAAGATTGATGCTGATGATCCTAGTGGCTTAACACGAGCAGATTGGGAAGTGAATCCAAGACAAGTGGCAAAAAATGTTTTGGATTACAATGCACGTAAAAAGATTGATCAAACCCAAACAGGGCTTACATGGTCAAAACCAATCAATGACCAAAATGAACTGTATGCGATGGCCTACATTGGGCAACGTCAAGTAACACAATATCAATCGATTCCAGATATGGTTCAAAAAAATCCAGCGACACCGTATCAAGCTGGTGGAGTAATTGATTTTAAACGTGATTATTATGGTGCAGACTTCCGCTGGACGGGGAAGGACTTACTACCGAATACCCAGTTCAGTGCAGGTGTGGCAATTGATGCGATGAATGAAGGTCGACAAGGCTATCAAAACTTTAATGAGACTGGGGATAAAGGGGTAAAAGGAGCCCTGCGCCGTGATGAGCGTAATACCTTGTGGAATGTCGATCCTTATTTACAGGCTTCATGGTCTTTTTTACCAACGATGCGTCTAGATACAGGTGTGCGTTATAGTAATGTGCATTACGAATCGAAAGATCATTATATTGTTGGTCTGAATGGGGATAATAGTGGCAAAACTAGCTATGAAGAAGTATTACCTTCAGTGGCTCTAAGTTGGCAAGTTATTCCAGAAGCTTTACTCTATGCAAGTTATGCCAAAGGTTTTGAAACGCCAACATTCACTGAGATGGCTTATCCTGCAAAAGGTGGCAGCAGCACGCTAGACTTAAGACCTTCAAAAAGTGATAACTATGAGGTGGGTCTAAAATCTTCAAATGTGTTAGGTGATTTTAATTTGGCTACATTCTACATTCAAACCAAGGATGACATTGTTGCAGCTGAAAATATTGGTGGTCGTGCAACTTTTAGGAATGCAGATAAGACTTTACGCAAAGGTGTTGAGTTGGCTTGGAATAAAGCGCTTTGGAAAGATTTGGCCATCAATGCTAGTTATGCCTATTTAGATGCGACCTTTGATTCTAAAGTTCCTGCGGTTGGAAAAGTTGCTGAGATTCCTGAGGGAAATGCAATTCCTGGAATCGCAAAGAGCCAAGCTTTTATTGGTTTGGCGTGGAAACCTGAGCAGGGCTTTTACGCAGGTGCAGATGTGCAGTATATGGATAAAGTGTATGTTAATGATATTAATAGTGATGCAGCACCAAATTATACGGTCGCGTCATTGTATACTGGATATGCGTGGAAATATGCAGACTGGGGAGTGAGTGGTTTTGCACGCGTAGATAACCTGTTCGATAAAAACTATGCAGGCTCGGTGATTGTTAACGAAGGAAGCAACCGCTTCT
Organism: Acinetobacter colistiniresistens; assembly: GCF_024582815.1. Classification (NCBI taxonomy): domain Bacteria; kingdom Pseudomonadati; phylum Pseudomonadota; class Gammaproteobacteria; order Moraxellales; family Moraxellaceae; genus Acinetobacter; species Acinetobacter colistiniresistens. The sequence continues at coordinate 1,424,589 of NZ_CP102099.1, forward strand.
TTGAACCCGCAGATGGGCGTAATTGGAGTGCTGGGATTAAAGTCAGCAAACAGTTCTAAGTGAAAACAAGCAGCACTTACAAAGTGCTGCTTGTGGCTTTTTATTTTTTGGTTGGCGCTGCTTTTTTCGCAGCAATGGCTTCGTTAACTTTGACTAATGATTCTTTCGCATTTGGATAGTCCACAGCCGCTAAGCGTGAAAAGATATTTTTTGCCTGCTCTAAATCCTGATCGATAATACTGCCATTGGCAAGCATATTGCCAAGAATCATGAGAGAGGGTGCATAATCCTTTTTGGCAAGATCCTTTAAGCTCTCAATTGCTTGCTGTTGCATAAACGGGTTTTTATTCTTAACCCCAATACCAAGGTCATAAACTGCTTTTAAATTTCGTGCCGGATAATAATCCTTTCGGAGGAGAGGCAATAATTTCTGAATGGCGAGTTGGTCGTATTCAGGTTTTCCTTGGCGGAATAGAAGATCTGCAAACTCAACGGTTGCTTCATCTGAGCCTTGGATCGAGGCTTTTTCTAAATATTCTTTATACTTTTGTGGATTCTTGCCTAGGCCAAGCGTACCTTTGTGGTAGGCCTGAGCAATACTAAAGCTGGCTGGGCCATAGCCTTTAGTTGATGCGTCTTGGTAATATTGTAATGCTTTTTTCTCATCTTTTGCGGTACCTTGACCTAGCTGAGTCATGTAGCCAAGATTATAAATCGCTTGTTGATTACCCGTTGTGGCTAAACGTTGCATTTCTTGAAAGGCAGCAGCATAGTCCTTTGCTTCGTAAAGTTGGGTTGCTTTTGTAAAGACAGGATCGGGTTTAATGGTCGATGTTTTTGCGTCTGCTGCGAAAGCACTATGACTAACAACAGTAATTAAACTCGCAATCAGCAATTTTTTCATGTTTATTTTTCCTTTCATGTTGATCTGCTTTCATCCCTTGTATGGCAGAACTCAATATGCTGTCCTCATCATAAAAGTTTAGGCAAAAATGTAAATAAGGATTTTGTATAAATCGTGGTGAAATGAAAGAACCTAAATTAACTATTTTATATGAGTTAAGAACTATTAAATCAATATCTTATGTTTTATTTTTTTAGATAATCGCTTGTGACCCTTCTGTGGCAAAAGAGTCATAAGCCTTCATCATTGCATATTATTTGTTACTGCTGGCTTCCTGTAAAAGCTGCTCAATCTGTTCAGCATTTTGTGGGCTGCCAGAGAGCCGCATGCCATTTTGTAAGAATAGGGTCGGAGTGCCATCAATTTGTAATTTTTGACCCAAGGCTAAATTCTTTTGTATTGGGGTTTCACACTGAGCTGCATTTTTTGGTGCTTTACGATGCAGCATATAATCTTCCCAAGCTTCGTACGGATTTTTGGAACACCAAATTTTATTGGCAACCGCTTCTGCCTGAGGATGTAATTTTTTCAGTGGGAATAAGAACAGATAAACTGTGACATTATCTATAGAGGTCATATGCTGTTCAAGTTTTTGGCAATAAGGACAGTCAGGATCGCTAAAGACGTACAGGATACGATCTCCCTTGCCTTTGACATATTTGATTGCTTGATCGAGCGGCAGTTGTTTGACATCAATTTTTCCAAATTCGGCTAAGTGCTCTTCGGTCAGATTTTTCTTGTTTTTGACATCGAGGAGGTTACCGAAAAACAGATACTTGGCGGTTTCATCAGTATAGATGATTTTACCTGCGGCATAGACTTCATAAATACCCGGTAAAGGAGAAGGACTAACCGATTTGACCGGAATATCTGGATAATTCTGTTTGAAGTTGCGTTCCAGTGTTTTGCTATCGGCATGTAATGTTTGTAAGCCAAAAAGGCTAAGCGTGATAGCGGATAACCATGTTTTGATCGTTATTTTCATGTGGAATCGATTGTGTTGAGAATATAGGAACAATAACGTCGATTTAAACTTTCGACAAGAACAGCGATGAAACTTTATTTTAAATAGGGCTGCATCGCCAATTGAAGTAATTCAATCAGCTCAGGGTCCATATAGTGATAGTCATCTGGAATATCGAGCACAAACACTTTTTTATGCGCTAGTTGTTTGGAAAACTGTTCTTTGATCTGTTGCTTGTGTCGAGATTCCATCACAAAGATTTGCTCAGCCCAAGCAATGTCTTTTAATGAAATGGTGTGTTTGGCATGACGGCTGGTGCCAGCTGAACGGGTACGTAGACCATACCCTTGTGCGAAAATACGTTCAGCTGTTGGACTGCGCCATTGGTTACGGCTGCAAATAAAGAGAATATTCAGAATCAAAGAGTCCAATAATTAAAACGGGCATCATGTAAAGATTGAGCTTTAGAAATGCGAGGATATTCGATTCTTAATTGCTTTGCCCGAGCAAGTTTAACTTGTCTTGTATAGAGATATTTCCATTGCTTTACAGGCTTCCACAAACGTGTTGTGTGTCTACAGTCTCGGCCTCGAAATAAAAACTTTTGCTTACGTCGCCATGCTCGGTTACGTTGTTGTGCTAAATCATCCATTATAAAAAACTCATGAGTTAATCGGGTTCAGCAGCCGCGATAACACATGAGTTTTTACTATAATATTAAAGCCTAATTTCCACAAGGATTTAACTTGGTCGAGCGACATCGCCATTCAGTGTTTCAGGCAGCTCTAAAACAGTTACACCAAGTTCTGTTAAGGCTGCGGGTTTGGCAATCACAAGTGCCAGATAACCAGTTTCAAAGGCAACACTATTGACTACTTCAACATCTTTACTGAGTTGCGTTGCTGGGGCTGGCAGACCACCTTCGGCTTGAATTAAATGCAACCAATGCTTTGGTTTGGCTTTAAACCAAAGACGTGCCACGATTTCTTGGCCAAGATAACAGCCCTTATCAAAATGTACGCCATCGCGTTGATGTAATCGTAATTCTTGTGGTTGGAATAGGTGTTCTGTACTTTGACTAATCCAAGCTTGCCCAGACTGAATTGCCTGAACTTGCCAAGTACTGATATCGCTTACTGTTGCAGAAAACTCAGTTTGAATACCATTTACTGTTGGGTAAACAGGGCTGATTTGTTCTAACTTCATTTTAGAAAAAGCACCAAACTTTTTAATATGCTTAGCAAATTCTTCGGCTTGGTCCTGCGTGGTCACAAGTTCAAAGCTCTCTGGGGTGAGTCTTTTAATCCATAAACCAAAATGAATACGTCCTTTTAAATCACAAATAGCGGTATAGCGATTTTCATTTTCAGGTATCCGTTCGACATGAATGGTCACCTGACCTTGTAAAAATTTCTGTGCATCTACACCATTTAAGCTAAAAGCAGTAAAAGCAAGCTGGCTCATAGATCAATCCTAAATCTGCGTTCTGATCACTAAAATATGGATTGTTATTTTGCGCCATTTTTCACAAAAAAGCAGCTTTAGATTCTCGATAATCGTGCTCAAATGAGCGATTGAAGGCATGGCATTTGTACAGCAAATCGCTATGATAAATCGATCCAGCGCAAGAATTGTAAGATTGGAGAATAATAATGACGGGTACAGTAAAATTACATCGTGTATTAAATGCGCCACCTGCTCGGGTTTTTAAAGCCTTTTTAGATCCAGATGCCTTGGTCAAATGGTTACCACCGCATGGATTCACAGCAAAAATCCATCATCTTGATCCACAAGAGGGTGGTAGCTATAAAATGTTATTTACCAATTTTTCAACAGGACACTCTCATTCTTTTGGTGGAAGCTATATCGAACTGGTTCCCAATGAACGCTTGCGTTATACCAGTCGTTTTGATGACCCAAACCTGCCCGGTGATATTCAGGTGACGATTCAACTCAAACAAGTATTGGTCGGTACTGAAATCCATATTACCCAAGAAGGGATACCAGACGTGATTCCAGTTGAAGCGTGTTATTTAGGCTGGCAAGAATCATTGTATTTGCTTGGCTTATTGGTGCAGGTTGAGATTCCAGATTAGAAATTGAAAAAGCAGAATCAGCTTAAAAATACAGTTTATGATGATGACATCGGGGGATGCTATGTCAGGACAAGCAATTGTTGAACACCGTGAACAGCTTGCACGTCGTGCAATGCGAGAAGCTTTAGAAAACCAACAGGCCGAAGACAGTGTAGAGCTATTTATTCAACACCATCTTGAGGAGGTTGAATCTGCATATTGGCAAAAACATTTTGGGACACCTACTCCAACACCGTTACAGGTGTTAGAGATTTTAGTCTTGGATCATCAATGCGATGATGACGGCTTAGAACCGCATGAGATGCTTGATTTTACTTTGCCCGATGGAATGACCAATTATGTGATTTGTGTAAGTTTTGATGCAAAAGGGCAGGTGATTGATATCGCAATGGAAAGCTAAGCCTAAATTGTAGGCGAGTGTGTATGCAAATCGAGATTAAACGTATTTATGATCCTATCGCCGTTTCCGATGGCAAACGTGTCTTGGTAGATCGTTTATGGCCGAGAGGAATATCGAAAGAACGGGCACATTTGGATTTATGGCTCAAGGAAATTGCCCCCTCAACCGAGTTGCGACAGGCATTTTGTCATCAAGCCGAGCATTGGCTGAGTTTTCAGCAGGGCTATTATCAAGAATTAAGTCATAATCCACATGTTCAAGAACTGAGAGAGATGGCCAAACAGCAACCTTTAACGCTGATTTATGCGGCCAAAGACCCAGCCTTGAATCATGCTTTGGTACTGAAGAATTATCTACTTGGGAAAGAGATTCAAGGCTGAAATTTTGAAAAAGTAGCGTCTATCCATCATAATAGCCTTTTGAGTTTTTTTTATGTCTTTTCCAAATTGCCCACAATGCCAATCAGAATATACTTACCAAGATGGCGATTTATTGATTTGTCCTGAATGTTCACATGAATGGAAGGAAGGGGAAGCTGTTGCTTCAGAAGTACAGGACATTATTAAAGATGCCAACGGAAATGTCTTGGCTGATGGTGATAGTGTAACGGTCGTGAAAGATCTAAAAATTAAAGGTTCATCTTCTGTGGTGAAGGTTGGAACAAAGGTCAAAAGCATTCGCTTGGTTGCCGATGCAAGTGATGGTCATAACATTGATTGTAAAATTGATGGTGTTGGTGCGATGAAACTTAAGTCTGAATTCGTGAAAAAAGTTTAATCATCTGATCTAAAAAGGAGTATGTAGATGCTCCTTTTTAGATTTAGGCTGGAGAGGTAATTATTTTCTTTATCTGCTATTTAGTTGATTATTTTAACTGAAATTGTGGAGCGTTGTGATCACGGGATTAGGTATTAATCGCTCCTAAGTAATAAGGTATGATCTTGATTAAAGCATAATATATTGATTTATTATTAATAATCATTGTGTTTCTATGGTGCTAAGTCGATTCACAGTTTTTACATAATCGACAACTTTTTCAGTAGAAAAATTTATACTTGAAATTTCATCAAATAAATAGCTCTAATAAATGAAAATCGAACGTCCTTGGTATAATGAATATCAGAAGTATAATGTTGCTTATCAATTAAAATCACCTAGCGAGCATGAATCTTTAATTGAGATGCTAGAGCAATCTTTTCAGCAATTCAGTAATGCTGCTGCTTTTATTTTTTATGATCAAATCCTTTCTTTTACTGAGCTTGATCAGCTTAGTCTGCGATTTGCCAGTTATTTACAACAGTTAAATTTAGCTCAGCAAACCCGCATTGCAATCATGCTCCCGAATTTACTGCAATATCCAGTCATTGCCTGTGCCATTCTTCGTGCGGGTTATATTGCAGTTAATGTGAATCCTCATTATACCCCCCGTGAGCTTCAGTATCAGCTCAATGATTCTGGCGCAGAGGTCTTGATTATTATTGATGATGCGATTCCAGCTTTTCAGCAAATTGAAGCACAAACCAAGGTCAAGACGATTATCCAGACCTCGATTCCGGATTTATTGACGGAGGAAACACGATTTAAATATCCACACTTGCAAGAAAGCAAAGTGGTTCAACATGAGCTTATCGGTAATGTATATCAATTTAAAAGCATCATGAATGAGGTTGGTTCTACGCATTATCAACGCCCAGCACTCCAGCTTCATGATATTGCCTTACTACAATATACTGGTGGCACAACGGGTCTTTCAAAAGGCACCATCCTAACGCACGGTAATTTATTTATTAATACTTTGCAGATGGATGCCGCTTTTTCTTCAAATTTGTTGTTATCGTCTCAAGGTGGCAGTAGTCGAATTTTATGCCTTCTGCCGTTTTATCATATATTTGCTTTTTCTTTCAGTATTTTATATAGCCTTTATTTAGGTCAGACGGTCGTACTCATATTGAATCCACGCGACATCAATTACATTCTAGACGCTTGGCGCCGTTACTCTCCAAATGTATTTCCTGGTGTCAACACGATATTTAATACTCTCGCCAATCAACCTGATTTTAAGGAAATAGATTTTTCTGACTTCAAACTGGCCGTGAGTGGCGGGATGCCAACCTTGCAGGCAACAGCAGATTTATGGCAGCAGTTGACGGGCAATATTATTTGTGAGGTCTATGGCCTTTCTGAGACAGGGCCTTTAGCTACGTTTAATCCCAAAGGGCAAACGACTTTTAGTGGCAAGGTGGGTATCCCGGTCCCCTTAACGGATGTCGTGATTATTGATCAGCATGGCAATCCACTGCCCTATGGTCAGCCAGGTGAAGTGGCCATACGTGGCCCACAAGTGATGCAGGGCTATTGGCAAAAACCAGAAGAAACAGCACAGGTTATGACTCGGGATCAACTGTTCCGTTCAGGTGACATTGGCATAATGGATGAGCAGGGATTTATTGAACTGATTGATAGAAAGAAAGATATGATCGTTGTTTCTGGATTTAATGTTTATCCAAGGGAAATTGAAGAAGTTGTCGCCCAGTATCATAAGGTGCTCGAGGTGGCTGCGATTGGGGTAAAGGATGAAAAATCTGGTGAAGTTCCAAAAATCTTTATTGTGAGTAAAGATCCATCTTTAACGGAAGAGGAAATTTTAAGCTATACCAAAGCTCATTTGACCGCCTATAAATGTCCAAAATATATTGAGTTTGTACAAGAGTTACCGAAATCAAATATCGGAAAAATACTACGTCGACATTTAAAAGAACAACAGTAGGAGATGTTTGGCCTTGGTCTGGTTTTATAGTTTGATGCAGTCGGTCAATTACTAAAATTGAACAAAAAACAAGCTTTTTAAACTGGGATAGCTGAACTATATTGGTGGAGATAACAAACAATGATTAACTCCAATAAATAGAGGTTCTTATGTCAGGGTGGTTTGAAGTAAGTAAGGCGAGTGATGGGCAATATCGTTTTGTACTTAAGGCAGGAAATGGTGAACCAATTTTAAATAGTGAATTATATAAAACCAAAGCAGCAGCATTGAATGGGATCACATCAGTACAGAAAAATAGTCCTGATGATGGTCGATATGATCGCTTAACCTCAAAGAATGAAAAACCATATTTTAATTTGAAAGCAGCCAATCATCAGGTCATTGGAACCAGTCAGCTGTATTCCAGTGAGCAGTCGCGTGACAAGGGCATTGAATCTGTGAAAAATAATGGGCCATCTGAAACTATTAAAGATTTAACTGTTTAATCAATAAAAAAGCCGTTTCATTGAAACGGCTTTTTTATCTCTAGAGTTCAGATTAGCGGATCAATTTCGCCAATAATTCTTCTTTATTGAGGTTGCTGGCTTCAGCATCACGACGGCCTTTGTATTCGAAGGTACCTGCATCGAGACCCTTTTCACCAATCACGATACGGTGTGGAATACCCATCAATTCAAGATCAGAAAATTTTACGCCTGGACGTTCGTTACGGTCATCCAGTAGGACATCATAACCCTGTGCTTGCAATTCTGCATAAAGTGCTTCAGCGGCTTCGAGAGTGCGTGGTGATTTATGGGCATTCATTGGCACAATCGCAACTTCAAAAGGTGCAATCGCTTGAGGCCAGATAATCCCTTTGTCATCAAAGTTCTGCTCAATAGCAGATGCGATCACACGAGTCACGCCGATACCATAGCAACCCATGGTCACGGTGAGGGGTTTGCCATCTTCACCCAGCACTTTACAGTTTAATGCTTCTGAGTATTTGGTACCCAGCTGGAAGATATGACCAACTTCAATCCCGCGTTTAATTTGAATTGTGCCTTTACCATCTGGAGATGGATCGCCTTCAACTACGTTACGCAGGTCAAAGAATTCGGTAAATGTCGCATCACGATCCCAGTTTACTCCAGTTGCGTGCTTGTCGACTTCATTTGCCCCCGCAACGAAGTCAGACAGTACCGATGCAGCACGGTCTACAATCACGGTGAGCCCTTTTTCAACTAAGCCTTGCGGGCCGCAGAAGCCTGCCGTTAAGCCATGTTGTTGCAATTGCTCTTCAGTGGCAAATGTTAAAGGTGCTGCAATTAAGGGATGCTTTTCAGCTTTAATATCATTGAGTTCATGGTCACCACGCAAGAACAGGGCAACTACAGGTGTATTGCCTTTTTCATCTGTTGGACCTTGTACCAATAATGCTTTGACAGATTGTTTTGCATCGGCATTTAAGAACTGACACACATCAGCAATGGTTTTCTGATTTGGGGTGTCAACCACGCTGTAGGCTTGGGTTGCAGCAGCACGTTCACCGACCAAAAGCGCTTCAGCCATTTCAACATTGGCTGCATAGTCAGATTCAGTAGAGAAGGCAATATCATCTTCACCGCTGGCTGCAAGGACATGAAATTCATGTGATGCAGAGCCACCAATTGATCCTGTATCTGCTTGTACTGGACGGAAATCCAGCCCCAGACGGGTGAAGATACGGCTATAGGTGTCATACATCACATCATAAGTTTCTTGTAATGATGCTTGATCGATGTGGAAAGAATAAGCATCTTTCATGATGAATTCGCGAGAACGCATTACACCGAAACGTGGACGAATTTCATCACGGAATTTGGTTTGAATTTGATAGAAATTCAACGGCAATTGTTTATAACTTTTCAGTTCATTACGTGCTAAATCAGTAATGACTTCTTCGTGGGTTGGCCCAAGCACGAATGGATTGTCATGACGATCTTTAAAACGTAGAAGTTCTGGCCCATATTGTTCAAAACGGCCAGATTCTTCCCAAAGCGCTGCAGGTTGGGTCACTGGCATAAATACTTCCAATGCGCCAGAGCGATTCATTTCTTCACGTACAATCGCATCTACTTTCTTTAAAACACGCGTTCCCATGGGCAACCAAGAGTATAAGCCAGAAGCGAGTTTACGAATCATCCCCGCACGTAACATCAGCTGATGAGAAATGACCTCAGCATCATTTGGGGTTTCTCTTAACGTTGCAAATAAAAAGCGGCTTGCGCGCATGGAAACTGTCCTAAAGTTAAGTGTTATTTAAAAAGTGCTACAACAACGAGCAAAATAATATGCCCAGTTTTGGGCAATGGGCATTATGACATGAATCATTCAATTTGGCGCAGTATAAAGTAGAGCTGAGTATTTAAATATTCGAATTACTTAAAATTTAATGTCGAGATTGTAAAAGGGCATATGGATTAAGTCGGGCCCAGCGCATTTAAGCGCTGGATAATATCGCTATACTCGACTTCAGTCTTGTGATAGGCATTACGGAGGCTTTCCACCGTTTTTTTGATGTTCTCAATATTTTGAGTGTTATTTTCCAGATTGTTTTTAAGCTGTGCTGGCAGTACTTCACCTTTACGATGATATTCCATCTCCTGACGTTTAAACGCGATTTTATCCTTTTGTAATTGTTGTAATTGTTCTTGCTGATAGTTTAGCTGTTTTTTCAGGTTCGCCAAAATTTGGTCTCGTTTTGTTGCGGCAATTTGTGGGTTGCCATAGGCGCGTTTTAGTCTTAAGTCCTGTTCGCGACGACGCGCTACGGATTCCCGTTGTGCAGATTGTTGGGCATCTGCTGCTGCGTTGTAGGGGTTATTCCGTTTTATCACTTGCATGTTGCGATCTAGTGCTTCGTAGCCGTAACGAATATGATTTGGGGAAACGGAAGTGCTGACATTGGCAACGCCATTTTTGTCATAGTAACGATACCAGACAGCTTTAGGTTGTTCTGTGGTAGCAGCACTGGAATAGCTAACAAAACACAATAGAAAAAATGAACAAATGTAAGTACGAGTAATCGTTGTAAAGTGACCCATGCGAAAACCGCACTTTAACGAACCAGTCATTACATTCCCCGAAAAAAGTTAATTAAATCACTTATTTTTAAATAATAATCAGTTGTATATTAGTGCTAATTTCTACATTTAAAAATAGTTATTCAGCAAAAAAATTAGGAATTTAATTAAAAGTGTGAACTGTTTGTGATTGTGTAGAGAAACTGATAGGTTGGTTCAAAAACTTCATTGATAATGCAAGTAAAGATATGTTAAAAATATCAACTAATCTGTATAAAACAAATTAAACCAACCATAATTTGTATTGAGTATTGGGGCGGGACAATAAATGGAAGATAAATTTCAAAATTTAAAGGTGATGGTGATTGACGATTCAAAAACGATTCGTCGTACAGCTGAAACGTTATTGCAGCGTGAAGGTTGTGAAGTCATTACCGCTGTTGATGGCTTTGAAGCATTGTCAAAAATTGCAGAAGCCAATCCTGATATCGTTTTTGTTGATATCATGATGCCTCGTTTAGATGGTTATCAAACCTGTGCATTAATTAAAAATTCTCTAAGTTATCAAAATATTCCAGTGATTATGCTATCAAGCAAAGACGGTTTGTTTGACCAGGCAAAAGGGCGTGTTGTGGGCTCGGATGAATATTTAACCAAGCCATTTAGTAAAGATGAGTTGTTAAACGCGATTCGCAACCACGTTAGTGCATAATAAAAGTTAAGATTGAGGAAAAAATGGCTCGCATACTTATTGTAGATGATTCACCTACAGAAACATTTCGCTTTAGAGAGATTTTGACAAAGCACGGTTATGACGTTATTGAAGCGACCAATGGTGCTGATGGAGTCACAATGGCTCAAGCTGAATTGCCAGATTTGGTGCTGATGGATGTGGTGATGCCAGGGATGAATGGCTTTCAGGCAACCCGCCAAATCAGTAAAGGTAAGGATACACAACATATTCCTGTTGTGATTGTCAGTACCAAAGATCAGGCCACAGACCGTGTGTGGGGTAAACGTCAAGGGGCTTACGACTATTTGACTAAACCCATTGATGAACAGCAACTTATTGATGTCATTAAACAATTATTAAGTTAATTTTTTGCTCAAGTTGAGCCTTCTCATTACTCAATACGGGATAGGGTATGGCAGCAAATGGATTTATCGAATTGCTTCGTTTATCCAAGCGAGGCAATAAACAATACACTTCAACTCAAAATGAAGTCAGTCGTTGGTCTGGTATTGCATTTGAGATGTTAGGGCAATATTTTGTTGCGCCTTTAGGGGAAATTTCGGAGGTGATTTATCCGCCGAAATATACACCAGTACCAAATACTCAGGCGTGGGTAAGAGGTTTGGCCAATATTCGTGGACGTCTGCTTTCAGTTTCTGATTTAACACATTTTATTTCAGGGCAACGGAGTCAGTTTTCACCAACGCAAAAAGTGATTTGTATTAGCCATCAAGACCATTATGTGGGGTTGGTCGTCGATCAGGTTTTGGGGATTCAACACTTTAACAAAAAGAGTTTTTTCTCCCAGAATAATGATCTGGATAATAAGCTGAAAGATTATTGCCAAGGTCATTTCCATCAACATAATCAACAATGGCATGTGTTTTTATTGAGTCGTTTGTTAAGCAATCCTCAATATATGAATGCATCAATAAAATTTATAAACTAATTCTACGCTACGGAACATAAACGCGTATTCGGGGAGAAGCTGATATGGGCTTTAAACTTAAAAAAAAGAACGGCAATGGCGATAGTGCCGGGCTGAAAAAAGGCGGTGCGTTCTTCGATAATATTCGAACGCAACTTGACCAGTTTTCGCGCTTATTCGGTGAAACAGAGAAATCAAAACCGATTATCTATCGCGCTTTAATTGCTTTGGCCCTTGCAGTTATTCTCCTCATTTACTTATTCGTAAGTGTTCCTCGTTCGAATCAACTCACCCGTAGTCTCGGTGAGTTGCGTTTGTTATCACAAACCATTTCACGTCAAGCAACGGAAGCTACTGCATCTGGTACACCAGAAGCAATGAAGAAGTTGGTTGAGTCTGAAAAGCAATTTGCTGAAAACCTGAGTACCGTTGAAAGCGTGTATGGTAAAGGTTCGGATGAATACAAGAAGGTGAGTGGGCTTTGGGACAATGTTTCTAAAAACATTGACCTGATTGCATCGCAACAAAAAGTTATTAACCAGCTTTACGATACCAACATTTCGATTAGTGAAACCATTCCTGAGATTCAGGCTGAATATAACTTGATGGTTGATCAGATGGTACGTGAGAACATGCCGAGTAGTCAGGTAATCATTACCAAGAACCAGGTGTTCATTGCCGAGCGTATTTTACGTTCGATCAACTCGGTACTGGTGGGAACAGATAACTCAAACGTTTCGGCGAATGACTTTGGTGCCGATATTGATACCTTTGGTGTGTATCTAAATGCGCAGTTGAATGGAAGTGCTGAACTGGGTGTAGACCGAATTAGTTCTGCCGCTTTACGTGAATCTGTGGATAGTATTAAGTCTGACTACGATGCAGTATTGAAGTCTGCGGCAGCAACAGTACTTCAAAACGCCAATCAGATTGTTCGTGTACGCCAGGCATCTTCACAAATTTTCACCCAGTCAGATGCACTTCTTACTTCACTGAATGATTTATCGAATAAATCTGAAGGCGGCTGGGGTAATGTCTTTGCTGGTATTGTTTTAATTTTATCGTTAGCGGCATTGGTGTTCTTTGTATTACAACTCTTGATGTTACGTAGTAATACCGATAAAGAGCGCGTAACACGCTTACAAGATGAATATGACCGTAACCAAAATGCGATTTTACGTTTACTTGATGAAATTGCAGACTTGGCAGATGGTGACTTACGTTCATATGCAACGGTATCAGAAGATTTTACAGGTGCGATTGCCGACTCGATTAACTTTGCGATTGATCAGTTACGTGACCTTGTTTCCCGAATTACCGATACCTCGCAAGAAGTTGCACGTTATACCCAAGACACTCAGAACATTACCAACCAGTTGGCAGAGGCATCTGAGCATCAGGCACAAGAAATCGCAGGGGCATCTGCGGCAATGAACGAAATGGCATTGTCAATTGACCAAGTATCTGCCAACGCATCTGAGTCTGCTGACGTAGCACAACGTTCAGTACAAATTGCAACCAATGGTGCGCAAGTGGTAAACCGTTCGATTGAGGGGATGGATCACATTCGTGAACAGATTCAAGAGACTTCGAAACGTATTAAGCGTTTGGGTGAATCTTCACAAGAGATTGGTAACATTGTCTCGCTGATTAACGATATTGCCGACCAAACCAACATCTTGGCATTAAACGCTGCGATTCAGGCGTCGATGGCGGGTGAAGCGGGACGTGGTTTCGCGGTCGTAGCCGATGAAGTACAGCGTCTTGCAGAACGTTCTGCTTCCGCAACCAAGCAGATTGAAAGCCTGGTAAAAACCATTCAGACGGATACCAATGAAGCTGTAATCTCGATGGAACAAACCACGTCGGAAGTTGTCCGTGGTGCGAACTTGGCGAAAGATGCGGGGATTGCACTAGATGAGATTCAAACGGTATCGGGTGACTTGGCAAAACTGATTGCAAGCATTTCCGATGCAGCGAAACTTCAGTCTGCCTCAGCAAGTCATATTGCTACGACGATGAATGTCGTGCAGGAAATTACTTCACAAACGACAACAGCAACGTTTGATACAGCGCGCTCAGTATCTGAGTTGGCAAACATGGCTGAATCATTACGTGAGTCTGTAACTGACTTTAAGTTACCAGACTAAACCGAATTGGAAAGGCAGATGGGGGTGTCTGCCTTTCCATTTTTAAAGAGGTTGGATATCTCAACAAGATGATGGTGCAGTGGGACTACATCTTGTGTAATAGATAGACGTAATTTTTACCCACATTGGTGGATAAAAACGAAAGAAGCAGCTATGAAACAAATATTAAAAACGTTAGTTGAAACGATGACGCTTCCTGAAGACAGTTATCTTGAGCAAGATGCAGAGATTCTTGAGATTTTTATTGAAGAATTAGATGAAATCTTTGTTGAGTTAGAACCATTACTCGTTCAGTGGGCGGAACAACCACATCAGCAGAATGTGTTGAGCGATATTCGCCGCCACTTTCATACCTTAAAAGGTTCTGGAAGAATGGTGGGAGCTAAATCTTCAGGTGAGTTGGCATGGACAGTTGAAGATACGCTGAATCGTGTTATCGCAGGCACGATTAGCTTGAATGCAGATATTCAGCGTTATGTAGAAACAGTGTTCAATATTTATCGTTTTAAACTTTGTCATGATTTTAAAGCAGTTCAACAGCATTTAATCGACTTTAGACCTTTGGTCGTGTTGGGACAGCAATTACAACAACAGCAAAGTCCTGAACCAGCCTTAGCAGAATTACTTCATCTTGCGACTGATTTAACCAGTGAAGAGCAAATGACTGGACTTGAGCAGATGGAGGAAACAGCAACCACTGATCTCGAACAGCAGCAGGTTGAGCCTGTATCTGAACTTGAATGGGCGGCACCGTTTGAAGATGAGGCACTGGCTAAAGAAACCTTGGCCATTTTCCAAGAAGAAGCCGAAGAACATCTAGCCACCATCGACCAATTTTTGCAGAATGATCGCCCAAGTAACGACCATTATAATACCTTGATTCGTGCATTACATACCTTACGTGGCAGTTCTGCCATGGCGCATGTGAATCACGTTTTTGAGGCGAGCTCAAAAGTTGAGAATCTATTTAAAACCTTATTACAAGAAGAGTTGGATTCTAGTTCGGATGAAACGGCTTTGCTGACGCATTATGCGCAGTTTGTACGGGATTATTTGCATACATTAAAACAACAGGCTTCACAGCAGAAACTCGATGAAATCTATCAGACGTTTAATGTGGCATGGGACAGTTACGATTTCCAGCTTGAAGAAAAGAATGGTGCTGCAATAAGACCGCAAGGCTTGGTATCTGAGTTGCTTGAACTCAATATCAATGATCTTTTAGATGTCGAATTTGATTTTGAGAGTCGTGCCCGTCAGGAGTTCCCTCAATACCTGCAACTACTCAGTCAACAAACAGAGACCTTGTTACAGCATACGCATCATCATGCAACCATCGGGATGTATCAATACACCAGTCTGTTGCGTTCTAGCTATCAAGATCTGATTTTTAAGCCAAGTTTACTGCATTTGGATTATGCATTTGAGCTCTATCACCAAGTCCATCAACAGTTTATCCAGCTATTTGATACCTTGGCGGCGGGACAGCGCGTCACTTTAACCAAAGCACATGAACGTGTTTTAAATGAGTTGAGTTCATTTACACAACAAAATGTTGAATCTTTGGATGACATATCTGTTGTAGAGGAAGAAGATGCAGCTGAAGAAACAGCAGCGACTGAAGCTCATGCAAAAGCTGGTTCAGCTATTCAAACAACGGATTTTTCCAGTCAATTTGCGCTCGATAAACAGCAGTTGCAGTCAAGTGAAGCAAACCGTGATTTTGACCCGGATCTCGTGGAGATTTTCCTTGAAGAAGCAGATGAACTGCTTGGCGGAATTGATACTGACCTGAACACTTGGGCAACTGATCATCAAAATATCAATGCGTTAAAGAATCTGATGCGTTATTTGCACACCCTAAAAGGGGGAGCAAATATGATTCAGGCACGTCATATTGGCTTGATTGCGCATGAACTAGAAACTCTCTATGAAAAGTTAATTAATCAGCAGATTCAAGCAACACCACAATTGCTTACAGCGATTCGTTCAGTTCAGGATGATATTGCCGATCGTATCCAAACCATTCGTGATCAGCAGGTCGATTATCCTGCCACGCATACTTTAGCTGTGCTTGAGCAGTTATCGAAAACAACAGTTGTTGCTGAGCAGCTTGAACGTGAAACTGTGCCAGTCACCGTGCCTGAGCAACTAAAAACAGCCGAAATGGAAGGCGATGATACGGAAGTTGCTCTTACTGCGACGCCACATAAGGTTGAATCGATAACGACGACGATTGATGTTACTGCATTTGCAGCGCAACTCGCGCTGGATAAGCAGCAGTTACCGTCTGATCAGGCCAATCGTGACTTTGATCCAGACCTGATAGAGATTTTCCTTGAGGAAGCCGATGAGTTGCTGGTCGGGATTGATGCGGATCTGAATACGTGGACGACGGATCATCAAGATATCAATGCCCTCAAAAACCTGATGCGTTATTTGCACACCTTAAAAGGGGGTTCAAATATGATTCAAGCGCGTCATATTGGTTTGATTGCGCATGAATTAGAAACCATTTATGAGAAGCTGATCAATCAACAGATTCAGGCGACACCACAACTGATTGCCATTATTCGTTTGGTACAGGATGATATTGCGGATCGTATTCAAACCATTCGTGATCAGCACACCGATTATCCATCGACCCATGTGGTGCAATTATTGCAACACGCTGATCAATCGGATGTTGCTTCTGTTGAGTCTGGGCTTGAAACAGCACACGAGTTTGAAAGAGTTGAGTCGAGCCAAGTCGAGACTTTGCTGGAACAGCCTGAGTCTGTCAAAACCGAAACGCTGGTCGATGAACAGCCTGTTGACGTTGAGTCAGCGTCTGAGTGGGTTGAAACCGAAGTTCTTGAGCATACTGCAGCGGCACAACTGCCGCAGACAGTGCTGGAGCCTACGGATGATGACGTTCGTTCTCTGGTTGAGCAAACCTTCCTTGAAGAAGCTGAAGAACTGCTGGAGCAAGCACAAGGCTTATTGAAGCAATGGTTTGAGCAACGGGGTAACCGTAGTTTATTGCTACAGTTACAACGTATTGCGCATAGTCTGAAAGGTGGCGCGCGCATGGCTGAAATGGATGCCATTGCGATTATCGCCTACCATTTAGAGAATGCTTTTGAGCAATTTGGTGTACATCATTTCAATTCGAATGTGTATGACAACCTGCTCAATACCGCATTGGCATGGTTAAATGATGCCATCTCTAAACGTCAATATGCAAATTTTGACGGCTTGAAACAAAGCTTGGAGAAGATGGAGTTTGTCGATGTATCTGCACAACTTCCTCAGAAGCTCTCGACCAAAGATATCTTTACACCTGAATTTACCATGGAGTTTGTGCAGGGGGATGGCACTGAACCTCCATCGATGTTGGGTGAGTGGGAAACCACGGAACGCATAGAACAGAACAATGAAATGATTCGTGTCTCTGCTGAGGTCATCGAGAAGATGATTGACCTGTCAGGGGAAAATGCGATTAACCGTTCACGTATTGAAATGGATTTGGGTCAGTTAGGCAGTACGTTGACGGAAATGGAATTGGCAATCAAGCGTTTGGCGGATCAGTTACGCCGAATGGAAGGTGAGTTGGAAAGCCAGATTATCGCCCGTCATGGTGGCGAAGAGGCACGTTATGCAGACTTTGACCCACTGGAAATGGACCAATATTCATCGTTGAATCAGCTCTCCAAATCACTTGCTGAATCGGCTTCGGATTTGGTTGATTTTAAAACGACACTGTCTGAAAAAATACGTGATACTGAAGGCTTATTACTACAACAGTCGCGGATTCAGGCTGAAATTCAAGAAAGCCTGATGCGTACCCGTCTGGTTCCATTCTCTCGTCTATTGCCACGTCTGCAACGTATTGTGCGCCAAACGGCATCGACGTTGAATCGACCAACAGAACTGGTGGTGAACAATACTGAAGGTGAATTGGACCGCAGTATTCTTGAGCGGTTGGTTGCACCATTTGAGCATATGTTACGTAACGCGATTGACCATGGTATTGAAGATCGTGAACAGCGTTTACAAGCACAAAAACCAGAAACTGGGCATATTGTGTTGAACATTGGTCGCCAAGGGACAGATGTCGTGGTGACGTTCAGTGACGATGGTAAAGGGATTGATGTTAACCGCATCAAAGAAAAAGCGTTACAAACTGGCCTCATGACCAAAGATCAGAAACTGGATCAGGAAGAAATTCTACAGTTTATCTTCCATCCAGGCTTTAGTACGGCAACCCAAGTGACTCAAATCTCGGGTCGTGGTGTGGGTCTTGATGTGGTTCAGAGTGACATTAAGGCCTTGGGTGGTCATGTCAGTGTCGACTCTACGCTGGGTAAGGGAACAACCTTTACCATTCGCGTACCAACCACGGTTGCCGTCAGTGATGCCTTGATGGTAAAAGCAGGCGATCAGCAGTTTGCCTTCCCATTGGCTCAGATTGACCGTATTGTTCGTATCTCTCCATTGGCGTTAGAACAATACTTTGAAAGTCAGGATGACTATTTTACCATTGACCAAGAACGTTATCGCTTACGCTACTTATCCGAGTTCGTTGCAGGACAACCTGTTCCTCGCTTAAGTGGAGTGGTTCATTCTTTACCTGTGTTGTTGATTAAAGGTGCTCAAGGACAAACCACAGCCCTGTTGGTTGATCAACTGATTGGTTCACGTGGACAGATTGTCGTCAAACCGGTGGGGCAACAGTTCTCCAATATTGGGGTGATTGCAGGTGCAACGATTCTTGGTGATGGTCAGGTCTGTTTGATTCTGGATGGTCAAAATATTGCACGACAAGCGCAGTCTACTGCGCGGAGTAAGCAGGCAGATGAGACATATAGCAAACAGCGTTATGATGAGCGTCGCTTGATTATGATTGTCGATGACTCGGTGACCGTACGTAAGGTGACCTCACGTCTGTTAGAGCGTCAAGGTTATGATGTAGTGACCGCGAAAGATGGTGTGGATGCCATAGAACAGCTTGAAACCGTGAAACCAGACCTGATGTTACTGGATATTGAAATGCCGCGTATGGATGGTTTTGAAGTGTCGAATCTGGTACGCCATCATGAAATACACCGCGACTTGCCGATCATCATGATTACATCACGTACTGGTGAGAAGCATCGTGAACGTGCACTATCACTAGGCGTTAACCAATATATGGGTAAACCATTCCAAGAAGAAGCACTCTTGGAGAATATTGAAAGCTTACTTACGGTGCGCTAAGAGGTAAAAAATAATGGTTAAGAAAAGCGCAAACTCGGCGTTGGGACAAATTGACCAACAAGAGTTACAACATTTAATTACGGTTTCCACGGGGTTTATTGATGCATACATTATTGAATGTCATCAAAACGTACCCATGCTGTTGCCACAAAATATTGTATTGTCAGCAATGGATACTCAAACCAATGTTGATCATATTGAATGGCATGATTTAAAACTTCCTGTATACGCGGTCAATGATCCGATGCAAAAACAAGGTGTGGCCCTGGTTGTCGAAGGAGATGATGTATCACAACGCTTTGCCCTAGTTTGCAATCAAATGCCTGAGTCGATCCGTTTACGTATTTCGGAAGTGGTCGATGAAGAAGGTGAAGTTGACGATAGCAAGGTGTTTAAATATGTGAAGATGGGGGAAAACCGATTTTATGTCCCACATCTACAGAATATACAGACCCAACTTGGACTGTAATAAAAGGAACTCATCAGAGTTCCTTTTTATTTATACATTTTTATTTTAGGCAAGTAGTTCGACTAGAATTTGTTCGTAGATTTCAGCCAATGGTTCTAATTCTGCGACATTCACATGTTCATTGATTTGGTGGATTGTTGCATTCAATACGCCCAATTCAAGTACTTGTGCACCTGTTGGTGCAATGAAGCGACCATCAGAAGTGCCACCACTGGTTGAAAGTACCGTATCAATCCCCGTGACATTTTTAATCGCGGTTTTTGCCGCATTGACCAAGTCACCTACAGGCGTAAGAAATGGTAAGCCCGATAACGTCCACTGAATATCATAATGAAGGTGATGTTGATCCAAAAGTTCGACTACGCGTTGTTTTAAGATATCCGCAGTCACTTCCGTTGAGTAGCGGAAATTAAACGTAACTTGTAATGTGCCTGGAATCACATTGGTCGCGCCTGTGCCAGCCTGAATATTGGAAATCTGGAATGAAGTCGCAGGGAAATATTCATTGCCATTGTCCCAAACGGTTTCACATAGCTCATTTAAGGCTTTAGATGCGGTATGGATCGGGTTTTCTGCCAGATGTGGATAAGCAACATGACCTTGCTTGCCGTGTACAGTTAACACGGCATTGAGTGAGCCACGACGGCCATTTTTAACGATATCGCCAAGTTGATTGGTACTCGATGGTTCACCGACCAAGCACCAGGTCATTTTTTCATTACGTGCTTCCAATGTCTCAACCACTTTCACTGTCCCATTGATGGATGGGCCTTCTTCATCAGAAGTGATTAAAAAAGCAATTGAACCTTTATGATTTGGATGTTTAGTCACAAAACGTTCAGAGGCAACCACCATGGCAGCCAAAGCAGTTTTCATATCAGCAGAACCGCGACCATATAATTTACCATCACGAATACTCGGTAAAAATGGATCGGAATTCCATGCATCTAAATGGCCCGTTGGAACAACATCAGTATGGCCTGCAAAACAGAATACCGGACTTTCAGTACCACGACGTGCCCATAAATTATCGACATCTTCAAAGCGCATGTTTTCGATGTTGAAACCAATTTTTGCTAAGCGTTCTGCCATGATATTTTGACAATCATGGTCTATCGGGGTGACAGAAGGTTGGCGTAGGAGTTGTAAACTAAGTTCGAGCGTATCGGAGTGATTCATGCGAGATGGAGCTAAATCTGGTGAAATGTGAACCGATATAATAGGGGAATATTGTGGAGAAAGGTATTAAAAATAAACCTTATCTAGGTCTAGATAAGGTTTGGTAAGGCGGGTTGTATCGAATTACATTTTATTTTGCGTTTTTTCAGCCGTTTGAGTTACTTTGTCACCAGCTTTAGATACATCCTTACCGATACCTTTAAATGTATTACAACCAGTTAAAACAAAAGCAGTCATGATTGAAGCAACTAAGATTTTTTTCATCATCTTCTCCGTTTAAATGTAATTATGATGTACTTAAGAGGCTAAAAAATTTAGCATTAAATGAACATAAGGGTTTGATGGTAAATGTGTTATAAAATGTTACTCTATGAACTAATGAGTTTGTTTAGGTTTGCTAAACAATAATGAGGGCTGGCGAAACATATAAAACACAGGAGTCGGTGAATCCTGATAATAAAGACCATTGCTCCACCAGACTGCTGTTTCAGAAGTGGGGTACCGATCGGGACAAAGCCATTCATGCCGCTGTAAGCGATAATAAGCTGTTTCAGGAAGATCAGTGCCCCAATGACCTAAACGCCTTGAGGTGTTAATCCAGCAAGGCAGGTTGAGGTGGTGGGATTCTGCTGGAAGATATAACTGTCCCTTCATCACCGCAAATTTGCGTTGGATCTGATGATGATTTGCTTCAGTAAACTGGAACTGACGCTCGGTAAAATGTTTTAATTTACGCTGTAAAGTATCTTCTCGGTTCAGTCCATACCACTGTGCTAAATCTAGCTCGCCTTCACCTAAGTAGTATTTTAAAGCCACTTCCCAGTGCTCTATTTCTTGAGTGTCTTGATTAAGAAGTAAAAAATCAAGTTCGCCTAATGTGATAGCACCTGCAATTTTTTGAATACTATGTCCAAGGAGCTGGTACGGATGATAAGCGTCATCTAATAACCAAAACCACAATAGATTTTCAAAACGCAAACCAAGCCGAGTACTTTTGAGTTGCGCCAGAAAATCAATTAAGGGTTGGGGCTGCTGATCAAGTTGTTTTAAGCGGTTTTCATAACCTAGATAGTGATCTAGCCAGTTCTGATTTGAATGAAGCTCAAACGGATGCTTAATGTTTAAATCAGGTGGAATTTGAGCCAAAATATTCGGACTGGCAATACAAAATGCTAAATGTCGTACGATGGGGTGCTTAAACTGTAACCACGGCTCAAAATAGCAAGGGGTGGTAATCATCTTAGACATGAAGTCACTCAATCATTGAAATAATAGGTTAAGTTTAAGAAACGACACTAAAAACGCTTTATACTAGCACGGTTGTAAACAGGTATTGGTTAATGGCTCAATGAAAACTTTGTTCTGGCGTAGTTTGGTCGTATTTTTTATTACGTTGGGAATCATTGGGGCGATTTTACCGGGAATGCCCACGACAGTATTTCTGATTCTTGCCGCATGGGCTGCTTCCAAAGGTTGGCCTGAAATGGATGCGTGGTTACTCAATCATCCTAAATATGGTCCGACCTTACGCAACTGGCGTGAACATGGCACTGTGCCACGTAAGGCAAAATGGATTGCCAGTATCATGATGTTGATTAGCGGTATTTTGATGCTGTTTACCAATGCGCCATTTTGGGTCAAAGTCTTTACCGATGTCACCATGTTTATTGTTGCGGTATGGTTGTGGTTACGCCCCGAGCCTGAGCAGCGTTAAGAAAAGCAACGCTTTTTAGCTGCGCAAGACGAGCAGCTATGCTGCGAGTGGCGAGGATAAACAAACTTAAAGCAACGCTCTTGCGAAATGTATTTCTCATGCGCAAGACCTTGCGCCAAATATGGTTCATATGCTGCGAGTGGCGAATTAAAAGAAAAGCAACGCTTTATGCTGAGGGGTGGCTAAAGCCCTGTAACAAGAAGACTATGCCTAAATGCAAGAGATGAAATAAAGGCTGGCAATGAGAAAAAATACAAGGGTTGTGCGTTTATACTTATATTTAAAACTCACCCATGATTAAAACTACGGAAAAGTACAAGAAAAAAGCGCCCGTCTATGTTGAAATGAAGTTGTTCCATCCGTTATTGAGATAAAAATGAGCTATACCTTAGATCAGGCAGATATTGTCATTGATTTAGCACAACAAACATTACATTTGCCAAAACAGAATAAATTTTATGTGATCTCTTCTGGGAAGAACGGTATTGGTGAACAGGAGAATAGCGGGAAAACGCCTCGGGGTTGGCATCAGGTCGCACAAAAGATTGGTGAGGATGCACCTAAAAATGCCGTATTTATTGCACGTCAGCCCACAGGGGAGGTCTATGACCAGCAATTGGCTCAGCAATTCCCGCAACGTGACTGGATCTTATCGCGAATTTTATGGCTGGATGGTTTAGAGGAAGGCTTTAATCATGGAGAAGGGCACGACACGTTTAAGCGTTATATCTATATTCATGGGACACCCGATACAGAACCGATGGGGATTCCCATGTCGCATGGGTGTATTCGAATGAAGAATGATGAAATTCTCGAACTATTTGGACTCGTTTCTGAGCAAGCGCTGGTTTATATCTCAGAACATGCCATCGAAAATGAGCTAAGAAAATAGCAATAAGTGCTTAAATAAAATACAGAAATGTCGGTTTTTTCAAGGAATTACTTATTTTTTAATCACTCGTGCGGTTTTTTTGGAAAAGAATGGCAAAAGCGTTTGACAGGCTGTAAAGATTCTCTATAATGCACCTCACAAACGATGAAGACGTTAAGGGCGCTTAGCTCAGTTGGTAGAGCGTCTGCCTTACAAGCAGAATGTCGGCGGTTCGATCCCGTCAGCGCCCACCAAGCCTTTACGTTAAGACTCAAGTGCAGCGGTAGTTCAGTTGGTTAGAATACCGGCCTGTCACGCCGGGGGTCGCGGGTTCGAGCCCCGTCCGCTGCGCCACTTAAGTTTTAATCGTCGTTTGCTGTGATTGCAAAATTATCGTGCAGCGGTAGTTCAGTTGGTTAGAATATCGGCCTGTCACGCCGAGGGTCGCGGGTTCGAGCCCCGTCCGCTGCGCCACTTTAAGATTGCAAGAATAGCTAGAGTTGATTAGATAGGATTAACATCCTTGATATTCAGACAGATTTTAAAGTTATACTTTAAGTTTGTTACCTCGCTCAGGGCGCTTAGCTCAGTTGGTAGAGCGTCTGCCTTACAAGCAGAATGTCGGCGGTTCGATCCCGTCAGCGCCCACCATAATTTGTGACACTTACTTCTGTTTGGAAGTAATACCGTGCAGCGGTAGTTCAGTTGGTTAGAATATCGGCCTGTCACGCCGAGGGTCGCGGGTTCGAGCCCCGTCCGCTGCGCCATTTTCTTGATATCATTTTAAGAGAATGTTAGTTTTAACAAGTATCTTTATACTTGATCTCTGATACGAGATGCCATTAGAAAAATCAAAGATTTTTCTCTTGCGCTCAGACAAAGCTTCGCTTTGTTGATCCTCGCTCAGGGCGCTTAGCTCAGTTGGTAGAGCGTCTGCCTTACAAGCAGAATGTCGGCGGTTCGATCCCGTCAGCGCCCACCATATTTCTTCTCAAATTCCTCATTGTTGTAATCACTATAAAGTTATTTTATTATTAGCATTAATAATGATTCTAATAAGACTTACTCTATGAGAAATCCTTATCAACGCAAGGCTGCGTCGAAATCTCAAGCTACCCCCGTCAATTCTTCGCTCAAAGAGAGCTATCGTCAATTTATTCAAAATATTATTATACAGCGTCAGGTGATTGCGCTCTATCATGACGGTTGGGCACTATGCTCAACTCCATCTGGCCAGCATGCTTTATCGGTTTGGCAGAGTAAAAGCTTGGCAAAGTTATTGATTAAAGACAATTGGGTGCAATATGAGATTCAGGAGGTCTCCTTATTGGCGTTTATTGAAAAAATAATTCCCTTTCTAAAAGAAAATAATACGATTTTATCTCTGGACTTGACCCCGGAAGGAAATAATATCTTGGTTTCCCCAGATGCTTTATTATTGGATATTAATAATTTTCTGTACCAAATCTATTTGCAACGTCCAGATGTATTTGCTGAGCTAAAACTTCCGTTACCACGCGATATTCGTTTGCATAACTCAGCATCATCTTGAGATCGGGAGGAGCGTCCTCAATCAATATTCATTGAGTAGCCAACCACTGGCATAGGCGAAGTATTCTCTTAACCATGCATTGTAGCGTGTTGCCAAAGGTGTGCTTGCACCAAGCATGGTAATATCGCGATAGCCTTGTTTCTTGGCAATGGCTGCTGCACGTAAGGTATGGAAATCGCTGGTCACAATTGCAATCGGCTGTTGAATGCTAATCTGTTGTGCCTGCAATAACTGCTGGCTATTTTTAAGATTAAGTTCGGTGCTGGTGCTTTGATCTTCCAAAATGATTTGAGAGGCAGGAATCTGATAGCGCTGTTGTACATAGTTTGACATGACGATGGCTTCACTCTGGGTTTCGCCAAAATCAATACCGCCCGTCATCACCAATTTAGCTTGTGGTTGAGCCAAAGCAATCGGGGCAGCACGATCCAGTCGTTTGGCCAGCGTCGCAGAAGGTTGCCCATTTTCAATACCACTCCCTAACACAATAATAGCCTTAACAGGAGAGATGGTTTGCGCTTGAGTATTATTGTGAGAAAGATAATCAAAGAAATAGCCTAAGCTAACAACCCAGATCCAGAAGCACAGCCAGCCAAAGCGCCAAATCGAGTGCAGGCGAAAATGATAGAAAAAGAAACGCTCAATATGATAATAAAAATAAGCGTAAAGACAGAAAAATAGACCAAGCAGTAAGGGGAGTACTGTTCCGATATGAATCTTCTTAAAGGCGATGAGAATGGCACCATCTAAGAACAAGACTGAACCGATAAGGGCTAAAACAATACGAACCCATGAACTTATTTGCATAATCTTAATTGTAGTCGATTTGAATCGTGCTAAGTGTATGCAAAATTCTGAGAAAGGCAAATTCTCTTATGGTCTGATGAAAAAAACGAGTGACTAGCACTCGTTTTTTAGATCGGACAAAATTAATAAACATCGCGACGATAACGTCCCGCCTGCCTTAATTCATCTACTGTTTCCTCGCCGAGAATATCATTCAACGCTTGATCGACCCCACTTGCCATGCCTTCAATACTGCCACAAACATAGATTACGGCGCCTTGCTCAATCCATTTTAGCAATTCATCGGCATTGCTGCGTAAGATATCTTGTACGTAGATACGTTGTTCTTGGTCGCGGGAAAAGGCGAGGTCCAAACGTTGCAGGCTCCCCATGTTTAACCAGGCTCGAATGGTTTCCTGATAGAAGAAATCACGTTCGCGTTGACGTTCACCAAAGATCAGCCAGTTGGCGGTGTAGTTTTGTCGATTCCGTTGCTGTAATAAACTCATGAGTCCAGCAATGCCTGTTCCATTACCAATACAGATAATTGGACGGTTATCGTCAATCAGATGGAAAGATTCATTGGTGCGAATACGCAGAGCAATCGTTTGTTTTAGTTGGGCAAACTCCGTGAGCCAACCTGAACCTAGACCAAGTTGACCTTGTTCATCCTGTTGTTGACGAACCACCAGTCGTAATATTTGCTGCGAAGGAATGCTGGCAATCGAATATTCACGTGTCGGTAAGCTTGGAAGTTGTTCCAATAAATCTTCAAGCGTGCTGAAAGGTTTGATCTCGACCCGTAAATTCTTATCCCAAAGCAGCTGTTCAATTGTTTGACTCAATGACTCAACCAGACTGTTTGCTGGAATTTGATATTGGATCAAGAAATTTTGAATTTCAGCTAAGCTATTGGCTGGTTGTATCTCCGCAATATCACCTGCATGCCAAGTCATATCTGAAGCTGAGCTGAGCTCGATGTTATAGGCGGCTTGTCCTAAGCTATTCGGATTGAGCAATGTGCGTTCAGCGAGAGTCCATTGATCAAACACTTTCTCGATATTCATGGCATGTAGTTCATGCTTGGTCACGACTGAAAGGGCCTGATTCCAGCGTTGAATATCGTTGGCATTGGCATTATCGACTTCGATTAAGTCAAATAATGCTTGGGCTTTGCATTGTTTTAGCCACGTATCAACAGCATAACCAAAGCTACAATAGCTATCTGGGTATTCTTTTGATCCCAGCGCAAGCACTGCATATTGCATTTGGCTGAGGTCGAGGTCTTGTTGCATCAGTTTTTTGCTAAAACTGGCGGCAAGATCGGGTGCTTCGCCTGTGCCATAGGTACTGATTACAAATAAAACCTGTACTGCTTGTAAAAGGTCTTGTTCCGTCAATTGTTGAATCGGTTTGACTGTGGTTGGCTGCTGCGCTTCTTGCAAGCTGGTTGCTGTACGCCAAGCCAATTGTTCAGCCACGCCTGTTTGCGATGCATAAGTAATCAGCCAAGGTTTGGCATTCGGATCAATTGGCTGTGCGCTGAGTGATTGACGGGCTGCGAGAGTGAGTTTCTTCTGCTTGCGACGTTTTAGATAGAGCATCCAGCCTGTTATAAAGAACAGTGGCATTGCCAATGAAGCCAGCATGGCAATAAATTGATAGGTTGAACCAAAGAAGCTACCCCGATGTACAGGCAGCATACTGCTCATGATTTTTTCATTGAGCTTTTTGTCTTCATACAGTTCAAACTTTTCAAATTTATTTTCTTGATAGTTATAGACCGCTTGATTGCGTGCGCGCTCATGCTGAGGAATGGCATCAACAAAGGAAAGCTCAACTTTAGCATCTTCACGTTTTGGAATATTCAGGGTCAAGCTTGAGTATTCACGGCCGATCTGTGCATTTACTCCAGTCCATGTTTGCGTCAGGATGGTGCTGACCTGTGCTTTGGCCAGTTCTGGTGGTTTATCTTTGCCGCGTTCATTATTATGCTGATTGCGTTGTGGTTGTTCAACGCCCATGACTTTGAACATGCCGGCACGCCACCAGTCATAAGACCAATATAAGCCAGTACATGCAAAGAGCAGATAGAACACCACTACCCAAGTTCCAACTACAGCATGCAGATCCCAAATAAAATTACGGCCTTTCAGTTTGGGTTTAATAAAGAACCATTGTTTAAAAGTGTGTTTCTTTGGAAAGCGTAGATAAAGCCCACTCAAAACAAAGAAAATCAGCATCAATGTAGATGCGCCAGTAATCTGCGCACCGAACTCACCTGCGGTTAAATTACGATGCAAACGCTGAATAAATTGCAGCGTGTCACGCCCCTTAATGTCGGGTAGGACTTCTGCGGTATAAGGGTTAACCATCATATTGTAGCCACGACGTGCACCTTCTTTTTTAATATTGACGGTAGAAGAGGCTGTGGGGTCTGAAGCGATAGTAATGCTGTTAATTTCAATCTCGGGTTGTTGCTGATTGAAATGTTGATACAGCTGGGCAGGGCTAAGTTTAGGTGTTTGAGCAACTTCAACGACATAGCTGTCTTGGTTGATCCACTTTAGAATTTGCGGTTCGTATGAGTAGATTGCACCCGTGACTCCCATTAAAGAGAGAATCAGCCCTGCGGTAATCCCTAAAAACCAATGGATCTGAAAGAAAACTTTTTTAAACATGGTCAAAAAATGAAAAGATAATGGAATTCATGTAAAAATTATAACCCAAGAATAAGAACATAATATGGATTTTGTAGGTAATATTGATTTTGATTCTCATTTATTTTATGGGTATAAAAATTTATATCACCTTGGATATTGGTTACGTATTTTTACTAGTAAAACTGATTGGTCTGTATACAGGTGGCTTTTATTGTTTATAATTTAGTTAAATTAAAAACAATGATAAGGATATCTATATGCCTCTGGCTATAATTGTGCAAGGATGCAAGACAGATCATGGTGGTGTGGTTATACAAGGACACCCAAGTATTTCAATTAATGGTATTGGCATGGCGGGCAAAGGCTATATGGTCGCCTGTCCTAAATGTAAAGGTGTGTTCCCAATTTCTGAAGGCGCAGAAAACTTTATCCTGCCTGATGGTAATCCTGTCGCTTTGGCTACGATGAAAACGGCATGTGGTGCAACCCTCCTTCCAAGTTCATTTTTGGTGGTTGTAGACCCAAGCTCACCCTTTGGTTCTCAACTGATGGGGAATCCTAATGATGAAGGTGAAGATACAGTACCACCACCTGAAGATCATACAGGGCGGTTTCAATTGGTTGATCAAAATACAGGACAACCAATTACGAATCGTCGTGTAAGAGTCACTTTAGCTGATGGTACCAGTACGATGTATGCAAGTGATGATCAAGGCTTTACTGATTGGATTTATACGCCTTCTGAGCAAGAAATTCATCTCAATTTAGTGGATGAATTAGACAATGGCTGAACAAGGAAAACCTCTTGGAACATTAAAAACGGCACCTGCTCAACTTCAAACAATTAAAGTTGTTGCTATTGGAAATGATCAACTGGACCCACAAGACAAAGAAGTGATCTGTAAGGCAATTTGCTATTGTGATGCCAGACCCAATAAAGGTAAGGCAGGGCATAATCAGTACCAATCATGTGTATCTGAGCGTTTAAAGGAACTAGATCGCTTCTTGGGGCATCATAGCCCTTATAAGCCCGAAGTAAACTATGACATGCATAAAAATCCCCCTGAACCCATCATGGACAAAGGAATTTTAACTAAGGCTCATGACTATCTTCCTGGGTGGATTAAGAAATACTGGGAAAAGGACAAAGGCTATCCTTATGAGGCTGGCGAAGGTATGGTTCGTCGACCTGATGTGGTCATTGTCAAAGACCCCACCAAACCACCCACTCAAGACAATATTAAACAGGTGGTTGAAATTAAGTTTGGTACTGATGATTTTGGAAAAACTCAAAAAGAGGAATATGCAAAGATTGCAGGCAATCGACATAAAGTTAAACAGCTAGATGCGAATGAATGTGATTGCGGCAATCAAAAAGACGATAATGCAAGCGAAGTATCGACTGCAGCAGCTTGGGCTACTGCAATAGCTGGAACACTTTTATATTTTATTTCCAGAGGAAAAATCCCTCGACCACGTTTCCCATTACCTAAACCAACACCAGCTTGGTAATTTTGGACAAAGTTATGCATTTTAAAAATCAAGAAGATTATAAAGTTTGGGCAGATCAACAGGAAAAAGGCGCAATTGGTGGAGGTATTTTCACTCCCCAAGGTCCAGAAGATTATGTTGGGGCAATCCCTGCCATTCGTGCCGTCCTTTATTTTAAAGAAGGCTATAGCGATGAAATGCGTGAAGCCATAGTGCAATGCTTTGATGATTATCAAAAAATTGCTAAAAGTCATTTAACATGGTTATGGCAAGATGAACCACCCAAAGGCGAAAAAGCAACTTCAGCCTATAAAGATACAAAACCATTAACAGATATTTTGAAATCCTACAGCCAAATGAAAGCATTTAATTTGCTATATACCAGCGGAAAGGAGAAATTTGCGACGGGCGCATGGGAGTGTAATATTAGCGGAAAAAGTAAATGGCAAATAGAAAATGGGACATATCAAAGTACCTTAACTTTTTCGATGCCTGTTGAATGGGTAGAAGAAAACACCAAAGTTTTTATTGAGTTATTTATCAACTGTGCTCGACGCTTAAAAGCCAGTCATGGTTATGCGGGCTATGCTTGTATTATTTCTCAAATCCGTGATGACAAGAATGAACCGACAGAAGCCTATTTATCTCGTAAATTTTGGGCAATGGATATCGGGAATCCATTCCTTGACGCAAGTTATTTGCTTAATGGCATAAAAACAGTCAGTTGGCTCACTGCAATTAACAACGAATGGTTTAATAAAATTCGTGAAGAAGAAGCCTTAAATAGTGAGTTACCAATGAGCTGGTTTATTGGGTACGATTATGGGACTGGCATCGTGATTCAAGCAGGCAATCTCCCTTTAAGTGGTTCTGACGAAGTTGACCCTCTGCCTGCACCTTATGTCTTACTTAATCGTATCCTGAAGCCATTACGAGTCGAAAGGATACAGACGCTGCATAGAGGCAATTACGATACAGAAGAAATACCTCTGCTTAAAGGTTATCGAGCCGAAGCATGGATGAAACGTTTTGACATTAAAGATGATCAGAAGCTTGAGTATTTAGGCAAGCTACAATCTGAGCCAAAGCTAAACTCGAAGCATGCATTCTTAGATCGGCGTGTGGATTGGGGGTAGGTCTTTGCATTTTAAAAATCAAGAAGATTATAAAGTTTGGGCTGATCAACAGGAAAAAGGTGCAATTGGTGGAGGTATTTTCACTCCCCAAGGTCCAGAAGATTATGTTGGGGCTATTCCTGCCATTCGTGCTGTGCTTTATTTTAAAGAAGGCTATAGCGCTGAAATGCGTGAGGCGATTGCACAATGTTTTGATGACTATCAAACCTACGCCAAAGAACATTTGACTTGGCTGTGGTTATCAGAACCTCCTAAAGGGGCTGGTTCAGACAGTACTGAGTTCAAAAAGACAAAGCCCATACGTGAGATTTTTAAGTATTATAGCCCAATGAAAGCACTTAGCTTTCTTTATACCAGCGGCAAAGAAAAATTTGCTACAGGCGCTTGGGAATTTAATATTGGCGGAAAAAGTAAATGGCAAGTGGAAAATGGGACATACCAGAGTGTTTTAACCTTTTCTATGCCAGTCGAATGGGTTGAAGAGAATACCAAACTATTTATTGAATTATTTATTAACTGCGCGCAACGCTTAAAAGCCAATCATGGTTATGCAGGCTATGCCTGTATCATCTCTAAAATTAGATCTGAAAAAAATGAACCTACAGAAGCTTATTTTTCTCGGAAGTTCTGGGCAATGAATGTTGGTAACCCATTCTTAGATGCTAGTCATTTATTAAATGGTATAAAAACAGTCAGTTGGCTCACTGCAATTAACAACGAATGGTTTAATAAAATTCGTGAAGAAGAAGCCTTAAATAGTGAGTTACCAATGAGCTGGTTTATTGGATACGATTATGGGACTGGCATCGTGATTCAAGCAGGCAATCTCGCTTTAAGTGGTTCTGACGAAGTTGACCCTCTGCCTGCACCTTATGTCTTACTCAATCGTATACTGAAGCCATTACGAGCCGAAAGGATACAGACGCTGCATAGAGGCAATTACGATACAGAAGAAAATCCATTAATTACAGGTTATCGAGCCGAAGCATGGATGAAACGTTTTGACATTAAAGATGATCAGAAGCTTGAGTATTTTGGCAAGCTACAATCTGAGCCAAAGTTAAACTCTAAACACGCATTCTTGGATCGGCGTGTTGATTGGGGGTAGGTCTTTGCATTTTAAAAATCAAGAAGACTATAAAGTTTGGGCTGACCAACAGGAAAAAGGTGCAATTGGTGGAGGTATTTTCACTCCCCAAGGTCCAGAAGATTATGTTGGAGCTATTCCTGCCATTCGGGCTGTGCTTTATTTTAAAGAAGGCTATAGCACTGAAATGCGTGAAGCGATTGCACAATGCTTTGATGATTACAGTCAAATTGCTAAAGAACATCTAACTTGGCTTTGGCAAGACGAGCCACCAAAAGGTGAAAGTGAAAGTATAACCTTTAATAAGGCCAAGCCTATACGTGATAGCTTGATGAAAGCTTTCTATTTTTTATACACTAGCGGTAAAGAGAAATTTGCGACGGGAGCATGGGAGTTTACTGTTGGTGGAAAAAGTAAATGGCAATCAGAAATGGGGATTCATCAGAGCGTTCTAACCTTTTCCATGCCCGTGGAATGGGTTGAAGAAAATAGCAAACTTTTTATTGAATTATTTATTAACTGCGCGCAACGCTTAAAAGCCAATCATGGTTATGCTGGCTATGCCTGTATTATTTCTCAAATTAGAGAAGATAAAAATGAACCAACTGAAGCCTACTTATCTCGAAAATTTTGGGCAATGGATGTTGGAGATCCGTTCTTAAGTGCAAAATATCTTATCAGCGGAATAAAAACAGTCAGTTGGCTCACTGCCATTAGCCATGAATGGTTTAATAAAATTCGAGAACAAGAAGCCTTAAATAGTGAGTTACCAATGAGTTGGTTTATTGGGTACGACTATGGGACTGGCATCGTGATTCAAGCAGGCAATCTCGCTTTAAGCGGTTCTGACGAAGTTGACCCTCTGCCTGCATCTTATGTCTTACTCAATCGTATCCTTAAGCCATTACGAGTCGAAAGGATACAAGCTATTCATTGGGGAAATCAAGATACTGAGGAAAACCCTCTAATCAAAGGTTATCGCGCCGAAGCATGGATGAAACGTTTTGACATTAAAGATGATCAGAAGCTTGAGTATTTAGGCAAGCTACAATCTGAGCCAAAGCTAAACTCGAAACATGCATTCTTAGATCGGCGCATAGACTGGAATAACGCATCTAATCTGCTTTAAAAAAAATGATGACATTATCCTTAATTTTTCTTTTATTCATCCATTAAAAAAACCTCCCAGCAAGGGAGGTTTTGGAATCAATCTTTAAAGCTTAGATTGATTTGGCAGCACCAACGGTTTCGTTTAAATGCTTGCGTACGGTATTGAAAGAGAAGTTCTTTGAATCCATGCGTTTTGGCAAAATATAAGCGCCTTGTTGTTCTTCACCTTTTGGCGTTTTTACTTTGAAGTTCACCAAAATAAAATCAGGAGAACTATACCATTCGTAAATGTCTTTCCAGCCAATAGTTGCAGTACCTTCTTGTAGGCCCATTTTTTGGCGCATTACGATACCATGTGGTTGTACCCCTAAACGTAAGCCTTTGATTTCCTGTACTGGGAATTCAGTCATTTTACGTTTAACGTACCATTCCAGACCAAAACGTTTGATCAGATAGAACAGTACCACACTGATAATCACGACCCAGCAAATCACGGTTGAGTAGGTTGAATAATATTTAATAAGTCCTGCAGCAACCAATGAAAGCACAACCAGTGCAATCATAATCATCCATGCTTTGCGGCTGAATTTGTTGGTACTACGCCAAATCATCAGTTGAGCTTGACGTTGTTCAGCTTCAGAAACTTCATAAGGAACAGGTTGTAGCGTATAAGCGTATAGCGTTTTGGCGGTCATAGTATAAAAAATGAGTATATAACTGGGTTTAGTTTAACATCTATTGGCATGCAAAGATATTATGCCAATGGCGAATCATGGGAGCGGTTGCAATCTCAACGGCTGTTAAAGTGAAGCAAATTCGGTACCCTCTTCATTCGGTTCATGGCTCAGGCTCTGTTTTAGCATACTGAGACGCGTTAATACGCTGAGCATCAGTGAAAGTTGCTGTAAAATGATGAGCGATTTTGGATCATTATCATTATTGTCACTCAGGCGCTCACGGATGGTTTGCATCAGGTTTTGCGCAGATAGATCAGGAACTTCATCTCTCAGTAGTGCCCCTTGGATATCATCCAGAGCCTGATCAAGTAAGGCTAAGACTTCCTGATCTTGAATTTGCTCTCGATGCGCCCCCAATGCGGCGATATAGCTTAAAAAAGTATGGCTGAGACATAAAAACTCAAACGCCTGACTTTTTTTATTGATATCGATATTCGGTTCTGTCGCAATGGTTGAGATCAGTGATGCGACTTCTGCATCGGTATTATGTGCGGTGCGGCGTACCACCCGATAATTTAAAGCATTGTTGCGACCTTGATGATATTGTTCAACCACTTCCGCAAGGTATTTACATTGTGCCTGTAAAGAACGTTGAATCGAGCGGGGCAGTCTGCGGAATTTCCAGTCTGGCCAGATAAAGCTGACCCCAAACCATGCCAAGGCACAACCAATCACGGTATCAATCAAACGTGGAAAACCTGCAGCAAAAGCAGAACCATCTAAATTAAAGTTAATGAGGGCAAGGATCGTAATAAAAGCGGTCGCTTGGGCATATTGTTTACTGCGCAATTCAAGGAACAGTACACCGCTCAGAATCAGCATTACCAACTGTCCTTCGATCGAAGGAATAAAATAGATAATCGCCAGACCGACAATAATCCCGACCAGTGTGCCGATGATACGAAGGTATAAGCGGCGTTTGGTGGCATTGAAGTTGGGTTGGCAGACAAACAAGGCGGTGAGTAAAATCCAGTAGCCGTAAGCAATATTGGTGAGCTGAATAAACAGATAGCCAATAAAGAGGACGATGGATAAACGCACGGCATGACGGAATAATACCGATTCAGGCGTGAGATGTTGTTTTACCCGTACCATGATGTCATTCCAGCCCTTGAGATCATCATCTTTAAGCTGGCTCTCGGTATGCTCTGCATTAATCTTTTGCAGATTACGTTCAGTCTCCAAGTTTTGTAACTGAGCATCAATTGATTTGAGATTTTGATACAGTGCAAACAGGGCATTGATCCGGACTTGATCATATTGACCCTCTTCACGCAGTTTTTCCAGCGATAGACGCAAGTTCTCAAAACTGTGTTTAAAGCGTTTGTTATGCGTATAACGGGTACGACTTAAAATCGATTGGGCCAAGTCCTGACAGGCTTTGCCTTGGATGGACAAAATCCGCTGAAAACGAAATAAAATATCGCTATGTTGAAATACCTTTGCCAGCTTTTGATAATCAATATGGGCTGAGTCAGCGCGTTCATGGATGTCTTGTGCTACGAAATAATATTGCAGACTACGTCGAGTGTCTTTTTGCCCTCGGTCACCTTTGAGACGTGTTAATAATGACATGCGAAGATCATTAAAGATTGCGACTAACTTACCGTTTTCCATGGCGATATCAATCATACTTTGCTGATAGCTGGAAGGGGTCATGTCCACATCAAATAAGTTTGACTTGGCAAACAGGAAACTCCCCAGAGCCGTGTAGGATGCAGCAAGCTGATCTTGAACTTTTCGGACTGGAAAAAGCAGGAAGCTAATGGTAGAAAGCAAACCATACCATGCAGCACCCGCGACCAATAAGGCAGGTTGCATATACCATTGTTCAAATAAGTGCACACCCAGCATGGCATAGACCGAAATCACCAGACAGCCATAGGCAATGGTGGCATAACGACGGCCCAAAGAACCCAATAAAATCCAGCCGATACATGAGGCGATTAAGCCAATGGCAAAAGCGACAGGATAGGGGAATAACAGTTGTACCGAAGCGGCGGTAATAAAGAAACCAATATAGGTATAGAGCAGATTTTGGATGCGCACTGAAAAGCGATCATCAATATCACTAATCGCGGCGGCAACTACACCCAAAGTCAATGGAATGGTGGCCAATTGATAATTTAAAAGATAGGGAACAAAAGCTGTACCCGTAAAGGCGATTAACATGCGCACGTTATACATAAACGTGGTGTTATAGGTTGCTTGTCTTAAACGTCCGAACCAAGGATTCAAAGTTTGTCCTTTTTGTATTCTGCAATCGATTTTCTCATTCTTATTATGCACAAATATGTTGAGGATGCTAAGCTTAGAATCTAAGTAATAGATGGAAAGTAGAGCATTATGCAGGCAGAGCAACCCCATCAGCGTCAATATTCAACAGCATGGATTTTGTTGCTTGCCTTGTTAACCGCATTAGGGCCCTTATCAATTGATATGTACTTACCCGCTTTGCCACAAATGGCAGATGAGTTTGGGGTCAGTACACAAATGGTGGCCAATACCTTGCCTGCTTATTTTTTAGGGTTGGCGATTGGACAATTGATCTATGGACCTGTCAGTGACCGCATTGGCCGTAAAAAACCCCTATATTTTGGTTTGGCACTGTATGCAATCGCCAGTCTGGCTTGTGTGTTCGCCACCAATGAATGGGCCTTGATTGCCGCACGTATCTTTCAGGCCGTGGGCGGCTGTGTGGGCGTGGTCATGGCACGGGCGACCATCCGTGATCGTTTGGACATGCAAGGTTCTGCACAAGCGTTTTCCAGCATGATGATTGTGATGGGGCTGGCACCAATTCTGGCGCCTATTTTTGGCGCATGGATTTTGAATTTCTTCCCATGGCAGGCGATTTTTATCACCTTGTCGATGATTGGGGTGCTGTGTTGGCTATGTGTGCATTTCTTCTTTAAAGAATCTCTGCCTGTCGAACGCCGTTTAAAACTTTCGGCTTATCAGGTCACGACGCTTTATGCCGCAATTTTCAAAGACGAAAGCTTCCGTGTGCC
Organism: Acinetobacter colistiniresistens; assembly: GCF_024582815.1. Taxonomy (NCBI): domain Bacteria; kingdom Pseudomonadati; phylum Pseudomonadota; class Gammaproteobacteria; order Moraxellales; family Moraxellaceae; genus Acinetobacter; species Acinetobacter colistiniresistens. The sequence goes on from NZ_CP102099.1 coordinate 1,461,619, forward strand.
GATGTTTGCGGGTTGTTTAACGGGAGCAGCCTTATTCTGTTATATCAGCTCGGCTTCTGAAGTGTTTATGGGGCAATATGGCTTATCCCAACAGCATTTCTCTTATGCCTTTGCGTTAAATGCCGCAGGGATTATGTTGATGTCATCTTTCAATAAACATCTGAATAGCCGAATGGGGATTTTCCAGCGTTTGCGCTTAGGTGGTTTAATCCAGTGTTTTGGTGCCTTGATTGTACTGAGTGCAGGTTTAATGGCAGATGCGCCCTTGGTCTTGTTAATGTCTGGTCTATTCTTGGTGGTGTCTGGAATTGGTTTGACGGGGCCAAATGCCATGGCTTTGGCCATGTCTCAGCAAGGTGCGCGTGCAGGCACAGCCAGTGCCATTATGGGCAGTATGCAATTTGCCTGTGGTTTGTTGGCAGGATTGATGTTGAACTTCTTGGTCTGGAAAGCATCTTTAAATATGGGCATCATGATGCTGCTGTTTACCAGCGCTGGCTTTTTCGCGATTTTAAAAGTTGGACAACAGCAACAAAGCAGTCTCTCTACTTAGAGACACTGCTTGACCTCCAGACTTAGTCTAAAAAGACCGTGAAGTTTTCTACCGGTTCGCGAGGGGTAATAAATGTGTTGACGATATGTTCAGGATCAGCATGGCCTAAAGCTACAGCACAGACCAGTTCCTCATCTTCAGGTGCACCCAGAATATCGAGTACGATAGGATGAAAATGATTCCATGCTGCTTGTGGACAGGTGTCTAAGCCACGGGCTTTAGCGGCGACCATGACATTTTGGATCATCATGGCAATATCCATTTTTGAACCGATGCCCATAATCTTGTTGACGGTGAAATACAGGGCAACAGGGGCATCGAACAATTGGAAATTACGTAATTGCTGCGCCGCCATTTTTTCTTTCTCGCCTTTCTGGATACCCAATAAGCCATATAGTCCCCAACCATTGGCACGACGACGGTCAATGAAGGGTGAGATCCAGGTTGCAGGATAGTAGGCGAAGGTTTCTTGATATTGGGCTGCCAGTTCGGGTTTTTGCAGGAGTTCAATTTGCGCGCGACAAACACGGTCAATCATTTCGTTACGTTTTTGCCCGGTCACCACATACACTTTCCACGGCTGCACATTGGTCCCTGAAGGAGCACGACTGGCCACAGCTAAAATATCTTTGATGGTTTGGGTGTCAACAGGAGTATCTAAAAATGCACGTACCGAATGGCGAGAGGTGATGGCATCATCCACATAGCGGACTTGTTCCGTGTTCATAAAAACTCCTTATCATGTTGGTCTTGTGGTATCTGCAGACTATAAATCAATAAATAAACTTTCGTGATAATTTTCACGGCAAAATTTAACCGAGTATAGAAAATAGCCGAGAAAATAAAAGAATTAATGCGGCCTGTTACGCATTTTTGATATTTTGTTTAGTTTGTGTGAAAAAGAAAACTATTAGTAACATAATGAAATCGAAAAACTATTTTTTCATTGCTGTCAAAATGAGCAAAACTCCTTAAATAAAAAGTACACACAATATCCGAAATTTATGCATAATACGCCCTTTTTAAAAAATTGATTAGGCTTTCCTTACTGATAGGGTGAGGGGGATTTTCTATTTCGGGCATATTAAGTTTATCCGGCTATATGCTTATGGAAAATGTTGAAATATACACCAGATACAAGGAGCTTCTCATGAGTTTATCTCTCATCCGTAAGCCGTTCGTAGTACAAGGTTTGGCAATCACTGTTGCAGCCTTGATGATGAACAACACCCATGCTGCCAGCGAGCAAGAACAGATTCAGCAACTTCGTGATGAAGTGAAAGAATTAAGAGCGTTGCTTCAGCAATATGTTCCCCAAGCAAAACAACAAAGTGTGCTTGTTCCAGGACAGGAGCATTCTAATTTAAAGGAAACACATCCGGATCATCCTGCAAATGTAGCAGTTGCTCCTGTAGTACCTCAAAAATCACAACTGGTCTTTAATACCGCCTCTGGTGCGGAAGTTAAATTACATGGTTTCTTACGCGGTGATGCTTCTTATCAAGCTAAAGGTGGCGATGGGATCTTTAACCGTATCAATAAAGTCGATTTAGAAGGCGCTGAAAAGAACAGTGATCGTTTCTATAGCACGGCCACAGTGACGCGTTTAGGACTTGATTTTAAAGCGCCTGTTGAAGGGGCGAAGGTCGGCGGTAAATTAGAAGTAGATTTCCGCGGTGGTAGCAGTAATGACACCATTCGTATCCGTCATGCATATATGACCCTAAATGACTGGTTATTTGGTCAAACCACCTCGACTTTCCTGGCAACCGACTTGCAGCCAGAAATGCTGGATTTCAACTCACCGCTGGGTATTGGGACTTACCGTACACCAATGGTTCGTTATAGTGGCGCACTGAATCCAGATACACATTATTTTGTGGCCTTGGAAAAAGGCAATGATGACAATCGCGCGCCTGCTTTGACTTCAAAATTGAAATATGATTTTGCAGAAGGTAAGGGCACGACATCTGCACGTGCATTGATTACCGAAGCACGTAGTAGAGCGGCTTATAATAATGATAAGCAACTGAGTGCCAATGATTCTGAGTTAGGCTGGGGCGTTGCGGTTGGTGCAAAATATAAGTTCACTGATGAATTACAGGCGATGATCGATTATTCGCATGTTAAAGGTGACAGTAAATTCTTGTTGTATACCAACAATGCTTACAACGTAAACCCAAATAATTTTGCTTTAAACCTAAATGAGTTTGATGCCCTGACTGTGGGCACAACCTATCAAATTACACCAAAACTGCGTAGTACCTTGGCTTATGGCGCGATGTTTGCTGATGATAGCAATGATTTTGCTAAGCAGGCTGTTGTCGCTAAAGACACTGCGCAGAATAAAACCTTGCAACAAGGTTGGTGGAATATTATGTATTCACCTGTCACACCGATTACGTTTGGTCTTGAGTATATTTATGGCGAACGTAAAACTTTTGATGGACAAAAAGGTAAGGATAATCGTGTAGGAGCAATGGCTCGCTATAACTTCTAAGCCATCTATCCTGTAGGTGTAAATCATCCGTGAAAACTGAATTGCTGAATACAGGCAAAGTTCTTGCTTAGAACTGTATGCTTTTTATTAAGTTGATTGAGTTTTCACTCATTTTGAGAGTTACTATTTTATGCGTTCCAACGTGGCGAAAAAACCATCGGAAGAACAATTAAAATAAACGGAAGAAGATATGGAATTTACTTTTAATGGTTTCTACACCCTAATTTCGGCGGTGATCGTCTTGTTATTAGGGCGTTTACTCGTTAATAAAATTGACTTCTTAAAACGCTATAACATCCCTGAGCCTGTTGCGGGTGGTTTGGTTGCAGCAGTACTTTCACTGCTTGTACACTCACTTTGGGGCTACAGTATCGTCTTTAGTAGTGAGTTACAAACCAGTTTTATGCTGATCTTCTTTGCTTCGATTGGCTTAAGTGCTAATTTCATGAAGTTGAAAGAAGGTGGTATTGGTTTAGTGATTTTCCTGATCTGTGTCGCATCATTTATTGTGGTACAGAATGCAGTTGGTATGAGCCTTGCAACGATGCTGGGTATTGATCCTTTGGTCGGTTTGATTGCAGGTTCAATCACATTGACGGGTGGTCATGGTACCGCAGGTGCATGGGGCGAAATTCTTGAAACCCAACATGGGATTCAAGGTGCTTTAGCGTTAGGTATGGCGAGTGCAACCTTTGGTCTGATTATCGGTGGTATTATCGGTGGGCCATTGGCGAAACTATTGATCAACCGCTATAGTCTTGCTCAAGCGCAAACGCCTGCAGAGATCAAAAATCGTGATACGCATCTGGATCAGCATCCTGATGAGCTTGCACCATTTGAAAATCCCCACCAAGTCCGTTTAATTACTGCGGATAATGCGATTACGACCTTGGGGATGTTTGCTGCATGTTTAGCATTTGCAGAATTCATGACTGGCTTTAGTAAGGGTACATGGTTCGAGTTACCAACTTTCGTTTGGGCACTTGGCGGTGGTGTGATTTTACGTAATATCTTAGAAAGCGTATTAAAAGTAGATATCTTTGACCGTGCGATTGATGTGTTTGGTAATGCGTCATTATCACTTTATCTCGCAATGGCATTGCTTTCATTGAAATTATGGCAATTGGCCGATTTAGCTGGTCCACTTGTTGTGATCTTAGGGGCGCAAACCATTACCATGGCATTGTATGCAGCATTCATTACCTTCCGTGTCATGGGTAAAAACTATGATGCAGCGGTATTGGCAGCAGGTCATTGTGGTTTTGGTATGGGTGCAACACCAACCGCAGTTGCAAACATGCAAGCGATTACCAATATGTATGGACCATCTCATAAAGCCTTCTTGATTGTTCCGCTTTGTGGTGCGTTCTTCGTTGATTTAATTAACGCAACAGTAATTCAATTAATTTTGAAATTCTTTGCCTAAGTCGGATCAAAAGCCCCAAGCGGGGCTTTTTTGATTCATCCATTGTTATCGTATATGTACGGATGTACATAAAATATTTAAAAGCGAATAAGTGATGAATGAAAAATTAAATGACACCCTGATGGCTTGGGTAAGTTTTTTCAATGATCCTTTATGGGACTTTCTCGTTGTTTTCCTGCTTGCAGTCGGTATTTTCTATACTATTGCAACGAAAGCAGTACAGATTCGAATGTTCTTCCACAGTATTAAGGTGATGAAGGGCAGCCGTAGTAAAGCTGAAGAAAAAGATTCACATGGACTTACACCGTTTCAGGCGTTTGTAACGGGGCTAGCAAGCCGTGTTGGTGTAGGTAACATTGCTGGTGTAGCAATCGCGATTGCGATTGGTGGACCTGGTGCGGTGTTCTGGATGTGGTTTACAGCATTACTAGGCATGAGTTCTGCATTTATTGAATCATCGCTCGCGCAGCTGTTTAAAGTGAGAGATAGTAATAGCAAGCAGTTCCGGGGTGGGCCAGCGTACTATATTACTCAGGGTTTACGCAGCAAGACCTTTGGGGTGATCTTTGCTCTGGCATTGATCTTTACGTATGGTTTCGTATTTAACTCAGTTCAAATCAATGCGATTGCAAACGCTTCTTCGCATGCATGGGGCTGGGACAAAGCCAATCTGGTTGCACACCTAGGTGGTGTTGATCTGGTTATTTCATGGGTTGGTCTTGCACTTGTTGTCTTGGTTGCATTAGCCATTTTTGGTGGTATTAAGCGTATCGCAAAGTTTGCTGAAATGTTTGTACCATTAAAAGCTGGTCTTTATCTTTCAGTTGCGTTGTATATCGCATTAAGCAACTATGAGCTCCTTCCTGGAATCTTCAAGTTGATCTTTAGCGAGGCTTTCCAGTTTAATGCCGCAGCGGGTGGCTTCTTTGGTGCCATGATTTCGATGGCAATGATGCAAGGGATCAAACGTGGTTTGTTCTCCAACGAAGCGGGTATGGGTTCGGCGCCGAACGCAGCTGCAGCATCTGATGTAAAACATCCAGTCAACCAAGGTTTGGTACAGATGCTTGGTGTTTTCGTTGATACCTTTATTGTGTGTACCAGTACAGCGATCATTATCTTGGTTTCTGGTGTTTACCATGATGCGGGCTTTGTCGGAGTTGAACTGACACAACGTGCTTTAGAGTCTCAAGTAGGAAGCTGGGGTGGCGATTTCCTTGCGATTCTGTTGTTCTTATTCTGTTATTCAGCCGTATTAGGTAACTATGCTTATGCGGAAAGTAATGTACAGTTTATCAATAACAATCCGAAAGTGATGTTCATCTTCCGAATCTTTGTATTGGTCATGGTGTACTTCGGTGCAATTGGTAGTGTTCCATTGGTTTGGTCAATGGCTGACTTATTCATGGGGATTATGGCAACCATTAACTTGGTCGCAATCTTACTGTTAACGCCAATGGCGCGTACATTATTGAAAGACTATACCTCACAGTTGAAGCAAGGTATTAAAGAGCCTGAGTTTAAAATTGATAAATATCCAGAATTGAAGAAAAAAGTCGATTCAGATATCTGGTAATTGAATTCTGCCAAGATTGATCAAATCTAAAAGCTCCTTTCGAGGAGCTTTTTTTATGAACTTTTTATGAAAAATACAAAAAATTGATACAGTTTTTGGATGAGTAAACGCTAAAATTTGAGCAGTAGATATCGTAGATATGGCAATTGTGGCTTATGAAACAGCTTAAATTATGGGTGTTGGGTCTTTCCATGACTGTGTTAGCAGGGTGCCAAACAACATCACATTTAAAACCCGTGATTGAGGATGCCCAAGCTCAAGCTGTGAACCAACCCTTTACTGCCATTAAACAGCAGCAAAAACGCCCCGTGATTGCATTGGTTCTGGGGAGCGGCGGCGCGCGCGGCTATGCCCATATTGGTGTTATTGAGGTTCTGGAGCGGCAAGGGATTCGCCCTGATTTTATTGTGGGTACCAGTGCGGGCAGTATTGTAGGATCGATCTATGCCAGTGGCAAAAGTGCTGCCGAGTTGCGTGATATTGCATTAAAACTCAAAGCCAATGACGTTCGCGAAGTCAATGTGAGCCTCAAGGGCTTTTTTGATGGTAAAAAAGTAGAAGACTATATCAACGAGCAAGTGCATAACCTGCCATTAGAAAAAATGAAAATCCCAATGTATGTGGTGGCAACTGAATTAAAAGATGGCACCCGAACCGTATTTAATTATGGCAATACTGGACAGGCTGTGCGAGCTTCAGCATCCATTCCAAGTATGTTTATCCCAACTAAAATTCATGATGTTGAATATGTCGATGGTGGCTTGGTCAGCCCTGTACCTGTGCAGGTTGCACGTGAGCTGGGGGCAGATGTGGTGATTGCTGTGGATATCCTTGCACAACCGATTCATACCGAAACCAGTAATGTCTGGGGGCTATTCAATCAAAATATCAATATCATGCAAGGGCGTCTGGCCGAAGAAGAACTGAAAGAAGCGGATATCGTGATTCAGCCTGACTTGCGTGAGAAAGCGCATATTTTTGATGTCAAAGGCCGTGAGATGACCATGCAAGCAGGTGTTGATGCTGCCAATGAAAAGTTAGCTGAAATTCAATGGGCGATTCAAAGTAAAAGCTATCCAGCACAAAATGAACAGCAGGATATTGCCTTGAAAATGAGTACCTCCGTACCACGTTAAATTATTCTGTCATGATTGCCATAATGGACTTAAGTGTTTGAGTCCATTTACTAAAATCGCTTGTCGATAAAAACAAATTGTAAATCATCTACAAAAAGCTATCAAAAAGTTGAAAAAACAGGTAAATAACTACAAATCATCAAACTTTTTATCAGATCATTTTAAGTTTTAGGCCATAGGATGACCTAGTCAAATGAATCGCTACATAACAAGGATTGTTAAACACCATGTTTAAGTCTTTCTTTCCGAATCCGCGTCCGTTTTTTATTTCAGTCATCGTCTGGTTAGCACTCAATATGTTGCTCTGGTATACAGGGGGGCATAGCTGGGGGGAATATCTAGGTTTTCCTAAAGGCTATGCTGATGCTGAGCTATCAATTAATGTCAGTCGCTTCTGGGCACCTTCATTTCTTTGGTTTTATATCTGGTTTTTTATAGCAACAGCATTATTTGCTGGATTTTGGCGGATTTTCTCAGACAATAAATGGCAGCGTTGGTCGATTTGGGGTTCTGCATTTATCCTGTTTAATATCTGGTTCAGTGTTCAGGTTGATGTGGTTATTAATGCTTGGTATCAACCCTTTTATAATTTAATTCAGAAAATGGTATCAAGCGGAGGTGGCGAACTTAATCTGCTTTATACTGAGATGTTGACTTTCATTTTTATTGCGATGGTCTATGTCACAATCGCTGTCCTGAATCTATTTTTTGTCAGCCATTATATTTTTCGCTGGCGTACAGCAATGAATGAATACTATACCCAATTTTGGGATAGACTCCGTCATATTGAAGGTGCTTCACAGCGTGTGCAAGAAGATACCATGCGTTTTGCAAAAACTTCAGAAAGTTTGGGAGTAAGCTTTATTGAAGCAATAATGACCCTGATTGCCTTTTTGCCAATCTTGTTGCAACTTTCAGTTCATGTAAAGGTTTTACCAGTCGTTGGAGAAATTCCCCATGCTTTAATGATTGCTGCTTTAGGTTGGGCAATCTTCGGGACAGTTGTTTTGATGTTGGTGGGATATAAGCTTCCAGGTCTGGAGTTTAATAATCAAAAAGTTGAGGCTGCATACCGTAAAGAATTAGTCTATGGTGAAGATCATGCGACTCGAGCTGATCCTTTAACCTTAAAAGAGCTCTTTAGTAAGGTTCGTTTGAATTATTTTAAATTGTACTTTCATTATACGTATTTTAATTTAGTACGTATCTGGTATCTACAACTAGATAATTTATATGGAATTTTTATACTTGCGCCTTCAATTGCTGCAGGTGCAGTAACTTTAGGAATCATGATGCAAATTCTGAATGTATTCCAACAAGTGAGAAAGTCCTTTCAATACCTTATTACATCATGGCCAACAATTATTGAACTATTATCCATCTATAAGCGTCTTAAAGCGTTTGAAAAGACCTTGGATTAATGGTTTAGTTATTTAAATTGAAAAGCCTTAGCTTGATGCTAGGGCTTTTTTATTACCAACGATTTTAGCCAGTTTGTGGTTTTTATGTGAAAAGTGAATATATATTGCAACGAAAATCACTTTATTTGATGAAACTACTTCACTATAGTCGCTTGATAAAATTAATGATCTCTCATTTTTCTTTTGTATAACTTAGAACCTAAATAAATAGGATAAATCATGAAACCTGTATTGCTTAAAAGTGCATTGGCGCTGGCACTGACGGCTTTTACTGCACATGTATACGCAGACTCTGCCATTCAATCTTCCACAACGCAAAAAATCTCAGGTATTGACCAGCAATATATTGATCACAGTGTGTCTTCCAATCAGGACTTTTATAACTATGTGAATGGCACATGGCTGAAAGATACTGAGATTCCTGCTGATAAATCACGCTGGGGTGCATTCAATGAGTTGCAGGAGTTATCGACCAATCAATTGCACACTATTGTTGAAGCACTGAGCGCACAAAAATGGACAACTGGGACTGTTGAGCAGAAAGTTGCCAGCCTGTATGCCAGTTTCATGGATGAAAAAGAAATTGAGGCACAGGGCATCACACCGTTAAAGCAAGAGTTGGCACGAGTCGATGCAATTGCAAATAAAAAAGAGCTTGCTACGTTAATGGGGCATTTCTCTCGCATCGGGGTCAGAACGCCGTTTGATATCAGTATTGATCAAGACATGAAGCATTCTGATGTGATGATTGCGGGACTGGCACAGCGCAGACTCGGTTTGCCTGACCGTGATTATTATTTAAAAGATGACCAGAAGTTTGTGGAAACACGTACCAAATATCTCAAGCATATTGAACGCATGCTACAACTGGCAGGCGATCAGCAAGCGGCACAGCACGCAAAAGAAATTTTAAAGCTTGAAACCGACTTGGCTAAGATTCAGTGGAGTAATGTCCAGAACCGTGATTTATCTAAGCGTTACAATATTTACCGACTGAAAGACTTAAACAAGTTGAGCCGTAGCTTTGATTGGGATGCTTATCTCAATACCGTCGGGGTCAAGGACAAAATCCAGACCATGAACCGTACCGGGTTTGTCGGAGACTCAATATTCTGAGAGACTATTCCGATGAAAAAACCAAACTATACCCCCGAAATTAGAGAAAGAGCGGTTCAATTACTAATTGAATCTGAAAAAGATTATCCATCGAATTGGGCAGCAGTTTCCGCAATTGCTCCTAAAATTGGCTGTACTCCTGAAACACTTCGTGTTTGGTATCAAAAATACTTAGATCAACAAAATCCCGCCAAAGTACAACAGGTATCTGACCAAGAAAAAATGAAGCAAATGGAACGTGAAATTAAAGAATTAAAACGTGCCAATGAAATTCTACGTAAAGCAGCCGCTTTTTTCGCCCAGGCGGAGCTCGACCGCCCACACAAATAATGGTGGATTTTATCCATAACAATAAGGCGTTATATGGTGTTGAAGCGATTTGTAGAATTTTACCGATTGCAGCTTCGACCTATTATCGGGCTTTAGATTTCGTTGATAACCCAGAACATCGAGCGAAACGTGCTCTGCATGATTTACATCATGCAGAGCAAATCAAACGTATTTGGAAAGAAAGTTCAGGTCGATATGGTGTACGTAAAGTTTGGCAAAAATTGAAACGTGAGGGTTATGTTATTGCACGTTGTACAGTTGCTCGATTGATGCAAAAGCTAGGTATACAAGGTGTTTGGCGTGGTAAGAATAAACAAACCACCCGTAGCCGAGATGATCAAAAACGAGCAGATGATTTAGTGAAACGGAATTTTAGTGCTGATCGACCTGACCAATTATGGGTCAGTGACTTTACGTATATTCAAACACATTCAGGCTGGGTCTATACCGCCTTTATTATTGATGTGTTCTCACGAGCAATTGTTGGATGGAAAGTATCTACACGGATGAATACAGATATGGTGCTCGATGCATTGGAGCAAGCATTGCACGATCGAGGCATGCCAAAGAATGTGATTCATCATTCCGATAGAGGTGTTCAATATCTTTCTATTCGCTATACCAATCGTTTAGATGCTGCAAATTTACGAGCATCAGTCGGTACGACAGGTGATTCATACGATAATGCTCTGGCTGAAACGGTGAATGGCTTATACAAAACAGAGGTGATTGAATATTTAAAAGCAGATTGGCAAGGTTTAGCAGATGTACAACTTGCGACACTAAACTGGGTAGATTGGTTCAATAAAAAGCGTGTACACAGTGCACTGGGTTATGTATCGCCTTTTGAGTTTGAAGCAATGTACTATGATAAGATTAACCCGTTAGGTCAGGTGGCCTAACTTAAATAAAAAAGTCTCCGACAAACCCGGTACGGTTCACCATTCAAGTGCATCAAATCAGCTATTTTAAAGCGCTTGATCCTGTCCTCAATCAAACACCTCTCAATGTATGGAAGGCGTATTTTAAATGGAACCTGATCAGTAATTTTTCGCCATTCTTGAACAAAGCCTTGGTTGATGAAAGCTTTGCCTTCTATGGTAAGACTTTACGCGATGTTGCCGAGCAGGAAGTGCGCTGGAAGCGTGGTGTGCAAACTGTGAATGGGGTACTGGGTGATGGTCTGGGCAAGATCTATGTAGAAAAACATTTTTCTGCGGATAAAAAACAGCGTATGGATGCCTTGGTACAGAATCTGATTCAAGCCTATGATCAAAGCATTAGCCAACTGGACTGGATGAGTCCTGCAACCAAATTACAGGCCAAGAAGAAATTAGCCAGTTTGTCGATTAAAGTCGGCTATCCAAACAAATGGCGTGATTATTCTGCGCTAGAGATCAAAGATGGTGACCTGATTGGTAATGTGATTCGTGCCAGAGAGTTTGAACATCAAGACAGTCTGGATAAATTGGGTAAGCCTGTTGATCGTGACGAATGGTTTATGTCACCGCAAACCGTGAATGCCTATTACAACCCGTCATCAAATGAAATCGTTTTTCCTGCTGCAATTCTGCAACCGCCATTTTTTAATATCGATGCCGATGATGCAGTGAATTATGGTGGGATTGGCAGTGTGATCGGGCATGAAATCAGTCATGGTTTTGATGATCAAGGCAGCCAGTTTGATGAGTTGGGTAATATGCGCAACTGGTGGACCAAGCAAGATCATCAGAAATTTAAAGCCAAAACACAGGCCTTGATTGCCCAATACAATGCCTATGAACCCATTGCGGGCTATCACGTCAACGGTGAACTGACTTTGGGTGAAAATATTGCCGATAACTCAGGTCTATCGATTGCTTATAAAGCGTATCAAATTTCGTTAGCAGGGAAGCCTGCGCCTATGATCGAGGGGCGTACCGGTGAGCAGCGCTTCTATATGGGCTGGGCGCAAGTCTGGCGTGCCAAAACCCGTGAAGCGCAAGCGATAGTGTATTTAAAAACTGATCCGCATGCACCCGATAAAGTGCGTGCCAACGGAGCTTTAGTCAATCAAGCGCCGTTCTACGATGCTTTCAAGATCAAAGCGGGAGATAAAATGTATTTAGCGCCTGAAAAACGGGTCAGTATCTGGTAGTTCGAGATGCAATAAAAAACCTGTATCAAGCAGGTTTTTTATTGTCATTTTAAAGGAAGGCGATTCCAAGTCCTGCGCCTGCGGCCATGACCCAGAGGGGATGAATCTTTTTAAACATGCCGAGAATCGCGGTTACAATCACGATGACGACCAAAAGCAGGTTTTGTGCAGATGCATCGGCAATCAACCACGCACTGACCAGAACCAAACCCACGGTAATCGGTTTCAGCGCTTTTTCAAAGCGTGCCCGTAATGGATTGGCTTTAAAGCGTTCCCAGAATTTCAGCGCATAAATGGTAATGATGGAAGATGGGCCAAACTTCGCCAATGAAGTGACTAACAAACCGGCTGGCCCTGCCACATGCCAGCCGACCAAAGGCACAATCATCATATTCGGGCCGGGGGCAGCCTGTGCCATGGCAAACAGTGAACTAAACTGTTCTGCGCTCATCCATTGATGCACGGTCACCACTTGGTGTTGCATTTCAGGCAGGATGGCATTACCACCACCAAAAGCCAGTAGCGAAAGTTGAGTGAATACAATTGCAAGTGTCAGCAAAATCATGATTTTTTCACTCCTAAAACCAGCATATTAATGGCCAGTAAAATTGCTAAAGTCAGGGCTAAGGGCAGCTTGATCCAGATCATAAACACGAAAGTCAGGCCAATGGTAAAAAGAGTCAGATAGCTTTTTAAAATTGGCTTGAGCATCTTAAATCCTGTTGCAAACAGCAAGCCTGCGGCAGCCGCTGCCAAACCTTGAATCATGTGTTTAACGGCAGGGAGATACTGAAAATGCTCATAGACCTGATAGATGATCAGCACAATTGCTGTTGGGGCGGAGATTAAACCGAGCACTGAACTGATCGCACCTTTCACGCCTTGGAATTCCATTCCAATGGCAACGGCCATATTGATGATGTTGCCGCCCGGTAATAACTGGCAGATACCCAGCAAGTCGGTAAATTTGCCAGCATCAATCCATTTATGTTCTTCAACGATAATGCGATGCGCCAGTGGCAAAACACCACCAAAACCCATCAATCCCAATTTCATAAATCCCGTAAAAAGTGCCTTACAATCAGGAGCAGTCGTTAGTGGTTCACTCGCTATTGATAGGGCTTGGGCTTTCATTGGATTACCTTTCTGTTCAACCTTGTGAGCTATAGCATGGAAGATTTGTGGTATATTCACAAATGCTATTTTTGCCGCTATCTATACTTTTAAGGTATGTATGATTGATATTCATAAGCTCAATGCATTCGTTGCTGTGGTAGAAGAAAGCAATATTTCCAAAGCCGCAGTTAGACTGCATATGCAACAGCCACCGTTGACCCGATTGATTAAAAGTCTGGAAGAAGAGCTGGATACCGCTTTGCTCAAACGTCTGCCTCGTGGTGTGGAAGTCACTGAAGCGGGTAAGGCTTTATATCAGGAAGCCATCACCATTTTGGCGCATGCCCAGTCGATTCCCAAACGGGTGAAAAACATTGCCCAAGGTTTGGAAGGTCAGATCAATATTGGCTTTACCAACTCGGCAGGTTTGCATCCTTTTTTGCCTGCCTTATTACGTCAATTCAGGGAACAGTTTCCTGCCGTCGCCATTCATTTGGAAGAAGACAGCAGTACCGCCTTAACCGATGCAGTGATCAATGAAAAACTGGATATCGTTTTTCTGCGCAAACCCGCGCCGATTCATGCCGCAGTTCAAAGCATTCATGTACTGGATGAGCCCTTGATTGTGGCCTTACCGAGTAATCATCCTTTGGTTGAGCAAGAGGGATCAATCCGCCTACTCGATTTAGAGCCGTATGAGTTTGTGTTGTATCGCCGTATTGCGGGGCAGGACCTGTTTGATAATATTTTGGCAAATTGCTATCAGGCCGGGTTTAACCCGAATATTGTGCAGGAAGCACCACGTCTAACTTCGAGCCTTAATCTGATTGCGGCGGGGATTGGATTATCAATTGTCCCCGCATCGATTCAGGATTTCTGGAATAAACAGATTGTGTATAAAGCGCTAGAAGCGAAAAAGCCGTGTATCGCCCCGATTTATGCGATTTGTCGTGCCAAAGGCAATAGTGTTCGGGTGGAGCATTTTTTAAATCTACTCAAAGCCAGTCAAACGACTTGAAAGTTTTAGGTTACTAGTGGCTAAAGTGATAAAAATTTAAAATTGGCCCAAGCAAGTGCTGTTGTGATTGATCCAGAGTGACGGTGATTTCTCTAAAATTAAAGGTGTCCTCGTCATGGTATTTCGCCACACCATGGGTTTTATTGTTGAAGTTCGGAATCTGATAACTAAAGAAAGCCACATTTTTAGAGGGATGAACCACAGTGACCAATTTTTTTGGGTCTTTATAGCCACCAAATTCATTTTCAATACTTTCTTTTAACAGGTTGGGAAAGTAAAGCGTGGCATTGGGCATACCGCAACCGACACAAAAGGATGAATCGTATAATTCTATGGCCTGTTTTTGATTTGGACTCATCAGCAAGGCCGAACCCGTACCATTTGCGCCCGCATGTGCCTCCACATCGTACCAATCTTTAGGTACAAGTACGACACCAATTTCAGGTAGCGCAACTAATTTGAGTTGCTTGGCCTGATGTGTATCTAGCTTAAAGTCAAAATGGCAACTTTTTGCGGTACAGCTTTTAAAGTCTTTTAATAAGCCTTCATCGGCAGGATTCAGTGCTGTGACCCCATAAAAGGGAACACGGACATTGTTGACAAAGGACACTTCGCCCAAGGCATAAATTTGGTTTTCGGACTTTCGCTCTTGAGAAGTGTTTGAAAATTTAGGAAAAATAGGCTGAAAGGTACTAACCTCTGCATGAGTTGAAGTGGTTGATAATGTGAATAAAACAGCGGAAATAGTGATGAATGTTTTCATTTTAGTGTGCATTTTGGTGTGAGTTAAAATTAACATGTTGTTTGAAATATGGGGGAAAGCAGATTTTAATCATAATAAAAAAATAGACTGAATGCTACTTAGGTTTTCATTGCTCTAATTAATAGGATAAGAATTTATAAAGGCTTTTCTAGTTAGAATTCATGCCTTATTACAAAACTATGAATTAATAATAATTACATAATTTAGTTTTTAAAAAATTAAAGGAACAAAGGTAAAGCAACTAATCTAGTGCTGATATTTTCTTAATTAGAGCTAGTCAGATATGCAAGCATTTATAACAAGAGGTTGCTTCACCGATCATGGTGGTAAAATTTTGGAAGGCGAGGAAATATGGTTAGTCGATGGAAAGGCTATTCATCTAGAAGGAATGACTCATTACTGCCCGCGGTGCAAAGTTTTATCAAAAGCGATTGCTACTGAAAGAGGATTCATACAAGTTAATGGACGAAATCCTATTGTTGCTGGTGATGTTTCTACTTGTGGTTCAAGGTATATAAAGATTTCAGATTTAGCTGTCCGTAGCAGTAATTCTGGAAAAGATACTTTCGTAAACGTCGTACCTCTACTAACAGATTATGTAAATGGTCAATTCTTCTCTGATCAATTTATGCTTGTTGACCAGAAAACAGGAAATGTACTATCAGGTATTCCATATTTAATACATAGAGAAAATGGGGAAATAGAAGAAGGCGTTACTGATGAAAATGGATATACAAAAAATATATCGAATAGTGAAAGAGCTGAAAATATAACAATAGAAATCAATAATTTTGATTTGGAAAGATTTTTAATGAAAACTTTAAATAAGACACTTACAGTAGGGGGTAACAATAAAAAGATCCAGTAAAAATTGAGGTGAGAACTTCCTACAGAATTACGATTATGGTAAATAATAACGATGTTATGGTTGGTACTCATGCTGGAATGTTGCTTATCAGCCCGAAGGGGTTTGAGATATTTGATCCCAATGGAAGTTTTTATTATCCAGAAATTGCTGAAGGGCGGTTACGACTGTTCCCTGTGTATGAGCCACAAAAGAGAGCTGATGTCTATAGAAGTTACTTAGAATACCAACTAGCTGATGGTGGTGAAGTGTATATTTATACATTTTATCTTACTAAAGATGAGTTCCTAAAGATTGAAGACAGAATTTTAAATGAAGAGGGTTGCAGTGGTGTTTTGAGCTGCACTAGATGTACCTCCAATGCAATCACAGGGATTGGTGTATTTAAGAATTTACCACCTGATATTTTCTTACTATCTACGTTGAAAAGGAACTCGATAAAATCTCTAATCCCATAAAAATATTGAGAAATAAACCATGACGAAGTCAAGCTATCTAGGGTGGGGATTACTCAATTTACAATTGATTATCGGTTTTGCTTATTCTTATGATTATTTTCATAGACATATTATTGTAGACCATGTTTTAGCTTTTACTTTGTCAGTTATTTTTATTGCGAATATTTTTTTCTTTTTACTCAATTTATTAAAAATTATTCTCTTAGGGCATTTATTTCTATCATTTTCTCTAGTGTTGTAGTCTCTATATTATTTATTCAACTCAATAGCGAGGATGCTCATTTCATTGTGAGTGATGTTCTTCTTTTGTTTGGGTATATGATGCTTAGAATGTTACTCTATATTACAACTCCTCTTGCATTCTTGATTGAATTTTTTTAAAGAAAAATAATTAAAATTTATTTAAAAACAGTGATTTGATTTATTTTGTGTTTTGGTAAAGTTGCTTAATCTGTAGCGTTAAAAACGTATATAGTATGAGTAATCATGTCAGTATTCATAATGATTAAAACAATAACATTCAATTTAGATGGTCTAGAGCATAAATCTTATGAAAAAGATCCTTTTAGCCTGTTACCTTGCTGTCCTGAGTTCTAGCGTCTTTGCCCAAGAGACCAAAGGTCTTGCATTTTATCATGAAGATTGGGAAATATACTGTAGCAATACAGGCACTTGCCGAGCAGCAGGTTATTATCAGGTATATAGTGATGATGAACCCGCATCGCTGTTATTGACCCGTCAGGCTGGTGCGCGGCAACCTGTACAGGTCGAATTTGCATTGTCACGTTTTCAAGAAGTTTCCATGCCAGCAGAAAAACTTAAAAATATCCATTTTTATGTCAATGGCAAGGACTTGGGGCAGGTGGTTTTAGAGGAGGGCACCGATTTTCCAGTGATGGGAAAACTTTCTGCAAACCAAGTGAAGGCCTTATTACAACAACCCAAGAAAACAACCAAAATTGTTTTTAAAAATACCAATCTGCAATGGCAAATCTCAGATACAGGAATGGCTGCCGTATTGCTAAAAATGGATGATTTTCAAAAGCGTATCGGTACAGTGGGCGCTTTGATCCAAAAGGGTAAAGCTGATGAATCGAATGTATTGGCAGCTCAACCCAAACTCATCGTAAAACACATCAAAACGTCGAGTAAACCTTATTTGACCTTACGGCCAAGTGATAAACGCTATGCCGCACTCTATCAAAATCTGATGGCGAATCAGCCACTGCCTAAAAAAGAAGAATTTTGTAGAGGGGCTTATAATGGCAAGCAAACAGCACCTCAAGCGATTGATCTGTATAAATTGACCAATAAAAAAGTATTGGCAGCGACCTTATGCTGGCAGGGTGCTTATAACGAAGGCTATGGTGCATGGGTGTTGGATGAGTCACTTGCAAATCAAGCCACTTTTGTGACAGAGCATTCCACTGATTTTCATGCAGGGATTCTCAGTAGCGCTCAGAAAGGGCGTGGCTTCGGGGATTGTTGGTCAAGTGATGAATGGGTCTGGGATGGTCAGCAGTTTGTCCATACCAAAGACCGATGGACAGGGATGTGCCGAAGCCTTGCGGCAGGTGGGATTTGGGATCTTGATCAGATTGAAGCCGTGGTTAAGTAATACCGTGAAGATAAAAATAGCCTAAGGAGATAGCATGCTCACAAATAAGATGATTTTAGGTGCAATGATTTTGCTGGGCGCATCCACCTGTTTGAGTGCATCTGTTTTGGCTGCGCCCTTACAAATTCTGGAATTTAAAAAGGGGCAACTGAGTGCAACGGAACAGACGCAACTCTGTGAACAAGTGAAAGAGCTGTGTCAGAGGAAACCACAATGGCTGAGTTTAAAAACACCTGATCAAAGTTTATGGTTATTGTCTGAGGGTAATATTGCCCAGTTTAGTCATTCGAATTCTGGCTTTAAAGTATTGACGCAATGGCAGATTCCATTAGCGCCTACTGAGGAAATTGCACGATCAAAACAATATATTTACCCTAAACTGTTTCCAATGGATCAAAACCGTTATGCGGTTGCGCTGATTGATACTTTGACAGAATCATATTCAGGTGGCGGTGCTAGTGTTGAACGTGCCAGTTTTTATGAGTTACAGAATTCAGGTCAGACGCATCGTTTTATTGAAAACTATCCTTTTAATTTTAGCCGTATGATTCGGGCCTGTTTCTCGGAACAGGATTATGAAAACTCTAAGGGCAAGTGCCATGATGAAGATGGTTTGAGCCTAGATATCCGTCCGATTAAGCCGATGCTTTGGCAATTTCGTTATCGCTACAGTTTGGATGTATCACCTGCGTCAGATTCGGGAGAGAAATCATTTAAGGGCAGTCGTAACCTGAATATCGATTTAAATAAAGCACCTGAGCAACCGAATATTCCAGCAGAGTGGGATTATGAAGGTGCAGGTTGAGTGATTTACCATCTTCATGGTTTTTACATTTTGTCAAAGCTTTGAGTGCGTGGGTTTACGCAATTTACAGCGTCATAACAGATGATCTTGTCAGAGCATGGTACAAAGGGAAAGATTGCAATTTGGAACTGTGCTTATGTCTCGTGTTTATACTTCTGCCCGCCGTAAATTTTCTCATTTGAGTTGTTCTGTGTTGATGGCTGCGGCTGTGTTGGGCACAACCCAAGTGGCGATGGCAGGGCCGACGGTCGATCAATTGAGTGATTGTTTGGTGAAGGCGACTACCGCTGCGGATAAGACCACGGTTTTGCAATGGACTTTTACTGCTTTGGCAGCGCATCCTGATTTAAAGTCTTTCAGTAATGTGACACCTGAGCAGAAAACCCAGTTGGATCAGAAGCTGGCACAGGTGTTACAGCGTGTGATTGTGGAGCAGTGTTCGAAACAGACCAAAGCCGTGATTCAGGCTGAAGGAATTCAAGCCGTTGGACAGGCTTTTCAGCAGTTAGGTCAGAGTGCAGGTCAGGATATTGTTAAAGACCCAGCGGTCAGACAGCAGTTGCAAGGCACCTTGCGTTATATTGATTTAAATAAATTAGTGACGACTTTTTTAACGCCTGATATCTGGAATAAGTTGGGTGTGGTTAGGTAATAAAAGGAAACCCTCTTGCAAATTGTAATTAATACAAGAGGGGCCTTATTTATCAGAGTAAAATTAATTTTAATTTTTCGGTAAGTAAAATTTTTCTTTTATGATAGTAATTATCGAAATTCGCTAAAGCTAGGTCAATATTAGGAATTAAGTGATTTTCAAGAAAGGAAACTCTATCTTTGTCCTTTGTTTCTAGCTCGATCCAATCAATAAGTTGTTTCCCGTTTTTTGACATATTTTCATTTGCATCAAGCATTTGAAGATTACATACACTATTATATGATGCCCAGTCATATTTGGACTTATCATTGTCAGATAAGTACTTGAAACTAGATTCAGGATGAATATGATCTT
Organism: Acinetobacter colistiniresistens; assembly: GCF_024582815.1. Classification (NCBI taxonomy): domain Bacteria; kingdom Pseudomonadati; phylum Pseudomonadota; class Gammaproteobacteria; order Moraxellales; family Moraxellaceae; genus Acinetobacter; species Acinetobacter colistiniresistens. Next base: position 1,481,463 of record NZ_CP102099.1, read on the forward strand.
TGTGGAAATTATTGTTTTTATAATCCAAGTGTGGATATAGTAGGCTTAAAATAGAGAATGCATATTTGTTTTCCTTTTGTGTGCTAAGGATATCTTCGATGAAATCATCATTAATAGCAGTATCTTTCCGAATCTGAGAGAATATATTTTGATCTGGAAATGAGCTTATCTCAGATAATAAATACTCTTTGTTTATATCGTTTGTAAATGCTTTTCTAATTTGGGCTAAAGTGTTGTCAGATGTTCCACCGAAAACTCTTTTTATTAAAACGATGTGTAGCCATTTTTTTATAATTTCACGATCATTTTTATAAGACTTTATATTGTTAAAGTCTTTGTAAATATCTCGATGATAAATATAATATATTATTGGGATTACAGCATTCTTTGATGTTAAAGTATAGTCAGTAAATCCAAATGATTTAATTGTGTCAAATGTAGATAGAATTGAGTCTCTTATTGTTTCCCATTCAGACTCAAATATTTTAGCATTTTCTCTCGTAAAATTAGTCACTTTGAATTTTATATCTTTATTGTGGAGATATAAAAATGTTTTTAAGATTAGGTCCTTAGAAATGGTAAAACCTTTATCTCTAATGTTGTCAACTAGTTTGTGGATTTCTTTTCTAGCATCTTTTGTTTCCCAATTTGCAACTGCAATTGACATTAAAAGGTCAGAGAAGTTTAATGGTTCACCACCACTATTAATTCTAATAAATATATTTAATGCTTTGTCTAGATTTTGCTCTTCCTCTAAGAAGTAGTTAATTGTTTTATACTCTAATATCGTTCTTCTTAGTTGTCGTAATGCAATTCTTGAAAATGGATTATTAATGTTTTCAACAAATAAATCAAATTTCTGCTCTGAGACATAGTTTAATATACAACCGACTTTAAACCATTCTTGATTACCATCTCTATAAATTTCGGCTTGCTTTGTTGCTGCTACTTCTAAGAAGGAAAACTCATAATATCTACCATCTTCCTCATTTTCTAATGGTTGAGTAATGTTTAAATATAAATGTCGGGTAGGAATAGACGATTCGGTATCTTCCCACTTTTTACGATATTCTTTATAAGCGTAACTACCTTTTAACCCTATATATAAAGATGTTAGACGTTGTTGACCATCTAAGATTGCGTAAAAGGTTTGAAGACCATTTGTTGAAATTTCTTTATTATGAGTGTTGTAACGATCTCTAAAATCGTTAATAAATTTATAATTTTTAGCAGTGTCTTCTTTTACTTCCCAAAAAAGGAATGAGCTAATTGGATAGTTTCTCATGGTGGAGTCAAAAAGCCATTCTATTTTTGAAGATTCCCAGACAAATTCTCTTTGAATTGCTGGTAATAGAAATTTGTTTGTTTCAATTTTTTCAATTGCATTTGCAATAGTTATTGGTGTTTGGAATGACATATTAAACCTTAAAAGCCCCGTATCAAAAGTGGTCTTTTATTTCATAGAAATAATATGTTAGTCAACTATTAATCAAATTTTTCTTAATTCATTAGTTTTATGCTTTATTAATTACATCTCACAAGCCTTACCCTCATATTCATAACGGTTAACCTTGTAAGCTTGACCATCCCAACGATAAATGGCAAAGCAGAATCCAGGTCCACCATTCTCAATATCAGGCCAGCCATTTTTTCCTGTCGTTTTTAGTAATTCTAGTATACCAGAATTACTAAATAATTGCTTCCATTCTCCATTTTTTTGCTGGGAAACTACATAATAACCAACCCCTGTATTGCCATAACACATGGTGCCGTAATCTGAAACGATTGCATCTTTTAGCCCATCACCGTTTAAATCGGCATAAGCTGTAATTTCACCGACTGAACAATCACTTTTCCAGCCTTTTTTACTTTTTGTAAAACCTGCTGCTTTAAAAATAGCATTCGTATCGGCTTTAGGGACTTGAGGTATTTGTGCAAAATTAGAATTGCTGATCAAAAGCAAACAGGTACTCAGGAGTAATCTATTTTTCATAAGTTGAATGATCATGTCAGTTTTAATTTAAAAATTTATTGTGTGGATATTTTACCCTATAAAAACCAAAAAACCCGCTCTAAAGCGGGTTTTCTTTTGAAATCAGATCAGTTTAACCAATCAATTTTTTCATTAATTCATTCACTTGAGCAGGGTTAGCTTTGCCTTTTGCAGCTTTCATAACTTGACCAACAAGACCGTTAAAGGCTTTTTCTTTACCAGACTTGTACTCTTCAACCATTTTTTCATTGGCTGCAAGCACGTCTTTGATAATCGCTTCAATCGCGCCGGTATCGGTTTCTTGCTTTAAGCCTTTCTCAGCAATGATGTCATCCGCAGATTTTCCTTCTGCTTCCCACATAAAGCCAAACACTTGCTTTGCGATTTTACCGTTGATGGTATTGTCGATAATGCGTGCAATCATGCCGCCCAATTGCTCAGCAGAAACAGGAGAGTCCGCCAATTCCAGGCCAGCTTTGTTTAAAGCGCCTGAGAATTCACCCATTACCCAGTTTGCAGAGACTTTACCTTGTGCAGCACCGCCAGCAGCGACTACAACTGCTTCGTAGAAGTCCGCCATTTCGCGTGACAGCGTCAATACATGCGCATCGTACTCAGTCACACCGAAGTCAGCGATAAAGCGCGCACGGCGCGCTTTAGGCAGTTCTGGAAGGGCAGCGCGTGCCGCTTCGATCTGCTCGTCAGCAATGATCACAGGTAATAAATCTGGATCTGGGAAGTAGCGATAGTCGTTCGCTTCTTCTTTTGAGCGCATTGAACGGGTTTCCATCTTGTTCGGATCGAACAAACGGGTTTCCTGATCAATCTCGCCGCCGTATTCCAAGATTTCCATCTGGCGTTCAATTTCAACATTGATCGCTTGCTCAATGAAACGGAATGAGTTGAGGTTTTTCAACTCGCAACGCGTACCAAAAGGTTGACCCGGACGACGGAGTGATACGTTACAGTCAGCACGGAATGAACCTTCTGCCATGTTACCGTCAGAAATTCCTAACCAACGCACGAGCGTGTGAATCGACTTGATATAGGCAACCGCTTCTTCAACTGAACGCATATCTGGCTCAGATACGATTTCAAGCAATGGTGTGCCCGCACGGTTTAAGTCGATACCCGACATACCTTCGAATTGGTCATGGATCGATTTGCCTGCATCTTCTTCAAGATGGGCACGAGTCACGCCTATACGCTTCACAGTGCCATCTTCAAGCTGGATGTCGATATGACCCAAGCCAACAATCGGATTGTCCATCTGGCTGATCTGGTAGCCTTTTGGCGAATCTGGGTAGAAATAGTTCTTACGCGCAAATACCGAGGCTTGGTCGATATAGGCATCAATCCCCAAACCGAAGCGAATCGCAAGATCAACCACTTCCGCATTCAATACAGGCAATACGCCCGGCATGGCTAAATCAACAAGGCTGGCTTGCGTATTTGGGTCTTGACCAAATTCAGTCGATGAACCAGAGAAGATTTTAGACTTGGTCGCCAACTGCGTGTGGATCTCGATCCCGATAACGACTTCCCAACCGTCAATTAACTTTAACTTTTGAGCTTCAGCCATTATGCATTCTCCTCAGCAATTGCCGCACGTTTGGTATGCCAGTCTGTGTTTTGTTGATATTGATGCACAATCGAAAGCAATTGTGATTCTGACCAGTAGTTACCAATCAACTGTAAGCCCACAGGCAAGCTGTCTTTATCAAAGCCAACAGGTGCGTTGATGGCAGGTAGACCTGCCAAGTTCACAGCAAGGGTATAGATATCGCCTAAATACATTTCAGTCGGGCTGAGATTCGCACCGATTTTGTAAGCAGTGGTTGGTGCAGATGGTGCAGCAATCACGTCGACATTTTCAAATGCTTTAAGGAAGTCTTGCTGAATCAAGCGACGTACTTTTTGTGCTTTCACATAGTAAGCATCGTAGTAACCCGCAGAAAGGGCATAAGTCCCGATCAGGATACGACGTTGTACTTCGGCACCAAAACCTTCTGAACGTGAACGTTTGTACAAGTCCATCAAGTCCACAGGATTTTCACAACGGTAGCCATAACGTACACCATCAAAACGTGATAGGTTCGAAGAGGCTTCCGCAGGTGCGATCAAGTAGTAGGTTGGTACATAGGCTTCAGTCATGTTGAGATCAATCTCAACCAAGGTCGCGCCCATGTCTTCAAGCTTTTTCAACGATTCTTCAACGCGTGCTTTCACATCAGTGTCTAAACCTGCCACATTGAAGTATTGCTTTGGAATACCAATGCGTAGGCCTTTCACCGCTGTGCCGTTTAAGTTGGCAACGTAATCGTCCACTTCTTTGTTGATTGAAGTCGAGTCTTTGGCATCATGACCTGCAATCACATTCATCAAATACGCACAGTCTTCTGCCGAACGCGCCATTGGGCCGCCCTGATCCAGTGATGATGCATACGCAATCATACCGAAGCGAGATACACGACCATAGGTCGGTTTTAAGCCAGTTAAGCCGCAGAATGAAGCAGGTTGACGAATGGAGCCACCCGTATCGGTTCCTGTTGCGATCGGCGCAAGATCAGCCGCGACAGCCGCAGCAGAACCACCAGATGAACCACCCGGAACATGATCCAGTGCCCAAGGATTCGAGGTTGCACCGACATAAGAGTTTTCAGAGGTTGAGCCCATTGCGAACTCATCCATGTTCACCTTACCTAAAGTCACGAGACCCGCAGCTTTCGCTTTTGCAACCACCGTTGCATCGTATGGTGAAATGAAGTTATCCAGCATTTTTGAACCGGCAGTGGTTTTAATGCCTTGGGTACAAAAAATATCTTTGTGCGCAAGCGGAATACCTGCCAGCGCATGGGCATTGCCTGCTTTCAGTGCAGCATCAGCCGCATTTGCTTCCGCAAGCGCCTGTTCTGTAGTCACTGTTACATAACTTTTTACTTTTGGGTCAATTTGGGCAATACGCTTCAAATAATGTTCAGTCAATTCGCGTGATGAAAATTGGGCTGTTTTTAAGCCTTCAGAGAGTTCACGGATTGATAAGCGATGTAAATCTGTCATATGAAAAATTTCTTTACATTCTAAATATAAAATATTGACTAATCGAATAAATCTTATTCAATTACGCGAGGTACGAGGTACAAACCTGCTTCTGTAGCAGGCGCGACCGCTTGATATTCATCACGATGGTTGCTTTCAGTCACAACGTCAGCGCGTAGGGGTTGCGGGTTGTCAAATGGGCTCTTTAAAGGCTCAACATCATCGGTATTAATGCCTTTCAAGCTTTCCATCATGCCAAGGATTTTATTTAAACTTTGAGCATATTCAGCAGATTGCGTGTCATTGAGAGATAAACGTGCAAGGTGTGCAATTTGCGATACCGTTTGCGCATTTAAGTCTGTTGTCTGCTGAGCATCTGATGATGTAGACATAACTTTACCTAATTCAGTATTAAAAAATTTCAAAATATCGTGCGTTATAATAAGCGATTGACTTGTTCAAATCATCACATTTAGTTAAAGTTGCCACCTTGTATTCACACAAAGTTTAATTGAGAACGCCCCCGTGATTCTAAAACGACTAATTGGCTTGTTTTCGCCGGATTTAGCCATTGATTTAGGTACTGCAAATACACTTATTTATGCACCAGGCCGTGGCATTATATTAAATGAACCAACTGTTGTGGCAATTCGCCATAGTGGTTCACAAAAAATTGTTGCCGCTGTAGGTCTCGATGCTAAACAAATGTTAGGTCGTACACCAGCGAATATTTCAGCGATTCGTCCTATGAAAGACGGTGTGATTGCTGACTTTGAAGTGACTGAGACCATGTTGAATCAGTTTATTGGCAAAGTGCATGAAAAGCGTTTATTCCCACCAGCACCACGTGTCGTGGTGTGTGTACCATGTAAATCAACCTTGGTTGAGCGTCGTGCAATTCGTGAGGCTGTATTCAATGCAGGTGCACGTGATGTTCGCTTAATCGAAGAACCGATGGCTGCAGCAATTGGCGCAGGTATGCCAGTTGAGCAAGCATGTGGTTCGATGGTGGTTGATGTGGGTGGTGGAACGACTGAAATAGCAATCATTTCATTACAAGGTTGTGTTTACGCAGACTCATTACGCATCGGCGGTGATGTGTTTGATGAACAGATCATCAACTACGTTCGTAAAGCGCACGGTTGTGTGATCGGGGAAACCACAGCTGAAGTGATCAAGAAAGAAGTGGGTATGGCTGTGACTGACGGCAAAACCCTCGAAATCGAAGTTCGTGGCCGTAACTTGGCTGAGGGTGTACCTCGCGCGATTACGGTGACTTCTGATGAAATCACACAAGCAATTGCCGATCCTTTACAAAGCATCGTGAGTGCAGTGAAATCTGCGCTTGAGCAAACACCACCTGAGCTGTCTTCGGATATTGCAGAGCGTGGTATCGTGTTGACAGGTGGCGGTGCATTGTTGCGTAACCTCGATAAATTGCTTGCTCAGGAAACAGGTTTACCTGTGATTGTTGCAGATGATCCTTTAACTTGTGTCACTCGTGGTGGTGGTAAAGTATTAGAGTTCTTTGACAATCCAAACCATGACATGCTTTTCGTTGGTTAAATCATAAGGACTAGGCGGTGCAACCGAATCTTTTTTCAAGACAACCGCCATCTTTTCGCTCATTTGTCATTGCGGTCATTACATGTTTGGTGGTGCTTTTCTTTGATTGGCGCATGCCCTATGTAATTCAGCCAGCAAGGGATGTCTTGTATGCCGCGTATAACCCGATTTATGCGCTGGCAAGCTATCCTGTACTGTCGCGAGAATGGCTTAATCAACAAACCAAATCTGAAGCTCAATTGCGCCGTGAAAATACCGCGATGCAAGCAGAACTTCTTCAAGCTCAAGTCCGTCTACAAAAACTTTCAGAACTTTCTGCGGAAAATAACCGTTTAAGAGGGCTTTTGGATACCCCATTGATTATTGATGGGCGTATGCAGATTGCGGAAGTGATTGGAACGGATGCAGACCCATTGCGCCATATTATTATCGTTAACCGTGGTTCCGTCGATCATTTAAGAGTCGGGCAGACGGTGTTGGATGATAAAGGGATTATGGGACAGATTATTAATGTCTATCCTCATAGCGCGCGTATCATGCTGCTTTCTGATAAAGAACATTCGTTGTCAGTACGTTTAGAACGGACAGGCATGCGTGCAATCATTTCAGGTACAGGTGATTTGGGTCAACTCAAAATGGAATATGTACCAACCAGTGCCAATATTCAGGTTGGAGACAAAGTGTTTAGTTCCGGTTTGGGTGAACATTTTCCAGCAGGTTATTTAGTGGGTACTGTATCTAAAGTCAGTCGACATACGTCGGGTGAGTTTGCTGAAATTGATGTCACGCCGGCAGCTCAACTTGCCAGTGGTCATCATGTGGTGGTGCTATTCTCTGAATCCTTAGCGCAGGAGCAACCTTATGCCGATCGCTAAGTTAAATTATGAGAAGCGTAAAGATCCACTCTGGATGATTATCCTGTCTATTGTGGTGGGTTCAGTACTCATGGTCTATCCAATGGCCTATGAGGCCTCTGGATGGCGTCCATGTGTCATGCTGATGATCATGCTGTTCTGGATTCTCTATCAGCCCGTGTGGTGTGGGGTCTGGTTTGCATTTGGCATGGGACTTTTTGCTGATCTGTTGCTGGACGCACCATTTGGCTTAAATGCGCTGAGTTTTGTCATTATCACTTTTGGAATACGTTATTTTATTCGGGAACGCCGTATTCTGACTTTTGGCAATTCATGGGCAATTGCGCTGATTGCAGTGGTTGCACATCTGACATTTTTGTGGATTAGCCAGACCATCGCAGGCGCGCACTTTTCGATTGCACGACACTGGCAACCCTTGGTGAGCAGTGTGCTGGTATGGCCTTTAGTTTATTATTGTTTACATAAATGGCGCATATAATTCTCGCATCAAGCTCGCCTCGTCGGCAGGAGCTGTTACAGCAACTAGGACTGGATTTCGATACCTATCGTCCAGATGTCGATGAGACGGTGCGGGATGGCGAAACAGTTGCGCATTATGTCGAGCGCTTGGCGCGAGATAAGGCACGGATTGTTTTAAATAAATATCCAGATGCCATCGTGATTGCAGCAGATACCAGTTTAAGTTTCGCTGGGCAGATTATTGGCAAACCAGAGTCGAAGCAGCATGCTTTTGCTATCTGGTCTGCACTTTCTGGGCAATGGCACGATGTCTACTCTGGTGTTTGTGTGGCAAGCACGACTCAGATGTTGAGTACCGTGGTGGCAACGCAAGTTGAGTTACAACAACTCAGTCATGCAGACATGGAAAAATATTGGGCAACAGGCGAGCCGATAGGCAAAGCGGGTGCGTATGCAATACAGGGAATTGCAGCGCAATATATTCCGCAAATCCGTGGCAGCTATAGTAATGTGGTTGGTTTGCCTTTGCATGAGACAGCACAGTTATTAGAAAGGGTTAAAGCACTACGCTAACACTTTCGGGTATAAGAATTTTTATAAAGTTTTGAGTTTGTTATGGCAGAAGAGTTGCTGATTAACGTCACGCCGATGGAATGTCGTGTGGCCTTGATTGAAAATGGTACGGTCAATGAACTATTTGTTGAACGAACTGTAAAACGTGGCTTAGTAGGGAATATCTACAAAGGCAAAGTAGTCCGTGTACTCCCAGGGATGCAAGCTGCTTTTGTGGATATCGGTTTGTCTCGAACCGCTTTTTTGCATATTAACGATATGGTGTGGTCGCGTTCGCAGCCAACCCCCAACGTTTTTGAGCTGTTACACCCCGGTCAAATGCTGACTGTTCAAGTCATGAAAGACATGCTTGGCACTAAAGGCGCACGTCTCAGTACCGATCTTTCCATTCCTTCTCGTTATCTGGTGTTGATGCCTTATGGCAACCATATTGGTGTGTCACAACGGATCGAGTCTGAAGAAGAACGTGATCGTTTGCGTGGCATTATTGAAGGCATTCAGGCTGAACATAATTTACCAGGCAGTGTGATTGTGCGTACGGCTGCTGAAGGGGTCGATGATGCTGCGATTGCGCAGGACATGTGCTATCTGAGCAAGCTGTGGGAATTTATTCAGCGTAAACAAAAAGAAGCTGCAACTGCTGAACTGATTTTTGAAGAATTACCTTTACCGCAACGGATTGTGCGTGACTTGGCCAGTGATGAAACTGCGAAGATTTATGTCGACTCGCGTGAGATTCATGGCAAGCTGAGCGAGTTTGTGAGTGAGTTTGTGCCGACCATTCAAAACCGTTTAATCCATTATCCGGGCGAAAAGCCGTTATTCGATTTATACAATGTCGAAGAGGATATTCAAAAAGCCTTACAAACTCGCGTGGCACTGAAGTCAGGTGGTTATCTGATGATTGACCAGACCGAGGCCATGACCACCATTGATGTGAATACCGGTTCTTATGTCGGTGGTCGCAGTTTGGAAGACACCGTATTTAAAACCAATATGGAAGCCACTCAGGTAATTGCAAGGCAACTTCGTCTGCGTAATTTGGGTGGTATTATCATTATTGATTTTATTGACATGCAAGAAGCCGAGCATCGTGAAGAGGTGATGCGTCAGTTTGAGCGTATGCTGGAACGTGATCACGCCAAAACTAAAATTACGCAGGTTTCTGAGTTGGGTCTGGTCGAAATGACCCGTAAGCGTACCCGTGAATCTTTAGAACATTTGTTGTGTGAGTCATGCCCAACCTGTCAGGGGCGCGGTTATGTGAAAACAGCAGAGACAGTATGTTACGAGATATTTCGCGAGATCTTGCGTTATGCCCGTGCATTTGATTCCAAGGGTGGCTTTACTGTCGTTGCACATCCAGCAGTGATTGACCGCTTACTAACAGCAGAAGCCCCAGCTGTCGCGGATTTAGAACATTTTATTAATCGTGTGATTAAATTCCAGGTTGAAAATCTGTATACGCAAGAGCAATACGATATCATTTTAACCTAAAGTTGTAACAAGATTTCGCTTAAGCCTTGTTACAACTGAAATTTTACTTTCTATCACGAATTTTAAATACTAGAACCATAAAATGAGCCATAGGTACTTTTAGGTGCCTTAGCAAATAATATGAGGTATAGATCATGAATGTGAGTGAAAGTTTAGTGAACCACGGTTTTAAGCATGTTTTGGACAGTAATCCTGTAAACACATGTTATATGGTAGACAGTCAAGGTAAAGAAGTTCAGATTACCACGGCAATGATTCGTTTGGCTTGCCACCAGCTGTTGCAGCGTTGTCGCACAATTAAAAAATAAGGGGCCATTGAAAGCCCCTTAATTTTTCTCTGGGCAATTAATTTGCCACTTTCTGCGGTAAATCCTGAATGGCTTGTTCAAAGCGTTGAATTTCATCTTCTAAGTGAGTGAGTAAGTTTTGCATCTTAGGCAAAGCATTACGGCACGCAATCAAACCCACTTCCAATTTATCCAAATAACTTGTCATGGTGATATTGAGCGCCTGACCATCCATTACAATTGATGCAGGGTAGAGCGCATCTAACTTCGCACCATTCCAATATAAAGGCTCGCGTGGACCAGGTACATTAGAAATGACCAGATTGAAAGCTTGGCGTTTCGGGAGCATACCTGACGCAATATTTAAACCTGCGGGACCATATACAACCGCACTATAGTTCAAGATTTCATTGGCGGTCATACGACTAAAACGCTGTTTAGAGTTTTGTACGCTACGGCGAATAATTTCCAGACGCTCAATCGGATCTTCAATATGCGTGGCAAGATTGGCCAGAATCATGGTGATACGGTTACTGACATCTGAATCATCAGTACGAACTGAAGCAGGTACCATCGCAATGAGCGGTTTCTTTGGTAAACTGTTATGACTGAGCAAATATTCCCGTAAAGCACCTGAGCATACGGCTAAAATGACATCGTTTAAGGTCACGCCCAATGATTTGGCAATACGGCGGAAACGTTCGAGCTCAAAAGATTGTGCTGCAAAGCGACGTGAAGAGCTTACACGTTGATTTAATATTGAAGGGGGGGCCTGAAAGGTCGAGACATAATCTGGATTTTTGCCCATTTCTTTAAAAATAGTCTGGGAAAGTTCTTGCATAACTTTCGGCGCAACTTCCAGTTGCGATTTGATCCCTTCCATCACACCTTTAATTTTACTGACCGTTGGTGGTTTCGGGGCTTTAAGACGTTTGGTGCGTTTTCCTTCTACACACCAGAGTGGCACCACATGTTTTTCATTCGGGTCTTGCGAAAGTGATTTTTCAATCAGACGCATACCGGCTACGCCATCGACCATGGCATGATGGATTTTGAAATACATGGCGAAGCGATTGCCCTCAATGCCTTCAATAATGTCACAGGTCCAAAGTGGCTTGGCACGATCAATTAAAGAACTGTGCTGTTGCGAGATGTACACCAGAAGTTCACGAATACGTCCCGGATTGGGTAAGGCAATATGGCGGAAATGATGGTCGAGATCAAATTCGCTGTCCTCACCCCAAAATAAACCATTCAATTGGTTATTGAATGGGGGAACGGGAATGCTCTTAGATTGTCGAATTTCATTGACGAGATCATGAACAAATGTGGGTGACGCATTCTCTGGAAGCTCAAACAAAAACAACCCACCTACATGCATAGGTTGTTGTCTTTTCTCTAGCGAGAGAAAGATAAAATCAATGGGGTGTAGTGGGCGCATAGCAGATCTAGCCTCTCATCGCATTTTTTCTAAGATACTCTCTTGGAGCTCTTATTAGAATTATTGGAACCGTTCTGCGCAGTATATACTGTTTGTTCTGGTTAAAATATGACTTTAGACAACCGAGTCAGCGAAAATAAAACCACTGACGAATCAGTGGTTTTAATATACCAAATCTTTAATTGATTATTTTTTGAGGTTGCCAGCATGTAGGCCGCATTCTTTATGCGTGGCCTCTTCCCACCACCAGCGACCTTCGCGTTCATGTTGATTTGGCAACACTGCGCGTGTACATGGCTCACAACCAATTGAAATAAAACCACGTTCATGCAATGGGTTATATGGAATTTCCATCATTCGGATATAACTCCATACATCAGCACTGCTCCAGTTCGCCAGTGGATTATATTTAATCAACTGCTTGCCCTCACCAGAAAAACCGACATCCGCTTGAATCACAGGCACTTCGCTACGGGTCGGACTTTGATCCTTGCGCTGGCCCGTAATCCAGCCATCTAAGGTTGCCAGTTTCTTACGTAGAGGTTGTACCTTACGGATTCCACAACATTCCTGATGTCCATCTTCAAAAAAGCTAAACAGGCCTTTTTCAGTGACGAATTGCTGAACAGCAGTAGACTCCGGGAAGCAAATTTCAATATCGATCTTATAATGCTTACGAACTGTTTCAATGAACTGGTAAGTCTCTGCATGTAAACGTCCCGTATCCAGACTAAACACACGGAAGGGCTTACCTAGACGCGAGGCAATATCAATTAGAACAACATCTTCTGCACCAGAAAATGAAATTGCGATTTCACCTTGCTGGCTTAATGCAAGTTCTAAAATTTCTCGTGGCGATTTATCTGCGTATTCAGCAGCGAACGCATCTACAAGGTCAATAGTCGGAATAACAGTCATGGATGTTCCTGGCGATAGGCTTGGGCACAATTGTAAATCATTCGAAGCAAAGCAGTTTGCTTATGTCAGATTTTAATCTTGCAGAATATGTGATTTTATTCCACAACAGCACAAAAATTGAATAATCTTAGTGCTATGATACAGCAATTTTTAACCAACATTGGAAGCATTCATGGAAATCGTATGCCTAGATCTTGAAGGGGTTTTAGTTCCAGAAATCTGGATCAACTTTGCAAAAAAAACAGGGATTAAAGAACTAGAAGCCACCACACGTGATATTCCGGATTACGATGTGTTGATGACACAACGTCTGAATATCTTAAAACAGCATGGTTTGGGCTTAAATGATATTCAGGCAGTGATTGCAGATATGGGCCCTTTTGAAGGAGCCAAAGAGTTTGTTGAGTGGGTACGTACCCATTTCCAACTGATTATTTTATCAGATACTTTTTATGAGTTTGCTCATCCATTGATGAAGCAATTGGGATGGCCAACCATTTTCTGTCATAAACTTGAAACCGATAAAAATGGCATGATCACAGCTTATAAATTACGTCAACCTGATCAAAAGCGTCAGGCGGTAAAAGCATTACATGGTTTGAATTTCCGCGTGATTGCAGCAGGGGATTCTTATAATGATACCACCATGCTGGGTGAAGCAGATCATGGTTTCCTGTTCGATGCACCAGCAAATGTGATTGCAGAATTCCCTCAATTCCCGCCATTGCATGGTTATGAAGCACTTAAACAGGCGATTCGTTCGGTATCGCAACGTGATATTCCAGAATAACTCGTCCTCTCTAACCCTCCTTTGCTAAAGGAGGGAACTGCCCCTCTTGATTAAAGAGGGGCTGGTAGAGATTTTTTAGAATTTATAACCAATCTTTAGACCATAGGCGATGGCATTGTTATTTTCAAACTCTGCGACATAGGCTGGCGTATTAAATTGTGAACCTGATTGTGCTTTTGCATCGCCCAGCCAGAAGTATTTCACACCACCTGCGATAAAATAATTTGGAGCAGGGCTGTATTGAACACCAACCCCTACATTCCAGTAGCCTTCAGTTGGCCCAAGTGTGGTGACTGGGTTACCTGCGCCAGAGTCCCAACCAACGGATAGATTACCTGCCCATTGGTCGTTAAATTTACGACCAATACCTGTTGTAATTGAATATTGATCATCGGTATAGGCAACCAGATCAAAACCCTCTTTTTTACCTGTTGCCGCAACGATTGGTGGTAAGGTTGAAGCCGCACCAAATTTATAGGGACGGATGGCGAAGTCTTTCCAGTTCACCCAGCGTAAATTGGCAAATGCAACGGTGTTTTCCATAATTCCAGTTTGGAAATCGAGGTTGATCGATTGTGGGGTGGTGATTTCAGTTGTACCTTCTGAATGATTAATTTTATTTAGAACTGCATCCAAACCTGCACTGCCAGTCATGCCTGCAATACCATGATTTTCATAAGCATTCATTTCATGCTTGATTTTTGCACGGTAAGTCAAAGAAGCTTTGAGTGCAATTTCAGGAATTTGATAAGCAACACCCGCTAACCAGCCAACGGCTTCATCTTTGCCTGTTTTGAAGTCATAACCACTGTAGGCATTATAACTTTTGCCACGTAACAGTACGGTACTATCTAGGGTTTGATAGACCGCACCCGCATAAATATTCCAGTTTTGATTCGGTTGATAACCGAGTAGCAGATTTAAGTTTTCAGTATCAACTGTAACTGATGTGCCGCCTTTAAATGGAACAGGGCGGCTTTCGATAAAGTTACTTTTGCCCGTGTATTCTGCATCTGCGCCATAGGGCTGATCATAAATCAAACCAATCGAAAGTTTTTCTGTGGCTTGAATTTTTAAGGCTGCATTGGGCGCGTAATAGTGATTGGCCATATCACCTGTATTATTTTTAGATGTGTCTTTACCCGAAACACTCGGATCTAGAACGGTGATACCTGCTTCAAAATAGTTATTTGGCTGTAAAAAAGCGGCAATTGATTGACCTGAGCGATCCAGTGCTGCGGCGAATGTTGTTGTTGGAACTAAGCTAAGTAGAAGAGCCGTTTGAATAGCATTCAGCTTCATTAATATGTTCTCTCAAATCACTTTGTAACAGAATGGCGCGAAAAGTAACATAGTTTTTATTCGCTTAAATAATTTACAAATGTCAATAAATGAACGGTAAAGTCACTGAAAATACTTGAGCATTCACGGTTTTTATTGATGGTTTTAAACTTTGTATCACTGCTGATTTATTTAGTTATGATTTTGATTTTATTTATTAAAGTTGTATAAAAAAGGCCATCCCAAGATGACCTTTTATTGAAAACTGTGGATTAGAAGCGATAGCCCATTTTTAAGCCATAGGCGATTGCATTGTTGTCTTTAAACTCTGCAACATATTCATTTCCACCTGCTTGAGCACCAGTTTGTGCTTTAGCATCGCCTAACCAGAAATATTTCACGCCAGCAGCAATAAAGGTTGCTGGCGTCGGGCTAAATTGAAGACCGACACCCACGTTCCAATAACCTTCTGTAGGACCAAGTGTTGTTACAGGGTTACCTGCACCAGAGTCCCAACCTACAGAAACGTTACCAGCCCATTGTTCGCTTAGCTTACGGCCAACACCTGCGTTAACAGACCATTGATCATCAGAATATTCAACTAAGTTGAAACCGTTTGGACGACCAACTAAACCACCGATTTGTTGAGACAATAAACCGAACTTGTATGGTTGGATTGCAAAGTCTTTCCAGTTGACCCAGCGAACGTTTGCAAACGCAACTGTATTCGCCATGATACCTGTTTGGAAATCTAAGTTAACAGACTGTGGCGTTGTAATTTTGGTCTTTTTACCCGCACTGCCTTCTTCAAGTGCTTGTGCTTGAGCTAATGCTTGAGCAGGAGTAATGCCCAGTAAACCTGCTAACACGGCTGGGTTGTTAACCAACGCAGAGGTTACAGAGAAATTTTCATTAATATTTACTTTGTGATCGATTTCTGAACGATATGTCAAAGATGCTTTAAGCGCAATCTCAGGAATTTGATAAGCTGCACCGACTAACCAACCAGCACCGCCAGTTTCTTTGATATTCGCATCATAGCCATTGTAGATACTATAAGCTGTACCACGTAGGTTTACATTACCTTTAACTGTTTGGTAAACACCACCAGCATACAGGTTGATGTTTTTAACTGGTTGATAGCCAAAAACAAGAGAAATATTTTGCGTATCTACTTTTACTGAAGTATTACCTTCGCCTAAAGCTGCATTTGCATCAGCAAGACCTTTTTGTAATGCTTTTACTGGTGCACTATTTAAGAAGCCTTGAGTGACTGCTGCTTGAGCCTGAGCAGGGGTCATACCACCTTGCACAAGTCCAGCAATTTGCTGTTGGCCTGTTGGAGAGCTTAAATAATCAGTTACTTTCTTTTGTACTAAAGCATTTGTTTTTTCAACAGGTAGAACAGTATCAGAGCCAGGGTTCGATACAAAAACGTTGTTTCCAGAATATTGAGCATTTGCACCATAAGGTTGGTCGTATAATAAACCGAAAGAAACGTTGTCAGTCAGTTGTAATTTTAATGCTGCGCTAGGGAAATAATAGTCATCCGCCATATCCCCAATTTTTCGTGTTGTTGATGATGTGCCAGCTTCTTGGCCTTTCACTGTTGGGTCTAGAACCGAAATACCCGCTTCAAAATAGTTACCCGGCTGAAAAAAAGCAGACATAGATTGACCTGAACGGTCTAACGCAGCTGCAAAAACTCCAGTTGCAGGCAGCGTTGCTAAAATCATGGCAGTGCTAAGATGTTTTAATTTCATTGTAAATCTTTCCTTGAACTTCAAGATTCTTAAGTGTTAAGAAGCTATGATCTGACAACAAAAAAGTTATCTATCGTGATTGGCTATAACTTCATGTAACAAAAATACCATAATTAGAATAAGAGTAAATGTTCTAAATGAACTATGCAGTATGCTGGTTTTGTTGAAATTGGATAAAAATAAATCTTAAAAATTTATATACATATGTGTTTTTATTTGTAAAATAATGATAAATATAAATTATTCTTCTCAAATAATAATCGTTATTTTTTGCATTTTTCAAAATAATGTTTTTATTTGGTCAAAGATTTTTGTAAAAATGAGATTTATTTCTCCACATATGCCTTTTAGGCAAAATTTTAAGCGGATCAGATCAGTCTTGAATAATTTTACGCAAAATTTACGCCTTGCACTTTTTTCAATATAGAGAATTTACGTCCCTCATTTCCATACTAAAGCTGACCTATTTTTTAAATGGCATTTGCTATGTGGGAATTTATTTCTGTCTTTATTGTTTCATTGCTATTGGCTTATCCACTTGGCATTTATCTTGCCGATGTGATGCAAGCCAAACCAATGAAAAGTGACTGTTTGTTTAAATGGATTGAGCAGCCAATCTACGCATTTCTCAATGTAAAGCAGGTCGGAATGAACTGGCGACAATATCTCACTGCATTTCTACTCAGCAACCTGTTATTGCTTGGGGCAAGCGTCATCATTTTAATGACTCAGGCATGGTTACCACTGAATCCAGATCATATTCCCAATATGAATTGGGACTTGGCTTTACATACCACCATTTCATTTTTGACCAATACCAATCAGCAACATTATTCTGGACAGGCTCAGTTGTCCTATCTATCGCAAATGACAGTGATTGTCGGTTTACAGTATCTGTCTCCGATTATGGGACTGGCATTATTGGCTGCAATGCTAAGAGCCATGTTTTTACAATCTAATCATGCGCAAAGTAACGATAAAAAGCGTTGGAACCAGATCAATCTGGGTAATTACTGGATGGATATCATTCGGCCTTTATTTCGATTCTTTATTCCTTTAGGTCTTGTCCTGTCTGTATTTTTGACCTTTCAAGGTGTTCCTGCAACATTGTCTGCAGGGCCAACAGCACAAGTTCTAGATCAGACCACAGAAGTTAAAACACAACATATTCCGCTTGGTCCAGTTGCACCCATGGTAGCGATTAAACAGCTTGGCAGTAATGGTGGAGGGTGGTATGGCCCAAATAGCAGTGTGCCTTTGGAAAATCCAACGCCTTTATCTAATGTGATGGAGATGATTGCGATTTTACTGATCCCACTGTCAGTCGTATTTATGGTGGGACGTTTTATCCAGCGTAAAAAATTAATGTGGATGATTTTTGGCACCATGTTGTTGATGTCATTGGCTTCGACTGTATTGACTCTATGGGCTGAAAAATCATCTTTAACTCCAAATCTGGCTGTGATGGAGGGCAAGGAGTTCCGGTTTGGTGTGGAGGCTTCTGCACTTTGGGGTAGCTTAACCACCCAAGTGAATAACGGCTCAGTCAATATGATGCATGACTCAGAATCTCCACTGACAGGACTGGTTGAACTCTGCAATATGCTGATTAATGCCATCTGGGGAGGCATTGGTTGTGGTCTATTACAGTTCTTTATTTATCTGTTTTTAGCGGTCTTCATTGCAGGTTTGATGACTGGACGTACTCCTGAACTGTTCGGCCGAAAAATTGAAGTTACCGAAATTAAGTTGTTGGCGCTGGTGATTTTATTACAGCCCGTGGTGATTCTTGGATTGACCGCAATCGCGATTGCTTTCCCATCCCTGACAGCCAACTCAAATCCAGCTTTTCACGGTATTAGCCAAGTGTTCTATGAGTATGTCTCAGCCTATGCCAATAACGGTTCTGGTTTTGCAGGGTTGGGTAATAACACACTCTGGTGGAATTTGAGTACGAGCATTGCGTTATTAGCTGGGCGTTATAGCGTATTGATTATTCCTGTTTTGATTGCCGTCAGTTTAGCAACTAAACCACAAGCCACTGAAAGTAAAGGCTCTTTACATATTGAATCTCCTACCTTTGCACTGACTTTGATCGGCATCGTACTGATTCTGACCTTATTGCAATTCATGCCAGTGTTGGTGATTGGCCCAATTGCCGATTATTTATCAATAAAAGTTTAAGTGTGGAGCAAATACAATGAAACACTCAAATGCGACACAACAGCTGGATATTTTGAATAAAGAAGTTATCCAGCAGACTTTTTATAAACTGTTACCTCAACATGCGTTTAAAAATCCAGTGATGGCCTGCGTCTGGATCGGAACTGTCCTAAGCCTCATCGCAACCATAATGGGGAATGCAAGTCTGGTTTTTGGCTTGGTGTTAAGCAGTATCTTGTTGGTGACCGTATTATTTGCCAATTATGCAGAGGCTGTTGCGGAAGCTAAAGGGCGTGGACAAGCGGCTTCATTGCGTCAAGCGCGCGAGAATTTAACAGCAAACCGCGTTGCTGATTTGGATGCACTCCCGGAAGTTGTTTCTGCAAATCTATTAAAAAAAGGTGATTTGGTCATCGTTAAAGCAGGGGAAATTGTGCCTGCAGATGGTGAAATCATTCAAGGTTTTGCCACTATCAATGAATCAGCGGTCACAGGGGAGTCTGCACCAGTATTGCGTGAAGCCAATACGGATCGTTCAGGGGTGATTGGTGGAACCAAAGTGTTATCCGATCAAATTACAGTTTGTGTTAGTAACGAAGCTGGTCATAGCTTTTTAGATCGCATGATTGCTTTGGTTGAAGGCGCTAACCGTCAAAAAACACCGAATGAAATTGCACTGGGTGTTTTACTGAATATCATGACCCTCACCTTTATTGTGGTGGTGGCAACCCTGCCATTTATTGGGGCAATGGTCGGTGTCAAAATCAGCTTGGTCTTATTAATTGCGCTGTTGGTGTGCTTGATTCCAACCACAATTGGCGGTTTGTTACCTGCAATTGGAATTGCAGGGATGAACCGTGCTTTAAAAGCCAATGTTCTGGCTAAATCTGGTAAGGCTGTTGAGGTTGCGGGTGATATCGATGTATTGCTGCTGGATAAAACGGGAACGATCACCTATGGTGACCGCCAAGCCACAGCCTTTTATCCACTGGCAGGTGTGAGTCCAAATGAGTTGCGCCAAGCTGCTATGCTGACCTCTTTTGCAGATCCAACCCCTGAGGGGAAATCTGTGGTCAGTCTAGGCAAAGAATTGGGGGAACATATTCAAGAGCCGAAAGATGCAGAATTTATTCAGTTTAGTGCATCGACACGGCTGTCTGGCGTCGATTTGGCCACTGGGCAACGCATTCGTAAAGGTGCTGTTGATGCCATTCTTAAATTTACCGAGCAAAATATTCAGGACAACTTTGAACTCAAGACTCGCGTCGAACAAGTGGCTTCTAAAGGTGCAACACCTTTGGTGGTAGCCTCAAATCATAATATTCTCGGTGTGATTGAACTCTCCGATGTCATCAAGCAGGGCATTAAAGAACGTTTTGCGCTGTTGCGTGAAATGGGGATTAAAACCATCATGGTTACAGGCGATAACCCGTTAACCGCTGCAGCAATTGCGGCTGAAGCTGGAGTAGATGACTATATTGCCGAAGCCAAACCCGAAGATAAACTGGCCTGTATTCGTCTAGAACAAGCAGCAGGTAAGCTGGTGGCGATGGTGGGGGATGGTACCAATGATGCGCCTGCTTTAGCCCAAGCGGATATTGGCCTCGCCATGAACTCTGGGACTCAGGCAGCTAAAGAGGCGGGTAATATGGTGGATTTGGATTCGGATCCAACCAAATTACTGGATGTGGTTGAAATCGGGAAACAACAGCTAATTACGCGTGGAGCATTAACCACTTTTTCCCTTGCTAACGATGTTTCCAAGTACTTTGTGATTTTGCCTGCGTTATTTGCTGTGGCAATTCCTCAACTGGATGTACTGAATATCTTGCGCTTAAGTAGTCCAAGCAGCGCTGTGATTTCCGCGCTGATCTTTAATGCGTTAATTATTCCAATGCTGATTCCACTTGCCTTAAGAGGAGTTCAGTTTAAGCCTGCCAGTGCTCTGCAATTATTACGCCGTAATATGCTGATTTATGGTGTGGGTGGGGTGATCTTTCCGTTTATTGCGATCAAGTTGATTGACCTTGTTGTGTCATTGTGGATTTAGGAGTGAAAAATGAATACATTAGAAAATCTTCCATTGTCTGTAGATACACACGCGTTATTACGTCCTGCTTTAGGGCTGATTTTGGTCGGCTTTTTAATTGCTGGTGCGCTGTATAGTGGTGCTGGTGTCGCGCTGGGACAGTTATTCTTTCCCAAACAGGCCAATGGCAGTTTAATTGAGCTTAATGGCAAGATTATCGGTTCAAGCTTAGCTGGACAAAGCTTTGTCAGTGAGCAATATTTTCATGCGCGTCCAAGTGCATCCAACTATCAATTGGATACAATGGCTGGGAGTAATCTGGCTATTTCAAACCCAGTACTGCAAAAACAGATTAAGGAAAGAACAATGCAGTTTGCTCAGAATAATCATATTTCCGGGCAGCAGGTTCCACTTGAAATGATTACTGCATCAGGCAGTGGTATTGATCCAGACATTTCACCAGCAAGTGCGTTATTGCAGGTAAAACGTGTAGCACAGCAGCGTCATTTGTCTGAGCAGCAGCTACATAATTTAGTACAACAACAGATTCAACCTGTTCAATTAGGTTTGTATGGGCAAGCACGAATTAATGTGCTGAAATTGAATCTGGCATTAGATCAATTGTCATCGACCCAACGTTGATAGAGCACAGGATATGCAGATCGACCGAAATAATAAAGCAGATGCATGGTTGGCGCATAGTCAACGGGAGCAATCTGGTCGTTTAACCATTTTCTTGGGTGCGGCACCAGGTGTGGGAAAAACCTATGCCATGCTGACACGGGCACATGAGTTGATGCAGCAAGGTTCTCATGTGGTGGTGGGCGTGGTGGAAACGCATGGTCGATCTGATACCGAGCGTTTAATTCAAGGCTTGAATGTGATTCCAAGAAAGGCCGTGGACTATCAGGGTCGTATTTTGGAAGAGATGGATCTTGATCAGATCCTTAAATTAAAGCCTGAAATTGTGTTGGTGGATGAACTCGCACATCGTAATGTGCCAAATAGTCGGCATGAATACCGTTGGCAAGATGTCAATGAACTGTTGGATGCAGGGATTGATGTCTATAGCACCTTAAATATTCAGCATCTGGAAAGTCTCAATGATGTGGTCTATCAAATTACAGGGATTCGCGTTAGCGAAACAGTTCCGGATGCATTGCTCAAACGTTTGAAAGATATTCGCTTGGTTGATCTGCCTGTGCCTGAGCTGTTAGAGCGTATGAATCACGGCAAGATTTATTTAGCGGATGTTGCACCGCATGCCTTACAGGGATTTTTCAAGCCCGCACATTTAACTGCTTTACGTGATCTCGCGATTCAAACGGTGGCAGGGCAAGTTGAAATGGATTATCGGGAAAAATTTGTCGCACAGGGACAAATCATTCCCATTCAAAATCATGTGATGTTAGCGATTGATGGGTCTGAGTTTTCAGAAGATTTGGTACGACGTGCACACCGTATTGCTGAAAGACGTAATGCGATATGGAGTGTCATCTCGATTCAAAAAAGCAAGATTGAAAACAAGCAAACTTTCGCCGTGACTAAAGCGTTTAATTTGGCACGTAAACTTGGTGCCGATACGTATTTACTATATAGCAATCATATTGCTTCTACGATTTTACAAGCGGCTTATGACTATGGGGCATCCAATATTTTATTGGGGAAAAGTGCTAAAAAATCAGTATGGCAGCGCTTATTTTCAGATCATATTGCCGATCAGTTATTAGAGAAACAGCATCCTTTTGAGATTACTTTTGTGCAACCATTAAAAAGTAAAAATCAAAGCACTGTACCCAACGTAGATCATTCTTATCGTGCTTGGTTAGAGCAGGGCCTGGCCTTTAATCCGCGTGAGCTCGTTGAAAGTATCGTGATAGTGTTGTTGGGCCTAATCGCCGCGACGGTCAGTGATCATTTCATTGGTTATAGTGAACTGGCCTTAATTTTTGTGGTTACTGTGCTGGTGGTGGCGATGCGTGCAAGGATGCTGATTACTATCATTAGCGTGTTCATCTGTTTCCTGCTGTATAACTATCTATTTATTGAACCCCGCTTTACCTTTCGAATCAGTGCTGAACGTGGGGTCATGACCATTATTATTTTCATTGTCTCTGCTTTGTTGGTCGGACGGTTGGCTAATCAGTTACGTGCTCAGGTGCTGAGCTTGCGTGCTGCAAATTCAGTTTCATTGCAACTACAGGAGTTGGAACGAAAGCTTTCAGTTTGTGTGGATATTGAACAGGTTTTAAATGTTGCCAAACAACATGTAGAAAGTGCTTTGAAGGCAACAGTTTGGCTAAGGGTTGGCACGCAAATGCTGGATGATCATGTGCGCTTAAATGAAAAAGATCAGATTGCTGCTGATTGGACTCAAAAAAATGGTAAACCCTGTGGACGTTTTACCAATACATTGACTCAGTCTGAATGGTGGTTTAACCCCTTAAACCTAGAGGGCGAGCATGGTGTGATTGCGATTCGATTTCAGCCAGATACAATGCCCATAAACTTTGAACAACAACGTTTGGCTGAATTGATGATTGAAGATATTGCACAAACGGTCTCACGGGTGCAGTTATCTTTACAGCTGGAGAATTCCAGAGTGGTTGCTGAAACAGAAAAATTGCGTTCAGCCTTACTCTCTTCTGTATCCCACGATCTGCGTTCACCACTGGCAGCAATGATTGGTTCAGCAGATAGTCTGAAATACTACGGTGAACAGATGTCTGAAACGGATCGGAATGAATTACTGGATACTATTCATGTTGAGGGCGAGCGTCTGGATCGTTATATTCAAAATTTATTGGATATGACCCGTTTGGGACATCAGGGCTTAACCCTGAGTCGTGCTTGGATTGGTGTGGATGAATTAATTGGATCGGCAACACAGCGGTTAAAGCGCTATCAGCCTCAGTTGAACATTGATGTCTCTATTCAAGAGAACATCCCGCAGTTGTATGTACATCCTGCCTTGATTGAACAAGCGATTTTCAATGTCTTGGAAAATGCCGCAAAGTTTTCACCTGATGATAAGCCTATTGAGGTCGACATTCAGCAGGTAGAAAATGTCTTACAAATCGACATTGTGGATCAGGGTGTGGGTATTCCAGAACAAGAACGTGAACAGATCTTTGACATGTTTTATACCATGCAGCGTGGAGATCGAGGTAAAACGGGAACGGGATTAGGTCTTGCAATTGTAAAAGCGATTATTGGGGCGCATATGGGCAGTATTGAAGCTTTGGTGGGGCCATATGGTCAAGGCTCTTTAATTCGAATACGATTACCACTTCATCAGGATTAAAAGTATATTCATGCCACAGACAATGAATCCACATGCATCGATTCTTATTATTGATGATGAGCCGCAAATTCGGAAATTTCTGGACATTGCCCTACGTGCGCAAGGCTATCAGGTACAGGTGGCTGAAAATGGAATGAAGGGCTTGGAAATTCTGGCATCACGCGGTGCTGATTTATTGATTCTGGATTTAGGGCTGCCTGATATGGATGGGCAGGAGGTGCTGATTGAATTGCGGCAATGGAGTGATATTCCTGTGATTGTGCTTTCAGCACGTCCAGATGAGAATCAGAAAATTCAGCTCTTGGATGCGGGTGCCAATGATTATGTAACCAAGCCTTTTAGTATTCAGGAGCTCTGTGCCCGAATTCGGGTCATGTTTCGCAATAAGCCACAACCGTCTGAGCACAATCTGGTGTTTAATGATGGACAACTTTGGGTGGATGTGGCTGAACATGCGGCCAAACTGGCTGGTGAAGACATTACCTTAACCAAAAAAGAATTTCAGTTGTTGGCCCTGTTGATTCGTCATCAAGGCAAGATTGTGACGCAAAAACAAATCATGACCGAGTTATGGGGCATTAGCCATGAAGAGGATACCCACTATCTTAGAATCTTGGTCAAAAAACTCAGAACTAAAATAGGGGATTCCGCAGTGACGCCCAAGTATATTTTCACCATTGCGGGAGTTGGATTACGCTTTGGTGAATAATGAGTCTATGTTGTCGTTGTAATGAGCCATTATGAGTTTAGTAAAAAATCAGCATATGCTGCGCGTAGCTCTGTCTTAACAATTTTCCCGGTACCGTTGATCGGGAGCGCATCAACAAAAATGACGGCATCTGGAATCTGCCAAGAGGCAATTTTATCGGCAAAATAGGTCAGCAGGTCTTGTTCGGTTAATGATGAATGTTCTTGTTTTACCGCAATTAAAATTGGACGTTCATCCCATTTGGGGTGGCGTGCAGCAATTGCGGCAGCCATACGAATTTCAGGATGGCCTACGGCAATATTCTCTATTTCAACAGATGAAATCCATTCACCACCTGATTTGATTAAATCTTTAGCGCGATCGCGGATGGTCATGTAACCATCAGAATCAATGGTTGCGATATCCCCTGTATCAAACCAACCATCTGAAGTCAGAGAGCTTTTTGCTTGATTGAAATAGTGGTCAACCACCCATGGGCCACGAACCTGTAAATTTCCTTGTGTCTGCCCATCATTTGCGAGCGGTGTCATAGTTTTTTCATCAACAATACGTAATTCTATACCAAAAGGTGGACGACCTTGGCTTTGGCGTAATTTCTCAAGTTGCTCCGTATTTAATGTCTCATGTTTTGCCTTGGGTTGATTGGCTGTGCCCAGTGGACTTATTTCTGACATCCCCCATGCATGAATCGTGTCACAATGATAAGTGTCTCTAAATTCACGGATGATAGACGGTGGGCAGGTTGCGCCACCAACAACATTGCGCTGCAGACTTTGCAAGCGGCTGCCTGTTTTTTGGGCAGCAAGCAATAGGCCTTGCCAAATGGTAGGAACCCCCAAGGCCACTGTTACTTTATAATCATCAATTAAACGAACGAGGCTATCCCCATCTAAATTTGGACCAGGCAGAATGAGCGAACTCCCGACCATTGCTGCTGCATAGGGAATACCCCATGCATTGACATGGAACATGGGAACCACAGGCATGACAATATCTCGAGCAGAAATATTTAAAGAGTCGGGGAGTGCAATGGCCATTGTATGCAGTAAGGTCGAACGATGGCTATATAAGACTCCTTTGGGATTCCCCGTGGTGCCCGAGGTATAACATAAGGAGCTCGGTGTTTCTTCCTTGAATTGCGGCCAATCAA
The DNA here is from genome assembly GCF_024582815.1 of Acinetobacter colistiniresistens. NCBI lineage: Bacteria > Pseudomonadati > Pseudomonadota > Gammaproteobacteria > Moraxellales > Moraxellaceae > Acinetobacter > Acinetobacter colistiniresistens. The sequence goes on from NZ_CP102099.1 coordinate 1,507,300, forward strand.
ATTCTACGGATTGATCTTGAATTAACTCATCATAAAAAATAACGTTTGGAAGTGCGTTAGCGACGCTTTCATCATAGGCGCTTAAACAGATCAATTTTTCAACCGAAGGAATTTTATCCTCAAGCGCACTGATTAATGGTAAAAATGTACTGTCGAAGAAAATAACTTTATCTTGAGCATCATGAATAATAAAGGTCAACTGCTCTGGAAATAATCGAGGGTTAATCGTATGGCAAACATAACCGCATCCAGAAATGGCATACCATGATTCTAGGTGACGGCGGTTATTCCATGCGATTGTGGCAATACGATCACCCTCGCTTAAATTAAACGCCTTGAAAGCATTTGCTAAGCGTTTACTATTCTGCTGGATGTGTTTCCAATTCGTAGTGCTGAGTTGGCCATCGATTTCACGTGAAAAAATGGCCGTATCTGCGTGATATTTTGCTGCATGCTCTATTAAGTTACTAATCAATAAATCCTGATGTATCATTTTTCCAAACATTTTTTATCCTTTTCACTACTTGGTGCGGTCAATGCTGCTGTGAACCTGAAGTTCACTGTCTTAATATTTATGGTGAATGACTGAAATAAAATGATATTTAAAAGACAAGTTCATGAGGAGTGATATCTCTAGAGATGTACCACACCTCGAGTACAGTGAGAACTTGATGCGTAGCAAAATGAAAGTAGCATTGAGAAAAATAGTGGTCAATATGAAAGCGAATTTTATTCATATTAATCATGCAAAGGCTGAATAATTCAACACGTTTCAGCTTGTTGACTCGCTTCAACGCCATAAAGACGGTTATGGTAATTTGAATGCATAAATTTTAGAAAAAATTAAAAAAGGATATGTTGGAAACGCTAATGATCATTTTATCGGATTAAACCAAGAAAAATGGCTGCATATTCAAGCTTGTTGCAGTGGATTAAGTGATAATCAGATGCTGATAATGTGCAATATTTTTGAGGCTGTAAAATAAATTTTTATTATAATTAATAAGAGTTTAGCTTGTTGGTTGTTGTGCGCAGTTTTCTGTTTTTTAGTATATACTGGTTAAGCTTTTTAATGTCTTATTCGAGTCAAAATGAAAAAATTATTAGCGATTACCGCATTCAGTTCTTTAGGTTTAATGGCCTGCTCAACCACAGAAACATCAAAATCAATTCAGAGTCCACAAGTAACGGCAGCGGTACAACAGATTAAATATAACGGGGTTAAAGTACCTGTTTCGATTGGTAAGTTTGATAATCGTTCTAGCTATATGCGAGGTATCTTCTCTGACAATGTCGATCGTCTTGGCGGACAGGCGAAAACCATTTTAGAAACCCATCTACAGCAAACGGGCTATTTCTCGGTTTTAAATCGTGACAACCTATCTGAACTGAAGCAAGAAGTGGGGAATAGCAATACGGCTCAAACGATTAAAGGTGCACGTTATGTGATTACAGGTGATGTATCTGAGTTTGGCCGTAAAGAAGTGGGTGATCAGCAATTATTCGGTATTTTAGGCCGTGGTAAGCAACAGATTGCTTATGCCAAAGTGAATTTGAATATTGTCGATGTGAAAACGTCGGAAATTGTTCATTCAGTACAAGGTGCGGGTGAATACACACTCAGTGCTCGTGAAGTACTTGGTTTTGGCTCTACAGCCTCTTATGACTCGACCTTAAATGGTAAGGTACTGGACTTAGCGGTACGTGAAGCCGTCAACAATTTGGTCACTGATATTCAGAATAATCGTTGGACTGCACAATAAACTAGGCCGCTGTAAAATGAAAAAAATTGTTTGCGCCTGTCTGATCAGCATCGGGCTGGTTGGTTGTGCTACAGGGCCTCAACCTCTGTATAGTTGGGGCTCTTATACACAACAGACGTATTTGATGTATAACGCACCAGAAAAAGCCACACCCAATGCACAAATCATCAAGCTAGAAGCGGAAATCGAAAAAGCCAAAGCGAAAAATCTCGCTGTTCCACCTGGGCTATATGCACATCTGGGCTTGTTATCTTTGCAAGAGAATAATGCGCAAAAAGCAGTTGAGTATTTCCAATTGGAACGACAAGTGTATCCTGAATCGACTGTATTGATGAATCGCTTGTTGCAGAAAATGAATGCCAATGGAGGAATTGCAAAACCATGATCAAGGCATTTTTAGTTTCTAATCTTCTGCTTGCAGGTTTAGTACTTACAGGCTGCGCATCATCTCCTGCGGTGAATAAAGACATGACGGTATATAAGCAGCATATGCCGAAATCGATTCTGGTGTTACCACCAGTCAATGATTCACCTGAGGTAAAAGCAACTTATAGTTATTGGCCAACTGTTGTTACACCTGTTGCTGAAGCAGGTTATTACGTTTTTCCAATTTCTGTGGTTGATTCGATGTTTAAAGAGAACGGTGTGACCAATGGTCATGATGCGCAAAGCATTTCGCCACAGAAATTACAGGAAATTTTTGGTGCGGATGCTGCGCTCTATATTCGAATTAAAGAATATGGTTCTAAATATCAAGTCATTCAAAGTGTTGCAACCGTGAGCGTGGAAGCAAAACTGGTTGATTTGAAGAGTAATCAAATCCTTTGGACAGGTGAAAAGAAAGCGGTTCAATCCAGCAATAATGGCAACAATGATTTGCTTAGCTCATTGGTCGGTGCATTGGTGGAACAAATTGCCGGGAGCCTAAATGATCGTGCTTATCCTTTGGCAAGCATCGTCAATACCCAATTATTTACACCGACACAGCAGAATCCTGGTTTGGGTTTACTCTATGGACCACGTTCACCGAAATACCAACAGGACGGTATGTTAAAGTGATTTTTTAATCATCGATATCAAATAGAAAAGCCTCTAAATGAGGCTTTTCTATTTTTATGGCTTATTTTAGCGTTGGGTCACCCTGTTTCAGGAAGAAACGTAAAGTAAGCTTTTGTACCCAAGTTCCATAAGGCGGATAGAATAGTTGCGTTGGGAAGAAACGATGGCGCGCAAATACGGTTTTCGCATGTGAAAGCTCACGTAAGCCTTCTTCACCATGATAAGTCCCCATTCCTGAGTTCCCGATCCCACCAAAGGGCGCATCATGGTTGACCACATGCCAGCCCCAGTCATTGATGGTCACACCACCAGAATGGGTTTGTTTTAAGATGTACTCACGTTCCTGTGCATCAAGGCTGAAACAGTACAACGCCAAAGGACGCTCACCGGCTTGAATATAGTGAATTGCATCATCCAGTGTGTCATAAGCAAGTACAGGTAAAACGGGGCCAAAGAGCTCTTCTTTAAGAATACGCATGTCTGCTGTGCAATTCAGCACGATATGTACAGGCATACGACGTGCATCTTGCGCTCGATCGTACTCACCACAAACAATGATTTGAGCACCTTTGGCCTGTGCATCATCCAGTATCTCAAGTAAACGCTTCAGATGACGATCACTGATAATCGAGGTGTAATTGTTATTATGATGAATATTGTTGCCATACATCTGGGTGAAATTGGATTGGCATTCTGCGACGAACTCATCCACTTTTTCTTTAGGTACCAGTGCATAGTCAGGTGCAACACAGATCTGACCACAGTTGGTTGCTTTACCATGTAATATACGTTTCGCGGCATCGGCCAAAGGATAATTTCGGCTGACGAAAGCTGGAGATTTGCCGCCTAATTCTAGTGTTACAGGTGTAAGGTTTTCAGCCGCTGCGCGCATTACCACACGGCCAATCGCAGGTGAACCTGTGAATACAATATGGTTGAATGGCAAGGAGGTAAATTGAGCAGGGTCGAGAATTTCCTCACCAAAAACTGCGACTTCATCTTCACTGAAAATCTCAGCTAGCATACGTCTCACCACTGCATTGGTGGCAGGTGTCACTTCAGGCAGTTTAATCATGACACGATTGCCCGCAGCAATGGCAGCAATTAAGGGTCCTAAGGCCAAGTAAACAGGGAAGTTCCAAGGCACAATCACTCCAACCACACCTTTGGGTTGGTATTGCACACGTAAACGGTTAGATAAAAAGAGCAGTTCAGTCTGACGTTTGCTTGGACGCATCCAACGTCTCAAATGGCGAATCGCATGTTCTGCTGCAAGCACTGAACCGAGCAAATCGAGTAATTTTGATTCATCAACTGAGCGGGAACTAAAGTCAGTATGAATGGCGTTTGTAATGACATCTTGATAACGGATGATCTGTTTTTTAATGTGCAATAGCTTACTGCGGCGGTCATCGAGATCTGGATAGGGGTGAGCATCAAAAGCGATGCGTTGTTGTTTAAAAACCGAAAGCATATGTTCAGTTGCTGAATCGCCGAATGGTTGAGATGTTGAAAGTGTCATTGTTGTTCCTTTCATGCTTATTAGTAGAAGAGACTTTATGATTAATGCGTTTTGTAGTCGATATTCAATTGAGACAACAAAAAGTAATTTCGTGCCATTATGCATCATCACTCAGGGGATGAGGTGAAAAAATGCGTAAACATGCTGATAAGCATACGGTGATTAAAGCTCAATATAATCAGGCAGGATTGCATCTGAATGTAACTTTGTTTGGTATAACCCGCTTATTCAATGAAATACCGCAACATGGCGATTCCATAGCTGAGGTGTTGCAGCAGGAGGGGACAGGCATTGCATATGAAGCGCTGATAGACAAGCGCAACTGTGATTGATCGGTGAGTTTTGGTTTGGCTCAATGCAAAGTTTGATTGAATGAGTTAGAAGCCCTCATTTCAGGGAAAAAACGATTACAGCCTTCCCCGTATCTAATTATGCTGAAAAATATCAAAAAGTATTTCACTGTCTCGTAGCGTGTGATGGAGATGTCATGCAACCGGATATTTTCTAACAGCTCAAGAAATTGCAGAGCAACTAGATGTGTCTAAATGAACTGTGTAGCGGTGCTTGCTTGACGGAGACCGAAGAGTAAATTTTAGATAGCACCAAAAGACGGTGTGCTGAAGATTCCTTGGCCTCAAGCTTGAGTATTGATGAAAGATTGGGCTTTACTGATACCTCAAATTTAGAAAAGCTTATCGACGCTGGGCAGGGGGGGCACCAAATGAATATAGGGTGCATAAAACAATAGGGTTTGAATTTAAATAATGGTTGTTTTTATCAAAATATGATTTTTTTAATTTTATTTTAATATCTTGCAATTATAATAATGTTTGTCAGTTTTTGAGGCTTTAAAAATTATGTCGACTTCAATTCATGTTAACTTGAATAGAAGTTTTATAAATAAATGATATTTGCTTTGATTATGTTTTAACGCGGGCAGTTATTTTTAACCTAAAAATGCACTATAATGTGGCGTTTTTATTCTAGAGATATCTTGTTTTGATTGTTTATTATTTGGTTGGTTTTACTGTTTAGTATATAATTTATAATTAAAAACATTAATAATCATAATTTTATATTTAATATATGGTTGTATTATTTTAAAGTATTTTTCATGTGAATGAGTGTATTAAGCATATAATTAAATTAAATGAATTGCCTAAACTTAAATCGCATAGAATTTGTGCTGGACTAGGGTAGCGGTTTACCCAATAAAAAAACTTAATATGCTAAGGATTGCTTTCAATGCTGACTTTTTTAGGTATCAGCATGATCATGTGTTTCATGTATTTGATCATGTCAAAACGTCTCAGTGCATTAGTTGCATTAATTTTAATTCCATTTATCTTTGCAATTATCGCTTGGGGCTTAGGGTTTTATTTTGACAGTCTAAGTCATATTCAATTAACTGAACTCGGCAATACGATGCTCGAGGGAATTAAAAAACTTGCACCAACAGGAGTAATGCTACTTTTTGCAATCTTATATTTTGCATTAATGATTGATTCAGGGTTATTTGACCCATCAGTTAGATGGATTTTAAAGAAAGTAAAAGGTGATCCATTAAAAATTACTTTAGGAACCGTATTTTTAACTTTATTGGTTTCTTTAGATGGGGATGGTTCAACCACTTATATGATTTGTGTGGCAGCCATGATGCCTCTATACAAACGCGTCGGCATGAACCCTCTGATTATGACCTGCCTGATGTTGCTCTGTAGCGGGGTCATGAATTTGACACCATGGGGTGGGCCAACCGCACGTGCAGCGAGTGCTTTACAGGTCGATGCCAGTGAAGTCTTTATTCCAATGATTCCATCCATGATTGTGGCAGCTGCTTGGTTATTCTTCTTGGCCTATCTTTATGGCATGTACGAGCGCAAACGTTTAGGTGTGATTGAACTGGTTGATATTAGTCATGCGGATGAGATTTCCATTTCCAAAGATCCAGAAGCTCAGCGCCCACATTTACGTTGGTTTAACGGTATTCTAACGCTCGTTTTAATGGCTTCTTTGGTAAAAGGGATTTTACCAATGTCGATCTTGTTTATGCTGGGCTTCTGTATTGCCTTGGTGGTGAACTATCCTTGCGTCAATATGCAGAAAAAGCGTATTGCAATGCATGCAGACAGTGTATTGGCCGTGGTTGGGGTTATTTTTGCGGCAGGTGTTTTTACTGGAATTCTGTCTGGTACAGGTATGGTTGAAGCGATGTCTAAAGGCTTCGTAGCTGTGATTCCACCTAGTCTAGGACCGTATCTGGCACCAATTACAGGGGTGTTGAGTATGCCATTGACATTCTTTATGTCAAACGATGCCTTTTATTTTGGTGTATTACCGATTTTGGCTGAAGCTGCTTCACATTATGGAATTGCACCAGTTGAAATTGCACGTGCTTCTATTGTCGGTCAACCCATTCACTTATTATCTCCACTGGTTCCTTCAACTTATTTATTATGTGGTTTGGCTGCTGTTGAAATGGGGGATCATCAAAAGTTTACCCTGAAATGGGCATTTATTACCTGTTGTATATTAATGGGTAGTGCTTTGATATTTGGTGTTTTTCCATTTTATAATATTTGAGCTGGATTATTCATATGCTTTTATATTCTGGAAAATATGAAAGCAGATTATCTTGAGTCTATTTTATTTTAATTTTTTGCTTGAAATATAGCCAAATAGGTGTGTTTTTTAATTTTTTAGATGGTTAGGTTAATAACAATGAAGATGAAAATTGTATTTGCAATGCTAATGAGTATTGCCGCAAGTTCTACTTTTGCAGCTCCAAAAATCTATGGAGAAATTGATGTAAGTTTGGATTATTTGCCTGAAATAAATGCAAATTCATCTAATCGTGACGTATGGAAAGTGAACAGTAATAGTTCATTTCTCGGGATCAAGGGTGAGGAAAAATTAACCGAACATTTAAGTGCGATTTATTTAGCAGAATGGGCATTTTACGCAGATGGTGATAAAACAGACTGGTCGCAACGAAATCGTTTTGTTGGATTAAAAGATGACCGTTTTGGTGCAATTAAAGTTGGTAAACATAATACACCATTAAAGGATTTATCCAGCCCTGTAGATAGTTTTAATAACTATATCAGTAATAAAGCCGATATTACGGGTATTATGACGGGTGAAAACCGGGTCAATAATGTCGTGGTCTATGACTCACCTGAAATTGCATTGAATGGCGGTAATATCGAAGCCAGTGTTTTACTTGCAACAGGCGAGAGTCGAGGGATTGAAGATGACAAACGTGGCGGTGTAAATGTTGCGGGACGCGGTTTAGGAGATGCTTGGTCTGCATCGCTCAGTTATAGCCATCCATTATTTTTAGTGGGTTTAGGCTATGATAAGGCTATTCCAAGTGACTTTTTAGGACATGGTTTGTTGAATGCGGCAGAGACTGAAACCCAAGTGGAGGAGGTCTTCGCAGCTGCGAATACAGTCCGTGTCATTGGTCGTTTGACACCAATTGAAGGACTAGCTCTGAAAACGCTTTACCAGACCTCTAAAGTTGCGGATAAAAAAGGTAATGATCAGGCCGCGATGAATATTGATGATTCACAAGGCTGGCTGATTGGTGCTGAATATAAATTGCCGAATCAATCCAAATGGGCAGTGAAAGCTCAGTATAGCCAAAATTCAACCAGCTTTAAAAATGGTGAGTCAGATTTTGATGCGAAGCAATTACTGGTGGGTACCGATTATTCATTTAATAAGCAAGTGAAACTCTATGGTTATGCAGGTTATTCAATCTTTGAGCAGGCGAGTGCGAAAGATAAGCAACCTGTTGTAGGCAGCGGTTTAGAATTTAAATTCTAAAAAGTAAATATCAGCAATAAATAGGATGAAGCCATCCTATTTATTCTATAAAATGAGAGACTATTCTCGTTTTGAATAGATAAAAATTTTTGTTTTTGTTATCTAATTAATTGAAAAATAAAATAGAAAAAATTCACAATTATTTCATTTTTATCTAGTAAAGTGGTGTTATAAAACTGTCATGGACTGTGTGGATAGAAAAGAAAATGATTTTCGAAAATTTTAATATCTTTTTATTCAATAATATCAATTCCTTTGCTACGGAATTTCCTATTTTAGATAAGCTTGCCATTTTTTTTGCAAATGATTTAAATACGGTATTTATCGGTTTTCTGGTCTTTCTGTTGGTGATTCAATGGAAAACCTATAGTCTTTTATTTGCGAAAACATTATTGATCGTTCTATTTTCACTGATATTAAGTGATTTGATTGAGTTCTTTTATCACCATCCACGTCCATTTCAGCTCAATTTAGGACATAAGCTGATTGGCCATGGGGCAAGTTCTTCTTTTCCAAGTCAGCATACTTTAACGGTTACCATCATTGCATTTTCGTATTGGATGGCCGGATTTAAAAAGCTTGGTTTACTTGGCTTAGGTGTGGGCGTGATTGTGGGTCTATCTCGGATTTTTGTGGGGGTGCATTTCCCATTTGATGTTATGGGGTCATTTGTAATTGGCTTTTTCCTAGTTGTTGCAAGCAATTATGCTTTAAAAGAAATGACACTCAGAATAAGACGGATCAAACCGATTCGGTTGGTCGACTAGAAGTGATTTAGGTTGATAAAACCTTGTTACGCTAAAATGGGGCAATGCTCCATTTTTTATTGTCGTTTTATAAAAAAATTACTCGATAGTCCCAAGAGTTTACGCACTGTTTACGTTACTTCTGTGCTGGTCTCTACTAAGCTGATTCTAACCCTATAACTCGAGTGACCAGCGATGAGTGCTGTACTTGTTGAGATCAATCATCCATCTACATTTAAAAAGTTTATCCAGAGTAAAAATGACAAGATTGAAGGTGATGATATCTCTGTTGCCAAACATCAATTTTTAGAAGAAGTTGAAGCTTATTTAGAACGCTACCCAGATACACAACATATCGATATCTATTTGTGTGATTTGAATGGACATTTACGCGGTAAACGCATTGATATTGGTTGTCTGCGAAATCTGACCAAAGGTTGTTATTTCCCCTTGTCCATTTATGCCATGAGTTTAGAGGGCAAGGTCATTGAGGAGACTGGCCTTGGGAAATATATTGGAGAGCCCGATTATTTATGTGAACCTGTTTTAGGAACACTACAACCCCATGCGATTGAACCTGAAACGACTGCACAATTACTACTCAGCATGAAACAGAACATGCATCAAGATTGTTTATTCGAACCGCGCAACATCCTGAAAAAAATCAGCGCCCGATTGCATCATCAAAACTATTTTCCCTGTATTGCAGCAGAAATTGAGTTCTATTTACAGCCTTTGAACATGGCGGGGGATGTTGAGGAAACCATAACGCAATGTTTTGATATCAATACCTCTGACCATTATCAAAATGTGCTGAATGAGATTGAATGGGTTGCAAAGCAGCAGGGTATTCAGATTACCGGTATTGTCTCTGAGTCTTCTTCAAGTCAGTACGAGATCAATCTGCAGCATACGACAGAGATTTTAAAGCTATGCGATCAAATCATGTTGTTAAAAAGAACAATTAAGCAGATTGCCAATAGATATAATCTGCGTGCCAATTTTCTGGCGAAGCCTGAGATACATAAAGCAGGCAGTGGGATGCACTTCCATATGAGCCTTTTAGATCAGAATCAAAAAAATCTGTTTAGTTCAAATGCGGAGCCATCCGAAGCACTGTTAAAAGTCATGAGTGGCTTATTGTTATTTATGCCTGATTCAATGGCAATTTTAGCGCCAAACCTGAATTCCTTCCGCCGTTTCAAGTTCGGCCATCATGTACCGCTAGAGGCGAATTGGGGCGTTAATAATCGTAACGTGGCAATCCGCATTCCTTGTTCAGATCAAGACAATCAACGTTTGGAGTATCGGGTTGCCGGAGCGGACTGTAATCCTTATCTTGCGATTACAACCATGTTGATCGGTGCTTTGCATGGTTTAAGCCATCATTTAGCCATACCGAAACAGGCACATGAGTTAAAGCTGCAAAGTGAGCACATACTGTTACCGACTGAACAAATGCAAGCATTGAGGCTATTGAAGGCGAATCGGTATCTGAATGAATATTTAGGCAAAGCATTTGTCGATGTTTGGTGTACCGTGAAGCAAGCCGAATATCAGAGTGTTTATAGCCAGATTACCAGTATAGAAAGAAACTGGGATATTTAGCAGGTTGTCGTTATTTACATTGGAGCCTGATAGGGTATGCGCTTAGCGGGACTCGAACCCACGTCGGTCGCTTAGGAGGCAACTGCTCTATCCAGTTAAGCTATAAGCGCATAATTTTATGATTATAAACAAAAAAGTGATTGCATAAGCAATCACTTTTTAATGAAACCGATCAACTGTTAATCTTCAGTTTTACGATTTAAAAACTTATAGAAAATAAACATGGCGACGATCCAGATCGGAATCATCAGTACAGATTCTTTAAAGCCTTGTTGCCACATGATATACAGCACTACACCAATAAATGCCAAAACCAGATAGTTACTGAACGGAGACCATAACGCCGGGTATGAGGTCTTGATTTGTGCTGTTTTGATATGACGTTTGTATTTCAAATGGGTCAAGCTGATCATGGCCCAGTTTAAAACGAGTGCACCAACAACGACATACATTAAATGTCCGAGCGCATCTTCCGGCACAAAGTAGTTTAACAGCACACAACCAAAGATCAGGAACGCAGAGAGCAGTACTGCTGGAACTGGGACGCCTTGTTTATTGGTTTTGGTAAAGACTTTCGGTGCATTACCTTGTTGAGCCAAGCCAAATACCATACGGCTATTGGCATACATTCCGCTGTTATAGACGGATAATGCTGCTGTCAGGATAATAAAGTTAAGTAAATGTGCTGCCCAACCAATTCCCATCTGACTGAAAATCATCACGAATGGACTTTTATCTAAGCCACCAAGATCGAGTTGGTTCCAAGGCACAAGTGATAAGAGAATGGCAAGCGAACCGACATAGAACACCAAAATACGAATGACCACTTGGTTAATCGCTTTAGGAATGGTTGTCTTTGGATCTTTGGCTTCTGCCGCAGCCATACCAATCAGCTCAATTCCCCCAAAGGCAAACATCAAGAAAGCCAGCATATAGAACAAGCCTTCGAAGCCATGCGGGAAAAAGCCGCCATGTGACCAAAGGTTGCTAAATGAGGCTGTTGAGTTGGCATCTGCAGTGAAGAGGAGGAACAAACCAAACAAGATCATGGCAACCACAGCAGTTACCTTGATGATTGCTAACCAGAACTCTGATTCACCATAAAATTTAACATTGGTCAGGTTTACTGCCGTAATCACGACAAAGAAAAATAATACAGACTGCCATGCCGGAATTTGCGGCCACCAGTAATTAATATATTTCCCTACAGCCGTTAGCTCAGTCATGGCGACAAGGATGTAGAGAACCCAGTAATTCCAGCCGGTGATAAAGCCTGGAAATTTACCCCAATACTTATAAGCAAAATGACTAAATGAACCAGCAACAGGTTCTTCCACAATCATTTCACCTAAGTGGCGCATGATGAGAAAAACAATCAAGCCGCCAATTGCATACCCCAAAATAATGGATGGTCCAGCAGACTGGATAATTTGCGCAGAACCTAAAAATAAGCCCGTACCAATCGCTCCACCCATGGCAATGAGTTGGATATGGCGGTTTTTTAGTCCACGCTGAAGTTGAGAAGAATCGTTGTTCAAAGGACTGAGCTCGACGAGGAATTAACGGGATTATTCTAATAGATTCAAAGATTTTCGCCTAGTAAAAGTACAGCAATCCCATGACTGTGAAGTTGTCTTAATAAGTTGTTTAAAATCATGTTGTTGCTTTTTTTTCTGAAATAGACTCGGCTTTATCTTGCTACAGTTGAACAGGGTTTTGTTTTTCCAGCCCGATAGATTTGCATTTATGCCATTGTTAAGCCTTGGAAATATACGCAATATAATGTACAGATTTTACCCATGATGACTGATCCAACAGTAATTGGTCGTATGGTATTTTTGGCTGCTGTGCAGTAACTTGAGACCTAAAACATCGCTGCACCAAGAACATGATAAAAGGATGAAATTGACATGAGCTCAGTACCGCAAATCAAAGTCCCAGCAACCTATATGCGTGGTGGAACAAGTAAAGGTGTATTTTTCAAACTGGATGATTTACCTGAAGCGGCACAAGTAGCAGGCAAAGCGCGTGATCAACTTCTCTTGCGTGTCATTGGGAGTCCAGATCCTTATGGGAAACAGATTGATGGCATGGGAGGGGCGACCTCCAGTACCAGTAAAACCGTCATTTTGGCAAAAAGCACCCAGCCAGAACACGACGTCGACTATTTATTTGGTCAAGTATCGATTGATCAGCCTTTTGTCGATTGGAGTGGAAATTGCGGTAATTTAACGGCTGCAGTGGGTTCATTTGCCATTTCAAATGGTTTGGTTGATGCAGCGCGGATTCCTGAAAATGGTATTTGCACAGTACGGATCTGGCAGAAGAATATTCAAAAAACTATCATTGCACATGTTCCTGTGAGTAATGGACAAGTACAGGAAACCGGTGATTTTGAGCTGGATGGGGTGACTTTCCCGGCAGCGGAAGTGCAAATTGAATTTTTAGATCCTGCCGATGATGGTGAGGAAGGGGGCGATATGTTCCCGACAGGAAATGTGGTGGATCAACTGGAAGTGCCTGAAGTCGGCACATTTCAAGCAACTTTTATCAATGCAGGAATTCCAACCATTTTTCTGAATGCCGAAGAGATTGGCTATCAGGGCACCGAATTACAAGATCAGATTAATGGTGATACCGCTGCATTGGCACGTTTTGAGAAAATCCGTGCCTATGGTGCAGTACAAATGGGCTTGATTCAGGATATTTCAGAAGCAGCAGCACGTCAGCATACGCCTAAAATTGCCTTTGTCTCCCAACCGAAAAATTATAGCTCATCTAGCGGCAAAGCGGTTGCGGCAAGCGAGGTCGATTTACTGGTACGTGCTTTGTCGATGGGCAAGTTACATCATGCCATGATGGGTACTGCTGCGGTGGCGATTGGAACAGCGGCAGCGATTCCCGGCACCTTGGTGAATTTAGCCGCAGGGGGCGGCGAGCGTGCAGCGGTGCGTTTTGGTCATCCATCTGGAACCTTACGTGTTGGTGCTCAGGCAGAGCTGATTGATGGCACATGGTCAGTGAAAAAAGCCATCATGAGCCGCAGCGCCCGTGTATTGATGGAAGGTTGGGTACGTGTACCGGGCGATGCTTTCTAATTTTTCATTCTAAATTTATTGCTAAGGCCTTCATTTGAGGGCCTTATTATTTTGAATCGAATAAAAACACAAACTCCTTTTTTTCCGATAAAAAGTGTTATGATGTCGACATTCTGACAAGTCTTGTCAACTTCCTTTTATCAAGATTTCCCGAGGCAATTGTGTCATCTATTTCTCAAGTTAATGCGGATGTTCTCATACAAGCTCAACAACGTATTCAACAAGATTTATTGACAGCATTGGCTGCATTTTCAATTCCAGAACCTTTAAAGGCTGCCGTTCATCATGCAGTAATGTTAGGTGGAAAGCGCATTCGTCCCGCACTCTGTTATGCAGCAGCTTCGTTACAGCCGAATCATAATTTTGCAGCGGCGCGTCGTGCCGCAGTTGCAGTTGAACTAATCCATTGCTATTCATTGGCACATGATGATTTACCTTGTATGGACAATGACTTGCTCCGCCGTGGCCAACCCACCTGCCATGTCGCCTTTGGTGAAGACACGGCTCTATTAGCGGGTGATATTTTACAATCGATGGCCTTTGAAGTATTGGGTAGCCGCTTGTTTGACGAACAAGGACAGGGAACCGAGGCTGCGATTGTCTTGAAGCAGGTACAGATTTTAGCAACCGCCAGTTCAAGAATGGTCTGTGGTCAAGTTCTTGATTTACAGGCAGAAGGGGCGGCTAAACAGGTAGATCAAGCAGAATTAGAGAATATTCACCGTAATAAAACAGGTGCATTGATTCAAGCAGCGATCATGATGGGGGCCGTAACCATCTTTGCAGGTACTGATCAGGCGATTCCAAAGTTACGCCAGTTTGGACAGAGCATTGGTCTAGCCTTTCAAGTGCAAGATGATATTTTGGATATTACGGCGAGCACTGAAACTTTAGGTAAAACAGCAGGCAAGGATGAGCAAATGCAAAAATCGACTTATCCTGCCTTAATGGGCTTGGCGCAGGCACAAGTTTATGCGCAAACCTTACATGATCAAGCTTTTGAAGCCCTCGCTTATTTTGGTGAAGATGCCAAAGAGCTCGTTGCGATTTCTCAATTCTTGCTCGCACGTAAAAGTTAAGCTAAGCGATAGCCCTCTACTTGATGAATAATAAATAACAATGGAGTGCGGTTATATGAATGATGAACAATTAGAACAACTTGCACTTGAATATGGACAGCAACTGGCTTTTTCCATTCAGTCACAGCCTTTTGGCCCAGATTGTGAGGTATTCAAGATCTGCGATAAGGTGTTTATGTTAATTGGGGCTTATTCGGGCAAGTTGCTGGTGACGATTAAATGTAAGCCTGAGAAAAGTCTGGAATATCTGGAGTTATATCCTTCGATTTCAGCAGGCTACCATATGAATAAGAAACATTGGATCTCAATTGGCAGTGGTCGTGAAATTACAGCTGATTTACTGCAAGACTTGATTCAAGATTCCTATGATCTGGTGGTGGCAAAACTTCCTGTCAAAGATCGAAAGCTGATCCAGACAGTATAAAAAATAAAGCAGCGATAACGCTGCTTTATTTTTTAGGAACAAAGGGTTTAGTGTTTACCCATAATTCCACGAATGGCATTCAGCACATCGGCTGGAAGCACCACAGTTTTTGCGTTACTTGATTTAGAAAGATCCTGCATCGCTTTCACATATTGCTCACCGAGTAAGTAAGCCACAGGAATTTCTTTATCGCCTACAGCAGTGGTGACCATTTCAATGGCACGTTGTGATGATTCAGCAAGAACCACTTGTGCCTCTGCATCGCGACGAGATGCTTCTAAACGACCATCCGCTTCTAGAATTGCGGCCTGCTTTTCACCATCAGCTTTGGTCACCGTCGCACGACGTTGACGTTCAGCTGCTGCTTGAGCTTCCATCGCAGCTTGCATGGTGTGTGAAGGTTGAATATCTTGGATTTCAACCGTTTTCAAGGTGATGCCCCAATCTGAAATATCATCAGAAATCGCTGCTTTCAGTTTCGCTTTAATATGATCGCGAGAAGAAAGTGCATCATCCAAATCCATTTCACCTACAATTGAACGCAATGAAGTTTGAACCAGATTTTGGATGGCCCAAGTATAGTTTTCAATTCCGTACACCGCCTTTTCTGGTGTGGTGAGATTGATATATGCTACGGCATTCATTACCAACACGGCATTATCACGGGTAATCACTTCTTGCGAAGGAATATCCAAAACAATATCTTTGGTGGTAATTTTATAAGCCACCTCGTCAACATAAGGAATGACAAAGTTTAGACCAGGACTCAACGTAGTATGGTATTTACCTAAACGTTGTACAATCCATTTATAACCTTGGGGAACAATACGAACCCCTTTAAAAATAGTAACACCGATAAAAGCTAAAAAAGCTAAAACAACAATCGTACCGACAGACATTAGAAACCCTCTTTGTGTTTATGACGTATGAGGTTGAACGACCAAATCATTACCCAAAATATCAACCACGCGAACGCGATCACCCACTTGTACTGGAACAGAACAGCGGCAATGCCATTCATCAGAACCTAAAACAGGCATTGAGAAGCGTACAATCAGTTGCCCATGTTCAAGTCCGGTCTGGATAACCATACCAACCTGACCAATGGTTGCTTCGCGAGGGAGCCCAGCTTTGGTTTTGTCAATAGACAGTGGTTTAATAAACTTGAACCAAAGAATCGTGCATAAAATAGATAAAATACCCCAAGTGATTACTTGGGTGGTAAAGCCCATCATGGGGAAAAGCCACAGTAAAATACAAACCATAACTGCTGCTATACCAAACCATAATGCAGCAAAAGCAGGCAAAATCAATTCTGAAAGAATCAGTAAAATCCCTAATACAAACCAGTGCCAAGGTTCAACTACAAATTCCATAGATTTGCTCGTCTCATTAAATGGAGTGGAGGTGAAAAAATATTCACTTTAAGCACTGTAGCAGATGATTATCTTGATGAATATACAAAGATTGTTTTTTTAGTTAGGAAGGGGCAGATGATATTTTTTTAAGATCAACTGCCCAAGATTCTAATTAGAATTTAGATTTTGGAGCTGGTTTCAGTGCAGCAGGAGAATTTTTAAACGTTGTGATCGCATTTTGGATTGCTGTGATCTTGGCTTGAGCTGCTTTTTCACCTTCTAAAATAGCTTCATTACTAGACTTAAGGTCTAATGCGCCAAGATGGCCAACTTTAGGTTGAATCACCACAGTGGCTTGATTGAGCTCTTCATTAATACTTTGTTGACCCATAATATTAATAGTTTGGTCTAATAAGCCCCACATGCTTAAAGGCTTACCTCCAACTGGACGAGCAGAAATATCGACGGCAATCACAATATCCGCACCCATATCTTTTGCAGTTTTAACAGGGATTGGACTGACCAAGCCACCATCTACATATTTGGTGTTGCCAATGACAGCAGGAACAAAGACATTAGGGATACTGCATGAGGCACGTACTGCCTGACCTGCATTACCTTTAATAAATTCTGCTTTTTTACCGCTGTCTAAACGTGTTGCAACTGCGGCAAAACGGATTGGGAACTGTTCAATCGGTTTATTGCCAACCTGCGTGTTGACGTAATTCTGAAGTTTCTGCCCCAGAATAATACCCTGACTATTTAAGGTTAAGTCACGCAAATCCGATTCTTGTAATTTCAGGGCGAGATTTTGCATTTGATAAGGTGTCTGCCCACTGGCATAAATACTACCCACAAAACTACCAGCACTGGTCCCTGTAACAATTTTTGCTTTAATCCCATGTGACTCTAGTACTTTAATGACACCGATATGGGCGAAACCTTTAGCACCTCCACCACCGAGTGCAAGTGCGATTACTGGTTCACGTGCTTTAATCGCCATCGTAGAGGGGGCTTTCTTTGCGGTTTGATCACAACCCAATAATGCGAAGCCAAGAATAGCCAAGCAAGACAGTCGAGCAATTTTCATATCGAATGCAGATAAAATGTACAAAAAAGATGGGCACATCAGAGCAGATTTGCCTCTATTTTTCTAGTTTTTTTTCACAAGTTTTTGTAAGGGAGCTGCCAGCCAATGTGGGTTCTTGGGAGAGAAGTGACCTACATAACATTGCATGATCTGTTCAAGATCCTGTTGATAGTGTCCCGTTGGAATAAAGGCACCTAAACAATAAATGGTTTTATGGTCATAATCAAAGGCGAACATTACAATCGGAATACCTGCTGCATGGGCGATATGGTAAAAACCGCTTTTCATTTTTTTGGCTTTTTTACGCGTACCTTCAGGTGCCATTCCAATCCAGATTTTATCGTGTTGGCGAATGCTGGCAACCACTTGCTCGGTGAGGCCATGCGCACTATCTCGATGTACAGGAATGAGTCCTGCCCAGTTTAACAGTGGCTTCAATGGTGGCTTAAATAAGCTGTCTTTACCCAGTACAGTAATTTTTAAGCCTAGTCCGCCGATAGCGAGAAAGCCATACCAGCCGTCAATATTGGAGGTGTGTGGAGAAATAATCGCAACAGCCTTGGGAAGATTGGGAATTTCCCCGACAACAGTCCAGCCTTGGCTTAAAAAAATTTTCTTACATAACGTACGACTATAAAGCGATCCACGTTGTGGTACTAACGGGGGTAGATCTGGAAAATCCTGCGACATAAATTATAATATGTAATGACAATTACAATGATGTTAAACGCTCATGATCGACACTGCATTGGCAAAAAATAAGATTTTATTGCTATGCCGATGAAAGGATTGGATACTTGAGCTCCTCTTTATCTACGGTTATGGAAAACTGAAAATGCT
Source organism: Acinetobacter colistiniresistens (assembly GCF_024582815.1). Taxonomy (NCBI): domain Bacteria; kingdom Pseudomonadati; phylum Pseudomonadota; class Gammaproteobacteria; order Moraxellales; family Moraxellaceae; genus Acinetobacter; species Acinetobacter colistiniresistens. Next base: position 1,525,718 of record NZ_CP102099.1, read on the forward strand.
TAATCTTCGTCAGGTTTACATTTTATTGTTTTCCTTATACTGGGCGCAGGGCTTACCTGTAGGTTTTATGACCCATGCGCTGCCTGTGATTTTAAGGGCACAGGGGGTGTCCTTGGCGCACATTGGTGGTTTTGGCTTATTGATGTTGCCTTGGTCGATTAAAATTTTTTGGGCGGCTTATGTGGATCGGTCTGCCATCTCAAGATTAGGCCACTACCGCAGTTGGATTCTTCCTACTCAACTTGCGAGTGTACTGATTCTGATTGTCTTGTCATTTTTCCCGATTCAGGCTTTAAACCAACCCTATTATTTGCTGATTTTTTTTGCACTCCTGTTCCTTATGAATTTAACTGGCGCAACGCAGGATATAGCGACAGATGGTCTGGCAGTCAATTTACTGAAAAGTGATCAACAACACTGGGGCAACACCTTTCAAGTGATCGGATCTCGTTTAGGTTTTATTGTAGGCGGAGGGGCAGTACTTTGGTGTCTTGATTGGCTGGAGTGGCAAAAGACCTTTCTGGCTTTGGCAGCACTGGTCTTGCTCAATACGCTGCCTGTTTTGTTTTATCGTGAACCGCAACACATGAGTAAAGGGGTAGCTAATATCGCTGATAGCGTTTCTTTAGTACAGGCGATCAAAGCTTATCTCGCTTATTTTCAGTCTTCTTCAGAACTAAAAGCATGGTTGCTGGTATTAATTAGTTTTAAAGTGGCTGATGGTTTAGCAGGACCTTTGTTAAAACCTTTAATGGTGGATATGGGCTTGAATTTCACCCAGATTGGGGTGTTTATTACCATGTTTGGTGCAGTTGCTGCATTGTTAGGAGCTGCCATTGCAGGCTTATTATTGAAGTATTTTTCCAGAACGCAAAGTTTGATTGTTTTTTCGCTGCTTAAGATCTTGAGTTTGGGGGCTTATACTATTTTGGCTCATGCTTACGAAGCTGGGCATGAAATTTCTCCAATCTGGCTTTATGTGGTCAATGCGGTTGAAGATGCCTGCTCTGCCATGCTGTTAGTGGTGATGTTAACCTTGGTTATGCAATACAGTCGTAAACAATTTGCTGGCACAGATTTTACCTTTCAAGTCTCGATTATGGCGACTGTGAGTGGCTTTCTTTATTTATGGAGTGGAGTCGTTGCGGATTGGCTCGGATATTTTCATTATTTGATTGTCATCTGCATGATTGCTGTGCTTTGTTTGTGGCCAATTATTTACTGGAAAAATTATGTAAGATGAAAGCATATTTTTATTACCGTTTTTTTACTAAACCGAACAGATGTGAAATGACAAATAGGGTTAAGTCCTTATGCTTATCTCTAGATTGAATGCTCTTCGTCGGATTTTTTATTTTTTGAATATCGCCAGGTGATTATGAAAAGTACTTAATTTGTTTTCTAATGATTTGATATATAAAATAATTTTTTAAAATATAAAAATATGGTTTAAAATCTGTGGCAGAGTTTATCACTGGCTGCAAATTAAACTTTAGTCGAAATTAGAATAAATAAATAAGATTTTAATCGTTTTGTCATATAAAGTTACTGTGTAGGATTTGTTACAAATTTAACCAGGATGTAAACAATGAAAATCAAAATTGTAACAGCAGCAGTGCTCAGTTTACTTGCAACAACCACATTTGCAGCGCCAACACTGTATGGTGAAATCGATGCCAGCGTTGATTATTTACCAGAAAAAAATGCGACTAAATCAAATAAAGATGTTTGGGAAATTAGTTCAAACAGTTCATTTATAGGAATTAAAGGTGATGAAAAACTCACTGAGCGTTTAAGTGCAGTCTATGCAATCGAGTGGGGGTTTAGTGCGGATGGCGATAGCAGTGACTGGACACAGCGTAATCGTTTTGTCGGTTTAAAAGATTCCCAATTAGGTACTTTAAAAATTGGTAAGCATGATACGCCAGTTAAACAGTTATCGAGTGTCGTTGATACCTTCAATAACTATGTCGCAAACAAGGCGGATATCACGGGTATTTTCACAGGTGAAAACCGTATTGATAATGCTGTGATCTATGAGTCGCCAGCAGTTCAGTTATTAGATGGTGCTTTTAAATTCAATGCTTTACTTGCAACAGGTGAGTCTTCTGGTATTAAACAGACTAGCGGCGGTGCAAAAGTTGCAGGTGGTGGTTTGGGAGATGCATGGTCAGCGACAGTCACCTATGAAAACCCATTGCTGGTTGCGGGTATCGGTTATGACAAAGCGATTCCAAGCACTTTCCTTGGTCGTGGTTTCTTAAATGCAGCTGAACCTGCGATTTCTGGTGGAAGTCTATTTGCAGCTGCCAATACCGTCCGTGCCATTGGTCGAGTTAATCCTGTTGAAGGTTTAGCGCTTAAAGCACTTTATCAGACCTCTAAAGTTGACGCGGTTGCTGGCAATGCATCAGGTTCAGAAAATATTGATGACGCGCAAGGCTGGTTATTGGGTGCTGAATATAATATTCCTCAAGCGAAGAACTGGACAGTAAAAGGTCAATACAGCCAAAATGATACTAGCTTTAAAACCAATACAGCTGATTTTAAAGCAAAACAAGTTATTGCAGGCGCAGACTATGCATTTAACAAACAAGTCAGAACCTATGGTTATGCTGGTTATCTAACGCTTGAGCAAGCAAGCAAAAAGGATAAGCAACCTGTTGCAGGTCTAGGCTTAGAATTTAAATTCTAAATTATCCTTCTTACTGAACACCCTTTAAGTACACCTTAAAGGGTGTTTTTGTTTGTATGGGATATGACTTGTAGTATAGTAAATCCACTACATTGAATGATTTTTTTAAGAATAAAACTAGGGTACGTAATGGAGAGATCACAAATCAGCGGGATGATGTGAAATTAAATGTCTCCCTCGATTTGTAAGTAAATCTAGAACCGAATTGCAGATATTATTGCGCCTATTATTATTTAGTTTAAGTCATTTTTAAGTTTTAATTTTTATCTTAGAGACGCTAAGAAGTTTATTTTTAGATTATGATGACCATGCTGCTACAGAAACTCAAGACAAGACCTATCTCGCTGTTAACTTTTAATGCCTTAGTTGCTATTTGGTTAGGTGTATTTTTAAATTTTGCTTTTTATAAAAAAATGGAGTCTCTTACCCCATATACTGGAATGAAAGCTGGTTTTTTTGTATTGGCTTCTATATTGGTCGTTGTTGCCATATATAACTTTCTTTTCCAGCTTCTAAGCTGGAAATGGACTGCAAAACCACTTGCAATTGCCTTGGTTTTTATTGGAGGCTTTGCTGCTTATACGGTCAATACATTAGGTGTCTGGATTACCTCTGACCAAATTCAAAACTTGATGCAAACCAATGTTGCAGAAGCACGAGATACCTGGTCATGGCATCTTGTGGTATGGACATTAGGTATGACCATCTTGCCGATTATTGTAATCTTGTTGGTGAAGATTAAACCTGAACCTGTACTACGCCAATTATTAAAAAAGGTGATTGCTTCTGTACTTTCTTTAGCTATGGTTGCTGGGCTTTTATTTGTTTTTTATGTTGATTTTGCAGCAATTTTTCGTGAGAACAGAGATCTGAAAGGAATGATTTCTCCTCAAAATATGATCGGATCTTTTATTTCATATTATAAAAAGAAAGCTCCGAAAGAAAATCTCCCATTGGTGACTTATGGTGAAGATGCACAGCATGTAGAAGCGGCAAAAGGTTTACCTAAGCTGATGGTATTGGTTGTGGGTGAAACAGCACGTGCAGAAAATTTTTCACTAAATGGATATGGCAAACAAACCAATCCTAAATTAGCAAAGCAAGACATTATCAACTTTTCCCAAGTCAGTTCTTGCGGTACAGCAACAGCTGTGTCGGTTCCTTGCATGTTCTCTGGTATGCCAAGAGAAGATTATAATGAGCGCCTTGCAAGTCATCGTGAGGGGTTACTTGATATTGCCCAACGAGCAGGTTATCAAGTGACTTGGATTGACAATAATTCTGGTTGTAAAGGTACTTGTGATCGCGTGCAACAATTCCAGATTCCTGAACCGATTCAGAAAAAGTGGTGTAAAGATGGAGAGTGTTTAGATGAGATGCTGGTTGATAGCCTAAAAGCGTATATTGAAACGATTCCAAAAGATGATACCCGACCACATTTGGTGGTATTACATCAAATGGGGAGCCATGGCCCAGCGTATTATAAGCGTGTACCACCAGCCTATCGTGTGTTCAAGCCGACATGTGATACCAATGCTATTCAGGGGTGCAGTAAAGAAGCTTTGGTCAACAGCTATGACAATACTTTGCTTTATACCGACCATATTTTAGATTCATTGATCGAAACATTAAAACCAACAACGCAGTATCAAACAGGTTTGTGGTATTTATCTGATCATGGTGAGTCGACAGGTGAGAGTGGCATGTATTTGCATGGTGCACCTTATGCCATCGCACCCTCTCAGCAGACCCATATCCCAATGCTGATGTGGTTTTCAAATACATGGCAACAACATGCAGCTAAACAGATGCAATGCCTGAAACAACAAAGTAATACTAAGCTCAGCCAAGATAATTTGTTTCCAACAATGCTGAGCCTGCTTGATGTAAAAACTAAAGTAATTAACTCCAAAGATGACATGTTGCAAACATGTCCTAACCCTTAAGGTGAAATGAAATCATGACCAAGATCTTGATGATAGAAGATGATTTTATGATTGCAGAGTCGACATTGACTTTATTGAGATACCATCAATTCGACGTAGAGTGGGTCAATAACGGGGTGGATGGATTGGCTTTACTCACCAAGCAATCCTTTGATTTAGTATTATTGGATTTGGGTTTGCCTTTAATGGATGGGATGCAAATCCTCAAACAGATCCGTCAGCGTAGTTCATTGCCTGTTCTAATCATTTCTGCAAGAGATCAGTTGCAGAATCGTGTCGATGGGCTGAATCAGGGGGCAGATGATTATCTTATTAAACCTTATGAGTTTGATGAGTTGTTGGCCCGCATTAATGCTTTACTACGTCGTGGCAGTAATGAAGCAGCCCAGCTTAAGAGCCAATCTCAGTTACTTAAAAGCGGCGAACTCATACTGGATGTAGAGCAACATTTGGCGACCTTTAAAGGGCAACAAATTGAATTGTCAAATAGGGAGTGGGCGATCCTGATCCCGATGGTTTCACATCCAAACAAAATTTTTTCTAAAGCCAATTTAGAAGATAAGCTGTATGATTTTGATAGTGAAGTGACCAGCAATACCATTGAAGTCTATGTGCATCATTTGCGTGCCAAATTAGGTAAAGACTTTATTCGTACCATCCGTGGTTTAGGTTATCGTCTAGGACAATCTTAAATTTATGAAAACAGCAAAGCATTATTCACTTAAGAAAAGGTTGATTTGGGGTACTTCCATTTTTAGTGTGGTGCTCGGCTGTTTTTTAATTTTAGCAGCGTATCGGATTTCATTACACGAAGTTGATGAGATTCTGGATACTCAAATGCAATACATGGCAGAGCGATCAATTTCGCAACCGATTCTGCCTGTTTCAAGTCGGGTTGAATTGCATCGAACATATCATGAAGAAGATTTGTTGATTGATATATGGGCCTATAAAGATCAAAGTCATTTATGGCACCAAACGCAATTATTGATTCCTCCAGTGAAACAAGCTGGTTTTTATACGCAGGACACACCACAGGGCAAATGGCGTGTGTATGTTGTGCCTTTGCAGGACTATCAGGTTCAAGTCAGTCAGCAGGAACAGGTACGTCATGCTTTTGCATGGGAGTTAGCTGGCAGCATGTTTGTTCCTTATATCTTGCTGCTGCCAATTGCTATTTTTGTTCTCGCTTTCATTATTCGCTTGAGTTTAAAGCCTTTAGAAGATTTTAAAACAGAGCTGACCCAACGTGACTCAGATGGATTGGCACCCATAGACAGCCAAAATTATCCGCAAGAGTTGTTGCCGACCATTGAAGAAATGAACCGTCTATTTGAGCGCATTCAGCATGCTCAAACCGAACAAAAACAATTTATTGCCGATGCTGCCCATGAGCTCAGAACACCTGTCACAGCATTAAATTTACAAACCCGGATCTTGATCAGTCAGTTGCCTGAACATGAATCTTTGCAAAATCTCAGTAAAGGACTAGCCCGTATTCAACATTTGGTCACTCAATTGTTAGCGTTGGCAAAGCAGGATGTTGCACTTAGTTTAATTGAACCAAATACTAATTTTCGTTTGAATGATGTGGCATTAAATTGTGTTGAGCAATTGGTGAATTTAGCCATGCAAAAAGAGATTGATTTGGGATTTGAGCGTAATGATCCTATTGAAATGCAAAGTCTTGAATCAACAGTTCATTCGATTATTTTCAATTTGATTGATAATGCAATTAAATATACCCCGAATCAGGGAGTTATTAATATCTCGGTGTACAGTGATGCGGATGATTTTGCCTATATCCAGATCGAAGACAGTGGGACAGGCATTGATCCTGAGCAATATGATAAGGTACTGAAACGCTTTTATCGTGTACATCATCATTTAGAAGTCGGGAGTGGACTTGGTTTATCGATAGTCGATAAGGCAACGCAACGTTTAGGTGGTATTTTGACTTTGTCTCGCAGTATCGAATTAGGAGGGTTGAGTGTATTGGTCAAACTCCCGAAAAAACTAGCCCATCACGACTATAGTCATTAAAGATTAATGTGAGCTGTTTAGTGCTTGGTCTTTTAAATAGCGTAAGAAAAGTACACATTTTTGAATACGTTTGCCATCATTGCCAACTTTACTGACATTAAAATGCAATACCCAATTTAAGCGTTTACCAACTTTACAAATGTCTTTATAGACTTGAGGTTCATCTACGAGTGCCTGATAGAGTAACTTGCTTGCTTGCTCAAGTTGTTCAAATTCAAAGTGGTAAGCGGTTGAAAAGATAAAGAGCAACCAATCACGTACAAAACAGTCATGTAGGCTGAGTACATCTTTGGGATCGGTTTCAAAATCAATAAAAGTAAACTGATTTTGTTCATCGACCAAAATATTACGAGCAAATGCTTCGCTCAAATAACCTTCTTGTTGATGAATATTACGAATAGATTGAATGGCTTGATTAAATAACTCAAACTGTACTTCGGGATGGTCTTTTAAACTGGCAATCTTTTGATCGAGCTGATCTACCTGACTGTGACGTTGAGCGCCGACATCCTCCAATAAAATACCTTTTTTTGATACAGCCAAAACATTGGGTGTTGAGACTCCTAGTGCATTGAGTTGCTGGATTCTGCTAAATTCGCATTCAATTGCAGTTGCTCCACCTTGGTTTGGAACAGGGGTTATTGAGCCTAAGTTAAATATTTTTGCTAACCATTTTAATGGCGTATATAGCCATAGCCCATGACGTTCAGATGCTTTTTTTAACCATACTTTATGGGAATCTAGTTCATAAGATTGAATAGATGATTGCTGCGTTGGTAAAGTGGATTCTAAAAAGGTTTGAAAGTCAGTCATATGGAAGAAAAAATATCCTAAAGTGATCGTGAAGTGCATCATGGATTTTGGTGCTGGGCTCACTTTACCACATCAACTGTTGTTATCGGTACTGCCTTATGATTTGCAGCTTGTTGATGACGTTTATAGGTGATTGCATATATAACAAGATTCACCGCAATACAGAACCATGCCGTCCACAAGTTATGACTAAGAAAATGAGCACCGCGCATCATTTGCGCCCAGCCCATGGCAAAACCAATAACCATTCCAGCAAAAAGATAGAACCATGCACGTCCCTGATGACTTAAACGATAAACAAAATAGCCTGTGACCAAGGCAAACCCTGTACTGGCATGTCCACCTGGAAAGCAGTGTCCTGCCGTTGCTGAAAAATCCCAGATAAAGCCTGTTGCTGTTTCATGGGTCATATACCAAGGACAGGCATGAGCCGAATGTGATTTGAAGAATCCAACCACAGCGGTACACAGGATGCTCACCCAAAACATATAACCGTATTCCCAGCGCTTTGCTTTGAGTTTTTCAACTTTAAATGAGGCACACCATAAAAAGAAAAAGATCAGATACACTGCTATGAGTAGGTTTTTGACATAGCTATGGTTGAGTTTATCTAGAAACCAGTCATCTTTGTAAGGGAATGTCCCTTGTAAACTGACCCAAGGTTGAATCAGATGTAAATCAATTATGCCACCGACTGGAAACACGAAGAATAAGATGAAAAAGCTAAGCATTAAGAGAAAGCTGGTTAGTGCAAAAAAAGGTGTTTTCAGAATCATTGAGCCTATTATTAAAATCAGATGAAAATTTGTGTTATTTAATGTGAACAAGCTTAATAACCTCTTAAATATACCTAAAAAAGTACCAAATGAGGATATTGATAAAATAAAAAACTAGCAAAAATTTTTATATTTTCAAAGCTTGGTTATTCAAACCTGTTAAATATCTGGAACAGGGCATATCACGACGTTTATTCTGTTGTTGTATCATATAAGCAGCCATTGAGACTGCTTACATTGGGGATGTATGAAAAACTTAATGCAGAATTTTATCTAGAAATTGCTGAGCTCGTTCCCCACGTGGTGCACCAAAGAATTCATCTTTGGAGCAGTCTTCAACAATTTTTCCTTGGTCCATGAAGATGACACGATTGGCGACTTGGCGGGCAAAGCCCATTTCATGGGTGACACACATCATGGTCATCCCTTCTTTGGCCAGCCCGACCATCACATCAAGTACTTCATTGATCATTTCAGGGTCAAGTGCAGAGGTCGGCTCATCAAATAGCATCGCAATCGGGTCCATACTGAGGGCACGCGCAATTGCGACCCGTTGTTGCTGACCTCCAGAGAGTTGTGCTGGATATTTATTGGCATGCGCACTCAACCCCACACGATCCAGATAGGCGAGTCCTTTTTTATTGGCTTCCGCTTCTGAGCGTCCAAGCACCTTGATCTGAGCAATGCTCAGGTTTTCGGTAATACTTAAGTGTGGAAACAGTTCAAAGTGCTGAAATACCATACCGACTCGACTCCGCAGTTTGGTCATATCGGTTTTGGGTTCATGCACAGGCACGCCATCGACAAAGATTTTGCCTTGCTGAAATGGCTCAAGCCCATTCACTGTTTTAATCAAGGTGGATTTTCCTGAACCCGATGGGCCACAAACCACCACCACTTCACCTTGGCAAATTTGAGTACTGCATTCAGTCAGTACCTGAAATTGTTCATACCACTTACTGACATTTTGGAGGTCTATCATTACTTTATTGTCACTCATACACTTAACCTCCTTTGTAAACGTTTCACTGCGAATGTCGCGAGAGCGCTGATAGTGAAGTACACCAACCCTGCAAATAAAATATATTGGGTAAGCAGAGACATTAAATCGCCACGAACATAATTTGTTCTGAAAAAATCGAGTAGTCCAATCGCATAGACCATGGTGGAATCCTGAAACAGGATAATGGTTTGTTGCAGTAATAACGGGGTCATTTTCCTGAACGCCTGAGGCAGAATAATTAGTCGCATCGACTGCCCATAGCTCATGCCCAAGGCTTGAGCTGCTGCAGCTTGACCTTTGGGGACGGATTGAATGCCTGCACGTACAATTTCAGAAAAATAAGCCGCTTCAAACAGCATGAAGGCCACGATACTTGAAACCAAAGCAGTATCAATGGTCAGGTATTGGCCTGTGATTGCGGTATAAAAAAATGGCACTGCAAAATAGAACCACATCAATACTAATAGCAGTGGAATGGAACGGAACAGGTCGACATAAGCCTGTGCAATCCAATTCAGAATTTTGATTGAAGACAAACGCATCATTGCTAGTAGCGTACCGATGGCGATACCACCAATAGTGGCAATCACCACCACTTTTAAGGTGATGCTGAATCCATACCAGAGTGCGGGGCCAGACTGCTGTAAGTCATTTAGAAAAGAAGTGAATCCATCCATATTACTTGCCTCCTGAGATTAAACCAGGAATACGCAGGCGTTTTTCCAGAAGGTTCATACTAAAAATGAGGCAGATGTTGATCACGATAAAAATCAGTGTGACATAGGTATAAATTTCGATGGTGTTCTGGGTATATTCACTAATGGTTTTCATCTGTGAAATGAGTTCTGCCACCCCAACTAATGAGGCGACCGAGGTGTTTTTCACGCAGTTGGTCAGTTCAGAACTCAGTGGCGGCAAAATGGTACGAAAAGACTGCGGTAGAATGACATAGCGATACAATTGTGCCGTAGTAAATCCCATAGCATAGCCAGCATTGATTTGCCCTTTGGGTAAAGCCTCAATGCCTGTCCGAACCTGCTCACATACACGTGCTGCAGTGAATAAACCGAGTCCGACACTGGCGGAAATCAGCGCGGTGGTATTGGCGCCCAGATCATTGATCCACCAGCTTTTAATCGGTGCAGGCAGAAAGTTAGGAACGACATAAAACCAAATAAATAATTGAACCAGTAAGGGCACATTTCTAAATAACGTCACATAGGCCGTACCGATTGCTCTGGCGGTTCTATTGGGAAGTGTGCGCATGATGCCAAGAATACTGCCGAGCAGTAGGGCAATGCTCCATGCAACCACAGCAATCACAATGAGCCATCCGAGGCCCGTGACAATCCAGTTCAGGTAGGTGGTATCGCCGATGCCTGTTGATTGCCACAAAACACCCCAGTTCCAGCTATAATTCATAACAACTCCTGAGTAGAGTCGGGACAACATCCTCTGTTTCCCGACCCCACAATACTATTGTTGCGATAAGGGGAGCGAATTACTGATCGCGATCATGTGGGGTGCTGATTAAGGCTTTGAGCTGATCGGTCATGGCAAAGTTCAAATTAATATTTTTTGGTGGAATCGGTTGCTGGAACCATTTTTCATACATCTTGTTGATTTCACCAGACGCATAGGTTGCCTTAATGGCATCATCAACCACCTGTTTAAAGCCAGTATCACCTTTGCGCAGCATACAACCATAAATTTCATGGATGGGTGCTGTGCCGACAATTTCCCATTGATTCGGATCTTTAGCTTTGGATTTTTCTCCTGCCAGCAGGATATCGTCCATCATAAACGCGACAGCACGACCATTTTGTAGCATTAAGAATGATTCAGCATGGTCTTTGGCAGAAATGATTTCGCCAATGCCAAGTTCTTGTTGGTGTTGACGGATATAGCGTTCAGACGTCGTACCCGCAGTGGTGACCAGTTTTTTACCTTTTAAATCGGCAAAGTCTTTAATGCCCGAATTTTTAGCGGTGAGTAGTCGAGAACCCACTTCGAAGAAACCGACAGAGAAATCGACTTGCTGCTGGCGTTCTTTATTGTTGGTGGTGGAGCCACATTCCAGATCTACCGTGCCATTCGAGACCAGTGGAATCCGGTTCTGACTGGTGACCAGATTATAGCGGATTTTCAGATCTGGCATATTCAGCTTCTGCTTTACAGCTTCAACGACTTTTAGTTGCAGATCATGTGCATAACCAACCGGTTGGTTTGGGGTAGAGGCAATATATGAAAAGGGAATTGATGAATCGCGATAACCTAGCACAATCGTGCCAGAACTTTTGATTTTGTTTAATGTTCCTGAAGCCGATGCACTGCCTTCAGTCGCTTTGTCGCCAGCCGTTGGCGCTTTGTTATCGCTACAGGCACTGAGTCCAAATATCAAAGTGCCTGCACAAAGCAGAGAGGTCATGGTGCGTTTATAAATCATGTACAAAACTCCTTTTGTATCGTTATGATCACATGCGTCATTGTTGCGGTTTAACCGTTCATTTTTATGAAAAATAATGTGTTCTTTTTGGTGTATTAAAAAACATTATTTTTCATCTTAATGGAGTTGAATGCACATGCTCAAGCGATATTTTTTACGGTTTTGTTAATCGTAATGTGGATGAGTGGCGTAATTTAAAAGTTGTAAATTACCGTAAAAATTGCAAGAAATATAAAGCATGATATGTGCCATGATTACCATCTGGATTTGAGTGACGGCGGGGAGCGGTCTGGAAGCCCGATTGGGGTGCTGATCTCCATAAACAGCGCAATTGAGTTGAAATTAATTCGATATATTGGAATGCAATTGCGATCTGTTCAATATAAAAAAAGCGACGTTGCCGTCGCTTAAAAGGGTGTTACATTTAGAACATGGACTCTTCAGAGTTGGCTGAAATCTTATGAATGGAAAGATCTGCACCACGATATTCATCTTCTTGCGAAAGACGAATCCCCATTGTGGCTTTTAACAGGCCATAGACAATAAAACCACCAAGCAAGGCAATGATGATACCGAGACCCGTACCAATGATTTGCGAGATGATGGAAACACCACCGAGACCACCGAGCGCCTGTTGTCCAAAGATGCCTGCTGCGATACCACCCAAGGCACCGCATACCCCATGTAATGGCCAGACACCTAACACATCATCAACTTTCAGTTTATTCTGAGTATAGGTAAACAGGTAAACAAACAGTGCACCCGCCGTACCACCAATGATTAACGCACCAATTGGGTGCACAATATCTGAGCCTGCACAGATTGCGACCAAACCTGCCAAAGGACCATTGTGTAAGAAGCCAGGGTCATTTCGGCCCATAAAGTTGGCTGCCAAAGTACCACCGACCATTGCCATCAGTGAGTTAATTGCCACCAGACCAGAGATGGCTTCAACCCGTTGTGCACTCATCACGTTAAAGCCAAACCAGCCCACGATCAGAATCCATGAACCTAAAGCAAGGAATGGAATAGATGAGGGTGGATGGGCGCTGACACGACCATCATTCTTGTAACGACCATGACGGGCACCCAGTAAAATCACCGCAGCGAGGGCAATCCAGCCACCCATGGCATGCACCACAACGGAACCTGCAAAGTCATGGAAACTTGCACCAAAAGAGTTCTCTAACCATTTTTGCAGACCGTAGTTACCATTCCAGATCATGCCTTCAAACAAAGGGTAGATCAGGGCAACCAAGATCAGTGTGGCAATGGCTTGCGCACGCATTTTGGCACGTTCAGCGATACCACCCGAAATAATCGCGGGAATTGCCGCAGCAAAAGTCAGTAAGAAGAAACAGCGCATCAGGTTATAACCATGATCGGCTGCTAAGGTACTGCCTGCATGGAAAAAGTTTTGACCATATGCAATCCAATAGCCTACAAAGAAATAGGCAATCGCTGAAATGGCAAAATCGGTGAGGATTTTACTCAATGCATTGACTTGGTTTTTATGGCGCACGGTGCCCAATTCCAAGAACGCAAAGCCAGCGTGCATTGCCAATACCAGTACTGCCCCGAGCAGTAAGAAAAATAGATCTACGTTTTGCATAGTGGTGCTCAAAAAAAGTGCTAAATTTTATTTTGATGCAAATATTTGATTCGTTTTCTGCACCAAAATGGATTTAGTAAATCTAGAAACTCAAGCTGTATTGCAACAACTTAATTTGATGCAATATCTAAAGCAAAAAACGCACCAATTTAGAAGTTAAATTGTAATTTTGGTGAAAAGTGGTGCAATTTGCTTAAAAATAGCACGGTTTTGGACATTACTGAATAAAGCGAGCCGAGAGAACGCGCATGAAGATCGGTAGATGATTTTTTACTGTAGTAAGCAACAGGGATCACCACTTTTCATCTTCAAGAGTTTCAAGATAAAAAGTGGCGCTGACGGAGCTGTGTAGTTACATGACTGGTGGGCTATACGTGAGGGTACGGCCTAAAATCCACAGTAAGAACAGCACTAAAGGCAGGTGGAATACCAATTGAGTCACAGTAAAACCAATCACGTCTTTGGCTTTGAGTTTTAAAATCCCGAGCATTGGCAGCATAAAGAAGGGATTGATCAGATTTGGTAAGGCTTCGGCTGCATTATAAATCTGCACCGACCAGCCTAAATGCACTTGTAAATCATTGGCTGCTTGCATCACATAAGGCGCTTCAATAATCCATTTACCACCGCCAGAAGGAACAAAGAAACCCAGTACCGCAGAGTAGATGCCCATCACAATTGCAAAGGTTTCTTTCGAGGCAATCGAAACAAAGAATTCAGCAATATAATGCGACAGCGATAAATCCTGACTATTCAGTGCTTGGGTCATAATAAAGGCGATACTGCCGTAGAGCGGGAACTGGATCAGAATCCCCGACACCGCAGGCACTGCCTGACTCACTGCATTGAGGAAGTTTCGCGGGGTACGATGTAGTGCCAGACCAAGCATCAAGAACACAAAGTTATAGGTGTTAAGACTGGAGATGGCGATGATGGGATTGGTTTTGGAAAATTCGATAAACATCCAGATCAAACCTAGTGCCACCACAATAATGGTCAATAAGGGTGAGTTTTCCAACCAGTCTCCTGGTCGGGTTGATTTAACTTCAGTTTTTTCTTCTTCATCAAAACTCAGCTCAAAATCCTGCATGGTTTTGACATTGTCACCCTTTGGTGCAGACCAATAGGCAATCGCAATCGAGACAATCACTAAGATCAGAGTCATTAGCATGGATTGCCATAGGAAGATGGTTTCGGTAAATGGAATCACACCGGTGAGGTTATAGATGGATTCAGGCAAACTGGCTTTATTGGCCTGTAATTGTGCCGCAGACGAACTGATGCCTAGTGCCCAGGTTGCGCCCATACCAATAATGGCAGCGGCGGCGGCAGCACGGTAGTCCATCTGTAGCTCTTTTCGTTTTGCCAACGCAATTACCAACAATGCGGTCAAAATGGTACTGACTGCCCAATTGACCAGAGAAATCAATAAGCTGACCGTGGCGACCAAGACAATGGCACTGCGACCTGAGTGCGGGATACGTGCCATTTTCTGGATCAGTTTTTTTACAGGTGCAGAAACCGAAACCACATAACCGACAATAATCAGCATGGTCATTTGTAAGGTGAAAGGGATTAAACTCCAGAAACCATTCCCGAAGGAGCTTGCGACATCTTGTACCGATGCACCAATGCCGATGGCAGCAAAGGAAACGATAATCACACCGAGCAGAGCAAAAATATAGGAGTCAGGAAACCATTTTTCCGACCAGTTACTAATCCGCAGGGCAAACCGTTCTAACACGGCAGGTTGTTTATTCATCTTGAGCATCCATTTTTAATTTTGTTGTATCTCATCCATTTGTCCTAAATGAATGTGCTGTTCCCGAAAACAGCGAAAAGTGATGCCATTACAGCATCACTTCAACGAGAAAAATAAAAGGGTGTGTAGGGTTAAGCTTTGGCTTCAATCAACAGCTCAACACCTGTAGCAGCTTGAATTTGCTGCTCAGTCACATCAGGCGCTAACTCCACCAGTTTGATGCCTTCAGCAACAACATCCAAAACACCTAAGTCGCTAATAATGCGATGTACGACTTTTTGACCTGTCAGTGGTAAGCTGCACTGTTTGACGATTTTGGCAGTCCCGTCTTTGGCATTGTGTTCCATTAACACCACCACACGCTGTACGCCTGCAACCAAGTCCATCGCACCACCCATGCCTTTGACCTTCTTGCCCGGAATCATCCAGTTGGCCAAGTCACCTTGCTCGGAGACTTCCATGGCACCCAAAATGGCAATGTTGACGTGTCCGCCACGAATCATGGCAAAGGATTCACTGCTTGAGAAAAAGGCTGCACCTGCACGCGCGGTGACGGTTTGTTTGCCTGCATTGATTAAATCAGGGTCAAGTTGCTGTTCTGTAGGAAACTCACCAATGCCGAGCAGACCATTTTCCGATTGCAGCCACACATCCATATCCTCTGGAATGTAGTTGGCAACTAGGGTTGGCAGGCCAATACCCAGATTGACGTAGAAACCATCTTGTAATTCTTGTGCGGCACGTTGTGCCATTTGTTCACGTGTCCATGCCATGATTATGCGTCCTGTGCTTTGAGGGTTTTTTGTTCGATTCGTTTTTCTGGCGTGGCATTCAGCACCACACGATTGACGTAAATCCCTGCTAAATGGATTTCATCTGGATCCAGTTCGCCAATTTCTACAATCTGTTCTACTTCAGCAATGGTGATTTTTCCTGCCATTGCACATTCAGGGTTAAAGTTTTGAGCGGTTTTACGGAACACCAGATTGCCGGCTTTATCCGCTTTATAGGCTTTGACCAAGGCCACATCTGCGGTAAGAGAGGGTTCCAGAATATAGGTACGACCATTAAATTCGCGTTGTTCCTTACCTTCAGCCACCAAGGTACCTGCACCTGTTGCAGTATAAAAAGCAGGAATACCAGCACCGCCCGCGCGTAGTTTTTCCGCTAATGTGCCTTGTGGGGTGAGCTCAACTTCGAGTTCACCATTTAGATATTGGCGTTCAAATTCTTTATTTTCGCCCACATAGGAAGAGATCATTTTTTTAATTTGTCGGGTCTTGAGCAACACACCCAAGCCAAAATCATCAATACCTGCATTATTGGAGATACAAGTCAGGCCTGTGACACCTGTTTCTTTCAGCGCCTGAATCAAGGCCTCAGGAATACCGCATAAGCCAAAACCGCCAACCGCAAAAGTCTGCTGATCTTGCACCACGTCTTGTAGTGCCAGTGCTGCGCTTGAATAGACTTTATTCATTTTTTTACCTGTAAATTCCTTGGTTTCTAATAGTTTTAGCACTCAGGGGTTATTTACAGAAGTTTAAATTTCTAAAGGATTAATGAGGGAAACTCATTAATACAATAAATTTCATCTAATTCACTCAACAGGGCACGATAATAGGGCGAATCTGTTTTGGCGTATCAGCCGAAAGGGCTTAGCCAAAATCATGTTGTAGCAAGATCTCGATAAACTCGGCTGAGATATTGGAAAGCTCAAAGTCCTTCTTATACACAATGCCAATCGCTTGCGGCAGTTTGCCATCTTCAATTTCAATCAGCACATTATGTTCCTTGTCGATGAAATTCTGAAAATGGCGCGGTATCGCACTGACCCCCATATCTAATGCCACAAAGCTGGAGAGGGAACTGATCTGATGACATTCAACTTTTAAATCTAATGTCAGATGGTTTTTAAGACAGTTTTCTTCAATCAAATGCCGAACAATCGAGGGATGTTGCAAGGTCACAAAGGGATTTGCACACAGTTGTTTCCAACTGATCGAATCCGCGCTTGCCAAAGGATGTGTTTTTGGTAAGAGCGCAAGAAAATCTTCCTCAAATAAGGGCTTAAACTCCAATTGATCATTGCGTGGCGGTTCAAAGCAGATCCCTATTTCAAAAATGCCATCCTGCACATTTTCCAGTACTTTTTCATTGGGAATATCATGAATGGAAAAGCTGATATTGGGATGTTTGGCTAAAAAGTTATGAATCACTTGCGGTAAAATCGCATGGGTGACAAAGGGCATCGAAGCAATATTCAATGTTCCGCGATTGAGTTTAAAACGTTGTTTGACGTCTTTTTCCATATCTTCCCAATTGGCCAGTAATTTCTTGGCATAAGGAATCAAGGATTTTCCTTCTTGTGTCAATTCAACCCGACGGGTATTGCGTTTAAACAGTTTGCCACCGAGTTCTTCTTCCAGTGATTTGATACTTAGACTTAAAGCAGATTGACTGAGATGCAATTCAGCAGAGGCATTTGCATAATTCAGGGTACGAGTTAAAGCCAGAAATGCTTTGA
The DNA here is from genome assembly GCF_024582815.1 of Acinetobacter colistiniresistens. NCBI lineage: Bacteria > Pseudomonadati > Pseudomonadota > Gammaproteobacteria > Moraxellales > Moraxellaceae > Acinetobacter > Acinetobacter colistiniresistens. The sequence continues at coordinate 1,543,341 of NZ_CP102099.1, forward strand.
GTTGCTTTAAAGTCATGGTGGACGACCTATGCGGAAAGTTTTTGATTTATATGCTGTAATTTATAAAAAAAACAGCACATTGTGACTGGCATTTTTGTTAATTCGCTGATGCGAGCCAAGCTGTTTATTTTTAAAAAATTGGCAAATGATTATTGAGTTATTTTATCTTAACCCGGATCCTGCTTAAGCCGATGATTCCTTAATTTGAATTGTTGGCTTATTTTGATGGGTTAATTGATATGCGCATAGCGAGGCATAAATTCCTCCAAGAAATCCATGAATACTACGTGCTTTACTCGTCACTAAATTGTATTGCCCCTTCAATAAACTGAATAATGTTTCTATCTTATTGCGTTGTCTTAGGTGATATTCATCTGATGCACAGAGTTGAATAGCCTGCATATTCTTTCGATGATAAGTAATTAAATCAATACCTTGATCTTTCAATCTGATTTTTAATTCTTGGCTGATGTAACCTCGATCCCCGTAAAGTTTTGCTTCTATACCAGCAACCAATTGCTCAACCATTTTTATGTCAGCAACATGTCCATTCGATAAAGCAGAACAGGCAATTTCACCAAATTGATTCATCGCAATATGTAATTTACAGCCATAAAACCAGCCCATTGAGCTTCTACCACGTGATGCAATTTGGACTAATGATTTATGACGCTGAATCCGTTGATTTTTACAAACTGGCAGAGTTGTTGAATCAATCCATAAATATTGTGTAGTTTGGTCTTTCATCAGCGCCACATGTAAAGCGTGTAGGGCCAATTGGTGCATATTGATCAGATGAATCATCCTTTGATAGCAAGGCAAGTACTTAAATAAATGGCTTTTATCTTCTTTTAACCAGGTGAAAAAGGCTTTGAAATTATTGAAATGAGAGCATTTGTACCAAATGGCAATAAAGCAGATTTCTGAAATTTTGAGTTGAGCAGTTCTGATTCTTAAGGAACCACAGTTTTGTTTGAGAAACTCCCAATAAGTTGATTCAAATTTAAGAAAAAAATCATCAATTACGCAGAATAATTCGGTACTATTGAACATCAGGACTAGAGTTGTGAGTTTGGTGTGGTAACTCAACTGATGGCTCTAGTCCTCTTATTTTTCAAGTCAATTTCTTATCCGCGATTCGGGTTATCTTAATATCTAAAAATGGATTTTAAAAAGAATAAGCTAAATATACTTTGATTGGATTAATGAGTATTTTTGAATAGTTGATTTGTTTTATTAATCAATTAAATTATTTAGGTGTTATTTTTGTATCTTTATGATTTTTATGATTAATTTAAATATTTTATTTTGGTTTAATGATATTGTTTTTATGATTTTAATGCTATTTTAAAATACGTTTTAGCATGCATCTTTGCTTTAGATTCTGTACTGCAGTTCGCAGTATTTTAATTTTGTTTATGGTTAGGATAACCACCACATAGTATAAAAAAAATAATTTGGTTGACCCTGACATATATTCTTTGGAATGGAGTAAAAGAATATGTGGGACTTATTTGTCATTCTGCTGTCTTTAGGCTTGCTGATGTACACGGCCTATCGCGGTTTTTCCGTGATTTTAATGGCACCGTTATGTGCATTGCTGGCGGTTTTTCTGATTAACCCCGCCAATGTACTGCCGTTTTATTCGGGCGTTTTTATGCCGAAAATGGTTAATTTCATTAAAGACTATTTTCTGGTGTTCTTGCTGGGTGCGATCTTTGGCAAAGTGGTGGAAATGTCAGGTATTGCCGAGTCGATTGCCCGTACCATTGTCAATTTGATTGGTGCAAAGAAAGCCATTTTAACCGTGGTTTTACTGGGAGCGATTCTGACCTATAGCGGTGTTAGCTTATTTGTGGCGGTATTTGCGATTTATCCATTTGCCAATCAGTTGTTTCAACAGGCCAATATTCCAAAACGTTTGATTCCCGGCACCATTGCCTTAGGCGCATTTACATTCACCATGGATGCCTTGCCGGGTACACCACAAATTCAGAACGTGATTCCGACCACCTTCTTTGGTACCAATATCTATGCAGCACCGTTTTTGGGTGTAATTGGCGCAATCTTCGTCTTAAGCATGGGGCTGTTGTATCTAGAGTCACGCCGTAAAGCTGCTGCTCGTGCAGGTAAAGGTTATGCTGGTTTTGCTGCTGAAGATGCAGCCATGCAAACGACTGCTAATGTAGAGCTATCTCAGCAAAACAACGGTTCAGTGCTGCGTCAAGGTATGGCCTTTGTGCCGTTGATTCTGGTTGCGGTGATGAACCGTTATCTATCCACAGCCATCAAAGAATGGTATCCGAATGGCTTTGATTTTAATGCAATTGGTTTAGCCAACTACACTGTTGATGTGGCAAAAACAGGGGCGATTTGGGCTGTCGGTTTAGCCTTGATTGTTGGCATTATTGCCGCAATTTTATTTGATTATCAACGTGTAGTGACCAATTTCAAAGAAGGTGTGAATGCCAGTATCAGTGGTTCATTATTGGCGGTGATGAACACTGCATCGGAGTATGGTTTCGGAGCGATTATTGCGGCATTACCGGGCTTTGCTTTGATTAGCCATGCACTGGGGACGACCTTTACCAATCCTTTGGTGAATGGTGCAGTGACCACGACAGTGCTGGCAGGGATTACAGGTTCCGCATCGGGTGGGATGAGTATTGCTTTGAGCGCGATGGCAGAAACCTACAATGCAGCGATTTTAGCAGCGGGTATTCCCCCTGAAGTGATGCATCGCGTGGTAGCGATGGCATCGGGCGGTATGGACACGCTGCCGCATAATGGCGCGGTGATTACCTTACTTGCGGTCACAGGTTTAACCCATAAGCAATCCTATAAAGATATTTTCGCAGTGACGATTATTAAAACCTTGGCGGTATTTGTGGTGATTGCTGCATTTACATGGTTTGGTATTGTCTAAGGCAAATTTTAATTTCAGCTTGCCCGTTTTGACAGGTGAGCAATCAAAATGATCAAGAACAGGAGTAGCACAGTGACTCAACAACTCGAAGCCAAAGTGGCCTTTATTACTGGTTCTGCGAGCGGTATTGGTTTAGAAATTGCGAAAAAATTTGCGCAGGAAGGTGCCAAAGTGGTGATTTCTGATGTCAATGCTGAGAAATGTCAGCAAGCCGTGGAGCAGTTAAAACAGCAGGGTTTTGAAGCCCTATCAGCGCCTTGTGACGTAACTGATGAACAAGCTTATAAAGCGGCAATTGATTTGACTACACAAACTTTTGGGCGTCTGGATATCCTGATCAATAATGCGGGTTTTCAGCATGTTGCAGCAATTGAAGATTTCGCCACTGATATTTATCAGAAGCTGGTTCAGGTGATGCTGACAGGTTCATTTATCGGGATTAAACATGCATTTCCAATTATGAAAGCACAACAATATGGTCGTATTATCAATATGTCTTCGATCAATGGATTGATTGGCTTTGCTGGTAAGGCGGGGTATAACAGTGCTAAGCATGGCGTGATCGGCTTGACCAAAGTGGCGGCTTTGGAATGTGCGCGTGATGGCATTACTGTGAATGCATTATGTCCGGGTTATGTGGATACGCCGTTGGTACGTGGGCAAATTGCCGACTTGGCCAAAACCCGTAATGTGAGTCTGGAAAGTGCTTTGGAAGATGTGATTTTAGCCATGGTGCCACAGAAGCGTTTACTCAGTGTTGAAGAAATTGCCGACTATGCGATTTTCCTTGCCAGTAGCAAAGGGGCAGGAATCACAGGACAGGCGGTGGTGATGGATGGTGGTTATACTGCGCAGTAATCCGTTTATGTAATTAAATAAGCCACTCAATATAGTGGCTTTATTTTTTATGAAGTTGATTCTATTCGAGTGCCGCTACTTTCGCCGTCTGATTATTGCTACACTTTTTTATTTTTAGGCAGATGCATTATGTCTTTTGATCTCAAAGTCAGTTTAAAGCAAAGGGCTGAACCATCTGCACAGCAGAAAAAGCTGAATCGCCTGATTGATCTAATAGAGCAGCAAAAAATCAGTCTTGCCGCATGGCAGAATGCCCAAGCCGAGATTCAACAACATACACGGCAAAAGCTGATGCCTGTGTATAGTGAACTACATGAAATCTTGTTTCAGCAGTTAGATCAACTTTGGACGCTGTTACAGCAGCATGCGTTTTCCAAAGCGGATATGCAGCAACTGGATGAAAAAATTGCCCAGCTTGCCCAAATGTTAAAGCGTTCCAAGATGTTGAAGGATGAACAGTTAAAGCTGGTCAAGCAGATCGATACTTTTTATCAGCAGCATGCACAGCAATCGGCTAAAAAGAATAAAAAACTACAGTCAGCCAAGTTTGAACAGGATGAAAATTCTGAGCAAAGTGAAGCATTAGAACAAGATGAGTTTGAGCAATATGCGGCTGAACAGCAACAAGCCCGTGAACAAGCTAAACAACTTCGACAGCAACAGAAACGTGAACAAGCAGAGCAGATGGCAGCGCAGTCGCTGAAAACGGTGTATTTAAAAATTGCTGCGATGATTCACCCCGACCGTGAGCAAGACGAGACCAAGAAAGAAGAAAAAACTGAGTTGTTCCAACAGGCGAGTCAGGCCTATGAACAGCAGGATTTGTTTTACTTGCTCAAGCTTCAATTACAGCTTGAACAGAACAAAGGTGTTGGTAGCAAAGAGTTATCGGCTGAGCAGGTGAAGTTTTATAAACTGGCGTTGGATGCGCAAAGTCAGCAACTTGAAAGCCAAATTGACGAAATTTTAGATTCTTTTCAGTTGGCGAAAAAAGTCAAAGCCGAGCATCTGCATATTAGTGATGTGTATAAAGCCATAGATGCTGATTGTGCTGAGTTAAAGCAGCAATTGAAGTGGGAAAAAGAACGTTTAAAGTATATGAAAAAGGTGAGTGGGGTGGAGATGTTGTTGGGGCATGGGGTGTTGTAACCTCTCCCTAACCCTCTCCTAGAAGGAGAGGGAATGTCACGTATCAAATTATAAATTAATTCACAAAGGATGCTCCCTCTCCCCTTGGGAGAGGGCTGGGGTGAGGGAAATTAAAAATAGGAGAAAAAATGAAACTAGACCCACAATTATTAGAATTCGCTAAAGCCATGCGCAGTAATGCGACAGATGCAGAACATCTGATGTGGCAAATACTACGTGCCAAACGATTTATGAATCTAAAATTCCGTAGGCAGCATGTTATTGCACCATATATTGTAGATTTTTACTGTCATGAACTGGGTTTGGTCATTGAGTTAGATGGTAGTCAACATAATACAGATGATGGTCGAGCTTATGATTTTGAGCGAACGAAGTTTTTAGAAGCTTTGGATTTAAAAGTAGTGAGATATTGGAATCATGAGATTTTAAAAAATACTGAGAGAGTGTTGGATGATTTATGGAATGTTTGTTCGCATTTAAAAAGAAAAACACCTCTCCTATGAGGAGAGGGAATACTGCATATTAGGTATAGGGCAATATTTTGTAATTTGAAAGGAATCTAAGAACTTAAAACTTGAATTTATTTTTAATAAAAAGGGCTGAATAATCAGCCCTTTATACATTAAATTAGATCAAACAAGCAACACTTTACAGCGCAGCAATTTGCTCCATACTTTGCTTAATTTTCGCTAACTGATCAGCAAACTCAGCCAATTTCACTTTTTCACCCTCAACAACCGCTGCTGGTGCTTTTGCTACGAAACCTTCATTTGAAAGTTTATTGGCAATTTGATCATGTTGCTTTTGAACCTTATCCAAGTCCTTCTGCAAACGACCCAATTCAGCTTTAGGATCAATCAAGCCTTTCATTGGTACGAATACCGATGCATGGCTAACAACGCTAGAACAAGACAACGGTGGTTCTTGCTCATTGCTTAAGAACTCAATGCTTTCAACTTTCGCCAATGCTTTGAATAAAGCTTCGATACGGATGATTTGCTCACGCTCAGCATCAGAAATGTTCTTGAGTAAAACAGGCAATAAACGCGCATTACCTAAGCCCATTTCACCACGAATATTACGTACCGCACCAATCAAACCTTGTAACCACTGCATATCTGCTTCAGCTTGATCATTGACTTTGGCTTGATCAGGCACAGGATATTGCGCAGTCATAATGGTCGCACCGCCTTTGCCTAACATCGGCGCAAGCGTTTGCCAGATTTCTTCAGTCAAATACGGCATCAACGGATGAGCCAAACGTAAAGACGCTTCCATCACGGCAAGTAATACACGGCGAACTTCAGCTTTACGTTCTTCAGACACATTGGCATCGTTCAGAACGGGTTTGGTTAATTCAACATACCAGTCACAGTATTCATTCCAGATAAAGTCATAGATCGCTTGCGCAGCAAGGTCTAAACGATAGGTAGCGAATGCTTGATGTACCGCAGCTTCTGCTTTTTGCAGACGGCTCATGATCCATTTTTCTGGAAGTTCCCAAAGCTCTGGACGCGCTTCTTGAGCAACGGTTTGGCCTTCAACATTCATCAATACGAAACGGGTTGCGTTCCAGATTTTGTTGGCAAAGTTACGGTAGCCTTCAACACGTTTCATATCGAACTTAATGTCACGACCCGTATTGGCAAGTGCACAGAACGTGAAGCGAACTGCGTCAGTACCATAAGCTTGAATACCTTCTGGGAATTCTTTACGGGTTGATTTTTCAATCTTCGCCGCTTGTTTCGGGTTCATCAAACCCGTCGTACGTTTTTGTACCAAAGTCTCAAGATCAACACCGTCAATCAGGTCTAATGGGTCAAGCACGTTACCCTTAGACTTCGACATTTTTTGGCCTTCGCCATCACGAACCAGACCGTGTACATAAACCGTTTTAAACGGGACTTGTGGCGTACCATCTTCGTTCTTCATGAAGTGCATCGTAAACATGATCATACGAGCAACCCAGAAGAAGATGATGTCAAAACCGGTCACCAATACATCAGTTGGATGGAACGTATTGAGGAAATAGTTTTCCGCATCTTTCTTGGCATCGCCAGTCCAACCTAGAGTTGAGAAGGTCCACAACGCAGAAGAGAACCATGTATCCAGTACGTCTTCATCTTGGTTTAACACAACATCCGCAGGGATGTTGTTTTTAGCGCGGACTTCAGCTTCGTTACGACCGACATAAATGTTGCCTTCAGCATCATACCAAGCTGGGATACGGTGACCCCACCAAAGCTGACGCGAGATACACCAGTCTTGGATGTTGTTCATCCACGCCATGTACATGTTGCTGTACTGCTCAGGAACGAACTTGATACGACCATCTTGAACCGCTTCAATTGCAGGTTGTGCCAATGGTGCAATTTTTACATACCATTGGTCTGTCAATAATGGCTCAACGATCACACCTGAACGGTCACCACGAGGTGGTTTCAGCGTATAAGGTTGGATTTGATCTAACCAGCCTTCAGCTTCAGCTTGTTCAACCAGTTTTTTACGCGCTGCAAAACGCTCTAAACCAATATAGTCCGCAGGAGCAGGGATGGTTTTAGAAATTTGCTCGCCTGCTTTGGCAATGTATTCAAACTCAGCCAATACTTCTGCATTTTTATTGAAGATATTGATGATTGGCAATTCACAACGCTTACCGACTTCATAGTCGTTAAAGTCGTGTGCAGGGGTGATTTTTACACAGCCTGTACCGAATTCTTTATCGACATATTCATCTTTAACGATTGGAACAGCACGACCTGTAATTGGTAGGATAATGTTCTGACCCACAAGGTGTGTATAGCGTTCATCATCCAGTGCCACAGCAACCGCAGTATCACCTAACAAGGTTTCAGGACGAGTCGTAGCGACAACGATATGGTCTTTACCATCATGGGTACGAAGGTTTTTATCTTCAAAGAAATATTTGAAGTGCCACAATGAACCTGCTTCTTCTTTATCTGATTCAACTTCTAAATCTGACAGGGCCGTTTGTAGTTTCGGGTCCCAGTTGACGAGGCGTTTGCCACGGTAGATTAAGCCATCTTCATGCAGTTTAACGAAGACTTCTTTGACTGCATTGGATAAACCTTCATCCATAGTGAAGCGTTCACGCGACCAGTCTACTGAAGAACCTAAACGACGGATCTGACGGGTGATGGTATTGCCTGATTGCTCTTTCCATTCCCAGATTTTTTCGATGAATTTTTCACGACCTAAGTCATGACGGCTGACACCTTGCGCTCCCAATTGACGCTCGACCACCATCTGCGTTGCAATCCCTGCATGGTCAGTCCCGGGTTGCCATAAGGTGTTTTTACCCATCATACGGTTGTAACGGGTCAGTGCATCCATGATGGCATTGTTAAAACCATGCCCCATGTGCAGGCTACCCGTGACGTTCGGTGGCGGAATCATGATACAGAATGATTCACCTTGACCTGAGGGTTTGAAATAACCTTGTTGTTCCCAGATTTGATACCATTTCTTTTCGATCTCGGTTGGATCGTAAGTGGTTGCAATATTTTGAGCAGATTGAGCGTCAGTCATAGTACAGAAGATTAAAATTGAATAAAAAATTAGATCTATTGTAGCAAAAAATCCTCGCTTCTGTAGGCATTTCAGCCTGAGCGGATGTGAATGATAAAAGCCGCTTAAAGAATGACTAATTTGCGGTTTTTTGAACTGTTATAGAAGGGTGTTTAGTACATCTTCATAAAATGGTTTTGATTACCGCTAATTGGCTACTCAATTACCATAACATCTTTATAGACTTCATTTTTTTCTAAAAAAGCCGATGAAAGGCGTTGGATTTTTATACAAATAGGATTAGATTTGTCTAATGCATCACATAACTTAAAAATATTGATGCTTAAAACAACAATATAAAAATGCGAAAAACTAAAAAAGGTGCTGCTCATGACTTATTCAATCCTGTTGAAAATTAATGACGTTACACATGGACAATTTGAAAGCATTCGTCAGCAACTGAATGCAGGCACGCATGAAAGCCAGTCTCGTATCTTGGGTGAAGTGCTGTCAGAAATTGCCTGTGAGATTGTCGAGCAGGTCTTTTCCGTGTTATTGATCCAAAATCGCCAACCGAATCAGTTAACCCAAAAATATACGGCTGAATCTGAGAAAGTAATTCAACAGATTATTGCTGCGGTACGCAAATATATGCCATGGTCGATTGCGTTATTTGGCAATGAGCGTCTCTGTCCATTTGCCAATTATTTTTCCAATATGATCAAGTATCACGATGAGCTGGTCTATGTGTCTTATCCGATTGATCGGCAATTGGTTCAGCAAGCACATACGCTCGTTACGCAACTGAAAAATAATGAAATCAGTGAGATGGTTGATGTGTTCCAAACCTTGATTCAAATTGTCGATTTAGGCGTGACCAGCTTGATTCGTGAACCGAAAAAATGTCTGAATTTTAATACTGTAGTGGATAAAACTTTAAATGGAGTGATTAATATGACGGCACATTTAAGTTATAAGCGTTTAGAGAAAATGGGCAATCAGGTGGATAGTGATGCGGCAACAGATTGCGTCAAGCATTTTTTAGCATTTATGCATGTCGATACAGAATAGAGTGTGCTAAATTCGGCAAGTACAATGCAAAAAATGATAGAAAAGTTGATCTGATAAAAGGGCTTGTATCACAAGCTCTTTTTTATGTGATCTAAAAATTAGGGTTATTAGAATGAAGACCGCCGTTTTTTTAAATATTCATGCGGATACTTATGCAAGATTTGCACATATTCGGACGCAGTTATTACAAGGAAATAAAGAGAGTCAGGCTAATGCTTTAGGTAATGTTTTATCTGAAATGGCTTGTGAAGTGATTGAACAGGTTTTTATAGTGCTATTACAAGAAAACCAGCAGCATTCACAAACGGGTGAATCTGAAAAAGTCATACAACAAATTTTAGAGGCCATTCGCAAGTATATGCCATGGTCAATCTCGTTCTTTGGCAATGACCGCTTAATTCCTTTGGTCGAATATCTTTCTAAAACCTTATATCTTGAAGATGAACGTATTTATATGACTTATCCTGTTAAGCAGCAATTGGCTGAGCAGATCCAAGCATCCAGCCAGAAACTTATACAGGGTGATCATGCTGAAATTTTAAAAGCATTGAAATTATTAACCGAAGTGATTGATGTTGGGGTAACTCATTTAATCCGCGAACCGAAGAAATGTTTGAAGTTCAATTTTGTGGTCGATAAAACCTTAAATGGAGTGATTAATATGACCACTCATCTTGGTTATAAGCGTCTGGAAAAATTAGGTTCGCAAATTGATCAGCAGTTGGCTGCAACATATGTGGATTACTTTCTTAAGTTTATGCGTCAGCAAGCATAGGTAGAATATCAAAATGGCAAAACTCAAAACGCTTGAAAATAAAGTGGTCTGGATTACAGGCGCTTCTTCCGGTTTAGGCAAAGCCTTGGCACGGGAATGTGCCTTGCAAGGCGCACAAGTAGTCCTGACTTCACGTCGTTATGATGAACTGGAAGCGGTACGAGTGGGTTTACTTAAACCTGAACAACACCTTTCGATTGCAGCAGACATTACTGATGAAGCTCAAGTCCGCCATGCCCATGAACAGGTTTTGGCCTGTAAGGGACGGATTGATTGGTTAATCAATAATGCGGGTTTGAGTCAACGGGCCCTGATTCAAGACACCACCATGCATACTGAACGTGCCATTATGGAAGTAGATTATTTTTCCCAAGTCTTCTTTACCAAAACCGTATTACCCACTTTTCTGCAACAAAAATCAGGTCGGGTGGTGTTTGTTTCCAGTGTGGCAGGCTTGTTGGGTACGCAATATCGTGCCACGTATTCTGCTGCTAAGGCGGCGATTCATATGTGGGCCAACAGTTTGCGTGCTGAAGTAGCGAATGATGGGGTTGAAGTCTCGGTGGTCTTTCCTGGTTTTGTTAAAACCAATGTCTCTTTTAATGCGCTGAATGGTGAAGGAAAACCGCAAGGGTATCAGGATGAAGCCATTGAAAATGGTCTCGATGCCGATGTTTTTGCTGAACGGGTGGTGGAATCCTTAATGGCAGGCGAGCAATATATTGTCGTCGGTGGGAAAAAAGAGCAATTGGGTGTGTTGGTCTCTCGATTGTCACCCAACTTGTTGTATAAGATGATTCGCAAAATGAAAGTGAAATAAGTGTGAACAATCGCAAGAAAGCCGTTTTTAATTGGAGCGGTGGCAAAGACTCATCCCTCGCATTGTATAAAGTCTTACAGCAGGACGAGTTCGAGGTGATTGCCTTATTAACCACGGTCAATGAAGAAACAGAGTTGTCGTCCATGCATGCCATTCCACATGCACTGTTGGAAAAGCAGGCCGAGAGTATTGGTATTCCACTCTATCCTGTATTTTTGCCAAAGAATCTGCCTGTCTATGAACAACGGATGCTGGATGCTGCCCATCATTTTAAAGCCCAAGGTGTTGAACATTTCATCTTTGGTGATATCTATCTCAGTGATGTGCGTCAATATCGGGAAGAGCGTTTACATCCATTAGGCATTGAAGTGGTTGAACCCATTTGGAATCTCAACTCTAACCAAGTCATGCAGAATTTCTTGGATTCAGGGATTAAAACCAAAATTATCGTGACCGATGCCAGCAAGCTCGATGCGTCGTTTATTGGGCAAGATATCGATGCAGCGCTAATTGGGCGGATGCCGAGCGACGTCGATGTCTGTGGTGAAAATGGCGAATACCATACCTTTGCTTATGCAGGTGGGTTATTCAAGTTTCCTGTGGAATTTGAAATTGCTGAAACGCGGCAGATGTCATATGAGTTTAAGCTGGAGGATGGGGAGGAGAAAACCTATCATTATTGGCAAGCGATCTTTGCCGAATCCTAAGCAAAAATCCTGTGTCATACACAGGATTTTTTTAATGTGTGTTGATGATTGCTGTTCCATAGGCAAACACTTCAACCATCCCACCTTGCATCCCCAATTCAGTGGTACTGAGTCGAACGCCCATAATCTGATTGGCACCCATGGCATCTGCTTCTTGCTTAAGACGAATCACAGCTTCACGGCGTGCACGTTCCACCACACTTTCATAGCTGACTAAACGCCCGCCGAAAAAGTTTCGAATGGTGGCCAATACATATTTAAAATAGTCATGTGAGATCACTACATTACTGCTGATCATTTGCCCACGCGCTGTGGTTTGCACAAAACGATTGGTATCAATTCGAATATGTGCAAATTGTTTTTCTTTCTGCTCCAGTTCGCGCAAGTGTTTTTGTTCGATATGACGACCAAAGCCCCAGCCAACTGCGAAGAGAATCAAAAACAGAACAATCTGAAAAATTAATCCTTCCATGTCGTTGCCTATGCAGCAAATGGATCAGGCAATTTAGGGGCAACTGGTTGCACTACCACAGCGGTACCGTAGACAAACAGTTCAGAGGCGCCTTGGGCAATATTTGAAGTTGAAAAGCGAATCCCGACAATGGCATTCGCGCCCAATGCTTGAGCCTTGTCAATCATACGTTGTGTGGCTTCCTGACGTGATTCCTCCAGTAGTTCGGTATAACCTGTCAATTCACCACCCACGATATTTTTTAAACCAGCCATCAGATCACGGCCGACATGTTTACTGCGCACGGTGCTGCCATAAACCACATCAAGCTGACGTAAAATTTCGTGACCCGGTACAGACTCTAAACTGCTTAGTAACATTGTATTTTCAAAAATCATTAATCTATTTACTTTGAAGATAAGAAATATTCGCAATTGTTGCAATAAAAAGCTCACCGAAGTGAGCTTTTTATTGCAAAAGATAAAAATTATTTTTTGCGTAATGCTGTTGTGAACTAGAAGGCTGATGCGTTATGGTTTCACTGGTCGTCGCTTTTATGCCACCACCCAATGTTTTATACAGCTCGACTTGGTTGTTCAAGTCTGCTTGTTGTAATAACAATAAACCTTGTTCAGCCGAATAAGCCGAACGTTGCGCATCCAATACCGTTAAATAGCTATCAATACCTGCACGGAAGCGGGCATTAGAAAGTTTATAGGTGGTATTGGTCGCATCGACTAAACGACGTTGAGCGGTTAAGCGGTCGCCAATGTTGGCACGCGTCGCCAAAGCATCGTTCACCTCACGGAAAGCCGACTGTACTGACTTTTCATAGTTAGCCAGTGCAATTTTTTGATCGGTTTCAGAGATCTTGATATTGGCTTTACGTGTACCCCAGTCAAAAATTGGAATATTTAAGCTAGGTCCGATTGACCATGCGCCATGACCAGCCTTGAACAGATCACTTAAATCAGTTGAGGCATAACCCGCAGAACCGGTTAAGCTAATGGTTGGGAACAATTGCGCTTTAGCAGCACCAATATTCGCTCCTGCAGCACTTAATTGGTATTCAGAAGCTTTAACATCAGGACGGTTGTTGAGCAAATCACTTGGTAAACCTGCACTTAAAGCACCTTTTTGGGTAATGCGTGCGACCTGTTGTTGTGGCAACAAGTTTTGAGGCACTTGCTGACCCACAAGTAAGTTCAACAGGTTTTGTGCCTGTGCGACTTGGGTTTTGTAATTTGCAACATCGTTACGGGCAGTCTCTACTGAAATCTGTGCCTGACGCACTGGGATTTCACTATCAATACCAACATCGAAACGTTTCTTGTTTAAGTTAAACGAATCTTGTTGAGCTTTCAGCGTCTGATCAGCCAATTTTAAATGTGCATTGGCATAAGAATAGTTTAACCAAGCTTGAGTCACTTGACTGATCAAGCTGATTTGCGTTGCATCACGTGAGCTCTGCGTTGCAAGATAGCTATCCAAAGCTGCATCTTTCAAGCTACGTACACGACCCCAGAAATCCAACTCATATGCAGTAAGGCCTAAGCCGACTTGATACGTTGAATATGGATTATTTGGGTTCACATTTGGAGAAACTTGACGAACCGCACTGCCACTTGCACCAATCGTTGGTAATTGGTTGTTTTCCGAAATTTGGTATTGCTGTTGCGCTTTTTGAATATTCAAAGCCGCAGTACGTAAATCACGGTTATTGGCAAGCGCCAGATCAATCACTTGCAGTAAACGTTGATCAGCAAAGAAATCTTTGTAACCTTGTTCTGCGATTGATTTTCCAGAAGCATTACCATAAGACGCGTAGCTTTCAGGAATATCTGAGCTTACAACAGGCTCTGGCCCGCGCATGCTTTGGCAGGCAGCCAAAGACAGCGCGAGTGCAGAGATTGCAATGCCACGACCGGAAATAGACCATACAGTTTGCATCACGATCAATGCTCCTGATTATTTAAAGTTTTAGGTTTGTACTTAAAGATACTACGAATCCACACGAAGAATACAGGGATGAAGAAAATACCTAAAAGTGTTGATGAGAGTACACCACCGAGTACACCATAACCGACTGAGTGTTGGCTAGCTGCACCAGCGCCACTTGAAAGGGCTAATGGTAAAACACCTAAACCGAATGCAAGTGTGGTCATGATAATTGGACGTAAACGCATTTTTGCAGCATGTAAAGTTGCTTCAAAAAGCTCCTCACCTTGTTCCTGTAATTCTTTTGCGAATTCTACGATCAAGATCGCATTCTTCGCAGATAGACCAATTACAGCGACAAGTGCGACTTGGAAGTAAATGTTAAAGGATAAGTTTGGATCACCTTTAATCGTCATCCCTAACCATGTCAAAGCAAAGGCACCAATAATACCTAAAGGTACAACCAGTATGACAGACACAGGGACTGACCAGCTTTCATATAATGCAGCAAGACACAGGAATACGATGAGTAAAGAAAGAACTAATAGTGGACCTTTCTGGTCACCAGAATCACGTTCTTCTAACGATAAGCCGGTCCATTCATAGTCAAAACCAGTTAAGCCCATAGAGGGTAACTTACCTACGATTTCTTCCATGGCTAACATTGCATCACCAGAGCTAACACCTCTTGCCGGTGTACCTTGGATGTTGACAGATGATACGCCGTTATAACGCTCTAAACGAGGAGAACCATAGGTCCATTCACCTTTGGCGAATCCAGAAAATGGAACCATCTCACCTTTATTGTTGCGGACATACCACTTGTTTAGGTCTTCAGGCATCATACGGGTATCCGCTTCACCTTGGACATAAACTTTTTTCACACGACCGCGGTCAACGAAGTCATTGATATATGAACCACCCCAAGCCATGCTCATGGTGCTATTAATATCTGCAATACTGACACCCATTGCACCTGCTTGCGCTTGATCAATGGTGATTTGATATTGTGGTGTATCTTCTTGACCATTTGGACGAACACCTGCAAGACGTTTATCTTGTGATGCCATACCTAGAATAGCATTACGTGCAGCAATCAGCTTTTCATGGCCTTGACCACTTGCATCTTTTAACTGAAGATCAAAGCCCGAAGCCACACCCAATTCAGGCATTGCTGGTAGCTGTAGTGGCATGATGTAAGACGCATCTTTCACAATCATGTTCAATGCCATACCACGTTGAATGATGGCACCAATCTGTGATTCTGGTGTTTTACGTTCACTCCAGTCTTTCAACTTAATGAAGGCTAGACCTGCGTTTTGCCCCACCCCTGTAAATGAGAAGCCAGAAACTGTAAAGATTGACTCTACATGTTCTTTTTCCTTATGTAGGAAGTAGTCGGTCATTGTGCTGATGACTTTGTCGGTACGCTCCAAGCTTGCACTTGGTGGTAATTGCACCAATGTCATGACCACACCTTGGTCTTCATCTGGTAAGAATGAAGTTGGTAGCATTTTGTATAAACCAACGATACCGACAAAAGTAGCAAGGTAAATTACCAGAGAAAAAATCCAATGGTGAGTCATACGATTCACACCATTTTTATATTTTTCTGAAACCTTTTCAAAGCTACTGTTAAACCAACGGAAGAAACGCGCAAAAATATTGTTGCTTTCTGGCTGGTTTGGATCGTGTTGTTTTAACAAGGTCGCACATAGGGCAGGGGTAAAGGTTAAAGCAATGAGTAAAGATAAGATCATTGCTGTAACCAAAGTGATCGAGAACTGACGGAAGATGACCCCAGTTGTCCCACTGATGAATGCCATTGGTACGAATACAGCTGTTAAAACACTGGTAATACCAACTAAAGCACCCGAGATCTGACTCATTGACTTTTCAGTTGCAGGCACAGGTTCGAGATGCTCTTCCTGCATCACCCGTTCAACGTTTTCGACCACAACGATGGCATCATCCACCAACAGACCAATGGCGAGTACCATTGCGAACATGGTGAGGGTGTTGATCGAGAAGCCGAAGATATTAATCACGGCAAAAGTACCCAGTACAACCACAGGTACCGCCAGCGTTGGAATAATCGTTGCGCGCCAGTTCTGCAAGAACAGGAACATGACGAGGAATACCAAGACCACTGCTTCGATCAGGGTATGTACAACACTTTCAATCGATAAACGAATAAATGGAGTGGTGTCATATGCAAGTTTGTCTTTTAAACCGCTTGGATAGTTATGACGTAACTCAGATAAACGCTTTTCAACGGCCGCTGCGGTATCTAGGGCGTTGGCACCTGTTGCAAGTTTGATTGCAACACCACCTGCTGGATTACCATTAAACTTTGAGTCGAATTGATAGTTATCTGAACCAAGTTCAACACGAGCAACATCACCTAAGCGAACTTGTGCACCGCCTGCAGTATTTTTCAGGAAGATGTTTTTAAATTGTTCAGGTGTTTGCAACATGGTTTGTGCATTGACTGTGGCGTTAAGTACCTGACCCGCAGTTGCTGGTGCGCCACCGAGCTGACCAACCGCCACTTGCGAGTTTTGGGCACGAATGGCAGTTGCAACATCATTTGGCGTCAAGTTAAAGCTGGTCAGTTTTGCTGGATCCAACCAGATTCGCATCGCATAAGAGCCACCAAACACTTGGAGTTCACCGACACCAGCTACACGACTGAGTGGCTCAGAAATATTTGAGTTCACATAGTCTTTAATATCTGATGCAGAAAGACTGTTATCTGGTGAGTAAAATGCAATAACTTGCATGAAGCTTGCACCAGACTTGGTGACCTTTACCCCTTGACGTTGTACGTCAGCAGGTAAAAGTGCTGTTGCTGATTGTAGTTTGTTTTGAACCTGAACTTGGGCGATATCTGGATCAACACCTTGTTCGAAGTTTAGGTTAATCGATGCTTGACCATTACCTGCACTGTTTGAAGAAATATAGCGTAAACCGTCCAAACCATTCATTTGTTGTTCAATGATTTGAGTCACGGTATTTTCAACAGTTTGAGCAGATGCCCCAGGGTAAGTTGCAGAGATTGTTACCGTGGGGGGAGCAATTGTTGGATATTGTGCAACAGGCATTTTTGTCAGCGTGATAATACCCGCCAACATAATGACCAGTGCAATCACCCAAGCAAAGATTGGGCGATGGATAAAAAATTGAGCCATGCAATCTACCCCTTAAGCTTCTGCAGTTGCTTTTTGTTCAGCTTTTGGTGAATTGGCTTTTTGTTGTTCAGCTGCTTTTGGCGCTGTATTTTGACCTTCAGCTGCTTTTGGTTGATAAGGTTTGGCAGACACTTCTTGTCCTTCTTTCACCTTGGCTACACCATCAACAACAACTTTATCACCAGCTTGTAATCCATTAGTTACAATCCAGTCCTGACCTTTTACACCTACGGTTGTAATTGGACGAGTCTCAATTGTGCCTTTGGCATTGACCACTAAAGCAACGGCTTGACCTGTCGGTAAACGAGATACAGCTGCTTGTGGAATTAGGTATGCGTTTGGCAAAACGCCTTGTGAGATTTTAGCCGTTGCATACATCCCTGGTAAGAGCAAGTGGTTTGGATTGGAGAACACTGCCCGTAATGTCACCGTACCTGTATCTGGGTTTACACTGGCGTCAGAGAAAGCCAATTGACCTTCAACTGGGTATTCTGAACCATCTTCAAGCGTGATCTTGACACGGGTATTGTTGCTGTTGTTTAAACTGCCTTTGCTTAACTGTTGGCGTAGACGCAGTAATTCAGCACTCGATTGATTGATATCAACATAGATTGGATCAAGTTGTTGAATTGTCACCAAAGGATCTGCTTGATTTGCAGTGACCAATGCACCTGGCGTCACCGAAGAACGGCTAGACTGGCCTGAGATAGGCGCGCGAACTGTTGAGTAACCTAAAGTAATTTCTGCATTTTTCAATGCTGCTTCAGATGCTGCAACATCAGCTTCAGCCAATTTCACTTGCGCATTGATATCATCATATTCCTGTTTAGAAACCGCATTGGTTCCAACCAGTTGACGATAACGACCTTCTTTCACGCGTAAGGCATTTAAGTTTGCTTGTTGACGCAATAAGGTTGCACGAGCATTGTCTGCTGTGGCACGGTTGGTATTGGCATCAATTTGATAAAGTGCTTGACCTGCTTGAACGTAGCTACCCTCAGCAAATAATCGTTTTAAGATCACGCCACCAGTTTGTGGACGAACTTCCGAAACTTGGTATGCTGAGGTTCGCCCTGACAGTTCGACGTTTTGTTCAACACTTTGTGGTTGAGCGACAATGACACCCACTTCTGGAGGCGGCATTTTTTGGGCAGCAGCAGCTTGCTGTGCATTTTTAGGGTCTTTGCTACAACCAACAAGCGCAATGCTTGTTGCTAATGCGCAAGCAGTTAGGGCAGGAGCCCAAAGCTTAGCCGACATCATTATTCCACCTCAATTTAGATTTTTTATCTAAAAACAAATTGTTGCTGAAAGTGCTTTGATACAGCCAAAACCAAAGCAACGAAGTCCAAATCAACCCAATTCCCCAACCGGCAAGTACGTCAGTTGGGTAGTGAACCCCAGCGTAAACTCTAGATATCCCCATGAAGATAAACCATAAAGTAGATACTAAAATGACACTGTTGCGATGTTTATATTGTTGACACAACAATATGGCTAAACTCGCAAGGGTTGCAGCATAAAGGCTATGGGCACTTGGGAAGGATGCGCCATAACTTTGAACCAAGTGATAAAACTCCATTGGTCTTGGCCGATCAATACTCCATTTCAGAACCCAACCAATCGCAATACTGCCACTCACACTAAAAGAGATAAATATCAAATTTTTATAATTTTTAATCCAAGTTTGGTAAAGACACAAAAATGTGGTTAAAAATAGTAAAAAGGCATCCCACCGAGTCTGGAAAGCAGAATTGTTACATGATTAAGCGTAAATGAACGGTGCTCAAAAAAAGCTTGAACACTCAAAAGATCTAAAGTTGATGCGTTGGGATTGATTAATCCAATCACACCAAGTCCTAAAAAAAAGCAACCAATACAAAGCAATAGGTAAGGCATCCGCTACTCATTTTTTGCTTAACCGATGTTTAGGGGTGTTGAGTGTTTGAAAGTGTACTCGCGAGTACACTTTTGGTCAAGTCTTGAAATTTTATGATAATTTCATTTCTATGTTTTTTAAGATGTAGTAAAAAACATAACAAAATTTGATGTATATCTCATTTTTACTTTGATCTTTTCATCTGTTAAAAGAGGTTCTACTTATCATAAATGCTCTAGTTAATATTGTAGAGGATCTTCTAAAGGTGTAATTCAACCCAATTAGAACATATAGATTTATATCGACTTTTAGGCTTCAAGTACAGTATTTAGAAATGAAGTACTAATTATTTGTTAACAGTGTCAGGTTACTAACCAAGCGGGGAAATGAGCTGGTATAACTTAAATCTTTCCATTTCTTTTGAGAGACGTAGGCGTTGAGGTCATAGTCTCTCCTGATCATAGGCGATACCGTGACAGAGCAGAGGTCTATTGATTAATAGATGTAGGGAATACCAATCCATTTAAACTATTTTTTGGTTGGCTGATTATGCGCAAAAATAGTTCAAAGGTTAGACTTTTACTTTGAGGTCTTTGTCTGTAAAAGCTTAGTGGGGTGTTGGACTATTTTTGCTTTGCTCTTCAACCTCGACCGGTTGCTTTGGAGGCCAGAAAAAATCACTTGGTCGCGTGAGAAAGTGGGTGGTTACTAATTTTGCTAAGGGCTTCCATTGTGCAAAACGCACACGTCGTGCACGAAGTGCAACAATAATGGTCAAGGTAAAGCTAACAAATAAGTTGGTTAAACCAATCAGCATCACACCAAGAAATGAGACTAAAATCAAACCAATGTCAGGACTGCCAATGGTCATTAAACCTTGAATAAAGTTTGCTGAAGCAAAGGCGATGTGACGAATATCTAAAGGCAAGCCTAAAATAAATCCAATGGTTCCCATGCTGCCAAGCATAATCCCGAACAGAAAGTTACCAGCCAATGCCCCGAGATTGGTTTCGATATAATTGGCAAACTTGTCTAAGCGTTTTTGCCCCATCCAGCGTTTTAGGCTTCGATGCTGTTTTAAGCGAGGACCGACTTTACGGTAGACTGCCAAGTTATCGAAATAACCTGCAATTAGACCAGAGAAGAATAAGCACACACCAGCAATTGCCGCATGTGGAACAGCTAAAGAGGTGAATGGATTCAGGCTGTGTAAGAGTGTGGCCGATTTGGCATGACTGAGTAAAGGTTCGCCCAAATTGTATTGCCATAAATAGGTAATTAATGCTGCAGTTGGGATGGCAATCGAGATATTGCCTAAAATGGCGATGAACTGGGTTCGGATAATATTAATAATCAATGCGGCCAGTTCTGCAATCTGTGCGGTTTTGCTGCCTTTTTGTTGCTGTACGGTTGAAGCCAGAGCGGCTGCAGTCATGGCTGGCTGCTTGGTGGCAACGGTAAAGTGCAACACATGAATCAGCATAAAACCAAGCGCATAGTTCATGCTGTATAAAAAAGCATGACCAAACGGCGCCAGTACCAAACGGGCTGTTAAAATCTTGAGTGTTGCCATGGTGGCAATAATCGCACCAGCACCAGCGGCTGCTTTATACATGCCAAAGAAGCCGGCTTTGTCTGTACTTACGTAATGTTCACCTGTTTTACTGGCATTTTCCGTCACCTGTAAGGCAATTAACTCACTGGTTGAGGTGAGTAAATGACGGACACTTTTCTCATTATAATGCGCTTTGGTTAAGTCAGTGATTAACTCACCTAATGCCGTGTATCGAGCGTCATTCTTGCTGGCCAGTAAGGTCAGTAACAGTTCGATACGGTCAATGGCTTGCTCTAGTAGCGACAATAAATAGGTCAGACTGATACTGACACCAATCCGTTTAGTGGCACGGCGAATTTTCAGTACGACTTCACGACATTGATCCAGCATTACAAAGGCTTGAGAGGCATCTGGTGGCGGTAAAACTGCAACCGCATCTTGGTCATCAATCTGTTTTTTATATTTTTCAATGAACTCTACAATTTCTCGGTTTTGTACCAGAAAAGGAGATTCATATTCCGTAATATCGGGTTGTGCATTGATAAATTCAGGATATAAGCCGATCCCACTGATCCGATAAGATAGTACCGTAATGGCTTTAATGAGCTCATTCTTTGAAATCTGTTTTTCAGTAGTATTGCTTTGACTTTCACCTAACAGGTTAAAGAGCGTAATCCAGTCCTGATTGTCAATCAGATCGAGCCATTCACTGTCATTTTCCTGATGAAAGACTTTCCCAATCAAGGTTTTGAGTTGTTGGCCATCTTCGACTAAAGGAAGGAAATGTGCGCCTAAACGTTGTCCTAACTGATTCCAGAAGCCATCCAGCGAGAGAATGCCGCTATCGGCATATAAACTAATCTGTTTATATTGGCTGATCAGTTTCAGTAAAAAATTCTGTACGAGAATTGCTGATGTTGGTGTCAGCAATAATATTTTGATCAACGCATGAATACGTTGTTTGACTTCATCTGCATCATTGGAATTTTTGGGGCGTATCCGATTGACCAGTTCAATCAGCAGTTGTTCATCAAGAACAGCTTGAGGTTGATCAAGCTGTTCCTGCATTTTTAAAAAAAGATCAGATACAGTTAATTGCATAGATAGTCAGAAAATTATTGTAGTCGATGTAAAGCCATTAAAGTCAAATTGATCAGTGCTTGGCGATATTCATTATCTGGTAGCGCTTTTAACGCCTCTAAAGCGGCATCCGTTTCTTGTTGGGCACGTTTTTGACAGTAATCTAGGCCACCTGAGTGATGAACAATTTCAATCACTTTATCTAAATGCTCCACACCACCCGTTGCAATACTACGACGAATGATCTCGTGATCATCACCAGTTGAATGCGCTAATGCTGAAATTAACGGTAAAGTCGGCTTGCCTTCCATTAAATCATCACCAATATTTTTACCTAATGTTTCTGCATCAGAGGTGTAATCTAAAATATCGTCAATAATTTGAAAGGCATTACCAAAATGACCTGCGAAGCGACGCAAAGGTTCACGATATTCTTCCGTCCCTGCCAAAATGGCTGCGCCTTCGGTGGCGAGCTCAAATAAACGGGAGGTTTTACCGTGGATAATTCTTAAATAGGTTTCTTCAGTGGTTTCTGGCTGGTGCTGAGATTGCAGCTGTAATACTTCACCTTCTGCGATTTCACAGGTTCCTGTTGAAAAATCTTTTAATAAGGTCATATTATTTAAATCGACCAATAAATCAAAAGCTCTTGAAATCAGAAAGTCACCGACCAAAACAGCAGTCTGGTTGTTCCAGGTTGCATTTGCAGTGGGGCGACCACGGCGTAGGCTCGATTCATCTACGACATCGTCATGCACCAAGGTCGCGGTATGTAGCATTTCAATCACGGCTGCCAAGTGTTGTGCTTGTTGCATATTGGCTAGACCGCAGGCACGCGCAGCGAGTAAGCACATGATCGGACGCATACGTTTACCGCCTGCTTCTACGACATGCTTGCTGACACTCATCACTAAACCGACTTTAGAGCTAATTCCTTCATTAATGAGGCGATCCATCGCAGCAAAATCTGTCGCAACAGGGGAGAGAATGTCTTGCTTAAAATCGATAACCATATGAAGAAAAACCTCGTATAGGTGGGTAATGTTGCCAAGTGTATCAATTAATCGGCCACTTAACAGTTATACAGACTGTGTAATCCGTCATTTAAGACACGATGGTGAGTTTTTTGGTCTTAATTTAGACAGAAAAGGGAGTTTCCCACCGAATGCCATCACTTTAATTATGGCGTTGTAAAAACACAGCTTGTTATCGTTGCAATTTGTTTTTTTAAATGTATTTCAAATTTTGATCAGAAGCAATCAAAACAGTTCGTCATCAATCTAATTGATTTTGCTCAAAAATTCAAACAAGTTAACGATATCCATATGTTTATGTAAAATCACTTGTTGTTTGATCAATTTTCACTTAAAATTTGTCCCCTTGTATAACCCCAGTGGCGTTCGTCTTAAGATCGGTATATCCCTTTATCGACACGACGACACGGGCAAGTTGGAGTACATTATGTACGCAGTAATCCAAAGCGGTGGTAAACAGCACCGTGTTGTTGAGGGTGAAACCCTTAAAGTAGAATTATTGAAAGCTGAAACTGGCGCGACTATTACGTTTGATGACGTATTAATGGTTGTTAACGGTGACAACATTCAAATCGGTGCTCCAGTTGTAGCTGGCGCAAAAGTAACTGCAGAAGTAGTTGGCCATGGTCGTCACGACAAAATCCGCATCATCAAAATGCGTCGTCGTAAACACTACCGTAAGCAACAAGGTCACCGTCAATGGTTTACCGAGTTGAAAATTACTGGTATCGCAGGCTAATACGAGGAGTAAATAGACATGGCAACTAAAAAAGCCGGTGGATCGACGAAGAACGGTCGTGATTCGAATCCTAAGATGTTAGGTGTTAAAGTTTACGGTGGTCAAACTGTAACTGCTGGTAACATCATCGTTCGTCAACGTGGTACAGAATTCCACGCTGGTGCAAATGTTGGTATGGGCCGTGACCATACTTTATTTGCTACTGCTGACGGCGTAGTAAAATTTGAAGTGAAAGGTCAATTTGGCCGTCGCTATGTAACTGTTGAAGCTTAAGTTTTAATAGTTCGAAAAACCCGCTTTTAGCGGGTTTTTTTATATGTACTGGATTTTTGCAGTATGTATTGGTTTTAAGATTTCCCAAAAGCCCCGCGTTTTAAATCCTCATAGGCCTGTAAAATTTCCGCATAACTGTTCATCACAAAAAAGCCATGTCCATTGATTGGCTCCTGCAAAGATGGCGCAGATAAAAATAGCAGATCACTATGCTCTAATGCCGTAATTGAAACATCGGTATCAAAGCTCGACATTACCGCTAAGGCTTGTTCTTCCAAAATGTCTTCATGTTCAGTGAATTGAAGCTTACCTTTACGGAGATAAATTAAAGTGCTGTCGCCATGCTGGGCAGGAAGTATTAACGGATGCCCTTTATTTAAATGAACGTCTAAGACCTGCATCGGGCTAAATGTTTGTGCTATGCCCTGAATATTTTGAAACTGTCCCGCCACAATCCGCACATAGCCTGCATCTTGTTCGAGTGGTACTTTAGGGATGGTGTGATTCAATAAACTTTGATAACGCGGTGGAGACATCTTATCTTTTGCGGGAAGGTTGACCCATAATTGCAGCATTTCAAAGTATCCGCCCCGTTCACGAAAGGCAGGGCTAAAATGTTCTGTATGCTGAATGCCAGAGGCTGCAGTCATCCATTGCACATCACCTTGTCCGATGATTCCGCCTTGCCCGGTTGAGTCTTGGTGTTGTAGTTCGCCCGCAAACACAAATGTCACCGTTTCAAAACCACGGTGTGGATGTTCATTCACGCCTTTTTTACTGCTTTTTGGCGCCAAGCGCCCTGGCCCTAGGTGATCTAGCAATAAAAAGGGGGAGGTGGTATTGCCCAGCTCTTGATAAGAGAACACGGAAAGAGCTGGATAAAAATCACCAATCGCAAATCGAGTGTCATTGCGGTGGATAAAGGCAAGACTTTTCATGAATGATACAGGTTAAAATCATTGGTTTTTAGCTTAGCAAATGTTGATGATCCGTCTAGATTCAAGCTGATCAATAATTTTCCCTGATCGGACATTGACGAATGCCACTGGTGAATGGTCGAAAAGTTAATTTTCGTTCTTACAATCTCTACATAAAGGCTGTAACTTCATACATAATGCAGAACTTTGCGACACGAATTACACAAAACCATTGCTTTTCTTCATTTTTTTAATGATCAAAAACAGTAAGATGTCGTCATACCAGTAGAAATCTGATAGAAGGTTGTTTTTATGAATTTCGTAAAAAAAATGGCTTATGCTGCAACGTTAAGTGCAATGACACTTGCTCCTGTTGTGAGTAGTCAGGTCTTCGCTGCACCAGTTGCTGCATCGGCCCAGCAAGCCACGACCAGTTTGGTTCAACAGCTATCTGGCTTGCAACGATTCACCGCAGATTTTGAACAAACCACAAAAGTGGCAACCAGTAATAAAGCAGTACAAAAAAAGGGTTTAACTGCTCAACATATGAATCAGGCTTTTAAGGGGACGATGAAAGTTGAACGTCCCGGAAAGTTCTATTGGGAGACCACGAGTCCAGCAAAACAAACGATCGTGACTACAGGTAAAGTGGTGTGGATTTATGATCCAGACTTACAGCAAGCGGTACGTCAAAGTCTGGATGACCAAATTGCCAATACGCCTGCATTGTTGTTATCAGGTAATACCAATCAGATCATGCAAACATATCGTGTGACTCAGCCTGACCGCACCAAGTTGTATTACACCTTGTATCCAAAACAGGAAGATGGGGCTTTCCAAAGTCTGACCATTAGTTTTGGAGCGAATAAAGCGCCCAACTTGATGGTATTACAGGACTCTTTAGGTCAGACCACTTATGTGCGTTTTAGCAACCTGAAAGTGAATCAGCCGATTCCAGCTTCGGTGTTTAATTTTACCCCACCTAAAGGCACCGATATTATTGATCAGTAATCGATTGCCTCCTCTAAAAAGCCGCAACTGTTGCGGCTTTTTTTCTGGGCGAATTCTGGATACATTTTTTAATTTCATCTCTGGGCAAGGCTTTGTATAGTGAAGAAAAACATCAGAGACTTGCATGACGATGAAGACTTCACAATTATCAAAAATGATTCCACTGCTCCCAATTCTGACAGTTGTTGCACTTGCGGGTTGCCAACCCAAAAAGGACAGTTCAGCGACAACGGAAAAAGTGGATATTCCATTGATTCATGCAAAAGTCATGGCGGTTAAACTGCCAAAACAAAAAGTGTGTCTGGAGGATGGCTGTACCACTTATGATTTACAAACAGTTGAAACCAATCAGAAATGGATTGATGACTATTTCGTAAACCGGATGAAAAAGGCCGAGCCAAATGCATTTTCCAATATTGCGGATCAAAAAGTAAAAGTTCCAGCGGATGAGCCATCGCAAAGTGAAAGCAGTACTTATGTGCGTTTTATTGGGCAAAACTATAATCTAGCGACTTTTGCGATTCAGACTTATTCCTATTCTGCGGGGGCGGCACATGGTATGTCACATCAAGAATTTGTGAATTTTGATTTGAGCAATAAAAAACATATCACGGTCAGTGAATTGCTCAAGCCTGATATGAATACCAAACTGCGTGATGAACTGTATGCATCCAATCAAAACTGGCTCGAAGACCATAGCATCAAGAAAGAGCAACTCCAGATCAGCGATAACTATTATTATGGTGTGAATGGTATCGTATTTGTTTATCCGCTGTATGAACTGGCGTCCTATGCTGAAGGCATGAGTGAATTGACGTTACCATATTATGCTGCCAAACAGTTTGTGAAGGCGGAATATTTACCGAGCCTGCCTAAAGATCCAAACTAGTTCTTCTCCAGCATCTACATCTCAGGTGTAGATGCTGAGACTTTGTTGCCAATCGCTGTATTTTTTTAGGTTAAAGCCTTACACTATAGCCAGTTTTTTTCTCTATTCATGATTGATTATGATCGACCCAAAATTACTTAGAAATAATATCGAAGCGGTCAACGCTGCTTTGGCAAAACGTGGTATTCAGCTAAATGTGCAAGAGTGGGCTGATTTAGAAGCTCGCCGTAAAGATTTGCAATCCAAAGCTGAAAACTTGCAAGCTGAGCGTAATGCGGGTGCCAAGCAAGTCGGTCAAATCAAAAAGTCGGGTGGAGACGCTTCTGAAATCATGGCGCGTATGGCAGCCATTGGTGATGAGATTAAAGCTGCGGAAGTGGCTTTAGCTGAGTTGCAAGCCGAGCTTGAGCAAAAATCATTGGCGATTCCAAACTTGCCTGATGAATCTGTTCCCTTTGGTAAAGATGAAAGCGATAACCTTGAAATCTTAAAATGGGGCACACCACGTCAATTTGATTTCGAGATTAAAGATCATACCGACCTTGGTGAAATGATGGGTGGTCTGGAATTTGAAACTGCGACCAAATTAACAGGCTCACGTTTCAGTGTTTTGAAAGGTCCTTTGGCGCGTTTACAACGTGCTTTGGCTCAGTTCATGCTGGATACACATACGCTTAAAAATGGCTATACCGAAGCTTATGTCCCATATTTGGTCAATGCAGACAGCTTACGTGGTACAGGTCAACTGCCTAAGTTTGAAGAAGATTTATTCAAGCTACAAGGTGAAAAAGAGTATTACCTGATTCCAACGGCTGAAGTGCCAGTAACCAACTTCGTTCGTGACGAAATTATTGATGCTGATCGTTTACCACTGAAATATTCTGCACATACCCCATGTTTCCGTAGCGAAGCAGGTTCTTATGGTCGTGATACCCGTGGTTTGATTCGCCAACACCAATTCGACAAGGTCGAAATGGTGCAAATCGTGAAACCAGAGCACTCTATGCAGGCACTTGAAGAATTGACTGCACACGCAGAGGGTATTTTGCAGGCATTGGGCTTACCGTACCGTAAGATTTTGCTCTGTGGTGGTGACATGGGCTTTGGCGCAGTTAAAACCTATGACCTAGAAGTCTGGGTACCAAGCCAAGATACCTATCGTGAAATTTCAAGCTGCTCAAATATGGGCGATTTCCAAGCACGCCGTATGAAAGCACGCTACCGTGTCGATCAGAAGAAGATCGAATTGGTGCATACCTTGAATGGTTCAGGTTTAGCGGTGGGTCGTACCTTGCTTGCGGTGATGGAAAACTATCAACGTGCTGATGGTTCAATCGAGATTCCAGAAGTTTTACGTCCATATATGGGCGGTGTTAGCTATATCGACTAAACTTTGCATCGAATGTGTGTGCATCGTTTTTGCTTGAGCTCAGTCAGATTGAAAATATAGAGGCGTGATGTGGAAATTTTCCCAATCTCTTTAAAGTTGCAGCAGCAACGTGGTCTGATTGTGGGTGGTGGGCATATTGCCTACCGCAAAGCAAGCCTGCTCGTCAAAGCTGGTGCAATCGTCGATGTGATTGCACCAGACATCCTTCCTGAATTACGCCAACTGGTTGAGCAATCGACAGGGCAATATATTCAAGCGCCTTTTTCTGAAAATGTTTTGTCAATGCCTTATCGCTTGGTGATTGCTGCGACAGATCAGCCCGAAGTCAATAAAAGTGTATTTGAACAGTGTGAACAGCGTCATCTGCTGGTGAATAGTGTTGATGATATTCCGCATTGTCGCTTTATGGTGCCTGCGATTATTGATCGCTCGCCCTTGGTAATCTCGGTGGCTTCCAATGGCGCATCACCCGTGTTATCCAGACAGCTACGTACTCAGATCGAAACCATTGTGCCGCATGGTATGGGCAAATTGGCTGAATTTTCAGGCCAGTGGCGTAAGCAAGTCAAAGCCAAAATTGCCAATCCAGACGAACGCCGTGTCTTCTGGGAAAACCTGTATGCCAGCCCGCTGAAAGAACAGGTTTTCAATGATAATATCGATGTAGCCAATGATCTGATTGAGCAGGCTTTAACAGAATGGACTGCGCCGAAAGGTGAGGTGTATCTGGTGGGAGCAGGGCCGGGTGATCCAGAACTGCTGACTTTAAAAGCCTTACGTTTGATGCAACAAGCCGATGTGGTGATTTATGACCGTTTGGTGTCAGCACCGATTCTAGATTTGTGTCGCCGTGATGCTGAAAAGATTTATGTGGGTAAAGCACGTTCTAATCATTCTGTTCCACAAGATGGTATCAACGCCTTATTGGTAGATTATGCGCAACAAGGTAAACGTGTATGCCGCTTAAAAGGTGGTGATCCTTTTATCTTTGGGCGTGGTGGAGAGGAAATTCAAGAGTTGGTGGAAGCCAATGTGACGTTCCAAGTTGTGCCGGGGATTACCGCAGCTTCAGGTTGTTCGGCTTATGCGGGTATTCCACTAACGCATCGTGATTATGCGCAAAGTGTGCGTTTCCTGACAGGGCATTTAAAAGAAGGCTCACCTGAGTTACCTTGGAATGAACTGGTTTACGAAAACCAAACTTTAGTCCTTTATATGGGACTGGTCGGTTTGGAACGTATTTGTGAGCAATTGATAGCCCATGGCCAGCGTCCAAGCATGCCTGTGGCCTTAATTTCCAAAGGTACTACCCCTGAGCAAAAAGTGGTGGTAGGTACATTGGCAGACATCGCAACCAAAGTATCTGAACATCAGATCGTGGCGCCGACTTTAACCATTATTGGTGAAGTGGTGAGTCTACGTGAACAGTTAAAATGGCAATCCCTCCCAACCTCCCTTTAAAAAAGGGAGGAGTCCCCCTCTTTTTTAAAGAGGGGCTAGGGGAGATTTTAAAGTAGAGAAAATTTGTGATTCATGTCGTTCTATATGAGCCTGAGATTCCAGCGAATACAGGTAATATCATTCGTTTATGTGCCAATACAGGTGCGCAGCTACATTTAGTCAAACCATTGGGTTTTGAGCTGGATGATAAGAAGTTGAAGCGTGCAGGTCTGGATTACCACGAGTGGGCGAGAATGCAAATCTGGGACAATATCGAACTTTGTCTTGCCGACTTAAAAACCAAAGGCGTTGAGCATGTCTTTCCGCTTACCACCAAAGGGACAGCGACACCGCAAACGGTTAATCTGAATCGCCCAGTTGCTTTGTTGATGGGGCCTGAAACCCGTGGTCTGCCAGAGCAGGTGCGTTTGATGTTCCCGCAAGAGCAATGGATTCGTTTGCCGATGGCGGAAAATTCAAGAAGCTTAAACCTTTCGAATGCAACTGCCGTGATTGTCTATGAAGCGTGGCGACAACAGGGGTTTAAACAACTCTAGTTTCGCAGCTTAGAGATCACCATACGGGCTGGCCACAACCAACGTATAACCATTCAGATCTTTAAACCAAATCTCCCGGTGATGTGCATTGGGGTTGTATTTGGGGCCTTCTAAAATTTCGGCTTGATGGGTTTGTAAATTCTCTGCAATCTCATCAAATTGAGTACTTTCAAACCAAAGTAAAACGCCGTTACCAACTACCCGTTTCGGGTCTCCGATATGTGAGTGGTCATGGGCTTGCCATTGATGCAATTGCAGCACCATGCACTGCCCAAACAGCAATTGTTCATATTCTCCGCCACCATGTCCGCTCTTTAAACCCAGTACCGTTTGATACCACAGGCTGGTTTTCTCAACATCGGCTACCGCAATCAAAGGCTGTGGGTACATATGCATCTCACGAAATTATTCGAATTGTTGTTGCTGTATCGTATCAAAACGTTGTTGAGCGTATATTACTTGTTCGATGTTACTTTCAGCCCAATCTTTGAGTTGGTACGCCATTTCTGCAACTTCCAGACCGAGTGGTGTGAGTGAATAATCAACCCGAATCGGTGCCGTATCTTGTACTTGTCTTTGAATAAAGCCATCACGTTCCAGCATTTTTAGTTTCTGGGACAATACTTTAGGTGAGATGCCTTGAATGCTCTTTTTGAGTAAATTGAAATGTTGGGTATCTCGGGCGAGTGTATTGATAATCAACAAAACCCATTTGTCTGCAATTTTTTCAAAAAATAAACGAGCAGGACAATGTTGTTGATAAATATCATATTTTAATGCCTGATTCATAGCGACAACCCTCATTTCTACAATGTGATGCCCGTAGTTACCAATAGGTAACTAATTGACATCTAGTTTCTAAAATATATCATTAAATCGAACTTTTGAAAAATTTTGGATAATCCCATGACAAAAATTGCGGTTGTATATTTCTCTGGCTATGGCCATACCAAAGTGGTTGCTGAAACTTTTGCAGGTGCGATTGATGCCGCTTTGATTGAAATTGATCAGAATGGTGAGATCACAGAGCAAGACTGGCAGACTTTAAATGATGCGCAGGGTATTGTTTTTGGCGCACCGACGTATATGGCGGCAACGCCTTGGCAATTTAAGAAATTTGCCGATGCATCTTCAAAAATCTGGTTTACCCGTGGTTGGCAAGATAAAGTCTTTGCAGGTTTTACAAACAGCGCGAGTTTGAATGGTGATAAGCAAGTGACCTTGATTCAATTACAAACCTTGGCCTCTCAGCATGGTGGTATTT
The DNA here is from genome assembly GCF_024582815.1 of Acinetobacter colistiniresistens. NCBI lineage: Bacteria > Pseudomonadati > Pseudomonadota > Gammaproteobacteria > Moraxellales > Moraxellaceae > Acinetobacter > Acinetobacter colistiniresistens. The sequence continues at coordinate 1,574,783 of NZ_CP102099.1, forward strand.
GGGTGAGTTTGGGGTTATTACCAGCCAATACCAAAGATGCAAAACGTGAAGATGTAAACAACTTAGGTGGCTCGGTTGGATTGCTGGTTCAGTCACCATCGGATGCGAGTACCGATGAGATTCCGACAGGGGACTTGGAAACAGCGAAACTTTATGCAAAACGTGTGAAGTCGATTGTTGAAAAATTGCATGGTTGAGCTTTTAAGACAATAAAAAAGGCGCATTTAGCGCCTTTTTTATTCCGTTAACAATTAGTGTCTGTCATCAAATTCATTATGCTGTGGTGCATTGTATTTGAAGCCTTTGGTCTTGTAGGCAAGATAACCGACACCAATGACGGCCCAAGCCAAACCAATCTGTAAAGCTAATTTGTCAATTTCCAACCACATCATAAACACGCTGGCGAAACCCAGTGTTGGGATAATGATATAGCTGATAATGTCTTTTGGTGTCTTGTTCTTGCCATCTCTCAACGCATAGCGAGAAATCACCGAGAAGTTAACAAAGCTAAATGCAGTTAATGCACCAAAGCTAATCAAGTTCACGATATGCTCAAGATCAAGGAAGCCTGCAGATAAAGCCACAACACCAACGATCAGGATGTTGTAAGTTGGGGTGTGTAAACGTGGGCTAATATGACCGAATAATTTTTTATTGATTACACCATCACGGCCCATCACATACATCAAGCGTGATACACCTGCGTGTGCCGAAATACCTGATGCCATCACTGCTACCACTGCAAAGTAGAGCACCATAGTCTTAAATGCCAGACTACCAATGGCTGCAACCATGACTGGTTGAGACTCATCCAGTGGGTTGAAATAGGTCGTCGGATTACTTGGGAAGTAAAGCTGAATAAAGTAGGTGCTGACAATGAAGATGATACCCGCAAGTAATGCTGTGGTGAAAATTGCACGTGGCAAGGTTTTTTCAGCATCTTTGGTTTCTTCTGCCAGTGAAGAAAGCGCATCAAACCCGGTAAACGAGAAGCAGAGTACGGTCGCACCTGCAATTAACGCCCCGACAGAGGTCACTTCATTCCAGAATGGCGCAAGCGACCATAACTCAGCTTTGTCTGGATTGAGTGTGCCATCGGCATACACACCTTGTGTAAGTAGGATATAGACCTGATACACAAAGTAGAAAATGACACCGAGCTGGATTACGACAATGGTACTGTTAAAACGCGCGACAAAACGTGCACCAAACAGGTTGATCACCGTCATCAGAACGGTTAAACCAATTACCCAAATCCAGTTATTTACTTCTGGGAAGAGTGCTCTCAAATAAATATCGGCAAGAATGATATTCACCAGAGGAGAGAGCAAATAATCTAACCATGAAGACCAACCCACCATAAAACCAACATTAGGGTGAATCGACTTTTGGGCGTAAGTATATGCAGAACCAGAAGACGGATAACGACGAATCATATGACCATAACTGATCGACGTTAAAAGAATTGCAACTAAGGCAAATATGTAGGAAGTCGGTACATGACCACCACTTCGTTCAGATACTAAACCAAATGTATCAAATAAAGTTAATGGTTGAATATAAGCTAAGCCAATAATGATGATGTGCCAAAGCACAAGATTCTTTTGAAGCTTCGCTGTTGGTTGAGTCCCAGATAAATTTGTCAACGGCGTTATCCTCATAATCGTTGATCAAAGATCAGCCATAGTGTTAAGGATCGTTTGAGACAAAAACGATCCCCCGTACAAAAAACGAAAGTGCGCCAATCTATCCTAAAACACTATAAATTGTCAGTACTTTTATGCTTTTTTTAGCAATTTTTTTGCCAATTGGGTAAATAAATAGATGAATAAAGATTCATTTAAAAATACAAAGCCCCGATATTCAATCAATATCGAGGCTTTTAAGTGCTAAATCTTGATTTAACTCAGTGTATTACCATGCTTTTTGTAAGATTGCACGAATGTCCTGCAAGTTTGCTTCTTTCGGATTGTAAATGATGGAACCATCATTCAGCGCCTTGTCAGCCACTTCATCCAGTTGTGCTTCAGTGACTTTACCTGTTTCACGTAAAGTGCGTGGCAATTTGGTCAGGCTGAATAAACGATCACGCATCGCTAAAATTGTGGCAATCGCTTTGTCTGCACGTAAATTGGCTGGCGTTTGAGCATAAATATCAGCACCCGCGAGTGGCAGCAGTAACTCACCAATCTTGTCGCCATTAATTTCTTTGTTGTAATCCAGCACGTAGGGCAGGAATAAGTTCATGCATAAACCGTGGGGTAAATGTGCAACTGCGCCCAATGCATGACCCAATGAATGAACTAAACCGACCATTGAATTCGAGAACGCAATCCCTGCCATGGTAGAAGCTTGAGCCAGTTCTAAACGACCTTGTACATCGCTTGGATTGTCTAGAACTTTGAACAGATTTTCGCTGATCTTTTTAATGCCTGCACTGGCATAGGCATCACTGAGCGGGTTAGCAGCTAAGCAGGTATAGGCTTCGACACAGTGCGTCAGTGCATCCATGCCAGTCATGGCAGTCAGATGTGGCGGTAAAGTTTGGGTCATGCGTGGATCAAGAATCGCGGCATGTGGCATCAAGTAATAAGAGGCAAAAGCCAGTTTGACATTACGTTGTGTATCCGAAACTACGGCAACCATAGTGGCTTCCGAGCCTGTACCAGACGTTGTTGGGATCACAAAGAAAGGTTTTAGTGGTTTTGGTAGGTTATGTGCCCCTGAATATTGCAATAAATCGTCACCACCTTCAGACACCAAGATATTGGTTGCTTTAGAGGTGTCGATGACAGAACCACCACCAATCGCAATGATCGCATCACATTTTTGCTTGCGATACAGTTCTGCGGCTAAGCGAACCACTTCCAAGCTTGAATCGGGTGGAACATCATCAAAGATCGCACCAATCACCGCATCGGTGGTACTGAATGCTGCTTCAATTGGGCTGAGTAAACCATTGGCACGCACACCTTTATCAGTAATGACCATGGGGCGTTTTGCACCAAGCGTCGCAAGTTCAAATGGGATATGCTCTAAGGCAGCGTTACCAGCAATGACTTTTACAGGACAGAAAAACTCGTAATAAGGCTTAGCCATGTTATGCGCTCCGTTTCAGATATGATTTTGCGACTTTAAGATAGATATTTTTGGCACCCGTGAATTTTTCTTTTAATGTTAATTCAGCAGGGTAGCGTTTGACTGCAAGTGAAGCGATTAGCTTAGGTAAGATCAGGGCTTCCATTTTATTCAAGCAACGCACTAGACGAATCGCACTTGAAACATCACCATCGGCAATCATACGGTCATTGGCAAAGGCTTGTGCAGTACTTTCCTGAAAAGAAAATACCAAAAAAGCATGAGTTAGATGCTTGAAGGTAATGGTTAAATCAGGCTTGCCTTTGTAATTGGACAATAGTTCTAATTGTTTTTCTTCGGTTACTCGAGCAACAAATGCAGGTCCATTGGGGAAAACATTCATTGAAAGGATAAAACCAATAGGAAACTTGGACACTTCCTGTTGTACTTCATCATCCACTTGGCTTGCCATTACGAGGCCACGACCCACAACATCCATCATGAGTTTGACGTAGGCAAATTGCAAGGTGGGCTTCACGGCTTTGGTTGAAATCACTTGCTTATCCCTTGTTAAAATTATGCTAAAGCTAATTTAGAGTATTTACTCTAATTTATTTTTGTGGAATTGAAAAGTAAATTATTCAGATTTGACTATAGGGTCATTAAAGAGCTGTGTATCTTTTAAATAGCCAATAAAATCCGTACACAGTTGTTCGAAGCTTGGGTAATCTTGCAGTAAGTCTTGTAAACGCACCATTTCCAAGCCTGCGTAACCGCATGGATTGATGGTTTGAAAGCCAGTGAGGTCACAGTCAATATTCAGGGCAAGGCCATGATAACTACGACCACGACGGATTTTAAAACCTAAGGAACCGATTTTGCGTTCATCCACATACACGCCCGGTGCATCAGGTTTGGCATAGGCATCGATATTGTATTGTTTGAGCAGATCAATCATGGCTTGTTCTGCAAAACTAACCAAGGTGCGGACATGCCATTTCAAGCGATTCAGGTCGAACAGGAAATAGGCAACCAATTGACCTTTGCCATGCCATGTGACCTGCCCACCACGATCGGTGTGTACAACCGGTAAATGACTGTGCATCAGAATATGCTCTGCTTTACCTGCCTGTCCTTGGGTCAAGACATCTTGATGTTGTAGCAGCCAAACTTCATCAGGGGTGTTTTCATCACGATAGGTTGTGAAGTCTTTCATGGCTTCAAAACGAGTCGTGTAATCTTGTAGATCTTTAAAACAGCGAATGATTAAAGTCGGTTTTGCAACGCTCATTACAGCAGAATTTCCTTGGCAGCTTTGAATGGATCGGTCGTTGAATTATGGAGTGATTTGAGTCAGATAAATAGGGATGGATTGAAAAGTTGTGCTTTATTTTTTATTGCAAAAAAAATCCAAAACACTTTCGCATTTTGGATTTTTTGATTAAAGCGCTGTCTTAATTAAAGGACAGGCTGCAAGATCAGCATATAAGGCATGAACTTGTTCTAACTCTTCGAAGCGCAATTGTGCGGTTAAAGAGTGGTATTTACCTGTACGTGAAGGCTGAACTTTTACAGTGTCGCCATCAAATTCTGGGAAGTGCTTCTGCAAAATATCAACAACAGCCACTCGAAGTTCATCCCCTGCATTACCAATCAATTTGATTGGATAGTCCATTGGGAAAACCCAAAGATGTTCTTGTAATTCACGAGAAGGAGTGCGGTCTAACATGAGCAACCTCTTAATTTGAAACGCCTGCATCAGTGCAGGCGCTTTTGATCTAATACATAAATGGGGATGAAGTGTTGAACTTCAAGTCCTGCGCTAAACCAATACCATGCATTGCTCTAGCACAAGATTTCCCAAAGATTAGTCGTTTTCCAGGAATGAACGTAAGTGTTCTGAACGAGAAGGGTGACGAAGCTTACGTAATGCTTTCGCTTCAATCTGACGAATACGTTCACGTGTTACGTCAAACTGTTTACCTACTTCCTCTAAAGTATGGTCGGTTGGCATATCAATACCAAAACGCATTTTCAATACTTTCGCTTCACGTTCAGTTAAGTTTTCAAGTACTTCACGAGTCGCTTCTTTTAAGCCTTCTGAGGTCGCAGCATCCACTGGTGAAGTGATGTTTGAGTCCTCAATAAAGTCACCAAGATGCGAATCTTCATCATCACCGATCGGTGTTTCCATCGAAATCGGTTCTTTTGCGATTTTAAGTACTTTACGAACTTTAACTTCGTCCATTTCCAGACGCTCACCTAATTCTTCAGGAGTCGGTTCACGGCCCATTTCTTGAAGAAGTTGACGAGAGACACGATTGATCTTGTTGATGGTCTCAATCATGTGTACTGGAATACGAATAGTACGTGCCTGATCCGCAATCGAACGTGTGATCGCCTGACGAATCCACCAAGTTGCATAGGTCGAGAATTTATAACCACGACGGTATTCAAACTTGTCTACGGCTTTCATCAAACCGATGTTACCTTCTTGAATCAAGTCAAGGAACTGTAAGCCACGGTTGGTATATTTTTTCGCAATCGAAATTACCAAACGTAAGTTCGCTTCAACCATTTCTTTCTTGGCACGGCGAGCTTTTGCTTCACCAACCGCCATACGTTTAGAGATATCTTTGATATCTTTCACGTTCAAACCAAGGTCTTTTTCGATATCGGCAATCTTTTGCTGGAATGCCAACACGTCTGGACGAACTTTTTCCAAATGTGCTTTGGTTTCAGCAGGTGCTTTCGCGATTTGCTCATCTAACCAAGCTGGATTTGATTCTTGCTCAGGGAAGGTGGTACGGAACTGGTTACGGTCCATACGGCCACGACGCACTGCATAACGCATGATTTCACGTTCATTTGAACGGATTTGCTCATGTGTACCACGAATCATTTCTGAAATGATGTCAAATAAACGTGGCGTGAATTTGAACATCATAAATACGGCAGCAAGTGCTTCAAGGGCAGCTTTTGCTTCTTCGCTATTGCGACCATGTTTTGCTACAACAGATTTGGTTTCATTCCAAGCTGCTTCCAATTCAGAGAAGCGAACTTTGGCAACTTCTGGGTCTGGACCTGAATCACCTTCAGAATCATCATCACCTTCAGACTCTTCTTCTTCATCGTCATCATCAAGCTTGACATCTTTGCCTTTAGAAGAAGAACTATCTTCTTCTTCAATTTCAGCTTCTTCTTCAAGAACTTCAGGAATATCTTCGTCAGTTTCTGGGTCTAAATAACCAGAGAGAATATCGGCAAGACGACGCTCGCCAGTTAAAAAGTCATTATATTCTTGTAAAACAACTTCAACAGCATTTGGCCAGTAAGCAATCGAGTGTAAAACGTCACGAATACCTTCTTCGATACGTTTTGCAATGCTAATCTCGCCTTCACGTGTAAGAAGTTCAACCGTACCCATTTCACGCATATACATACGTACAGGGTCTGTGGTACGACCAGGCTCACTTTCAACCGATGCTAATACGGCAGCAGCTTCTTCTTCGGCAACTTCATCCGCTGCTTCAGTTGATTCACCAAACATGGTGTCGTCAGTTTCAGGCGCACGTTCATGCACTGGAATACCAACGTCTTGAAGCATCTGGATGATGTCTTCAATCTGCTCACTTTCCGTAATTGAGTCTGGTAGATGATCGTTAACCTCAGCGTAAGTTAAATAACCTTGTTCTTTGCCTCGGCTAATCAGAGCCGCTACTTGCGAAGTAGGGGAATTCATATCGCTCATCTTTGCTTACTCTTTTGTTGAATCTGTGGCGGTGAAAAACCGTGCATGATAGCACAATTCACGATGAATGTTTTGGATTTGATCCGTTTGCCTTAAATAAAAAATTGATTTGCTTTCACGCTTGTTACTTGAATATGGGGTTAAGTCATATTTTTTCAAGAGCAATTCCTACTTAAAGATTTTTTTTGATTGTTGCCGTTGTTGGATTATAAATACACAAAAAAACTGATGAAAAAAAGTACAAAACACGATTTTATAGCAAAAAAATCAAATAAAACTTGACAAGGGTGCGGAAGACCGATAAATAGCGGCTAGACCCATTTATATTTTTCATTAGAGGTACTTAGTGTCTTCTACAGATTTTGAATTAGATGATGATAACTACGGTGAAGATGATGTTAGTTTTGATGAGTCATCGGGTAAAATCAGCGCCAAAGAATCATTAGAAAAACGTCGTTTGATTGATGAGTTGTTAGCGCAACGTCGCTTAGAACGAGAATTAAAAGATTTTGATTATGATTTCGACGATGATGATCTTGATGACGAAGACTAAGCAAAATTGCTGAGACTTCATGTCTGAAAATGTTATGCTGTTGCCGATGTATTTTTAAAATTGGATGAAAGAATGAGCACGTTAGATTTAGACTTATTAAGTAATTATCTTGACGGTGATCAAAACGAATACGGTCTAGATTTCGCAGCGACTCATGGCTTTTTGTGTGCAATTGCCGTTGGTCCAAAATTTGATCGTTGGTTAGATGAGCTTTTTGAGAGTAATCAAAACAAGCTTCCTGCCGAAGTGCTTGAACAGGTCAAGCTTTGGCTGGAGTCAATTCGTCAGGATTTAGCCAATGAAAATGGAATCGAGTTTCCATTTGAAATCGAAGAAGCAGATGTTGAATCAAGCTTAGGCGATTGGAGTGTTGGTTTTGTTGATGCCATGTTCCTTAATGAGGAAGCGTGGTTTGCGCCTGAATTTGAAGAGCAACTGATCGATTTAACTTTACCGATCATGGTCTTTAGCGGAATTGATGAAGAAGATCCACAAATGGAATCTTTCCGCCGTAATGGCCAGTTGATGGACGAATTGGCAGAAGAAATTCCTGAAAATTTAAATGAACTCTATCTCATGTACCACACGCCAGCGTGATGTGACATGTTGCACTGCGATGAGCACAGTGCATGTATGACCGAACAAGTTAAAGATGAAAACGCCCGAGCAGGGCGTTTTTTTATGCCAATCGTTTGCTGTGATTGTTGCGCTTGAAAGGGAGATTTAAAAATGAGTGAAAAAAAGACCTATGCCTAAAGCACTGAGGATGCAGCCAATGACTCGATTAATACTGACTTGTTGGGCGAGAATTCTGTTGCGAATAAGCGGTGTGGAACAAAACAATGCAACCAAGCAAAACCAAACCAAATGACTGCCAGAGATAAAAACACCATATCCGATTAATGTGTGCAGGTTGTTGCCACTGGTCATCACCTGTGAATAAATGCTCATGACAAACAGTGTGGTTTTGGGGTTGAGGCTGTTGGTGAGGAAACCATGTCTGATGGCCTGCCAGCGCGTGATATCACAGTTGTTTTCGTCAAACAGAATGGGGGGGAGTGTAAAGGTTTTATAACCAATATAGATCAAATAGCCTGCACCGATATATTGAATCAGTTGAATTAAACTGGGGATGTATTGTTGTAAAAAGCTCAGTCCAATCAAGCTATAACTGATATGTACCCAGACACCCATTGCAATACCGTAGGCGGTACACATGCCTAAATGGCGGCCATAGAGATAACTGTTTCGGGTGACAAGGGCAAAGTCTGCACCTGGACTAATAACTGCAAGCAGGGTAACCAAACCCACAGCAATGATTTCATTCACTCATTTATTCCTAAATTGCTTCATTAAAGATTTTTTATATTTTTCATATTCTTGTTATATTTAAAATTGAAGTTAATTCCTGTTATGTATGAGTTTTTGGAATGATTGAGCGATTGTCTTTGAATTCACTTAAGTTTTTTTATTATGTGGCGCGTTATGAAAGTGTCACCATTGCTGCAGAAAAGCTATTTGTGACTCAAAGTGCAGTGAGCAAACAACTTAAAAACTTAGAACAAGTTTTGGGTCTGGTGTTATTTGTGCGCGAAGCCCGAAAATTAAGTTTAACATCGGAGGGTGAAGTCCTGTTTGAATGCTGCCAGCAGGTGTTTCAACAGATTGATCAATGCTTATTGCAATTACAGCAGCACAGCAAAGTACAAAACAACCTGATTCTGTCCTGTGAACCTACACTGGCAATGAAATGGTTGATTCCTCGCTTAGCTCAATTTAAGCGGCTTTATCCAGAGTTCGAAGTCAGCCTGTTAACCGCAGGTGGAGCGGTTGATTTTAAACAACAAGGTATTGACTTGGCTTTAAGACGAGATGATTTTGTTTGGGGGGAGGCTGTTTATAGTGAGAAAATTGCAGATGAACATATGCTCTGTGTCAATTTGAAAAAGAATAAAGAGTCACCTGCGAATATCTTTATTTCAGCATCACGTCCTAAATTGTGGCAGCAGTTTAAAACACGTTACCCAGCGCAATGCAAAGGGATTAAACAAACGTCATTGGAGCATTTTTATTTATGTATTGAGGCCTGTTTGGCTGGGTTAGGGGCGACAGTTGTATCTGCATATCATGTTGAAAGGGAAATAAAATATCAAATATTGGATTGCGTGAGTCCGGTTTATCGAGATGGATCATCATATTTTTTATTATCAGCTGGGGCATTTGAGGAGGATGTGCGTAAATTATTATTTAGAGATTGGCTGAGAGACGAGATGAATAAGAGTCAACAATGGTTTGATCGTGTGAATGATAATAAAACTGAATAATTAAAATATTGCCGCAAGCGTTTTCCTTCTGTTTTTTCCTCCTCAGGGCAGATTAATGATGCCACAGCGGGTAATGCAGATGGAGAGGCTCTGGTTCATGCAACAACCAATCAAAATAAAATAATTTAAAATCACACTTATTGGTTGAAATAAAAAAAGCCATCTTTCGATGGCTTTTTTTATTACTTACAGGCGTTTTCTTTTTGCTGCGGCAATTTGTGACTGACGCATGCGGAAGCCCGCTTTTTGCTTGTCTGAGGTTTTATCAATACAGTAAACACAAGACACGCCATGTTCATAGCTTGGTAATTCTGCTTCAACTTTGGTCAGTGGCCAACCACAAGCATGACACTTGATGTTTTCGCCTTCTTCAACCCCATGGGTCACCGCAGTACGGCCGTCAAACACGAAGCATTCACCTTCCCACATGCTTTCTTCAGCAGGGGTTTCTTCTAGGTATTTTAAAATACCGCCTTTCAGATGATACACCTCGTTAAAGCCTTCCTGAAGCAGGAGTGAGGTTGATTTTTCACAACGGATACCACCCGTACAGAACATCGCAATTTTTTTGTCTTTGTGCTGTTCAAGGTTCTGTTTTACGTATTCTGGGAATTCACGGAAACTTTCAGTTTTCGGATCAACGGCACCTTTGAAGGTCCCTGCTTTATATTCATAGTCATTACGTGTGTCGATCAGAATCACGTCATCACGGCTAATCAGTTCATTCCATTCTTTCGGGTCAAGATAGTGGCCAACCAAATCACGTGGCTTCACTTCTACCCCTAACGTTACAATTTCTTTTTTGAGTTTGATTTTCATTTTACGGAATGGTTTTTCAGAACTCTGAGACTCTTTATATTCCATTGCGTTAAAACCTTCGTTCAGAAGGAATTGATGTACAGTATCAATGGCTGCGCGGTCGCCAGCAACGGTACCGTTAATGCCTTCAGACGCTACAATCAGAGTTCCACATAAATTGATGTTTTTCACTAAGTCGATAAGACGTTGTTGCAGATCCGCTGCATCTGAAACTTCTTTAAATTGATATAGTGCCGCAACAACCCAATTATTGGTCGCTTGCTGTTCTACAGGTGCAAGCTGTTCTACAGTAGCGTTCATGGATAACTCCAAATGTATTAAGATAGAAAAATAAGGCGCACATTTTAGCGCGAAATCGGAAAATAAGCGAGAAAACCATAAAATAAATATGGTTTTAGAGGAGTTGGTTTTGAGTAATGATCGTCGAATCCCATCATTGACCCCATGTGCTGGGCGTTGTTCAACGGTGTTTGGTGATCTGGTCTGCCGTGGCTGTCGCCGCTTTAATCATGAAGTGATTCAGTGGAATGCCTACACCCCAGAGCAGCGCCTAATGGTATGGAAACGCTTAGATGCACAACTGGATCAAATCCTTGTGCCTTTACTGCCATATGCAAATTTACAGCATGTTGAAAGTTTTATTCAAAATAAGCGTATCCGTGTATTAGATAATGCCAGTAATGGACGTAAGCTTTATCATGCCTTAAAAATTTGTGAAAAAAATAAACACTTGGCTCATGATAGTGGTCTGGGGATTGCTGATGCGCAGGTTAAGCCGATTTGGGATGAGTTTGAGCGCCGTGTGCTGGCTTTGGCAAAGGCAAGCTATGAATTGGCTTGGTTACGTGCCGATGGAATTAGTAATACACTACTGCGTGCACTGGAACTGGAAGAAGATGAGATTTAAACAATTTAGTGCTGAAAAAAATTCATGGATAATTAAATAGCGAGATTATATCCGTTTGACTATCTTTATTGGGATGCGGCTATTTTAGTCCGATCAAATAGGCTTGAAAGTCGGAAAGCGCTTGGGTTTCTGGCGAAATACTGAGCGATGATCTGTTGGTCTTTTTCACGAATCAGGCTGATTTTAAAACCATGTGTGGTGCTGCCAGAAGAACGTCCTCTGCTGCGATAGAGTTTTTCAGTAATAAGGTAAGTATGTTGCCCATCACTCAAATGTCGATCAGCTAAAACTTTTAATTGTACAGGCTGCTGAAAACGGTACAGCACTTTCAGTTGCTGATAGAACTCGTCATAGACATAAACCTGTTGCTGATCTGCAAAAAGATAGCTGAAATTTCCGGGATAGGGTTCATTGCTTTGACTGCCCAGCAGTTGTAACTGAGCGGCGTCAACAGGTGTTGTTCCCCAGAATTGATGCTCAGCAAAATCGGGCAGGGGCTGCTCATTTAAATAATAAGCGTGGCCATCGGTTGCTAAATTCAGATTTTGACTAAAACGATTGCTGCCACTCATAATTTGAGTCTGTTTAGCATTAAGCCCCTGAAGCTTTTTATCTTGGTAGTACACAACGCTTTGATCATGAATATATTGGCTGCTATTGGAAAATGCTTGGCTCTGTTGTGGGTTTAAACCGCTTAAAGCATGTGTTTTGTAGTAGACCTGTTGATCATCTTTTGCGTAAAAATAGACCAATGCATTGAAAGTAGGATGCAAGACCGCAGTAAAGTTAGCCGCATTCGCGTTGGCTAAGTGTTTATCTCGAAAGTAGACCTGTTGATCGTCTTTGCTGAAATCATTGCCTAAATAGCTTGTTCGGGCAGAATTTAAGCCAGATAAGATGTGGTCTTGCCAGTAAACATACTGTAGTGTTTTACCGACATTGCTATACAGCTCAGGCGCACGATCAGGAAGGTTATTCAAGGCTAAACCAGTAAACTGATCAGCTTTTACTTGAGGGAGTAAAAATGTCCCTTGACCCTGTTTAAGAATATAAACCCGATTTAGATAGGTTTCAAAATTTGTGCCAGAGATTGCCTGTGTTTGTTGATGGGGGATTTCGACGCTGCCATCGTTAAATTCATGCCAAAGTAGATAGCTCATAAAAAGGCTAAAGCTGACTAAAATACCAAGCGTTAATCCGATTGCAAACCGTCTCTGTTTTCGTTGAAAAGTGTCTAGCGCTTGCTGATCTGCAATGAGGCGAATGATGTCAATATGGGTTTTCTTGTGCAGGCTTGCGCTGCTGATCCGTTGCAACTGGTTTTGTTTCGCTAGAGATTCCAGCTTTTTCCAAAACTTGAAAAAATCACTGTGCTGTTGAGTTAAAGTAGCTGGCCACATCCATGAATTAAAATAAAAATACTGTCGATAGGGTGCGGTTTTGCTCAGAAGACTAAAGCTGTGAATTTGAGCTTGCTGCTGCCGAAGCTGTATTTGAATCAGATCCTGCCAATTGAAAAAAACAGATTGCTTTGCATCATCCAGCGCAATGCCTTGCTGGTATAACTTAAAGGTGATGGAGCGTCTAAAGTACTTCTGATAAAGCTGGTTATACAGGTAAACAATGGCAAGCAATAAGCCGAACATTAAGGCGATATTGAAAAGCTGGGCGAAAAAAGGAATAAACTGATAAAAGTAATACAGGCTTGAATCATAAATAAAGTAAATGAAAACCGCCCAAGTCAGTATGATCATCAATAAAAACAGCGTAAAGAACGCAATTTTCATTTCAAATATGAGTAGGGTGACCTGTATTAAAACAGAGGATTTTTTTATCATCAGCTTAGTGATTGGTTATGCCAAAAATGTTGTTTAAGTTTTATTTGAAGAGCATAACCGATAAAAAGAAAAAAGGATGCATCTGCATCCTTTTTTATCAACGCCAATCGAAATTAACGTTTGATGTCGCGCTGGGTCGAGCCTGTGTAAAGCTGACGTGGGCGACCGATCTTGTAAGGACCACTGTGCATTTCTAACCAGTGGCTGATCCAGCCAACGGTACGTGCAAGTGCGAAGATCACGGTAAACATACCCGTTGGGATACCAATCGCTTTTAAGATGATACCTGAGTAGAAGTCTACGTTCGGGTAAAGCTTACGTTCAACGAAGTACGGGTCGTTCAGTGCAATACGCTCAAGTTCCATTGCAAGTTGCAATTGCGGATCGTTGATGCCTAATGCAGCAAGAACTTCGTCACATGTTTCTTTCATGACTTTTGCACGTGGGTCGAAGTTTTTGTAAACACGGTGACCGAAGCCCATCAGTTTAACTTCTTTACGTTTTACTTTTTCCATGAATTCAGCAACGTTTTCTACGCTACCAATTTCATCTAACATTTTAAGTACGGCTTCGTTTGCACCGCCGTGAGCAGGTCCCCAAAGTGCAGAGATACCAGCAGAGATACATGCATACGGGTTCGCACCAGTAGAACCGGCAAGACGAACTGTAGACGTAGACGCATTTTGTTCATGGTCAGCATGAAGCGTGAAGATACGATCCATTGCACGAGCAAGAACTGGATTTACTTTGTAATCACGGTCAGCAGGCGTAGCAAACATCATGTGTAAGAAGTTTTCTGCATAACCAAGGTCATTACGTGGGTAAATGAATGGTTGACCTACCGTGTACTTGTAGCTCCATGCTGCAAGTGTCGGGATTTTCGCGATTAAACGAATTGCAGTAATTTCGCGGTGATTAACATCTTCGATGTCTAAGCCGTTGTGATAGAACGCAGATAACGCACCAACAACACCAACCATTATAGCCATCGGGTGAGCATCACGACGGAAACCATTGAAGAAACGGCTAACTTGATCGTGAACCATGGTGTGGTTGCGTACTTTCGCATCAAATTCTGCTTTTTGTTCAGCATTTGGAAGCTCGCCATTTAAAAGTAAATAGCAAGTTTCTAAGTAGTCTGCTTGAGTCGCTAATTGATCAATTGGATAACCGCGGTGTAATAACACACCTTTGTCACCATCAATGAATGTGATCTTAGATTCGCAAGCCGCTGTCGCCATAAAACCAGGATCGAAAGTAAAGTGACCAGATGCCAATACATCTTTAACGTCAATTACATCTGGGCCCAATGTGCCGCTGTAAATTGGTAATTCAATTTCTTTGCCATCAAGCTGTAATACGGCTTTTTTGCCAGTTGCTGCAGACATTCAATAGATCTCCTGTCCTGGTGAATGATTATCTGACTCGAAATACTAATCTTGTCATGTGCGAATCAGACGGTGTCAAAATTTGCTATAAGATTAGTGGCTACTAAAATTTTGTCAATTATACTTAGGGATAAAAAATGACGTTGCTACAGTCAATTAGTCATTCAGTATCGAAGAAAAAACTGAGTAAAATCACAGCACCGGTCGAGTATAATATGTCAAATCAAGTTTTAGGTGCATAAAAAAAATGAAGCACCAGTCCAATTGTAAGTAAATTTTTATTTGGCTGGGATGTTGCTGCTTATAAAATAACTACTTATCACGCTTCGCAGCCCTATATGGCTTGTGTTTTGGAGTGAACTGTTCATTCAGAAAGCGATTAAAAACTTTACATGTAGCCTAATAATTGAGGGCTTATAGAGTAATTGGTTGTCTAAAAAATGACTGATTGATTTTGAACAATTGAATCATAAAAATAGATTATTAATTAACCCGAATCGCGGATAAGAAATTGACTTGAAAAATAAGAGGACTAGAGCCATCAGTTGAGTTACCACACCAAACTCACAACTCTAGTCCTGATGTTCAATAGTACCGAATTATTCTGCGTAATTGATGATTTTTTTCTTAAATTTGAATCAACTTATTGGGAGTTTCTCAAACAAAACTGTGGTTCCTTAAGAATCAGAACTGCTCAACTCAAAATTTCAGAAATCTGCTTTATTGCCATTTGGTACAAATGCTCTCATTTCAATAATTTCAAAGCCTTTTTCACCTGGTTAAAAGAAGATAAAAGCCATTTATTTAAGTACTTGCCTTGCTATCAAAGGATGATTCATCTGATCAATATGCACCAATTGGCCCTACACGCTTTACATGTGGCGCTGATGAAAGACCAAACTACACAATATTTATGGATTGATTCAACAACTCTGCCAGTTTGTAAAAATCAACGGATTCAGCGTCATAAATCATTAGTCCAAATTGCATCACGTGGTAGAAGCTCAATGGGCTGGTTTTATGGCTGTAAATTACATATTGCGATGAATCAATTTGGTGAAATTGCCTGTTCTGCTTTATCGAATGGACATGTTGCTGACATAAAAATGGTTGAGCAATTGGTTGCTGGTATAGAAGCAAAACTTTACGGGGATCGAGGTTACATCAGCCAAGAATTAAAAATCAGATTGAAAGATCAAGGTATTGATTTAATTACTTATCATCGAAAGAATATGCAGGCTATTCAACTCTGTGCATCAGATGAATATCACCTAAGACAACGCAATAAGATAGAAACATTATTCAGTTTATTGAAGGGGCAATACAATTTAGTGACGAGTAAAGCACGTAGTATTCATGGATTTCTTGGAGGAATTTATGCCTCGCTATGCGCATATCAATTAACCCATCAAAATAAGCCAACAATTCAAATTAAGGAATCATCGGCTTAAGCAGGATCCGGGTTAATTAATTATATTTACTATATAAATGAGCAGTATTATTTTTGACTATATATAAAGGTCGAAAAATTATGCTGCTAGAATGCGAAAAATGAACTTTTTGTGAAATAACAAGAAAAGAATTTATAAAATAAAAAGTATCTATAAAAAATAGTATTTTATTTTTATCATTACAAAACAATTAGATAGTTATTTTTGATTGGACTTGATGGATTTATCGCTGCTATTATGTGTGTGAATGATTCTTATTTAAAGTTTTTTTCGACTAAAGCGAAAGTTGATTGTTTGTATTTTGATATTTCACGTTTTATAATTCGATGTCGTTTATAGGTTAGGCATGTGCTGTGCTTGCCTAACAATGCCAGCTTTCCTTTGAATTAATTCAAACAAACTCCGGATGGAGTTTCTACCTACAGGATGCCCGCTGTGAAAAGCAACAGACCTGTCAATTTGTCCATGGGTCAGGTGTTAGCGGTAAATTTACGCTCACCCGTGGCTATTGCATCAATTCTACACCGTCTATCAGGTGTAATCGTATTCTTATTAGTCGCAGTTCTTTTATGGATTTTGGATAAATCTTTATCTTCACCAGAAGGATTTGACTACGTTAAAAATGTCGTTTTCGGAAATATCATTGTACGTTTCATCGTATGGGTATTTGTAGCTGGCTTGATTTTCCACTTTATCGCAGGTGTGAAGCATTTACTTGCTGACCTCGGTTTTGCTGAAGAACTTCAAAGCGGTCGTATCGCTGCTACAGTGTCATTGATCTTGTCTGCGATTGGTATCGTCGCAGCATTCGTATGGATTATGTTCTGATGAAAAGTGCTACAGGTTTAACAGGTTCAGGTTCTCGCGATTGGTATATCCAACGTGTCAGTGCTGTAGTGTTAGCTGCATACACTGTGGTTTTGTTTGGCTGGATCCTTTGCAATAGCGGATTTGGTTATGAACAATGGGCGGGCTTTATGCTGACTTTGCCAATGAAGATTTTCTCTTTGTTGGCAGTATTGGCGCTCGTTGCACACGCTTGGATTGGTATGTGGCAAGTCTTTACTGATTATGTAACGACTCGTCAAATGGGTCCTTCAGCTTCAGGTTTACGCCTTGTACTGACTTCTGCTGTCATTATTTCAGTGTTCGTGTACGCAATCTGGGGTATCCAGATTTTCTGGGCAAATTGATAGGAAGAGATCATGGGCGCAATTAACCCTAAAGAAGATTATTCAAATATTCAAAACCTCACTTTTGATGCAGTCATCGTTGGTGGTGGTGGTTCAGGTATGCGTGCTGCTTACCAACTTGCTCAAGCGGGTTTAAAAGTTGCAGTATTGACCAAAGTATTCCCAACACGTTCGCACACGGTTGCTGCTCAAGGCGGTATTGGCGCATCGTTAGGTAATATGCAGGAAGATAATTGGCATTACCACTTCTATGACACGGTGAAAGGTTCTGACTGGTTAGGCGATCAGGACGCAATCGAGTTCATGACGCGTGAAGCACCAAAAGTTGTTTACGAGCTTGAACACTTAGGTATGCCGTTTGACCGTAACCAAGATGGTACGATCTATCAGCGTCCATTCGGTGGTCACTCTGCAAACTACGGTGAAAAAGCAGTTCCACGTGCGTGTGCTGCTGCTGACCGTACAGGCCATGCCTTATTGCATACCTTGTATCAAAGCAACGTTAAAATGGGCACCCAGTTCTACGTTGAATGGATTGCATTAGATTTAATCCGTAACGAAGAGGGTGATGTTCTTGGTGTAACCGCAATTGACCAAGAAACAGGTAACATCGCAGTATTCCAAGCGAAAGCAACCTTGTTCGCTACAGGTGGTGCGGGTCGTGTTTACCGTGCATCAACCAATGCTTATATCAATACTGGTGATGGTCTTGGTATGGCTGCTCGTGCGGGTATTCCATTACAGGATATGGAATTCTGGCAATTCCACCCAACGGGTGTTGCTGGCGCAGGCGTATTGTTAACGGAAGGTTGTCGTGGCGAAGGTGCGATTCTTCGTAACAAAGATGGCGAACCATTCATGGAACGTTATGCGCCGACTTTAAAAGACTTGGCACCGCGTGATTTCGTATCACGTTCAATGGACCAGGAAATTAAAGAAGGTCGTGGTTGTGGTCCTAAAGCCGATTATATCTTGTTGGATATGACGCATTTAGGTGCTGAAACCATTATGAAACGTCTGCCATCTGTATTCGAGATTGGTAAGAAGTTTGCAAACGTTGACTGTACCAAAGAGCCAATTCCAGTTGTACCAACAATCCATTATCAAATGGGTGGTATTCCAACCAATATTCATGGTCAAGTGGTTGTTCCGCATGGTGTGGAAGAGGGTGAATTCTCTGCACACTATGATAAAGATACTAAAGAGTATTCTTATAAAGGTACGCGTGATTATGTGAAACCTGTAAAAGGTTTCTATGCAATTGGTGAATGTTCTTGCGTATCAGTACATGGTGCAAACCGTTTGGGTACCAACTCATTGCTTGACCTTGTGGTATTTGGTAAGGCAGCAGGTGAACACATCATTGATTATGTGACTAAGCATCATGGCGATGACTATGCACCGCTTCCAACTGATGTCTTGGTTAACACCCTGGAGCGTATTCGTAAGTTGGATGATTCAACCACGGGTGAAAATGCACAAGAAGTTGCTGATGCAATCCGTGACATCGTACAAGATCACGCGGGTGTATTCCGTACTCAAGCATTGCTTGATAAGGGTGTAAAAGAAATTCTTGCGATTGAGCCACGTGTTCGTAACATTCATTTGAAAGACAAATCTAAAGTATTTAACACAGCACGTGTTGAAGCATTAGAAGTTGAAAACTTGTATGAAGTGGCGAAAGCGACTCTAATTTCGGCTGCTGCGCGTAAAGAATGTCGTGGTGCGCATACGGTTGTTGACTATGAGTTAGCACCTGACCACCCAACCTATTCATATGGTCGCCGTGATGATGAGTGGATGAAACATACATTATGGTATTCATCAGACAATCGTCTTGAATATAAGCCAGTACGTTTCAGCCCATTAACGGTTGAAGCAATTGAACCTAAACCACGTACATTCTAATCGGGAGAACAAAGATGAGTAGAGGCACTCGTACATTCGAAATCTACCGCTATGATCCTGATAAGGATAAAGCGCCGTACATGCAAACGTTCAAACTTGAGTTAACCGACAAGCACCGTATGTTGCTTGATGCGTTACTTGCGTTGAAAGTGCAAGATGAATCATTAACATTCCGTCGCTCTTGCCGTGAAGGTATTTGTGGTTCGGATGGTGTGAACATCAATGGTAAAAATGGTTTGGCGTGCTTGTGGAACTTGAACGACTTACCAGAGAAGATTGTGATCCGTCCTTTACCTGGTTTACCAGTAGTAAAAGACTTGGTTGTAGACATGAACCAGTTCTATGATCAATATGACAAGATTCAACCGTTCTTGATTAACAATCAGCCAGCACCAGCGAAAGAGCGTTTACAGTCTCAAGCAGAGCGTGAGCACTTAGATGGTCTGTATGAATGTATTCTTTGTGCATGTTGTTCAACATCATGCCCATCATTCTGGTGGAACCCTGATAAGTTCCTTGGACCATCTGCATTGTTAAATGCATACCGCTTTATCATCGATTCTCGTGATACGGCAACACAAGAACGTTTGGCTCGTTTAGATGATCCGTTCTCTTTGTTCCGTTGTAAAGGGATCATGAACTGTGTATCTGTATGTCCTAAAGGTTTAAACCCGACAAAGGCAATTGGTCACATTCGTAATATGTTGTTAGATCAAGCAGGTTAATCTGTTTTTCTAATGTGAAAAAGGAGCTCCGAAAGGGGCTTCTTTTTTTATTTGAATTTGATTGAGAAATGAAAATGCTTGTTTGTTAATTTGGGACTTGAATTTTGGCAATTTGGCCTAAAATATTTATAGATTTTGCTGTTAAATAAAATCAAAACAATCAATATATTTAAAATATTGGTTTATTTTTCATCAAATTGAATAGCATTTGTGCAAGATTTGTAGAGAATGTTTATTTTTGATCGATTGGAGTGCAACTTTTATCAAAAGGGCGGTATATTAGAATATAATTTGATATGTGTATTTCGCTGCTTTATGGATGGTATGTGTCAAAAAATCAATCCAAGCATGAGAACATGTTAGGATTTCTGCCACACATGAAATCAAAAAATAAACAGATTCTGGATGTTATCATTGGATAGGGTCTTGTAGATTTGTACAGGTTTCATCAAAAAGTCAATTTAGAAAAGTTAAAAATTTAGTTAATTTTTCTAAAATGATTTGCAAAAAATTGCTCGATTTCATCGAGTATGAAAAATGAGTTATGGATCTTGAATTGAAGGTGCATAGCTCATTTGTTACATCAAAGGGAATACTCCTGATGTGTAGTAATAATGTCTCAAGGTTGGATGATCTTGAGTAGTAGTGTCGTGTTTACCAATTTGACACTATGAATCATGGGTGTGCTTAAAAGGCAGCCTGTATTATTTTTTGCAATAGGAAATGGGTCCAAAAATGCAAGAAGTTGCTGACGCATTGCGTCTTGACACTGAACTTTCCGCTGATAGTGCAGCGTATATTGAAGAGCTATACGAACAGTACCTAACTTCTCCAACCTCAGTGTCAGAGGATTGGCGTGAATATTTCGATAAATACCCTAAAGGTGATCAACCACACGGCAGTGTGCGCGAGCAATTCCTCCTTTTGGGGCGTAATGCAAGCCGAGTTCAGCCTGTTGTACAAAGCACTGTAAGTACAGAACATGAGCGTCGTCAAATTGGTGTTTTACAACTTATCGCTGCTTACCGTAACCGTGGTCATCAAAAAGCTAAACTCGATCCATTAGGTCTGGCGAAACGTGAAGACGTTCCTGACCTCGATTTATCTGCTCACGGTTTAACGAAATCTGATCTTGATACTGTATTCAATACAGGCAATCTCGCAATTGGCAAAGCAGAAGCAACATTGTCTGAAATGGTTGATGCCATGGAAGCAACTTACTGTGGTTCAATTGGTGCAGAATACATGCACATCGTTGACACTAAAGAAAAGCGTTGGATTCAACAGCGTTTGGAAAGTGTTCGCGGTAAATTCAATTTTACTAATGATCAGAAAAAAGGTTTCTTGGAGCGTTTAACTGCTGCAGAAGGCTTAGAGAAATATCTTGGTAACAAATTCGTTGGTGCGAAACGTTTCGGTGTAGAAGGCGGTGAGTCTTTTATTCCAATGATGAACGAAATCATTCAACGTGCAGGTAGTGTCGGTTGTAAAGAAGTTGTGATTGGTATGCCACACCGTGGTCGTCTCAACCTTCTTGTTAACATTATGGGTAAAAACCCTGCGGATCTTTTTGGTGAGTTCGAAGGTAAGAGCCTGCATAAAAAAGGTTCTGGTGACGTAAAGTATCACCAAGGTTTCTCTTCAAACGTCATGACTCCAGGTGGCGAAGTTCACTTAGCATTGGCGTTTAACCCATCCCATCTTGAAATCGTTGGCCCTGTGGTCGAAGGTTCAGTACGTGCACGTCAAGTTCGTCGTCGTGACATTGGTGGTGATGATGTACTGCCTGTTATCGTGCACGGTGATGCTGCATTTGCAGGTCAAGGTGTAAACCAAGAAACCTTCCAGATGTCACAAACACGTGGTTACACAGTGGGCGGTACCGTTCATATCGTGATCAACAACCAAGTGGGCTTCACGACATCTGATCCACGCGATACACGTTCTACAGAATACTGTACTGACGTTGCAAAAATGATTCAGTCGCCGATTTTCCATGTCAATGGTGATGATCCTGAAGCTGTTATTTTCGCGACTCAAATTGCACATGACTTCCGTCATGAATTCCGTAAAGATGTTATTCTAGACTTGTTCTGCTATCGTCGTCGCGGTCATAACGAGGCAGACGAACCATCTGCAACTCAACCATTGATGTATCAAGTGATCAACAAGAAAGCGACGACACGTACCTTGTATGCGGATCAACTGGTGCAAGAGAAAGTACTTGATCGCTCAAGCGCAGATGCGATGGTTGAAGGCTACCGTTCTGATCTAGAAGCAGGTAACCACGTTGCCAATGCCTTGGTACGTGAACCAAATAAAAAGATGTTCGTCGATTGGACACCTTATTTGGGCCATGAATACACCGATCTTTGGGATACAACGTTCAGCATTGATCGTTTGAAAGAGCTTGGTTTGAAAATGAATACATTACCAGAAGGTTTTGTATTGCAACGCCAAGTTCAAAAAGTGATTGATGACCGTGTGAAAATGCAAACAGGTGAAATGCCACTCAACTGGGGTGCTGCTGAAACTTTAGCTTATGCATCTTTGCTTGATGATGGCTTCCTTGTGCGTATCACGGGTGAAGACGTGGGTCGTGGTACATTCTCACACCGTCATGCCAAATTACATAACCAGGTTGATGGTTCTGTTTACATTCCGCTTTGCCATATTAAAGAGAATCAACCGCGTACTGCGATTTACGATTCTTTATTGTCTGAAGAAGCTGTGCTTGCATTTGAATATGGCTATTCAACTACATTACCGAAAAGCTTGATCGTTTGGGAAGCACAATTCGGTGACTTCGCAAACTGTGCGCAAGTGGTGATTGACCAGTTTATCGCTTCGGGTGAAACCAAGTGGGAGCGTGTATGTGGTCTAACCATGTTGTTGCCACACGGTTATGAAGGTCAAGGTCCAGAGCATTCATCTGCACGTTTAGAGCGTTTCTTGCAGCTCTGTGCTGAAGACAATATGCAAGTGATGACACCAACGACGCCTGCACAGATTTTCCATGCATTACGTCGTCAGGCAGTTCGTCCGATCCGTAAACCGATGATCGTAATGTCACCTAAATCATTACTCCGTCATAAACTTGCGACTTCAACTTTAGATGAATTAGCAAACGGTTCATTCCAAACAGTGATCGATGAAATTGATCAAATCAACAAAGCTGACGTAACTCGCTTAGTGCTTTGCGGTGGTAAGGTTTATTACGATTTACTCGAAAAACGTCGTGAACTTGGTTTAAACCATGTAGCCATCGTGCGTATCGAACAATTGTATCCATACCCAGAGCAACGCTTGGCTGAAGTTATGGCTGAGTATCCAAACATTCAAGAACTTGTTTGGGCACAAGAAGAGCCGAAGAACCAAGGCGCTTGGTTATTCATCGTTCCTCGTTTGTATGAAGACGTTCTTAAATCTGGTAAACAAATCCGTATTAGCTATGCTGGTCGTGACGCTTCTGCCGCACCTGCTTGTGGCTCGCCATACTTGCATGCAAAACAACAAGCTCAGCTTATCAATGACGCACTTGCGATTGAAGTTGATCAATCAGGAGATTCTAAATAATGGCAACCGAAATTAAAGCACCGGTATTTCCAGAGTCAGTTGCTGACGGTACGATCGCAACTTGGCACAAGAAAGTAGGTGAACCTGTATCACGTGATGAAGTGATCTGTGACATTGAAACCGATAAAGTTGTTTTAGAAGTGGTTGCTCCAGCTGATGGTAGCTTAGTTGCAATCATCAAAGATGAAGGCGATACCGTTCTTTCTGACGAAGTGATTGCTCAATTCGAAGCTGGTGCTGTTTCTGCAGCTGCTCCTGAAGCTGCTGCCCCAGCAGAAGCTGCACCTGCTGCATCTGCACCTGCGGCTGCTGCGTCAACTCAAGCAGTTGATCAAAACCAAGCACCTGCAGTACGTAAAGCATTATCTGAAACAGGTATCAATGCTGCTGATGTTCAAGGTACAGGCCGTGGTGGTCGCATCACCAAAGAAGATGTTGCGAACCATAAGCCAGCTGCATCAGTTCAACCATTAAGCGTTGCTGTAGGCGAGCGTATCGAGAAACGTGTTCCAATGACACGTTTACGTAAGCGTGTTGCTGAGCGTTTATTGGCAGCTACACAGCAAACTGCAATGTTAACTACGTTCAACGAAGTTAACATGAAGCCAATCATGGAAATGCGTAAGCAATATAAAGATGCTTTCGAAAAACGTCATGGTGCGCGTTTAGGCTTTATGTCTTTCTTCGTTAAAGCTGCAACTGAAGCGTTAAAACGCTACCCAGCTGTAAACGCATCTATTGATGGCGACGATATCGTTTATCACGGTTTCTATGACATCGGTGTAGCAGTTTCTTCTGACCGTGGTTTAGTTGTTCCAGTACTTCGTGATACTGACCGTATGAACTATGCAGAAGTTGAAAACGGTATCCGTGACTATGCTTTCAAAGCACGTGACGGTAAATTAGGCATCGAAGATATGACTGGCGGTACGTTCACAATTACGAACGGCGGTACTTTCGGTTCATTGCTTTCAACTCCTATCTTAAACCAGCCACAAACTGCAATTTTGGGTATGCATAAAATCCAAGAGCGTCCTATGGCGGTGAATGGTCAAGTTGAAATCTTGCCAATGATGTACTTAGCGCTTTCTTATGACCACCGTTTAATCGATGGTAAAGAAGCAGTAGGTTTCTTGGTAACAATCAAAGAATTGTTAGAAGAGCCAGCTAAACTCATTCTTGACCTATAATTTTTTATTTAAAAATCCCCCTAAGTCCTTCTTGAATTACAAGAGGGACTTTCACAAGTTTGATCAGTTTTAAGGTTTGTGAAATTTCTTCTCTGATAAAAGAAGATAGGGGAGATTCATTGGAGATAAAGATGTCTCAACAGTTTGATCTTGTTGTCATTGGCGGTGGACCTGGTGGTTATGAAGCGGCAATTCGTGCAGCTCAACTTGGTTTCAAAGTCGCTTGTATCGAAAAACGTATTCACAACGGTAAGCCATCTTTAGGTGGTACCTGTTTAAACGTGGGTTGTATCCCTTCTAAAGCATTGCTTGACTCTTCTCACCGTTATGAAGCTACAGTTCACGAGCTTGCTGAACACGGCATCACCACGGGCGAAGTTAAATTTGATTTAGACACTTTGTTGGCACGTAAAGACAAAGTTGTAGATCAATTGACCGGCGGTGTCGCTCAATTACTAAAAGGTAATGGTATCGAGTGGTTACAAGGTACGGGTAAATTACTTGCAGGTAAAAAAGTAGAATTCACACCATTTGAAGGTGATGTACAGGTTTTAGAACCGAAGTACGTGATCCTTGCAACTGGTTCTGTACCTGTAAATATTCCAGTCGCTCCTGTTGATGAAGACTTGATTGTTGACTCTACTGGCGCATTAAAATTCCCCGAAGTTCCTAAGCGTCTTGGTGTGATCGGTGCAGGTGTTATCGGTCTAGAGCTTGGTTCAGTATGGCGTCGTCTTGGTTCAGAAGTTGTTGTGTTTGAAGCATTAGATGCTTTCTTACCAATGGCAGACAAAGCATTGGCGAAGGAATATCAAAAAATCTTGAAAAAACAAGGTTTAGATATCCGTATCGGTGCAAAAGTTTCTGGTGCTGAAACCAATGGTCGCGAAGTAACGGTTAAATATAACCAAGCTGGCGAAGACAAAGAACAAGTTTTTGACAAGTTAATCGTTTGTGTAGGCCGTAAAGCATATGCAGAGGGTTTATTGGCAGAAGATTCTGGCATTAAACTCACTGAACGTGGTTTGGTTGATGTCAATGATCAGTGTCAAACATCTGTTGAAGGTGTTTATGCGATTGGTGACTTGGTACGCGGTCCAATGCTTGCACATAAAGCAATGGAAGAGGGCGTAATGGCAGTTGAGCGTATTCACGGTCACGCTGCTCAAGTGAACTACGACACCATCATCAGCGTTATCTACACGCATCCAGAAGCAGCTTGGGTTGGTTTAACTGAAGAACAAGCCGCTGAAAAAGGTCATGAAGTTAAAGCTGGTCAATTCCCGTTTGCGGTGAATGGTCGTGCATTAGCTGCTGGTGATACTGCTGGTTTTGTGAAGTTCGTTGCTGATGCGAAAACAGATCGTCTTTTAGGTATGCACGTTGTGGGTCCTAATGCATCTGACATCGTACACCAAGGTATGATCGCGCTTGAATTCGTTTCTTCTGTTGAAGACTTGCAATTGATGACTTTCGGTCACCCAACTTTCTCTGAAGTTGTACATGAAGCGGCGCTTTCTGTTGACGGTCGTGCAATCCACGCGATTCAACGCAAGCGTAAATAAGACATAAGGTGTGGTTCGCCACACTTTTTTGAATGATGATGATTGTCTGGTTCAGGCAATCATTTATTCAATATGTAGCAGTCTGATTTTAAGAAGATCTGGGCTGTATCACACAAACAACATAGTAGGTAACTAAATGAACTTACATGAGTATCAAGCTAAAGCATTATTGAAAGAATATGGCATGCCAGTACAAGAAGGTATCTTGGCAACAAATGCAGACGAAGCAGTTGCTGCATTTGAACAGCTTGGTGGTAAATTCGCAGTAATGAAAGCGCAAGTTCATGCTGGTGGCCGTGGTAAGGCTGGCGGCGTTAAAGTTGCAAAATCTAAAGAAGATGTCATTGAATTTGCTAACAACATCATTGGTACTCGTCTTGTAACGTATCAAACAGATGCAAATGGTCAGCCAGTAAACAGCATCATCGTTGCTGAAGATGTTTACCCAGTTGAGCGTGAGCTTTACTTAGGCGCGGTTGTAGACCGTTCTAGCCGTCGTATTACTTTCATGGCTTCTACCGAAGGTGGTGTAGAAATCGAGAAAGTTGCGGAAGAAACGCCTGAAAAAATTATCAAAGTTGAAGTTGATCCTTTAGTTGGCTTACAACCATTCCAAGCACGTGAAGTTGCGTTTGCTTTAGGTTTGAAAGACAAGCAAGTAGGTCAATTTGTAAAAATTATGGCTGCTGCTTACCAAGCATTTGTTGAAAATGACTTTGCATTATTTGAAATTAACCCACTTTCAGTTCGTGAAAATGGCGATATTTTATGTGTAGATGCGAAAGTAGGTATTGACTCTAACGCGCTTTACCGTTTACCTAAAGTTGCTGCTTTACGTGACAAATCTCAAGAAAATGAGCGTGAATTAAAAGCATCTGAATTTGATCTTAACTATGTTGCTTTAGAAGGTAACATCGGTTGTATGGTGAATGGTGCTGGTCTTGCAATGGCAACGATGGACATCATCAAACTTTATGGTGGTCAGCCTGCAAACTTCCTTGACGTTGGTGGCGGTGCTACGAAAGAGCGCGTAATCGAAGCGTTCAAAATCATCCTTGCTGATACGTCTGTACAAGGTGTTTTAATCAACATCTTCGGTGGTATCGTACGTTGTGACATGATTGCTGAAGCAATTATTGCAGCGGTTCAAGAAGTAAACGTAACTGTACCAGTTGTTGTTCGTTTAGAAGGTAACAACGCTGAGTTAGGTGCTAAATTACTTGATGAATCAGGTTTGAAATTAATTTCTGCGAACGGTTTATCTGATGCCGCAGAAAAAGTTGTAGCTGCAGTTAAAGCGTAAGGAGTATCAATCATGAGCGTATTAATTAATAAAGACACTAAAGTATTGGTACAAGGTTTTACTGGTAAAAACGGTACTTTCCACTCTGCACAAGCTTTAGACTACGGTACAAAAGTTGTCGGTGGTGTTACTCCAGGTAAAGGTGGTACAACTCACCTTGACTTACCAGTATTCAACACAATGAAAGAAGCAGTACGTGAAACAAATGCAGACGCATCTGTTATCTATGTACCAGCTCCATTCGTTTTAGACTCAATCGTTGAAGCGGTTGATTCAGGTGTTGGCCTAATCGTTGTGATCACTGAAGGTGTTCCAACAATCGACATGCTTAAAGCTAAACGCTACTTAGAAACTAACGGTAACGGTACTCGTTTAGTTGGTCCTAACTGCCCAGGCGTGATCACTCCAGGTGAATGTAAGATCGGTATTATGCCTGGTCACATCCACCAACCAGGTCGTATTGGTATCATCTCACGTTCAGGTACATTGACTTATGAAGCTGTTGCTCAAACAACTAAGCTTGGTTTAGGTCAGTCTACTTGTATCGGTATTGGTGGTGACCCAATCCCAGGTATGAACCAGATTGAAGCACTTCAATTGTTCCAAGACGATCCAGATACTGATGCAATCATCATGATCGGTGAGATCGGTGGTACAGCGGAAGAAGAAGCTGCTGAATTCATCAAATCAAACGTGACTAAGCCTGTAGTGGGTTACATCGCTGGTGTAACTGCGCCTAAAGGCAAGCGTATGGGTCACGCTGGTGCGATCATTTCTGGTGGTCAAGGTACTGCTGAAGAGAAATTTGCTGCATTTGAACGTGCGGGAATGGCTTACACACGTAGCCCAGCTGAGCTTGGTTCTACTATGTTGCAAGTTTTAAAAGAGAAAGGTTTAGCGTAATACGTTAGATTTTAATCTTTAAAAAACCCCAATGGAAACATTGGGGTTTTTTATTGAGTTGTAGGGCTATTCAATTTTGTTTTACAGCACTTTCTTTTAACCTAAGACAGCTGTTAATTCTTGGGTATATTGAGAAATACCATCCAGATTAAAAAATTCGACTGTCAACGCTTTACTTTGAGGATCAATATTCACTTCACCGAAGAACTGGTAACCATCCAAAGGCGAGAGATTCGCTTTACCCGCAGGTGGGGTTTTTTCAAAGATTACTTGCCCACCAAACGTTGCATCCATTTCATTGGGGCCAAAAGTACCCGCATTTAGTGGTCCTGCGACAAATTCCCAGAAGGGCGAAAAATCAGTAAATTGAGCTTGAGTATTATCATAATAATGTGCGGCGCAATAATGAACATCTGCAGTCAGCCAGACTATATTTTTTACTGCTTTAATACGACGGAGTAAGCCTGCAATTTCCAGTTCACGACCAAGAGGCACTCCATTGTTGCCATTGGCAATTGCCTCCCAAGTTTTAGCAATACCGTCAGCGACGCCAAAATTATCTTGCACATTTAAGCCGATGGGCATATCCGCTGCAATTACTTTCCATACGGCTTTTGAATTTGATAATTCATTTACCAGCCAGTTGACTTGTGTTTCACCTAGAAATGCGGAGTCTGCATTTAAAGTCGTCTGCAAATTGGTACTATTGCCTCCACGATACGAGCGCATATCCAGTACAAACACATCGAGTAATGGGCCATAACTGATTTTACGGTAAATGCGTTGATCGCTGAGTGCCTCGCTTGTCCAAGACATAGGAGAGTATTCTAAAAACGCCTGTTTACCGCGAGAACTCAGCGTATGAATGTCTTTTTCGGTATAAGCATTATTTTTGCTGAGGTCTTTCGTTGAAGACCAGTTATTGGTAATTTCATGGTCATCCCATTGCCAAATTTGGGGGACTTCGGCAGCGAATCTGCGTAAGTTTTCATCCATAAAATTATAACGATAGCGACCACGGAATTCTTTCAGGCTTTCGGCGACTTTACTAACTTCTTCTGTGACAATATTTTTCCAGATGCGTTGCTCATCTGGTTTTAAGGATTGTCCTGCTTGTAAAGTCACGGTACTTTGAATTGGGCCATCCGCGTAAATGGTGTCGCCACTATGAATAAAAAAGTCTGGCTGACGTAGGCGCATCGTCTCCCAGATTCTCATACCTCCAATATCGGGATTAATGCCCCAACCTTGTCCCGCAACATCGCCACCCCACACAAAACGAATGGGGGAGGTAGCTGTTGTCATTGTGCGGAAGCTACCGGTATAGAGTTCACTGATGGCATTGTTTTGGGTCGCATCTTCAAAGCTAACCCGCAAAAAAATATGCTGATCATTGGGCAAGCCTGTCAGGTTCACTCGTCCTGTATAGTCACTGGCTGCGGTTACTACTGGACCTGATATAACTTTAGGTTGTTTAAAACGGTCAGTAAAGTCATATTCTACACGTAGTTTCGCAGCTCGATCCGCTTGTGCCCAAATGGTTGCATTGCCATTGCGGACATCACCAATTTGAATCCCAGAAGGCAGTTTAGGTCTGGCATGTTCTGGAAGAATAATTGCCGGAGCTTTGTTGTCACTTAGGCCGCAGGCAGCCAGTGTTGAGAAGGATGCAACGCCGACCGCTAATTTCCCACTATTAATCAAGAAACGACGACGGCTTTGGATAAACTGCGACATATTGACATCTCATTTATTTGCTGAGGTGGAGATTTTGCAGTATGAGAAGCCGAAGTGAATGAATGATGACAGCATCATGTGAATTTTTGAATAAAACCGTAAGTGCAGATTGGCTTTATAAAAATCAAAAATCGGCTGCAAGGCAACCGATTTTTCAAATGATTTAAAGTACTTTAGCCCTAAGATTTTGAATCTACACCTTAGATTTCACTTTTAGGTTTTAACCCTTGAGTCAAACCATTGATATCGCCACCTTGTAAGCCTAATTCATTCATTAAGC
Source organism: Acinetobacter colistiniresistens (assembly GCF_024582815.1). Classification (NCBI taxonomy): domain Bacteria; kingdom Pseudomonadati; phylum Pseudomonadota; class Gammaproteobacteria; order Moraxellales; family Moraxellaceae; genus Acinetobacter; species Acinetobacter colistiniresistens. Next base: position 1,605,272 of record NZ_CP102099.1, read on the forward strand.
TATCAATCAATGGCGCTTGTGAGCGGTAGCGTAGGGCACTATTCACAACCTGATCGGATAATGAAGCCGTTGTGCCATGTTCGGTATTTTCAGCTGAAACGGCAGAACCACCTGCAAAGCCATTTAAACCATTGACTTGTAAAATCTTGATGTCATCAATATTTTCCATTGGTTTGACGCTTTCACGAATGATCTCTGGTAAATGCTTTAACAAGGCCAAACGGACTTGCATTTCAACCTGTTCGGCCGAAAGTACATTCGATGCTTCATTGACTGCACGGGTACCCTCAGCATCGACTTGATATTGTTTTTCTAAAGCTTGAGCAAATAAGATTTTTGCATCTGCTTCACCTTTGGCTTTTAAACGAATCTTTTCAGCTTCCGCTTCTGCTGCAATACGCACAGCTTCAGCTTCATCGGCAGCAGCTTTTTTACCTGCATCAGCAGCAACCGTAATTGCAATCGCTTCTTTCTCCGCTGTTTGCTTTGCAGCAACCAGTTCAACTGCTTTTTGACGCTCAGCGCGTTGTGTTTCGCGGACGGTTACCACTTCTTCTTCTGCCTTCACAGCTTCAGCACGGGCTTTGTCGGCATGTGCTTTTGCCTCAGATTCAGCACGAGATTTTTCAGCAATCGCAATGGCACGATCTTGTTCTGCCAGTTCAATGGTTTTCTTCTGCTCAACCTGGGCTTTCTGAATCAACTGCGCTTTTTGAATATTTTCGTTTTCTACATCACGAGCAGAGGCGATACGTTTAATTTCGACTTCACGTTCTGCCGCAATACGTGCTTCTTCTGCTTCACGTTTTTTGCCTGCTTCTTGTGATGCAATTTCAGCGAGTTGTTCCGCTTTACGAATCGAGATTTCACGCTCTTGTTCTAGTTTGGCATATTCCTCTTCGCGAGAAATCCCTAAACGTGCACGTTCTGCTTCCAAGTTCTTGGCACGAATCGCAAGATCAGCATCCTGTTCAATGTCATTGCGCTTTTTACGACGATCTTCAATGGTTTCGGTCAGCTTGGTTAAACCCTCGGCATCGAAGGCATTTTGTGGATTAAAGAATTTAAAGCTGGTTTGGTCTAGACCCGTTAAAGAAACCGTTTCTAATTCTAAACCGTTCTTCGATAAATCCTCTGACACGACTTGTTGAACTTTCTGAACAAAGTCGACGCGTTTTTCATGTAGCTCTTCCATCGCCATTTCAGCCGCAACGGCACGGAGAGAGTCGACAAATTTACCTTCAACCAAATCTTTTAATTCGGGTGGAGACATGGTTTTACGTCCCAAGGTTTGGGCTGCGGTTGCAATTGATTCGGCAATTGGTTTAACGCGAACATAGAACTCAGCCATGACGTCAACACGCATGCGATCACGGGTAATCAAAGCTTGGTCTGCAGCACGTTTCACTTCCAGACGTAAAGTATTCATATTGACTGGAATAATTTCATGCAACACGGGGAGAACAATTGCACCGCCATTTAAAATGACCTTTTCACCGCCAAAACCTGTACGGACAAAAGAGACTTCCTTGCTCGAACGGGTATATAAACGTGCGATGATGAAGCCAATAAAAATAAGTGCTGCAAAAATAACACCAGCAATAATTAAAATTTCAGTCAATGCTGAACTCAACATGTAAACACCCTCATGTAGTAGTAATTGATATAAAATTAAGCTGCAATCGCTTGGAATCCAATTTTGGTTCTTTGCGTTAAAATAACGTCCTGGCCTGGATGAAAAACTAGATCAAATTCAGGCTCAACCAAGACGTAATGGGTCTGGCCAAATTGATCTTTCACTTTGGCTTGTGCAGGGGAGTTTGGTTTTGCCTCCCCGAGAATGATATGTGCTGTTCTACCAATTAAATCATCGCTTCGGATTGCTGTGGTTTCATCTTTTGGAATAATTTTGGCAATCAGCGCAGCGCTATAACGGACCAGTGGCATACACAGGACCAGGCAAGCGGGTGCAATGATCCAGGCAGATAGATATTGTTCAGTGAACTGGAAAAAAAGATCCTGAATAATTAAACCTGTCAGTGCATAAAGGGTTAAAAAGATAATTAACCAGATTAATAAGGGAACTTTGCCTAGATAAAGCCATTCCAGAAGTTGGGTCAGTACATTTTCAGGTTGTTCTAAGGAAACATGTGCATGATCAACATCGGTCAGACTATCAGGTAAGAACTGTTCTATAAAGCTGGAACTCCCGCCAAATAATAGCAGTATAAATTCAAGAATACCGATAAATAGGCATAGCATCAAAGCAATGCTAAAAACGAGATTAGAAGGATGTGTCAAGAGATCCAGGATCATCACGATTACTCTTATTTCTTTTAGAGCGATTTAACAAATTTTTTATAAAAATAAAACAGTTATAAGAGTAAAGAGATTTTGTCTAAATTTCAATCTAAATCATTCATTTTCTTATAGACGAAAAAACGCAATGATTGGGGTTGTCATTGCGTTGAACAACGAATCTGTTTAAAACAGTTTCGGTTGAAAGGAGAAATGTCATGAGATTAGTGTTAGCTAACCTACAGGGTCATACTATTAAAAAACCTGACTAAGTTCATAGGTATTCATGTTAACTACTGTTAATTGATGTTAATAAGTGACGAAAATTGTTAGTTTTACGGTTTTTGTAGAGTTCCAAAATTAAACTTAAATCAAAGAGTTAAAATAAAAAAAGCCCAATTATGGGCTTTTTATGAGAAAAGTAACGTAAATTAAAATTTGAACAAACCTAATCCAGCTTTTACTTCATCCAGTGTTTGTTGAGTAATATCACGACATTTGTCGGTACCATGTTTTAGAATATCCATGATGTAATCAGGATCTTTTTCTAATTCCGCACGACGTTCACGAATCGGCGTGATTAATTCTTTAAGTACGCCTTCTAAGCGTTTTTTCACGGTACCATCACCTAGACCGCCACGACGATAATGTGCTTTTAACTCTTCCACTTCTTCTTTGTTTGGATCGAAGGCATCGAGATAAGTAAATACGATATTGCCTTCAACCTGACCTGGGTCTTCAATACGTAAATGGTTTGGATCGGTATACATTGCATTGACTGCTTTTTTAATGTCTTTATCCGAAGCATTCAGCACAATGGTATTACCCAAAGATTTCGACATTTTGGCTTTACCGTCAAAACCAGGTAAACGTGCCATATTTGATAACAGGGCTTTACATTCTGGGAGGAGATCATGGCCAATTTGACGATTGACACGACGTACGACTTCGTTGGTTTGCTCGATCATTGGAATTTGATCTTCCCCAACAGGTACGACAGTGGCTTTAAATGCAGTAATGTCTGCGGCTTGTGCAATTGGGTAGCATAAGAAGCCAGCAGGGATATCACGTTCAAAACCACGCATTTGAATTTCAGATTTAATGGTTGGGTTACGTTCTAAGCGAGCCACCGTCACATAGTTGAGGTAAAGCATGGTCAATTCATTCAGTGCAGGTAAGCATGATTGCACACAAATGGTGGTTTTAGTTGGATCAATCCCAACAGCAAGATAGTCGAGCGCTACTTGAAGAATATTGTTGCGCACTTTATCTGGATTATCAGCATTGTCTGTCATTGCTTGTGCATCAGCCAATAACAGATGTTGGTGATGACTGTCTTGTAGACCTACACGAGAGCGTAATGAACCGACAAAGTGTCCCAGATGAAGTTGTCCGGTTGGACGGTCGCCTGTCAAAATGATAGGACGTTGATCAATATTACTCATGCTACGTTCCAAGATTCAGTTATTTCATAGATATAAGATTGATATTATTGTACGAGAAATAAATTTTTTCGTCAGCGATTATTTTAACTTTTTCTAAAAATCGTATTGTGCTTTCACCATGTAATTCTACAATAGCCGTATAAATACAAAGCGAAGGAATAAAAATGGCGAGTGGTTTATTACTATTATTAGATGATATTGCAACAATATTAGATGATGTGGCACTGATGAGTAAAATGGCAGCAAAGAAGACGGCTGGGGTACTGGGCGATGATCTGGCGCTTAATGCTCAACAGGTGAGTGGTGTCCGTGCTGATCGGGAGTTGCCTGTAGTCTGGAGCGTCGCCAAAGGTTCATTTGTAAATAAACTGATCCTAGTTCCATTGGCCCTACTAATTAGTGTGGTTGCGCCTTGGTTGATTAATCCATTGTTAATGATTGGTGGATTGTTTCTATGTTATGAAGGTGCTGAGAAAGTCATTCATATGTTGCTACATAAAAAGGCAAACACCAGTGAAGAGGCAAGCCAAAATTTGCAGGAAATCGAGGTGGATCTCGCCAAATTTGAAAAAGAAAAAGTAAAGGGCGCAATTCGCACAGACTTTATTCTTTCGGCTGAAATTGTGGTGATTTCGTTAGGTACGGTTGCAACAGCTGCATTTATGACTAAAGTGACAGTATTAAGTATTATTGCAATCATAATGACGATCGGGGTGTATGGTCTGGTTGCAATGATTGTGAAAATTGACGATTTAGGTTTATATTTAACCCAACAAGCTTCTGAATTCAAAAATAAAATAGGTCAAGGTTTACTGGCGTTTGCTCCAATTTTAATGAAAATATTGTCTATTGTCGGAACGGTTGCAATGTTTTTAGTGGGTGGAGGCATTATTAGTCATACCATACCTTTATTACATCACTTTACTGAAGAAACGGTTGATCATTTAGAGTTAATCCCGAGTATTGGTTCAATTATTGGTGCAGTAACACCAATGTTGATTAATTTGGGTGTTGGCTTAGTTGCAGGTATCGTGGTTTTGATGATTATTAATCTGTTTCAGAAAGCTTGGCCGAAGGCATCCGCTTAAACCTAGATTGTCATCATCAGCATTATATGAGGTAGCTATGCGTTGGAGAGATCGTCGAGTCAGTACCAATGTTGAAGACCGTCGCGGGGGTGGCGGTGCAAAAGCAGGTGGGATTAGTATTATTGGTCTGGTGGTGGCTTTTGTCGCCTGGAAGTTTTTTGGGGTCGATCCTCAACAAGCCTATCAAGCTACACAGGCGGTCACCAATGCACAATCTTCTCAGCAAGGCAGTGCACCACAAAACTTGACTGCTGAGCAGAAAGAGGCCAGTGATTTTGTTGGCACGGTGTTGGCAGATACAGAAGATACCTGGACACCTGTTTTTAAACAGCTTGGAATGACTTATAAACCGCCTCGGCTGGTACTGTTTAGTGGTGTGGTTCGATCAGGTTGTGGTACAGCTCAATCTGCTATGGGGCCTTTCTATTGTCCTGCGGACCAAAAAGTTTATATCGATACTTCTTTTTTTAAAGATATGCGTCAGCAAATGGGGATTTCTGGTGAGAAGAATCAAACTGAGCTTTCTCGTCAAGATCAGGCTGGAGATTTCGCGCAGGCCTATGTGATTGCCCATGAAGTGGGACATCATATCCAGAACTTATTGGGTATTTCTACACAAGTGCAACAGGCACGTGCGCAGGTGAATCAAGCCCAAGGTAATCAACTTTCTGTTCGGCTAGAGCTACAAGCGGATTGCTTTGCCGGAATTTGGGCACATCAAAACCAAAAACGAACCCAGTTTTTAGAGCAGGGAGACATTGAGGAAGCGATGGATGCAGCAGAGAAGATTGGAGATGATTATTTGCAACGTCGTGCAACAGGTCAGGTCGTTCCTGATAGTTTTACCCACGGTACTAGTGAACAACGAATGCAGTGGTTTCAAACAGGTTTGAAATCAGGAGATATCAATCAATGTAATACCTTTAAATAGGATTGATGGATATTTGTCCTTGATTTTTATACGGAAGATATACGAATCACAAGAATAATTAACGTAAAATAACAAGGTCTATGCTGAGTTGAGGATGATTGGTTTATTATTGCATCTAAATCATTTTTGAATAAAAATAAAATATGAGATGTTTAAACTGCAGCATAGGCCTTCATTTTCTATTCAATTGCAAAAAACGCTTTTAGATTTTATAGTTGATCGGGATTATAAAGTTTAAATAAAGTCTTTGTGTTAAAAACGAAATAAATAAAGAGGTTGTATGGGTAATTATTTTCTTTTACAAGCATTAACTGTGATTTTTGCTTTATCCATTGCCACTACAATTTTTAATAAAAGGATCTTGGGTTTTCCTCAAGCTATTGGTGTTCCCATTGTTTCCGCTATTTTTGTCTTTATTTTACAGTGGGGTGCAAGCCTACTTAATGGTAATCAATTTATTACCATTAATATTCAGAATATTGAAGCAGCTGTAAGAAATATTGATTTTTATGATTTTCTTATTAATGGTGTCATTTGCTTTATTCTAACCTCTTCTGCCTTGAAGTTTAAAATTTCAGACTTAAGAAATCATTGGAAGCCAATTAGTATCTTAGCTACGATTGCATTGGTTCTATGTGCCGGATTTTATGCAGGATTGCTATATTTATTCCAATGGCTGGTTGGCTATCCCGTACCCATCGGTGTGTTGCTATTATTAGGTGCGGCATTGGGGGCAACGGATCCAATCGGCGTTAAAGGGGTATTGAGTTCTATTCGGGCACCTCATCATCTTATTGTAAAACTGGAAGGAGAATCATTATTTAATGATGCAATGTGTATTGCCTTATTTATGACGTTATTAAAAGTTTTACAAGGTGAGCATTTTTCACTATTGGCAACAGTTGAAACATTATTATATGAAATCTTTGTTGCTGTAATTATCGGTTTTGCATTTGGTTTCGCGATCTTACGTTTACTCCGTGGTAAACATGAGATGGAATCTCTGATTTTAACCACTGCCTTACTTGCCAGTGGATCATATCTCGTGGCTTTATTTGCACATGCCTCTGCCCCTATTGCCTGTGTTATTGGCGGACTTATCGTTGGGAATAAATGGCAAGAAATTCGTGAACAGCGCGAAATCCGTGAGGTCAATCACTTTTGGCATACGGTTGAGGGGATCATTAATTCATTCTTGTTCACCTTGATTGGCTTGGAGTTGTTTATTCTTGATTTGAGTGCGAACCTGATTATTGGTGGGATCATTGCTTTTATTATTCTGCACCTATCTCGGTTTGCTGCAAATTTTGCCGCTTTTGCCCTGTTTCCATCTTTCCGCAAAAAAAGCTATAACGGCAGTTTAGCAATTTTATCTTGGGGGGGAGTTCGTGGCGGGATTTCACTGGCGCTGATTCTTGCTGTCGCGAATATTCCTGAATTAAGCCAATATAGTAGCATCTTGATTGGTTATACCTTTATTAGCGTATTGCTGTCGGGGGTAGTCTGTGGTCTTGGCCTGCCAGCTGTGATGAATGCATTTTACTATAATCCAAGTGAACAAAAAGACGGTTTGAAAGGTTGGTATCAGCGTATGTGCAATAAGATGAACCGCCGTGGCTTTAAATACATTGTAGGTGAAGATGCTTTAGGTAGAGAAACTATCACGATTTATAATCCAGAGATTTTATTGGATCAGAAGACAGAAGATGGTGTTGCAACAATGCATCATCCGAATAAGAGAGAAGAGGTGAAACGATTGGAAAATCCTGATAATTTTTAACCTTATATTTTAAACTTTTAAAAAGCCTTTATAAAATAAAGGCTTTTTTGTTTTGTAAAATTAATAATATTGTTTAATTTTATTTGAGTGTTATTTTTGTTGTAATTTTTCTTTTAAAATTAATTTAAAATTTTATTAAGTTTTGTTTAAATGCCTTTTGGGAATTTATCTTTCTTTATTTTCATTTGTTTAAAAATGTAAATTAAAAATATAATAAATCGTTTTTTATTTTTTTATCCTTTTAAATCATTATCTTGTTTCGTTGTTTAAAAAGTATTTCAATGTGTTTTTATATTTTTGTTTTGTGCGCTATTTAACATTTATTTTGTTTGCATTAAAGTGGTGCTGTGAACTCTATCACTTAGAAACAATAATTTAAACTTAAGTTAATAATGTAATTAAGAATTGATTAAATATTTATAATTTATAATGAGGAATATAACCATGTCTCAAATACAAATTATTTCCAAGGAAAGTCACCAAACCCTTGTAAATATAACGGGAAAAACAGCCACATTGCCTTCTGAACCTTCAGTTGTATTAATTAAGGTCTCTGCAAATGATATTTCAGTTGTTAAGAGAGATGGTGTAAATGCGGTTGTAGTATTAAAAAATGGCGAAACAATTATTATTAAGGATTTCTTCAATAATGGTGAAGTAGCAGATAATAGTTTGGTGCTTCAAGGTGAAGATAATCAATACAGTTACTGCGATTGCAACAGATCCGGCAGGTAACCCATCATTACCGGGTACTGGAATTGTCGATACGGTTGCGCCAGATATCAGTTCAGTCGGATTTGCGATCAATGCAGTCACAGCGGACAACGTGCTGAATGCAGCAGAATCTACAGGCAATGTTACCTTGACAGGAACATTAACCGGTGTGCCAGCTGATGCGGCGAAAACAGTAGTGACTGTTATTGTCGATGGGGTAAGTTATACCGCTACAGTGAATGCAGCGAATGGCACATGGAGTGTCAGTGTTCCAGGTAGTGGCCTGGTCGCAGATGCAGATAAAATCATTGATGCCAATGTTAAATTTACAGATGCAGCAGGTAATAGCAGTACGGTTACAACTACCCATGCCTACAGCGTAGATGTGACTGCACCGAATGCACCAGTCTTAAATCCGATCAATGGTGTTGATCCAGTGACGGGCACAGCAGAACCAGGTTCAACGGTGAAAGTGACCTTCCCTGATGGCAGTACAGCTCAAACCACAGCAGATCCAGGTACAGGTGTGTGGACCGTACCGAACCCAGGTAATTTACCAAATGGCGGTACAGTTACTGCGATTGCAACAGATCCGGCAGGTAACCCATCATTACCGGGTACTGGAATTGTCGATACGGTTGCGCCAGATATCAGTTCAGTCGGATTCGCGATCAATGCAGTCACAGCGGACAACGTGCTGAATGCAGCAGAATCTACAGGCAATGTTACCTTGACAGGAACATTAACCGGTGTGCCCGCTGATGCGGCGAAAACAGTAGTGACTGTTATTGTCGATGGGGTAAGTTATACCGCTACAGTGAATGCAGCGAATGGCACCTGGAGTGTCAGTGTTCCAGGTAGTGGCCTGGTCGCAGATGCAGATAAAATCATTGATGCCAATGTTAAATTTACAGATGCAGCAGGTAATAGCAGTACGGTTACAACTACCCATGCCTATAGCGTAGATATCACTGCACCGAATGCACCAGTCTTAAATCCGATCAATGGTGTTGATCCAGTGACGGGCACAGCAGAACCAGGCTCAACGGTGAAAGTGACCTTCCCTGATGGCAGTACGACAACCGTCACAGCAGATCCAGGTACAGGTGTGTGGACCGTACCGAACCCAGGTAATTTACCAAATGGCGGTACAGTTACTGCGATTGCAACAGATCCGGCAGGTAACCCATCTTTACCTGCTACAGGCGTTGTGGACACGGTTGCACCAGTTGTTACGATTGTGAATGAGCTCAGCAATGATGCTACCCCCGCTTTAAGCGGGACTGTAAATGATCCTACTGCGAAAGTGGTGGTGAGCGTCGATGGTGTGAACTATCCTGCCACCAACAATGGCAATGGCACCTGGACCCTTGCAGACAACACCTTGCCAACGCTGACCGATGGTCCACATACCGTGACAGTCACAGCGACTGATCCAGCAGGAAATGTGGGTACAGCGACAGGTACAATTACGATTGATACGGTTGCACCGAATGCACCTGTCGTGAATCCGATCAATGCAGTTGATCCGATTACCGGTACGGCAGAACCAGGCTCAACAGTCAAAGTGACCTTCCCGAACGGCAGTACCGAACAGGTGACCGCCGATCCAGTCACCGGGGTCTGGAGTGTACCGAATCCGGGTGGCTTGTTGAATGGTGAGGCGGTTACCGCAACAGCGACTGATCCGGCAGGAAATGTGTCCTTGCCAGGCACTGGAATTGTGGATACGGTTGCGCCAGATACCAGCTCTGTCGGATTTACGGTTGATGCAGTCACAGCGGATAACGTACTCAATGCAGCAGAATCTACTGGTAATGTTACCTTGACAGGAACATTAACCGGTGTACCTGCTGATGCGGCGAAGACGGTAGTCACCATTATTGTCGATGGAGTAAGTTATACTGCTACAGTGAATGCAGCGAATGGTACATGGAGTGTCAGTGTTCCGGGCAGTGGCTTGGTCGCAGATACAGATAAAATCATTGATGCCAATGTTAAATTTACAGATGCAGCAGGCAATAGCAGTACGGTTACAACTACCCATGCTTATAGCGTAGATGTAACTGCACCGAATGCCCCTGTGTTACATCCAATCAATGCGGTTGATCCGATTACCGGTACAGCAGAGCCTGGTGCAACAGTCAAAGTAACCTTCCCGAATGGCAGTACCGAACAGGTGACTGCAGACCCAGTAACTGGGGTGTGGAGTGTACCGAACCCGGGTGGCTTGTTGAATGGTGAGGCAGTGACTGCGACAGCAACAGATCCAGCAGGAAATGTATCCTTACCAGGTACGGGCCTTGTGGATACGGTGGCACCGATTGTTGCCTTGGACAATCTGTTAACCAATGACAGCACTCCGTTATTAACGGGTACAGTGAATGATCCAGATGCGAAAGTGGTGGTGACTGTTGATGGTGTGAACTATCCGGCCACCAACAATGGCAATGGCACCTGGACGCTTGCAGACAACACCTTGCCAACGTTGACCGATGGTCCGCATACCGTGACCGTCACAGCGACTGATCCGGCAGGGAATGTGGGTACAACCACAGGTACAGTAACCGTTGATACGGTTGCACCGAATGCCCCTGTGTTACATCCAATCAATGCGGTTGATCCGATTACCGGTACAGCAGAGCCTGGTGCAACAGTCAAAGTGACCTTCCCGAATGGCAGTACCGAACAGGTGACTGTAGACCCAGTAACTGGGGTGTGGAGTGTACCGAACCCGGGTGGCCTGACCAATGGTGAGGCGGTGACTGCGACAGCAACAGATCCTGCAGGCAATGTATCCTTACCAGGTACGGGCCTTGTGGATACGGTTGCACCGATTGTTGCCTTGGACAATCTGTTAACCAATGACAACACCCCGTTATTAACGGGTACGGTGAATGATCCAACAGCGAAAGTGGTGGTGAGCGTCGATGGTGTGAACTATCCTGCCACCAACAATGGCAATGGCACCTGGACCCTTGCAGACAACACCTTGCCAGCACTGACCGATGGTCCACATACCGTGACCGTCACAGCGACTGATCCGGCAGGGAATGTGGGTACAACCACAGGTACAGTAACCATTGATACGGTTGCACCGAATGCCCCTGTGTTACATCCAATCAATGCGGTTGATCCGATTACCGGTACAGCAGAGCCTGGTGCAACAGTCAAAGTAACCTTCCCGAATGGCAGTACCGAACAGGTGACTGCTGATCCAGTCACCGGGGTATGGAGTGTACCGAATCCGGGTGGCCTGACCAATGGTGAGACCGTTACAGCAACAGCGACTGATCCGGCAGGAAATGTGTCCTTACCAGGTACAGCCGTTGTGGATACGGTTGCGCCGATCGTTGCTCTGGACAGTTAACCAATGACAACACCCCGTTATTAACGGGTACGGTGAATGATCCAACAGCGAAAGTGGTGGTGAGCGTCGATGGTGTGAACTATCCTGCCACCAACAATGGCAATGGCACCTGGACCCTTGCAGACAACACCTTGCCAGCACTGACCGATGGTCCGCATACCGTGACCGTCACAGCGACTGATCCGGCAGGGAATGTGGGTACAACCACAGGTACAGTAACCGTTGATACGGTTGCACCGAATGCCCCTGTGTTACATCCAATCAATGCGGTTGATCCGATTACCGGTACAGCAGAGCCTGGTGCAACGGTGAAAGTAACCTTCCCGAATGGCAGTACCGAACAGGTGACTGCTGATCCAGTCACCGGGGTATGGAGTGTACCGAACCCGGGCGGCCTGACCAATGGTGAGACCGTTACAGCAACAGCGACTGATCCGGCAGGAAATGTGTCCTTACCAGGTACGGGCCTTGTGGATACGGTTGCGCCGATCGTTGCTCTGGACAATCTGTTAACCAATGACAACACCCCGTTATTAACGGGTACGGTGAATGATCCAACAGCGAAAGTGGTGGTGAGCGTCGATGGTGTGAACTATCCTGCCACCAACAATGGCAATGGCACCTGGACCCTTGCAGACAACACCTTGCCAGCACTGACCGATGGTCCGCATACCGTGACCGTCACAGCGACTGATCCGGCAGGGAATGTGGGTACAACCACAGGTACAGTAACCATTGATACGGTTGCACCGAATGCCCCTGTGTTACATCCAATCAATGCGGTTGATCCGATTACCGGTACAGCAGAGCCTGGTGCAACAGTCAAAGTAACCTTCCCGAATGGCAGTACCGAACAGGTGACTGCTGATCCAGTCACCGGGGTATGGAGTGTACCGAATCCGGGTGGCCTGACCAATGGTGAGACCGTTACAGCAACAGCGACTGATCCGGCAGGAAATGTGTCCTTACCAGGTACAGCCGTTGTGGATACGGTTGCGCCGATCGTTGCTCTGGACAATCTGTTAACCAATGACAACACCCCGTTATTAACGGGTACGGTGAATGATCCAACAGCGAAAGTGGTGGTGAGCGTCGATGGTGTGAACTATCCTGCCACCAACAATGGCAATGGCACCTGGACCCTTGCAGACAACACCTTGCCAGCACTGACTGATGGTCCGCATACCGTGACCGTCACAGCGACTGATCCGGCAGGGAATGTGGGTACAACCACAGGTACAGTAACCGTTGATACGGTTGCACCGAATGCCCCTGTGTTACATCCAATCAATGCGGTTGATCCGATTACCGGTACAGCAGAGCCTGGTGCAACGGTGAAAGTAACCTTCCCGAATGGCAGTACCGAACAGGTGACTGCTGATCCAGTCACCGGGGTATGGAGTGTACCGAACCCGGGCGGCCTGACCAATGGTGAGACCGTTACAGCAACAGCGACTGATCCGGCAGGAAATGTGTCCTTACCAGGTACAGCCGTTGTGGATACGGTTGCGCCGATCGTTGCTCTGGACAATCTGTTAACCAATGACAACACCCCGTTATTAACGGGTACGGTGAATGATCCAACAGCGAAAGTGGTGGTGAGCGTCGATGGTGTGAACTATCCTGCCACCAACAATGGCAATGGCACCTGGACCCTTGCAGACAACACCTTGCCAGCACTGACTGATGGTCCGCATACCGTGACCGTCACAGCGACTGATCCGGCAGGGAATGTGGGTACAACCACAGGTACAGTAACCGTTGATACGGTTGCACCGAATGCCCCTGTGTTACATCCAATCAATGCGGTTGATCCGATTACCGGTACAGCAGAGCCTGGTGCAACGGTGAAAGTAACCTTCCCGAATGGCAGTACCGAACAGGTGACTGCTGATCCAGTCACCGGGGTATGGAGTGTACCGAACCCGGGCGGCCTGACCAATGGTGAGACCGTTACAGCAACAGCGACTGATCCGGCAGGAAATGTGTCCTTACCAGGTACAGCCGTTGTGGATACGGTTGCGCCGATCGTTGCTCTGGACAATCTGTTAACCAATGACAACACCCCGTTATTAACGGGTACGGTGAATGATCCAACAGCGAAAGTGGTGGTGAGCGTCGATGGTGTGAACTATCCTGCCACCAACAATGGCAATGGCACCTGGACCCTTGCAGACAACACCTTGCCAGCACTGACTGATGGTCCGCATACCGTGACCGTCACAGCGACTGATCCGGCAGGGAATGTGGGTACAACCACAGGTACAGTAACCGTTGATACGGTTGCACCGAATGCCCCTGTGTTACATCCAATCAATGCGGTTGATCCGATTACCGGTACAGCAGAGCCTGGTGCAACGGTGAAAGTAACCTTCCCGAATGGCAGTACCGAACAGGTGACTGCTGATCCAGTCACCGGGGTATGGAGTGTACCGAACCCGGGCGGCCTGACCAATGGTGAGACCGTTACAGCAACAGCGACTGATCCGGCAGGAAATGTGTCCTTACCAGGTACAGCCGTTGTGGATACGGTTGCGCCGATCGTTGCTCTGGACAATCTGTTAACCAATGACAACACCCCGTTATTAACGGGTACGGTGAATGATCCAACAGCGAAAGTGGTGGTGAGCGTCGATGGTGTGAACTATCCTGCCACCAACAATGGCAATGGCACCTGGACCCTTGCAGACAACACCTTGCCAGCACTGACCGATGGTCCGCATACCGTGACCGTCACAGCGACTGATCCGGCAGGGAATGTGGGTACAACCACAGGTACAGTAACCGTTGATACGGTTGCACCGAATGCCCCTGTGTTACATCCAATCAATGCGGTTGATCCGATTACCGGTACAGCAGAGCCTGGTGCAACGGTGAAAGTAACCTTCCCGAATGGCAGTACCGAACAGGTGACTGCTGATCCAGTCACCGGGGTATGGAGTGTACCGAATCCGGGCGGCTTGTTAAATGGTGAGGCGGTGACCGCGACCGCGACTGATCCGGCAGGGAATGTGTCCTTACCAGCAACAGGAACAGTTGCGACTCCAGCTGATTTGATTGGTGCGATCACCGTACCAGATGACTTAAATGGCGATGGTATCCTGAATGCTACGGAATTAGGCAATGATGCTAGCTTCAATGCACGTGTTGCTTTAGGACCAAATGCAGTTGCAGGTACTGTAGTGACTGTTAATGGCAATAACCATATCGTGACAGCAGCAGATTTACTCAATGGGTATATCACGGCAGCAGTTGCAGTGGCTGGCGATGGCTCCTTGGTCATTCATGCACAAGCGGTGGATGCTTATGGTAATGTGGATAAAGCATCAGATGTAACAATTATAGTGGATACAACGCCTCCTGATATTAGTACTGCTGCAATTGCGATTAATGAGCCTGTAAATTATTTTGTGTAAGTTCCATTTTTTATAAATGATCTTTTAATCGATCATCGAACTGAATCGTAAACCAATTCATTGCTAAACGCCAATTTTGAATTGGCATCGTCCATTTCTTCGCAGCATTTGATGTTGCTAAGTAAATGACCTTCTTTACTGAGTCATCAGATGAAAAGATTTTCCTCTTCTTCGTTGAATGGCGTATTACGCTATTCAACGACTCAATCGCATTTGTTGTATAAATTGCATGACGTATTTCGGCTGGATAGCTAAAGATCGTTCGGATATTTTCCCAATTGGCCCGCCAGGATTCTCCAATTTTGGGATACTGGTGATTCCATTGATCACAGAAGATGTCTAGGGACTTTAAAGCATTTTCCTCTGTACTTGCCTGATAAATCGCTTTCAGACCCGAGGTAACAGCCTTGTAGTCTTTCCAGCTTACAAATCTCAGGCTATTGCGTACAACATGCACGATACACAGTTGAATATCAGTATGAGGGTAAACGGAGGCTATCGCGTCAGGAAAGCCTTTTAATCCATCTACACAGGCAACAAGAATATCCTGTACTCCTCGATTTTTTAGCTCTGTCATGACTGACAGCCAGAATTTGGCACCTTCTGTCTGAGCAATCCACATACCCAGTAATTCTTTTTGTCCATCCATATTGATGCCTAAAGCAAGGTATACGGACTTGTTAATCACATTGGAGTGCTGACGGACTTTGACAACAATACAGTCAAGATAGACAACAGGATAAAGGCTATCTAAGGCTCTATTTTGCCACTCAGTCACTTGCTCAATCACAGCATCGGTAACTTTGCTGATGAGAGATGCTGAGACATCGGCATCGTACATTTCTTTGAAGAAGGCTACAATTTCCCTATTAGTCATTCCTTTTGCATACAGTGAGAGGATTTGGTCATCCATACTGGTGATGCGTGTTTGGTGCTTTTTGATAATTTGTGGCTCAAATGAACCTTCTCGATCACGGGGAATATCTAAAGCCAGTTGTCCATCTTGAGTTGTAATGGTTTTAGAACTAAACCCATTACGGCTATTTGAGCCTTTCCTGGACTGATGCTTTTCATAACCGAGATGGTCTGAAAGTTCAGTATTGAGTGCAGTTTCAATCATGAATTTTTTAAAGACTGCTGTCATTTGGTTTAAGTCTTCTGGTGTTTTTAGACCTTTAGCCAATTCGGCAGCCATACTTTTGATTGTTGCTTCATCCATGTGAAGTACCTTTTGTAATTATCCTCTGAAGGATAAATGAAAATTAAGTACTTACACAAAATTTAGAACAGTCCCATTGGCTGCTATTACTTGAGGCTTTAGAACGAGTGATTGATGGAAAGCTGCAACTTCAAGAGCTGCTTACTACAGACCATGCACTACATACCGAACAGGCTGATCTCTCCGATTTGATCTTGCAACAACGCTACACTGTTCTAGCCTCATTGCAATTACTGACTTTTAATCCAACTCAAAACATCCAACAGGTTCTTGGTTTTCATCTATTTCATGATTTAGCCGAGATGCGGATGAAGCTTACAGAAAAAGCCAGAAAATTTGATTTGCACATTGGCGATAAAAATAGCCTTAAAAACTTATACTGTTTGGCTCAGGCAATATTTAGTATGCCAATGGCGTTGTTACAACAAGTTTTTGTTAAATCACTGAATCTAAATGATCTGGATATTGCAGCCACCAGTTCCTTAATGACGTGTAAGGCACTTGATGCAATTCTTTATCTCACTGATCAAAAGCAAGATTATTACTTTTCTTACCTCCATCACAATCAGACACTTGGTATTTTCCAGTTATTAGATCAGTTACATCGTATTGATCACTTAGCTCCGTATTATCATTATTTCCAACAAGGTCGGTTACCCACCAAGCAGCGCCAAGCCAAGACAGAATGGATCAATATTATTGGTGATACTTATTTCGGTGAGTTTTATACAGCTAAAAGAAAAAATAAAGGCATTGATGATGCCTTACAACGCTATGGTTACAGTCACTCTTTTGAAGCGATCAAACCATTCTTTGGCGCAGATGATATTAATATTGCCAATTTAGAAGCTGTTTTCAATCTCGATGAACATTCAGGTTTATGTGGGAAAAAAGACTATATTTTGGGGGCAAAAGCGCAGGAAACTTTAGACGAATTTAAACAGATTCATCTCAATACACTGTGTTTGGGCAATAACCATCTCAAAGACTATGGCGACGCAAGCCTAAAACACACTTTAACCCAGTTAGAGCTTGCCAATATTGATTTTATTGGGGCGGGCAATGATCAACAACAAGCTCATCAATGTCTAGAAATCATCAATAATGCAGGGCAATGTTTGGCTATTTTTAATGGCTATTGGCATCGGCAAACGGCCTATCAAGATTACGATTTTTATGCACTGGGTCATAGTGCTGGGGTGGCATGTATCAATGCCGTTTTATTTGAACAGATTATGCAATATCGTTTAGCACATCCAGAGCACAAGATCATGGTGATTTGTCATTGGGGTGTTGATTTCAGACCTATCCATCCTGAGCAAAAGAAACTGGCAAATGTGCTGACACAGATCGGGGTAGATATGGTGATTGGACATGGTGCACATACCCTTCAACCGATTCAATCGATCAATCAAAAACCTGTTATTTTTGGAATAGGGAATGGTGTATTTAATAGCAATGGTGATTTTGAGAAATATCAGGCTTTGCCCTATGGAGCCATTGTTCGAATCAACGTCATGGAGTGGCAGTTAAAGCTGTATCCGATTTATACACATAACCGCAAAACCTTTTGGCAACCACGTATCGTTGATCAGGAACAGTTTCAACAAGCCAGAGCATTATTGACTCGTCAGTTAGACCCAACTCATTACAGTGTGGGGCAAGATCATTTGGGTACTTATATTCAATTCAGTTTTTAAGGATATTGCTGGTAATTATTGAGCATGGTATTGACCTGTTTTGTTGTAAAGCCAAGATTACGCAGACCGCCACTACCTAAATGGCAGTCATAACTGCTCATGATATTGGTTGGTGTTGTCTTGGTGGCTTTAGGAGAACATACATGGCCGAGGCCAAAGGCATGTCCCATTTCATGAATACTGGCTGCTTGGGTTTGATAATTGAGTCTTTTCCAGTCAATCAGAATAAAGGGTTGCCCTTGATTGCGAAATCCCCAACTGGTGATATCGGCATCTTTGAGTTTTTCACTATAAGCATCGTAAATAATAAATAAAACTTCTTTACTTTTCCTGCGAGGAAAACAAGCGTTGACCGCACTTGGTAGTTTTGCGGGAATGATTACTTTTGATTGACTTAACTGGTTGGCGAGATCACATTTACGTTTACTAAACTCTTGGAATGAATAGTAATGGTGGATTTTAAACGTAAAGATTTTATGATTATTTTCATCGACAAAATATTGATTCAGAATGGCTAATTCTTTATTCATCTGCGCTTTGTTATCTAAGGCTTGAACTTCGGGGCGATTGCTGGTCACAATAAAGCTGACATTAACCACAGGTAAATCACGTCTTTCTTGAGGATATTGAGAACGGGACGTTTTTACGGTTGAATTTTGAGTTGTACAAGATGTACCGATGATCAAGAATAATAAGCTTAGCGCTGTGATTTTTAATCGCATTTTTTATTCTCTCAAGTTGTTGTGTTTTAATTGTTGTAAAGCTAGCTTTTCGCATGATTTTGATCATCTTAGCAGATTTTTGGAGCTTGTATGGTGCAAGATACCAATGAACTACATCGACAAATTTTAGAAGTGATTGCCTTAATTCCTTATGGAAAAGTGGCAAGTTATGGGCAAATTGCCAAGCTGGCTGGTTTGCCTAAACATCCACGTTTGGTCGGTTATGTACTTAAGCATTTAGACAAAGACAGTGAGATTCCCTGGTATCGTGTGATTAACGCACAAGGCAAGATCAGTGTGACCCGAATCAATGAGAAAGGTGAAAATGTTCAGCAGAATTTGTTAGAGCAGGAAGGGGTGTATTTATTAAATGGCAAGGTCAGTTTAAAAATCTTTGCTTGGCAGCCTTAACTTTTAAATTAGCTCATTTTATCAGTGAAACATAAATGAAAATTGAATTTATAAAACATGACTATGAAAATGAATTAGATACCGTACTTTATGGTTTAAATGTAGATCAATATCAATATGACCAAGAAAAATTATTTTTCATAATTGTCTCAATCCTCAGATAATTACTGAAATGGACGCGTTGAAATTATTCACTAGAACAAAAAAGATTATCTCTTTGGACTCTATTTAAGCTGTCATCAAAAGAACCTCCATGAAAAGATGAGTGATCAAATATATTTTTGCTTCGATTTTGCATATCAAAATAATGATTTAGTTATTTTCTATTCTTTTGATGGGGAGGAGGACGCAGAATTGGAGTTAAATGAATTCTTTAAGAGAAAAGAGCTGATTTATAAATATTTAAAGGGTGAATGTGGTCAAAAATATTGGTTTGCTCTCAGTGATTTTGATAAGAAGTGCTGGTTGGATGTTAGTTATCTGAGAGCTCAACTAGTGCAAAAGGATGATCGTATTGTTAAAGAAATTATTTTGGATGGGGCGTATATAGAATCTGAATTAGATTTATATTGCTATATTGGCGAAGAAGTTTGTGGGGTATTAGGTTATATGGGGTGTAATTCTATGGCATTAAGAGATTGTTTGACTGATGAGATTAGACCAATTCAGTATCCTTTACGCATCGTATGGAAAAATTTTAAATACTCAAAACAAAAATTTAACCAAGATGATATTCAGTACTTTATTGATCTATTGTCTCAAAATGCCGATTTGCAAATTTGCTGACTGTACTTATCAACGTACAATCAATACGGGAATATGACTTTCTGCTAAAACTTTCTGCGCTACACTACCGAGCACAAACTGTTTAAAGCCTGTGCGCCCATGCGAGCCCATAATGATCAAGTCTGCGCCTAGGTTCTGTGCTGCCCCAATAATTTCTTGATGCACTGAAAACCCTTCCAGAACTTGTGTTGCAACCGTTAAACCATGCTCTTCAAACTTTTTTTCAGCTTTGCTGAGATTGTCTTGAGCATAACTTCGGACTCTTTCTATTAAATCATTGCTTTGCCCCATACGAATATAGGCATCTGCAAGATAAGGATCTAAAGTCATCACTTCAACCACCGTGAGTTCACTGTCTAGGGCTTTCGCCAACTGAGCTGCTTCACGAATGACATTCGCAGCAATTTCAGAGTCGTCAATTGCCACTAAGATTTTTTGATAAGCCATGTTGGATACTCCTTATATTTATGATTTTACGTTGAATTCAGTCAATAAAATTTGATTAATATATAAGCTATGGTTCTATTCTAAACCTGTTAGGATGAGAATAAAACCTAGCATTTTTATAGGGATAGTTATTATTTATAGCATTATGGTTAAGTTTGGATGGATTCAAGAATAGATGAAATTTCCATGAAAATAAAAGACATGTATCACCATAATTTATCTATAAAAGCGGTCTTAATTACGCTCAAAGAATTGAATCAGTGCATCCACATCATCAGTCTGCAATTGTTCACGCATCTTTAAAATCTGCTTTTCATCTAAGTCATAAAGCTTCAGGGAAAGCAGTTTTTTAATATCTTGTTCAGAAAAACGGTATCTAATCACTTTGGCAGGGACACCACCGACAATCGCATAAGGCGGTACATCTTGCGTGACCACAGCACCTGTTGCAACCACCGCACCTTCACCCAATTTGACCCCTTGCATGATCATGGCACGGCTACCAATCCAGCAACCATCGGCAATCACCGTATCACTTGCGGTCTGAAAGCTACGTGTATCAAATGGGAAAGTTGAGATCCAGTCAGGGCGATGCAATTGATTACCACCCATCATAATCACGCATTCAGCCCCAAAGCAGACAAAGTTGCCAATATGTAGTTGGTCAATGGGCTTCTCAGGCGTAGCTGCCTTGTCATGCAGATAGCGCACCACACAGCGCTCAAAACCTTGATCCCAATAAGCCGAATAATAAGAATAATTGCCTTTGATATGGATATTCGGATTTTTCACCGTTTTTGCAATAAACTCGAACTCACACCAATGTTTAACAGGGGAGTTGATTAACTGTTCGGCCATAAAGGAGATATAAAAAATAGGGAATTCGCCATTATACCGAATTGTAATTCAAGCTGAACCAATAATCTCAATTCAGCCTGTGAGCTGACGGCTAAGTATTGGGAGGAATACGCGCAATGACTTTAATCTCAAAGTCAAAACCTGCCAGCCAAGTCACGCCAATAGCAGTCCAGTTGGGATAAGGCTTTTGTGTAAAGATCTGATTTTTAACTTTCATGATTTTATCGAATTGTTGTTCAGGATCTGTATGAAAAGTAGTGACATCAACAATATCATCGAAAGTGCAGCCAGCCGCTGCTAATGTCGCTGCTAAATTTTTGAAAGCTTGTTCTACCTGTTGCTCGAAATCGGGTTCAGGCGAGCCATCTTTACGGCTACCCACTTGCCCTGAAACAAAGAGTAAATCTTTCGATTGAATTGCAGCTGAATAACCATGTTGTTCATATAAAGCATGGCGGTCTTGGGGAAATATTGCAATTCTCGTCATGTCTGTTCTCCTTCAATATTTAAATTAGCAATCAGTAAAAATCATTTAACTTTCACATACGCCTCGTATGTAAACATAATTGACATACGAGGCGTATGTCAATTAAAATTTTTGTGATGATCAACTGGTGAAATACATGTCTGTTCGTGAACGAAAGATGGCGGAAACTCGTATAAAGCTGATTGAAGTAGCACGGCGAGCATTTGCTAAATATGGCTATGCCGATACTTCAATGGATAAACTCACAGCAGAAGCAGGGCTAACCCGTGGGGCGCTCTACCATCATTTTGGTGATAAGCGTGGTTTATTTGCCGCAGTTGTTGATCAGATTGACTCACAGATGGCTGAATTTGCTCAGCAGCATCTGGAGCAGCCAGATGACCTCTGGGAAGGATTATTACTTGAAGGGCAGACTTATATTAAAAATGCTTTAAATCCTGAGTTTCAGCGTATTGTGTTACGTGATGGACCTGCAGTGTTGGGTGATCCAGCGCATTGGCCAAGTCAAAGCAGATGTCTGCAGTCTACACGTGAGTGTATTGAGCAACTTTTGGCAGCAAATCGAATTAAAATGATAGACCCAGAAGCAGCAGCAGTATTTTTAAATGGCGCTGCCATGAATGCTGCATTATGGGTAGCCTCTAGTGAAAATCCTGAACAGTTACTCCCCGAAGCCTTAAATGCTTTTCAAATTTTCGCATCAGGTTTTTTGAAAAATATATAGCTAATTATGTTTTATCTAATATCTGAAATATAAAAACCCCTCAAAGTGAGGGGTTAATTGCATATAGAATATTAAATATATTCCACACTTACGATTTCGTATTCAACTTCACCTTGCGGTGTTTGAATTTTCGCTTCGTCGCCTTCATTTTTACCTAAAAGACCACGTGCAATCGGTGAATTCACTGAGATTTTATTGATTTTAAAATCTGCTTCATCATCACCGACAATTTTATAAGTCTTACGTTCTTCCGTATCCAGATTTTCAATGGTTACGGTCACGCCAAAGACCACACGGCCATTTTGCTCAAGTGTTTTGACATCAATTTCTTGTACTGCGCCCAGTTTACCTTCGATATCCTGAATACGACCTTCGCAGAAACCTTGCTGTTCACGCGCAGCATGATATTCAGCATTCTCCTTTAAATCACCGTGTTCACGAGCTTCCGCAATCGCTTGGATAATACGTGGGCGATCCACTGTCTTGAGCTGTTGTAATTCTTTCTCTAAGGCAACCTTGCCTTCGGGAGTCATAGGATAACGTTGCATTCTGGTCCCCTCTAAATTGGTTGGGAAAATACAGGATTAAAAAAAGAAAAAGCCCGCCACCAATAAGGTGACGGGACTTTATCGGTAGAGAATTAACCTACAGTTTGTAAATCTTGCAAGCGGTATACATCCATTGGCAATTTCACAGCAAATGCTTGGCAAACTGCTTCTGCACCGTTAATTGTCGTGGTGTAATATACTTTGCCTTGGAGGGCAGCACGACGAATCATGGCAGAATCATACTGAGCTTGTTTGCCTTCAGTTGTGTTGACAATAAGATGAATTTCACCATTTTTCAAGCGGTCTACAATATGTGGGCGACCTTCGGTCACTTTATTGACTGCTTCACACTCGATACCCGCTTCTTTGAGCACACGATGTGTACCATTTGTTGCAACAAGTTTAAAGCCATAAGCAATCAACTTTTTCGCAACATCAGCGATGTATTTCTTATCTGATTCACGAACCGATAAGAATGCATGTTTGACTTCACCTTCAGTTGGCAAGCCCGGTAAACGTTCATTTGAACCTAATACCGCTTTGTAGAATGCTTCACCAAAAGTTTTACCTACACCCATGACTTCACCTGTAGATTTCATCTCAGGCCCAAGCATTGGGTCTACGCCAGGGAACTTGGCGAACGGGAACACGGCTTCTTTTACAGCATAGTGTGTTGGGATGATTTCTTTGGTGAAACCTTGTGATGCTAAAGATTGGCCAGCCATACAACGCGCCGCAACTTTTGCTAAAGAGTCACCAATACATTTAGATACGAAAGGAACAGTACGTGATGCACGTGGGTTCACTTCAAGTACATAAATGTCGTCACCTTTAACCGCAAACTGAACGTTCATCAAACCGATAACGCCAAGTTCTTTTGCCATAGCCACAGTTTGGCGACGCATTTCGTCCTGAACTTCTTGTGAAAGCGAGTACGGAGGAATCGAACATGCTGAGTCACCTGAGTGAATCCCTGCTTGCTCAATGTGCTGCATGATCCCGCCAATCACAACGTCTTTACCGTCAGATACGCAGTCCACGTCAACTTCTGTTGCATCGTCAAGGAAACGGTCAAGCAGGACAGGGGCTTCATTCGATGCTTGAACTGCTTCACGAAGGTAACGTTTAAGTTCATCTTCGTTATACACGATTTCCATTGCACGGCCACCCAATACATAAGATGGACGCACAACCAGTGGATAACCCACTTTCGCAGCTTCTGAAATACCTTCTTCAGCAGATTTTACGATGCTGTTGTTCGGTTGGCGAAGCTGTAAACGTTGAATCATTTGCTGGAAACGTTCACGGTCTTCTGCACGGTCAATTGCGTCAGGTGATGTACCGATAATTGGAGTACCTGCTTCTTCCAAAGCACGTGCCAATTTTAATGGGGTTTGACCACCGTACTGTACGATCACGCCTTTAGGCTTTTCGGTACGTACGATTTCAAGTACATCTTCAAGAGTAACAGGTTCGAAGTAGAGACGATCAGAGGTGTCATAGTCGGTTGAAACCGTTTCAGGGTTACAGTTCACCATGATGGTTTCATAACCGTCATCACGCATTGCAAGCGCAGCGTGTACACAACAGTAGTCAAACTCGATCCCTTGACCGATACGGTTTGGACCACCACCAATCACCATGATCTTGTCACGGTTTGATGGATTTGCTTCACATTCTTCATCATAAGTTGAATACATGTAAGCAGTACCCGATTCAAACTCGGCTGCACAAGTATCCACACGTTTGTAAACTGGATAGACACCCAAGTTCCAACGATGCTTACGGAATTGTTTTTGTGAAATACCCATTAAGTTGGCAATACGCAGGTCAGATAAACCTTTGCGTTTGAACGAACGGATATTGTCAGCGTTTAAGTCACCAAAGCCTAAAGTTTTTACTTGCGCTTCAGTTTTGATGATGTCTTCAATTTGAATCAGGAACCAACGGTCGATTTTGGTTGCTTCAAATACGTCATCTAAAGAGAAACCGTGGCGGAATGCATCGGCAACATACCAGATACGCTCAGGGCCAGGCACTTTAAGCTCTTTTAAGATGATGTCTTTGGCATTGGCTGTACCCGCTTCAACTTTTTCATCAAAGCCACATACACCCACTTCAAGACCACGAAGTGCTTTTTGTACAGATTCTTGGAAGTTACGACCAATTGCCATCACTTCGCCCACAGATTTCATCTGAGTCGTCAATACAGGCTCAGCTTGCGGGAATTTTTCGAAGTTAAAACGAGGAATCTTCGTGACAACATAGTCAATCGACGGTTCGAAAGATGCTGGTGTTACGCCGCCCGTGATGTCATTTTTCAATTCATCAAGGGTATAACCCACCGCAAGTTTCGCTGCGATTTTTGCAATTGGGAAACCTGTTGCTTTAGATGCAAGTGCAGATGAGCGTGATACACGAGGGTTCATCTCGATCACAACCATACGGCCGTCTTTCGGGTTAATACCGAATTGAACGTTCGAACCACCAGTTTCAACACCGATTTCACGAAGAACTGCAACCGATGCATTACGCATCAATTGATATTCTTTGTCTGTCAATGTTTGAGCAGGTGCAACGGTGATTGAGTCACCAGTGTGAACGCCCATTGGGTCGAAGTTTTCGATCGCACAGACGATAATACAGTTGTCGTTTTTGTCACGAACAACTTCCATCTCGTATTCTTTCCAACCAATCAATGATTCATCAATCAATAATTGGTGTGTCGGAGAGAGGTCGAAACCACGTTCACAGATTTCAAGGAATTCTTCGCGGTTATACGCGATACCACCACCAGAACCACCCATGGTGAATGATGGACGAATGATCACTGGGAAACCGAAGCCCGCTTGAATCGCCAACGCTTCTTCCATTGTTTCAGCAATGGCCGCTTTTGGACATTCCAAACCAATTTTACGCATCGCGATATCAAACAGTTTACGATCTTCTGCTTTTTCAATCGCTTCTTTTGATGCGCCAATCAGTTCTACATTATATTTTTCAAGAACGCCGTGCTCGTCTAAAGCAAGGGCACAGTTCAATGCAGTTTGACCACCCATGGTTGGCAGGACTGCATCTGGACGTTCTTTTTCAATGATCTGAGCAACAGTCTGCCAAGTGATTGGCTCGATATAGGTTGCATCCGCCATTGCAGGGTCAGTCATGATGGTCGCTGGGTTAGAGTTCACCAAAATAACGCGGTAACCTTCTTCACGAAGCGCTTTACATGCTTGCGCACCTGAATAGTCAAACTCACACGCCTGACCAATGACAATAGGACCAGCACCAATAATTAAGATGCTTTTAATATCCGTACGTTTAGGCATTATTCGCTCCTTAATTACTTCTTAGCGGCTTCAATAAGTTCGATGAAATGATCGAACAATGGAGCACAGTCATGTGGACCTGGGCTAGCTTCAGGGTGACCCTGGAAGCTGAATGCTGGTTTGTCAGTACGATGGATACCTTGGTTTGTACCGTCAAACAGTGAACGATGTGTCACTTTTAAGTTTGCAGGTAAGGTAGTTTCATCGACAGCAAAGCCGTGGTTTTGAGAAGTAATCATCACTGTACCATTCTCAAGATTTTGTACAGGATGGTTGGCGCCGTGGTGACCGTGATTCATTTTCATGGTCTTCGCACCCGAAGCAAGCGCTAGAATTTGATGACCTAAACAAATACCGAATACAGGTAATGTTGTGGTTTCAACAATGGTTTTCACTGCTTCAATGGCATAGTCACATGCTGCTGGGTCACCAGGACCATTTGACAAGAACACGCCATCTGGATTCAATGCGAGTACTTTTTCAGCAGGGGTTTGTGCAGGAACAACTGTTAATTTACAACCACGGTCTGCGAGCATACGTAAGATGTTGGTTTTGACACCATAATCGTATGCAACAACATGAAATTTAAATTCTGGTTGAGTAAAGCCTTGACCCAAAGTCCAAGAACCTTCAGTCCATTCGAAACCCGTCGGATCACAGCACTCTTTTGCAAGATCTAAACCGTTCAAACCGCCGAATGCACGTGCCTTGGCAATAGCTTCTTCTTCTGTAATATTTTCGCCAGCAAGGATGCAACCATTTTGTGCACCTTTGTCACGTAAAATACGCGTCAATTTACGGGTATCAATATCAGCGATTGCAACAACATTGTGTTGTTCCAAGTACTCACTTAATGATTGTTCAGCACGGAAGTTACTGTGCAATAAAGGAAGATCACGAATAATTAAACCATTCGCCCATACTTTATGGATGCGACCTGATTCAACGTCTTCACTATTACAGCCAGTATTTCCAATATGAGGATAAGTCAGCGTCACAAGTTGTTGCGCGTAACTTGGGTCAGTCAAAATTTCTTGATAACCAGTCATGGCGGTATTAAAAACGACTTCACCAGTCGTACTACCCGATGCACCGATAGACGTTCCTTTAAAGATCGTTCCATCTGCGAGGGCTAAAATGGCGGGGGTGCTCAAACCAAAGCTCCTGAACTAAGACCACAAAAATAGGGCTGTAAAAAAGCGAGTAGACATAAAAAAAGGCAGGCCGTCTTAAAAAAACATGCCCCTCCTTCCAGTCTGCTCGCTTGTAACTTAACAGCGCATTATACGCATGAGTGGGTGAAAAGTCTATGTGTTTTATTTATTAAAGTCAGGAATTCTCGAATTCTTTTTTAAGAGGCGGACAAAGCTGTCTATTGCAAAATCGATCATCCGTATATCGATATGATGAGATATTATGCAAATTGTCTAACAATTTTTAAGGTGTTTAACAAATGAGCGTTTTATCTTATGTCTAGCCGAAAAATCAACAATCAAAAATGAGGGAAATTAAAATGGCTGCAAATCAAACAACACCTGCTGCAACTGCTGAAGAAGTGAAAGAGGTTGTCGTTGAAAAAACGACCAAAGCCAAAGAAGCCGTTGCAGAAAAAACGACTGAGGTAAAAGAAGTCGTTGCTGAAAAAACTGCAAAAGCGAAAGAAGTGGTGGCAGAGAAAACAGCAAAGGCAAAAGAAGTGATTGCCGAGACTCAGGAACATGCCAAAGAAGTAATTGCTGAAACGCAAGGTCAGGTCAAAGAAGCACTGGCTGAAACACAAGAGAAAATTGAGACCGAAGCGAAAGAGTTGAACCAAAACATTCAAAATCAATTGACTCAACTGAAGCAGGATATCTTAGAGCGTATTGAAGTGATTAAAACCCAACTCAATTCTTCTCAAGGCAACTTGCTTGAATTGAAAAATGCATTGAAAACTGAGTTAAACGCATTGATTGAAGATTTAACTAAAGTGAGCAAAGAACTGAAAGATGACATTAGCCAGATTTCAGTAAAGCATAAAGATACTTTAGTGGGTAGCTTTAAGCGTACCAAAGAACAAGCAGTTGAAGCTTGGAATAAGGTTCGTGCCAGCTAATTTGGCATAGCGATAAAAAAAGCGAGAATTTTTCTCGCTTTTTTTATTTAGAACTGATGTAACCAGTCGCGCTTATTATGGAAGTCTGCTTGAGGACTACTGTGTTGCATTGCAAAATAATGCAGACCTTGTGTCGTGTTCAAGACCGCTGTTAAGCCAATATAGAGGTCTGCCCATTTGAGTTGATGCTCACGCATAAATTGGGACAGATCTAAACTGACATTCAATCCATAATGCGTACGTTGCAAATGATTGAGTTCTATATCATAGGCAGCGATAGGCGGCATATCTTCAGGAAAGCGGTATTCTTCAAATTGATAGACTTGCCAAGCTTGAGAAGGGGAAAGGTTGATTTCACGATAGAAATCCTGATCTTTCACACCTACAAAAATTTCATAGCAAGTTTGTTCCCATAAAAAGTCACGACGTGGGTGCGCTGTGACTTGATCTGGGTAAATCAAAAATTGATTTGGGTCACGCACCCAAAAACCAACATTTAAGCTTGCTGGTGTTTGTTGCTCAATCGCTCCAACCACGGTAATGGCACTAAAGCGATCAAAAGCCGACAGTTCATAACTTGCCATCGTAATTACTTATTACTTAAATGAGCAAAACGAACCAAGTTAGACAGGTGTTGGTTTTGTTTGGCTGCTTTTTTATAGAGCAAAACAATTTTACCAATTTTTTGTACAGACTCAGCGCCTGTTGCTTCAACAATGGCATCAATAACTGCGCCACGTGCATCACGGTCTTCACCCGCAATTTTCACTTTAATCAATTCGTGATCGTTTAAAGCACGATTTGTTTCTTCAATGACGTTTTCTGTAAGACCTTGGCTACCAATCATTACAACTGGATTAAGTGCATGACCGATTTGACGTAAACGCTTACGTTCATGGATAGATAAAGCCGCCATTAAAAATACCTGATTTGGAAAACGACCTAGTATAACTTGCATCCCGATTCTAAGATAGATTCATGAGCATAGCACTTGCAACAAATATGTGAAAAATTGACGAAATCATCAATGACAATAATCGGAAAAAATCTGTAAAAGTTCGTGTGAATGAAGTACATCCGTACTGTATTGAGAGTAATTTTCACGTACAATGATGCATCAGAAGTTTTTTGAAATTTAGTGAGTTATGGCGACACGCATTACCAATCAAAAATTGTCTAAAAGCAGTCGTGCATGGATGAGAGAGCACTTAGATGACCATTTTGTAAAGAAAGCACAGAAGGAAGGTTATCGCGCGCGCGCGGCATATAAGTTACTTGAAATTCAAGAAAAATATAAAATGATCAAGCCCGGCATGACCGTGGTTGATCTGGGGGCGGCACCAGGTAGCTGGTCGCAAATTGCGGGTAAATTGGTGGGTGCCAATGGCTTGGTCATTGCATCAGATATTTTGGCAATGGACGCACTTCCAGATGTAACCTTCCTGCAAGGTGACTTCCGAGAGGAAGAAGTTTTCGAAAAATTGTTAAATATTTTAAATGGACGTCAAGTAGACGTTGTAATTTCAGATATGGCCCCCAATACATCAGGTAATAGGGCTGTTGATCAACCACGTCAGATTTACTTATGTGAGCTGGCTTTGGATTTTGCTCAAAAAGTACTTGGGCCAAACGGACAGTTTATTGTTAAAGTGTTCCAGGGTTCAGGATTTGATGAATTCCGAAAACAGGTGGTCGATAGTTTTGATGTATTAAAAACAGCCAAACCTGCGGCATCACGTGCTCGATCGAAAGAAGTTTTTTTGATTGGCCAAGGTCGTAAAAAGGCATTGCAATAAAAGTGTACTTGCCAAGTTGTTAAAAATTGTGCATTTTGTACCTTTTAAGTTTTTTGCAACGCAAATTCATTGCTGTTTTTGTGAAGGTCAGCCAAGATTAGGTATGATCAAATTAGATTGATATGGGAATAAAGCCTTGAGCGATTACTTCAAGAATGCCGTATTGTGGCTCATCATACTCGGTGTTCTGATTTTGATTTTTAGCAACGTCAGTGACCGCAATAAGCCTGCAGCGATGAAATATTCTGATTTCGTTGCAGCGGTGAATGCTGGGCAAATTAAACAAGTCACAATTGACGGTTTAAATATTAATGGTGAAAAAACCAATGGTTCTTCATTTGAGACGGTTCGTCCTCAAGTTGAAGACACTGAGTTGCTACCAAGCTTGAATAAACAAAATGTAGTGGTTGAAGGCACAGCGCCGCAACGTCAAGGCATTTTGATGCAACTTCTCATTGCGAGTTTCCCAGTATTGCTCATCATCTTATTATTCATGTTCTTCATGCGTAATATGGGCGGTGGCGCTGGTGGCAAAAACGGTCCTATGAGCTTTGGTAAGTCAAAAGCAAAAATGTTATCTGAAGATCAAATCAAGCTAACATTTAGTGACGTCGCTGGCTGTGACGAAGCAAAACAAGAAGTGGTTGAAATCGTTGATTTCTTAAAAGACCCTGCCAAATTCAAACGTCTGGGTGCGACCATTCCACGTGGTGTACTGATGGTTGGTCCTCCAGGTACAGGTAAAACATTATTGGCGAAAGCAATTGCGGGTGAAGCTAAGGTTCCATTCTTTAGCATCTCGGGTTCTGACTTCGTTGAAATGTTTGTCGGTGTCGGTGCTTCTCGTGTTCGTGACATGTTCGAACAAGCTAAACGCCATGCGCCATGTATCATCTTTATTGATGAGATTGATGCAGTCGGTCGTCATCGTGGTTCAGGTACAGGTGGTGGTCATGATGAGCGTGAACAAACTCTGAACCAAATGCTTGTTGAAATGGATGGTTTTGAAGGCAATGAAGGCGTAATCGTTATTGCTGCAACCAACCGTGTAGACGTATTGGATAAAGCCTTGCTTCGCCCGGGTCGTTTTGACCGTCAGGTGATGGTGGGTTTACCGGATATCCGTGGTCGTGAGCAAATCTTGAATGTTCACTTGAAGAAATTACCTTCGGTGACAGGTGTAGATCTTAAAGTACTTGCACGTGGTACACCGGGCTTTTCTGGTGCGCAACTTGCAAACTTGGTCAATGAGGCTGCATTGTTCGCTGCTCGCCGTAATAAAAACACGGTAGATATGCACGACTTTGAAGATGCCAAAGACAAGATTTACATGGGTCCAGAGCGTAAATCGATGGTGATTCGTGAAGAAGAGCGTCGTGCGACAGCTTACCATGAAGCCGGCCATGCGATTGTTGCTGAGATCTTACCGGGTACTGATCCTGTGCATAAAGTAACGATTATGCCGCGCGGTTGGGCACTAGGTGTGACTTGGCAGTTGCCTGAGCAAGATCAGACCAGCCACTATAAAGATAAGATGTTGAATGAACTTTCAATCTTGTTTGGTGGTCGTATTGCAGAAGAAGTCTTTATCAACCAAATGTCGACAGGTGCATCTAACGACTTTGAACGTGCCACTAAAATGGCGCGTGCAATGGTGACCAAATATGGTATGTCAGATAAGCTTGGTGTAATGGTGTATGAAGATGAAAACCAAAACGGTTTCTTCGGTAATGTGGGTAGCCGTACCATTTCTGAAGCTACGCAACAAAAAGTAGATGAAGAAGTTCGCCGTATTTTGGATGAACAGTACAAAGTTGCACGTGATATCTTGGAAAATAACAAAGATATTGCACATGCAATGGTAAAAGCATTGATGGATTGGGAAACAATCGATCGTGACCAAATCCGTGACATCATGGAAGGTCGTGAGCCTCAACCACCTAAAGTTTATGTTGCTGATAATCCAGTGGCTGCATTTGAACCACCGAAAGATGGTCCATCTACACCACCGCCGTTACCAGCAATGGGCTAATCAACGATGAGATAAAAAGAGCGACTTCGGTCGCTCTTTTTTGTTTGGATTTCATTCTAAATTGAAAATAAATCATCAGCGTCGACATGGCAGTCTTGTTAATATAGTCACATTCCAATATGGAGCGTTTTGATGCAGTTGATGCTATTAGCACCGTGTCAGTTACAGTGCGGCCGTTTTAGATTAGATCTCTCACAACCCCAAGTGATGGGGATTTTGAATGTGACACCTGATTCATTTAGTGATGGGGGGCAGCATCATCAAAAAGATCAAGCTATCCAACATGCGTTGCGGATGATGGCAGATGGGGCAAGCATCATTGATATTGGTGGAGAGTCAACCCGTCCGAATGCATCACCTGTTGCTTTAGCAGAAGAAATCCGCCGTGTCGTCCCTGTGGTTGAAGCATTGTCCAGATACGATGTGATCTTGTCGATTGATACCAGTCAGCCAGAGGTGATGCGTGCAGCTGTACAGGCTGGTGCGCATATCTGGAATGATGTCCGTGCCTTAACACGGCCACTGGCGTTGGAAACAGCAGCAGAATTGGATATTCCTGTAATTTTGATGCATATGCGGGGTGAACCCACCAATATGAACCAGTTGGATCAATATCGGGATGTAACTGAAGAGGTGATTTTGGAGTTACAACAACGTCTGGATCAAGCGATTGCTGTTGGTGTTAAAGCTGAAAATATCATTATCGATCCTGGTTTTGGTTTTGCTAAAAATGCACAACAGAATTTTCAGTTACTGAATGAATTCTGGAAATTGAATCGAATGGGCTATCCCATCCTATCTGGGTTATCGCGGAAACGTTTTATTGGTGAAGCATTGAATGGTGTACCTGCGCAAGAACGTACCGTGGGGAGCGTAATGGGACATTTGTTGAGTATTCAACAGGGTGCCAGTATTGTTCGTGCTCATGATGTGAAAGCCACCAGTGATGCCATTAAAGTATGGAAAATGATGCAAAATAACTAAGCTAGTCTGAGTCAGTAGAGCGCTTAAGGCTCTATTGACTTGCTGAAGAAGATTCAATATAACAAGCCTATAAGATAAGATGGGCAATATAATAAAATGGAAGCTAAAACAATTACATATAGAAGTCTATGGCTGTGCGCACTGATTCTAAGTCTTGGTTTTATTATCTCGGCTGCGGTGATGGGTTATGCGCTTAAACAGTTAAATAACAATAAAAACTCAATTATAGTCAAAGGATTAGCTGAAAAACCGATTCAAGCAGACTCGGCGCGCTGGGAAATCAAATTACAAACCAACCACACTTCTGACACGATTCCACAAGCCTATCAGTTACTGGATCAGCATATGCAGGCTTTGCAGCATTTTTTTGTTGAACATGGCTTTAAGGCTGCTGATATGCAATTGGGGAATAAAAGTTCACAGCCGTATTATGAGGAAGTGAATATGGGGGAGGGACGCATCAATCGTGAGTTTAAAGGCTATTTAGCCATGCAGTCTTTTGTGATTAGCAGTCGTGATATCAAGAAAATTGAAAAGGCAGCCCGTGATGCTTATTTGCTTGATGAAAAAGGAATTGCCATTGAACAGAAGCCAGAGTATCTGGTGTCTAATCTTGAAGAAATCAAAATGTCGTTAATTGCCAATGCGACCAAGAATGCCTATAGCCGCGCAAATGAATTTGCCAAGGTCGGTGGAGCCAAAGTCGGGATGATGCGTTCAGCCAGCCAAGGGGCATTCTATATTCTGCCTGAAAGTGGCTCTGACGATGACAGTGATTATGGAGGAGCTTATGACAAGGCCACCATCAACAAAATTGCCCGTGTGGTGGTGACGATCAATTATGCGATTGAATAAAGCTTTAGCTTTAAATCATTGATAAGCCGTCTTAGAAAGATACATACAAATACGGTGTCGCTTTATTTTTTTGCATACAATCTTTGCATATTTATTTCATTTGAAAAGACAAAATAGAATTTGGGAATTTAAGCATGCATCCATCTACAAAAATACTCACACTTAGTTTGCTCAGTTGCATGATCATGGCGTGTAGTCTGCCGGTTAAACACAATGATCAGGCAATGATTGAAACGACAATGCCTGTGTCACCAGCCCCGATGACCATGTCAAATCAGGGCTTGGCTCAGACACGAAAAATGATCGCACCAGCATCTTATATTGCCATTATGCCGAGTATGGAGCGACCACGCTTAGAGCAGAATACTGAAAAGTACCAAAAGAATGAGGTCAATCCTGTTCATCGTGTTGCGGATCAAGCGGTCTCAACATTTAGTATTGATGTCGATACAGGCAGTTATACCAATACCCGTCGTTTTTTAAATGATGGCCGTTTCCCTCCTGTTGATGCGGTCCGTGCAGAGGAGATGATTAATTATTTTGATTATCAATATCCGCAGCCGAATAGCATACATCCATTTTCGGTCACAACGGAAACAGTCGATTCACCATGGAAAGAAAATGCCAAGCTGATCAAAATTGGGATTCAGGCCAAAGATCTCACCACCAAGCAATTACCCCCTGCTAATCTGGTATTTTTAGTGGATGTTTCTGGCAGTATGGACTCAGCAGACAAACTCCCCTTGGTCAAACAAACGTTACGCTTACTCACTGAGCAATTAAGAGCCCAAGACAAGGTTACGATTATTACTTATGCCAGTGGTGAAAAGTTAGTTTTAGAGCCGACTGCGGGTAATCAGAAAGACAAGATTCTCGCAGTGATTAATAGTTTACAAGCGGGCGGAGCAACTGCTGGTGAGCAGGCGATTCAACTGGCCTATAAGCAAGCTGAAAAAGGCTTTGTTAAAAACGGGATTAACCGAATTTTATTAGCGACCGATGGCGACTTTAATGTCGGGATTACCGATTTTAATACTTTAAAGGGGATGGTGGCTGAGAAACGCAAAAGTGGGATTTCGTTAACGACTTTAGGGTTTGGAACAGGAAACTATAATGAACAGTTGATGGAGCAACTGGCAGATGCTGGAGATGGCAATTATAGTTATATCGATAATAAAAATGAAGCGAAAAAAGTAGTACAGCGCCAGCTTTCATCGACTCTCGCCACGGTCGCACAAGATGTTAAAATTCAAGTCGAGTTTAACCCTGCTACAGTGAAAGAATATCGTTTGGTGGGATATGAAAACCGGATGTTGAAACAGGAAGATTTCAATAACGATAAAGTCGATGCTGGTGATATTGGTGCAGGACATAATGTCACCGCACTTTATGAAATCATTCCAGTTGGTCAACAAGGTTGGCTGAATGACTCGCGTTATCAAGCAACAACAAAAACAGATGCAGCGAAAAAGTCTGAATATGCTTTTGTCAATGTGCGCTATAAATTGCCAAATCAGGAAAAAAGTATTTTGCTCAATCAAGCGGTGAAAGCCGACAGCAAAACACTTGCCCAAGCCAATTCGGATACCCGTTTTGCGATTGCAGTGGCTGCTTATGCGCAGCAATTAAAAGGTGGGCAATACAATGGTGCGATCGGCTGGGATCAAATTATTCAGTTGGCACAGCAATCTGCACAACCAGATCCTTATCAAATGCGTGAAGAATTCGTAGAGCTTGCCAAGATTGCTAAAAGCTTAAGTGCGAAAAAAGATTAAGCTATATTTTTTAAAAAGCGGTCGGAAAGGCCGCTTTTTTTATGGCTAAATATCGTGATTTTGGTGAGATTATGTTATAAGCATGGCGTTTTAGTGGCATATTATTTTTTATGTTTGAAGATTTACTCCTCCCCATGTTTGACGATGAATATTATCCCGATATTCTCGTTGCTGAAGTGAAGCAGCATATTCAACAGTTTTCTAAAAAGGTCAGTCGTACCGATTTATCTGAAACTGAAATCTATCGTTATGCACATCAGACCCTGAGCGAAATTAACGAAATGAAACCTCAGTTTGAAGATTTGGAGTCTAGTTTAGACGATACTGCCGCAGATTATATTGCGGAAGCCATGATGATGGTGGTGCAAGATGTCGGTTATCTCGACATTGAAATGGAAGAATTGATTGCCAATCGAGAGTGGTAAATTACACTCTCGATTGGTTTCTATAATAAGTACAACTATTTCGTAGCAACTTTATTCCAGAATTTTGGCAAAACAATTTGCCCTGAAATCCATGCTTCGATTTTAGGCTGTTGTATTCTCTGATAATACACACTTTCGCTGTTGATCAACAAGCCTAGTGTATCTCCCTGATTCAGTTGTCCATAAACACTTGGTAATTCGATAGTTTGCGTTTTTTCATTATGACTTGCTGAGTTTAGTCGAATCTGATCATAACTCCGTTTCTTTGCTGGGTTAAATGGGGCGGTTTGGTCATTTAAAATGGTATATTTTCCCGTGCTCTTTGATTTAATTGCCATGGAGATAAACATGGTCGAGTCTGCATATTTCGATGTTGTTTCCATGTTTAAACTCAGCAGCGCTGAGCCAGTGATTGAGATTGGCTGCTGGGCAGTATGGATGGGTACAAAGACAGCTTGGACTTTTGTGGGTGCGATCCATGTTTTTTTCAAATCATAGCTGCTAATGGGGTGAAGATC
Source organism: Acinetobacter colistiniresistens (assembly GCF_024582815.1). Taxonomy (NCBI): domain Bacteria; kingdom Pseudomonadati; phylum Pseudomonadota; class Gammaproteobacteria; order Moraxellales; family Moraxellaceae; genus Acinetobacter; species Acinetobacter colistiniresistens. Next base: position 1,642,022 of record NZ_CP102099.1, read on the forward strand.
GCTAAAATGATTGACGGGACTTTGATCGACGCATAACGCTGGTAATGATTCAGCTGGGGATTGATCTTTTAACTTTTGGTTAAACCACGCCAAAATCGTTTTTTGTAGATTGTACTGCTGTTGATTTCCACAATGTACGGATTGGCCAATATACCAAAATGGGGTACTTCCATGGGGTGAATGCTGAACAAAAGGCTGTAAATGTCCACCTTGTACCCCGATCAAATGTACTTCATGCTGCGCTTGTTGCATACATTGCGCTGCTTTAACTCCTTCATTGAAAGGGAAGAGCACATCTCTGAAACCTTGAATAATCAGGGCATCTGCTTGCGGCGCTTGATTATGATTGCAAAACCAGCTGGCTTGATGGGTGTTGAGAAAATTATAGGTGGACTGCTTTAACTGCCCTTGTTGGGTATCCAAGTAGGCTTGTTTGAGAGCTGGATCAAATTTATTCCAGTTCCACCAGTCTCCAATCAGATTAAGAAAGCTAATCCAGTTACTTTTCGGCACGCCATTCGGTGCAAGGCTATCCACGATGTCATACCAAGTGGTAATCGGAACAATGGCTTGCAAACGTCGATCTATTGCTGAAGCAAGATACTGCACACCACCCGCATAGGACTCACCAATCATACCAGTACGGACGCCGTTTTGATTTTTGGCCAGTTGTGGTAGATTTTTTTCAGCCCAGTTCATTATCGTGATGACATCTTGTGCCTCTTTCTCTGGATCGGTGAGGCGAATTTTTCCCTGACTATCGCCATGACCACGTTGATCATAACTAATTACCCAATAGCCCTTCTGCCACGCTGTTTTTGCAACTTGCCCTGTGGGTAATAAAAAACCATATAAACTGAGTTCTGGGCGCTTCATCCGAGACAAACCGAAACCATGGGTATGTAACAATAATGGGGCAGTTTGATCTGATTTTAACTGTGGTTGATACACCGTAAACGCAATGACTGTACCGTCGGATGCAGTGGTTTTGGCTTGGTAATAGCGCTGTTTGAGTTCTGCGGTTTTAAGCGTCATCGAAACGGGTGGTGTTGTCGCATGTACACAACCCTGTAAGAGCAAGATTAGACTACAGCAAAGCCATAAAACGTAAGAGCGCATCGATTATTTCATCCTTGATCAAATCTATGAGACGTCGTGCGGAGTGTTGCTACAGTGTACTTGAGTCAATCTAGAGTTACTATCACGGATTGGTCGTGTTGCCTGACCCATCCGTTTGCATATTTTATTGTAGGCGTGGTCGATTGCGATAGGCATAAAGAAATAGGCCGAGGCACAGCAATATTAAACCAATGACCAAATGTGAGCTGATAGGCTCATGATTCAGCCAGATCCCCCAACAGGTGGCAAACACGGGTGTCAGAATGGTAATCAGCATCACGGTGGTTGGATTAAGTTTCTGGATTAAATGAAAATAAAAAATCATGGCCAGCACAGAAGAAAATAAGGCGCTATATAACAATGCCAGACAGGTCTGCAGACTGGGAAGTTGTGTCGGCATTTCTGTAAGGAAAAAGGGTAATAAGCACAAGTAGCCGAACCATGAAATCAAAGTTGAGCCTGTGGTTTGAATAATGGGATGAATCTCGGCACCAACTTTGGCAACGGCAAACATTGAAAGCACATACAGTAAAACTGCAATGAACTCATAAAGCAGACCAAGCAAATCCAGTTGAATATGATCAGCACCAATCCCCAGTGTCAGGGATAAACCTAAAATTGCTACGGTTAGTCCATACCATTGACGTTTTAAAAACTGTTCTCGTTTTAAAATAAAGACTGCAATTAGACCTGACCAGAGGGGTGCCGTGCCATAAATAATTGAAATCATGCCTGAGGAAACACGGGTTGCACCCATATAACAAAAGGTCATCGAACCAAATAAACCCACTGCACCCGCGCTATAACTAATAAAAGCTTGAGGTGTCAAAATAAGCTTTTGTCGAAAATAAAACAGGCAAATCAATGCCAATGGAATGGCGATACTGAAGCGAAAAAACAGTCCCCAAGCCCAATGAATTTCATGCACTGTCAAAACTGCGGCCAACGGTGTGAATGACCAAATGAGTACCACTGCAATAAATTGACCGACTGTAGCAAGGCGAGGGGAAACGAGGGCCACAGTCGGTTGCATCTGTGTGCTGGAAATAAGATTCTTCTCGGGTAACTGGCTCATGTTGAGACTCCTGGTATAGCAACGGTAGATCGGTTTAAAAAATTTAGACAATAAAAAAGGTCGCTGTTGTGGCGACCTTGCAGTTCAAATGATGTTTTAATTAGTCATCGGATGAATGGGGGCAAAGTCTCCTTGCAAGGAAATGCAGACACGTCGCCACGCTGCATGGGCAGAAATGCCATGCAAAATAATCATGTTGAGTGCTGAAGAAACTTTGTTGCTGAACATATCAAAAATCTTAAATACGCTTTAGATTTTTATAGCATAGGCTCTGGGTGAAAAATAGTCGTTTTCTCAAATTAAGATAAAAATATCAGTCAAGAGAATAAACAATTGGGCATTGCTTAAATTGCAGATTTTTCCATAATGATGCGATCAAATTCTGAAAGAAGTTTGCTCTTGTCTGCTTTAGAAATTTTTGCGGTGATCATTAGCCTGATTGGTGTGACCTTAACCATTCGACGAAATATGTGGTGCTGGTGGTTTAATTTTCTCGCTTGTAGCTTATACGCCTATTTTTTCTTTACCCTCAAGTTATATGGTGAAACGATCCTGCAATTTTTCTTTATTGCGATGAATGTGTATGGGTTTTATTACTGGCTCAAAGGTAAACGTCAAGAGCATGATATCCGGATTGAGCCGATTGCCAAGACCACGGTATTGGCACAAATGGCTTTAGCGCTAATTTTTGGTGTGCTGTTTGGTTTGATTCTGAAGCACTTTACTGACGCTGCTGTCCCGATGTTGGATTCACAACTGGTGGCCTTTAGTTTACTTGCAACTTATTGGACGAGCCGTAAGCATATTGCCACATGGATTCTGTGGATTTTTGTCAACATCATCTATGTGGGGATGTTTAGTTACAAAGAAGTTTTCCTGACCGCAGGACTCTACGCTACTTTTGTTGGATTAGCCGCTTATGGCTGGTGGCAATGGACGCAGGTCAAGGGGAAACAGTTAGCCTCTTGATTCAAAGGGCAGCTGAGCTGCCCTTATTTATAGCTCATAGGTTATTTCGAGGTCGCTTGATAGTTTTGTACCGCTTGGCGACCTAAAGCAGGGTCATCGGTAAAGACACCATCCACACCCGCTTTGAAATACAGTTGCATTTCTTTGAGCGATCCTGTAGGGCAACGTTCAGCTGCTTTGGCTTTATCTGTACTACATTTCAGTGTATCTGGCAGGAAGTTGTTTTCAGGACGGAAAGTATATGGATGTACTTTTAAATTGACTTTATGTGCATCGGCAATGAAAGAAGTGGTTTGTGTCATTGCCGCATCTTTAAAGACATAGACTTTCCAAGGACCGACACCATTGGCGTAGGCTGAAACGTCTTTGAGACCCTGTGCCGTTGCCAGATCAGCATAGGTTTTAGGATTATTTTGTGCGACGTAATCTGCTGGTCTTGTTTCTGGCGCATCATAGAGTTGAATCAATTGAGCGCGTTTAACACTTTTGTGTAGATCAAGTTGGTTCTTTAAATATTTTAAATTACTGACTTCAAATGATTGTAGATAAATTGGCGCAATATCGCGGCTATATTGATACTTAGACAGTGTTTTAAGCAGCGGGTCTTCCAGCGCCAAATTCTGTTGCTGGAAGTAGGTTGGATGTTTGGTTTCAATATAAAGACCAATGATTTTTCCTGTTTTTTTATAGTGGGCTTCTGCCAGTTCAATAATTTGTTCTAGGGTTGGAATAGGATAGAGGTCATTGTATTTTTGATTGTCAGGTCGAAATTGTGGAATACGTTCACGTGCTTTAAGCTGCTGTAATTCTTTTAAGGTGAAATCTTCGGTAAACCAGCCTTCTAATGTCACGCCATCAATGACTTTGGTTTTCTTACGGTCGGCAAACTGAGGCAGGGTGGCAACGTTAGTGGTTCCACCAATTTCATTTTCATGACGAGCAACCAAAACACCATCCTTGGTTGAAACTAAATCTGGTTCAATAAAATCTGCGCCATCATCAATGGCTTTTTGATAAGACGCAAGCGTATGTTCAGGGCGAAGAGCACTTGCACCACGGTGTCCAATCACTAGTATTTTTGGAAGTTGGTATTCAGGTTGAGTGGTATTGCCTTGATTATTATTGTCATCATTACAACCTGCAAGACTGATTAGGCAGAGACAAAGAGCAGCTTTTTTAAACATGTATAAACTCATCAGTTTTTATTTAAGCCCTTAGTGTGAAAGCTAAAGTTCTCAAATAAATGACAATTTGATGATGCTTTTGTGAAAATATCAAGAATTTTATAGTGAAACGGGATTTGCCATTAAAAAATCCAGTCTTCTTTGGGTAAAACCGGATTTTCATGGCACAGATTAAGTTTTTTGTTTCCAATAGGGCCAATTGATCTCTGGGGTAAACTGATAATTTTTATCTTGCCAGTACGATTGCTGAGGAGATGATTTATCTTTTAGTCCCATGATATGCATGAGGTTATTATCCAGTTCAGCAGTATTCAAAATTTTGTCCTTATTGACACCCGTGACCTGTAAGTGATCGGACCACATAATTACAGGCACTTGATAACCTGCTTTGGTATTTGGACTATGTCCAGCATAGTCAATTTCGTGTCCGACTTCATTGCCATGATCCGACACAACCGTGAAAGATCTAAAATCTGGTGCGCCATCTGCTTGCAATGCATCTAAAAATTTGGCGAGTAGCGAGTCTTCGTATAAAACGGCATTATCATAATCATTCCGTAACGAACGTATCCATGGATCAATCTTACGACTTTTTAGTTCACTCTCCACCTGATCATTACTGGCGCTGCTAAATTTATTAAATGCCGCAGGATATCGCTCTTGATAGTTTGGATGTGCACCAATCAAATGCAGAATAATTAGTTTTTTGGGATCTGGATCAGCAAGTGCCTGCTGATAATCTGGAATCAAGCTTTCGTCTAAAGAGGTACTACTTCGGCCGGAACGGGTATTTTTATAAATGGCTTTGTCTGCATAGGAACCAAATAATGACGATAAATAAGTATCATCTTGGTTGCTGAGCCAATAGATTTTATAACCTGCAGCACGTGCATAAGCCAAAATACTTTCTGGTGAATATTTGTCATGTTCAGCGGCTGGACTTTCTGTCAACAAGACTCGCAAGGCGTTAATGGTTGAGGGGGATGGAGAAAAGGCATTGCAGAAGACCTTGATTTCAGCCAGTCGTTTAGCCAGTTCCGGCGTGGTATCTCTTGCATAACCACACACCCCTAAATTTAAGCTAGTGAGACTTTCTGAAAGAATTAAAACATGGGTCTGTTTGCCTGCAGCGTGTTGGGTCAGTTCAAGATTCTGACGAGCACTGACATCCCACTGCTGATGAACATCTTTATGCTGTTTAATACGGTCTTTGAAATCCTGTATTTTTGTTTGGAACTCTGACCAGAAGATTACAGGATGTACCTTACGTGAAGGTTTCATCAGGTAGCTGGTTACAGTCAGTACCATAAGCAGAATAATGCAGCCACGATAAAAATGACTGGCCCAAAGCTGCTTGAAGTGGATGGGCTTCACAAGTTTAAACACGGATAAACTATATAGTGTCAGCACACAGAGTAAAGCAAAAATTACAGCAGCAATGCTCAGCAGATGTAGCTGTAAGAACTCCCAGATTTCTTGATGGTTGGTATTGGCAATCGCTTCAATAATAAAATAGGCTTCATTATCACTATTGAATAAAAACCAGGTACTCGAACGCAGCAAGGCATCGAGCCAAGCAATAAACCACCAAGCAACGGTGCTCACATACCAATATCCCTTTTGGCGAGTAATCGCTAAATAAATGAGCAATACACCTGGCAAAGATAAACAGCCGAGCCTCAAACCATCTGATAAATTACCTGCGATAATGAGTACCCCACCTGTGATGAGGGCGGGTAGCAAAATTAACAGCAGAATATTTAAGTTTTTTAAGCTGGCCTTCATATGTGCCTAATAAAATCGGGAGGGGAAATGAGCGTGCTAATATCGGTTTAAGTATCAGACCTGTCAATTACAAATTGAGAAGTATTTGATTGCACAGCAAATTAAAGTAAACATTACAGCTAAACTGTTTAAATCGGGAAAATTCAACGCAATGATTTGTGCTGAAGCAGTTCAAAATCCATCATTTCTCCTCAATTCCCGCTTTTTGAAATGATATGTTAAGAGGGATGGCGTTTGCATGAAAGCTCGGTAATGATCATGGACTGAGCGTATTTGTATTTATCGTATTTTTGAAAAAATTGACTGTTTCAACAATGGAATGAACAGCCATGTTATCTAAGTTTTTTATTCATCGCCCAATCTTTGCCAGTGTTCTCGCTATTATTGTTATGGCTGTTGGCTTATTTGCAATTTTAAAGTTACCTGTAGAACGTTATCCCGATATTGCACCACCCCGAATCACTGTTGCTGCAAACTATAGTGGAGCAGATGCTCAAGCGGTAGAAGACAGTGTTACTCAGGTTTTAGAACAACAAATTAAAGGTATTGATCATCTGCTCTATTTCAATTCGAGTAGTGATGCCAGTGGTAATAGCCGAATTAGTCTGTTCTTTGATCAGGGGACCGATCCCGATCAAGCACAGGTACAAGTCCAAAATGCAATTAATGGTGCGATCAACCGTTTACCCGAAGATGTACAGCGTCAGGGAGTTAATGTTCGTAAATCCTTAAGTGATTCTTTTATGGTGATCGGTCTGGGGGATAAATCAGGGCGTTCAACCAATTTGGATATTTCAGATTATCTCACCAATCACTTTGAACTCAATCTCAGCCGAATTGAAGGCATTGGGGAAGTGAGCGTATTTGGCTCGCAATATGCCATGCGTATTTGGCTGGATCCACAGCGTCTGGAACGTTATCAATTACAAGTGAGTGATGTCCGTACGGCACTTGAAAATCAGAATGCGCAAGTCGCCGCTGGTGCAATTGGAGATTTACCAACAGCGGATGACCAGTATTTAAATGCCAAGGTAACGTCGGGTTCGTTGTTAAGAACACCTGAACAATTTAAAAATATTATTGTCAAAGCCAATACAGATGGCAGTTTTGTCTATTTAAAAGATGTCGCACGGGTTGAAGTCGGTGCTGAAAATTATCAGGTCTTTAACCGTTTAAATGGTTATCCTGCTTCAGGACTTTCACTGTCCTTGACCGTCGGGGCCAATGTGATGCAGGTGGCCGATGCGGTCTATAAGGAAGTTGCCCGTTTAGAGAAAACATTACCAGAAGGTTATTTTGTGGTTTACCCACGTGATGATACACCTTTCGTGAAAGAGTCGATGTCACAAGTGGTGTCTACCTTGATTGAAGCCATTGGTCTGGTGGTCTTGGTGATGTTTATCTTTTTGCAGAACTGGCGAGCAACCTTGATTCCAGCAGTCACGGTTCCTGTGGTCATTCTCGGAACCTTCGCCGTATTAGCCGTTTTAGGGATGAGTATCAATACTCTGACCTTATTTGCGATGGTATTAGCGATTGGTTTGTTGGTCGATGACGCGATCGTGGTGGTAGAGAACGTTGAACGTCTGATGCATGAGCAGCAACTCAGTGCCAAGGAAGCTTCAATTCAGTCCATGCATGAGATTAGTGGAGCCTTAGTCGGGATTACCTTGGTTCTCACAGCTGTATTTATTCCAATGTCATTCTTTAGCGGCGCGACAGGCATTATTTATCGTCAGTTCTCGATTACCCTCGTGGTCGCAATGGGACTTTCATTACTTGTGGCGTTGATTTTAACCCCGGCACTTTGTGCCATTTTATTGAAACCACAGCAAAAACAGGCGCGTTGGGCGATCAAGTTCAATCATGGACTGGACTATATAAAAACGCGTTATTTGAATGTTTCACAAAAAGTCATTAATTTTAAAGCCATTTCACTGTTGGGTATTGTGTTGCTGATTGGCTGTTTTATCTGGGTTTATCGTGATCTGCCAACCAGTTTTCTACCACAAGAAGATCAGGGCTTGTTAGGCGTTCAATTCCGTTTACCTGAAGGAACACCGATGAGCAAGACTGAAGAGGTAGGCAAACAAATCTCAGATTATTTTCTTGAACATGAAAAAGCCAACTTGAATGGTGTCATGGTGATTCATGGTCGTAACTTTTCTGGAACAGGACAGAATCTTGGTCAAGCCTTTGTGTCACTGAAACATTGGAATGAGCGCAAAGGTGCAGAAAACAGCGCACAGCAGATTCGTGCACGGGCTATGCAATATCTTTCACAAAATAATCAAGCACGTATTATGGTGTTGATGCCCTCGGTAATTCGTGGTTTAGGTAATTCTGACAAAATGGAGTTCTGGTTACAGGACACCAAGGGCCTAGGCCGAGAAAGTTTATTGAACTCTTTCAAACTGCTACAACAGCAGGGCAATGCGCTAGGCCCAGTCGCAAATCTCGACAAAAAAGGCAATGACGATCAGGCTGTGCTGAATATCAAAATTGATCATAAGGCTGCGATGATTCATGGTCTTAATGTCAGTGAAATTAACCGAACCCTCTCGACGGCGTGGAGTGGCAGCTATATCAATGACTTTATTGATCGTGGACGAATTAAACGGGTCTATTTACAGGGTGATGCGCCATATCGTTCTAAGCCTGAAGACCTGAATTATTGGTATGTAAAAAATACCAATGGTCAAATGGTGCCATTCTCACAATTTAGCCAGATTACATGGCAAGGTGCCCCACCAATGTTAGAGCGCTTCATGGGCTATCCAGCGATCAGTTTGGAAGCAGACGCAGCCAATGGATTTAGTAGTGGACAAGGGATGCAAGCCATTCGTGGCTTAGTTGATCAAATGCCTGATGTAGGGTTGGAGTGGAGTGGCTTGTCTTATCAGGAACAAGAGTCCAGCAATCAGGCGATCTGGTTATATTTAATCTCGGTTGCCTTTATTTTCCTTTGCCTTGCAGCACTCTATGAAAGCTGGTCAATTCCTTCTGTGGTAATGGCGGCGATTCCACTCGGGATTGGAGGAACGATTTTATTTAGTTATTGGTTTGGTTTCGCCAATGATATCTATTTCCAGATTGCACTGCTGACTACTATTGGTCTGTCCTGTAAAAATGCCATTTTGATGGTTGAATTTGCAGCAAGCTTGCAACAACAGGGACGAAGTGCGCTGGAAGCTGCATTACAGGCAGCAGGCCTTCGTCTCAGACCAATTCTGATGACCTCAATTGCCTTTGGTGCGGGTGTGATCCCCTTGATGTTTTCGAGTGGTGCAGGCGCCTTAAGCCGACAGGCGATTGGTTATAGTGTATTTGGTGGGGTTGTGTTTGGCATCATTCTGGTACTGATCTTTATTCCATTTATGTATGTCTTGGTCAGAACTGTATTTAAACCAAAAGCGAAAATAGAAACTGCTTAAAGGCAGTAAAATTAGCAGTAGAAATGAACAATTCGTGCCCTGCATAACGGTTCGAATTGTTCATTTTTGTTGTCTAAGTTGAGAAGATAAAAAAATATTTGTAGTATTGCCGTGCCGTATAAGCGGTTGAATGAGGATTGATTGCCTACATGGACACCCAGAGTTGTAATTTTTCAAGAATTACACGTTTTTATATTTCCCAAAATCTGAATGAAGACCGTTACTCGACAGTAAAATAATCTGTTGTATTTGGCTCTTCGTTGCAGATAATTGTAGTGAAGAGGCAGATATGAGCTACAACAATTTTTTATATTTATTAAATGATGCGTTAAAGAATAATCATATTGAACTTGCGCTGGCGTCGGTTAAAACTTTTCGGGCCGTTGATATTGCTGATGTATTGACACAATTATCGGTAGAACAAAGTCAATTACTACTGACGCATTTACCAGAACGCGCTTATGTTTTTTCTTATCTTCCTCCCCATGAACAAGCCAAACTTGCTCAAACCATGCCAAGAAATATTTTGGCTGAAATTATTGGGGAAATGTCATCGGATAAACGGGCCGATGTATTTAAGCATCTGGATGAAGAGCAGCAAAATGCACTATTGCCTGCATTAGCGCAGGCGGAACGAGAAGATATTCGTCAGCTTTCATCCTATGTGGAAGGAACCGCTGGGGCCATCATGAGCTCGGAATATGCCACGCTCAAACCCGATATGATGGTCAAAGATGCGATTAAAATGTTGCGTCTAGAAGCACCAGATACCGAAATGATTTATTTTGCCTATGTGCTGGATGAAGCACGTAAAATTTTGGGTGTTTTGACTTTAAAGCAGTTAATTCTTGCACCTGAAGAGCAAAATATTAATGAACTGATGGAAACCAATGTCCTGACAGCCTATGTCGATACCGATCAGGATGAGGTGGCCAAAACCATTGCCCGTTATGATTTACTGGCCTTACCGATTATTGATCATCAACAGATGATGGTCGGGATTGTGACTTATGATGATGCCATGGATGTGGCGAGTGAAGAAGCAACCGAAGACTTCTTGAAGGTTGGTGCGGTCAATGCATCGTCCAAACTAAGCATTAAATCGGCTCCTATTCTGCAACTCTATCAGAAGCGGGTATTCTGGCTGGTCTTTCTGGTTTTTGGAAGTTTATTGTCAGGAATTGGGATTGCACACTATGAAGATGTGATTGCACAGCATCTGGTGTTGGTGTTTTTCTTGCCTTTGTTGGTGGGAAGTGGCGGTAATGCAGGCTCTCAATCTTCTACCTTGATGGTTCGGGCGTTGGCAACAGGGGATGTCCAGTTTAAAGACTGGTTCTATCTACTTGGGCGCGAAAGTCTGGTGGCTTTATGTCTTGGCGGAACGATGGCCGTTGCGGTTTCCTTGTTGGGTTATTTCCGGGGGGACGAATTGGTCGCTTTGGTACTGGCCCTGAGTATGATGGGGATTGTGTTAATGGGCTGTTTGATTGGCATGAGTTTACCTTTTATTCTGAATAAAGTCGGTTTAGACCCTGCCAGTGCTTCTGCACCTTTGGTGACGTCGATATGTGATGCGACAGGGGTGATTGTGTACTTGTTTATTGCATCGATGATTTTATTCTAGACCGTAATAATAATTGTACCGACAAAAGTTCAAAACTACTTTATTCTCAAGCATAAACATTGTTTTAGGTTAAGTGAATGACTGATCGATCACAACAAAAAAAATTAACTCAACAGCAAGCCATTGCTATTGAGCGTGATTTAGCAAAATTCGCCAACACCATGGACAGTCTGGTTCGGATTCCATTTACCAAACAAGGCGTGGGGGCGGATGCCGCACTGAGTACCATTCCTTTTGCCGGTGATGTCGCAGGTTTTGTTTTAACGCTATACGCTTTTAAAAAAGCCCGAGAAGTCGGTGTTCCACAGCACAAACTCAAGGGGGTGGTGAAACTGGCGATTATGGATATGTTAGTCGGCTTTATCCCGATTATTGGTACGGTCTTTGACGTGTTTATCCGACCTAGCAGAAAGACGCTTGAGATTGTACATGCGCATATCCGTGAGGAATATCAGGTCCACAGTGATATCCATGTGGTTCATCCGTTTTTACACGAGTCACTGGAACAAAAGCAGAAAACATCCGCATTTTGGCGTAATCCAGTGGTGAGCTGGATCTGGTTGCGTATTCCCGATTTATTAGGAATCGCGGTATTGATTTTATTGGTGGTTGCGGTCTGGGCAGGTTTGAGTTATATGTGGGATTTTTATCGATCTTTCCAAGCTCCTTAAGATATACCGAATAAAATAAAGCCTCCATCTTGGAGGCTTTATCATTTATCTGATACTGATTATTGAACGTTTAATTGCTGTAATGCTGCAACACGCTGTTCAATGGTTGGGTGGGTTTGGAAAAGAGCCGCTAAGCTAAAACCTTGTTCCTTACCTTCCGCAATCGCAAATGCTTTCATTTCTTTTGGCATTTGATCTGGCATTTCTGATTCAGCTTGTAAACGAAGCAGGGCAGAGATCATTGCTTGTTTACCTGCTAAACGTGCACCCGCTTCGTCTGCGCGGTATTCACGTTGACGAGAGAACCACATCACGATGGCAGAGGCCAAAATACCAAAGACGATGTCAAGTACAATCGTAATGGCAAAATAAGCAAGTCCTGGTGCTTCACCATCTTCACGACCAAAGACATTACGGTCGATGAAGTCACCTGCAATACGTGCAAAGAACATGACGAAGGCGTTGACCACACCTTGAATCAAGGCAAGCGTGACCATGTCGCCATTAGCAACGTGACCAATTTCGTGAGCGAGTACTGCACGAAGTTCATCTTTGTTCATACGCTCAAGTAAACCCGTAGAGACGGATACTAGCGCATCGTTTTTATTCCAACCTGTCGCAAATGCATTGGATTGGTAAGAAGGGAAAATACCTACTTCAGGCATTTTAATACCTGCACGTTGGGATAATTGAGCCACTTCTTGTAATAACCAAGCTTCTGCTTGACTACGAGGTGCATTTGGGTCGATTAATTCAGTTCCAGTGGTTTTTTTAGCCATCCACTTCGACATGAATAAGGAAATTAAAGAACCCACCATACCAAAGACAAAACAGACGACTAATAGGTTGCCTAGATTCAAGCCACCCGCGCCATGGTAACTACCGACACCGAAGAGTGACAAGATAATGCCAGCTACAACCAGTACCGCGAGGTTGGTAAGCAAGAACAAACCAATCCGCATCATTGAGAAAATCCTCTTATAAATTAAAACTGATCTGATTTATAAATTATAAATCATAACGCTAATATGCAGGGCGAACCCTAAAAATTCAAGCAAAAAATAGGCATAGATACATTTAGCCTATAAAACAGTGAATTGAATGTGAAACAGGGACTTAAAGAGAATTTTGTTCAAAAAATATCAGCTAAAATCATCCTGTGAGAATAATGCCCCAGAATTATTAATTACTGAAATGTATTCGGGCTGAAGCGGTGGCATTGGTGGTGGTGTAAGTGCCTGATGGCGCGTCGGTAAAGGTACCATCCGCCAAGGTAATAATTTGGCGATTATATTGTTTTGGCGCAGGAGGTGCTGCTTCTACAGCTTCATTGACAGGGGCGCTATAATTTGCCGATTGAGCTAAGACTTGGCCATTAGTCGCAGCATTGTTTGAATTGTTGAGCGAAGTGCCGAGACCCGAGGCATAGAGATTTTGATAACGGCTAGTGACGCGACGGACGTAATCTTGTGTTTCACGAAATGGTGGAATGCCGCCATATTTATCAACATTGCCTTCGCCTGCATTATAGGCTGCGATTGCAAGTCGGGTATCGCCATTAAAACGTTTGATTAACCAACTGAGATAACGTGCGCCGGCAAAGATGTTCTGCTGTGGGTCATAGGCATTGTTGACATTAAAGCGGCGTGCTGTTGCAGGCATCAATTGCATCAAGCCTTGAGCACCCACAGGGGAGCGCGCATTAATATTGAAACCCGATTCGGTATGCATCACTGCCTTAATTAACCCTTCCGAGACACCGTGTTGTTGTGCTGCTTGGCGGATCAGGTGATCAAAGGCATTTTTATTTCGACTATAGCTGGGTAAGACAGAAGCTTCACTTGTGCCCCAGTTACTATAACTATGAATATTGCTGTCAGGGTAATACGTCGCTTTAATCACTTTTAAGTGACTGTACTCGGCTTTTTTCTTATTGGTGAGTAGGGTGGTGCCATTATTGTCTTTAAATTGGTAAATGGTCTGCCCAGCATGACTAGACGCTGTACTATTAAAAAAAACGATTGATCCCAGACAAAGAGCAAAAAAATAAGTTGTTTTGTTCATCGTTATAATATTCACGAAAGGATGAGCATAAGTTCTATTCCGAAGTTTAACAAAAAAAGTAAAAAGAACTTTTGCTACAATTTTTTTATTTTTCACTGTCAGACAAAAATCAAGTCAATTTGTTCGAATGTTCAGCAAAAAAAATTAAAAAAATTTTAAAAACTAAGTCTTGACTTATGTAAGTCATTGTTTTTAATTTGATAAAATAGGTGGTTAAAAAATGATCAATCTAATCGGAAGCCTTATTTTAAGATAAAAGCACTTTGTCAATAGCTAAGAAATCCACAAATTTATCCACAGCTTTTGTGGACAACTGTGGAAAAGTTTGAATTATAAGCAATCCAGCGCATCTAGGATTATTTTGATCAGAATTTTACCAGTATGAAACTCAAATATGACGATTGAAAGAAATTGAAAAATTCTTTAGATGCGCATCTTTTCGGAATGAGATAAAATCTTGCGGTATTTTTGTTTATGAGTAAATCACGTCTATGTACGCGCCAGTGGAGTCCAATCAAGGATTTAATTTCAAGCCAGAACTTCCGACAAGTTCGGCGTATTATCGCCTGTTGAAGAAACTTCGTCGTCAGGTGGGGCATGCAATTCGTGATTACAACATGATTGAAGATGGTGATAAGGTCATGGTATGTGTGTCTGGTGGTAAAGACAGCTATACCTTGCTGGATATCTTGTTGCAGTTTAAACGTATTGCACCGATCAATTTTGATATTGTGGCGGTGAATCTGGATCAAAAACAGCCAGGTTTCCCTGAAGATGTGTTGCCACGCTATATGGAAGAAAACAATATTCCATATTACATCTTGGAAAAAGATACCTATACCATTACTAAGCGCCTAACCCCTGAGGGTAAAACCTATTGTGCGGTGTGTTCACGCTTACGTCGTGGTTCGTTATATGGTTTCGCTCAAGAGATTGGCGCAACTAAAGTCGCGCTAGGCCACCATCGTGATGACATCATGGCCACTTTCTTTTTGAATTTATTCCATGGTGGTAGTTTGAAGGCAATGCCGCCAAAACTGCTTTCTTCCGACAAAAAGAATATTTTGATTCGTCCTTTGGCCTATGTCGAAGAAAAAGACATTATTAAATATGCTGAGTTACGCCAGTTCCCGATCATTCCGTGTAACTTATGTGGTTCACAAGAGAACTTGCAACGCGCCATCATTAACGACATGTTACGTGAGTGGGATAAGCAGCATCCAAAACGCTTACACAGTATCTTTGGTGCACTACAGAACGTTTCTCCATCACAACTGGCGGATCGTGAATTATTTGATTTCGAAGCGTTGGATGGCCAACGTGAATTTGATCTGAAAGATCCAGAAGAGATGAAAAACCGTCTGGATGTGGTCAATCTGAGTTTTGCTGCTGAGTAAAGTGTAAAACTTTTTGAAAAGGTACTTGTTAAGTACCTTTTTTATAAAAATTTAAAAATTGAATCCTGCGTACAAAAAATCATAGCCTAAAATAAAAATTACATGCTATAACAGGGCACAAGCAAATTGCTTCATGTGATGTTGTCTGGATAGATGGCACAAGAAATTGAACAAATACATTTGAGGAATAATCATGGCTGCATTTTTAACTGATGATTGGTTTGCAACTGTTGAAAAACTGACTGCTGAAGCTGGTGATTTAAACTTGCCACCTGCACTTGCGAATTTAGCGATTAACTTGGTTGTAACAGATGCAGCCGGTAATACAGAGTTGGCTTTAGATGCGGGTAAAATCCAAAAAGGTTTATCTTCAAATGCTAAAACGACTTTGAACATGGATGCTGAAACACTACGTAAAGTATTCTTAGAGTTTGATATGGCTGCTGCAATGCAGGCATTCATGACAGGCAAAATCAAAGTACAAGGTGATATGTCTCAGCTCATGGCTTTACAAACCGCTAAGCCGAGCCAAGAGCAAAAAGATTTATTCAAGAAAGTTCTTGAGCAAACTGCTTAATTTCTCTCTTCATAAAAAAAGCTTACCCTGAGGTAAGCTTTTTTTTCATTTAATTTAGACATCTACACGGTTGTTGGTTTTGAGATGCTCTAAATAGGTACGAATACGGGTAACGTATTGAACAGCTTGCTTATAACGACCGTTACGTGCTTGATTACGCTGTAAATGATCGTACAGGTTAACCCATTGGTTCGGATCTTTACCTTGTGCACGGATTCTTTTTTGAATCTGGCTGACTGCACCTGGTCCCATATTGTAGGCAACCAATGCATACCAGTTACGGTCCGGATAAGGTACGTTAGAAAACTGATCTAACATCAGATCAAAGTATTTGGCACCGCCTTGAATACTTTGAACAGGATCGGATCGATTACTTACTCCCATCGCTTGTGCTGTACTATTGGTCAACATCATCAAACCACGGACACCAGTGGGAGAAACTGAAGTCGGTTTCAGATAGGACTCTTGATAGCCAATGGCTGCAAGCAAGTGCCAATCTAAATTGTATTTAGAAGCACTCTGTTTGAAACTGGCCTTGTAAATTGGTAAACGTTGCTTCAAATCTCTTTGAATAGTTGACCAAGACTCAGGCTTAACCACATTTCGGTTATAGAATGAGGCCAGTTGCTGTGTCATACCAGATTGTTTACTTTGACAGATAAAACCACTGGCAGTTAGTGTGAGTGGATCATCGGCCTGTTTAAATACCCAATTCAATTGAGGGTTTAAACCATTTTTGCTCAAACTTGCCTGATCACCGCAACTTGCCGAAAATGAAACCAGTTGTTTATTTTCAATTGCAGCCAGATTGGCGGTTGTCATCGCAATGTTTGCTTTACCTTGTGCAACCCACTTTAATGCTGTGGCATTGTCTGGAACGGTTTTGAAATCGAGTTTTACATTTAAGCTTTGTGCATATTTGCGCGTTAAATCGTATCCAAAACCATGTAGGAATTTATCTTCCTGGAAGACGGTTGTTGGGCTTTCAACAGCAACTACGGTTAGGACATTTGTGTTCACAACGGTATTGTATTGATGTGATTTCTCAGCATTCAAGCTATTGAACGGCAGGATTGCAACGCCTAAGGCCAAAGCTTGAAAAGGTCGTTTGGAAGATAAAGAGTTAAGGCTAGGCCTCGACCCAGAACTTGAATTACTGTGCATGTTGTCTCCGCTACAGGTAATTTATGCCCAAAAATTTCAGCAAAACAATGCCTTAACTTTTAAAAGTTGATAAATTCAATAAGGGGTGGGCAAGTCATGAACGTCATTCAAAATGACATTAATTAAAGGGAAAATAATGCAAATATTTCACAATATTTACAAAGTGTATAAAAATAAACAAAAACAAACTTAGGGGCGCATATTAAGCGGCAAAATAAAGAATGTCAAATTTTGCTCAATAAAAAGCGAGAATTGCATCACAAACCTATGATTCGAAAAAGAATAAAATTTATACACTTTAGTCATGGTGAAATAAGGAATACAATGCAAAAACTTGTAAATGGACTGTTGTATTCACGTATTAGGGCTTATGAAATCGAATTTAATTACGCGTACTGGACATGATCTATTGGTTGCTGAGTTGAAGAGACTTTGGCATGAGGAGCGACCTGAAATTACCAAGAAGGTAAATTGGGCAGCAAGTTTAGGTGATCGTTCTGAAAATGCGGACTACCAATACAATAAACAATTACTGAGAAAAATTGATCGTCGTGTTCGCTATCTAGGAAAACGTTTAGAAGAATTAAAAATTGTAGATTATGTACCTGAGCAAGAGGGCAAGGTCTATTTTGGTGCCTGGGTTGAAATCGAAAATGAGGCTGGAGAGCGAAAAAGCTTGCGTATAGTTGGTGTCGATGAAATTTATGACCACCACCCCCAACATATCTCGATTGAGTCACCTATGGCACGTGCACTACTGAGTAAACAGGTCGATGATGAAGTAGAAGTGCATACACCATTAGGTAAAAAACTGTGGTATATCAACTCAATTCGCTATGAAAAGCCTGAAAATGCATAAAAAAACAGGTTGTTGAGTTTATTTTGAGCATTTGATGCATGTTTTTAAATAAAAGATTTGCCAAGTCTAACTTTTATTTATATGATAGCCGCCATTGGAAGCGTGGCAGAGCGGTTTAATGCACCGGTCTTGAAAACCGACGAGGGTGTGAGTCCTCCGTGAGTTCGAATCTCACCGCTTCCGCCAAATTCAAGTTTCTGACACTGTTTAACACGATATAAGTTTATGATTTATAAGGTTAAAGTTGGAAATTTACAATATGACAAGCCGTGACGCACTACGCCAATCGGGTGTTATAAAGTAGTAAAAAATGCAGTAAGATAATTTCTTACTGCATTTTTTTATGTCTAAATTATGGCAACTCGTGGAATCAATAAGCTTAGTGCTTTACAAGTTAAAAAAGCCAAACCTGACCCTGATAAGATGTATAAGCTGTCAGATGGTGGAAATCTTTATTTGCGTATTGATCAGGGCGGTAGCAAATACTGGATATTCAATTACACACGTCCATTCTTAGGCAAGCGTAACGATTTATCTTTAGGTACTTACCCTGAAGTTTCCTTGGATGATGCCCGTACGATTCGTGATGAATATAAAAAACTCATCAAGCAGGGTATTGATCCAGCAATGGAGCGGATTGAAACCAAGTCTCAGAAACAGAAAGAAGCAGAAAACACCTTTCGTATCGTCGCTGAAGCATGGTTGTATAAACGTGAGCTAGAGCAAAAACAAGATGAAGAGACGATCCGTCGTTTAAAGCACGATGTCTATCCCTACGTTGGTGATTTAACCTTTCCACAGCTTACCTTGGAAATCCTTGAGATTAAGGTTTTTAAGCGCATTATCGAGCGTGGGGCTTTGTCTGTTGCCAAACGGCTTAAATCAGACCTCAACCAGATCTTTAAATCAGCGCGTAAAAAAAAGCTGATCCAGTACAATCCCATTGAAGATATTGAATTACCAAAACCACAGGGTGGAAACTTTGCAGCCGTGACAGAAGAGCAGGACTTGGCTCCGATGCTGAATAAAATCTGGAACTATTCCAAACTCTATACACGTTGCTTGCTAACCACGCAGGTGGCGTTAAAAATCTCTGTGCTGACTTTTCAGCGACCTGGGGAGATACGTAAGCTGAAAAAAGAGTATTTCTATCGTGAGGAGCGTTGCTTTAAATTTACAGCCAGTAAAACCAAGCAACTTCATATTGTGCCATTGTCAGATCAGGCCTTTGACTTGATTGAGTCAATTATTGATCTGCATCCATACAGCAAATACATCTTTGTGGGGCGAGATGGTAAAACCTTTATTTCTGACAATACCATCAACTCAGCTTTAAAACGCTTGGGCTATGGTGGTGAACAGACGGCACATGGCTTTAGGGCAACTGCTCGTACCATGCTAGATGAGATTTTGGAGCAGCGAGTTGACTTTATTGAACATCAGTTAGCCCATAAGGTAAAAGACAATAATGGTACAGCCTACAACCGAACCAAGTTTCTAAACAATCGTCGTGAGATGATGCAGGAGTGGGCTAACTATTTGGAATCATTGCTTGAATATAGTGAACTGAAGTGAGAAGAATGCTGATCTTGTAATTAAATTGCTAGGAAAAAATATTAAAGACAAGTCTAAGAGAAGCCAATTTTTTTCAAATTGGCTCTGTTTACTTTAAAGAAATGAGGTGTTTATGCATAAGTAATTAATTTTATATAATGACCATTGTCTTAAATAGCAGTTGTAATGAGTGCTGAGTGAGTAATTTTTAAGCTATCTCTTCACAAGAGGATAAAAGACGTTTTGCATATGCATATGCTCTAACTTTTACCCATGTTTCATTTATCATGAAACACCAAATTAATAGAAAAATAACGTGTAGGATGATTAGAACATAGTATTCAGATGGTAATAAGCTTAGAGAGTTTATATCAACATATTTATCTTTGAATTTAACAAAGATTATTGAAAGACTTATTAGTAAGGAGGCTAAGATAATTACTATAGCTGTGGTTTTAAAAGCTAATAGATTTCTGCTAAATCCACAATTCATATTTTCTTTAAGAATTAAAGGATATTTTTACTATCTCTTGTTTTTTCTTTTAGGTAGTTAATTGCTGAAATATAGTATTGATCAGCATTAGCAGGATTAGACCTTTCAGCTCTTTCAGTAACATTTTTAAAATTTGATACTAGGGAAACTAGCTTTTCTCTATATCTTTGTTTTGTATATTTATCAAGCTCATTGTTTGAATGGCGTAAAATAAGAGTTGTAGGGGCACCACCCCATTTAGTAAATAATGGCTGTTGAATTAAATTTCCTTTTGATGACATTTGGTTGGAAAAAAATTAACTACTCCACAAGTCAATAAGATTGTTAACAGAGAGCCTAATAGTGTTCTAAGTGGTTCAAACAGTATATATGCCGTTAATATAATTGGTAACACAATAAAGAGTGCAGGTCTTACTCGTGCAGAAAGTGAGTATTGATCAAAATAGTTGGATAGTTTCACTATATTTTCTCATTCTATAAAGTATATGTAGTTTCGGTAGGATGCAGGTTTTTTAGTATTAGGCGTTTAGATACTCCTATACAGGAATTCTAAAGACTTACTCTCGCTCTCCCAAGGTTATCAGTAAAATTTATAGCTAACTTCAGGGATGGAGAAATTCAAAAGTCCAACAACGCATAACTTACTAACTAAAATAAATCATTAAATTTTAATTGAAATATAAAAAATAGCTACCACTTATTATACAAGAATGATTTTGGGGTTTTAAGTTGATTACAAGTTATGAGATAGAGTTTTTGCCTGTTGGAAATGGGGAAAAAAGTGGAGATTGCATTCTTTTTCATTACGTTGAAGATAATGTAGAAAAAATCATTGCCTATGATGGTGGAACTCAAACATCTGGCAAAGCTATGGTTGAACATATTAAAAAATACTATGGTATGGATAAGATTGACTATCTGAACCGTACCGGGTTTGTCGGAGACTCAATATTCTGAGAGACTATTCCGATGAAAAAACCAAACTATACCCCCGAAATTAGAGAAAGAGCGGTTCAATTACTAATTGAATCTGAAAAAGATTATCCATCGAATTGGGCAGCAGTTTCCGCAATTGCTCCTAAAATTGGCTGTACTCCTGAAACACTTCGTGTTTGGTATCAAAAATACTTAGATCAACAAAATCCCGCCAAAGTACAACAGGTATCTGACCAAGAAAAAATGAAGCAAATGGAACGTGAAATTAAAGAATTAAAACGTGCCAATGAAATTCTACGTAAAGCAGCCGCTTTTTTCGCCCAGGCGGAGCTCGACCGCCCACACAAATAATGGTGGATTTTATCCATAACAATAAGGCGTTATATGGTGTTGAAGCGATTTGTAGAATTTTACCGATTGCAGCTTCGACCTATTATCGGGCTTTAGATTTCGTTGATAACCCAGAACATCGAGCGAAACGTGCTCTGCATGATTTACATCATGCAGAGCAAATCAAACGTATTTGGAAAGAAAGTTCAGGTCGATATGGTGTACGTAAAGTTTGGCAAAAATTGAAACGTGAGGGTTATGTTATTGCACGTTGTACAGTTGCTCGATTGATGCAAAAGCTAGGTATACAAGGTGTTTGGCGTGGTAAGAATAAACAAACCACCCGTAGCCGAGATGATCAAAAACGAGCAGATGATTTAGTGAAACGGAATTTTAGTGCTGATCGACCTGACCAATTATGGGTCAGTGACTTTACGTATATTCAAACACATTCAGGCTGGGTCTATACCGCCTTTATTATTGATGTGTTCTCACGAGCAATTGTTGGATGGAAAGTATCTACACGGATGAATACAGATATGGTGCTCGATGCATTGGAGCAAGCATTGCACGATCGAGGCATGCCAAAGAATGTGATTCATCATTCCGATAGAGGTGTTCAATATCTTTCTATTCGCTATACCAATCGTTTAGATGCTGCAAATTTACGAGCATCAGTCGGTACGACAGGTGATTCATACGATAATGCTCTGGCTGAAACGGTGAATGGCTTATACAAAACAGAGGTGATTGAATATTTAAAAGCAGATTGGCAAGGTTTAGCAGATGTACAACTTGCGACACTAAACTGGGTAGATTGGTTCAATAAAAAGCGTGTACACAGTGCACTGGGTTATGTATCGCCTTTTGAGTTTGAAGCAATGTACTATGATAAGATTAACCCGTTAGGTCAGGTGGCCTAACTTAAATAAAAAAGTCTCCGACAAACCCGGTACGGTTCATCATTTATAAAAAATGGAACTTACACAAAATAATTTACAGGCTCGCCATAAGGATTCAGATGAACAATAATGTAACTTTAGCTTGTAAGCTTTATTAGAAGCTTATGTGGTATATGAGAATGAATACAACACAAGTGCTCATGTTTTACAGCTCTTTAGTTTAGAGACTTTACTGGGTTATTAATATAATGAATATCTCTTTAATATCTTAAGTAGTATTGCTCTAATTTATATTTATTCATAATTGATTGTGGATAATCAATTCATTACATAGAAGAAGAAAATTATGTAAAAATTTAAATAGCTTCCTAGTTATATGTACTTCACACAAACTAGGAAAATCAATGAATACATCTATTCCTACTCTTAATGAATCTAAAGTATTAGTTGAGATAGAAAAATTCATTATCTCTATGTCGTATGAGAGCTATACTGAGCAAGGTTTTAAAGATGGTTTAATGGAGTTCATTCCTCAATTTAAGGCAATTTATAAATCTCACTTAAAATATGCTCAAGGTATTGAGACCTTTCATTTTTTGATGAAAGCTATTGATGAAATGTTGAATGGTCAACCTATCTCTGCTGTAAAGCATCTTACTCATAGACAAATAGCTTTATTGTTAGAGCGTTTAAGAGAGGGTAAGTTGAATATTGCACTTGAGATCATCCAATTAAAGGCTCAAGAAAAACGTAATCAGCGTAGTCTTCGCGAGTATCTACAAAAACTAACTCAGCATTACTCCAAACTATTATTTATTCGTATAGATTTGAGTGTTGAGCTCAAACATCAGCATACTGTAGATATTGAGCAATTTAATGCCTATCTACGCACTTTTATAAATAGAGTGCAAAACCAAGATACTTGCTTTAAAGGTCTACAAGGTTACGCATGGGCTTTAGAGCATGGGGAGCAGAAGGGTTATCACTGTCATCTTCTACTAATCTATGATGGGCATAAACATCAAAAAGACTTCGGAATGGCAATACAGGTTGGGCAGTGTTGGAGTGAGATTACGGCTAACCAAGGTTATTACTTTATTTCTAACTCCCCTGAGTACAAGGAGCAACTTCTACGGAAGGGTAAGTTGGGTATTGGTATGATTCATAGGAGTAGACCTGAACAAATTCAGAACGCAATCAATGCAGCTATGTATTTGGTGAATCCTGAGAAAGATAACCAACATCTTCGCGCAAGAATTAAGGATATGCGTAGCTTTGGCAAAGGACAGTACGAGCTTAATAAGCGTAGAGGGACTATTTAAGCTGAGTAAAAGCGTTCAACAGGATAGGTGGTATGAAAGTGGGATGTGTAATGTATTACTGCAATACACATCCTATGTAATAATAATTAATCCAATCAATACAGCTATCTTTGGGGGTTAGGAAACTTTAAGTCGAATATACATATGATAAATTTGAGATGAGTCATTCGGTTTACGTTTATCTATTTCCAGATAATTTAAATTTTCTACTAATGCGCTTAGTTTCTCATAACCGTAACTACGAGGATCGAAGGATGGGTCACTTTTAATCATATATCCACCTACTCCAGATAAAGCAGCCCAATCTGAATCTTTGGATGAAGCATTAATAGCAACTTTTAGTGCATCTTTTAACTTTTTATCTTTAGATAAGGCAACTTTTCTAGGCACTTTGGGCTGTTTCAGATCCTCTGTTTCAGTTGATGCTACTTCTTCAACTTTAGGTGTAAGATTTTCAACAAAAATAAATTGATCACATGCAACAATGAAGGCATTCGGAGTCTTTTTTTCTCCAAACCCATATACAACTAATCCATTTTCTCGAATTCTTGTTGCTAATCTTGTAAAGTCACTATCTGAAGAGATCAAGCAGAACCCATCTAAATGACTCTGATGCAGTAGGTCCATTGCATCAATGATTAGAGCAGAGTCGGTTGCATTTTTCCCAGACGTATAGCTAAATTGTTGGACTGGTTGAATTGCATGTTTATGTAATTCTTCTTTCCATGATTTTAAGTTTGGTTTAGTCCAATCACCATAGATTCTTTTGATGTGGGCTGTGCCAAAACGAGCGATTTCTTTTAGTAAGTTTTCACAAACAGAAGCTTGAGCATTGTCAGCATCGATCAAGACTGCAAGTTTTAAATTATTTGTTTCAGACATTGATTGATTTCTATCAAGAAATTAATTAAATCTATAATGAAATAATAGTAAATACAACATCTTGTTGTTTTTATTGTTTCAAATATATTTTTGTACTATGTTAATTTTATCAAATTAACATAGTCTGGATTATAGTGTTTGAACCGTACCGGGTTTGTCGGAGACTCAATATTCTGAGAGACTATTCCGATGAAAAACCAAACTATACCCCGAAATTAGAGAAAGAGCGGTTCAATTACTAATTGAATCTGAAAAAGATTATCCATCGAATTGGGCAGCAGTTTCCGCAATTGCTCCTAAAATTGGCTGTACTCCTGAAACACTTCGTGTTTGGTATCAAAAATACTTAGATCAACAAAATCCCGCCAAAGTACAACAGGTATCTGACCAAGAAAAATGAAGCAAATGGAACGTGAAATTAAAGAATTAAAACGTGCCAATGAAATTCTACGTAAAGCAGCCGCTTTTTCGCCCAGGCGGAGCTCGACCGCCCACACAAATAATGGTGGATTTTATCCATAACAATAAGGCGTTATATGGTGTTGAAGCGATTTGTAGAATTTTACCGATTGCAGCTTCGACCTATTATCGGGCTTTAGATTTCGTTGATAACCCAGAACATCGAGCGAAACGTGCTCTGCATGATTTACATCATGCAGAGCAAATCAAACGTATTTGGAAAGAAAGTTCAGGTCGATATGGTGTACGTAAAGTTTGGCAAAAATTGAAACGTGAGGGTTATGTTATTGCACGTTGTACAGTTGCTCGATTGATGCAAAAGCTAGGTATACAAGGTGTTTGGCGTGGTAAGAATAAACAAACCACCCGTAGCCGAGATGATCAAAAACGAGCAGATGATTTAGTGAAACGGAATTTTAGTGCTGATCGACCTGACCAATTATGGGTCAGTGACTTTACGTATATTCAAACACATTCAGGCTGGGTCTATACCGCCTTTATTATTGATGTGTTCTCACGAGCAATTGTTGGATGGAAAGTATCTACACGGATGAATACAGATATGGTGCTCGATGCATTGGAGCAAGCATTGCACGATCGAGGCATGCCAAAGAATGTGATTCATCATTCCGATAGAGGTGTTCAATATCTTTCTATTCGCTATACCAATCGTTTAGATGCTGCAAATTTACGAGCATCAGTCGGTACGACAGGTGATTCATACGATAATGCTCTGGCTGAAACGGTGAATGGCTTATACAAAACAGAGGTGATTGAATATTTAAAAGCAGATTGGCAAGGTTTAGCAGATGTACAACTTGCGACACTAAACTGGGTAGATTGGTTCAATAAAAAGCGTGTACACAGTGCACTGGGTTATGTATCGCCTTTTGAGTTTGAAGCAATGTACTATGATAAGATTAACCCGTTAGGTCAGGTGGCCTAACTTAAATAAAAAAGTCTCCGACAAACCCGGTACGGTTCAGTTATGAAGAAATGGAAGGTTTTACCTACCACCCAATTTTTGAGACACAACGACTCAACTTTAAGTAAGCAAAGAAAGCAACAAATACATGCCAAGATTTCGGCTAAAACTTCTATTGTTCTTCCAACTGCTGTTGAGGAAAGTAATGATCCACAAGAAGCTGATTTACAATATGATGAAGCTGTAACTTGGATTAGAGAGAATACGAGAGGCAATGATTTCAATGTTTTATTAACTGATAATATTAATTATGGTTTTATCAGAAATTGTTTAGGGTTAAAGTTTTATGCAATTGGCATCTGTATATTAGTTCTATTGGTTTTTATTGTTCTTTTTTTCTTTTCTATCCTACAGATAGTTTTAGTAGAGAAGCTATTTTAGCCTTTTTAAAGGTGCAAAAAATGGCTATTTGGCTTACGGTAGGATTAACATTAGTCATGTTGATTTTATGGATAGCTGTTGTAACAGAATTCAAAGTTACAAAAGCAGCTCACAAGTATGCTAACTCTTTATTAAATTCAACATATAAACTTTAATTTATAAGAGTGCGTTGCAGTGTGGAAGGAAACATATAACCCTTCAGGAAATGTTTTTCTTCCAACTATGATCATGAGAAAACCAACGAAATCATGAATACTTTCTTTGACTAGCTTTTTCATTGAGTTCTCATCTGTAGATGAAGGAAAGGGGATATCTTGTGGATGTGTATGCCAGTCCCCTAAGAAATGTAAACCTAACTTATAATTTTCTTTAATTTCTGCTTGCTCGGCTTTAGCATTAGGTACATACCCGAATCTTGTTCGCCAATCTTGCGGACGAGGGCCTGTAATACCGATTATTTTAGTTGTATTGTGACCATTATACGAACCGAATAGTTGGCCTCCTGCTTCTCTAGAAAAGCAGGATTTTTGCTTATATTTTTCTAAATGTTCTAAAACTTCTGGTGAGAACTCGACAAAACCTAAATTTTCAGGTAATTCAAATGTCATTTTATTGTATTTCATTTCTTTTTCTTACATTGATTGCAAATATTACAGTTGAAAAGAGCTGTTTTTTCATACTCGAAAGCTCCATTAAAACCATTAGGCCTATACTTTAAGTGTTCTTGACTCCATTCTCCATGATGTTCTTTAATTTGGGAGGTAGGGCCAGCATATACACGATGCACTGAATTCTTAACTTTGTGGGTTAAAAAATCAATTGATAGACGGGTAACTATGAATTCTGCTCGACTAGCATCCAATGGGCCATAAGGTTGAAAAAGTGTGCCACACGCTGGTTCTGTTTGCATATAACCGCCTTGATCCCATTTTGTTTCTGGATTTTTTAGGATACCATTTTCATCCAATATACATTTTAATGAAATTTCTTGATCAAGTATGGCAACAGCATGTGAAGCCACCCCATTTTCATCTAACCAGCCATAAATTATGGGTTGTGGGGGGGAATAACTGTCTTGCCAATCAGAGAGCTGCCCTTCAGCGCTCCACTCACCCATACAAGATATAATAAGATTATTATCATTAATGATATTAGAATGCTCTTTGAATACTTGTTGCCAAGTTTTAGGATAGCTTTCTACTTTGAGATGAGGGTATTTTTTCCTATTTCTAATTTTAATTCGTCAGATTTATATTTATTTGTTGAATTGATACCTAAAGCATGTCTACCTATATTTGAAGGAACTAAGATTTCAGGATCAATAAGAATTAAGTTACCAATACCAGACTGGGCAAGACGCATAGCAACCTGTGATCCTAATGAGCCACACCCCAAGATTAATACTTTTGCATTCTCAAGATACACTAGACTTCCATTTTGATCCCTACCATGTACCCATTGTGCATCAAGTCGTTGAACATCCTTATTCTTTAGCATTCCTCTTTTTCTTCGTAATAATAGGTTGATCCTTTGATTATATACTTTCTTTCTTCTGAAGCCATTGAGACTTTGTGCACTTAATTCTGTTGCAATAAGGCCTATCCCATTAGGTGACTGAGCACCTAATACAATTAATGCTTTTTCATTAAAAGGAATGTTTGAAAGAACTCTAATAATCTCATTTGAAGTATTACGTAATAGCTTTAAAAGGGCTCTTGGATTTTTAGGAAACGGTGGCGTTGGTGGCGTGCTCAGGAAACCAAAAACTCCAACTTTAATATCCGAAATATCAAAATAAATATTTTCATTTTTTAACCAAGATTCTATCTGTTCTATATTTTCTCCAACCAATTGATATTTTTTAGAGGTCCATATATAAGTTAAACGAGCGGTACGGTTATTAATATTTAATAGTGATTTAATCGCGATAGATTTATTCGAATGATCCCAGTAAGATAAAAATTCTTTACTAAACTCTTCTTTTATATAATTTTCATCATTTTGGCATCGTTCTATTAACTCAATTGCGTTTAGAAGACATTGATGAATATTAGCTTCAATTTCAATTGTATTTAAAAGAGGTAAACACAAGAGTCCATTAGGTTCAACATGAGGCCATTTTAAGAAATTATCCGTATCTTTATATGCTATTCGGATAGGGGAGTAAGGAAAGTATTCATCTAATAAAATATGGAAATTGAATATTTGATTTGAGGTTTGCAAACTTATTGCCCACCCACAAATGAAAATCTTACCTGTGTAAGAAGAAAGTACTTTAGTTGCTAATGTCTTAACGACATTAGCATTAGCCTGTAACCATTTCCACAACAGCGTTTTGGATGAATCAAACGTACTTCCAGAACTTTGAAGCGATTTAAGCATATCTACGACCACTAGCTTTTTCTGTTTCTCTTGGTGTTACACCTGGTTCTGCACCGAAGAATCCTCCACCTTTCTTAGTACCTAATTGTGGCCCTGTTGAAGTAATTTCTATTGTTAGGACATCTTCTTTACATTCCTCAGCTACACATAGAAATTTTCCATTAACTCCATTTAAAATCTCCTCGTATTCTTCTTTTGCTCGAATACATGGAGGATCATTTTCATCATCTTGTATCGTTTTGCTACTTGCGATAATAAATGCTTGATTTTTAGCTTGTGCTAATGCTTGACGAGCATCTACATCTACCACTGCTTCACGTTTCTTTTCTGACCAACTATCATGCGATAAAGAATGCCATGAACAATGATGAGGAGAAAGTAATACATTGTATTCTAATCTTTCTTTTTTCAATGAGTTACGACGCCAAACTCGTTCCCAATTCTGTACTTCTGCGTCGGGAAATGGTGAAAGAAGAGCTGATTGATCCTGCTAAAATGGTAAAAGTAGCTAATAAACAGCAATCTGTAAAAGATGTTTATAATGATAAAGTTGACGATGTAAAAAGATTTCACTCAAAAATTACCAATAAATATCATCCATGTACCTACATCAACTATGGACATGACCCCAAACATTCAAGTTTTGGAACACTCACTTGGACTTTAGACCAAGCATTGCGAGGTTTAACAGCTGAGCAAATGAAGAGGTTACCTCGTGTAAGTGCGAAGGAAATAGAAGCTTATAATCAGGGTGTTGCAAAAGATGCGATGAAAATGGGGCAAAGTGCAATGTACTATATGAAAGCCAATACAAAGGAAAATAACGGGTTAAGATATATCAGATTAACGAGTGGTAAATTCGGTACTTTTAAAATTTCTTCTCAAAACTCAGACGGTGATGGGACAGTACCTTATCAGTCAGGTTGTGCACCATTAGGCCAAAGTGGGGTAAAACAAGTATTTAAAATGAAAGGGTTTAACCACCAAGGTAGTTATAACAATACCCATGTCAAACGTTCTGTACTTTACTCGATCGTAAAAATTATTAAAGAAAATAATATTCAGCCCAAATATAGGTAGATTAAAGGGAATAGATATCCTTTTTTTCTTAGATTCTGTTGTGTAAGTTCCTTTGGCAGGAGCTATTATTTTTAAATGGAATATACTTCTGCCATTTTAGGCAGAAGTACTGATTCTATACCATTTATTTTTCACAAAAATTTGCCCAATCAGCCATTAGGCCTTTACGTTTTTCTAGATATGCTCCACGTAGGTAAGCAGCTTCTACCTCATCAGGTAGTTTATGAGCTAATACATGTTCGCAGACTTCTCGAGGGTAGTTAGTTTTATCCGCTGACCAGTCACGGAAAGTAGTATGGAAACCATGTGTTGTATCACTCGGTTTCGTTTAGGATAAATCAGGAAAGGGGGAAATGTCAGGCTGGAGTTAGAAAACGGAAATTATGCAATAGGAAATCGAACTCAATATATCTAATTTTGATTCTTACTGAAATAACATAACTAGAAACAAAGAAATTCATATGTAGTAAAAATAGTAGTAAAAAATTAAATATAAAATAATTTGTTGTTTAGTATCAATTCGATAGGCTTTTGATGTGACTGTCACCGCTTCCGCCAAATATCTAAATAAGCCCTTGTTTTTGCAAGGGCTTATTTTTTATATATTTATCCTTCAATCTACCCACATAAAAAGTTGGATTGAATTAAGTTAGCTTGGCTTGTTCATGTATTGATATGGCTATATAAAACAAATCTATTTGAAAGAGCTATAATATATTCATCAACAATCATTGTTATGCCATAAAGTTGCATCGGGATTATTTAGCGGTAGGGGGTAGTTTTTTTATCTATTTAAAATTTTTATGCGTTGCTGATTTATGTAGAAAATAGATATATAAAACAGTTAATTCTTGAGCATCGGGATCGTAATTTTGAAGTGCAAGAACACCATGCAAATTTTTTGAATGTCCTGTGTTTTTTAATCAAGAATAACAAGAAACAGTCTAGGTATTTTCAAACCTGCATAGTAGCTTTAATATCCATACAGCTTGAAAAAGCTCCATTTTCTAGACACATAGCTACAAAAGACATGCATATAACCGTTAGAACCTTAATAAGAAGGTTAGGTGCAGAAGGAAGTAACTCTGGTTCAATTTTACAGGACGTGAGAGTCGCTCTTGCAAAATGTTTAGAGCGCTAGACGTAAAGAGTGACCTATATTTCTAGGTTTTTTTGATTGCTTTGGAAGTGCACTTTTATTATCTGGTTTCAGTCAATTGTTGCAATAACACCAAACAAATATGGAGAATATTACAAGGATAGCTCGTCACTCAGTATATGAATCGTGATATGCAATAAGACTAGTCAATGATCTAAGATATTGATATAAAGCATAAAAAGCCCTTATGTAAATAAGGGCTTTTTTATTTCTCTGTATTTTAGATTAACAACTTAGTTGCAATTGCCCACATCATAAGTCCAACAACAACATCTAAAACTCTCCACGAGCTGGCCTTTTTAAACAAAGGCAACAAAACTCTTGCACCATAGCCGAGTGCAAAAAAGAAAATCCATGAGGCGAGGATTGTACCTGCCGCAAATAAATAGAGCTGATCCACAAACTGTACCGAAATCGAGCCGACCAGAATCACAGTATCTAAATAGACATGTGGATTGAGCCAAGTAAAGGCAAGACACATCCCGATAATTTTAAGCAGTGAATCTTTTTCAATATCACTTGGGTTGAGTGCCGAACTATTTTTTATGGCTGAATAAAAATTTCTAAGTCCATACAAAAATAAAAAAGCAGCGCCGAAATATTTGGCAATTGTGACAATCAAAGGAAAGTCGATCACGATTTTAGAAAAACCCGTGACCCCGAGATAAATCAAAATAGAATCCGAAAGTGCGCAGATTAAGCAGACCCAGAAAACATGTTGCTGCTTCAAGCCCTGTTTCAGGACAAAAGCATTTTGTGCCCCGATCGCTAAAATTAAAGAAAAGCCGATGCCAAGCCCATAGAAAAATGCAGTCATATTTTAGCTCCTCAATCATGTCGGTAGTCTGTACTGGCTTTGGATTGAAAAGAATCACAGTGTCATTTACAGATGAATTTAGGCAAAAGCAGTCCGTCTAACGCTTGGATCAAGTGTTAGAGGCTTTTCCTGTTGAAATTTACTCTTGGCTATTATCTTTTTTATTTTTAAAAGTCAGTAAAATTAAGATTGTTTGAGTTTGGCTAAATTTTTTAAGGTTTATATCCTGAATAAGAAAACAATGTGAGTTATTCTTTTGTGGTCGCTGAAGAGGAGGTGTTTTGACGTTGTAACAAAGCCTATGTCGTGTGCAATAGATTGTGCTTACAGGTTTACTTATCTGAAATTTATATTGCTGAATAAGCAGCGTATAGGAACAGCTTTGTGTAACAAAACGACTTAAAATAGTGTTGTCCGAATTTCCCCCCTTATTTTTCCATTGTTCCCCCTTATTTTTGGAATCATTTTAAATAAAAATTAAAAACAGTCGACACAGGAAGTGTTCGAGGCAATAACCAAGCAAACATTTAAAAAAATAAGTCAGTGAGTCAGGCATGGACCTTAGTCATAATATTCTGAGTGTAAACAATCTAATGCTCATCAAAACACGAAAAGTAATTGCGCTCGGTTTTGCGACACAAGGTCTTGGCTACGCTACCGTGATGACCGCACTGCCTACGATAAAAGGCCGATTCAAGCTTTCGGATGATCAGTTATCGTTGATTATTCTGGGAGTATGCATTGCAGCGGCACTCGGTTCAATTTTAGCTGATCGGATAGCAGTCAAACTTGGATCACGAGCTGCTGTTGTGACGGGTTTTATTTTTGAAGCCATCGGAATCGCAATTGCTGCATTGAGTCCCAATGTGATCCTGATGATTGCTAGCTTTTTACTTTATGGGCTTGGACTCGGCTGCTTAGATGCAGCACTAAATATGCAAGCTGTTATGATGGAACAGCGGCTTGGTAAAAGTGTATTTGGTGGATTCTTTGCTTGCTATACAGCGGCTGCATTCTTAGGTGCATTAATGATGTCAGCCACTGTTTCAACTTCATTGGGAGCAACGACAGCATTATGCATTGCGGTATTGATTGCATTGCTCACCTCGCAACTCTCTAGACGCTGGTTATTTCAGCAGAAACAAGGTTCAGAATTACATCCGCAAGAGAAACCGGCAATTCCATATCAGCAACTTCTCATTTTTGGGGTGATTATTCTGATTGTATTTACGGTCGATTCCGCAATCAGTACATGGAGTTCAATTTATCTCAAAGATGTTTTAGCCAGCTCTGCAACGATTGCTCCTTTAGGTTATGCAGCGTATCAAATAGGGATTTTACTCACACGCTTAAGCCTCGATTATCTGCTGCAATTTAAAACAGCGACCTGGGTTGCTTTGGTCACACTCCTGATCGGCGCATTGGGTTGTGTATTAGCTGGTATAAGCCATTCATTAATGACCGTTATTTTAGGTTTTGCACTGGCCGGTGTTGCTGTAGGCGCATTGATTCCACTGACCTATTCTGCTGTTGGCCGTTTAGATGAAAACCGACGAGATGAAATTATTGCGCGTGTGAATATTTTTAATTATGGCGGCGCGGTCGCAGGTGCGGTCATTGTTGGGTTGCTAGCCACACCTTTTGGTTATGCGCCGTCGTTTATAGGTTTGGCATTTGCCTTACTCAGTATTATTTATTTGAGAAAGCGATTGGGCTGATCTACATCAATCAGGACTAAGTCCTTTGTGCTGGTCAGGATTCGGGGGAACCGGCAACGATCTTGGAAAAATGAGTGACGCCAAGGTAGACCAGAATTCGAGCTGAAAGTAGCTAGAACCCTTGTCGAAGGAATGGGAAATTTTTCAGATAGAAAATTTAACTGTTAAGGTTATCTTTTTTATTTTTGAAATTTAGTAAAATTAAAGATGCTGGGGATTTCCTAAATTTTTCTAAGGTTTATATGCTGGATAATAAACAATGTGAGGCCTTTTTTGCGGTCGCAGAAAATGGAAGCTTCGAACAGGCTGGTGTGAAACTCTATATTACTGCTTCAGCCGTAACCTTGCGGGTGCAGGCGCTTGAAAAGGAATTGGGGCAATTATTGCTGATTCGTGGTCGTCCCTGTGTACTCACGCAAGCGGGGCAGCAATTGTTTGAACATTTGCAGCATATAAGACGTTTGGAACAAAATTTATTACACGGTTTGACGGGGAGTGCCGAGTCGAATTTTTTTAAGACGGTGATTGGTTCAAATGAAGATTCTTTAGCAACATGGTTACTTCCAGCACTAAAAGAAGTTTTATTGAAAGAAAAAATTGTAATTGAGCTTAGAACCGATGATCAGTCTCATACTTATTCATTATTGGAGAGGGGAACGGTCAGTGCCTGTATTTCGATTGAGGATAAACCGATGCGGGGCTGCAATGCTGAATATCTCGGTGTGATGCGCTATCGAATGGTTTCGACTAAACACTTTCGAAAAAAATGGTTTGCCGAAGGGGTGCATAGAGAGAACCTCCGGATGACGCCAGCCATTATCTTTAATGAGAAAGATCGGATGCATTTCGATATCTTGGAAAAAAGATATGGTTTGATGAAAGGAGCCTATCCTTGTCATTTGATTCCATCATCAGAGTCTTTTGTCACGGCGATTAAGTTTGGACTCGGCTATGGCATGGTGCCTGAATTGCAGCTGAATGCTGAAAATAAAGAAGATGGACTAGAGGAATTATTGCCTGAAGCAAAAATCGAAATTCCATTATATTGGCATCACTGGACTCAACAATCGAAACCTTTGCAGCTTCTTACTGAACATATTGTAAATCATGCTCGATTAATTTTGGCCTGAGATGAGAGAGTAACAATAAAAAATATTATATCATGTATAGAGTAAGATTTTAAATGCATGAGCTAACATTACTTCTAAAACGGTTAATCGGCGAAATGAAACCTAATAAATGTTTAGAAGTAATGTCAAAACTAAAACAAGCCTAAATATTATATTGGACGACAATGCTTAGAAAATTCTAGAGCTTCCAACATATTGTTTGGAGACATTATTTAAGGCGGTTAATATACGGCTAGTATCTTTCGTGCTTAATGCTTCATTCAGCTCATGCATATACGTTACAATTTGTGCTTTCACTTTGTCTGCGAAAACTGGCGTGACAGCTTGATCTTCATAAAGTAAGACGTAATTTTTTGCAAAACCATAAATAAGAAATAATGAACAATGTTCGAGTGGATTTTCTGCCCTGATAATGGCTTGTTCACATTCATTTTTTAATTGTTGGTAGGCATCCGTTCCATTTGGAAGAGTTTGAAACGTTTCAAAGATCGCTTGGAAAGTCATTTGAATTACTCGCTCAAAAAGAAAATCTACAGATGATTGAACTAAAAATCAAGGGATAATTTTTTATTTATGGTGCGCTTTAATGTCTGATCATTCATATTAGGTTATGGCTGATATGAATTTTAATTGAATCATGGGAAAGGGGTAATATGATGCTGTGGTTAAATCAAGTTGTATGAAATTTGAATATTGATAAAAATACAGAGATGAATTTTTAAAGTATTTTTACATTTTCCATACTTGTGATATACAGGCAATACCAATTAAAAAAGTATGAATATGGGAAAATAATAAGAATTATTTGATTTTTATCATTTTAGGTGATGGTTGTGAAAAACATTTTATTACCCGTAATTTTCGCTTTTAGTTTGGTGGGCTGTACTTCAATTACCACGATGTCTCCTGCTCAATTTAATCAATTAACAACTACCCAGATTCCTTTTGCAGGAAGTTGGGCGGGTGTGGTGGGGCCTTCTTCTACCGTTCTAAGTTTGAATCGTCAGGGCAGTGGGATGTTCTGTGTCGATAATGGTAAAGAGCTGATGTCGTATAAGGTAAAGTTGGTCGATAGTGTGCTATACACCGATCAAGGGATAAAGTTTAACGTGAAAGAGTTAAACAATAACAACGCCAAGATTCACATGAGTCTGTTGGGCTTGGGGGGAACCTTTGACTTAAACAAAGATGATCAATTGAAGCATGTAACAGTACGTTGTAAGCAAGTTTTGAGTGGATCATAAATCTATCGCTAGATCTTATTCCATGTCATGACGGCATTTCATGTTTTCCGCTGATCAAGAGAGTGCTATGTTTTCTCCTTATATTCATGCATTTGCATTATTTTTCTCACTTTTAAATCCTTTCCTTATGAGCGTCTATATGGTGGGGATGATTCGTAATACAGATGCGAAGATATTTAGTAAGGCCTTGATTCAAGGGAGTCTGATCGCTTTCGGGGTGTTTATTCTGTTTGCTTGGGGTGGGGAGAATATTTTCAGTCGCTATTTGAATGTGCGTTTTGAATCTTTCCAGATTTTTGGTGGTCTCATTTTCTTGGTCATTGGTTACCGCTATGTGTTCCAAGGTGCTGAAACAATTGGTGAGATGCGCGGGGCACCTGAGCATTTAGCTGGTACTATTGCCATGCCTTTTATGATTGGTCCTGGTACCATCAGTGCAGCTGTTGTGACTGGGGTGAGTGTACCTTTTACTGGCGCAATGGCGGTTATTGCACTGACCTTGATTTTGACTTGCAGTATTTTGATTTTGATGAAATTTGGTCATGATCATTTGCGCTATAAACATGCAAAATATATTGACCGCTATTTTGATATTGTTGGGCGGTTATCGGCGCTGCTGATTGGTACCATTGCCATTGATATGATTGTGAATGGTATTGTTGGCTTGATTCGCTCTGCTAATCTTGGTTAAGGAATGTTTTCAAGTTGCACTGAGGAGATTGGAGCAGCTTTTATTTGATTTGCACGTTCATGGCATTTCTATTAGATAAAAGCGCTTCAATGTCATTATTTTGAATAAAATCATAGAAAGATCATAAAAATAATTGATGATGTTTTAGCACTTTACGCATATTTTTATAGGCGTGAATAAAGGATAATAATCACGTTACAGTCTCTATGAGTTCTCTCCATGTATCAATTAGATCAAGCTAACCAAGCACCTGACGATCAGTCAGCGTTGACGATGACTGTTTTGATGACACCTGACATGGCTAATTTTTCAGGTAATGTTCATGGTGGAACGATTTTGAAGTTGCTTGATCAAGTCGCTTATGCCTGTGCAAGCAGATACTCGGGTAGCTACGTCGTAACTTTATCTGTTGATCGTGTCAATTTTAAAGAACCCATTTATGTGGGCGAACTGGTTACTTTCCTTGCCAGCGTGAATCATGTTGGGCGTACCTCAATGGAAATTGGCATCCGTGTAGAAGCGCAAAATATTCAAAAAAGAACCATACGACACACCAACACCTGTTATTTCACCATGGTTGCTGTTGATGAGCAACGTAAGCCGAAAGAAGTTCCAGCATTAAATCTGGATACTGAATGGAAACGTTGTCGTTTTGAAGCAGCGGAGCAACGTAAGGCGACACGTTTGCAGGAAGTTCATCAACCTTCATGTAGTGTGTTTAAAAAATCGACGCAATGTTAAATCATTATCCATGCTTTAAAAAAATAAAGATCGAACCGCAGCATGGTTCGATCTTTTTTTACATTTGTAATGAGATAAGCGTTAAGTCATTACAAATGTGGGTCTAAAGGTCTGGAGGAACCTTCAGATCGGTTTAGTTTGTTGGTGCTGGAGTCGATGCTGGTGCTTCAGTCGCAGTTGCATCAGTTGCTGCTTGAGTTTCTGGTTGTTCTTGAGTTGAAACAACGACTTTATCTTCAGTTTGAGCCTCTACAGGTGCTGCAAATGTCGATGCTGCTGCAAGTGTAAGCGTCGTCGCAAGAAGTGTTTTGATAAGTTTCATGTTTGGCATCCTTTATTTCATTTAAAATAACAGCCTCAATAAAATGATTTAGGGCATCTAAATCGCTTATTCGGCATGAGGTTCATGCTATGTGCCAAACGCTGATGCGGCAATATTCTTAACAATCTATTACGTCAATCTTAACAATATGAAATATTGAATCTCCTTATGTAGTTTCTATGTAAAACATCATGAAGAAATTAAGGATGAAAATGTATGAAAATATGTTTTTTGATTAAAAATTAACCTTGTTTTTACGCGTTTAAACATTCGATTAAGTTTTATTAAAAACGAATAATTGGATAAATCACTTATATTTAGAATCTAAATAAGATTTTTAGATTTACTTTGTGATAGATGTCTCTTTATTTTTATTTAGTGTTGTTTGGGTTGGATTGCTTGCACTATTTTAGAGTTTATTTTATTTCATTCATTTTTCTCTTTAGAATGAAATAAATTCTTAAGACGAGTTGGCCGTGAAATTTGTTGCTCCCAAAACAGTTCCCACCCATATTATTTCTGGCTTTTTAGGAGCAGGTAAAACCACATTGTTGCAGCATTTATTGACCCAAAAACCAGAGCAGGAAGTCTGGGCAATCCTGATGAACGAGTTTGGGCAAATTGGAGTGGATCAACAACTGATTACACAGCAATCCGGTTATGCAGTGAAAGAGTTATTAGGTGGGTGCTTATGTTGCAGTAGTAAGTTGCCCATGCAAATCGCATTGGCTCGTTTGCTTAGTGAAAGTAAGCCTGATCGTTTGTTTATTGAACCAACAGGTTTAGGGCATCCTGCACAATTATTAGAACAACTCACTGAACCACATTGGCAAAATAGCTTGGCCATGCGGGCATTGGTGATTGTGGTCGATGGCAGTCGCTTACATGATCAGGACTGGGTCGAGCAGAATTTATATCGTGATCAATTTAAAGCTGCACAAATAGTGGTGTTGTCGCATACGGACTGCATGACAACAGCAGACCATCAGGCCTATACAGCCTTAAAACAAGAATATGAAACGTATGTCCAACACTGGATTGAAGCTGAACATGGGCAAGTGCAGATGCAGCAGATTGATATTGTGCAGCAACCGTTGCAACGCAAGATTCAACCTTTACTCAAGTTGCAACAAGCACAGCTCGCTGCTGAGCAACTGCCACAAATAAAGCAGCTTCCCTATCATTATGTTGAAATGGCTCAAGGCTATACGGTAGCAGGTTGGAAGTTGCCTAAGCGTTGGCAATTCAGCTTTTATGATCTGTTAGATCTTCTGTGTGCTCAGCAGGATTGGCTACGAATCAAAGGTATATTTAATACCGATCAGGGGTGGAAAAGTTTTAACTTTAATCCGCAGCAATTTAACTATCAATCTGCTGAAGAGAGTATTGATAACCGAATTGAGATTATTGGCCAATCGGCACAGGATTGGCTGTTATTTGAAACACAATTATTGAGTTGTCGGATTGATCAGATTAATGGCTAAGATGATCAAAGCACATATTTTTGTTGAAAAAATAGAGTATGCTTAGCGCCAAATTTGAGTACACCGTATTGAAGAGTATCGTTTATGGCGTTAAAAGCAACAATATATAAGGCAGATCTGAATATTGCCAATATGGATGAGCATATCTATGCCGATTATCAACTGACACTGGCTTTACATCCATCTGAAACCATTGAGCGTTTGATGGTTCGTATTCTGGCTTATGCACGTTATGCTGATGAACGTTTAGAATTTACCAAAGATTTATTCGAAACAGACGAACCCGCATTATGGCAAAAAGATTTGACGGGATTATTAGAAAAGTGGATTGAAGTTGGTTGTCCGTCTGAAGATAAAGTGAAAAAAGCCAGTGCACGCTGTAAACAGGTTGCAGTGGTGACCTATGGCTCTCAAGCCGATGATTGGTGGCAGAAAAACACCAAAATTAAAACCCTGAGCAATGTGGAAGTATGGCAGTTGGCACCCCAAACTACGCAAGCACTTGAAGGCTTATGTGAGCGGACCATGCAGTTACAGCTCAATATTATGGATGGTGAATGGACCTTGTTAAGTAATCAAGGTCAAGTCGACATCCAGTGGCAGCAATTGCAATAATTTTAGTTTGAGTGATCTGGAGAGATATTAATGAGCACAGAATTAGAAATCATTGATTTAAAAGTGGGTGAGGGTAAAGAAGCAGTGAGAGGTGCTTTAATTACGACACATTACACTGGCTGGCTTGAGGATGGTACCAAGTTTGATTCGTCACTTGATCGTGGCAGCTATTTTGAGACCGTGATTGGAACGGGTCGTGTGATCAAAGGTTGGGATCAAGGCATTATGGGCATGCGTGTGGGTGGAAAGCGTAAACTGATTGTACCAGCTCACTTGGCTTATGGTTCTCGTAAAATCGGTAAAATTATTCCAGCCAATGCCAATTTGACTTTTGAAATTGAGCTTTTTGATGTAAAAACACGCGACGAATAACATTTCGCACGCACTGAAATTCAAGTGATTGGGTTAGGTTTTTCAACAAAATCACTTGAAAATCATATGTATAAGTTGGTACTGTCGATTTTATAATAAGATTCTGATTTTAAAACTATTTCTTTTATCTGAATTTTATTACAGGCTATGAAAAAATATTGCTTCTACATACAGTCCTGTATATCTTTGAGTTGAAAGGGCAATTTTTTGATCAGCTTTAATTTTGAATAGCAATGTGCTTTTCAAGTGTTTGAAACTTTGCTCTCTGGGTGGCTAGAAGTGGATTGGGGTGAATCCCTTGATAGCAACCGATTATAAAAATGTAACATAAGTAAGATAAAAATTGAGTGAGTAGAGGCTGATATGAATGATTATCTGGATATCACGGCATCGGAATTATTAAGAGAGTTGGATCATTTTTTTCTGATAGATACCCATGACGGTGCGCAAACAGGCTTTTGGGTCAACGAAAAAGCATTGACTGATAAACATTATTGGATGGATGGGAATTATAAAGTTGAAATTCTCAGGTCATTGCAACCATCACATCAATATGCTCCCCATGACTATAAAATCACTCGTTTGGCTTTGGGTGAGAATGATACGAATGTCGTGTTATTGGACTATGATGGGGTGCATAAAAGAATCCAGACTTTTCGTCGAGGAGAGTGGGTGAATCGTTTGAATAAGTATTTTTATCAGAAAGAGCGTCATTATTTACAGCAGCTCGCCGATCATCCGAACTTTCAGTCAATTCAGTATTAAATAGATAACTGTCTTAGTTTGCCTCTAATCTTGATCAAATAGATTTGAGGCTGTTCTTCTCGTTAAAATATATTCAGTTAAAGTGTGATTGATTTCATAAAAAATATATTTAAGTTTATTTTCAGTTTTTAAAATTATAAATACAATCCTTAGTTCTTGCTGACCATTCAAAAATATCTTATCAGTCCATTAAACTGTAAGATGATAAAGGCATGATCTGCGATCATTGAATTCCAATTTTGAGACGATATCTCTATGACAACACGTTTCGTGTCTCCGACCTTAAAAGTTTTTCTTGGTCTCGTATTTGGAGTAGTTGCCTGCTCCACAACTGTTGCGGCGAATTCGCAAATTGATGCAACCACATTAACCGTCATTGGATATCATGAAATCACGGATCGAAAAGATGCCTTGATCCCAAGTTACGCGGTTACAGCAAAACAGTTTGATGAGCATATTGATTGGTTGCAAAAGAATGGTTATCACTTTATCAATGTGGATCAACTAATCAAGGCTCACCAAGGTAAATATAAGTTGCCAACTAAGCCCGTGTTATTGACAGTGGATGATGGTTATCAGTCTTTTTATCAAAATGCTTATCCGGTTATTCGGGCGAAAAAGATCCCTGTGGTTTTGGCTGTGGTTGGTTCGTGGCTGGAACCCAAAGCAGGACAGAAAGTCGATTTTGGTGGCGAACTGATTGAGCGAAATAAAATTCTGAGTTGGGATGAGCTTAAGGAAATGCAAGGCAGTGGTCTGGTTGAAATCGCCAGCCATAGTTATCATTTACATCAAGGGGTAAATGGTAATCCGCAGGGAAATTCAGAGCCTGCTGCGATCACCCGTATTTATGATCCTAAAACCAAGAGTTATGAAAGTGATGCCGCTTATCAGGCACGAGTTTTCAAGGATCTTAAAAAAAATAATGAGTTATTAAAGTCACATGGTTTACGCTCACCACGTGTGATGGTTTGGCCGTATGGTCGCTATAATATGCAGCTGGTGCAGATATCTAAACAGTTAGGGATGCCGATTACCATTACTTTGGATGATGGGGCAGACCATGCCAAGCAATCGCTGCAAAATATGAGTCGTATCTTAATTCAAGGGAATATGTCGACCAGTACCTTGGCACAAGAGATTAAAAATCGGGAATTGAATCTAAATGACAATAATCGACCGCAAAAAATCATGCATGTCGATTTAGATTATATCTATGACCCAGATGCCAAACAGCAAGAACGTAATCTAGATCATTTAATTGATCGTATTAATGGTATGGGGGTGAATACTGTTTATTTGCAAGCCTTCTCCGATCCTGATGCCAATGGTTCTGCAGATATGGTTTACTTCCCAAATCGCCATATTCCAATGCGTGCAGACTTATTTAACCGTGTCGCTTGGCAGATTCAGACACGGACACCTGTACAGCGTTTATATGCCTGGATGCCGCTGTTGGCATGGGAACTACCAAAATCGGATCCTGTATCAAAAGATTTGGTCGAAACTCAGCAGGCTAAAGCAGGTGAGCATCTGAATATGGGCTATATTCGTCTCAGCCCATTCTCGCCAGAAGCGCGTCAAACCATTAAAGAGATTTATCAGGACTTAGCGAAATCGACACCATTCGATGGTTTGTTGTTCCATGATGATGTGACATTGTCCGATTATGAAGATGCGAGTCCAGAAGCCTTGGCGGCCTATGCAAAACAAGGTTTACCAACAGATTTAGCTAAGATTCGTGACAACGATGCAGATTTACAGAAATGGACAGCATATAAAACTCGTTATCTAGATGACTTTGCGATGGAGCTTGCAGCGGAGGTGCGTCAATATCAACCTTTCCTTGTGACAGCTCGTAATCTGTATGCACAGGTGGCTTTAAATGCCTATGCTGAAAACTGGTATGCTCAATCTTTGGAGCAATCCTTAAATCGTTATGATTTTACTGCAATTATGGCAATGCCATATATGGAAAAATCGGATAATCCAACCAAGTTTTATACGGATATTCTCAATCGTGTGAAGCAATATCCGAACGGCATTAAAAAGACCGTGATGGAGTTGCAGGCAGTAAACTGGCGTAATGATCAAAAAGTTCCATCTGAAGAAATGGCAGCGACGATCAAGTCTTTATATGAGCAGGGTGCAATGCATGTGGCGTATTATCCAGATGATCCGATCAAAGGACATCCAGATGTCGAAACCATGCATAAGGCTTTTAGTCTAAAATCATCTCAATTAGTACCATAGTCGAGTAATGTAGATGAGTTGGATTGCTTTATTGTGGTCATACGCCATTAAGTTTGTTTTTTACTATCCATTATTTATGTCGTATTTATGGATGGTCGGGGCAATCATTTTTTATTGGAAAGAGCGCCAAGATCCACCATATCAGCAACCTGCCGCTTTGCCTGAATATCCGAAAGTTGCGGTATTGGTACCGTGTTTTAATGAAGGTGATAATGCAGAGGAAACCATTAGTCATGCACTTAAGCTGGATTATCCAAATTTTGAAGTGATTGCGATTAATGATGGCAGTTCTGACAATACTGGTGAGGTGCTAGATCGCTTGGCTACTCAATATGAAAAATTACGAGTCGTTCATTTGGCGCAAAACCAGGGTAAGGCGATGGGACTACAAGCGGGTAGCTTGATGACCGATGCTGAATTTTTGATTGGAATTGATGGGGATGCGTTACTGGATCCCTATGCGGCTAAATGGATGATGCGCCACTTCTTGGAAGACCCAACAGTCGCGGCAGTCACGGGTAATCCACGTATCCGTACGCGTTCGACCCTATTGGGGCGAATACAGGTTGGGGAGTTTTCTTCAATTGTCGGCATGATTAAGCGTGCTCAGCGAACCTTTGGTCGTCTATTTACAGTTTCTGGTGTAATTACGGCCTTCCGTAAAAGCGCCGTGCATCAGGTCGATTATTGGTCGCCGAATATGCTGACTGAAGACATTGATATTACCTGGAAACTACAGCGTGCAGGTTGGGATGTACGCTTTGAACCAAATGCCTTGGTGTGGATCTTAATGCCAGAAACCTTAAATGGTTTGTGGAAACAGCGCTTGCGCTGGGCTATGGGTGGGGCACAGGTACTGATCAAGAATATTGACGTTTTCCTCAAGCCCAAGCTTAATTTTTTATGGCCATTGATGTTTGAGTTATGTTTAACACTCGTTTGGTCATATTTAATGCTTATAATGGCCGTGATCTGGTTACTGCATTTTATCTTTGCGATTCCAGCTCTGGCTGTGGTGAGTTCACCATTTTTACCATATGGTAGTGGAATT
Source organism: Acinetobacter colistiniresistens (assembly GCF_024582815.1). Classification (NCBI taxonomy): domain Bacteria; kingdom Pseudomonadati; phylum Pseudomonadota; class Gammaproteobacteria; order Moraxellales; family Moraxellaceae; genus Acinetobacter; species Acinetobacter colistiniresistens. Next base: position 1,686,015 of record NZ_CP102099.1, read on the forward strand.
TTATTAGGTGCGACCTGTTTAATTCAGTTTGCTTTAAGCAAATGGATGGATAGTCGTTATGAACCAAACCTTGGAAAAAATTATTATTGGATGATTTGGTATCCTTTTGTGTTTTGGTTGATCACGATTACTGCTACAATCGTCGCCTTTCCAAAGGTACTGTTGCGTAATGATGGGAAGCGTGCCCGTTGGATTAGCCCAGATCGTGGAATTCGTTGAGTCTAAAGATTTATTTTGCTGAGTAAAAAGCAATGAAAGCAGACAGTTTGATTATTGATGTACGTCGCCAGTTGCCATGGCATAAACGTTATTTTTCAACGACAACAACCGCAATGATGTGGGCGGGGTGGTTGCTGTTGTGGCGTCCATTTATTTTGGTGTGGGTGTTGGTTGAGTTACAAAAAACGCATATCGCACAGCGTTTAATGACGGCCTTTGGTGATGGGATTGAGCATGGTGTTACAGCACTATTTATGTGTGCAATTGCATTATTATTATGGAGCTTTTTGCCTTCAAAACGTATACACCAAAAGCATGCGGTAGAAAAGACCTTGCCAGATTATGCACGTTATTTTGAATTGCCTGAGCAAGAGATTCAGGTAGGGCGTCAGCAGAAAGTCAGCATCGTGCATCATGATGAGAATGGTAAGATTATTCGCGTAGAATAAGTTGACTGATTAAAATCAAAAATATCGAATGCCTTAATATTTTTATTAAGGCATTTTTTATGCAAGATTATTAAATTTTAGGCATAAAAAAACCAGCTTACGCTGGATTTTTATTTGCACCATATTTCACTAGCTGAAACATGGTGCCCGAGGCCAGACTCGAACTGGCACGCTTTGTGGGCGGGGGATTTTAAATCCCCTGTGTCTACCGATTTCACCACTCGGGCATGTGCGCAATAATAGAGGACACATTAAAGCTTGGCAAGAGTAAAACAGACGATTTGCTTTCTTTTCAATCAATTCATGTGTTTATCTGATGAAAATTAAGCACTGTCATATAACTTTCATGATTCTTTCATCAAACTGAGATCAAAGTTTCATCTACGCGAGTTAATTTAAGTCATTTATTTATAGTGATAAAAGTTAAGGTAGCTATCCAAATGACAGCAAAAATTTCACGACGGGAACTCATTCAAAAAAGTCTATTCGGTTTCGGGGCATTATCTTTATCTGCGGGATTTACCGGTTGTAATGACAGTTCGGATAAAGAAACAGCAGTATTACAAGTGAACTTTGAACACGGAGTGGCTAGTGGGGATCCTTTGCAAGATCGAGTGATCTTATGGACACGTTTAACACCAAGTGACAGTAGTGCGCGTTTACAAGTGACTTGGGAAATTGCGCTAGACTCGCAATTCAAGCAAATTATTAAAACTGATAAAGTCACGACTACAGCAGCCCAAGATTTTACTGTGAAAGTAGATGCGACAGGTTTAAAACCAGATCAAAGTTATTTCTATCGCTTTAGCTTTGGCGATAAGTTTTCACCGATTGGACAAACCAAGACCTTACCAACCAGTACCTCAAAGGTAAGTTTTGCGGTATGTTCATGTTCCAACTATCCAGCAGGCTATTTCTATGTGTATCGTGAAATGGCCAAGCAAAATGTTGATGTGGTTATTCATCTGGGGGACTATATTTATGAATATGGTGCAGATGGCTATGCAGCAGAAGATGCAGCGAAATTGGGGCGGACACTTGCAGCAGACAATAATAAGGAAATCATCAAACTAGAGGATTATCGCAAACGTTATGCGCTGTATCGTAAAGACAAAGATTTACAGGCACTACATCATCGTCACCCATTTATTGTGATTTGGGATGATCATGAACTTGCGAACGATGCCTGGCGCGATGGGGCTGAAAACCATCAGCCAAACGAAGGGCCATTCCTTGATCGTAAGCTCGCGGCTTTACAGGCTTATTTTGAATGGATGCCAATCCGTCCTGTGGATGAACAACACACCAAGATTTATCGCCAATTCGATTTCGGTAATCTGGTTCAATTGACCATGCTGGATACCCGTATTATTGCACGTGATGAACAGTTGGACTATGCCAATTATATGACGACGAATGGTTTGGATATTGCAAAATTCCAAGCAGATTTGACCAACCCAGCACGTACTCTAATGGGCTATACCCAACGTGACTGGTTAATTGGTAAGTTACAGCAGTCAAATGCAGCATGGAATGTACTCGGTCAGCAGATTCTGATGACCAAGATGTTGGTTCCAGCGGAATTACTACTGGCTTTGGCTGAAATTACTGCAGGTAATCCGAGTGTGGACACCTTAAATAAAATGAATGCGCAAATTACTGAATTGGTGACTTTAAAGATTCGCCTGCAAAAAGGTGATCCAACTTTAACAGCACAAGAAAAAGCGCGTGTATTAACTGTTGCACCTTATAATCTGGATGCGTGGGATGGCTATTTTGCTGAGCGTGAGATTGTGTATGGTGCTTTGGCACAATTAAAGAAAAAGGTGGTGGTGCTGGCGGGGGATACTCATAATGCTTGGTCGTCAAACTTATACAGCAAAGATGGGGCATTTGTTGGGGTGGAGTTGGCAACCAGTTCAGTGTCTTCACCAGGTCTGGAAAAGTATTTAAATATTCCACTTGCACAATTACAGCAGTTTGAATTTGCATTCACGACCTTGATTGATGAGTTGAATTACTGCAACTTAAATCAGAGAGGCTATTTGATTGTTCAATTTGATACTGCACAAGTGCAATCACAATGGATTTATGTCGATTCGATCAAAAAACCTGAATATGTGATTGATACAACCCGTGGTTATCAGTTGGTTTTAGATAAAAACTTACTGCCAGTAAAAACAGGGCAGCAAGTGGCTTAAAGTTAAAAAAGCGAGGGAAGGCCAAGTCAATGTACTTGGCTTTTTTATTCTGAGCTAAATTTTAGGCATAAAAAAACCAGCCTGCGCTGGATTTTTATTTGCACCATATTTCAGTAGCTGAAAGATGGTGCCCGAGGCCAGACTCGAACTGGCACGCTTTGTGGGCGGGGGATTTTAAATCCCCTGTGTCTACCGATTTCACCACTCGGGCTTTACCAATGGAGGCGGAGGTCGGAATCGAACCGGCGTACACGGAGTTGCAGTCCGCTGCATGACCACTCTGCCACCCCGCCATCTCTTGGTGATGCACATATTAGCAATCTTTAAAAAAAAAACAATAGTGTTTTTCGCGAATATGCACATAAAAACAACATCTAAAAGAATATTGCTCAAATTATCATGTATTATTTACGCAATTGATTCATACCCACTTTGGAGATGCGCTGTGGCATTGGTTTTAGACGGTCGTGCATTAGCAAAACAAATTGAAACGGATTTGTTGGTACGTGTAGAAGCTTTAAAAGCAAAATCGGGGCGTACCCCTATCTTGGCAACGATCTTGGTGGGTGATGACGGTGCATCTGCAACGTATGTGCGTATGAAAGGTAATGCGTGTCGTCGTGTTGGCATGGATTCGCTGAAAGTTGAGTTGCCAAAAGAAACTACAACTGAGCAGTTATTGGCTGAAATTGAAAAATTAAATGCCAATCCAGATGTGCATGGCATTTTGCTGCAACATCCAGTGCCTGAACAAATTGATGAAAGAGCATGTTTTGATGCGATTGCACTGGAAAAAGATGTAGATGGTGTGACTTGTTTAGGTTTTGGTCGTATGGCGATGGGCGAAGCTGCTTATGGCTCTGCAACGCCAGCAGGTATTATGACCATCTTGCAAGAAAACAAGATTGAAATTGCAGGTAAGCATGCTGTTGTTGTGGGTCGTTCAGCAATTCTGGGTAAACCGATGGCGATGATGTTGTTGCAAGCCAATGCAACCGTCACGATTTGCCATTCACGGACTAAAAACCTTGCTGATTTCGTAAAACAAGCTGATATCATTGTTGGCGCAGTGGGTAAGGCTGAATTGATTCAAAAAGACTGGATCAAGCAAGGTGCGGTTGTGGTTGATGCAGGTTTCCATCCACGTGATGGCGGTGGCGTTGGTGATATCCAATTAGTTGGTATCGAAGCGGTTGCTTCTGCTTATACGCCTGTTCCAGGCGGTGTAGGTCCAATGACGATCACCACCTTGATTCGTCAAACTGTAGAAGCTGCTGAAAAAGCATTAGCGTAAAATGATTAATAACCCCTCGCGAAGAGGGGTTTTTTAGAACTAAACAAATATGAGCTGTACTTTTCAATTTGCAAAAGCACCTGAGCAATTGCTTAAAGCATTGCATGAGGTGATTCCAAACACCGATTTGCTGGCGCAACAGTTACCTGAAACGCCGATTTCACTCTGGTTGATTCCACCTGTCTTCCCAACCGATCGCTTGGATGATGAAGTCATTCGAAGAATCTGGAATGAAACGCCATACTGGATCTTTTGCTGGGCCTCAGGTTTGGCGATGGCACAATGGCTGTTGGCAGAACCGCATCATGTTAAAGATAAAGTGGTGCTGGATTTTGGGGCGGGTTCTGGTGTGGTGGCAATTGCCGCAAAAATGGCGGGTGCCAATCGGGTGATTTGCTGTGATATTGATCCAGTCAGTCTTGCATCATGTCGTGAAAATGCCTTGTTAAACGATGTTGAACTTGAATATCTGGATGATTTGTATCAGTCCGAGCCAGTCGATGTGTTATTGGCGGCAGATGTACTATATGACCAGTCCAATCGTTTCTTTCTTGATGAGTTTTTAAAGTTTTCACCTGAGGTATGGGTGGCGGATAGCCGTGTCAAAAACTTTAGTCATCCACAATATCTCAAAATTGATGAGCGTAGTGCAACGACTTGGCCTGATTTGGATGAAGCCAAAGAGTTCCGAAATGTCAGTTTTTATCGGACTAAATAAACCACGTCCAACCAATGAGCAAGATGAAAATCGCTGGGTGAAGCAATAAAAATCTTAACAAAACAGTCTGAAACACCATGTTAAAACATTGAGTGAAAGAGCGACACGATAAGTTTCAACTTTATTGAGTGAATCAACGGCGAAAAGCAAAAGGAGCATGATATGGCGATTCAGCAGTCTGATGATGGTAAGCACGGCACATTTCAGTTATTTGAAGGTGAAGTGTTGGCAGGTGAAATGGCCTATACTTGGGCTGGAGGTGAGATGTTGATTATTGATCACACCGATGTGAATGAGGATTTTCGCGGTCAGGGAGTGGGACGTAAGCTTCTTGATGAATTGATCGCTTTTGTGCGTGAGCGTGAGGTGAAAGTAATTCCCTTATGTCCTTTTGCAAAATCTGTATTTGATAAGGATCCATCGATTCGTGATGTGTTAAAAGTATAAAAATAAGTATGGATGTATTCAGTTTTGAACACATCCACTTGGATTGAACAAAACCATCAAGAACAAGTATAACGAACCACTTTAAGTGTCGTTGGACGTGCCTCAAGTGCTTGGCGGGTTGCATAACCTTCACTATTATTTAAATCGGGTGAGTTCGACAGGCCAAAAGTTGTGCGACTGTTGCCCAGTTTTACACCATATTGTTCCTGTTGAGCAGGATTCATGATTTCGTTAACACTCAGTACTGAAATTTTGTAGTTTTTTTCTACACCAAGAACTTGTTTGCACGCATGTTGTAATTTTTTCTCATCCACATCGCGATTGCTACGGGCCGCAAGCGTATAAGAAATTGTTGCAGAAGACGTTGTTTTATTTTCGATTTGGTATCCTGTCATACCATTATATTGATGTGGGCTACTTTGACAGGCTGCAAGAACAAGAGCACCGCTCACAATTAACAATAAATTCGTTTTTTTCATATCAATGATCCCGTTATTTCTGCTTTTAGTATCGCATAAAATAAGTTTTTTATTGTGAGGAATCTTTAAAATACAGGCTATTCATCGTTTTTTAGCTTCAAATTTAAAGAAAGAATTTTCGTTTTCGAACAATTTTGCATATAATCTGCCAAGTTTTTTATTTAATACAGAAGTCATTGCTTTTTTGCAGTATTGGAGCCCGTTTTTTAACGGGCATTTAATTTATTGCAAGATAGGGTTTGTTGAAATTTGACTTAGCCCTCAATTAAGCAAGTCTGGATAGGTATGTCATGATCTCTACAGATAGTCAAAAGAAATACGTGGTTGCATTTGACCAAGGTACAACGAGTTCACGTGCGATCGTGTTGGATCACGATGCGAATGTCATCAGTATTGCTCAGCGTGAGTTTACGCAAATTTACCCGCAGCCAGGTTGGGTTGAGCACGATCCAATGGAAATCTGGGCGACTCAAAGCGCCGTATGGGTTGAAGCTTTAGCGCAAGCAGGTATTTCTAGCGAGCAAATTGCAGCGATTGGGATCACCAATCAACGTGAAACCACGGTGATTTGGGATAAGCAGACTGGCAAGCCTATTTATAATGCAATTGTATGGCAAAGTCGTCAAAGCAATGAAATTTGTAATCAACTGCGCCAAGACGGTTGGCAGGATTATGTCCACAAAGTAACAGGTCTGGTACTTGATCCGTATTTCTCGGCAACTAAAATTAAGTGGATTCTGGATCGCGTTGAAGGCAGCCGTGAACGTGCAGAACGTGGTGAGTTGCTATTTGGTACGATTGATACCTGGTTACTTTGGAAATTGACCAACGGTCAAGTGCATGTCACAGACTATACCAATGCTTCACGTACGATGTTATTCAATATCGAGACTTTGCAATGGGATGACAAACTTCTTGAAGCGTTAAACATTCCAAAAGCAATGTTGCCTGAAGTCCGTAGTTCTTCCGAAATTTATGGTTATACCCATACCATTAGCGGACAAGAGATTGGAATTCCGATTGCAGGTATTGCAGGTGATCAACAAGCTGCGTTATTTGGACAAATGTGTGTGGAAGTGGGGCAAGCAAAAAATACCTATGGTACGGGTTGCTTCTTGCTGATGAACACGGGCAAACGTATTGTTCAGTCTGATCATGGTTTATTGACCACAATCGCGTGTGGTCCGCGCGGTGAAGTGAACTATGCATTGGAAGGTGCGGTATTCAATGGTGGTTCTTGTGTGCAGTGGTTGCGTGATGAACTCAAGGCGATTAATGATTCGCATGATTCTGAATACTATGCAACCAAGGTCAAAGACAGCAATGGTGTCTATGTGGTCCCTGCATTTACTGGTTTAGGTGCGCCATACTGGGATCCTACCGCACGTGGTGCAATCTTGGGGATTACCCGCGGTGTGAGCATCGAACACATTATTCGTGCAACGCTCGAGTCGATTGCTTATCAAACCCGTGATGTTCTGGATGCCATGCAGCAGGATTCGGGTGAAAAGTTACGTACCTTACGTGTTGATGGTGGTGTTACTGCCAATAATTTCTTGATGCAATTCCAAGCTGACATTATGGGAACTTCAGTAGAACGTCCTGCAATGAAAGAAACCACGGGGATGGGGGCGGCATTCTTGGCTGGTTTGGCAGTCGGTTTCTGGTCGGATTTGAATGAATTGAAGAGTAGAATGACGATCGAAAACACCTTTGTGCCAGAGTGCAGTCAAGATGTGACTGAGAAACTTTATAAAGGTTGGTTAAAAGCAGTCGGACGCACTCGTGATTGGGCGGAAGATTAAGCTAAAATAGCTCCAATTTAAGCGGACTTAAAACAACACAGGATGGATGAGCATGAGCTTGATACTACGCCAACAGAAAACCCTCGAGTTAGTGAGAGAACGTGGCTATATCAGTATTGAAGAACTTGCTCAACATTTTGATGTTACCCCACAGACGATTCGCCGTGATATCAATCAATTGGCAGATGAAGGTTTGCTCCGTCGCTATCATGGTGGGGCGGCGCATGATTCGAGTGTAGAAAACACTGAATACACAATGCGTGTTGGGCACATGCTGGAACAAAAAAGAATGATTGCAGCCGCAGTGGCTGCAGCTGTTCCTGATTATGCCTCTTTATTTATTAATATTGGAACCACAACAGAAGCCATTGCACATGCTTTGTTGAATCACACGGGTTTAAGGATTATTACCAATAATCTTAATGTCGCCAAAATCCTTAGTACCAAAGAAGATTTTGAAGTTTTGATTGCCAGTGGGCGTGTTCGTCCAGATGGTGGAGTCATTGGTCAGGCGACGGCAGACTTCTTTAAACAATTTAAAGCAGATTATGCGCTGGTCGGGATTAGTGGGATTGAGGAAGATGGTACGTTACTCGATTTTGATTTTCAGGAAGTGTGTGTGTCTCAGGAAATTGTATCTAGTGCACGTCAGGTATTTCTTGCGGCAGATAGCAGTAAATTTGGCCGTAATGCCATGATTCGTTTGGGGTCGCTAAAGCAGGTGGATTGTATTTTTACCGATCAACAACCAAGCGAAGAATTTATGAAAACAATCCGTGAGCTAGATGTTGCTCTGGTTGTTGCCGAATAGATCTTCACTTTCGAAAAATTGTTACTTTTCTTGAGCCGAGTGTCTCTGGCTCAGGTTTATTTAAATAAGAAGAATGTTGTAAGCCCGAGCGGTCTTTGCATTGCTCAATCGTGATCTTTTTGTATACATCTATTTTCAGTTTTGATTATTTATCTAAAAATGCCTATAAATTGGCATTTTTTTGACTATTTTTGTTGTTTATTTTCATTTTGCATGTTTTAATGTTCGTTATTGAACAATAATGAAAATTTGCGGTGACTTATGCAAACTTCTCCTCAGTCAAATGACAAAATTTACGACCTAGCTGTGATTGGTGGTGGTATCAATGGTGTTGGTATTGCCGCAGATGCTTCGGGTCGAGGCTTATCTGTATTCCTATGTGAAAAAGATGATCTAGCCAGCCATACCTCTTCTGCAAGCAGTAAGTTGATTCATGGTGGTTTACGTTATCTTGAACATAAAGAGTTCCGTCTTGTACGCGAAGCCTTGGCCGAGCGTGAAGTGTTATTGGCAAAAGCACCGCATATTATTCGACCAATGCGTTTTATCATGCCGCATCGTCCACACTTGCGTCCAGCTTGGCTAATTCGGACAGGATTGTTCTTCTACGATCATTTGGGTAAACGTGAAAAGTTATTGGGTTCAAATAATGTCTATTTTAAAGAAGACAGCCCATTAAACTCAGCGATTACGCGTGGTTTTGAATACTCAGATTGTGCTGTTGATGACTCTCGTTTAGTGGTGCTCAATGCAATGCATGCCCGTGAAAAGGGTGCTGACATTGTGACGCGTACCCGTTGTTTATCGGCACAACGCGAAGGGCAGTACTGGGTTGTTGACTTGGAAAATGCACAAGGCCAGTTCCAGATTAAAGCCAAGGCTTTGGTGAATGCGGCGGGTCCGTGGGTTGCACAGTTTATTAAGCAAGATTTGCAGCTTAAATCACCCTATGGCATTCGCTTGATTCAAGGTAGCCATATTATTGTGCCGAAGCTGTATGAAGGTGATAAAGCCTTTATTATGCAGAATGATGACCGTCGTATTGTGTTCGCAATTCCGTATTTAGACCAATACACCATGATTGGTACGACGGATCGTGAATACCAAGGTGATCCAGCACAAGTGAAAATTACACAAGAAGAAATTGATTACTTAATTGAAGTGAGTAATGCACACTTTAAGAATCAATTGACGCAAGCGGATATTATTTCGACTTTTGCAGGCGTGCGTCCACTGTGTGATGATGAGTCAGATAATCCATCGGCGATTACGCGTGACTATACTTTGGCATTGTCTAAAGAGGGTGATGAGCAAGCGCCGTTACTTTCGGTTTTTGGTGGTAAGTTAACCACGTATCGCAAGCTGGCAGAATCTGCAATGCAGCAATTAAAGCCATTCTTCCCTGAAATGAAGGGGAGCTGGACTGCAACAGAAGCATTGCCTGGCGGTGAAAATATGGAGTCGGCTGAGCAGCTGGCAAAAGAAATTCGCGCACAAGTCACAGATGCTTCAGAAGCTTTAGCGAAACGTTGGGCATCTGCTTATGGCTCACGTATCTGGAGTATTTTGGGCGAAGCAACCTCGGTTGAACAGCTGGGTCAGTATTTTGGCCAAGGCTTATATGCAAAAGAAGTCGACTATTTGTGTGGTTCTGAATGGGTAACGAACAGTCAGGATATCTTGTGGAGACGTTCTAAACTCGGTTTGAACTTTGCGCAAAATGAAATTGAAAACCTGGATGCTTATTTGGCAAATAAACCAAACACCACTGTTGCTGCTTAAAAGTTATTGATAAAAAAGCCCCTTGTCCATGCATGGACAAGGGGCTTTTTTATTTTTTGTTTGGGCTGAACCTTTACGGTTTAGTATTTAAACTTGAGTGCAACGCTGTAGTTCGCTGGCTCACCATAAAAGGATTGACCATCGGTAAAGCTATTTAGATATTTTTTATTGGTCACATTATCGGCATTGGCTTGAATGCTGAAACGCGGGTTAACTTCATAGCTTGCCATTAAATTGATCAGTGCATAATCGCTTTGTTGAAGATAAGTGGCATAGGTAGGGTCTAAACGACTGATTTTACTTTGCCATTTTAAACCGGCACCAACTTTCAGTTTTGGTAACTGTGTTGGAGAGTAGGTGGTGAGGAGGTTAAAGCTTTGTGTTGGGTTGTAGGTTCTGGCTGCCCCGCCATTTTTTAAATCTTGTAAGCTAAATTGAGTGTAACCCAGAGAAACATTGACTTGATCGGTCAACTGACCAGCCAAACCAACTTCTACACCCTGTGAGCGTAGGTCGCTGATTGCGACTTTACGATTAAGTGGATTGCCATCCGTAGCGCGTAGCGGATAGTTATTTTCTTCCGTTCGGAAAATGGCCAGTGTTCCCGTTAACTTGTCATCTAGCCATGAGCTTTTGAATCCAAGTTCGTAACTTTGTCCTTTGATTGGATCTGCGACTTTCCCCGTCGCTTCATTAACTGAGGTCTGTGGTCTAAAAATAGAGGTATAACTCATATAGCCTGTATATTCAGGTGTGAAGTTATAGCTAAGGCCTGCATAAGGTGAAACTTTACTTTCATTATAATTCATTGGTGCATTATAGCTTGAGCCTTCACTTTTGGCCTGAACATAGTTTGCGCCTAAGGTTAATTTGAGGTCGTCATTCAGATGAAGGCGTGTGGCAGCATAAACCGATTGGTTGCGTTGCGTATAGTCAGCTGTTTGAGAAAAATTAGACCAACTTACACTACTGGGTGTCCAACTCGCCCAATCGGTTGTATAGGGGCTATTGTCAACATAGCTGATATTGCTATCCAGAAGTGTTCCTTTTTTCTCATGGTCATTTTGATGACTTTTGGAGAAGGTATAGCCAACAATGGCTTCATGTTCGCGATTGAATAGGTCGAATTTACCTTGCAAATTAAAATCGGCAGTATGTAGTTTATTGTTTTCCAGAAAGCCACTTGGAGTGAGTGAAATGCCTGAACCGTCTGCTTTAGGGTAGCCATAATAGTAGAGTAGCTGGCTTTGGCGATCTTTTTCGTTATAGTTGTAGCTTAGATTGGCAGACCATGTTTCTAAGAATTTTTGCTTTAACTCAATGAAGGCATTGCGTGATGTGTTGTCCCAGTAAGCCCAATCTGGATTCGGGTTATAAGAGCGGTCATAACTAATTTGTTTGCCTGAAGCATCCATGAGCGGGAGCGCACCCCAATTGTTGGCATTCGGCTTGTTTTTTTCTTGACTGGCACCGATAGTCAATAACGTCTGGTCTGTAATATCCGCTTCTAGAACCCCTGCAATCCCATTTTTCTCAGATGAGTAACGGTCTAAATAGGAATGGCCCGTTTGCTCGAATCCAGACAGACGACCACGAATATTTGAAGAGAGGCTGCCAGAAACATCAGCTTCGTAGCGTTGGGTATCCCATGAACCATAGCTTAAACCTGCATTGGCTTGGAATTCTTTGGTTGGGCGTTTGCGAATATAGTTGATGGTCGCACTTGGATCGCCAAATGCATTGGTCAGTGCATCTGCACCTTTGATGACTTCTATGCGGTCATAGAAGTAACTATCTGGGTTGGTGTCATTATAGTTCCAGCCACTCGCGGGAAATCCGACTCCATCGACCAGAATATTTGAAATTTCGAATCCCCGTGCCATATACACTGAGCGGTCAGTTTCGGAGGAGTTGACGATAATGCCTGGTGTGTTATTTAAAATATCTCTAGAGCTGGTTAATCCAAAATCTTCAATTTGTTGACGTGTCACCACATTAATGGTTTGAGGGATTTCTTTGGCTTCAATATTGAGTTTAGTAGCGCTAGCGCTGTTTTTAATCGTGTATGCCTGAGTTTTTTCACTATTATCATCATCTTGAATCGCTTGCACTTTGATGCTTGGGAGTTGTTTTGACCCTTCATCTAGCGCATGGCTGTATGAACTAATGGAGATAAATCCTGAGATGGCTAAAAAGAGAGGTGTACGCTTAAAAAAGGGGGGGAGGCTCATGTCTACAACCATGTAAATGAGAAATATTATTATTATAATTATTGTTAATATTTATTAATTTTGCAATTTATTTCATTGTTAGGTTAATGGGAATAGTTGTATTGATAGGCGAATTTAATAGAATTTTTCGAAGAGGCGACAATAAAAAAGGCCGCCGAAGCGACCTGTGATCAGTTATGTCCAGTCAAAGGTAAATAAGACGCGTCGAGTTTCGGGTTGATAAAACATCAAGATATTGTCGGCACCGTGATTGCAATATTCCCAACCCGATGCGGAAGCAATAAAATAATAACGTCGTTCATGTTGATCAAAGATCTGTACAAAACAATTGTCATCTTGTTCAATATTTTTCAATTTAAGTTGTTCTCCGATGGGATAGCACCAGTTGCCATAACTTGCATCACCACCCAATTGATTGAGTAAGATGGCGGGTTTCTTATTCTGATACTTGACATCAGAGGTGCTAATTACTCTTTTTTGTTCTAAGAAACGTTGTTTGACCTGTTGAAAATCCGCATGCATTTCTTGGCTATGATTAAAAACGTCAGTATATGAAGCTTGATTGTTATTTTCTAGAATAAAATAGTGCTGATCAGCTAGCCAATGATATTGAGATTGTTCATCTAGTTGTAAAATAAACCAATTTTCATGCGCAAATTCATTGTGGAACTCCGTTGTTTCTGAGCCGATGTAGCATTCATAAGGTTCAATGGGATTGACTAAATGAATCCAGCCTTGCCATTCAGGATTGATCTGGGCAAGGTTAATCGAAATGAGGGGGAGTAAATGTTTTGTGAGAAAGGAGTCTCTGGCTGCAAAGACAGTGTCTGAGTCTGGGAGTAATTTTAAAAAATCTTGTGCAGTTGTAATGTCTTGTTGCATAACTTTTCCTGTTTAAATCGATGAGATACAGATCTCTTTATATTTTTAAACTGACTTTTGCTTGCACATTAAAGTCTTAATTTGTTCATCTTCGATGGGTGAAAATCACGTTTAAGGCTGTTAGTTTATTATAGTTTGTCAGCTTAAAATGACAAAAAAGGCCGCCGAAGCGACCTTTTTATGTCAATGATGATTAAGCAGATTTAACCGCTGCTAATAATTCATTTTGACGATCTTTAAGCGCTTGAGGTAAGCGAGCACCAAGTTTAGTAAATAGCTCAGTGTGGCTTTCAAGCTCTTTGATCCATTGATCTTTGTCTTGAGCGGTAACAGTGTTGAATTGCTCTTTAGAGAAATCAAGACCAGTCCAGTTCAATTGTTCGTAAGTTGGAACATAGCCAATCGGTGTTTCAGTCGCTTCTGCACGACCTTCACAACGATCAATGATCCACTCAAGAACACGCATGTTTTGACCAAAACCAGGCCATACGAAGTTACCTTCGGCATCACGACGGAACCAGTTTACGTTGAAGATTTTTGGTAGTTTGTTACCCGCAGCTTCAGCTTTCGCGCCGACTTTTTTGCCCATGTCTAACCAGTGACCGAAGTAATCAGCCATGTTATAACCCGCAAATGGAAGCATTGCGAATGGGTCACGACGTACGATACCTTGTTGACCAACAGCTGCGGCAGTGGTTTCAGAACCCATGGTTGCTGCTTTATAAACGCCATCCACCCAGTCAAATGCTTCAGAAACTAAAGGTACTGTGTCTGCACGACGACCGCCAAAGATGAATGCAGAGATTGGTACACCTGCTGGATTTTCCCAGTCAGCGTCAATCGAAGGGCATTGACCTGCAGAAACAGTAAAGCGTGAGTTTGGATGCGCTGCTTTTTCGCCTTCAACGTAAGGTTGACCTTTCCAAGTAATCAGGTCTGCTGGAACTTCTTTAGTTAGACCTTCCCACCATACTTCGCCGTCTTTGGTCACTGCAACGTTGGTATAAATCACATCTTTATGCATCGTTGCGATACAGTTCGGGTTAGTCTTGGTATTTGTACCAGGCGCAACACCGAAGAAACCAGCTTCTGGGTTGATGGCATATAAGCGACCATCTTCACCTGGTTTAATCCAAGCAATATCGTCACCTACAGTCTCGATCTTCCAACCTTCATAGCCCGCTGGTGGAATCAACATTGCAAAGTTGGTTTTACCACAAGCAGAAGGGAATGCTGCTGCGATGTAGTGTTTTTCACCTTGTGGGTTGGTCACGCCTAAAATAAGCATGTGTTCAGCTAACCAGCCTTGCTCACGACCCATTGCAGACGCAATACGTAATGCCAAGCATTTTTTGCCTAGTAGTGCATTACCGCCGTAGCCAGAACCGTAAGACCAGATTTCACGTGTTTCTGGATAGTGAACGATATATTTTTCATTATTACATGGCCAAGCAACATCTTTCTCGCCATCTTTAAGAGGTGCAGCAACAGTGTGTACACATGGGATAAACTCGCCATCTGTGCCTAACACGTCATAAACTGCTTTGCCCATACGTGCCATTTTTGTCATGCTGACAGCAACGTAAGGAGAATCTGTTAACTCAATACCAATATGAGCAATGTGGCTTCCTAAAGGACCCATCGAGAAGGGAACCACATACATGGTACGGCCTTCCATTGCACCGTCAAATAATCCATTTAATTTTGCACGCATCTCAGCAGGAGCAACCCAGTTATTGGTTGCGCCAGCATCTTCTTGATTTTGAGAGCAGATATAAGTGCGATCTTCAACACGAGCAACGTCAGAAGGGTCAGAATTTGCAAGATAAGAACCAGGATGTTTTTCTTGGTTAAGTTTTTGCATGGTGCCGTTAGCGATCATCAAGTCCATCAGACGTTGATATTCTTCTTCGCTGCCGTCACACCATTCGATTTTTGCTGGTTTGGTTAATTTTGCAATTTCTTCCACCCATGCAATTAGCTTAGGGTGACGAACGAATTCTGGTGCGTTCACTTGGGTCATGGTGATGCCTTTTTAAAGTGTGTACAACGTACAAGTTCTATCTACTGGATGGCAGTAAGACAGAGGAAGTAAAAAAAGTGGCTGTATTAAAGCATAAAATCATAAAAATATAAGACTAAAGAATAGGTGGGGGATTAAGGTACTTAGGGATAATTATTTTTATTTTATTGTTTTTAAACAACTTTATTATTTTATATTTTAGTATTTTGTTTATTTATATATATTATTTTTGTTATAAATCATGTTTTAAAACAATAGTTTAATTTATTTTTTGCTTTTTTGAGAATTGTTATTGATTATATGAATGAAGCTCATTCAAAATTTACATAAACAAGCTTTTATTTGTTGATTTTGTAAACAAAAATATGATTATTCTCGCCCTTAAGGTTGATGTTAATGACTCAGAATTTACAGCCTTTATCTATTATTTATAATCAAAAATCAGGTTTTCATGCAGCGCAACAGGATGAAGAATATGAGCGTCTCATGACCTTCTGGACGCAATATGGATTCGAAATCCAGGTATTTGAATTAAATCAGCAGGTTAACTTTGATGAGATGATGCAAGATGTTTTACTTCGGCATCGACAGGCTGATTTTCGTGGTGTAGTGGTTGCTGCAGGTGGGGATGGGACTCTGAATGCGGTTGCCAAGAAGCTAATTCATACCGATATCCCGATGGGAATTATACCGTTGGGAACGTTTAACTATGTGGCTCGGGCATTAAATATTCCAATTGATGTTGCTCAAGCGGCAGAAGTAATTGCAACAGGAAAAATACAAGATGTTCATGTGGCAGCGATCAATGACCAGATTTATTTGAATAATGCGAGTTTGGGGCTCTATCCTTTATTTATTAAGAAACGTGAACTTTATAATCAACGGTTAGGGCGTTTTCCCTTAAATGCCTATACATCGGGTTTAGATGTATTGCTGCGTGAATATAAGTCATTGAAATTAGCTGTCACTGTAGATGGTCAAAAATATCCAGTTGCGACCCCATTGATTTTCTTTGGTAATAATCAACTGCAGCTTAGTGATATGAAATTAAGAATTGCGAAATGTGCTGCAGATGGCAAGTTGGCAGGTGTTGTCGTTGCGAAAAGTGATCGTCTCAGTTTATTGAAAATGTTATGGAAACTCATTCAGGGCAAAATTGATCAAGCTGCTGATGTGTATTCATTTTGTGCCGAGCATATACAGGTTGACTGTAAAAAGCCAAAATTAACCGTAGCTGTGGATGGAGAGCTTATGGAAATGCAAACCCCGTTAAAATTTTCAGTTGAAAAATCTGCATTAAAAGTGATGGTTCCTGATGCTATTACATCTGTCTGACCTACATTTTGGAACGGAACGTGAAGTTTGTATTCAGGCGATCAAGCGGTTTTGTCTAGAGCATCAACCAGAAGCAGTGGTTGTCAGTGGTGACCTCACCCAGCGTGCACGTTTTAAGCAATTCTATGCATGTCGTCAATTTTTAGATGCATTGTCGATTCCTTATCTGGTGGTTCCTGGCAATCATGATATTCCACTCTTCCATATCTGGAACCGTTTTTTCTCGCCCTTTGTTCGTTATCAGGCGTTTTTTGGTCGCTTGGAAACCACATTGGAAACAGAGCATTTTTATATTGTAGGGATGAACAGCATTCGCCGTAGATACCATACGCGTGGACATATTTCGCTGGAGCAAATCCACGAAACTGACGAAAAGCTAAAGCATGCGCCGTTGAATAAACTTAAGTTGGTGACCTTCCATCAGCCTTTTTATACTTTTCCCAATCAGCATGGGGATAAGGACTGTCCTGTGCTCGCGAAAATTGCATTAGAGCGCTGGGGGGAACGGGGCTTATCAGGTTTATTGCATGGACATCTGCATAACGTGGCTGTGCATGATTTAAATCAGATTTTCCAATTGGGATTTGATCATCCAATTTTAGATATTCATGCCGGTACAGCAACTTCGAATCGATTACGTTTTGGATTAACCAATAGTTTTAATGCGATTTTGAATGATGGAACGGTTGAACATTATTGGTTAGATGAAACACAGCAAGCCTTTTTGAAATCAGAAAATGTTGTTTAATTCAGCAGCGCCATACTGTTGTGATTAAAAAAACATCTATAAATAGATTTTTTTTTCATTTCCCCCTTGAAGCCATTTTTTTCAACCCCACAAAAGTGGCATATCAAAATTTTATGTATTGCCAAGAACTGGCGGTACACATTAATCAAAAAGACTAAGTCTGATGGAGTTAACTATGAGCAACATTCGTCCATTACATGATCGTGTTGTGATTCGTCGCGTAGAAGAAGAAACTAAAACGGCTGGTGGTATCTTACTTCCAGGTTCTGCTGCTGAAAAACCATCTCAAGGTGAAGTAATCGCAGTAGGTAATGGTCAGATTACTGACAGTGGCGTTCGTGCTTTAGACGTTAAAGTTGGCGATAAAGTATTGTTCGGTACTTATGCCGGTACAACAGTAAAAGTAAGTGGTGAAGAGCTCTTGATCATGAAAGAGTCGGATATCTTAGCGGTACTTGAAGGTTAATCCAAACATAACTCAAAAATTATCAGATACAGTAATTTAAAAAGATTCGGAGTTTAACATGTCAGCTAAAGACGTAAAATTTGGTGATTCAGCGCGCTCAAAAATGATTGCAGGCGTAAACGTACTTGCAGATGCGGTGAAAGTCACTTTAGGCCCTAAAGGTCGTAATGTTGTGATTGATCGTTCTTTCGGTGCACCGCACATCACTAAAGATGGTGTAACAGTTGCGAAAGAAATTTCATTAAAAGACAAGTTTGAAAACATGGGTGCTCAACTTGTTCGTGAAGTTTCTTCTAAAACCAATGACATCGCAGGTGACGGTACAACAACTGCAACTGTACTTGCTCAAGCAATCTTAAATGAAGGGATCAAATCTGTAACTGCAGGTATGAACCCAATGGATTTAAAACGTGGTATCGACATTGCAGTGAAAACGGTTGTTGAGAATATCCGTGCCAATGCAAAACCTGCAGATGACTTCAAGGCAATTGAACAAGTCGGTTCGATCTCTGCAAACTCTGACACTACTGTTGGTAAGTTGATTGCGCAAGCAATGGAAAAAGTGGGTAAAGAAGGTGTAATCACTGTAGAAGAAGGTTCTGGCTTCGAAGACGCTTTAGACGTTGTAGAAGGTATGCAGTTCGACCGTGGTTATATTTCTCCATACTTCGCGAACAAGCAAGATACATTGACTGCTGAACTTGAAAATCCATTCATCCTTCTTGTTGACAAAAAAATCAGCAATATCCGTGAATTGATCACGGTATTAGAAGCTGTTGCTAAAACAGGTAAACCACTTCTTATTATCGCTGAAGATGTTGAAGGTGAAGCGCTTGCAACACTTGTTGTGAACAACATGCGCGGTATTATCAAAGTATGTGCGGTCAAAGCACCTGGTTTTGGTGACCGTCGTAAAGCAATGCTTCAAGACATCGCGATCTTGACTGGCGCGACTGTGATTTCTGAAGAAGTGGGTATGTCTTTAGAACAGGCTTCTCTTCAAGATTTAGGTACTGCACATAAGATCACTGTTTCTAAAGAGAACACTGTGATTGTCGATGGTGCTGGTAATGCAGCGCAAATCGCTGAACGTGTTCAACAGATCCGTGCACAAATTGAAGAATCAACGTCTGAATATGACAAAGAAAAACTTCAAGAACGTGTTGCTAAATTAGCTGGCGGCGTTGCAGTCATCAAAATTGGTGCAGCAACTGAAGTTGAAATGAAAGAGAAGAAAGACCGTGTAGATGATGCACTTCACGCAACGCGTGCTGCAGTTGAAGAAGGTGTTGTTGCAGGTGGTGGTGTTGCACTGGTACGCGCAGTGAATGTGTTAGATAACTTAAAAGGTGCTAACGAAGATCAAACTGCGGGTATTAACATTTTACGTCGTGCAATCGAAGCGCCTCTTCGTCAAATCGTTTCTAATGCAGGTGATGAGCCTTCAGTTGTGATCAATGCAGTTAAAGCGGGCGAAGGTAACTTCGGTTATAACGCTGCTACTGGCGAATATGGCGATATGTTGGAAATGGGTATTCTTGATCCAGCGAAAGTAACGCGTTCTGCACTTGAGCACGCAGCTTCTGTTGCTGGTTTGATGTTGACAACTGAATGTATGATTACTGATATCCCAGAAGATAAACCAGCTGCTCCAGATATGGGCGGTATGGGTGGTATGGGCGGCATGATGTAATACATCTTCGTCTAGATCAGAAAGTCCCTGCAGATGCAGGGATTTTTTATGCCAAAAACATAATGGTTCGTGAAATTTGATAATTTGTGACATTTTTATCCAAATTGTGGATTTAAGATGGTTTTAATATATGATGATTCTAACAATATTTATAATTGGAATTTAGTAGGATAAATAAAAGAATATATATCTTATTTTTTATAAGATACTGAATATAATTTTATAATACTAGAATTGATATTTTACCGATAGTTGTAAATGTTGATCTTTATTTTGGTAGGTACGATATGATTGACTTTAATTGTGTGAATGAGTATGGATTATATCCAATCATTGAGGTTAAAGAGCTTTATAAATATAAATTAAGTTATTTAAAGTTAATAGAAGAAATGGCTTTGCTAAAAAAGAAAATGAACTACTTAAGCTATATCTCATAAAAGCCATTCATAAAGATTTTATACCGGATTAGTATCAAGTAGCGCGTTAATTAACTCATAGACTAGTTGTTTTTGCTTTGGTGAGAGTTGTGCAAATTTTTCAGGTAAGTCTATTTGTGTGAGTTGGATACCAGAATGAACTGTTTCAGGATGCGAGATTTCTACTGAAGCGTCTCCAAAGCGTAACCACTGACTGGATACTTCTAGCCATGCTGCTAAAAGTTGTAGTTTGTCTTGACTCGGAATGGCAAGACCTAATAGCCAATTATTTGCAGTTTGGACACTTACTGATTTTCCACTGTACCTCAGATTAAACTCCCTCGCTAACCATGTTGGGCTGGTTTTGGCCCAAGGATGGTTTGAAAGTGCTTCTTTCAGTCTCAGGCTAAAAGCCTGCTTTTCATTTGTTTCGTGCATAAAAGATATTAAGCCTTATTGAGTAAAATCTTATTTATAACCATAAGCTTAACAACCTTATTTTATTTTGCTACTAAAGATCAAGATAGTGCTTATATGATTTTTGTTGTGTAGAAAAAAGAGGAAGTATAAAAGTTTTTGGATATCAAATTTTTGTTGATAAAATTTTAAAGTGAAACTAGAATTCTTCATTGAGGGAATCCTAATTAAAAAATCAAAAACATTATAAGTTGTTGTTTTTAAAATAGGAAAACTCAAAAATTAAAAAGGAGAGATAAAAATGAGTTCACATTTGAAAAAAACGTCAATTGCATTAGCAGTTGCTGCTTTATCTGGAATGGTATCTGCTGCACCAATAGAATTAGCAGAGACAAAAACAGATACGGTATTAAATAATGATTATCAACAAACAGTAGGGCAAGAGGAGACTAATGTGCAAGCGGGGAGCTATAGCTCTCAACAAGATATTATTATGCAGGGCACAAAGCTGGTTGGAGCGCTTGTTAGTCAAACCACACCTGTTGTAAATGGACCAGAAACGCAAGTTGGTGGTATTAATTATCGTAATTACACCTATCAGGAAATCCGTAAGGGGCTTTTAGAGTCGCGCGATAATAAAAATACAACGACGACTGTGGCTGGAACTACAACTAATTTAAGGAGTTGGAATGATAGATTGGCAACGGGAAACGTCACTCGAACTGCAAATACACGGGTACAACTTGATAAAACAGTTAACCCAGCGACTGAAATTAAGGCGACTTCTAAGCGTTTGGATGATACTGGATTTACATTTGCAGCAGATGATGTGAACACTGTAATTGGAGCGCACACTGCAACTAATGCAGGTGTAGTTGAAGATGTGACATATGCAGCTACAGATGAACGTATACGCTCTGAAAAGTATTCAACCACAAATTCTGATTTAACCACTGAAGCAAAACTGGGAGGAGATGCGAAGCCTGTTTCTGGGCAGACGATTCGTGTGGGTACGGTTGAATCTAAATCTAGTCAAAATAATGTTGATTATCAAGCAACATCCGATTCAGCAACAGGTATTATAAAAAGTAAAAATGCTGATGGTCTATTGTCTAGCAGTGAGCAAAGTTGGTCAGATCATACAGTTTCTACTGATTATCAGTATCAAAATAATGATCCAACTAAAGATGTTGTTGCTTTTAATTTAAGTGCAGATAAAAAGTCTATTTTAGAATCTACAGTAGATACCAATAAATCAGCATTCAGTTCCAAAAATGTTGATTATGATGATGTAAATACGGCTGGGCTAGATTATAAAAAAGAATCTAAATGGTCTCAGGATAATACGAAAGAAAGTATGCTGGATGGTTTTATTCGTGTTGATAAAGGGGTAAATGAGTTTACCGAAACACAGTTTAACCAAGCTGCTTTAGGTACTAGTGATGCTTTAGATTTTATTCGTAC
Source organism: Acinetobacter colistiniresistens (assembly GCF_024582815.1). Lineage (NCBI taxonomy): Bacteria > Pseudomonadati > Pseudomonadota > Gammaproteobacteria > Moraxellales > Moraxellaceae > Acinetobacter > Acinetobacter colistiniresistens. The sequence goes on from NZ_CP102099.1 coordinate 1,707,895, forward strand.
ATCTAAATCGAGTTCAGAACAAAAATATCGAGATTTTGTAACTAATGAAAATGGTGAAGTTATATTAGCCAATGCTAAACCGACAGTAAAAACAGAAACTGAGGAGAATAATACGTTTGAGTCGTATGACTCAGCTTATCAGCCAACTCGTTATACGGCAGATAATAGCAAGCGCGGTATTCTTAAAGGTGATGCTTACAATACGCAAATTTTAAATGATGGTACACCAACGATCTGGACTGATACGAATGTCCAGAAATCTACCATGAACGGTACGGCAAGTAAGATTGTGACCCACAAACAAGATGGCGATTTCCAGGAATATTGGAAGACTTCACTGGATAACAGCACAATATATGCACGTAACTCACAAGAAAATATTGAAGTTGATCGTGATCTCGTACGGGCTGGGACTCACGATAATAAATTCCTAAGCAAAATCATTGGTGTCTCAGTGGCTGAATCCGCAAAAGCAGATGACTTTAAAATCGGTACTGTCGCTGTTGATGTAAATGGGAACAAATTTACAGCAGCCGATGTTCATAACTGGAAAGATGCAGAGGGAATAGATCATTATTATGTTGTGATTGGGCAAGACGCGAATGGGAGCGATATTCGTAGTGAGGTGACGTTTAAAGCGGGTAAACCATTAGAGACCAAAGCAGCTGAACAACAGACAGTGACTACAGAGCTTGGATCGGTCAATCGTAATGATAAAGTGACAATGGGACAGGAGATTGCTTACCATACCACCGATAAGTCCACTTGGGATAATAAAGAAACTACCAGAGATGGTGGTACTGTATACCGTGCGAATAAAGGAACAAATGAAACTGATATTAAAGTCTATTCAGTTGGCAAAAATGCACTTCACCGTGAGGCCATAGAAAATATATCGAGCGAAACGATTGAAACTGAATTCGATCGCCTGAATGGGGATATCGTTTTTAAAAGTGCTAAACCTATTGTAAACACTGTTAATTACGATAAACGTACAAGCCAGCAAACAGATCGTTTATTTCAGGAGGGGCAAGATAAAGTACGTGAAAACATTGCTACTGCTTCTTATGAAAGTAAAACAACAGATGCTGTTGGCAAAGTTCAGACTAGTCGGGATGGTCACGATAATATAACTACTGTTGACTATGCCAAAGGAAAAGAACTAGCCCAAACGGTTATGAAAGACAGTGCTGATAAGATTAATTTAAATGCTATAACGAGCAATGTTGGTTATAACTATGATGGAACGGCTAAAGCCAATATTGATGCTAATACATTACGTGGTGATGGAACGGTAGCTGCTGGTTTAGCAGTTAAAAATGCTAGAGTTGGGAATATTATTGTTGATACAACGCTGAGTACATCAAGTTTAGAGGACAGAAAAACATATCAAGATGGTGGAGCAAAGGCATTAGAAAACAAAACAACCAAAACAAATATCCAAACTGTCACCTATGCAGACGGGACAACAGGGACTGTAAAAAATGCAGATAACCAAGAATCGACGATAACTATATTTAATAAAGGAAAAGCAGACAAATATCGTGAATCGGCAACAACCATCCAAACTGAAAATTCAGGTAAAACCTTCCAGCAAGATGCTGATGGTGACATTATTCTAGCCAATGGTGAACCTGTCGAACAAGGTACGGTGAGTGATAAGCAAACAATAAAAACAACTGAAAATCTTTACCAAATTGGTCAGGAGCGAAAGGCTGATGAGATAATCGTTACTGATTCTTCAAAAGTTATGACCAATGTTAATGGTTCAACCCGTAATTTGACTGCAAGTACAACGGAGCAAAATATTGAATATAGGACTGGGCAAAAAGATGGCATGGTATTTAATGATAGTTCAGCAACAACAAGTGAATTAAAAACTAAAAATACTGACAATAGTGGTTTTACCTATAAGGTTGATAGTCAAAACAGTACTGTAATTAACAATACAACAGGCAATGTTGAGGATGCCAATCGTGGTGTGTTGTCTGCTGTTCAAGGTAAAGATTATTTATTAGCAAAAGGCGAAGTAAAATCTTTAGATAAACAAGAATGGACAGAGTCGTTGACCGCTGATGGTAAAGATACCGTCAGTATCACACGAGGCAATGAAACCGTAAATCGTACAGATAGCAGTGCTACGTCAACGATTTATGGTTCTGAAACGGTCACTCCTGTTAGTGGAGGGACGGCAACTGTTGAGAAGAAGCAGGTGAATGTAACAGATAAATTTGGTATTGGTGAGTCTTCGACGCTTAGTCGTACTGATACCAAAGTTGCCTCTGACAAGTCTGCGACGAGTATAAAAGAAACACGTACAGATAACGTGAAAGGTGTGGTTTTAACCGCGACACAGACCAATGTAGATACATCTGGGCAATCTACGACTACTGAGCAAAAAACGACAATTGATGCAGGTCATATTACTACAGGCCAAGTTGTCGCGGATCGGATGATATTGCAAGGTAAGGATGTACAAGGTGAAATTAACCGTTTAGATAGCCGTGCGGATCAATTAAACCGTCGTGTTGATGATGTGCAAAAAACAGCTTATCGTGGTATCGCGATTGCATTAGCAGCGCAACAAGCTGTACCGAACATTCAACCTGGCCAAGTCGCCGTATTTGGTGGCATAGGTCATTATGAAGGTGAAACTGCTGGATCTCTTGGCGTTGTCACTTCCTTTACTGATCGTATTTCAGCAAGTGGTGCTTTAGGTTTTGCTGGTGGAAATGAGTTTGGTGGACGAGTCGGTGTCGCTTACTTATTTGGAGGCAAGTAACGCATTGAGCGTAAAATCTAACAAGAGCGAGGAGAGTTTGCAGCTAATGCCAATTGGCTAGGATTAGTTTTAAACTCTGCTCTCTAAGACCATGATCTGTTAAGGTTGTCTTTATCAGTATTAGAGACAACTTTTTTATCTAAACAAAATAATCATCCATGTAAAAAAGATAATCGCTAAAGAGACAAATTGCGCAGCACTGCCCATATCTTTGGCATTTTTAGACAGTGGATTTTTTTCCAAGGAAACGCGATCAACGACGGCTTCAATGGCTGAGTTAAATAGTTCCACAATAATCGCCAGTAAGCAGACAGCGACCATTAGGGCTTGCTCAACTGCGGTGACATTCAAGAAGAAACTGAGCGGGACCAGAATTACATTGAGCAATAAAATTTGTCGGAAAGCAGCTTCATAGCGAAAAGCAGCTTTAAAACCAGCAACTGAATAGCCTGTGGCATTGAGAATCCGTTTAATGCCATTTTTGCCTTTATAAGGAGAGTATTGCGTCATTACGATGGAGGAATTAGGGAAAGTCCTAGTATAAGAGCAAAGATGTTGCAGTAAATTGGCAATATGTCGCATGCGTGTAGCAAGAGCAGCATTTTTCGGTCATTTAATCGCTGCAGAGTTGTATTTATGAATTGTCAATTAGAAGCCTGCTAAGGATAATAGGCAGAGATTTATTGATGGAAGCTTCTGTATGAAAATTATCGCAGATGAAAATTTGGCATTTACCGATTATTTCTTTGCGGAATTTGCAGAAATACAGCATCGTGCAGGACGAACGCTGACACAAAGTGATGTGCAGGATGCGGATGCACTTTTGGTTCGGTCGGTGACTAAAGTGAATCATGCGTTGATTGATCAGAGCAAAATAAAATTTGTGGGCAGTGCCACCATTGGAACAGATCATCTTGATCTGCAAGCATTAGAACAACAACATATTGTTTGGAGTAACGCACCCGGCTGTAATGCTCAGGCAGTCGCAGAATATGTCATTACCGCTTTACTTCATTTAGATTGTGACCTTTTAGAACAGAATAAGGCGTTTACTTTGGCCATCGTGGGATTAGGCAATGTCGGAAGTCGTCTGGCTGTGATGGCTCAATTACTAGGCTGGAATGTGATTGGCTATGATCCTTATGTGCAATTGGCTGGCATTGAAAATGTAAGTTTTGCTGAGTTGTTAAAGCGTGCCGATGCCATTTCAATTCATGTACCTTTAACGGTATCGGGTGATTATCCAACACAGCATTTATTTAATGCGGCCACATTTGCTGAGATGAAAGCAACGGCGATTTTAATCAATAGTGCACGTGGCCCTGTGATTCAGCAAACTGCGTTAATGGATGATATTGCAAAGACAAAACGCCAAGTGGTGCTGGATGTCTTTGAATTTGAGCCAGAGATTTCACAAACACTTTTAGACATGCTGGCTTTGGCGACCCCGCATATTGCAGGTTATAGCTTGGAAGGTAAGGCCAGAGGCACGCAAATGATTTATGAAGCCTTTTGCCATAGCTTTAAATATGACATCTCGAAGCGTTTTGAAAGTCAATTGCCACCAGTAGAACAATATTTTGAGCAGCGGGATTTAAAAGTGGTACTTAAGCAGTATTTGACGCAGATTTATGATATCGCTGCGGATGATCGGCAACTTCGTGGCTGTGTCCAAAACGGGAAGGTTGAGCAAAAAGCATTTGATTTACTTCGTAAAAACTATCCTTTGCGCCGTGAGTGGGCTGCACACGGTGGGCCAAAAGCATGAGTCAAGTAATGAAAACCTACCAACCGACCTGTTCAATCGATGCTTTAAAAGCACGCGCAGAAATGTATCGTAAGATTCGCCAGTTTTTCGCCGAGCGTCAAGTGCTTGAGGTGGAAACGCCAGTCTTGTCGCAGGCGGGAGTAACCGATGTGCATTTGGCTTCAGTACAGGTGCAACGCCATATTCATGGCAAATTAAATACCCAGTATTTACAGACCTCTCCCGAATTTCCAATGAAGCGTTTATTGGCCAGTGGCAGTGGGCCGATCTATCAAATCTGTAAAGTTTTCCGCGATGATGAGCATGGTCGTAAGCACAATAGTGAATTTACCATGCTGGAATGGTATCGACCTGGGCTCGATTTGAAAGGATTAATGCATGAAACTGCTGATCTGTTAGAAAGCTGTTTGGCGCATCGCTTTGGCGAGATCCGTCCTGTTGTTCTCAGTTATAAACATGCGTTTCAGGATCGTTTGGAAATTAATCCTTTACAGGCAAGTCTGAAACAGCTTAAAGACACGGCCAATCGGGTTGGCCTGAATCTTGATTTGGGTGATGACCGTTTGGGCTATATGGATCTGTTATTTTCTCATGTTGTAGAACCTAGCTTAGGCTTTGATACTCCTGTATTTTTAACGGATTTTCCGCCTGAAATGGCTTCGCTGGCAAAAGTGAAACAGGATGCAGACGGTGAACTGGTTGCAGCACGGTTTGAGGTGTATATCGAAGGCTTGGAGCTAGCCAATGCCTATGATGAGCTTTTGGATGCCGAGGTTTTGGCTTCTCGTTTTCAGGCAGATAATACAGAGCGTGCCCAGCAGGGATTACCTGTCATTCCAACAGATCAGCATTTGTTAGCAGCCCTACCGAATATGCCAGAATGTTCAGGTATTGCTTTAGGTGTGGATCGGTTATTAATGGTGGCCATGAATCAGCTCAACATTGATCAGGTGATTGCCTTCCCCGCCGAGATTGCATAAGGGGTATTCGAGATTATATCCACTGCATCAACAATTGAATCAATTCACTTTGTCGGTGCGTGTTGGTTTTCTTGAAAATCGATTGTAAATGTTTTTTTACGGTATCTGCTTGAATATCATGTGTAAGGGCAATTTCTTTGGTGGTTTTACCTTCAAGCAGTTGCTCGCAGATTTTGTGCTCAACAGGGGTAAACATAAAAAGTTGCGTACAAATGTCTTTCTGGTATTTGGGCTTAGGCTTAAGCCCTGAGAATGTTGCCAGTAAGACTGGGCGTAAACCAAAAATCTTATGTGTTTTTTCCGGGCTGAGTAAATCCAGTGTTAGGAATAAATGTTGATCTAGCATCATGACTTTGCTGCGTTCTGCATGTGCCAGATCGTGATGATTTTTATAAAGACGTTCTAATTCAATCAAGTTCTGATCGAATTGTTGTTGCTTATTCTCACTTAACAGAAAGCGGCGTTGCTTAATCTGGATCTGTTCATTCGATGCTAATAATTGTTCTGCCTCAGTATTAATTTCAAGGATATCGCCATTCAGATTAATAATTGCGATCGGCTGATTCATTTTTTGAATCAGTTGTGATCCGAGTAAGGTCATGCTGGAATATTCAAAATGATGCCGATATTGCTGAATCTTTTGCCGCAGCATCGGTAAAATCTCGTACACGGGTTCTAGCTCAGTGCAGTTTAAAGCACCACGATCAGGACTGGTGAGAAAGGCTAGAATGACACAAACTTTGTGATCATAAATCACCTGAATGGCTGAGCAGAAGCGTAGATTCAGCGGTTGCAGTACACGTTGATAGACTTGAGTTTGAATAATTTCATGTTCTTGAAAATGTTGAGTGCAATGCATCCATCCCTTCATTGGCCCTAAAAGCATTTTCTTTAAACGCGGGTCATCATCTATGGCCAAGCGGATTTGGGTTAGTGCGGCTTGTTCAAGTTGATTGGCATCAAAATCGACGCCGTGATGGACACTGAAAGAAAGCGCTTGTACCTCAAGGTCGACAGCCAGCAGTTGGGATGCCTGTAGATCAAAGTAATGGTTCAACTGTTCCAGAAAAATCATCCAATCATCAGCATGCTGAACCTTGTTCAATATTTTGAGGACAGCGCCATGTTGGATTAGATTCATCTAAAAATTCCATCAGAAGAATAAAATATATCCTTGTAGTTTATATCGGTTGTTAATAAATGAAATTACTAATTGGAAAAAATGTGATTTATTATGCAATTATCGGATGAAGTGGATTATTTGGTATAAATAAAAAGGCGATAAGATACCTAAACCTATAAAAACTTAAGCTGGATTCATAATTACTTTGTAATGGGAAAGGTTCAATTTCATCACTGAACAATCAGCTTGAACAGAACGAGTGCAAAAGAGAATGCACCAGAAATTTGATGCATTATTTTTTTATTCACTTTGAACGCGATATTGAATTTCTTACGCATAGGTCGTCAAAAATGCTGAACAGCAGTCGATATCAGGATTGCGTGCGTAAGATGGTTCTAAACCCGACATGGGTTGCGGCTAAATCAAATTCTTGTGGGTAACGACTACTATTTCGATAACGAGCACAAAAGTTAGAAGCGCATAAAAAAGAACCACCTTTCAATACATATTGCGTTGCAGTGCTGTTCTGTTGTCGCAGTTCCGCATAATTGCCCATGTGTTGATCATGTGCGCCGTGATAGACAGAAGACGTCCACTCCCAGACATTGCCAATCATATCGAATAATTGAAAGGCATTGGCGGGGTAACATCCCACGGGAGCTACACCGTCGAAGTGATCTTCCGCTGTATTGTTGAGTGGGAATTCACCTTGCCAGTAATTGGCTTGGGGATGTTGATGCGCATCTTGAGGTGCTTGGTGTAAAGGGGTATCTGTTGTTGATCCAGCTTTGGCGGCATACTCCCATTCTTGTTCGGAAGGTAAATCTCGCCCTAACCAGACCGCATAATGTTCTGCATCATTTTTGGTGACATAACGCACAGGTTCGGAGGGAAGAGGAGCTTGACCTGCTGCGCCGTTGGGGGTTTTCCAAGAGTAATCGCTTTTCAGTTGCCACCATTGATTCGGATGATTGACATCAGGGGAAAATACAGCGGCCTGTTTTTGTTTTTCCGCATCGGTGACATAGCCTGTTGCTTTGACAAAACTGGCAAATTGGGCCACGGTCACCTCCGTTTGGTCAATCCAGAACCCTTCAACTTGGCGTTGTGGTTTGCCAAAATTCAGCTCATCAGGGTAGGCTAAATTGGAACCGAGTTGAAATGTTCCTTTCGGAATCCAAACCATGCCCGCAGTTTTACTGTGTTGCCAAGCATGGGGTAAGCCGGAATACTGTTGGCATTGCGGCAATGAGCCAAGGGATGCTGTGGCGGTCGCCGTTTGGCGATGGGACGTTGTGGTGTCTGGGGCAACTTTGCTGCAGCCTGCCACAAGGGACAGGCTGCAGAGTGAGATTAAAATGGGCGAGAGTTTCATTTAAGGAAGTATTCCTTGACGCCATTTTGTTGGGTGTATTTATTATAGACATCCACCAACTCTTGCAGCTTGGCTGGGTTCTCCTGCGCAAGATTTCGAGTTTCTCCTCGGTCATTTTTGAGGTTGTAGAGCTCCCATGTACCCGTCCCAAGTCCAGATGTTCCTTGTAGGGCGATTTTCCAGTCTCCTTGACGTGCATATTTACTGCCATGTAATTCATCAGCAAAACTAAAGTTCACAGGGCGAATTGCTTGAGCCTTATTTTCAAGTATGGCTTTCCAAGAATAGCCACTTGGTGTATTAATTTGGCGACCTTTGTATTGGCCTTGTGGAATGGCAATGTTGGCATAGTCAAGAACCGTTGGGAAAACATCCAGAACGGAAGCAAAGCCATGATAGGTTGCTTGCGCTTTGCTTTGATCAGGTAGCTTTACAATCGCAGGTGCGGTTGTTGCGCCTTCGCCTGCCGTATCTTTCCAAAGGTGAAAGGGTGCAGCACTGACTTCTGCCCAACGTGGCCCGACATAATGGTAAGAGCTTGAGGTTCCGACATTATCAACGCTATTATCAAACCCAGATTCAGCTCCATAATTACCACGGATAAAACCTTCTGCACCATTGTCAGACACAAAGAAAATGAGAGTATTGTCATAGAGATTATTGCGTTTTAGATATTGAATGACCCGACCGATGTTGGCATCCAGATTTTCGACCATACCCGCATAGATTTCCATTCTGCGTGCTTCCAAGGCCTTTTGCTCAGGTGAAAGTTCATTCCATTTACCGTATTTTTGTGGTGCATTTTGTGTGGCAATAGGGTCTGCAGCTGTAAAGTTGGCGGGGATCAGTCCGAGTTGTTTCTGGCGGGCGATCCGTGCATCTCGAATCACATCATAGCCGACATCATAAACACCACGATAGCGGTCACGATATTCGGTGGGTGCCTGTAAGGGCCAATGTGGAGCAGTATAGGCTGCGTAGGCAAAAAAGGGCTTTCCAGAGTTTTTACCTGAGTCTAAATAGCTAATCAGTTTATCGGTGTAATAATCGGTTGAGAAAAAATTATCAGGCAGAGATGAAATTGGGACAGGTTTGCCATCTTCAGTATAGGTTGCATTACGTTTATAGGCCGAAGGCGCTTGTTTAAAATGTAGGTCTAGACCTTGTAACAAGGTAAAGGAATGGTCAAAACCTTTGGCATGTGCATTGCTTGCATCGGTTAAGCCTAAATGCCATTTGCCACTGATATAGGTGCGATAACCATTGTCTTTGAGCACCTCTGCGATGGAAAGTGAGCGTTCATTTAAATAGCCCTCATAACCTGGCTGTCCTTTTAGGTGCGGTGGTGTAAGTTCAGCCATGGCACCAATACCAGCCAAATGATGGTCTGTGCCCGAAATCAATTGCGAGCGGGTCGGGGAACAGGTTGGTGCAGTATGATAATCGGTTAGAATGCGGCCTTCTCGCGTCAGGGCATCAATGTTTGGAGTACGAATTTCTCCACCAAAAGCCCCTAAATCTGAATAGCCTAAGTCATCGGCCATGATGAATAAAATGTTAGGTTGCTTTTTGGTTTCAACGACAGTGTTGGAATTATCAGAATCATTATTACTGCAAGCTGAAATTGACAGACTAAATAATGCAATTGAAAGCGTGCTCAGGAGGCTTTTACGAGACATGAGAATCGACTTAATTTTCTATAAGGATTAAGGCAAGTTTAGAGTGATGATTTTTATGATAAAAATAATTAAAATTTGATTGTTAATCTTAAAAAAAGCAAAGCCCCGAGCGAGGGGCTTTGTTCTGGAATGCTTTAAAATGGAATTTTGGTGAGCTGATTGAGAAAATGCGGAACCACTCTTGGTTCCAGAATAATGGTCACGACCACACCATAGGCAGCTCCCCACAGGTGAGCACTGTGATTAATATTACTATTGCCGCGTTGACCTGACCAGATACTATAAGCCACATATAAAATGGCAAAAATAATGGCAGGAACAGGAATGAAGAAAACGAAAATCAGGTTCCACGGCTGGAACAGGATATAGGCGAATAGGACTGCTGAAACAGCACCAGAAGCCCCTAGGCTGGTCCAGCGGGCATCATGGCGATGTTTTAGGTAGCTGGGTAGAATCGCTACAATCAGTCCGCCGAGATAAAATAAAACAAAACCCATGTCATAGAAAAACTGACGGTAGAAGCTTTCAATGATATTGCCAAAGAAAAACAGCGTGATCATATTGAACAATAAATGTGTTCCATCGGCATGAATGAAACCATGCGTGATAAAACGATCATATTGTCCACGTTGCATAGCTGGCGGCCAAAAAATTAAACGATTCATTACTGCTTGATTGGAAAATGCCAATAAGGAAATTGCCACAGTAATAATAATCAGTGTCACAGTGTGACCAAAGGGTAGAGGTAACATATAGCTTTTAAATTGATCAGTGTCTAAGCAATAATGCCATTAAAAACTTAATAAACAATGATCTTGCATAGAATTCCTACAAAAATGGTTGATTTTTTTTAATTACCCTCCATCTTCGGTTAATATAACGACATCAGCTTGAGGATTATTGTTATGTCGACTGAGAACACCAACACTGCTGTCGCAGAAGAAATTCCAAACCTTTTAATTACTCCCTCTGCACAAGAGTATTTAGGTGATTTATTAGCAAAGCAAAATACACCAGGGATTGGCGTTCGTGTTTTTGTAGAGAATCCGGGTACTCCACGTGCTGAATGTTGTATGGCATATAGCGCACCTGAAGAAGTGGTGCCAACAGACTATAAACAGGATTATCCTAACTTTCCTGCTTATGTCGACGCGCCATCAATTCCCTATTTGGTTGATGCGGTGATTGACTACAACAAAGACCGTTTTGGTGGTCAATTAACGTTCCGCGCACCGAACTCAAAAGTGCCACGTGTTGGGCCAGATGCATCGATTGAAGAACGTATTACCTATGTGCTGCAATCTGAAATTAACCCAGGTTTAGCAGGGCACGGCGGTAACTGTAGTTTAGTTGAAGTACAGGATAGCCCGGAACATGGCCTGACCGCAGTGCTGAAATTTGGTGGGGGTTGCCAAGGTTGTTCTGCAATTGATGTCACCTTAAAACAAGGTGTGGAAACAACGTTGAGACAACACGTGCCTGAGTTACAGCGCGTAGTGGATCAAACCGATCATACGCAGGCTGAAGGCGCTTATTTTAAATAATTGCTTGAAAGTGACCGTAATAAAAAAAGCCTGTTAAAGGGCTTTTTTTATTTTTTGATCAAAACAGGGGGGCTTTTTTCTTTATTTCATAAATAGATGTATTAGAAGATAATGAATATTTAAATAATAATAATTATCATTTGTATTGAGTTTTATTTGTTTTTTGTTAGAATCTTCATCAATTTTTAAGCAGATCTTAAGATTTTTTTGAATCGGGTGGGAATATGTCCAATACAATCGTGCGTCAATCATTGCTTACCATTTCCGTGCTGAGTGGTATGATGACAATTGCACATGCAGCAGAAACTCAAACCAATAAAGATGCAGTGCAATTAGACAAGATCGTGGTAACGGCAAGTGGATTTGAGCAGGATATTAAAAAAGCAGCAGCATCTATTTCAGTACTGACGCAAGAACAAATCAACAAAAAAGCATATCGCGATATAACCGATGCCTTGAAAGATGTACCCGGGGTGGTGGTTACAGGCGGGGGAAGCTCAAGTGATATCAGTATCCGAGGTATGGGCAGTGCTTATACCGTGATTATGGTGGATGGGAAAAAAGTAAATTCACGCTCGGTACGACCAAATAGTGATAACTCCGGGATTGAACAGGGCTGGTTGCCGAATATTGGGGCGATTGAGCGTATTGAAGTGATTCGTGGCCCAATGTCTGGTTTATATGGTTCAGATGCAATGGGTGGTGTCATTAATATCATCACCAAAAAGAATGCCACCGCGTGGACTGGCTCGGTTAAGGTCGATACGACATTACAAGAAAACTCGGACTCAGGAAATCAATACCAGAGCAATGCATATATTGCAGGCCCATTAATTGCGAATCTCTTATCTTTTAAAGCCAATGGACTGTATTCTCAGCGTGATGAAGATAAAATTTACGGTGGGTATAGCAAACAGAAAATTCGTGCGGGTGGGGCGGCATTCAGTCTGACACCCAACAATGATCATAGCATTGATCTTGAATACCAGCGTTCGATTCAAAATCGAGATGCGACGGTTGGGAAAAGTATTTCTCCAGTACAAACAGGACGGAACCGACCTGTAAATTCGTTAACTGACTATTATCGTACTGAATATAGTTTAACCCATCGTGGCAAGATTGCTGCAGTTGAAACACATTCTTATATTCAGCGTGAAGAAAATGAAAACCCATCTCGTAATATGGAAGCGACCAACACCACCGTTAATACCATCAATAAAATTAATTTAGGACGTAATAGCCTCAGCTTTGGTGGAATGTACTTAAAGGAAGAGTTGGATGACAAAGGCAATCAGTTAAGTGTGGGCGGGGCAAAACCCGTTTCGAACCTTGATCGTTATAGTTGGGCCTTATTTGCTGAGAATGCCTGGAATATCGTGGATGACTTTAGCTTAACAACCTCGCTGCGTTTAGACAAAGATGAAAAGTTTGGCGATCACTGGAGCCCCAAAGTCTATGGAGTTTGGGGGCTCAATGATAATTGGGTGATCAAAGGTGGTGTTTCTACAGGCTATAAAACACCAGCACTTCGTGCCACAGTTGCGGAATGGGGCCAAGCAACGGGTGGTGGACAAAGTAAGGGGGTGATTGTTGGAAATCCAAATCTAAAACCTGAGAAAAGTGTCAACTATGAGGTTTCCTTTAATTGGGATAATTTGGATACCCTGAACGCAGGGCTCACTCTGTTTAATAGTGAATTTAAAGACAAGATCACTGAAGTCAGAACTTGTCAGGGTAAACCTGGTGAGATGAAATGTGATTGGTTAGGCGAGAAGTTTGATTTTGTCAGCTTGCGTGAAAATGTCGATAAAGCCAGTATGCGTGGTGCAGAAGCGACCTTTGGCTGGCAAGTCTTAGCAAATGTCAACTTGAGTGCCAATTATACCTTCACCGATACCGAGCAAAAAAGTGGTATCAACAAAGGCAAGCCTTTAAATGAAATGCCAAAGCATATGTTCAATACGACTGCGGACTGGGAAATTAATGACCAGTTCTCAAGTTGGGGCCGTGTTAACTACCGCAGTAAAACTTCGGATTATTTAAGCCGCACTGCAATGGCGAAAGGCAAACCTGCCTATACCATGGTGGATGTCGGGTTAAACTATAAGCCAACACAAAATATCGCAGTTGCAGCAGGGATCTATAATCTATTTGACAAAGAAATTGATAAAGATACCTATAACTATGTCTTAGATGGCCGCCGTTACAATCTTGGCGTGACATATAGTTTCTAAGTCGAAGCAGCAAAAGGATAGGGCAGAAAATGCCTTATCCTTTTTTATTTAAAATTTGATTGACTGGCTCAGAATAATAAAATTTCTCTAAATAAGCACGTGCACGCTGTCTTAAATAACCCGTGCTAATCACTTGCTGTAAAACAGGGCTGAGCAAATGACTGAGCTCATTTTCAATCAACGCTTCGTCGATATTCAGATCACGTAGTAAAAGATCAAAGCTACGTTCCTGATTACGGGCATACCATGCATAGACGCCATCATGCACTTGTTGCTTCAGGTAAGGGGTTTGACGAATATGTTCCCAAATCTCATGTCCCATGCCCACGGTCTGCGGCAGGTCTTGGACTTCGATATAATTTTTCAATACAGATAAAGGCATCACTTTGATTTTATGCCAGAGATTGGCCTGAAAATGATATAGCTTGTCATCATTGAAGTGCTGGTTTAATACCTTTTCACTCATTTGACTGATTTTTTGAATATTCTTTTGTAAGTAGTTTCCGATCGCTTCATTTAGATTTGAATCGGTCACGGTTTCTAAGACCGATTTCCCCATTTTCATAAAATGTCCCACACCTGGCACACGCTTAGACATGGAATTATCCAGATAGTCTTGGATAGAGTGTTGAATCAGTTGAGTGATCAGTGCAGAAAAAGCAGGGTTATTGACGATGGTTTTAATCAGGCGTTGGCGATGTCCACTTTTGCTGGCTACGTATTGCGCAATCGAATCAATGGTGAGGACTGGAATCACATCTTCAATGCGAGTTTGATCATTGATGGGATGAATCAAGGCAAAACGGATATGTTCAGCAATTTGTTCGACTAAAAATGGACTGGCAGGTGTAGCTAAAATCTGCTTTTCAATCAGGTCAAAGATTTGTTCAAATGACCACAGATGTCCTAACTGTTGTAAGCGCAACCAATGATAGAACTGCTTAAACTCATGTTGAATGGTTTCTGCTTGTGCAAACTCATGCTCTAAAAAGTCAAGTTGTGCATCAATCAGTTGTTCTATCATTGGCTGTTTAGACATAAAATCTCAAATCGTTATGGTAAATTTAGGGTGAAGAAGAGGTTGCTGGCTTTTGTACCTGAATCTTGCTTAAAAAGGGAAGGTATTGCTGTACCACCAATTGATCTGCTTCCAAGATCGGCATATGACCTACATTGTCCAAGATCACTGGTGTTTGGGCATTCTTCAGGAGCGATTTTAACTCAGGCGCTACTTCAACATTAATAATCTTATCTTGTTTGCCCCATAGGATCAGGGTCGGCGCATCAATTGAGCGAGCCAGTAGGGCAAATGAATCTGGTGTATACAGCTTATTCAAAGCAATGATTTGGTCGACCATTTTCTTGGTTTGTTCAACTTGACCAATCATCATTTTCTCTTGTGCTTGTGCAATTTCCTTTGGAATGAACGGTGGTGTAAACATGGCTTGTTGCATTAAGAAGTTAAAGTCACCTTTCTTACTCACAATCATGTTTTTTACTTGGGTTGGATCTTTAAGATAAGGCGTGTTAGCAGATTTATAGACCCCCGCAGCATCAATCAAGAATAGGCTTTTGGTTTCAAATGGGTATTGGCCTGCATATAGCATGGCAATTGAACCGCCTAATGAATGACCTGCAACATGAGCTGGCCCTGTCAGATTGGCTGCTTCGACAAAACGACGCAATTTTTCAGTTACGTTAGGTACTGAATAATCAAAATCTTTGGGAACCTGTGTTTCACCGCTGGCGGGTAGGTCTGGAATGATGACATGGTAGTTTGCAGTTAAGGCGCGTGCAACACGATTCCAGTTGTCTCGACTGCCAGCCAAGCCATGAATTAAAATGACAATAGGTTTACCCACTTGACCGCCTTCACTATAAGACCAAGTGATATCTCCTACCTTTAAGGTCTTGCTTTGTAAGCCAGCCCAAGTCCGTTCTTGTTGGAGCAGATTTTGGAAACTCATCTCAATTTCCGCAGCCTGCGTGGTGCTGATCGCGATTGTAGTCAAACTGCATGCCAGTAAAGCCGCAGTTAATGTCCTGCGAAAGGGCATGGCAAATTGGTTTTTTGTATTCATTGCTCTATCCTTGATCTATTTTTACACTCATGGATTATTGGGGAAAGTGCGAAAGGAGTCATTTGCATAATCTACAGCTGTATGGAAATTCTTGCCAATGAAATCATCATTTTTCCTTTATTTTCCTGATTAAAAGATTAGCAAGTGTTCTGAGAGTTTTTATTTTTGTCAGTGACTTTCAAACAGGTGCACATTAAACTGTCCGCTCAGGTCAATTATAAATGGATACACGCATGCTCACCGCACAAGAAGCATTAGATCGTTTAAAAGCTGGTAATGCCCGTTTTGTAAAAGGAGAGGCAGTTCAACAAAGATTATTGTCTCATCAGGAACGTGCCGAAATGGCAAGTGATCAAAATCCTTTTGCCATTGTTTTAGGCTGTTCTGACTCACGTGTACCTGCTGAAATGGTATTTGACCAAGGTTTAGGTGACCTGTTTGTAATCCGTGTTGCGGGCAATATTGTTGCACCTTCACAGGTGGGCAGTGTTGAGTTTGCGGCAGAGCGCTATGATTGTGCAGTCGTGGTGGTTTTAGGCCATAGCCATTGTGGAGCGATTCAAGCGACCATTGATACCTTGATGCATCCAGAGCAACCCCCGTCATCGAATTTGATGTCGATCGTGAATCGTGTGCGTCCTTCGGTTGAAATCTTGATGCAAACCGAATTGAAAAACGATTTGAAAAAACTCTCGGCCCATGCAGTTCGTTCCAATGTATTTGCCTCAGTGAATCAACTACGTCACGGTTCTGCTGTGTTAGAAAGTTTAATTGAGAAAGGCAAAATGATCGTGGTCGGAGCTGAATATTCGCTAGAAACGGGCGAAGTTAGTTTCTTCGATTTTTAAAGTAGATGGCGAGTTGAGAAACTCGCCATAATTTTATGATTAATGCTTTATATCCTTCATTGATAAAATCTGGATGTTTCAACCCAAAGAGCATTCTGCAATGAATATTATGCCTGTATCTGAATCCCTGATGGCAGATTGGTTGGGATTGAGAAAACTGCTCTGGCCTGATCATGACGAGGCACATTTACAGGAAATGCAGCAGCTACTTCAACAGACACAAAGCTTACAGCTACTCGCATATTCAGATACTCAACAAGCGATTGCCATGCTAGAAGCATCGATTCGATATGAATATGTAAATGGCACGCAAACTTCACCCGTTGCATTTCTTGAAGGAATTTATGTCCTTCCTGATTATCGACGTTCAGGCATCGCAACACATCTGATTCAACAAGTAGAAGCATGGGCAAAACCGTTTGGATGTACTGAATTTGCCTCGGATGCAGCCCTCGACAATCGTATTAGCCATGCGATGCATCAGGCGCTTGGTTTTCATGAAACTGAACGTGTGGTTTATTTCAAGAAACACATTGGCTGACGCGCTAGTAATCAATGCGTGATTTATAAAGCGCCTTTAATATAAGGGTAAGCTAAATTTAACAGCATGGGTTGCGCTTTGGCGTTGGGATGAATTTGATCATTTTGAATTAAATGCTTATGCCCAGCGATGCCTTCTAAGAAGAAGGGCAACAGCTTTACTTGATATTGTTGGCTAACCACTTTGTAATTATTTTCAAAAGCAGTGTTATAGGCAGTTCCATAGTTCGGCGGAATTTTCATACCAAACAATAAAACATTGGCCTTCTGTTTTTGGCTAAGCTGTACCAATTGTGCAAGGTTTTTTTGAATCATTTGTGGCGGTTGGCCCCGTAAACCATCATTTCCTCCAAGCTCAATCACGACGACTTCTGGCTTATAGGTTTGTAACAGTTTCGGAAGTCTTGCCAATGCACCGCTGGTGGTTTCACCACTGACACTTGCATTGACCACTTCGTGCTGTTTCGGATACTGTTGGTCTAAGCGTTGTTGTAATAACTGAACCCAGCCTTGCTTTACATCAATGCCATAACCTGCGCTGAGGCTATCACCCAAAATTAAAATAGTCTTTGCTGAAACCCATGTTGGGGTCAAACACATTGTGATGATCCCAATTGCTTTTGATACTGACCCGATAACTTTAGATTTTTGCATCGCATTTCAAATTTGTCCTAAAGGATACGTGACATCATGCCACAACCGATTATCTCTGCCCAAAAAGTTACACAAAATATTCAAATCAATCAGCAAAGTCTCAGCATTTTAAAAGACATTGATTTAGACATTTATCAAGGTGAACAGATTGCGATTACAGGTCGATCAGGTTCAGGAAAATCAACCTTATTGGGCATTCTTGCGACACTGGATCGACCAAGTCTGGGCGAATTATGGGTGTGTGGGGAAGCTGTGCATACTTTAACGGAAGAACAACGGGCCCGTGTTCGTTTAGAAAATATTGGCTTTGTATTTCAGTCTTTCCAACTGTTACCCCAGTTAAGCGCATTGGAAAATGTGATGCTGCCACTACGCTTGCAGCCTGATTTTAATTTCAAGCAGGCGGAACAGAAAGCCTTGCTATGGCTGGAACGGGTGGGCCTGATTCGACAAGCACAGCAAACACCGAAAGTACTATCCGGAGGGGAGCAACAACGTGTTGCGATTGCACGTGCCTTGATTGCGGAGCCGAAAATCATTTTTGCTGATGAGCCGACAGGCAATCTGGATGGACAAACTGCGGAAGAGGTTGAGCAACTGTTATTTGATTTAAATCAGGAGTTAGGTACGACCTTAGTCCTGGTCACTCATGATCAAAACTTGGCTGCACTTTGCCAACGGCATGTCAAACTGGTTGATGGTCAAATTCAGGAAATCGTCAAGCAGCCGGAGGGGATATGAGTTCAGTGCTGAAACCTTTACTGCAGCAAAGTTTTCGTACAGGTGGTTTATATCTCCTGATTATTGCGCTGTCTTTGGCAATCAGTGCAACCACGGCACTTAAGTTCAGTAATACCCAAGTGCAAAATGCTGTTGCGTTACAAGCAGCTGAAATGTTGGGTGCAGATCTGGTTCTATCTGATAAGGAGCCCATTCAACTCATTTGGCTGCAACAGGCAGATAAGCTGAAGTTACAACATGCAGCAGTGACTGTATTTAGTTCGATGGCACATAACCAAGATCAGTTTGTGATGGTCAATGTCAAAGCGGTGGATGATCATTTCCCATTACGTGGCCAATTACAGATTCAACCCAATGCAGGAACGATACAGCCAGGTCAGGTTTGGCTAAGTCCGCGGGCGATGGATCTGTTGCATACCAAACTAGGTGAGCCGCTTGCGATCGCAGATGGTCAGTTTAAGGTTACAGGCATTATTGAGCGTGACTCCAATCAGGAAATGGGTTTCTCTGGTTTTTCTCCTACAGTGATTATTCATCAGGCTGATATCGCCAAAACCAATGCTGTTCAGGTCGGGAGTCGAATTGAGTATCGACTGCTCCTTGCAGGAGAGCCAAAGCAAACCCAAGCCTTTAAAAAAGCTTTTCAGCAATCTCAAAAGCTTGAACAGGAGATTGATCAGCCAGTAGATCAACAGCTGGAGAGTGAGCAGGGTTCGCTGAAACTTAGAGATGCCAGCCAATCCAATAGCCGTTTGATGAAACCGATCGAAAATCTGGATACCTTTTTACAGCTTGCCAATTTATTGACCATTTTGCTCTGTGGTATCGCGATTGCTTTAACCAGTCAGCGTTATGTGCAACAGAATCAGGATCATATTGCGTTGATGCGTTGTTTAGGTGCGAGTAAGCGACAAATTTTATGGGCGTATATTGCCTTGCTTGGCATCGTCAGTGCCTTGTCAATTGTACTGGGGAGCTTAATTGGAATTGCGTTGGGCTATGGTTTGCTACAACTGATGTTGCAACTGATTCCACAGCTGCAATTGAGCTTTGCACTGGCTGATTTGCTTTATGCTTTACCGATTGCAATTTTTACCAGTGTGATGGTGCTGATTGGCTTTATTTTGCCGAGCATTTGGCAGTTGTTAAATACGCCTCCGATTCGGGTGATTCGCCAACAAGAGCGTTCACGTAAGTCTTATCTGGCAATGTTCGCAATTGGTATTGTCAGTTTGATTCTATTTAGTTTGGTGTTGAGTGATAACTTACAATTAAGCCTGTTGGTGTTAAGCGCAATATTGTTGCTTTGCGTGATTTTGTATGTGGTGATTTGGCTGCTACTCAAGACGATTAAACAACTGAAACATCCTCTTGCTGCCTATGTAAGGATTCCACATCAAACCGCTTTGCAGGTCACAGCATTGGCTTTAGGCTTGAGCTTGATTACAGTCTTGAGTGTGCTAAGAACTGACCTATTACAACGATGGCAACAACAATTGCCAGTGGGGACGCCGAATCAATTTGTTTATGGTCTGCCACCATTTGATATGCCGCAGTTTAAACAGCAAATTGAGCAAAATGGTTGGCAGTCAACGCCACTTTATCCGAATATTCGTGGGCGTTTGGTTGCTAAAAATGGTCATGCCTTTGCACCCGAACTGGCCAAGCAAAACAATTCATTGCGCCGTGAATTGAATTTGACTCAAACAGATCATTATCCTAAAGACAATGTGATTACCCAAGGCGTTGCCAAATTTAGCAAAATAGGGCAAGTGTCAGTCGAGCAAAAAACCGCACAGGAGCTTGGCATTCAAATTGGGGATCAACTCAGTTTTAGTTTGCCAGAAGGAACATTAGCAGCAACGGTAGTGAATTTACGTTCTGTTGAATGGGAGAGCTTTAGTCCGAATTTTTTCTTTATCTTCTCACCTAAAACCATGGATGAAAATGCAGGAAGTTATTTGGGCAGTTTTTATCTGCCCCCTGCGGATCAACCGAAAATGGTGCAATTGATTCAACAGTTTTCTAATACAGTATTTATTGATGTGGGGCGGGTGCTGGATGAAATTAAACGCTTGGTGAATGTGCTGGTACAGATCATAACGGTACTGGCTGCCTTAGTCGGCTTCTCTGGCGTATTGGTACTGATTGCATGTCTGAATGTGTTGATGGATGAACGCCGTAAAGAGGTTGCCTTACTACGTTCATTTGGCGTTGCCAAGAATAAGTTAAAACGTATGCTCAGTCTGGAGATTGGTTTTATTGGCCTGTTGGCCGGTGTGGTGGCGTGTTTGTTCGCCGAAGTGATTAGTGCGATTGCCAGTCACAGGATGCAAATGGCAGTGCAATGGCATCCTGAGATTTGGCTGATCTTACCGCTGAGCATGATGATCATTTGTACCTTGATTGGTCGTTATCGCCTGAGCTATTTATGCGATATCCCACCTTTACAAAGTCTAAGAGAAATCAATCAGTCTTAGAGGCTTAACTACTTTTGGCACAGGATTCTATGCTTTAAAGGATTGAATCCTGTGCTGGTGTAATGAGGAGTGATCATACGATCACTGTAAAGATTAGCCCTCTAAGGGGATGAGCTGCGGATTCCAGACAATTTCCCATAGATGCCCATTGGGATCGGTAAAATATCCAGCATAACCGCCATAAAATGTACTTTGAGCTTCTTTGATGATGGTGGCTCCAGCTTCTTTTGCGTGCTGCATGATCTCATCAACTTCATTCTTGTGAATGACATTATGTCCAATCGACATGGCAGTTGAACTGATAGGATGTTTGATTAATCCTGCATCCCGAGCGAGATCATCTTGCGCAAAGATTGCAAGCTTGAGTCCATTGTGAAGATCAAAGAAGGCGACAGCGCCATGTTCAAACTCTCGTCCAATAATGCCTTCAGTTGGAAATCCAAGACCATCACGATAAAAAATAAGAGATTGTTCTAGGTCGATAACACCAAGTGTTAAAACAGAAATTCGTGGTTTCATATCTATATCCCTTTTGATTTCATAGATAAACTTATCCAGCATAAGTGTATTATTCGTCATGGGCCGTTCATGGAATAACGGAAGAACTCGTATTGACGAGGGAATGGGCCAACCTTCCCAAACCTAATCTGTTTTAGACTCAATCAGCATAATCAGAGGTGAAAATTCAGTCAATAAGAACTGTGTATTCATGTATTTTATGAGGCTCAACGCAGCGCATTCCGTGATGAACTCCTGCTTCTATCAGTGTAATTTCTGCTCTACAACGCCGAAGAGAAATCCATCAGTCTTAGAATGTTGACTGGTTCTGGCGCAAGATTTCATGCCATAAAGGATTGAGTCCTGTGCTTAACGCCGTGCAATACCAATAAAATGCAGCAAGTAAAATAAATCCAATCATTAAAGCCATGATTTGGAATACAACTTTATTCTGCATTTTTTGGCTGAAATACCATGTTGCTGCCAGTAAAGCACCCATCAGCATGCCACCGATATGTGCGGCATTATTAATACCTGAAACGGTAAAACCAAAGATGAGGTTAATCCCCATAATCATCAGTAATGATTTTTTATCGAGCCAGAAGCGTTGCTGCGGTAAGGGCGGAAATAAGGACACTACGGTGAGTGCTGCACCGAGACCCATCACTGCACCTGATGCACCTGCACTGATCCGTGGTAAGAGATTTGGATCAAAGTGCTGCAACAGTTCATAGCCATCACGAATGCTTAAATAGCTTGATAGGACACTGCCCATTAAACCTGCAAGAAAATATAGTCCAACATAATAACTTCGTCCAAACAGTTGTTCCGCAATACTGCCAAAGATATACAGCGCCCACATATTCAACATCAAATGAATCATGCCAAAATGAAAAAACATACTGCTGAATAGGCGTTCTGGTTCACCAGTAAAAGTCAGTGGAGTAAAATCTGCACCCCAGGCAATTGCATCTACTGGGGCAGGGTCGGTAATATTCACCCCTGAAAGAATTTGCCAGCCAAATAATCCGACATTGACTGCAATCAGTAGCGCAGTGAACCACCAGGTTTGTATTTGCAATTTTTGATTGATTTGTGGTGGAGTCGTTTCAGTCATATGTTTAGGCTAGTTATTGATATATAAAATAGCTTAGCATGAATTTATTGCACGATGGAGTGATGCAGTTTAATGAAAGCCTTTTTAGCACGCTTAGTAATGTTGGTTGTTGGCGTCATTCTCCTGATCCAACTGTGGATTTTTAGTAGTTTGCTATGGTGGCGTACCCACCCTGTTGAAACCACGATGTTTATGCGTTGGGACTATTTAACCGACTTTAAACCGATCAAACAGGAATGGCGTGATTACGATGATATTAGTGATAATTTCAAGCGTGCTATTTTAGCGGGCGAAGATGCCAAGTTTATTCATCATCATGGTTTTGACTGGGCGGGAATTCAATTTGCATTAGAACGAAATAGTGAAAAAGGTGAGCTGGTGGCAGGCGGTTCAACGGTTTCACAACAGCTGGCTAAAAATTTATTTCTCTATAATCAGCGCTCCTTCATCCGTAAGGGTCAAGAAGCAGTTGCAACGTGGATGATGGAACGGATGTGGTCAAAACGCCGTATTTTAGAAGTGTATATGAATTCGGTTGAATTTGGTCAAAATATCTATGGCGTTGAGGCCGCAGCTCAATTCTATTATGGCAAAAGTTCGAAAAGTCTAAGTCGAGAGCAGGCGGCTTTCTTGGCGGCTTTACTCCCAAATCCAAAGTATTATCAAGACAATCGCAATGATCGTAAGCTGCAGTATCGTAAACGTGTGATTTTAAAATATATGAATGCCATACAACTTCCACAATAATTTGCTGAATTTCAAAAAAAGCTCAATATTTTTGGGCTTTTTTTACCAAATTGACATAATTTTGCAGCATACTAAAAGCATCACTTGATGAATGATAATGCGACAAGGTTCAGTATGAATACTGCAGTGACGACAACAGCGCCAATAGAATATAGTTATAACGATCGTTATATTAATCGTGAACTTTCAATTCTCGATTTCCATCTTCGAGTACTTGAGCAGGCTGTCGATCCACTTCACCCATTATTAGAACGGATGAATTTCCTGCTGATTTTTTCACGCAACCTTGATGAATTCTTTGAGATTCGCGTTGCAGGGATGATGGAGCAATTAACCTTAGGTAATGAAAGTCGTACCCCAGATGGTTTAACCCCAAAACAGGTGTTAGAACAAATTTCAAAAACCACACATGCTGCGATTGAACGTCAATACCGGATTTTAAATGAAGAAATATTGCCGAAGTTACGTGAAGAAGATATTTGCTTCTTGCGCCGTGGTGAATTAACGCCTGCGCAATCGGCATGGATTAAGAAGTATTTCCAAGAGCAGGTTGCTCCTGTACTCACTCCAATTAGTCTTGATCCCGCACATCCATTTCCACGCTTAGTCAACAAAAGTTTAAATTTCATTGTGACTTTGGAAGGGAAAGATGCATTTGGACGTCAGATTGATCTCGCAGTTGTCCCAGCTCCGCGCTCTTTACCACGTGTAGTACGCTTACCTGATGAACTTACTAATGGTAAAGAACATCATGTGATGCTGTCAGCGATTATTCATGAACATGTCTCTGATTTATTCCCTGGGATGACAGCAACAGGTTGTTACCAGTTCCGTGTTACTCGTAATGCCGATCTGGCCTTGAACGAAGATGTAGAGGATCTGGCCAAAGCGTTGAAAGGGGAGCTGAGCTCGCGTCGTTTTGGCCGTGCAGTACGTCTGGAAGTCACACATAACTGTCCAAAGCATATCTATGAATACTTGTTGGATGAGTTCGATTTGAACGAAGAGCAATTGTATCGAGTAGATGGGCCAGTGAATTTGGCGCGGTTACTGTCGAATTTTAAACGTCCACATTTACGTTATGACTCGCATACCCCTGTGATTCCAAAACCATTTAAAAAGTCGGAAAGTATTTTTGCCGCAATGCAAAAACAGGATATTTTGCTACATCATCCGTTTGAATCATTTGCACCAGTGATTCAATTGTTGCGTGAAGCGGCCCGTGATCCCCAAGTGTTGGCGATTAAGCAAACCCTTTACCGCAGCGGCGCTGATTCAGAAATCGTACAGGTACTTGCAGAAGCAGCCCGCAATGGTAAAGAGGTGACGGCAGTAATTGAACTGCGTGCCCGTTTTGATGAAGAATCAAACATCGAAGTGGCCAACGTTTTGCAAGAAGCGGGTGCAGTGGTCGTTTATGGCATCGTTGGGTATAAAACGCATGCCAAAATGATTCTGGTGGTACGCCGTGAAAACAATAAACTGGTACGTTATGTGCATTTGGGGACGGGGAACTATCATGCCACCAATGCACGTATTTATACCGACTATGGTTTGATGACCACCGATAAAGACTTGTGTGAAGATGTACACCGTATTTTTCAGGAATTAACGGGTATGGGGAAAATGGCGAAGCCGAAAAAGCTACTCCATGCGCCTTTCACTCTGCATGCACAATTGATCAATTATATTGATGAAGAAATTGTCAATGCCAAAGAAGGCCGACCTGCACAAATCATTATTAAAGTGAATGCATTAACCGAAGTTCAATTGATTAATAAACTCTATGAAGCATCGCAGGCCGGTGTTCAGGTTGACCTGATCATTCGTTCGATTTGCTGTCTACGTCCTGGTCTGCCAAATCTTTCAGAAAATATTCGTGTTCGTTCGATTGTCGGGCGTTTCTTGGAACATACTCGGGTTTACTATTTTAGTAATAATGGTAATCCACGTATTTATGGTTCAAGTGCGGACTGGATGGATCGCAACTTATTCAACCGTGTTGAAGCCTGTTTCCCGATTGAAGATCCTGCATTGAAAAAGCGGATCTACCAACTCGGTTTATTGAATTATCTCAAAGATAATCAGCAAGCATGGGTGTTACAAGGCGATGGTGTTTGGGATCGTGCACGACCCGTGGAAGGTGAAGAGCCGCATAATGCACAGCATACTTTGCTAGAAGCAATTAAATAAGTTCATAAAAAAACCGACCTTGATGAGGCCGGTTTTTTTATTGTCGAGATTTAGTTGGTTTTCATTTCTAGGACCAGTTGATTGACCAGATCAGCTGCTTCTAATTCTCTGATTTGTGCTACATTACTGCCTGCCCAAAAGGCGCCATAACTAAAATCCTGCTGTGCATTGGCAATGCTCATGAGCTGTTTGGCCAGATCATAAGTATAAGGATATGGTGGTGTAGCGGGTCGATGCGGTGAATCGATTTGGGTATGCCATGTACCAATTAAACCGCGTGCCGGACGGCCTGAGAGACTGGCACTGACTTGAGTTAATGGTTGACTGAACAGGGCTTTCCGATAAGCGTTGTTGGCACTGGAACTTTTACATTGAATAAATGCGGTTCCTAGTTGTATGCCTGATGCACCAATTTTTAGCATTTCTTTGGCATGGTCACCATTCATGATACCACCTGCTGCAATCACCGGAAGATGACAGTGCTGGGTGATGAGTTGAACCAGATCAGCAGTCTTTATCGCAGCATCAAAATGTTGATTGAAGATACCACGATGCCCGCCTGCCTCGATTCCTTGAGCAATAATAATGTCAATACCTGCGGCTTCAATCGCTTGTGCTTCAAGTAAGTTGGTTGCAGAAACCAGTGTGACAATACCCGCATTTTTTAAGGCCTGTATTTGATGTGGGTGGGGGATGCCAAAATGAAAGCTGACTGCTTTGGGGCGTGTTTCCAGTACGATATTGAGGAAATCATCATTATCTAAAAAGCTGGGATAGATACAGTTGAGCTGAGTTGGCGCTTTCGCTGCAAATTTCTCAAATTGGGGGCGAAGATAATCAATCCACTGTTGAGCTATTTCCTGCTGCAGGGAGACCGATTGATGGCAAAAAAAGTTAACCTGAAAGGGCTGATCTGTCAGTTCTTGAGTTTTTAAGATTTGTGCTTTGGCACTTTCTGCTGTATTGGCTCCTAATCCTAAAGAACCGAAAGCGCCTTGATTGGAAACCTCAGCTGCGAGTTCTGGTGTAGAAACACCTGCCATTGGCGCGAGTAAAATTGGATGCTTGATTTCTAATAATTCTAAAATTGACATGAAGCAAGACTCATTACATTTTGTATCACCTTAACGTAAAAACAAAAAACCATGCAAATAATAATCGCTATTTAAGTATTGAATATAGACAGACTTTTAGACTTAAAAAGTATTTTAAATCGGGGTGACATTAAAGAGCGAACCGACCCAACTTGAGAATGCCATCGCCAAAATGCCCCATACTGTAATCCGCAGACTACCTTTTAACATCGAGGTGCGTGCAAAATAACTGGATAAAGCACCGAGCAGTGCCAGTGAAATAATGCCTGTGATCAGGACTGAACGTGCGATCCATGTGCTTGGACTAAGCAGAATTGCCAGCATAGGTAAGGCAGCACCGCAAGAAAAAGAAGCGGCAGAGGAAAGCGCTGCTTGGACAGGATTGGCTGCGGTATTTTCATGGATACCGATCTCATCGCGTGCATGGGCGCCAAGCGCATCATGCTCAGTAAGTTGCGTGGCAACCTCATGGGCAAGTTCAGGGTTTAGGCCGCGCGAAATATAGATTTGTGTGAGTTCTTTGAGTTCAGCATGTGGGTTTTTTTCCAGTTCTCTGGCTTCAAAACGAAGATCTGATTTTTCAATATCTTCTTGGGATTTGACGGAAATGTATTCTCCAGCTGCCATTGAGGTTGCACCTGAAATTAACCCAGCAATACAAGTAATCAATAGAGTATGTGAGCTTGCACCACTGGCAGCCATTCCCATAATTAAACTGGTTACGGAAATGATGCCATCATTGGCGCCTAAAACAGCGGCCCGTAGCCAGCCTGAACGTTGTATCACATGAGGTTCTGCATGTTGAGAAAAAGACATAATTTTGCTCTTTAAACAGGGTTTAATCTAATCTGGTTTTACAGGGTAATGTATGATTTGTTTGTAAAATTCTATTGATGATTCATAAACTTAATCTATTATAAAATAACTTATTTTAACGATAGCATAACCATGATTTGGTTATTATATATGAATAATTTAACACTTTAACTTTTTGGGTTACATTGATTTTTATTGTCCATATTATGAGTATTTTTAGTTGAGATCTGCGATGAAAAATTCCAAAAATACGCTGCTGAGCCATACGCTATTACTTTTAGGTCTCACTTTACCGATACAGGTCATGAGTGCCGAGCCTGATTTCGTTAAAGAAGGGGATGCAGCATATAAACCAGGCAATCCAATTTATGACCGTTGGGATAAATTTTATAAAATTGAGCAAAGCCAGCCAGAAGAAGCTGAAAAAATTCTGATCGAATTAGGGCGATTGACACCGCAAGATATTAAGGTATGGAAGAGCTTGACTTATTTGCAGATTCGTCTCAATAAGCAAAAGGACGCAATTCAAAGCGTACGTAAAGCTGAACAGTTAGCGCCGCAAGATGAGCAACTCAAACTGCAAGAAGCCTATTTATTGAATCAGCAGAAAAGAAATCAAGAGGCTTTGGTCATTTTTAAACATTTATCGACCTCATCAGATGCAGAGATCGCCGCAAAATCACAACAAGCCGTACAGAACTTAAGTGGTCCAGCCGTGCAATCGACTTTTAAAGATATTTATTTTGCTCCTTCCTATGAGTCACGCTATGACGATTTCATTTTCCCATTAAAAATGCGTTACGGTAAAAACTTGGAGGGTGGTCGAGCCCAAGTGTATGGCTTTGTGAATTTGAATCGTGACACCAAATCCAAAGGTGGGGTACGCCCAGAAATTATTGATGAAAATGCTGTAACACTCGGTGTCGGGGCAAATTATCAGCCTTGGCAATCTATTCCAGTCCGTGCTTATCTGGAAGTGGGTGGTAGCTATGATTTGATTGACCGTAATCGGGATAAATTTCGTGAAAGTGTAGTCGGCGGTGTTACCGGTTATCAGGAATGGTACGCCAATCCAGCCTTAGAACAACGCACAATCTGGAATGATTACTTTACTGATTTATATGGCAATGTCGCCAGTTATTCACGAGAAAATTATAACATCATTGCTGACCTGAGATTACGTTCTGGTTTTAATCTTTATCGCGGTGAGGCGGGTACGGTACAGGCCTATGGCAAACTGCATACCCTCGCGGACTCTAAGGGCGAAAATTATAATAATTTATTTGAATATGGGGCAGGGCTTGCCTGGCAGCCTTTTAACTATGTTCCTGTAAAATTGCGGGTTGAGCGTTTATACGGCCGTTATTTAAAAGATGCTTTAGCCGATGGAACAGAAAATTATAACAACACACGTACTGAACTTGTATTTTATAAGGATTTCTAACAATGAAAAAACTCATTTCAATTGTCTTTGGAACACGACCTGAACTGATTAAATTAGCACCAGTTATTCTACTGGCTCAACAGGATGCCCGTTTTCAGGTTGAGGTTATTTTTACGGGTCAGCATGACGAATTGGTCCGAGATGCCATTGAATTTTTTCAAATAAAAATTGATCATCGTTTGAAAATGATGAATGCTGGGCAAAGTCTAAATCAGTTACTGATACAGGGTTTAAGCCAGTTAGAAGGTATTTTTAATGATGGTCAACAGCGTAGTGCAATTGTCATTCAAGGTGATACCACTACAGTTCTAGCCGCAGGCTTAGTTGCTTTTTCTATGAAAATTCCTGTGGCACATGTAGAGGCAGGTTTACGTTCATATGATTTAGAGCATCCATTTCCAGAAGAGGGAAATCGCCAACTGGTATCCAGAATTACCAAGTGGCATTTTGCACCAACGGAGCAATCGAAACAAAATTTACGACAAGAGCATATTGCTGCGGAAGGAATTACAGTAACAGGTAACACTGTGGTTGATGCTGTTTATTTAGGTCGTGAACTCATCCAGCAGCAAGGTACGCAACTGAATCAATTACAGCAACATGGACTCAGCTTTCCAGCACAGGCGAGAGTTGTGCTGATTACTGCACATCGTCGTGAAAATTTTGGCGAAGGAATTCAAAATATTTGTAATGCTGTAGCGTATTTGGCAGAAACATATCCGGATGTCCATTTCGTTTGGCCTGTGCATTTAAATCCTGCTGTGCATGATGTTGTTCATGCAAGATTTGATGGACATGCTCAAATACACTTAGTTAAACCACTGGATTATCCAAGTCTACTTGCCGTCATTGATCGGGCGAGCTTTATTTTGACAGATTCGGGTGGCTTACAAGAGGAAAGTCCTTCATTCCATAAACCGGTGCTTATTTTAAGGGAAACAACTGAGCGCCCAGAAGTTGTACAGGTTGGAGCGGGGATTTTGGTTGGAACTGATCAAGACAAGATTATTCAGGAAGCAGAAAAATTATTATCGGATCAAGCTCATTATGCCAAAATGGCAAATGTGCCAAATCCATTTGGTGATGGCAAAGCATCACAGCGAATTCTGGACCAGATCGCTTTAGGTTAATTTATGATGTTGTCTTTGTGCTAAAGCCATATTTAAGCTTATACCATAAGGCAACACTATAGACGCTGAAACGGTTCATATAATGTGGACCATCAAAAATATATACGGTTTGTCCTTCATAGGCCTTGAGCTGTTGAATGATTTCCCATGGATAAGCTGAACGGAATTGTCCTTCCTTTACAGGACGGAAGGCTTCTAGGACAATCACGATTTTATCTTTCCCAAACTCTTTTTGTAAGTCATCTAAAACTGCCCGTGCTTGCTGAGGGGTACGGGTGCCGACACCAACACCATCTTGAAAGAATACACCAGTGTGATTGGGTAACCAGCTTTTTAACCAAGAATCCAAGTGCTCTGGCATTTGTTCAGCGCTGTAAATACTAATCCAGAGTGGTTTTGGTAAAGTTCGAATTGCTTTGGCAAGGTCATCCACACAGATCCAGGTGGGATCGGCCTCGACTGGAAAATAATATCCCTTAAGTGCGATATTCTTTGTATTCTGAATAATTTTTTTGGATTGTTCGGCAAGTTGTAATACATTGGAACGTGCTTGTTTTTCATCATACTCTCCAGCTAAGCCGAGCAGAATATTTTGTGCCCATGTTTTTTGCTGGAGCTTTTTTAGATTAATATTTTTATCCCATTTTTCCAGACCAAGATCATGGTCTAGCCATGATCTGGATTGCACCACAGACCATTGGGGAACAAACGTAGAGACACCGAGCAGCTCCCAGTTACCATTTGGTGGGGTTGTGGCTAAGTCTGGCTGCCAAAATATACCTTCAATGTGTGGAGGCTGCACATCTGTTTCAATATGAGCACAACCTCCTAAAAACAAGAGGGTTGATAAAGCGAGTGTAGTTAAAACTGTTGATTTATTCAGCTTTATTTTTAGCATTTGGTCTTTTTCGCCAGTACCAGAGCAAGATTGCCAAAACCATGATAGCAGAGATTATAACAACCAAGATAAAGAATGATGATTGTTTAATAAGAGGCGCTTTTTGATTTCCGACAAGAATCTTTTGTAAAATAAAGACTTGCCCACTTTCGGTGACCAGTATTTTACTGGCATTGTTGGGAATATTCTGTTGAATTTTCTCCCATAATTTGCTGAAGTTTTGCGCACCTTGAATGGAGTCGGTAATAATATCAAAACGTTGGTCATGGAAACTGACTAAAAAACCATTCGCTGTTGCAGGTGGGTAAAGTGTATTTTGATGCATTAAAACTTGTTGACGATAAATATTGGCATTCACCTGAACATTGAGAAGCTCTGGTTTATTCGGATCCAATTTCACCAGATTTAAGGGAATTGGATCATTGGTCATGAGCATTTTCTTTGCCACTTGACTGGTGGTCATCGCAATTTCCAGACTTCCAGCATTGCCATCAATGGCGATGGTTGGATGTGTTGCAAAGCTCATTGACAGTGAAGCAACCCCATTTTTAAGCTTATGGGGTAATTTTACCGTCGATTTTTGTGTATCAATCCACAGAGAACCTTTGGCTGTTGGTAAACATTGTGAGTTTACAATCACAGAATTTTCAAGTTTTAGATTAAAGGTTGTGTTATTTGAAATGGTTTTCGCAAAATAGTTAAATTGGCGATTCACTGGATCTGAATCTAAGTTGGCTGTTTTTAAACTGCCTGCCAGTCCACCATCAATCCATGTGGTAATGTTGGAACCTTCCAGTAATCCACTTTGGACTCGTAGCGCAATTTGCCCTTGTAAAATATCTGTGGGTTGCCAGACGGCAGGGAAATTCAGGAACAGGTTTTTTTCAGCCTGATTTAAACGGAAATCATTGATACCTAAGTCTGCCAAGGTATGGATTTGTCTTATTTTAGCCCACTCTGGTGCGGCAAGTTTATTTGGCAGGAACGTTGCAGAGGTATCCAGTTGTTGTAAATAATCTTGATTGAGTAAGCCATTGATTGCCGAGACCAGTTTTTCTGGCTGATCATATTGAATTTGTAATGTAGGAATATCATTTGTGCTACTGATTTGAACCAGTGTTCCTTTTGGTAAGGCAGTTGCTGATTTGATAATTTCAATATAAAAGTTTGGGTTTTGTTCTGCGGGCGCATTCTGTTCATACCACTGAATCGGAGTGACAGAACCCCAAGCACTCATTAAACGTCCTAACATCGAAGCTTCATTGACATTTGCTAGGTTGTATTTCAGTACCCCGACAAAAGGTGCAGGACGAACGACTTGAGGGTTAAACAAAGCGTCAGGTAAATCTTTGAGGCGATAAATCGGTCGGTGACGAATATACTCAATTTTGGAATTACTTAAATAAGTCACTTGATCCACATCTTCACTACAGAACGTGGTTTTATCAGCAGCTGGAGAGGTTGTGGGTGAGTATTGCTGTAAAATAAAATCTAAACGATGAAAACCACTTTGAGTAACTGGAATATTGAAACTTAGAGTACCGTCACCATTTAAGGTGGTGTTGTAGATCAGTTTATCATCCAGTTTGACCAAAAGGGTGGTGAAATGCTCAGTAGAATAATCACTGATGAAGCGGATATTTTGCCATTCAGAACCTTTCCCCACATAAAAGAAGTGTGGCTCGATGGTGTATTTATTGGAGGTATTGATATTATCAAACTTCCATGTATTCAAGGTATCTGCCGATGCAAAGATGGGCAAGGAGAGAGCAACACTTGCAACGAAGACTTTGAAGAGCGGATGATGTAAAGTTTTATTTTTCATTTATTTTTTCTCCTTGCTACGCTCAGTTTTATACCATTGTAATGAATTGCCTTGGATCTTATTTTTGAGCATGTCATAAGCAGCTTTAAACACGATAAATAAGAACACTTGTGAATACGTAACGTAAGATAAGACTGAGAAGAAATAGAGTTGAGGTTTGGCTTTTTCTAAAGATAGAGTGAACCACATTTGCGCCACATATAAGCAGAAGGATAAGCCCCAGAGCAGGGTAAATGGCCCTGGAACAGTAATCCCTGCGATACCAAGTAGACCTAAAGCTAAGGTGATATGACTCCAGATCAGCGCTGGAACAAACAACACATAGCACATGATGTTATTGAAGATTTCGATACCAATTGGAAAAGGTTTTCTGAGCGCAATTGGAAGATACTTACTGGTGACGTAGAAGTTACCTTGAGTCCAGCGTGAGCGCTGTTTGATAAAGACACTTAATGATGGAGGGTCTTGCTGCCAACCCACGGCATAAGGAACCCACTTAATGCGTCTTTGTCCAAGGAAGATACGAAAGCTCATCTCTGTATCATCTACCAAGGATTTTTCATCAAATCCTCCCAGCGTTTCCAAAGCATCTCGCCAAATGACATAGTTTGTCCCCATGAGGGTGGAAAGTTCGAAACGCTGCCAACGGCCGCCTTGAAAAATCCACTGAAAGAAAATGAATTCAATCGCAATAAAACGGGTCAAAATACTGTCTCGCCAGTTACGGGTACGAACTTTACCATTTACTGCAACTAATTTTTTATCTGCCATTAAGGTTTGAGCTAAGAGACGGACACAGTCTGGTTCTGGAGTACTGTCAGCATCGTAGACCACAATCAGCTCCCCCTTGGCATGGGGTAAACCATTATTCAGGGTACGGGATTTTCCTTTACCTCCCATTCCTTTGGGCACATTGACAATTTTAATGCAGGGGTAAATGGCAGCCATACGTTCGGCAATTTCCAAAGTATTGTCTTTAGAACCATCATTAATCAGTAGTACTTCATAGGCATGTGCTGGATAATCCTGCTGTGCAATGGCATGTAAGGTATCTTCAATGACGACTCCTTCGTTATAAGCGGGAATCAAGACACTTAAAACGGGCCAATGTTCAGGCACAGGCAAATTTTCGAGTTCTTTCGCCGCATTTTTAGAGTATTTCCATGCCTGAAAACTTAGCCAAGCCCAGAATGCTTGTGGAATCCAAATCCCAAGAAAGCCAAATAAGAAAAGAATATCAATTGCGGGCATTTATTCTTCTCCTGCGGATAATTGAAATAATCAGGATCAGCAATAGTCCACCACCAAGTAATAATGAAATCCAAGAAATTGAACTTCCAAAAGTACTCAGCAGGCTTGGATAATGCGCTGAATAAATATAGTCGAGCGGGATAACGACAGTACTCAGAGTAATCAGGATATAGCCCCATAGGCTCGTTTCTATACCCTCTTGAGTACTGGTAAACTGAGTACGATTCAAATCCCAAGAAATCCCAAGCTGAGGGTATTCGATGTTATTGAGCGGCATACCGAGCGGTGGATTAATCACGACTTGGTACCCCGTACTTTGTGAGGGATCGGTAATAGCCTGATAAAAATAGTGTTGATGATGTTGAATTTTTCGTGCAGGAATCGGCAATTCATCAGGGCTATTCGATTGAATGATATAGCTGCCAGCAGGTTGAGCAATGATGTTTTCATCCCAACCTGTTTCAATTAGTGCAGCGAGAGGACGTAATCCAATTGCCGTTGAAAAAGTGGCTTTGGCAGCAAAATATTTTGAATGGGTCATTTGATAGAAAGCTATGGGAATGGCGCCTTGATTGACCGCTTTTTTGATTTCATAATATTTAATCGCACTAAAATATTCATTTGGTAAAATCACACCAGGCCTAATCCCTTTGGCAATCAATTGCTTAAAACTTTCTGAGTTTAATTGGTCAGATGTAAATATTGGCCACCATGTAGCGGGTTGGGGGAAAAGTTCCGCAACGGTTTGTGGGGTTTCAAGCTGAGTACTCGAGTCCGTTTTGGCAAGCTGAATATTACAATGATAGTACCGTTGATAAAATTGCTGTAGGGTCGTATCAGGAAACTGGCTGGTGGCGACCAAGATACCGCAAATGTTGAGCAGTAAAGACATTAGCGCACCTCACTGCTTGCAGGAGCCAGGTATTCTATATGTTGTTCAATGTTGAGTTTAAGTACAGTGAGTGCCTGAAGATCTTGAATAAATAAGGGGTAGCTTTGATGTTCATCAAGTGTTGAATCGTGTATGACAATACTTTTAATTTCACTGAGTTCTTCATTAATAAAATGGTAAATTACACTGTCTCGTTCATTAGACAGGATTGCCATAATTTTATTTTGCGTTTCTTTCCAGATATCCTCACCCAGCATTTCACGAATAAGTACAGTATTGTTGATATGGGTACTAATAATTTTATAATGATCTTTCTGCGTTAATTTTAAAAGCTTTCTGAGTTCAACCTGAAAATGCGTTAGCGCTGTTAATGGCAAAATATCATGTTGATAATTACGGTCATAGCTTTGGATTGCACGGAAACTTTTAAGGGCATTTTGAATATTATGACGGATTGCGCTGAGAAAAATTGGAGTAATTGGCAGAACAAACAATAACAAAAGTTGGCGTTCAATATAGGTTTGATTGGCCAAATCAAGAAAGAAATATACTGCAACGCCAATAAAGGTAATGAGCCCTAGCAGTAATGCCATGCCAACGTTGAGGAATGCGCCAGCGATTAAGAGTAAAAGTAGAAAAACCCAACTTCCACGATAACTTGCGGGTAACCACTCATACGCCACTATACCCATAAAGATTTGAGCTGAAATAATCCATAAGACGAGTGCAGGAGCTGGATTTTTTGCATAATAATTTTATTTTAATAAATGTCTTTTATAACCAAGTTAGCATTATTTTACGGTTTTTACGACAGTTTTTCTGTTGTTGGCTTTGTAAAATAATTTTATAAACAGTTACATACAGTATAGTATGTATTTCTTTAGAACAAAAAACATCCAAGATAACAGTTTTTTTATTTTATGTAATCTTCAGGAAGGAAGCTTAAATGCTTCAATTGCACGAAGACGGCTCATTTTTAAATCAACGATTGGCTGAGGATAGTTTATCGATAAGCCCTGATGCTTTGCATAAGGTTCATGGATTGTTTTGTGATCAAGCTGGGCCAGTTCTGGAACCCATTGACGAATATATTCACCTTCTGGATCAAATTTCTGTGATTGAGTGATAGGATTAAATACTCTGAAATAGGGTACAGCATCGGTTCCTGTGGAGGCACACCACTGCCATCCACCATTATTGGCAGCCAAATCCCCATCAATCAAATGCTGCATAAACCACTGTTCGCCTTTACGCCAGTCAATCAGCAAGTTTTTGCTTAAGAACATGGCACAGATCATACGAACACGATTATGCATCCAACCTGTTGCGAGCATTTGCCGCATGCCTGCATCAATAATTGGAATTCCAGTTTGGCCTTGTTGCCATTTTTTTAAAGCAATGGGATCATCCCGCCAGCGGATTTTTTTAGTGGCAGCTTGAAAGGGCAGATGTTTTGAAACCTGAGGGAAGTCAAACAGGACATGTTGATAAAACTCGCGCCAAAGTAATTCATCTAACCATGTTTGTTGGCCTTCAGACTGAATTTCAAAATGGCCATGCTGTTGCCGAAATAGCGCTTGTAGACATTGGCGAATGGAAATAATTCCGATATTTAAATAGGCTGAAAGCTGACTAGTTCCCGCTACAGCAGGAAAATCTCGTGCCGTTTTATAGCCAGCCAATTGTTTATCAATAAATTGATCGAGTAACATGAGTGCGTGTTGCTCGCCCACTTGCCATTCCGTATAGCGAGTGGTTGATATCTGTTGAATATAATTGCTATGCAGTTGCTGAAGATCACTCTGTTGAAAAAGCGAATCGTCCAGTGCTATAGGGTGTTGAGTCTGAGGTGCTGGGTAGCATTGTGGCAAACCATGCTGTAAACGTTGATAGCAGGTTTTCTTAAATGCACCAAAAACTTGATAGGGTTGATTAGATTGGTTGCGAATCGAAGCGACAGGAAATAGGGTTCGGTCATGGAAAAGTATCAATTCTTTTTGTTGCTGATTCAAAAATTTTTGTACAGACTGGTCCCGTTTTAATTCATTAACTGCTAGCTCGATGTTGGCATAAATATTATGGATAGGAATGCGTTGGGCAAGTTGCTTGAGAAAATCAGGGATGTCCTTCCAGAGTGGGATGATTTGCACTAATAAGGGAATATGCAAATGTTCAAGTTGCTGTTTTAAGGCTTGGAGTTGGCGTAGATAGAACTCAATTTTAATGGGTGCATCGTGATGTAACTGCCATTGTTCCGGTGAGAGGATCACCATTGCAATACAGGGACCAGCTTGAGTCGCATGCCAAAGTGCAGCATGGTCATGAATTCTTAGGTCCTGACGGAACCAAATCAATTGATAAGCAGTAGACATCATTAAGCTATTTTAAGAAGAGAATATCTAGACCTTAAGCGATTTTTTAATTTTGTAAAAGTATTGGCAATAAAAAAGCAAAGCCGAAGCTTTGCTTTTCCATCTAATTCAAAAAGAATTAGTGGTGGTGACCACCTGCACCATGAACATGGCCGTGATCTAATTCTTCTTGAGAAGCATCACGGATTTCAACGATTTCAACTTCGAAAGTAAGATCTTGACCAGCAAGTGGGAAGTTCGCATCAACGATGATGTTGTCGCCTTCAATTGCTTTAACGGTTACGATTTGAACACCGTCATCAGTTTGAGCTTGGAACTGCATACCTGGTTGGATGTTGTCCACGCCTTGGAACATTTGAGCTGGAACTTCTTGAACTAAGTCTGGGTTATATTCGCCATAACCTTCAGCAGCTGGAACGTTTACAGTGAATTTTTCACCAACAGTTTTACCTGTAAGTGCATTTTCTAAACCAGGAATGATGTTGCCCGCGCCGTGCAAATATGCAAGTGGTTCACCTTGAGATTGGTCAAGTGTTTCACCCTCAGCGTTTGTTAAAGTGTAGTGGAATGAAACCACGTGGTTATTTGCAATAGCAGTCATGTTTTGAATCCATGTCATCAATAGTTTTAAACTGTAATATCATAAAGTGAAAAACAGATTTTGTTGACCATTTTCCACTTTTTGAAACGATTTAGTCAAATATTGAGACGAAATATCAAATTTCAACTCAATACAGTTTAATTTTTGGACGGACACGACGCGTTAAAAAATCTTTCATGGTGAGCATGCCTGCTTGAGTATAGCCATGAATATTGGCCTGATGCAGTCGATATAACGAGACGTACATGGTTTTGGCAATAAAACCTTGTACGCTTACATCACCCAGCAACTCTCCTACGGCTTGATTGTGGCTAAGTGACACTAGAGATCCTTTCTCGTTAAATGTGAACATTGGTTGAGGCGAGCCAGATAAACGTGCAGCCATTGCATCGACCAAAAAAGTGGCCTGCTGACTTGCTACTTGGGCACGTGGTCCTAATGGTGGCTGACGTGCATCAAGTTGACAGTTGGCACAGTCACCGAAAGCAAACACATTGGGATCAGAGTAGGTTTGTAAGGTTGCATAGACCATTAAGCGATTGATTTTGTCACGTTTAAAATCATGGAAGGATTCTAGGACTTTGGGTGCTTTTACACCGGCTGCCCATACTGTAATATCTGAGTGTAAGACACTGCCATTACTAAAATAGACATTTGATTCATCAACCTTTTGTACTTTATGTTGGGTCAGAATTTCAATCCCCATTTTCTTCAGTTGTTTGGCACTATGTGCAGCGGTTTTCTCTGTGAGGGCAGGCAAAATACGATCAGAAGCTTCAATCAGGGTAATTTTGACTTGTTTAGGGTCAATTTTCTTTAGACCATACCGATAGAAGTTTTTGGTGGTTTCAATCAGTTCTGCTGCCAGTTCAACTCCCGTTGCACCTGCACCTACGATTCCAATATTTAAGGCACGTTCATTTGGCTGACTTTGTGCTTCGATATAGAGATGGAACAAATCTTGTTGGAAGATATCGGCCTGTTGACGACTATCGAGAAAATGGCAATGTTCACGTACACCTTCTGTGCCGAAGTCATTGGATACGGAACCGACAGCAAGCACAAGTGTGTCGTAGTTTAGCGTCTGGATAAGAGGGGTATGTTCTTTGGAAAGCTGTGGAGGAGAAAGTGTAATTTGTTTTTTATCTTTATTAACATCAACGAGAGTACCAAGGACAAACTCAAAATGATGTTTTTCGGCATGGGCAAAATAATTGGTTTGTTCTTCGTGGGGATTGAGCGAGCCAGCTGCGATTTCGTGAAGGAGAGGTTTCCATATATGCGTGAGGTTTTGGTCGACTAGGGTAATTCGGGCTTTCTTACGTCTCCCAAAACGTTCACCTAGTTGTGTCGCAAGTTCTAAACCACCTGCGCCACCGCCTACAATCACGATATGATGTAAGGTTTTACTCATGATTAACCTAATTTTTTTGTGAAAGGATGGCTGGATTATGCCATCCTTTTTTCAAGATTGTATTGGTAATCTTGATAGAAAAAGTAGGTTTTTTTTAACCTTGATTTAAAGGGTAAACTTTTGGGTTTTTAGTGTCATTTGTTGAAAAAAAACTGAACAGATTAGAAAACCAGATCATGATTTTCTGGAAAATATTGGCTTCCTCAATCTGTACATCATTCTCGATTTGTAAGCTGCGGATCAACTGGTTGTTCTGATAAATTGATACGGTAGCCAAGTTCATAGCTTGTTTTAAAGGTGCAGTTAAGCGTTGTTCATTCAATTCAATATTAATGCGTGTATTGGTAGTTTCAAGAGGTTCAACCGTGGTGACTTGTTGATTGGCATCACTCAAATGAATGCGTTGAGTCAATAAATCAAAGGTATTTAAGTCAATTGGTGTTGTTTGACCATATAAAGAGGTTGTCACAATGGTCGGCTGCTGTGTTTCGACCCTAAATATTTTCAAGGTTGATTTAATCACGGGCAGTTCTGCAATCAATCTTTGCTTAGGAATAACTTCTTCATCACGGGTATAGGTATAAGCCAGGTTCATTAACTTGTGTGCAACCTCAGCACGTTTCACTGCGCTTGGTGTACCTAAAACAACAACGATAAGGCGACGCTTTTCAATTGGTGAATTCAAGGTCGGGCGTTCAGCGGTTAAGGCTAGGTTATAACCCGCTGCCTTGGTGAAGCCGGTCTTTAAACCATCTGCAGTTGGATCCATTTTCAAGGCAAGGTTGGTAGCATGGTGAAAATGCTGGTTATAGCTAAAGCTTGGCATTTTTGAATAATATAAGTATTCAGGAGTTTGCTTCACAATCGCTTTTGCCAACAAGCTGAGATCTGCCGCAGTTGAATAATGATCGGTCATGGTAATCCCAGCAGGGTTGCTGAAATGGGTATCTTTCATACCTAAGGCTTGTGCTTCCTGATTCATTCGCGCAACAAATTGTGGCACGCTGCCCGAGATTTTTTCAGCTAAAGTCACAGCTGCATCATTCGCAGACATCACGATCAGCCCTGCCAAAAGTTGATCAACCGAAATTTGTTCACCAGCTTTCAGATACATTTGTGATTCATCCCACATCACAGTACTCACAACTGGTGTTGCGGTTAGAACTTCTTCTTTACGTAATTTACCGGCTTCAATCTCTTTTAAGGCAATATAGGCCACCATCATTTTAGTAAGAGATGCAGGGGCTCGCTGAACATGGCTATTATGTTCTGCAATGATTTGCCCTGACTGGGCATCAATCACCGACCAAGCTTGAGCTTCAACTGTTTCAGGAGCAATGCTCAGTAAATTTGCATGTGCCAGATTTGCACAGATGAGACTCAACAATGTAAAGAGGGGGAGAAGAAATTTCACGTGAATACCTTGTATAGCCGATCCAGTGGCCTTAAATGTGAGAGGAGAATGCTATGACTTTTTTGTTGAAGAATCTAGGGGCTATTGACATTTTATATATGAATTGCGTTGTAGGCTAAAAATTCATCAGACGAGACATGAAACGCAGGGAATGGCTATTCCCTTGCCAAGTTTCATAACGAAGTATGAGGGTATTTTAGCCCCAACCCTTTGGGACAGGGGCATTTTTTGTCGCTACTACGTTATACCTTGTTCATTTAGAATGACTAAAATTCACAAGACATGCCTTGTATCGCCTAAAAAATCTCCACTGTCGCAACCATAGATAAAGTGACAATAGCCCCTAAACTTTTGCTGACAATTACGACATCTACGCATGACTTTGTAAAAAAATGCTAAGCTGTGCGAAATTGTTCCCATTTTCATGATTAGAAATTATGTTGCACTATCAAATTGAGTTCGACGATTATCGCCAACACCTGATTCATGTCACCTTACGCTTTCTTGCCAATCCAAACCAAGAATTGTGGTTGCCAACCTGGATTCCTGGCAGTTATTTGATTCGGGAGTTTTCCAAGCACATTGAATCAGTGAAGGCCTCTGATGAAGCAGGACGATTACTGAGTATTAAAAAAACCGAGAAAAACCGTTGGCGCTTATTCAATACCGATCATGAACTGATTACGGTTGAGTATGATGTCTATGCGTATGATCTGTCAGTACGCGGTGCCTATGTCGATCAAACTCGTTTGTACGTGAACCCTGCTTGTGTCTGTTTAGGATTAAAAGATCAAGAGCAATCGCCATGTGAGCTGGAAATTTTTCTACCAGATGAGTTAAAGCATTTTCAAATTGCGACTGGTTTGCCAAACAAAAGCTTGGTCAAAGGACGCTTTACTTTAAAATCAGACAATTACGACCAGTTGATTGATAGCCCATTTGAATTGGCTGATCAGACTCGCTTTAGTTTTCAAGCCCATGGCATTCCGCATGAGTTTGTGATTTCAGGAAAACACAGCACCAATTTGACCCGTTTACAAACGGATATTGAAAAGATCTGTCAAACTGAAATTCAGATGTTTGGTTCAGCACCCTTCCAGAACTATACCTTTATGACCATGGCGACAGGAAGTAGCTATGGTGGTCTGGAACATTGCAATAGCACCAGTTTAATTACGCCACGTGATGATCTCCCGAAGGCAGATGAAGCAGTAGAACCATCAAAAGATTACCAACGTTTCTTAGGGTTATGTAGTCATGAGTATTTTCATTCATGGTTGGTGAAGTTTATTCGTCCTGAAAACTTTAGCCATTACGATTTACATAAAGAAGCCTATACCAGCTTATTATGGATTTTTGAAGGTTTTACTTCTTATTATGATGATCTGGTTTTGTTGCGTAGTGGGGTGATTTCACAACAATCATATTTAGATTTATTAAAAGCACAAATTGATCGTTATCTGCAAAATCCTGGGCGTATGATTCAATCGGTTTCAGAGTCGAGCTTTGATGCGTGGATCAAATTCTATCGTCAAGATGAAAACTCGAATAATGCTGGAACCAGCTATTATAACAAAGGCAGTTTAGTGGCACTTTGTTTAGACTTAGGACTACGTTTACGTGGTTCAAACCTTGATGCTTTAATGCGTCGTTTATATGAAAACACCCAGAATGGAATTCAAGTCAATGATCGCACCATTTTTGAATTGTGTAGTGAACTGACAGGCGATAACTGGATTGAGCAGATCAATCATCTAATTAACACGACTGATGAATTACCACTTGATCAACTGTTCCCAGAGTTTGGTTTGAGCTACACCGTTAAAAGTGACAAGGCTTTACCGTTTGGCTTAAAAGTTGTAGATAAAGCTGAAGGGGTTGTAGTGCAACAGCT
This sequence comes from Acinetobacter colistiniresistens, assembly GCF_024582815.1. Taxonomy (NCBI): domain Bacteria; kingdom Pseudomonadati; phylum Pseudomonadota; class Gammaproteobacteria; order Moraxellales; family Moraxellaceae; genus Acinetobacter; species Acinetobacter colistiniresistens. The sequence goes on from NZ_CP102099.1 coordinate 1,750,324, forward strand.
TCGTCGTGATAGTGCAGCAGCACAAGCGGGTTTATCTGCCAATGATGTGATTGTTGCGATTGATGGTATCAAGGCTTCGGAGAAGCTTTTAGCCAAGTACGCAAAACAACAAGGCACATTTACGGTCTATGCATTCCGTCGTGATGAGCTTTTGCAATTTGAACTTCAAGCGGGTGAAAATGAATTGACCACGGTTGAATTAAACGTTGAAGATCAGCAAAAAGTTGATCGTTGGTTGAAGAGCTAAGACTTAGTAAAAAGGACGCGATAAGCGTCCTTTTTATTAGCTCCCACGATAAGTCGAATATCCGTAGGGGCTGAGCAGTAATGGAATGTGATAGTGCGGTAAGGTTCCATCAACTTCAAAAATAACTGGAACTTCAGGAAAAAAACTACTTTGCTTTTGCGCTTTATACCAGTCACCTGTTTTAAAAGTCACTTTATAAATACCCGACTTTAATTGTTGTTGCGTCGGATAAAGGGCAGTAATTCGGCCATTTTGATCAGTTTTGGCCTGATTGATCTCTATCCACTGATTTTTTTGTTGTGCTTCGAGAACAACGGTGACATCAGCAGCAGGTAGACCATTTTGCTGGTTGAGAACATGCACACTCAATGGGTTTGTTGCTGCGAATAAGCTGCTTGTAGCCGATAGTGCGGCGATGGTGAATAGATTTTTATACATAACAATATTCTACCTTTGTTGATCAATGTTTTCGTCTGTATTGCCGTCAGTTGTTGTGAGGGCAATACATGGGCATGGGATAAGAGTACAAAAAAACAATGCTAATCAGTGCTTTAAAATTTTAAAATGAATATCTTGCACCTAAATAAAAGTCACTTGAATATAGGTGTGCTTTCATCTGTTCATCTTGAAGAGTGCGGGCATTCGTAAAGTTATTTAAACCACTCTCGGCTTTGCCTAAATCGACATAGCGATAACCCAAATCTAGATTTAAATTTTTAATGGCTGTGTAGGTTGCGCCTGCACCTAAGCTATAAACCAATTGTGTTTCGGTATTGGCAAGGTATTGACGTGATATATTGCCTTGCCAACCGGATGATTGTGTACGTGCTACTCCCAAGCCGAGATTGCCGTAAATCGCTACATTTCGGATTACTTCGAAATCACGATAAGCATTTAGCATTAAACGTTGTGTCTCAACTTTGTGATGATTGAAACTCGTGGGAAAATTGGTTGAGCCACTAGTAAACTCAGCATCATTTTTAAAGGTGTATTCAGCTTCTGTACGCCAGCCATTGCCAAAATCATAGCCAAATCCAAGAGATGTATTGATTAAATCATCCTGATCGTTACCTGTTACAAATTGACCAATCCCAGGGCGTAAACTGGTTTGCATATTCTTCGCCTTTAGCTCCGCAGCAGTCACTTTTGCCGAGACAAAATAGCCCGTAAGATTGGTATCTTGGGCAGAGCTGAGTGATACGCTGGTAAGTAAAATAGAAGAAAAAGTAAGGCGAGTAATTAGGTTGTCCATATTCATTTTCCCAAAATCAAACAAGGCGACTGAGTAATAGAAAATCTTTATTTCCTCAGGACATGGTAAAAAGAAATGAATTTGATCATGATGACAATTGGATTACCGATTTGTAATCTTAGCGAGGGATAAACAAGGTTAAGATGTGGAATGCATATTCTAATTGTTGAAGATGAATTCAAAATCGCACAGTTTCTAGCGAAAGGATTACATGAGTCTGGTTATACCTGTGCCGTTGCAGCAGATGGCATAGAAGCATTGTCACGTTTGCAACAAGAAGCATTTGATTTATTGATTTTGGATGTGATGTTGCCACAATTGGACGGCTGGCAAGTTTTGCAAACGTTACGGACTTTTTCGAAAATACCTGTATTAATGCTGACGGCAAAAGATCATGTTCTGGATCGGGTGAAAGGATTAGAGTTTGGCGCAGATGACTATCTGGTTAAACCATTTTCATACGTAGAATTATTGGCACGAATTAAAAGTTTATTACGTCGTGTGCCAAAGGTCGAAAAAGAGGTTTATCAAATTGCTAACCTGAGTTTAAATCGCTTGAGTCGGGAAGTTCATCGAGCCGACACCAAGATTGATTTAACAGCCAAAGAGTTTGTGTTGTTACAACTGTTACTTCAACATCGTGGAGAAGTGTTAACACGAACGCAAATAGCCTCAATGGTTTGGAATATTAATTTTGATACGGATACTAATGTGGTGGACGTTGCAATACGTCGCCTAAGGGCAAAGATTGATGATCATTTTGCGCCCAAGTTGATATATACCGTGCGGGGCATGGGCTATAAGGTCGATTTAAAAGATGGACATAATGGGTAAATTGTCTTTGGCTTCGCGCCTGAGTCTGGCTTTTAGTCTGATTTCTTGTGTGGTTTTTATCAGTATTGGCGGGTTGTCTTACCAAAACTTCAAAGCAATAGTCTATACCCAACAAGATAAAGCCTTAGCTGCGCGAATTAGGCGGATGGACGTCTTTTTGACTGATGCTCATTCAGCCAATATTTTAGTAAAATATCCCAAGCTTTATGAAAATATGGTGGGGCATGAAGACAGTATATTTATCGTCAAAGATGCACAACATGATTTGATAAAGATCAATCCGCTGCAGGTCAGTATTCCAGCATTCAATTATTCAAATCAAATTCAGTATGCGAATAATACAACGGAATATCCAAGTACTCGTTTTGCTTTCCAAACAATTCAATATGGCCGCCAACAACAGTATTATTTAATTGCAGGTCAGCAATGGGCAGCAGTCAATACGATGCTCAAACAATATTTCTGGAAAATTGTATTTTATAGTGGTTTGGGCATTTTATTATCGAGTTTGTTGGGTTTTATGGTAGGACATTATCTGTTCCGTTCGATGCGGCATTTGATCGCTGAGACCAATAATATCAATGTTCAAAAGCTTAATTCACGTATCCATATTAAATCAAACAACATTGAGGTTCAGCAACTCAGTCAGGCAATGAATGAAATGCTAGATAAGATTCAGCAGGATTATCAAAAACTATCGCAGTTTTCAGAAGATATTGCACATGAACTCAGAACTCCTCTGAATAATTTAATGGGGCAAACTCAAATCTTATTATCCCAGTCTCGTCCGGTCGAAGAGTTGGAAAATTTATTATATTCACATTTAGAAGAATATGAACGGCTGACCAAGATGATTGAAAGTATGTTGTTCATTGCCCGTTCGGAGCATGCAGAATACGGACTGGAAAAACAGGCGTTAAATGTAAAACAGCTAATCGAGACGATTGCGGATTATTTTGATTGCGTAATTGAAGAACGTCAAATGAGATTGGTGTTTGATCTGCCAGATGATTTGAGTATTGTGGCAAATGCAGCCTTAATGCAGAGAGCGATTGCGAATTTAATCAGTAATGCGGTATTGCATGGTAAAGAACAGGGGACTATTGCATTACAGGCCTATCAATCTGATCAACATGTGGGGATCATTGTGCAGACGGAAGGTGTTTTTATTGAGGAAAAACATTTACCACATCTATTTGACCGATTTTATCAAGTCGATCAGAGTCGGCATCAAAAAGCACGAACGGGAGGGCTAGGTTTAGCTATTGTGAAGTCAATTATGCAACAGCATGACGGTATAGCAGCCGTTGCAAATCACCATAACGGTATCGCATTTAAATTGATCCTACCACTAAAGAATTAACGAATTATTCATCTAAGTCTGTCAGAATAAGCCTGCTTATTTAGTGACTTATGTATTTGTTTGCTAAATGATCAATTCGGTGTGTAGCTTTAAGGCTGGTAGCGGTTTGTATTTGAAAAGACAAAACTTGACCGCATATATACATCGTACAATGCTACTATTATATCATTTTGTAGTATTTTTTATCGAAATGTCGTTATCACAGGATATTGCGTTGACTCGCATGTGATGAACGCTGATACTCTCAAGTTTGTTTCAGCAAATCGGTTCTAGGAACTGGGCCAAAAGCGCAGTTTTCCGTAACTCAATCCAACACAAGGGGCTATATATGGCTGGTGGAAAGTCAAAAATCATTTACACACTGACTGATGAGGCGCCGTTATTAGCGACTTATTCATTGCTACCGATCATTGAGACCTTTACCAAACCTGCTGGCATCGAGATTGTAAAAAGTGATATCTCTGTTGCAGCACGTGTACTCGCAGAATTTTCAGATTACCTTAAAGATGAGCAAAAGGTAAACAATAACCTTGCTGAGTTAGGTCGTCTTACCCAAGATCCAGATACAAACATTATTAAACTTCCAAACATCAGTGCTTCTGTTGCGCAGTTAGTGTCTTGTATCAAAGAGCTCCAGTCGAAGGGCTATGCAATTCCTGATTATCCAGAAAACCCAACAACTGAAGAAGAAAAAGAAATCAAGGCACGCTATGGTAAATGCCTTGGTTCGGCAGTGAATCCGGTATTGCGTGAGGGTAACTCTGATCGCCGTGCGCCAGCTGCTGTGAAAAATTATGCAAAAAAACACCCGCATTCAATGAGCGAGTGGAAACAATGGTCTCAAACTCACGTTTCTCACATGGACGAAGGCGACTTCTACCACGGTGAAAAATCTATGACTTTAGACCGTGCGCGTAATGTGAAAATGGAACTCATCACCAAGTCAGGTGAAACCATTGTGCTTAAGCCTAAAGTTGCGCTTCAAGACGGTGAAATCATTGACTCGATGTTTATGAGCAAAAAAGCCCTATGCGATTTCTACGAGAAAGAACTCGAAGACTGTCGTGAAGCAGGCATCCTGTTCTCATTGCACGTTAAAGCAACCATGATGAAAGTATCACACCCGATCGTTTTCGGTCACTGTGTGAAAATTTACTATAAAGATGCTTTCGAAAAACACGGTAAATTATTCGACGAACTCGGTATTAACGTGAACAACGGTATGGCGGGTCTTTATGAAAAGATCGAAACTTTACCGACTTCACTCCGTGAAGAAATTATCGAAGACTTACATGCTTGCCAAGAACACCGTCCTGCGCTTGCAATGGTTGATTCTGCAAAAGGCATTACCAACTTCCATTCACCAAATGACGTGATTGTCGATGCTTCTATGCCTGCAATGATCCGTGGTGGTGGTAAAATGTGGGGTGCTGACGGCAAACCTTATGATTGTAAAGCGGTCATGCCTGAGTCGACATTCGCACGTATTTACCAAGAAATGATCAATTTCTGTAAGTGGAATGGTAACTTCGACCCACGTACCATGGGTACTGTGCCAAACGTTGGTTTGATGGCGCAAAAAGCTGAAGAATACGGTTCACACGACAAGACTTTCGAAATTTCTGAGGCGGGTATTGCCAACATCACTGATCTAGATACTGGCGAAGTGTTAATGAGTCAGAATGTAGAAGAAGGCGATATCTGGCGTATGTGTCAGGTGAAAGATGCACCGATCCGTGACTGGGTGAAACTTGCAGTTACACGTGCACGTAACTCTGGCATGCCTGCAATCTTCTGGTTAGACCCGTACCGTCCACATGAAAATGAATTGATCAAGAAAGTTGAAAAATACTTGAAAGATCATGACACCGCAGGTCTTGATATCCAAATCATGTCACAAGTACGTGCAATGCGTTATACGCTTGAACGTGTTGCGCGTGGTTTAGATACCATTTCAGTAACGGGTAATATCTTACGGGATTACTTAACTGACTTGTTCCCGATCATGGAATTGGGTACTTCAGCAAAAATGTTGTCAATCGTGCCGTTAATGGCCGGTGGTGGCATGTACGAAACAGGTGCGGGTGGTTCAGCGCCGAAGCATGTTCAGCAGTTGGTTGAAGAAAACCACTTACGTTGGGATTCTCTCGGTGAGTTCCTTGCATTGGCAGTGTCTTTAGAAGAGCTTGGTATCAAAGAAGACAATAACCGTGCGAAATTGCTTGCCAAGACACTTGATCAAGCAACAGGCAAACTTCTTGATAACGACAAGTCTCCATCACGTCGTACAGGTGAGTTAGATAACCGTGGCAGCCACTTCTACTTGGCATGGTACTGGGCTGAAGCATTAGCAGCTCAAGACGAAGATGCTGAGTTAAAAGCGAAATTTACGCCACTTGCAAAAGCATTGGCTGAAAATGAGCAGAAGATTGTGGCTGAGCTTGCGCAAGTACAAGGTCAAGCTGCTGATATCGGTGGTTACTACGCCATTGACCCTGCGAAAGTCAGTGCCGTAATGCGTCCAAGTTCTACATTGAATGCAGCACTTGAAACAGCTTAAGTTTTAAAATATTACTGACATTTTGTTGGTCGTGAAAAAAGCCGATGCGAAAGCATCGGCTTTTTATTAATATGAGTCGGATTTTTCGATTTTTGGGGTTTTAAAGTAAAAGATGGAACAAACTCGGGCTGATACGCATTCCTCTGTTTTTATGGCAGCTTTTTATTGTTACATCTAGCTTATTATATCGTTTCGGAATCCACTTACAGTTTTATTGAAAATCATATTTATCAAAAGAAACAAGAATATGTTGAAGCAGATGAGAAAATAAGAGTTTATGTAGAAAAATATCAGGCCAAAAAAACGACATACTATTTTGAGCTTTACAATGATGGTTCTTATCTCGGAGATATTTTCTGTGGTGCTACTATGATTCATTTATGTCGGGAGTGGAGTGATTATCAGTATGGCTTTAAAGTCGAAAATTTAGCCTACGAAGCCCGAGTGAATGATTTAGGTGAGGTGAAGTCGGTTAGAGTTAAATATTTTGACTTAATTAATAATGATAAATATAAAATTATAAATAATAGGGAGTTTTTCTCCATCATTATCAACACTTGTTGGTAAATTAATGATCAGTCTTATTTTTGCTCTCTGCGTAAATCTTTCGATCTTGATTTATTGGTGTAAAATTCTTCGTGAAAGACAGTTAAATAAATATAAATATGATTACTTTATAATTTATGGTTGTCCCTTACTTATGTTGGGTTATTTCATAAAATGTATTTTTGATATTTATTCTTTTGTATTCTGAATCATCTGTTGTTTAGCGCATGTTTTAAAGCCCACGAAAGTGGGCTTTAAAACATCTAAATTCTAACGGCCATTACGGTTACGACCGCGCGGTGCTTTGGTGTTTGGACGGGTTGTGCCATTGGTCTTACGACGTGGTTTATCTGCTTCGTCAGTTTGCCAGATACGGGTTGTACCACCACCTGCTTTTTTCTTGCCTTTAAATGGTTTTTCACCTTTTTCTTCACGTGCTTTATCTTTGGCGCGAGAGAAATGCGGTTTATTATTCGATTTTTTCGCGAAAGAACGACCTTCATAAGGCTTATCGGCTGGAACATCTTTAAAATCTGGATAAAGCAAAGGTTCGATTTCCAGTTGTTCACCAGGCTGTAAACCTAGTTTAACCAGATCAATTGTACCAATTTGAGTACGAATCAGACGTAAAGTTGGGAAACCCACAGCAGCGGTCATACGACGCACTTGACGGTTACGGCCTTCACAGATTTGTAATTCGATCCAAGTCGTTGGAATATTGGCACGGTAACGCACAGGTGGATTACGTTCCCATAGCCATTCAGGTTGATCGACTTTACGGGCTTTGGCAGGTAAGGTCATCCCATCTGCAAGTTCAACACCCTTTTGCAGTTTTTCGATTGCTTCTTCTGTGACATCACCATCAACTTGAGCCAGATAAGTTTTATATTTCTTATTGTCTGGATGGGTGATGAATTGATTTAAACCACCATGATCCGTAAGAAACATTAAACCTTCAGAGTCTAAATCTAAACGTCCTGCAATACGAAGTTCAGGATCTTTGATAAAACTTGAAACTGTTAGATGTTTTTCATCTTCGCGAAACTGTGACAAAACGTCAAAAGGTTTGTTAAATACGACTACTTTCATATGAATATACTACTTTGGTTATGGGCGGCATCATAACAATAACGGTTTCTATTTAATGGGAAAATGTTGTTATTTCCCGTATAAATCTCAAAAAAACCAGTTTTGAACTAAACTGTTTCATGCAATAAAAAACGAAAGTATGCCAGAGAAGGCATAGACATAATCGCTAAAATACATGAGGGAGAACCTACAAAATGGGTTATCAGAAGATCGTGGTTCCTACGGATGGAGACAAAATCACAGTAAATGCAGATCTGTCACTAAATGTTCCAAATCGTCCGATCATTCCTTTTATTGAAGGTGATGGTATTGGTGTGGATATTACACCAGCAATGAAAGCAGTAGTAGATGCCGCTGTGCTAAAAGCTTACGGTGGCAAACGTTCTATCGAATGGATGGAAGTCTACTGCGGTGAGAAAGCAGACAAAATTTACGGCAACTATATGCCAGAAGAAACTTTTGATGCTTTACGCGAGTTTATTATATCAATAAAAGGGCCATTAACCACACCTGTTGGTGGTGGGATTCGTTCTTTAAATGTGGCATTACGCCAAGAACTTGATTTATATGTCTGTGTGCGGCCTGTTCGTTGGTTTAAAGGAGTACCTTCACCCGTGAAGCATCCTGAACTGACCGATATGGTGATCTTCCGTGAAAATTCGGAAGATATCTATGCTGGGATTGAATGGCCAGCAGATTCTCCCGAAGCGAAAAAAGTAATTAAATTTCTGCAAGAAGAAATGGGCGTCACCAAAATCCGTTTTCCTAAAGATTGTGGTATCGGGATTAAACCAGTGTCTAAAGAGGGGTCTCAGCGCCTAGTGCGTAAAGCGATTCAGTTTGCAATTGATAATGACAAGCCTTCGGTGACCTTGGTGCATAAAGGCAACATTATGAAATACACCGAAGGTGCATTTAAAGAATGGGGGTATGAACTGGCTATAGAACGTTTTGGTGGTCAGTTACTGGATGGTGGCCCGTGGGTAAAAATTAAAAATCCCAAAAATGGTAAAGACATCATTATTAAAGATGTCATTGCTGATGCGTTCTTGCAGCAAATTTTAATGCGCCCTGCAGACTACTCGGTGATTGCGACCCTGAACTTAAACGGGGACTATATTTCTGATGCACTGGCGGCAGAAGTGGGTGGAATTGGAATCGCACCGGGTGCCAATATTGGCGGCGCGATTGCCATGTATGAAGCCACTCATGGCACAGCACCCAAGTATGCGGGACAAGATAAAGTCAATCCGGGTTCGATTATCTTGTCTGCTGAAATGATGCTGCGTGACATGGGCTGGACGGAAGCAGCAGACTTCATCATTACTGGTATTTCTGGAGCGATTTCAGCCAAGACAGTGACCTATGATTTTGAGCGTCTCATGTCAAATGCAACTTTGTTGCGGTGTTCGCAATTTGCTCAAGCCATTATTGAACATATGAAAGATTAATTTTCACTTGCAGAGAAAGGGCGGTTATACCGCTCTTTTTATTTTTAAATGAGTGAACGAAGTCATATTAAAATAATATACAAAACTGCAGATATAACCTATGTTAGGGTTTTATAAAATAAAATCTGGGCATTATGGCAGAACGAAAATATGGTCAGGCTGCAGCTAAAACGATCGAAACATTCTCCAGCTTGGACTGGTATGGACAAGAGCTGAATAATCAGAAATATGAAAAGGTACTCTTTGTTGATCTGGATCTGTCTGAGGCGAAAAGCACTGGGGTAATTTTTAATGAATGTACATTTCGACAAGCACGGTTTAATGCATCCGTTCATCAAAGTAGTGCATTTTTAAATTGTACCTTTATCTCGTGTAATTTCTTTGACAGTAAATTTACCGACTGTAAATTTGTTGGAAGTATGTTCAGTGATTGTCAGTTTCATTATATGCGAGTTGAAGATAGTGATTGGGCTTTTGTGGGATTGCCTGATGCAGATTTAGAAAAGGCTGCATTTTTAAGAACCCGTTTAAGAGAAGCAGATTTGACCGGCGCCCGTTGTCAAGGCAGTTCAATCCGAGATAGTGATTTATCTGGAGCGTGGTTACACCGCGCAGATTTTACTGCATGTGATTTAAGGGGAAGTGACTTGAGTGCCTTGGATCCGAAAGAGTCACAAATTAAGGATGCAATTATTCAACTTGATCAAACCTTGCTGATTGCAGAAAATTTGGGCTTTGATGTCAGGCTCGATTGAGTTGCTGTGTAATGGTGCTGATAAAAATGAGTGGGATGTACCACTCATTTTTATGGGAGATAAAATCAGTTTTCTTTAGGCTAGGACAGATAGAGTCGGATAAAAGGCACCAATTGTTCGCCAATCACGATACCCAATAAACCCAGTAATGCAACAATTGGTGGTGCGGGAGCTTTCACATCAAGGAGGTAATACAGCACGCCAACCAATACACCGACAGCCAGCGACAATAAATAAATCTTCATATTTGGTAGGTCTTAGTCCACTTTTGCTTTGCAGAAAGGGTCAATTTTAGGATTACTGTTCCAGATGTATTCAGCCTCTTCCGCGCAAAGTTGCGCAACCTGTTCACCTTGAGTGTTATGAATAAAGGCAAGAGTCATATCCATACCTGCACTCACACCTGATGAAGTATAGAATTTTCCATCAATTACCCAACGGGCTTGGGCTTGCCATAACACTTGGTCATTGAGTTTTTGTACAAACTCGAATGCCATTTTATTCGACGTTGCTTTAAGGCCATTTAAAAGACCTGTCGCTGCAACTAATGAACTGCCTGTACATATCGTGAGTACGTGTGCACTTTGGGTTGCTAAAGTTTTAAGCTCATCAAGAAACTGCTGGTTATTCATCAGTTCAAATGTCACGATCCCCCCCGGAACCAATAGAATACTTTGTGCATTGGTTTCAATTTCACTAAAAGCTTGGGTTTGGATGCAGACACCATGCTTATTGGAAACCAAGCCACCATTTAGGCTATAAAACTGCACTTGGTAGTGCGCTTGCAATAAGCCAAACAACTCGACCGGGCCCATGATGTCGAGGGTTTCAAAATCTTCAAAGACGATGGCATTAACGGGGATACGCATTGCTTTTCTCACTTGTTTAATCTGCGTAATACCATAGAGAGCTGCAAATTTTTTATTGTGAATATTCTGTATGGCTTATTTTGAATTATGCTAAATCAGTGGACTTTTGGCCTGATCTGTTAGCAAGCGGAACATATTTTTAGCTTAAATTTTAAACATTTAAGCTGGTTGAATTAGAAAAACTCTGGTGTATCGTAAATTTAGAAAAATCTGTATCTATCATTTCTAGACCAGATGTTCAAAATAACTGGAAAATAGAGAGAGTGTTGTGTCATGAAGATGTATCAAATTGATGCTTTTACCCAACAATTATTTAAAGGAAATCCGGCCGCGGTTATCGTTGTGGATGAATGGTTAGATGACCATTTGATGCAGAATATTGCGATGGAAAATAATTTATCAGAGACCGCATTTGTCAGAACACTTGATGACAGTAATTATGAGATTCGCTGGTTTTCTCCACTGGATGAGGTGGCTTTTTGTGGGCATGCGACTTTAGCCAGTGCTTTTGTACTGTTTAAAGATTTCACTCAAGCAACAACCATTCAGTTCCATGTGCGCGAGCTCGGAATTTTTATTGTCAGCCAAGCTGCTGATGGCAAAATCAAAATGAACTTTCCAATTCGAAAAGCTGAATTAGTCTCTGATTTTCCTCAGGAACTACGTGAGGCGCTGACGAAACCATTTAAAGCTGTTTATCGTAATGCTCAAGCTTATATTGTTGAATATGAAACCGTGCAGGATGTATTGGATGAACAACCTGATCTGGAAAAATTAAAACAACTTGGCAAGATTCGTACAGCAATTACTGCTTCACAGCCGGATGTTGCCATTACCGCACGCGGCGAAGGGACGTTTGATTGCGTTTCTCGCTATTTTGCACCCGCAATTGGCATTGATGAAGATCCAGTCACGGGTTCGATCCATACCGCGATTGTCCCGCTTTGGGCCGATAAATTAAACAAGAAACAATTGGTGGCTTTTCAAGCTTCTGCACGTGGCGGGATTCTGGACTGTGTGATTGAATCTGAACAGCGTATTGAAATTTCAGGTTATGCAAAATTATATATGCAAGCTGAATTGCTAATCTGATTTTTAGCTTAAATTGTGCAAAAACAAAGATAAAAGCTGTTTAAATAAACAGCTTTTTTCAAAACATAACTATTAAAAATGCGAATCGTTCTCTACTATAGCTTGACGTTTTTATTTAAATCACCAAAATTACTTGGATAAATTATGTTAATGCGGTTTAAGCAGCTTACTCTCTCTCTTTGTTTGATCGGGTTGAGTGCGACGTCTTGGTCTCAGACAGTACTCGTAAAAAGTGAAAAAAATATCGAAGAATATAAATTAGATAATGGTTTTCGTGTAATTCTTGCGCCAAATGATAAAGAAAACAAAGTCTATGTAAATACGGTTTATTTTACGGGTTCACTGAATGACCCGAAGGGTAAAGGCGGTCTGGCACATCTATTGGAACATCTGGCTTTTAAAGGCACGCAGAATGTGAAAGGCGATGAGTTCCAGCGTCGCCTGGATCAATTTACCCTGATGACCAATGCCAGCACCGATTACTACTCGACTAAATATTTAAATATTGTTCGTCCTGAAAAGAATGCATTGAATGAAATTCTGTACCTCGAATCTGAGCGTATGGACAAATTGGTACTGCAAGAAAAATTTGTGCCTTCTGAAATTGAGATTGTCAAACGTGAACGTGAAATCCGTATGGATCAACCTTTTGCGGTATTGATGGATCAAATGTGGAAAGCCGCTTATGGCAACCAATATTTGGGCCGTTTGCCGATTGGTGATCTACCCGAGTTAAAGTCCATTCAGCTGAATGAATTGAATCAGTTTTATAAAACTTGGTATGCGCCGAATAATGCGGTGATGGTGATTTCAGGTAAATTTGATAAGACCGAAGTGCTGAATAAGATTGATCAATATTTTAGTCCAATACCAGCACGTGCTGTGCCTGCCCAGGTACAAGTGCCTGTTCTGGATTCAAGCAAAATTGAACAGCGCCAATTTACCGTGCAAAAGGGCAGTGATTTAGCCAAATTCCACATCTATATGAATGGTAAAAATACCAAGCTGCAGCCTGCGTTAGCATTGGCACCGGCACTCTATACCATGCAACCTAGTGGTATCCTGTATAAAAGTATGGTGGAGACGGGGATCAGTACCGCAGTACAGTCAACCACATGGTTAGATCAAGATTTTAATTTGGTGTTTATGGGGGCAATTTATGCACCGAATCATGATGCCAAAAAGGTCAATGATGCACTCACGGCAGGTGTAGAGAATAGCCACGAATTTAGTGAGGCTGAGTTACAACGGATTAAAAATATCACGCAAAATGATGCGGATACCATTATGAATGATGCGGTGGCGTTAGGATCACGTCTGAGTGATTATGCCGTTTCATCTCATGGTCAATGGGATCAGTACTTTAAAGATTTACAATCAGTTAAAGATTTAAAATTAAAAGATGCCAATCAAAACTTAAAAGAATTTTTAGTAGCATCCCATCGTATTTCAGGTGATATTTTGCCAACACCTGAAGATCAGAAGAAGGCGATGACGCTAAAAGCTGATAATCAGCCAAAAACGCTAGATCAAAGTGCAGAAAAGCCTGAACCGTTAAAGGATGTCAGTGTTTATCAGCAGGAAGTCAGCCAGTTTATGACGCAGTCTGCTCAACAATTGCAAAAGAATGAGCAGAAAATTCAGCGTGGCGAGTTAAAGAATGGTATTCGCTATGCACTCTTCCCAACGCCTACACGTGATGATAAAACCTATGCCACCATTAGTTTAGATTTTGGTGATGAAAAAACATTATTTGGCAAAGGTGTGACCTTAGATTTAACCAGTTATTTGATGTTACGTGGATCTGAAAAGCATACTTTGCAAGAAATTACGGATAAAGCAATTGCTGCAAGTGGTGGGGCATCGGTCAGCTCGAATGGCAATGGTTTTACCATTGTGATTCAGGCGAAGAAAGACAAGTTTGAAGATTTCTTCAACTTTATTGTGGATGTGGTTAAACAACCAAAATTTTCACAAACTGAATTTGATCTGGCAAAAAATCAGAGCTTATCGGTATTGGATCGTCCATATACAGAACCTGCGGTTGTGTCATCGATGACTTTATCGAAAATTCTGGAAATCTATAAACCAGGCGATATCCGTTATCACTTTGAACCAGAACTTGCGAAAAAGCAGATCAGTGAAGTCACTCAGCCACAAATTAAACAGTTCTATGAGCAATTCTTTGTGACGGATCATGCCCAAATCGCTGTGACAGGTGATTTTGATGCTAAGAAAATGCAGAAGACCTTACAAAAGGCCTTTGGTTCTTGGAAAGCAAAGCAGCCGTTCACGAAAGTGACAGGTCAATATACGGTGTATAAAGCGCAGAAAGTACATGCTTTATCGGAACAGCGTGAATTTGGTAGTTATCAAAGTGTACTGGCGTTGCCTGTTGGTTCATACCATAAAGATGCACCAGCTTTGATTATCCTGAGTCATATCTTGGGGAACTCGCAACTCTCATCGCGTTTGGCACAAGAGTTACGTGAGAAGAACGCCTTGGTATATGGCTTTGGTAGTGGCCTAGATCTTGATCCTGATATTGATGATGGTACGTTGAGTATCACTGCAAATTATACTTCTGGTCGTTCTGAGCAAGTTTCGCAATCGGTACATAAGGTATTGAATGAGTTACTGAGCAAAGGCGTGACTGAGCAGGAAGTGGAAGCAGCCAAAGCCGATATCATGAAAAAACGGGTGACCGCTTTAGAGGACGAGCGCAATATTCATGGCATGCTCACGGGGCAGTTAGAGCGTAACAAGACTTTGTTGGATCGTGCTGAGCGAGATCAAGAACTTGCGAAACTGAGCAAAGAAGATGTCAATGCGGTAATCAAGAAATACATCAAACTTGATCAGTTTGTCGAAGTCATGGCTGACCAATACGGGCAAGCACAAGATCTGAAATAAATCATAAAAATAAAGCCACCAAATCGGTGGCTTTATTTTTAGCAGAAATGTTTAATGATCATGTTTATGCGCATGAAAATCTTCATTCTTACGGAAGCGTAAGTAGTTTTCAAACTGTTCACAGTATTCGTCAAAGTTGTCTTCCAGCATCATTTGGAATTGTTGCAGTAGATAAGACATTACTTGCTCTTTGGCATCACGCATTTCTTCGCCGTCTTTAAAGTTATTGGCTGCAACCCAGGTATTAAAACGGGCAGTGGCGAATAACATGGCTGCACTGACTTGACCACGTAATTCTTCTGGTTTAGCTTGCTGACCTTTGGGTGGTCGGCAGAAATCATTGGCAAGCTTAATGAACTCATCTGCACGCTCAAAAAAGACTGCATTTAAAGCTTCTTCTTCCGTCACATCAGTGGCGTTAATTTTTTGAGACATGGTTTTTCCCAGCGACAAGTTAAGACACATTATTATAGACAAAGCCTTGTCGAAACTAAACCTTTGCCTTAACCTAAAATAGCCTAAGCAATTAGAATAACCACTATGCAAGATGCAATCGCGATTCAAAGCTTAAAAACGGATATTGCTTTATTACGCCAGCATATTTATCCACCCCAATATTTAGAGCATGTCGAAGGCTTGCCGATTTATTATGGGCTGAAAGAGGATGTAGATGAGTATTATCGGCAGTGGCAACCGCTGATTGAAAGAGCACAACAGTTATGTCAGCCTTTTATGGAAGACGAAATTGTGGATGCGATTCACTTACCCAGTCACTTAAATCTGCCGCTTTTTTTCTTTCAGGTGGATCGGATTCGGATCAATAAAACCCGTGCCAAAGAGTCTAAAACTTTTCGCGGTGTGGCGGCTTTGTTAGAAAAATGTGGCCAGTTTGAGACCGATCAGATTTTTGCGATGCAGGAATGGTTGGGCAGTGACGATACTGCGGCCTTAGTTGCACATCGTGAATTTATTGATTTACGTACCTATGTATTTCAGCATGGGCAAAGTGACTATACCCGTACTCGGTTTTATATGAATGGCGTGATTTTAAGTGTAGAGCCGCATTTTAAATTGGTGGATGCACGGGACAAGCCACGTAAGCAGCGTAATGATAGTTATAGTGATCCGATTGCTGATAATGGTACGTGGAAGATTTTTGGGAAATATCGGTAAATGATTTAAGCTTAATATGGAGATATTATCTGCCTGCTAAAGAACTAATTTTCATTTTCCGTTAAGGTGAGTAAGACCTCAAAAATTATGAATAACCGAATACCTTTTGTATAGGTGGTGCCTTACTTTTGACTGGGCAAAAGTAACAAAACCCCTCTGTTAAGCTGATGGCACATCCTTGATGCCACAGCTTAACGGCGGCATCCATGCCGCCAGCACGATAACAGAGTGAGGTGATTTTCCCTTGTGCAGCAATCAATCCTCATCCCAAAAAATATCTTTAGCAGATAAACCCTGTAGCTTTTTATTCGCTTTCTTGGCCACATGTGGTTGTTGTGCCTTGACCCAACCTAAAGCAAATAAAAATTGTGGATGCTTCACAGCCTGTTGTTCAAAGATCTGTTCGGCGACAAAGAGATCATTATAAAAACCTAAATACTCCTGAATCGGCTGCAACTTATTTAAGAATTGTCGAACTTGTTTTTCAGGATAAATCCCTGCAATAAAGTCGATGCAATAACGCAATTGTTTAACGCGTTTACGGGTACGGTGTTGTTGCTCGACTTCTAGCTTCGAAAATTGAGAGGTATCTTTAAGAATTTTTTGATACAACTTGGTTAAGCTTTTAGCCGCTTGTTTAGAGAGTTTAGATTTAGACTCATGCTCACTATAGGTAAAGCTGAACAATGCTAAAAATAGCTGTGTGGTTTGAGTATGGCTTAATAACTGAGAAACACGACTGTCAACCTTATCAGGGAGTGGAAAATCAAAATCACAAACTTCTTTGACTAAGGGAATGACCGAATCTTGAATTGCATCGTTATCACGTGATTGCCCCAAAGCTCTAAAAATATCAGCCAACTGACTTTCCCATGCAGGATCAATGTGCGCAGACCAGTTTGAGAAATGTTTTAAAGCTGAACGCAAACGTCGTAAGCCGACACGTGCTTGATGAATATGGTCTGTTTCTGCTACACCATCAGCGATTGCAGCCGTATTAGGCAAGATATGATTGAGCGTATTTTCGATCATCAGTTTAAGGGCTTGTTCAGCACTGACATTTGTTTCTAAATTTAGTGTTTTTGCTTTGGTGGCAGGGGAAACCCGTTTACCAATGGCCAGTAAATTGCCCCGTTCAGCTTTACTGCGTACATCAAGCCAGAGCTGATATTTGTCTACCCAGGTTTTGGCAAAATCTATCAGAGACTGTGCCGAGCCTTGTTTGAGCTCAAATTCGACTTCACAGATTTTGGCTTGATCAGTTGGGGTGCGAATTTCTCCATCATCCAAGCAGACTTCAATATGCGAACCTGCAAACTCGAAGACATGGAAGGTACGCTGTACATCAGTTTGAAATTGCAACTGTAGCTCAGCAGGCTGTTCACCTAAAACATCACGGAGTACGCTTTGCACGGTTTGATTATGTTTATATAAAGATAAATCCAGCTCAGGTTCTTCAGCGCATTTGCCTAAATAAATATCTTCTTCGATACGTTGTAAATGGTTCTTACTGGCGGCCTTAAAGGTTTGCACCCAATGCTCACCTTCCTGACGCAGACGAATGGCGATGTAATTCTTTGCCAGTAAGCGATCGGCAGTGTCATAGTATTTTGCTTGCAGGTGAATTTTCTGTGCTTTTTGCTTGCTTAACAGCTGTAATACACTTTTTTTCTTAGATTCAGGCAGTTGAAATTTTAGCTCTATTTCCATGAAGTTATGACTCCTGACCACCGACAATGATAAATATAAAAATAGTATAACTTGTTGATCTCAAAAATCATTGTAAAGTTGTTTTAAGCAGGGAAAGGATGGCACGCAATGACTTTATTTTGTACAGAAAATGCATTAACGTGTGGAGAGTCTTGCACGATTAGGATGATCTTAAAATGAATGCACCAGCGAATATTACCCAGCCAGTGGAATTTTCATTACCCATTAAAAACTATGACGAATTTTATCATTTTTATTTAACCGAACACCGCAATATCGCCAGTCGCCGTTTACATGCAGCAGGCAGTTCGATTGGTTTATATTTCTTTAGTCAAGCCATCCGTAAACGTCAGGCAAAATATGCGGTATATGGTTTAGTATCAGGCTATGCCTGTGCTTGGGTTGGGCACTTCTTCTTTGAACATAATAAGCCTGCCAGCTTTAAACAACCGCTGTATAGCTTTATTTCGGATTGGCGCATGTTGTCTGATGTTGCACGTGGTCGTTTAAGTCTGATTGATCGTAAGTTTGATAAAATTGAGTCGTAAATCAACGTATATTTAAAAATTATAAAGCGACATTCGGTGTCGCAAAGCTGCTTCGGCAGCTTTTTTATTGTTTATCGTTCCAGTAAGATCATAAAAAATGAGGGAAAAACAAAAGAATGGAACAACTTAACTCATCTGATTTAAAAGCAATCTTACATTCTAAACGTGCCAATCTTTATTATTTAGAACATTGCCGGGTGATGCAAAAAGATGGGCGAGTGCTGTATCTCACCGAAGCAAAGAATGAAAACCAATACTGGAATATTCCCATTGCCAATACCACGGTGATTTTACTGGGTACAGGAACATCGATTACGCAGGCTGCGATGCGAATGTTGTGCAGCGCAGGAGTGTTGGTTGGTTTTTGTGGTGGTGGTGGCACGCCATTATTTGCTGGCAGTGAGGTGGAATGGTTAACGCCACAAAGTGAATATCGCCCAACTGAATATATGCAGGGCTGGATGAGCTTCTGGTTTGATGATGCCAAACGTTTAGATGTTGCAAAGCAATTTCAATTTGCTCGTATCGAATTTATCCGCAAAATTTGGGCTAGAGACAAAGATTTAAAGGATGAAGGTTTTTATCTGGATGATTTAGATATTCAGCAAGCTTTAGCTGGTTATGAAAAGAAAATTCCTAATATGGTCAAAGTGGGTGATTTACTCCTCGCCGAAGCGCAGATGACCAAGCAACTTTATAAAATTGCAGCAACTCGTTGTAAGTTGAGTTTTGAACGTAATCCAGAGCAAGGGGATTTAGCCAATGATTTTTTGAATCATGGCAATTACTTAGCCTATGGCCTCAGTGCGACAACACTTTGGGTCTTAGGTATTAGTCATAGTTTTGCTGTGATGCATGGCAAAACCCGACGTGGTGCTTTGGTCTTCGATGTGGCTGATCTCATTAAGGATACGGTGGTTTTACCATGGGCGTTTATTTGTGCCAAAGAGGGGCTGACTGAGCAAGCGTTCCGTCAGCAGCTGTTGCAAAAATTCACAGAATATCGCTGTCTGGATTGGATGTTTGAGCAGGTGAAAGAGAAGGCTATGTTAAATTTAAAATAGATACATCTAGTATGGTTGTTTTTATTTTTAATTGGTGTTATTTTGCTCAGTATCAATATGAGAGGAGATACACCTATGTTCAAAAATAAGCTTTTTGTAGTATTTTTTATTTCATTGATATGGTCAGTGAATATTTCTGTGAATTTTAATCCAGAAATATATCTTGATTTTACATTTAGAAAATGAGTTATGAGTATAATTAATACCAACTGTCACATAGACAGCTTAGAAAATACTAGATGTATCTTGGATATGTCTTTTTCACAGCCGCATAGGTTGTTTAGCAGGGCTAATATAAGTCTAAGACTTGTATTAGCCCTCATTAATTCTAATGAATATGAGGTTACTGGTTTATGATCGTAACCTTTATCTCTCAGTGTGAAAAGAAAGCGATTGCTCGAACTCGTCGTGTGCTCGATGCTTTTGCAGATCGGATTGGTGATAACACATGGCAAACAGTGATCACTGAAGATGGATTGTTGGCGGTCAAAAAATTACTTAGAAAAACTGCGACGAAAAGTACAGCGGTTTCATGTCATTGGATACGTGGTCGTCGTAGAAATGAATTGATGTGGGTTGTAGGAAATCGTAATAAGTTTAATGAACAGGGGATAGTCCCCGTAAATACCACAAAGAAAAGCTTGTCTCAAAATAAATGGGAAAATGACTGGCATTATTTACCATTAATCAAAGCATTAGTTGCTGTGTCTGCTTTACTGCATGATTGGGGTAAAGCAACGGTATTATTCCAGCAAAAATTACTTGATAAAAATAACCAATTTAAAGGTGATCCTTTACGTCATGAATGGATTTCATGCCTATTATTAAATGCCTTGGTGCAATCATCAGGCAATATAGAGTCTGATGAGGTTTGGTTAAATCTATTTATTAATCAAAGTTGGGATGAGGAACTTCTCCAGCAAATGATTGTAAAAAAATCAGATCAATCAAAAGTTTTAACTCAGCTTCCACCATTCGCTCAATTAGTTGCGTGGCTGATCATTTCACACCATCGCTTACCTAATTTAAAAGATGATAAAGATTCAAAAAGGTATGCTGCTGAACCTGCAAATAGTATTACAGAATTATTTGAATGTATCGAAGCAAACTGGGGCTATCAAAATAAATTTCATGAAAAGGATTACCAGCAACGACTTAAATTATGTTTTCAGTTTGAGCAAGGCTTACTAAGCCAATCTACTGAATGGACAAAACAAATTAAAAAATGGTCATCACGGTTATTACAGGAAGCTCAAGTATCAGGACAGATTTTTATTGATGGTAGTTGGCGAGTGATTTTACATCATGCGCGCTTATGTCTAATGTTGGGGGATCATTATTATTCATCGTGTGAGGCGGATAAAACATGGAAAACGAGTTTATCACTCGTTGCAAATACAGATGCTAAGACTAAGCAGGCCAAACAATTTTTGGATGAACATCTAGTTCGAGTCAGTGACAATGCTATGCGGATAGCTCAGTCTTTAAGTCGTTTAGCTGATGAGATGGAATCTGCTTATAATATTCAAAAATTAAAAAAGAAAAGTCCATCAGGTTTTGAATGGCAGGATCAGGCTGCTAAAGGGATTCAGCAATTTATTCAAAAAAATGAAGGGGCTGAGAAACAGGGTTGGTTTATTGTCAATATAGCAAGTACAGGGAAAGGAAAAACCATTGCAAATGCGAAAATTATGCAAGCCTTATCTAAGGACGGACAATCATTACGTTATATTTTAGCTCTAGGCTTAAGGACATTAACTTTACAAACAGGGGATTCATACCGTCATGATATTGGTTTAGGTAATGATGAGCTAGCTGTTTTAATTGGTTCAAAAGCTGTACAGGAGTTGCATCATCAAAATGCCAGAAATGATCAACAGGACAAATTAAATATCGAGGAAATCGGTTCAGAGTCATTAGAGGCGTTATTAGAGAATGAACTGGATTACGACACGATGCCCCAAGCCGATTTTATGAATGCTTTATTCCCTAAAAATCAAGAACAACGTAATAAGGCATTTCTATATAAACCTGTTTTAGCTTGCACCATTGATCATATTATGGCAGCGACTGAAACCAAGCGTGGTGGCAAATATATTTTACCGAGCTTAAGACTTTCGTCCTCAGACTTGGTCATTGATGAAGTGGATGATTTTAATGCTCAAGACTTAGTTGCTATTGCTCGACTGGTGCATCTTGCAGGCATGTTGGGACGAAAAGTGATGATATCGTCAGCAACTATACCTCCAGCATTGGCTGAGGGATTTTTTAATGCCTATCAGCAAGGCTGGGCTTTGTACTCTGCCTTTAAAAAACTAAAAAATAAAAATATCGTTTCGATGTGGGTTGATGAGTTCAAAACAAAAATTCAAACCATTGATTCGAATACGCCAAAAGAGCTTATACAACAATATCAAAATACACATGATCAATTTGTAGATCTTCGGACAGCAGTATTAGTTCAGCAAGTTGTGAAACATAAAGCCTATATTGTGCATTGTGCTGATCTTGTAGTCGAAAAAGAAGTTCAACGTTTAGATCAAAGCTTGCAGTCTCAATATTTTGGACGGATTCAGCAGAATGCTGAACAATTACATTTGAGTCATCACAGTATTGATCTTAAGACAGGTAAAAAAGTCTCTTTTGGTGTAGTGCGTGTTGCCAATATTCCACCTTGTATCGCTTTAACTCAATACTTACTCAATGCAGAATGGTCACAGGGCATAGCGCCTCGTGTTATGGCATATCATAGTCGTCAAGTTCTGTTGCTACGTAGTGAGCAGGAACGGCATTTGGATCAGGTTTTAAAACGTAAAGAAAAAGAAGGAGAGCAAGCAACCGCATTTTCAGATAATGTAATTCGCCAGCATTTAGATTCGATTGAAGATGAACATGTGATTTTTATTTTGGTTGCAACCCCAGTAGAGGAAGTTGGTCGAGACCATGATTTTGATTGGGCCATTGTAGAGCCATCATCTTATCGTTCGATTATTCAATTAGCAGGACGAGTGTTACGTCACAGAAAATTGGAGCAGAATATCGAAAAGCCAAATATTGCTTTAATGCAATATAATTTAAAAGGATTAAGAAAAGCTAAGGCTGCTTTTGAAAAGCCTGGTTTTGAACTTAATAATGATAAATTCCAATTACTCACGAAAGATTTAAAAGAATTACTCGATATTTCAGATGTGAGTTTTAATATTAATGCCATACCAAGAATAAAAAAGAATTGCCCATTACAAACAAGAAAAAGGCTAGCAGATCTTGAACATGCAGTAATGGCTGATGCGTTAACCTCATACGAAAAATTAGGAGCAAAACCATTAAATTCGTGGTTAACACAAAAATGGTTTTTAACTGCTTTACCGCAAAAAATTATACAATTTAGGCAAAGCTCTCCGAATATTCAGATTTTTGCTGTTTGGAGAGATCATAAGCTGATACTCTGTGAAAAAAATGATTTTGGTCATTATATTGATCGGAGTAGTTTTTATAATATTGATTATTTGCAATTAAATAATTTGGAACAAAAAAGATTATGGTTGAATAGGGATTATTACGACATTTTGTGTCGCTTGACCCTTGATCATTTAACTGGAAATGAAGAAGATGTCGAAGCAAAGATTGAAAGGCTATCGGAACGTTATGGGGAGATTATGTTGCCTGAGTATGATGAGAATAAACGATTAATGTATTCAGAACAGTTTGGCTTGGTAGTTTCAAATAAATAATAAGATGGAAAGGATATGGCAGAAAGTATTCATGCATTTTTAAATGAGCGTAAAGAGCTTTGGCTAAAAGATCGTTTAAAAAAAGCAGAAAGTGATGTTGAAACTTTAACTTTGCAACATCAGGCAGATAATAAATTTAGTTTAAATGAATGGTTACCTGATGCAGCAAAGCGTGTAACCCAGCTTGCAATGGTGAGCCACCCAAGTAAGTTTAGTCATCCAAGTGCCAAGACTTCAAGCCTTATTGCTAAGGCGAAACATTGTAATGATGGCTATTTACGCAGTGGTAATGTGAACTATTCATTGGATGTATTTGGTAATGCTGCTGCAATGGATGTATTTAAGTTCTTATCTTTACCGCTTACTGAAAAAATGACGGTTTTGGATGGTTTCGAACAGGGTAATCAAGAGTTGCGAATTTTAATTACGCATGCAGGTTTAAATTTTGAAACATTGAGTTCAGAATTTTTAAAAATTAAAGCCGCAGACCATTCAGTAAAGACAGATCATTTAGTAAAACAGGTCTATTTCCCAATTGATCAATCTGAATATAATTTATTATCTATTTTAACTTCATCTGGTTTAATTACTCGACTCAAACAAGTCATTGATGCCATGCGTTTTTCGGAAGAAACCAAAAAAGCTAAAGAATTGCGTAAGAAAAATGAACATGATGAAATTGGTTATGTGGACATACTTGATCTAACAATAACTGCGTATGGTGGAACTCAACCACAGAATGTTAGTGTTTTAAATAGCCAAAATGCGGGACGAGCTTATTTACTGTCGAGTTGCCCACCAGTATTAGAAAAAAGAACGATTAGACTTCCTAAAACTGATTTTTTTATGCAGTGTTTATATCGAAGAAATTATCAAGACAGCTTTATTCAATTACATAGATTTATGCAGCTTGATCTAAATAATATGGATATTAGAAATGCGATAAAAAATATTATTCAATTTGTGATTGATCAAGTGTTACTACAGGCATTAAAGACTAGACAATATGCAATTGAAGGGTGGACAAATCAAGATTATTACGCAAACTTACCGAAAATGCAGCGAATTTGGCTAGATAAAACTTATCAAGTCGAGCGAGAAGAAAATAGTGACTGGCGTGACGAATTAAGCCGAGAAATAGCGCGTTGGATATTACGAAGTTATGAAAAAGTAATTAGTGATGCTTATATGTTGGGAACAGTTGAGTTGGTTGAAGTTAAACAGCGTGTAGAAAGCTCATTACAACAAGCAAAGGAGTTTTTCTAATGCGTCATTTTTTATTGATTTCTCATTTAAAACTTCACAATGCCAATGCCATGAGTAGCCCATATACCATTGGATTTCCAGCAATGACAGCTTGGCTTGGCGCAGTCCACGCTTTGCAACGTAAATTACAAGCTAAATCATGTGATGTGGCTTTAACTAAAGTTGCGGTATGTTGTCATGAGTTTAATTTGCAAACCTATAAAGGACAGGGCGATTTTGTCCATTCAATTATTGGTACCGCAAATCCATTGGATAAGGATGGAAGTCGCCCCGCTTTTATTGAGGAAGCCCGTTGCCATTTGGAAGTTTCACTTTTAGTTGAAATTGAAGATTTGAATAACAAAAAAAGAGAGCAATTGTTAGAACTTGCTTCTGAGCTAATTTGTAGTATGAAATTTGCAAGTGGAGATGTTCTTACACTGAAGAATTGTCAAATACTGGATTTTGATGAAGATGAAGATCATGACAAGGAATTAAAACCAATCCTCAATAAACTCATGCTTGGGCATGTACTGGTTGAGCGTCGTGATCTCGTAATAGACAGTATGAATCAAGGTAAGGATGCTTTAGATGCGCTTTTAGAATATTTACAAGTCACGCATAGCTCGAGTGTAGATGAAGATAACAAAGTGACATGGACATCAAAGCGGAAAGCTCAAGGTTGGCTCGTACCTGTCGCTGTTGGCTTTCAAGGAATTTCTGATTTGGGATTCGCAAAAAATCAAAGGGATGCCAATACACCACATCGGTTTGCCGAAAGTGTTTTAACTTTAGGTGAATTTTTGATGCCGTATCGCATAGAACATCTTGATCAAATGTTATGGCAATACCATTTTGATTCAGAAAACAATTTATATCTCTGCCAAAACGCTACAACAAATTAATTTGATATTGAAAAAGGAAAGACTCATGGCTAAAAATGAAAAAACAGTCGCAAGTGTACTCGCATTTGAAAAGAAACTTGTTCCATCTGATGGATATTTTTATGGAATGACTTGGGATAATCGCAACGAACAAACCGCTTTAAAACTTATTTCCAAATCAGTCCGAGGAACGATTTCAAACCGTTTAAAGCCTACTGTTGCCAGTGATCCATTGAAGTTGAATGCTGAAGTTGAAAAAGCCAATTTACAAACAGTAGATGTTTGTGCTTTGGGTGAGCATCAGGATACTTTAAAAGTTGGTTTTACTTTGAAAATATTAGGTGGTGTTGAAAATCCATCTGCTTGTAACAATGAAGCTTTTTTAAACTCTTATCAAGCCGTCGCAAAAAGTTATATTAACAAATATGGCTTTACAGAGCTTGCGAAGCGTTACGCGCTCAATATTGCCAATGCTCGTTTTTTATGGCGGAATCGTGTCGGTGCGGAAAAAGTAGAGGTTGTGATAACAATAAATGATCAACCTGCTATAACATTTAATGCTTTGGACTATCCACTGCATGATTTTGACCATGTAGATGAAAAATTAAAAACATTGGCTGATCAAATCGCTCAGGCTCTAAAAGGTGACACAGCATATTTATTAATTAAAGTTGAGGCTTATGCCTTGGTGGGTAAAGCGCAAGAGGTTTATCCAAGTGAAGAATTGGTTCTTGATAAAGGTAAGGGTGATAAGAGTAAAATCCTCTATCAAGTTAATGATGTTGCTGCAATGCACTCTCAAAAAATTGGTAATGCACTACGTACAATTGATACTTGGTATCCTGAGTTTGATGATAAAAAAACAGCAATCGCGATTGAACCTTATGGTGCGGTCACAAATCTTGGAAAAGCTTATCGTACTCCTAAAGAGAAAAAAGACTTTTTTACCTTATTTGATAAATATGCTTTAGGTGAGCCGTTAGAAAATCTGGAGCAAGAACATTATGTTATGGCTGTTTTAGTGCGTGGTGGGGTATTTGGTCAAAGTGCGAAGGATTAATAATGCAATATTATCAAGAAATCACTTTAATTGATCAGGATGAAATTTCACCTTATTTTATTTGGTCAAAAGTGTATACCCAACTCCATATTGCTTTTGCAGAACATACAGATGATCAAGATAAGAGTCGCTTGGGTGTCTCTTTTCCTCAATATCGTATTAACCAGCAAAAGAATATTGGTTTTTTGGGTGCGAAAATTCGTATTTTTGCCAATACAGAAGTTGAGTTACAACAGCTTAATCTGGCGAAGTGGTTGGAACGGCTTGTGGACTATGTCCATTTCACTCAACCACGTGAAGTACCTCAAGCTAAAATCACGGGTTACGCTCATTATTTTCGAGTTAATCCAAAGATGAATTTAGAAGAGCGTATTATTCATCAAGCACGGCGCCACAATATTTCATTGGATCAAGCGAGACAGCACTTTAAGGAATATATTGATCAGCCTGTAGTTGAGCCTTATGTGAGTTTAAAAAGTCTGAGTGCCAAGCGAGAAGAAAATATAGATCGACCATATCGCCTATATATTGGTAAATCTGTTGTCGATGAGGCAAAAGATGGAACATTTGGAACTTATGGGTTAAGTCGTTTCTCAACTGTACCAGAATTTTAACCCAATATTTTTTGACTCTTTAATAGCTTAATAAAATCAATGAGTTACAATAAGTTGTTTTTGATTGGGTAAAATGCCTAAATCTATATTAACTACTTGTTGTAACTTATATTTTTACTATAATTTTATAGTTCATGGCGGCATACGCCATTTAGAAAACCAAGCGTTTTCATCACCAAACGGAGTTGTTGTTCATGGCGGCATACGCCATTTAGAAAATACATGGGTTCATCTCCAGACACCTCCAACTGTTCATGGCGGCATACGCCATTTAGAAATCGCTGAAACCACACATTCGGGCATAATGCTTGTTCATGGCGGCATACGCCATTTAGAAATCTGTGCACTTTCCTCCATCCCATAAGCAGTTGTTCATGGCGGCATACGCCATTTAGAAAAAGAAAAAAGCCTTGTAATCGACATTAAAACAGTTCATGGCGGCATACGCCATTTAGAAAGCGATGAGGTCTACAACAAAGACTCTAAAGATGTTCATGGCGGCATACGCCATTTAGAAATCTAAAGCGTTAATTCAATATAGCAAAAAATAGTTCATGGCGGCATACGCCATTTAGAAAGCCACCAAAATGTGACAAAACAGACCCTTATGGTTCATGGCGGCATACGCCATTTAGAAAATTGCTTCTGCAATGCTATCAGTCTACTTGACGTTCATGGCGGCATACGCCATTTAGAAATCAAAGAAGCCATTGCAATGCATGCCCAAGATGTTCATGGCGGCATACGCCATTTAGAAAAAGAACACAAGCTACATTTGAAGTTCAAACAAGTTCATGGCGGCATACGCCATTTAGAAACGAGGGTGGCTTAAACTCTTTCAAACTTAAAAGTTCATGGCGGCATACGCCATTTAGAAATACCTTTGTCCGGCTGGTGTATGGACAATAGGGTTCATGGCGGCATACGCCATTTAGAAATTTTGCAGGTTTTGCATTTAAATCCTTTACTCGTTCATGGCGGCATACGCCATTTAGAAAATTTGCTTCAATCAATTCGCGATCTGATTCGAGTTCATGGCGGCATACGCCATTTAGAAATAAAGATGCCATATCTTGAGGTTTTTTCTATTGTTCATGGCGGCATACGCCATTTAGAAAACTTGATGATGTTGGCCAACGCTGCATGTTTCGTTCATGGCGGCATACGCCATTTAGAAATTCTCCGTCACGCTTAGTCATGTTCTTAGCACGTTCATGGCGGCATACGCCATTTAGAAAAACAATTTCAATCGAAGGTTTCTTAAGCTGGAGTTCATGGCGGCATACGCCATTTAGAAAAGCGTAAGCGCCAGAAGCAAACAATAGAGGCGGTTCATGGCGGCATACGCCATTTAGAAATGTATGCGCAAAAGTTCATTAAGTTGGATGTGGTTCATGGCGGCATACGCCATTTAGAAAAACAGCAGAATCATAAAATGCAGCTCTGGCTTGTTCATGGCGGCATACGCCATTTAGAAAAAGCCTTAAATTATATTGCGGAGAATGAGCAAGTTCATGGCGGCATACGCTATTTAGAAAACACGTAAAACCTGTTGCAGTAGCACCGCAAAGTTCATGGCGGCATACGCCATTTAGAAACTGACGGATTTTTACATTGAACGAATTTTGTTGGTTCATGGCGGCATACGCCATTTAGAAATAGATTTTGCAAAGGAATCTTTAGATAAAACAGTTCATGGCGGTATACGCCATTTATAAAACAGACTGTAATAGGAAAATGTTGTCAGTGAGTACTTCTTTTATCTGATAGAAGCTACTAGTACATATCACGACAAATATTTTTTGCTATATTGAATGATATACCACCTTTTTTTGTCGTGCCTATGAATTGCTATGATATGTACTATGATGAGCTGGTTGAGCTTATTTATAAAATTCCTTTAAGCACAGAAGGATGGAATCAATTTGCTACACGTCTTAACCGAGTTCTAGGTTTATCTTTGGTACATATTCTTGCACTAGATTTCCAAAAACAGGCTTTTTCGTTTAGTTATAGTGTTGGCGTGATTAAAGAAGAGGAGATTGCAAGTACAGAGGTTAAATATCTGCATTATTCGGTTGCAGATGATCCACGCTGGGGGGAGTTTCTAAGGCCAGATCGTACTGGTTGGTATCAATGCCACTACACCGTTTCTGATGAGTTTGTTGCTCAATCAGCCCTTTATCAAAATATTTTATTACCAATACAGGTACGTTATACCGCAGCGCATGAACTTATTTTAGATGATAAGTTGTGTGTATTGTTGGGCGTATTTACTTCACTCGAAAGGCAACCATTAAACAAAGAGGATTTAGAGTTTTTAGATCAACTCATTGTGCATCTAAAACGAGTTGTGGCCATTCAAAGACATATCTACGAGTTTTCTAGTAAAGCAATTATGGGATATGCATTGATTGATAAACTTTCTCAACCAATTATGCTATTAAATTTAGCTGGGCAGGTATCTCATTCTAATTTGGCTGCTAAGCACTTATTTAGTAAAAGCAAGATACTCGAGATTGAGGATAATCGGCTTATCTTGCCAGAACCTTACCAATCTCAATTGATGGATAACCTACAACATATTGAATATTTGTTTAAGTCGAGACAATTATTGTCTGAGCAAATATTGGACGATGGCTGTATAAAAATAATAGATCAAAACAACGAAATTCTTTATATTTTCGCAACGTTACTAGTTTCAGAACAAGAAATGAAAGCTTTTGGAATCAGGCCTTCTGTGATGTTGACCTTCTATCACCCAAGCCACTCATCTACTGTAGATGCTCATTTACTCCATGCAGCATTTAATTTATCGCCAGCGGAAGCTAGGGTGGCTTTGTTACTCTTAGAAGGTGACCTACCCAAAGAAATCGCAACGAAGCATCAAGTTCACTTAGATACGATCCGTAAACAATTACAATCTATTTATAAGAAAACGTCGACAAGTCGCCAAGCAGAACTAGTTAAATTACTATTAAATATTCCGCGTTATAATTTAAACGCTTAAAAGTAGGTTTTATACCTCATTCATGGAATAGACGAAGTAATCATTTTCTTTAACACTAAAGAGGTTGTCATTTTTAGTAGGGAAAGAAAAATGAGATATTCAGTATTTAGCCTTTTCATTGGCAGTTTGTTATTAGTGGGTTGCGGTGGTTCAGATAATTATAATAATGATTCGAGTAGCTCATCCAAAAACAATGGTAGTTCAGAGCAACCAAGTACTAAACCTGCTGTAACGACGGAACTAGTTAATGAAATGAGCGGTATTGCATTACGTGAGGCATTACAGTCAGGTTTGGTTCATACTTTAATTTCGGGGACTGACGAGGTGCTTGATGGTCGGCAATGTAAAACAGGAACAATGACGCATGCGGAAAGTAGTTTTACCTTTAATGGCTGTGAAGGCATCTACGAGGAAGCCAATGTTAAAGTGTCAGGGCAAGTTACGACTGAAAATGATAGCTATACATTTAAGAATCTCACTCTAACTTACCCAAGTGGTGAAACACAAAAGATTAATGGCAGTTTACAAATTTTAGAGAATCCAGCAAGCGTAAAAATTACTTCGTCACAACTGATACTTGATGCACAAGAGCTCAATTCAGCTAAAAAACTAATTCCAATTAACTATACGATTAAAGATTATCAACTGGTTTGGACACCGAGTGATGCAACTCATGTACAGTTACAAGTAAGTTCAAAATTAAAATCTACAGGTCGAGAAGGCGGGGATTTTAATATGGCTTTTGATAATTTCATGACACCATTCAATATTCAAAAAAATGAAAAAGATGATTTAATTGGAAACCCCTATACAGGAACATTAACGATTACAGACTTAAATCAAAGTGAAAATATCATTACTATCAGAGCACTAGGTGTAAATCAAAAAGCCCAATATACATCTATTGGTGATCAGCGTTTTGATAAACAAATTGCATGGGAAGAACTGTTAGATTATTAATTTCTTTTGTTATGTTGAAATACGTAATTTTTAGATAAATGATCGAGATTTTAGATTTATTAATACTTTAATAAAGTAAGGTTTTATCCTTGATGTGGTTTAAAATTTTTAATAAGATTTATTTTAATGTTGGTGAATAAATTTATAGCTGTACATTGATTCCTATGTGCAGCTTTTTATATTTTACAGAGTCTATTCCTCATTTATGGAATAGACGTAAACATAAAACTCTCTAATATTATAACTATGCGTTTAGTGAGGAGAGCATCATGAAGTATTCAATATTCTGTGTCTTAATCGGTAGTTTATTACTTGCTGGGTGTGGAGGGGGAAGTGATAGTGAAAAGTCAACAACAGGTCAGGTTCCTAATAAAACTGAGTTAGAATCGATTTACCAAAATACTCAACTTTACTATACCTTTGAGATGCAAAGTAATATTGGGAAAACTTATAAATCAACGATTACTTTATCGGTTAAACCTGATGGTGGAATTATTGGGGAATGGAATTCACCATTTGGGAATTTTCAACTGTTAGGCAGTGCGGGAAATTATTCTCCAGAAAAATACTTATCTTGTTTTGAAAAAGGGGGGATTACAAGTGAGTGTCTTGGTTCATCACTATTAAATAGCAATCCTGGTGTTTTATTTATTTCAGCCAGTAATTCTCAAAAAACACAAAATTGTAGTCTAGTTGAGTCTATTTCTAAAAACAAGGATGGATCTATTTTAATAAAACCTTTAAATCATGTTAATTTAAATGCTGTTTGTAAAGATGCTGATTCTGATGAAAGGTATTTTGCAAAAGATTTAAATGTTTCTATTAATGGTGCTGTGCCTATCATTATTTCAGGATCAACAGATGCTACTAGTTCTGATCATAATAATTTTATTAGTTGGGATAACAGTGTGAATGGAACAATTGTTAAAGATGGTAGTAATCAGAGTTTTGCTGTTCAAGTTTCGGACGGTATTGTAGTTGATCTTCAAAGAAATACACGTTTAAATGGGACACAAGTACTAAAAAATAATAATGCAGATTTAGTGATTGATGGCAAAGTTGTAGGAAATGTTGGATATACAACGGCGACAAATGGAGGCCAAATTACAGTTTTTAATTGTAAAACTGGTGGACAGATGACTTTTACAATATCAGGTAATCAGTATACATGGAATTGTCCAAATGGAAGTTCAGGAAGTACAGGCAGCTCTGAGGAAAATTCTAATGATGAGAGTTATGTAAATTGGAATGGAAATGCGAATGGCTCAACGATTAAAGATGGGAATAATCGGAGCTTTGCAGTTTACTCTTCAAATCGTATGCTTGTAGATATTCAAAATGGTATAGAGCTTAGAAATGCGATAGTGAACAATAATGCGAATTTGATTGTTGATGGTAAAGTGATTGGTAGTGTTGTGCAGGCAACGGCTTCAAATGGCAGTAAAATTGCTGTTTTAAATTGTAGTACTGGCGGTCGAATGACTTTCTCAAATTCGGGAAGTCAATATACATGGCATTGCCCTGATGGAGGAACAGGTAGTACATCTGGCAGTAATTCAGGAATGAGTGGCGGAAAACAAGGTATTAGTGCAACTCAGTGTATAAGGCTGGTTGATCAGGGTAATGATAAATATGTATTCCGCAATAGCTGCTCAGATATTATTAATATTTCTTATACTATTAATGGATTAGGTGGAACATATATTACCTTGCGTGCAGGTGAGAGTACTCTAGATACAGTTTCAAAAACAGATCAATATTTTTATAATGCATGTGTTTTCCCATCTGTACCTGTGTCTGATAAAGGAGGATGTAATTCATATTAACGATTCCGTGATTTATCAATGATTCCTTCTTAGCCACTTAATTTGTGGCTTTGCTTATAATAAACCTTGTATCTTAAATTTTAAAGTGACTACAAAAACTTCATTAATAGCTGTACCAATTCACTTTGTCGATGTGTTTTGGTCTTAGTGAAAATAGACTGTAAATGTTTTCGGACAGTATCCAGTTGAATGTTGAAAGTATGCGAAATCTCTTTTAATGTTTTGGAGTCCAACAACTGTTCACAGATTTTATTTTCTACAGGTGTAAAGAGGAAAATCTGTGTGTATAGTTCTCTTTGATATTTAGCCTTGTGTTTCAAACAAGAAAAGTTCGCTAATACGACAGGACGTAAACCAAAAATCTTATGTGCTTTTTCAGGAATGAGTAAATCTAGGGTTAAAAATAAATCACGATCAAGTACCAGTGTTTTAGTCCGTTGTGCATAATCCAATGTTTGATAATGATTATAATTGTGCTCTAACTCATATAAATGCTGACTAAACAGACTTTGGTAATGCTCATTAAAAGAAAATCTTCGTTGATAAAAATGTAGGTGAGGATTATTTTCACATAATTGTTTTGCTTCATCATTTAACTCTAAAACAGTTCCATTCAAATTGATGATTGCAATTGGTTGTTTAATTTTTTGGATCAGCTGAGAGCCTAATAGAGTACGCGTTGAATATTCAAAATGATGACGATGCTGCTGAATTTTTTGTTGTAACATCGGTAGCATGTCATAAACAGGCTGTAATTCTGAACTGCTCAACGCCCCACGATGCGGGCTGGTCAGGAGTGCCAAGATCACACAAATTTTTTGATCATAAATGAGTTGGATTGCAGAACCAAATTGTATATTCAGTGGTTGTAAGACCTGCTGATAGACTTGTGTTTGATTAATTTCTTGTTCTGTAAAATGTTGTGAATCATGCATCCAGCCCTGAAATGGGGCTGAGATTGATTTTTTTAAACGTGGGTCATCGTCAATTTCTAGGCGTATATTGGTCAAAGCCACTTGATTGAGATAGTCTGCATCAATATTCAGACCATGATGCACACTAAAAGACAGTGCTTGGACTTGCAGATCAACTGCTAGAAGCTGAGACAATTGTATATTAAAAGCATGATTCAGATGTTCCAAAAACATGACCCAGTCATCAATATCTTGAACTTTTTCCAAGACTTTCATGACTGCTCTTTGCTTGATTAGATCCATCTAAAACCACGGCAAGAAATCAAATGATTTCAGTTATTTTATAATAGCTTCATGAGCACGAAAATGAGCAAAAATAAAAAATAACTGGTTTAGACAACTATCCGATGAAATGTAATATAGATCGAACTGTACTGTAGTTTCACCAATAGCAAAATTTAAAGTGCTTTATTGATCTTGGTAGCAATCAGAGCTTCTATGCACAATCAATATAGCTTATGACATCAATATTCTTTACAGTATCAATTGAAAAGTGTTCTAACTGAGTGATTTATGCGCGGTCTATACCTCATTACCAATGATGATCCAATCCAACTATTATTAGAAAAATTAGATGTGGCTCTAGCAACAGGACAGATTGCGATTCTGCAATATCGTCGTAAAAAAGTAGCAAAAGCTGATCAGCCAAGTGAAGTCGAACAGATCAAAGCACTTTGTGAAAAGCATCAAGTCCCATTTGTGATTAATGATGATTTGGCACTGGCTGAACAATTTGGTTTAGGTGTGCATCTTGGACAGTCCGATGGTGAAATTAGCGATGCGGCTACACGTTTGCCATCAGGTGTGATTATTGGGCGGACTTGTCTAAACTCATTAGAACTGGCTGAAAAGGCAATTGCGGATGGGGCGACTTATGTGGCATTTGGTGCGGTCTATGCCACC
This sequence comes from Acinetobacter colistiniresistens, assembly GCF_024582815.1. Lineage (NCBI taxonomy): Bacteria > Pseudomonadati > Pseudomonadota > Gammaproteobacteria > Moraxellales > Moraxellaceae > Acinetobacter > Acinetobacter colistiniresistens. The sequence continues at coordinate 1,784,997 of NZ_CP102099.1, forward strand.
TCAACCAAACCAGAAGCGGGTAATGTAGGCATCGAAGTCATTCAGCAGGCGAAACAAAAGTTTGCTGTACCGATTTGTGCGATTGGCGGGTTGACCGTTGAAAATTCTCAAGTGGTGATTGAGGCTGGTGCGAGCCTTTGTGCAGTAATTAGTGATATATTAGGCCGATCAACAGCCGAAATTCCTGCTCGTGTAGATGCATGGGCAAAGTTATTTGACTAATTATATGTATCCGCTTCGCGGAACCTTTATTGTTTCTCGGAACGACAACGTTCCTCGTCCTCGATTCTAGGTTGAGTCTTTTATGAGCTTATCTCCAAAGCAAGAACAGCTATTTAAACAAGCAAATAAACATATTCCAGGTGGGGTTAACTCACCTGTACGTGCATTTAACGGTGTTGGCGGTACGCCAGTCTTTATCGAAAAGGCAAAAGGGGCGTATTTGTGGGATGTTGATGGCAAACGCTACGTAGACTATGTCGGTTCATGGGGCCCAATGATTTTGGGTCACGCACATCCAGATATTATTCAAGCAGTACAAACTGCGGCGGAAGATGGTTTAAGTTTTGGTGCGCCAACTGTGCACGAAACGACGCTGGCAGATACGATCTGTGACATTATGCCATCCATTGAGTTGGTGCGTATGACCAGTTCAGGTACAGAAGCAACCATGACCGCGATTCGTCTGGCACGTGGCTATACTGGCCGTGACAAAATTGTGAAATTTGAAGGCTGTTATCACGGTCATTCCGATTCACTATTGGTAAAAGCAGGTTCAGGTTTACTGACTTTAGGCGAAGGTGAGCCAACGTCAAAAGGGGTGCCTGCTGATTTTGCCAAACATACCTTAACGCTGCCATATAATAATATCGAAGCGCTGAAAGAATGCTTTAGCAAGTTTGGTCATGAGATTGCAGGTGTGATCATTGAGCCTGTTGCAGGTAACATGAACTTGGTGACACCAATCGATGGTTTCTTGCAGGCGATTCGTGATGTGTGTGATGAATACAAATCAGTCTTCATTATTGATGAAGTGATGACGGGTTTCCGCGTCGCTTTGGGCGGTGCGCAATCGGTCTATAACGTGAAACCAGATTTAACCACTTTGGGTAAAATTATTGGTGCGGGTTTACCGGTCGGTGCTTTCGGCGGTAAACGTGAAATCATGGAATGCATTGCACCATTAGGGGGTGTTTACCAAGCAGGAACTTTGTCGGGTAACCCATTGGCCATGCGTGCAGGCATTGCGATGTTCAAGCATCTTCGTGAACCTGAGTTTTATGACAAGCTTTCAGCACAGTTAGCCAAATTACTGGCAGGTTTACAGGCTGCGGCAGACGAAGCGGGGATTCCATTTAAAACCCAGCAAGTTGGCGGTATGTTTGGTTTGTATTTTACCGATCAAGAAGATATCACCAGCTTTGATTCAATGTTGGCTTGTGATGTTGAAGCATTCAAGAAATTCTTCCACGGCATGTTAAAGCGTGGCGTCTATCTTGCACCATCAGCATTTGAAGCTGGTTTTATTTCATCAATGCATTCTGATCAGGATATTGCAGAGACCATTCAGGCAGCAAAAGAAACCTTTGCTGAAATGAAATAACGCTGCGATACATACATAAGCCCGATTTATTCGGGCTTTTTTAATGGATATATCTTTAATCTGAAATGAATAGAAAGCTTAAGGTATTAAAAAAATAAGGATTGGCCTTAACGCAACCGTACTGATTTGCTACCTGTTTATAGGATAAACCTTAGCGATGAACAAAAAAGATAAATAATCTTTATTGTACCGCCAGCTAAAATAATGCTTGAATAATAAACTATATTTGCGCTGGTCTTAGGCTGTGCTTTGGGCTTGCGTAGGCTGTAGATTGCAGTTGTATCACATCTAAAAGCTTTTTATAAGAAACGCATAGGAATGGAGTAAAACATGAAAACTAAACATTATTTAACGTCCGCTGATGTGGAAATTCTGGTTGATGCAGCCTTGCAATATGCAACAGCGCATAGCTTTAATGTCAGCATTGCAGTTGTGGACGACGGTGGAACCTTGTTAATGATGAAGCGCATGGATGGTGCGTCGGTACTCTCAACAGAGATTTGTCAAGAAAAAGCCAAATCTGCTGCGGTCAGCCGTAGAGCAACCAAGGTATCAGAAGATATGATCCGTGATGGAAAAGTTGGCTTTTTAACGATTAATGCGGCAAAAGGCATGCTAGAAGGCGGAGAGCCAATTGTGTATCAAGCACAGCTGGTCGGTGCTGTAGGGATTTCGGGAGTACAATCTTTTCAAGATGCAGAAATTGCCCAGTATGCAATTCAACAATTTTTAGAGCAACAAACCTAAATCATCATTTAAATTCGATTCTGGATGAAATATCGAGAGAAACACGAAAAAAATTAGTAAAAATACGTGTCATGCATTGTAATTCAGCGCTAAGCTTTTTATGATTGCCCGCTTGTTTTCATCCAGTCGTTGGAAGGCTACCTTGAGTGATTTTCTAAGTGAACATTTGATTCATCGTGATGAAGATTTTATGGTCATCCATAAACCTGCAGGCTTACTCACTGTGCCAGGGAAAACGCCAGATTTACAAGATTGTTTAATCAATCGTCTATTAGAACTAGAACCCAAAACCTTACTGATTCATCGTCTAGATCGTGACACTTCAGGTATCTTGGTCTTTGGCCTATCCAAATTTGGACAGAGCACGATTTCACGTCAGTTTCAGGATCGTCAGACTTCCAAAATTTATCAAGCTTTGGTTGCTGGGCATTTAGAAGGTCAGGGCACCGTCGATATTCCTGTAATTTATGATCCAAGCCGTCCACCCTTACATATTGTGGATGCCTCTTATCACAAACCTGCATTAACAGAATGGCAAGCGATCGAACATTTAGAAATTCAAGGACAAACTGTAACTCGAGTTCAACTGATTCCGATTACAGGGCGTTCGCATCAGCTTCGTGTGCATATGCAATATTTAGGTCATCCGATTCTGGGTGATACCTTATATGCCACACCCGAACAGCAGCAGCTTTATGCGCGTTTGTGCTTACATGCAACGCAATTAAGCTTCGCTCATCCTAAAACAGGTGCACAATTGACATTCGATTGTCCTGTACCGTTTTAGTCTAAAAACTTTTTTATGAAACACGATGTGATGCACGCTATTTGATTGCGCTTTGTGTCAAAATACATCGTTGAAAACTACATAAAATGCCTTAACTTTTATTTGGGTCAGGGCATAAAATGTGTAGGCTAACTTGAGATAAAGGTGGAAAAATTGCAGCAGTTTGCTATTGGTCAACGTTGGTTATCAGATACTGAAACTGAACTCGGTTTAGGGGTTCTTATTGATGTAGATGAACGTTCTATCAGCATTTTATTCCCTAAAAGTGATGAAACTCGCGTCTATGCACGCAACAATGCGCCTTTATCTCGCATCATCTTTAATGTAAACGATGAAGTCCAAGACCAAGAAGGCCTTAAGTGGATTGTTGAGTCGATTGAAGATCGTCATGGCGTACTTCGTTATGATGTGGTTCGTACATTGGAAGATGGCAAACAAGAGCGCAAGTCACTGAACGAAACCCGTATCGGTGCACAAATCCAACTGTCAAAACCTTTAGAACGTCTGTTGGCCAGCCAAGTCGATTATAAAGAATGGTATGACCTGCGTATTGAAGCGATGTTGTTGCAAGCACAAATGCATACCAGCCCTTTACGTGGTTTTCTCGGTGCACGTGTGGGCTTGATTCCACATCAGCTTTATATCGCACATGAAGTCGGTAAGCGTTTTGCACCACGTGTCTTGTTAGCGGATGAAGTGGGCCTAGGCAAAACCATTGAAGCAGGTTTGATTATCCACCAACAACTGAAAACAGGACGTTCAGAACGTATCCTGATTTTAGTGCCTGATTCACTGCAGTATCAGTGGATGATTGAAATGCGTCGCCGTTTCAATTTGCAATTCTCGCTATTCGATTTAACCCGCACTGCTTCGATCAAAGAACATGATCCTGATCTGAATCCATTCCTGACTGAACAATGCATTATTGCCAGTGTCGACCTGATGGTTGACCATGATGACTTGCGTGAGCAAGCCATGGAAGCTGGTTTTGATTTGCTGGTTGTGGATGAAGCGCACCACTTGATGTGGAGTGAGGAAGAGGGCGGTAATGATCGCTATGACCTTGTTGAAGAACTGGCAGAACAGACCGCAGGCGTACTACTGCTCACGGCAACGCCGGAACAGTTAGGGGTTGAAAGCCATTTTGCCCGTCTTCGTTTGCTTGATCCGCAACGTTTCAGTAGTCTCGATCGCTTCCTTGATGAAGAAGAACAATATCAACATACTGCAAAAATCGCGGAAGTGTTGATGTCAGATCAAGCATTAACAGAAGAGCATCTTGCTGCATTGGATGGCTTATTGGGTCATCGTATTGATGATCAGCCTGAACAGCGTATGCGTGCGATTCACGAATTATTAGACCGTCACGGCACAGGTCGTATCTTGTTTCGTAACACCCGTGAAGCGATTCAAGGCTTCCCTGGTCGTGATTGCCAGCCAGCGCCTTTGCCAGCACCAGAAGACTGGTCATTTGATGGCAAAATGCGTGAGCAAATGTGGCCAGAAGAAGGTCAGCTCGACGGTGCATGGATGGAAAATGATCCGCGTGTGCCGTGGTTAATGGAAGTGCTACGTAAAGAGTTAAAACACAAAAAAGTGTTGTTGATCGCGCGTAGCGGCCCTGTAGTTGAAGCACTTGAAAATGTACTGCGTTTACATGCGGGTATTCGTACCGCGATGTTCCATGAAGGCATGAGCTTATTGGAACGTGACCAAGCGGCAGCCTACTTTGCTGAAGATAGCTATGGCGCTCAGATTCTCCTCTGTTCGGAAATTGGTTCGGAAGGTCGTAACTTCCAGTTTGCCAGTGATTTGATCTTATTTGACCTGCCTGCAAACCCGGATGTATTGGAGCAGCGTATTGGTCGTCTGGATCGTATTGGTCAGGAAAACCGGATTCAAATTCATGTGCCCTATCTGATGGGTACAGCACAGGAGCGTATGTTCCGCTGGTATAACGAAGCGCTCAATATTTTCAGCAATATTTCTCCAACTGCACAAACGTTACAAGAGAACTTCATTGTTGAATTGAAGGATTGTTTATTGGCAGATCAAGGCCAGACTTTTGAAGATTTACTGGAAGAAGTCAATGTACAACGTCAAGCCTTGGAAGCAGAACTACAGGCAGGTCGTGACCGTTTGCTCGAGTATAACTCTTGTCGTCCAATCGTGGCGCAGGGGATTGTCCAAGCGCTTGAAGATTATGATGACAATACCACTCTGCCAATGTTTGTGAAGCGTTTCATGTCATCCACCAATATTGACTTTGATGAGCAGAGCAACGGTACAGTGATCATCAAGCCAACGGATCAAATGCAGGTTCAAGGTCTCACTTTGGACGAAGAAGGTATGACAGCAACCTTCTATCGTGATCAGGCACAGATCCGTGAAGATGCGCAATATTTGACTTTGGAACATCCGTTTATTGAAAGTGTGATGGAAATGATCCGTACACAATCATTCGGTTGTACCAATGTGGCTTTGCTGAAATCCAATGCGTTGAAACAGGGTTCGGTATTGCTTGAAGTGTGGTTCAAAGTTGATGTGGTGGCACCAAAAGCATTGAACCTGCCATCAAGTTTACCGAAACAATTGATTCGTGTATTACTCAGTGAAAATGGTCAGGACTTGTCTGCCAAGATCGATCCAAGCATTTTACGTCCATATCTGCATCATCTTGATGGCAATAGCTGTCGCCAAGTGGTGAAAGCACGCCGTGAAGTGATTGAGTCACGTTATGCACAAGCTTTAGAGATTGCAAAAGGATCATTACCAGAGTTAATGCAGCAAGCCAAAGAGCATTACAGCGGTAAATGGCAGTATGAAATTGATCGTTTAAGCTATCTCAAGCAATTTAATCCAAGTATTCGTCAAGATGAAATTGAGCGTTTACAGAAATTCCAGAAAGAGGGCCTAGGTCTCCTAGATGGTCTTTCTGTGACGCCAGAAGCAATTCAAGTTTTGGTTGTTGTTAAACCTTAACTTGAGGCGACGCAATAAAAAAAGAGGACCATTACAGTCCTCTTTTTTATTTTCAATACTTTTTAGTGATCAATATTGGCTTCCAAGAACCATAAATATTGATCCAGATCCTCGAGTGCTGCATGAATAATATCTTCGGAAATGGGATCTTGAATTTCGTCAATCGTGTCACGTAAATGATTGGCGACCACGCCATAGCGATCAGCCAGTTCTTTTAAATGATCCTGTACGGCATGAATCGTGACGGGATAAGCTTTGAGATGTGAACTTTTAGCAACCGATTGCGTTGTGCCCAGTGCGGTCCCACCGATCTGTACGGCACGTTCGGCGACATTGTCCAAGTGAGTGATGAGTGATGTTCTAAACATATCTAACATTTCATGCACTGCAATAAAGTTGCTCCCCCGCATATTCCAATGTGCTTGTTTGGTTAGCAAGGAAAGATCAATTAAGTTGGCAAGGATTTGATTTAAGATTTTTATGGTGGACTCTTTGATCGAGTCATCTAAATTATTACGTGTATATACTTTTAAAGCTTTTGCTGTTGAAGAATTCATAGTTACCTCATTCAATTCTAATGTGATGAAACATTGTGAATAAAAACCATTCATTACATCACTAGCTTATCGCTTGAATGTGCACTTGAGTGTTTTTGTTGTCTAGGCTTTTGTAAGTTTGCTTATCATCTATTCTCTTTTTGATAATAGCTGTTTTAATTCAGATTCATGGATCATTGCATTCGAAAAAGGGTCTTTTTGCATGTTGAGCATTGCTTAGATCAGCCCCGCATCTTTGCATTCCAATTTGATATAAGCATAGAAAATAGGGGCAACGATTAAACCACTTAATCCAAAAATGGATTCAAAAATCAGCATTGCCAATAACACTTCCCATGCACTGGCATTAATTTTAGTACCAATAATCTTGGCATTGATGAAGTATTCAAGCTTGTGAATAATCACCAGATAGGCAAGAGCGATGGCTGCCACAGACAGCGAAATGGTTAAGCCTGCCATGATGATCAAGGTATTTGAGATCAGGTTACCAATAATAGGCAGTAAGCCAAAAATAAAAGTCAGAATGGTCAGCGTCTTCGCAAAAGGCAAGTGGATATTAAAAATCGGTAAAACGATAAAAACGAAAATGATAAACAGACCAGTATTGATCAGGGAGATCTTTACTTGGGCAAATACCACATTCTTAAATGAAATTGAGAGCTTTTGAATGCGATGCAAAATTGCAGCTTTAAATGCAGGTTGTGGCGCATGTTGTTTAAAATTCTGAATCGATACCAAAATACCGACAATCAGGCCAATGACCATGGTCGCAAGGTTGTGCAGAATATCTGTGCCTGTATTTTTGACAATCGAAATATTATTTTTGATAAAGGATAAAATCTGGTTCTTGATATCGGCAACACTATGCGGTAGATAACCTGGTAAATACTGGCTCATCTCGGTCTGAAACTTAATCAGTGTTTGATCAATTTTAAAGTTAAATGAATTAAGCCCGGTTCCTTTTAGATCATAGATCACAAAACTAATCAGGCTGGTAATAAAGAAACCAAGCAAAACGATAGTGGCTACGCCTAAGATAATACTGATAAAGATTCGTGCCCGTTGTCCATCAATATGCTTCTCAACAATTGAACTTAAGCTATTAATAATTTCAAAGACCAGAAAACCAGCAAAAAAACTCGGTAACAGATGTAAAGGAATGACCATCATTAAAAATAAAGACATCAGAATAAAACTGGCGATGATACTTTGACGGTCATTAAGTAGATTCATGATCTATATGCCTGATTTGAGTTGTTGTTATGCTAAAGGACAAAAGTATGATTTTGATTACATTCGGAGAGTTTAAGCCGATAATTGAGCTTAATCAATTTCCATTTTATCAATATGACGTGCGCCTTCTAGAATCATACGGATCATCACCATGGTCTGCTCAGCCACTTCGGTACGCTGTTCAACAGGCAAATCCAGCACTTTTGCCCCCATATTGAACACCAATTGAGTAATGGCCTTAGCGACAAGATCGGCATGACTGATTTTACTGTTGTTCATTTGTTCTAAACGGATTAGGTCTTCTTGAAGCTCTTGCTGAAAGAAATTGAGTTGCCGATCAACCGCTGCTTTATATGAGGTTGAGCCCGTATAGCCTTCGCGTAATAACAAACTCAGGTTGCCTTCATCGGTATTCAATTGTTGAATAAACACTTCTACCGAGCTGCGGATAACGCTGTGTTGCTTTGAAGCCTGCAAGCGAGCTTCACGAATAATTCTGCGCAGCACCAAGCCAGATTGATCAATCAAGGCAATAGCCAGTTCATCAATGTCCTTGAAATGGCGATAAAAACTATTGGGTGCAATACCAGCTTCACGTGCAATTTCACGTAAGCTGAGAGAGGCAATACTTTTTTGTGGGCCGATCAGATTCAGTGTGGCCTGAAACAGCTCTTCTTTGGTAATGGTTGCTTTTCTACCTACAGAGCGCACAGGAGATTTCATGGGAATGACATCTTGTTCATTTACGTTGTCATTGCCGAGCGGTAAAAAAGAAGAATGAACCATTGTTTTCAATATATAAGTAAGCTACTCGGGATTATAACGATTGTCTGTGGACTTGTGAAATGTAAATTCTTATACGAGTGTATATACAAATATATATACATATGTATAATAATTAGCAAACAACCAGAGTAAAACTGCTCATGCAAGCAATTGAAAAGAGAAATTCTCTATTTAATTCGTTGGCTCAAAGTGTCATGAATAGCCATGACGCCAATTTTTGGTTACAGAAAATCAATCCATTGTGGTCCATTAATCAGCCTCTTGCCAAAATCGTAGAAAAACAAATTGTGGCAAAAGATACGGTCAGTCTAATGTTGCAATGCAACCGACATGTCGTTCGTGGGGTTGCAGGGCAGCATCATCCTGTGACTGTGGATATCGCAGGGCGTCATTACGAACGGACTTATAGCATGATGCAAGTCGATGCAGATCATCTTTGTCTAACCGTGAAAAAAGTGGATCAAGGTTTGGTGAGTTCATGGTTGGTTGAGCAAAGCCAAGCAGGTGACATTTTACGCTTAGGGCATCCCTACGGCGAGATGCAGCAATCTGTTGTAACCCCTCACTTATTATTGCTGGCTGCAGGAAGTGGTATCACGCCCATGTTGAGTTTGATTGAAGCTTTATGTCAGTCAAAACAATTGAATACTACGACGGTCCAATTGATGTATTGGGTAAAAACTCATGCAGATGCGGCCTATGCTGAATATCTGAAAGAAGTGTCAGAAAATTTTTCAAAATTTAGCGCTCAAATTTTTTATACCCAAGAGCAAGACTCACGTTTAAATCAGAGTCATGTTGATCAATTGACATCTTTAAATGAAACCACCGTGTATGCCTGTGGTCCTTCAGGTTTTGCTGCAACAGCAGAAAGTCTGTTTCAGAATGCTGCCGCACTGCACACAGAAGCATTTAGCTTAAGCCAATTTGAGCAAGAGCAATCCGAGACTGGCTTTATTAATGTTACGTTGACGCAATCCAATAAAACCATTGCCATTCCTAAAGGGCAGTCGATTCTTACAAGCTTGGAACATCAAGGGATCAAGCCGGATCATGGTTGTCGGATGGGCATTTGTAATAAATGTGCATGTAATAAGGTGCAGGGGGCAACCAAGAACTTGTTGAATGGAGCTGCCAATAATGAACCAACGCAGTTATTAAAAATTTGTGTCAATTCAGCCCAGTCTGATCTTGTGATTGATCTATAAGAGAGTCATTGATTATGAACATGCTTGTTAAAAATGAATTTTTTAAAAATCCAAAAAATCGGGATTTAACGACTGCAGAACTAGATGCTTTTGCTCGTGAATTGGATCAAATCAAACAAGAGGTACTGGATGATTTGGGTGAAAAAGACGCTCGATATATCCGCCGTGTTTATTCTACCATTCGCTATAGCAGTTTGGCTGGACGTGCTTGCCTGTTCTTAGGATGGTTTCCACCAGCATGGTTGTTAGGTACTGGGTTATTAGGCTTTGCCAAAATCATGGAAAACATGGAGTTGGGTCATAATGTCATGCATGGTCAATATGACTGGATGAATGATCCGAAGTTTAACGGTCAAACCTATGAATGGGATACGGTTGGAACGTCAGATAACTGGCGCCAAACCCATAATTATAAACATCATACCTATACCAATGTGAAAGGCATGGATGACGATGTTGGTTATGGTGTATTTCGTTTATTCCCAGAACAGCGTTGGTCGAAATTTACCTTAATTCAGCCTATTTATATTGTGCCTTTTAGTCTGTTATTCCAGTGGGGCGTCGCAATTCAAAACCTTGAATTGGGTAAAGTGCTGTATAAGCGTAAAAGCATGGCTGAATTTAAACGTGAATGGCAGCCTGCACAAAAGAAAATCATGAAACAAGTGTTTAAGGACTATGTATTTTTCCCATTGATTGCAGGCCCAGCAGCACTCCCTGTATTTGCAGGTAACTTGGTGGCGAATGGGATTCGTAATGTTTGGACATTCAGTATTATTTTCTGTGGCCATTTTACCAAGGATGTTGAGGTTTTTCCGAAGTCGATTTTAAAAGATGAAAGCCGCGGACATTGGTATATGCGTCAGATCCGTGGCTCATCTAATCTTACGGGATCAGAAGCTTTCCATATCCTAACTGGGCATTTGAGTCATCAGATTGAACATCATCTATTCCCAGATATTCCTGCACGTCGCTATCGCCAAGTTGCTCCCAAAGTGCAAGCCGTGTGTGAAAAATATGGTCTGCATTATAACAATGCCAGCTTTGTGAAGCAGTTTAGTGAAGTGGTTGGGCGTATTTTTAAATACGCATTACCTTTTAAAAAGTAAACCATAAAGCCTTAAAAAGCCCTGCATGTATTTGCTTCAGGGCTTTTTTTATTTCTTCTTTTTGGAAATCCACATGGTAATGGTGGCATGGAAAACTTTTTCATTGTGCTGATTAAGGACATCAACATTCACCAAGTATTCTCCAGCTTTGTCCCAATCGTAATGGTCATCAACAGGGGTGGCGATCGCAACCAGATCAGATTCGGCCTTCTTTAAATATTCAACCGTCATACCTTTCGGAATCCAACGATGTGTGTTGGGAACCGTGACTTCAGTCATGGTGCCACCTGCAAGTTCGGCCATATTACACATCGCAATTGCGTGTACCGTACCAATATGATTCAGCACAGAACGCTTTTTCTTGATGCTGATTTTACAAGAATTGGGTTTTAGTTCTTCAAACAAAGGCGAGATACTACTGAAATAAGGGGCTTTAACACACAGCAGTCGAGTGAATGTCCACTTTCCTGCAGGTAAGGCTGAGACTTTATTCCACAATTCTAAGGTTGAAGCCATGTTCAGATTTCCTGTGACAGAATTAAATTCTTTTACAGAATATAATTCTGTTTACAAGTTGCGGTCAAGTCATACACAATAGTTCCGACCATTGGTAAATTTGATTGAACTATGCAAACGGCACAGCAGTTATTGGAACGCTTATATCCACAACGTCGATCGTTGCTCAAAAGACAAATTTTGTTAGATGCATTGTCTTGTTTTCTTGAACATGGTTTGGAAACCACCAGTATTGAAATGATTAGGGAAAAATCTGACAGTAGTGTGGGGGCGATTTATCATCATTTTAAGAATAAAGATGGGGTCGTTGCAGCATTGGTATTTGCGGCTTTAGATGATCAGGCACAATTGCGAGATCAATATTTACAACAAGCAAAATCGCTGAAAGAACTGCTCTATGCGCTGATTTATAGTTATACGGATTGGGTCTCTGATCAGCCCAAGTTTGCACAGTTTTTATTACTTGCCCATTATAATGTGCGGCAGGGTGAGTATGGGCAAAGCTTAAATGATAAAAATAAACTCAGGAATCAAAAGATTGCCGGTTATATTTCCAATTATGCAGATGCCAGTTTATTCAAATCAGTACCAACCGAGTTAATGATGTCTTTGGTGATTGGTGCAACAGAAAGCTATTGTCGCGCTTGGTTGTCTGAAAAAGTAGTAACCAATCCTAAAATGTATAGAGAAAGCTTGGCGCAGGCGGCTTGGGATTCCTTACAACATTTAAGCAAAGTTCCATCAGATCAAGAGCATTAGGGGCATAAATGATGACAGCAAATCATTCGAAGCTACACTGTTAAATAGTATCTTGGTTAATCAATATAAATTAAATAATTCATTTAAAGTTGTGATGAGTTAGCTCTAAAATATTTGGGTGAAACGTTCTTCCAGCGTTTAAATGCTCTAGAGAAGGCAGAAGCTTCAGAATAGCCCAACTGTGCGGCAATTTCTTCAATGGTTAATTCTGTTGTGGTAAGTAAATCTTCTGCTAAATCTTCACGAATATTACTCACTAAGCGCTCATAGGTAATGCCTTCACTTGCTAGATGCCGTTGTAACATCCGAACGGTGATTTCAAGCTGTGTTGCTATCTCCTCTATATTAGGCATTTGTGAGGGTTTTAATAACAGGATATTGCGAATTTTTTGACTAAACTTGCCGATGGTGCTTCTACGTATCCAAAGATTTTGACATTCTTTTTCATAATAGGTACGGGTAAAGTGGTCGGCTTGAGGGAGAGGTAAATTTAACAGGCTGGTCTCAATAATAATGCAACTGCGAGGTTGGTCAAAATTAATGGCGTACCCTGTCAGTTCTACAAATCGATCTGCATACACAGGGGTGGGGAGAGCGACATTAATTTCCATGACAGGAAGTGAGAGCGGCAAAATATCCTTTTGCAGTGACATGATGGTGGTGTAGTCCCGTTCAGCTAGAAAATAGACCAAATCTTGTGGTAAGTCATCATGATTAAAGGTGATGACAGTATGTTCCCCGACTTTACTGGTTTCGAGTTTGCAAAAAAAAGAACTTAGCTGCAAATATCTTAAGGCGAGATGTAAAGCTGCTTCGATGGTTGGGCTACTGAGAATGGCAAACCCCCATGCCCCAAAGGTGGTGGTGTGATGTCTTAAACCAGCTTCAACCCCTATGGGGATTTCAGAACCTAATAAATCAATTAAGTTACGCAGTACTTGAAATTCTTGCTGAACATTGATTTCATGATGAATTTTCGATAAATCTTCAAGAGTAATATCACTCTTTTTTAGACATTGTGCAACGGTCAAACCATGCGATTGTCCGACGGCAACTAGCACACGAACAGCGTTTATATGGCGTGGAAAATCCCAGTGATGTTGCATATAATCATGTCATGAAATGTCATGTTTTATATTATAAAGTCATTCTTTTGTGATGCAATCCTTTATATCTTTGACCATGTTGTTAAGTTAGATTGGAAGGTTGCAGATGTTGGTCGCACACAACGATGACTCTAGTAAAAATCAAAGTTTAGTCCTTGAGTTAAAGGCTTTATATGATACAACGAAAGCAAAAGTTGGCGATGAAGATTTAGCTCATATCAGAAATGTTGCCGCGTATTCAAAAGCGATTAAAGCGCGTAGTGATAAGCTGATACAACAAGGTGGAAAACCCAATGCTGTAATGCGTGGCTCTGTGTTGGGTGCGTTGCATATCTTGCTGGAATTTTCTGAACTGGGTCATAACATTATGCATGGTAGTTATGACCATTTGCCAAATTGTGGTGAATTCCATTCTGAACGTTGGGTATGGGGGATTGTTGCAGATCCGCATGAATGGCGTGTGATGCACCATCAAAATCATCATCCTTTTACTAATATTGTTGGTAAAGACCATGATATAGGCTATTCATTTTTGCGTTTAAAACCTGGTCAGAGTTGGTATGGGCATAATATTATTCAATTTCCATTACTCTGGTCGATAGCTTTAACACCAAGTTATTATTTTACCTTTGTCACGGGGACATCGGCAGCGCGTACAGAAGGGCGTCGTGTATTAAGTAAAGAGACTTTAGCCCAATCATTTAAACTTATTAAGCAACATGCTTTAAAAAATTTTATAAAAGAACCGCTTTCTGTTTCCCCTAAGCGAGTGTTGCCGACCTTTGCAGGGAATTATGCTAGTACGGTACTGGGCTATTTTCTTACTACAGCAGTTTTATTGCTGGAACATCATGCCCCAAATGTCGAATTATTTAGTGACCCTGGCGATGATGAGTCGGAAGAGGAGTATTTTCGTCGTCAAATTTTAGCAACCAGTAATTTTACGCCGTATGCCGACCTGGATCATTATTTTAAAAAACTGCTTGCGGAAGAAGTGAGGTTTGATAATCCACCGCCCTTTGAGGTATTTTATGGTGGCTTAAATACGCATCTGGAGCACCATTTATTCCCCGATTTACCCTGTAATCGCCAACGTGAAATTCAACCGCGGGTTAAACAGCTTTGTTTAAAATATGGGCTGCCCTATAACGTGACACCGTTTGAAACGGTTGTTCCTTATATGATTAAAAATATTTTTAAACTCACTTTGCCAACTGGTGAGCTTGAACAAGGGAAACCGACAAAAATTCTAAAAAAACCGATGGAACTGCTGCGTCGCATTGCTTATGGCACTCGCTATAAACAACCCGACATCATGACCTATTTACAAAAACCATTGTTTTATAATGTGCCAGTTAAAGTGGTAGCGGTCTATCCACAGGCTGAGGGACAGGCCTTGAAAGTGCATCTGGAAAAGCCTTTGGGTTGGGAGGAAGTGACATGGGAAGCCGGCGCATTTATTTCAGTCCGTGTCGAGGTCGATGGTCAATCGCTTGTTCGCCAATATAGCTTATTAAAAGACAGTATTGATGCTGGGAATAGCCTGGAAATTACCGTTAAACGCGTTGCGGATGGTCGGGTTTCAAACTATATCAATGGCCACATCAAGACCAATTCGACAATGATTGTCGTCGGTACACCGCAATCATCACCCGATTTTATTATGAAAGAAGTGCCACAACAATCATTGTTTTTAGCGGGTGGTGTGGGCATTACCCCGATCATCAGTATGTTGCGTAAAGCACATCGCGAGGCGCCGGATAGTCGGGGGACATTGTTGTACTTCAACCGCAATGAAAGCTCAATTATTTTTGAACATGAACTACGTGAAATTGCTGATGCATCAGGGTTTGACGTACAGTTTATCTGTGATGCGCTCAATTCGGAAGATGCACATAGGGGACAGATGCAGCAGGCTAAATTAAGCCCTGAACTGCTCTCAACACTGGTGCCAGATATCACGCAACGTGAAGTCTATGTTTGTGCCCCGCCAGGATTCATCGCCGCGTCAAAATCCATGCTATTAGACTTGGGTTTGCCTGAAACACAGTTTCATACTGAAAGTTTTACCGCACCGAGTGTAGAGCACCCGACCGATGGCAAAGACCATGTCATTCAGTTTGCGCGAAGTGATGTAGAGATTATTGTCGATGGCGGTACAACTTTACTAGAAGCAGCTCGGCAAGCTGGGGTTCACATTGCCTCAGGCTGTGAAAGAGGACTGTGTCGTGCGTGTGTATGTAACAAACTTGAAGGCTTGACCCACCTCGATGAGCATAAGGCTAGCCCTGATACACGTATTACTACCTGTAACAGCCTGCCACGCTCTGACAGACTGGTTTTGGATGTGTAAGTGTAAGCACATTATGGATAATCGCTTAGATGAGAAAAATGCATGACGAAAATTGCAGTAATTCAGCCATCTTTATTGCTGGGTGAGGTTGATGCGAATCTGAAACGAGTTGAGGCTTTAATTCGCGACGCCAATCGTGAACATGCACCCGAGATTATCGTTGTTCCTGAGGCTTTTACTTCACCTAATGTTTATTCGCCTATCTTGCGAACCACGCCACAGCCAATTGATGGCCGCCCATTTCAATTGATGAGAAATTTGGCAAGAGAACTAGGTGTAGTTCTGGCTGGTGGTTTCCTCTCGATTCGGGGGAAGCATACGTATGGCACTTATCTGTTAGCTGAACCCAATGGGGTCGTGCATCTGCATGACAAGGATATTCCTACGGCCTGGGAGCAAAACTTTTATATTGGTGGCAAAGATAATGGTGTCGTGGAATGCCAAAGCTTAGGTTGCAAAGTTGGCCTTATGTCTGGTTGGGAGTGGGCCCGTATGGGGACAGCTGCCCGTGTGCGCAATGAAAAGGTACAACTGGTGCTTGGTGGTATGTTTTGGTGGTCAATGCCCTTGAATTGGTACGGCCCGCTAGGCCGCCTCTTGAGAGCGGAACATGCGTTGTATCGCGAGCAACAACGTCAATTACCAGGACAAGTGGCTAGGTTGACTGGCGTACCCGTGGCGCATGCTGCGCATGTGGGAAAAATTCAATGCAATACCCCTTTACTGCCTGTAGTCAACTGGCAAACTGAAATGATTGGTGAGTCTCAGATATGTGATTCTTCAGGGAAAATATTAGTAAGACTTGGTTACGATGATGGCGAAGGCCACGTTGCTGCTGATGTTTCTATCGATATGCCAAAACCTATTGATCCCATTCGTGATCAATATTGGATTTTTAAAATAACGCCATTAAGCCAAATCGGATGGCTTGCAACAAATTTACATGGAACTGTTTCTTACCGATTACGCCATCGACTCGGGAGATTTCCTTGGCAATCGTTGAAGTCACATGATTTGCCAAATTTCATAGATTCAGAACATGGTTGTTTATAACAAATCCCGTCATCAGCATCTATATGCATTTCTTTTGAATGATGTCATTTCAGCAAATGGCATTTTACTATCTGTAGAATATCGAGTTAGAACATGAGCAAGACCAATTACATTTCTCTAAACCGTTTTGCCTATCAGCTGCCGTTTATTGCTAGGAAGCTGCCAAAAATGTTGCAGGGCTTATTGATTACTCAAAATAGCAATGCCAAGTCCAAGACTGGTTTAGGCTGGGCTGTAGAAAAGGCAGCCAAGAAAAACCCTCAAGGTACGGCAGTGCTTTATCAAGATGTAAAACTGAGCTATCAGGAGTTTAATGCTTGGGCTAATCAGATTGCCAACTATTTTAAGGCACAGGGTTTTCGTAAAGGGGATGTCGTTGCTGTTTTAATGGAAAACCGGCCTGAATTATTGGTTTTGGTTGCGGGTTTGGCCAAAATAGGGGGCGTTGCTGCACTGATTAATACTTCACAAAGTGGTCGAGTACTTGAACACAGTATTAATCTGGTTAAGCCAAGAGCAGCAATTGTTGGGCAGGAAATGTATGAAGTACTGGCTCAGTCACAACACAATATTGAATTGACACAGGCTGCAATCTATTGGGTAGCGGATGCGGATACTCGTATTGACGTGGGTTGTGAACCTGAAAATACACAAAACTTGATGCGTTTGATTAGAAATTCTGCAAAACATAACCCTGCTACGACCAATAGTATTTGTGGCAGTGATGGTTTATTTCTGATTTATACTTCGGGGACAACAGGTTTACCAAAGGCTGCGATATTTAATCATGCCCGTTTTATGAAAGCTTATGGTGGTTTCGGATATACCTTGCAACTTGATAAAGACGATATTATTTATGTTACATTGCCGCTTTATCATGCAACGGGGATGGTGGTCTGTTGGGGGGCGGCTTTGGCTGGTTATTCCGGCATTGCGTTACGGCGTAAGTTTTCGGCTTCTGCGTTCTGGAAAGATATTTCTGCGTTTCAGGCAACTGCTTTTGGTTATGTTGGGGAGTTATGCCGATATTTATTGGAGACACCCCCATCAGCATATGATAGTAATCATCGACTGACTAAAATGATTGGTAATGGTTTACGTCCTAATATCTGGATGGAGTTTAAGCAACGTTTTGGTGTGCAACAGGTGATGGAGTTCTATGCCTCATCTGAGGGAAACATTGGTTTTAGCAATGTTTTCAATTTTGATAATACCATGGGCTTTTCACCTATGCCTTATGCTGTGGTGAAATATGATGAGGTGGCTGGCGAACCGCTACGCAATCAACAAGGCCATTTAATTCGTGTTAAACGTAATGAGACAGGTCTGTTGATTGGTAAAATTACTAAAAGACCCCCTTTTGATGGTTACACAGATGCCAGTAAAAGTCAGAGTTCTATGCTTACAGATGTCTTTAAACAGGGTGATTGTTACTTTAATACAGGAGATCTGGTCAAGAATATTGGTTTTCGTCATACGCAATTTGTCGATCGTACCGGGGATACCTTTCGCTGGAAAGGTGAAAATGTCTCAACAACAGAAGTTGAAAATATCATTAGCAGTTTGCCATTTGTGCAAGATGCAGTGGTCTATGGTGTTGAAATCGCGGGGACGAATGGGCGCGCAGGGATGGTCGCAATTACACTCGCAGGCGGATCTGCTATCGACAAGATAAAATTAAGCGTGCTGTTAAACCATTTAAAAGACAATTTGCCGAACTATGCGGTCCCACTTTTTGTTCGTATTCGGCAAAATGTGGAAACGACGGCAACATTTAAATATCAGAAGCATAGTTTAAAACAAGAGGCTTTTAATCCTGAAAAAGTGGGCAATGATAGATTGTTTGTGCTATTGCCCAAAGCTCTCCATTTTTCCCCTATAGATCATGTAATCTATGATGCAATTCATCAGGGTGACTATCGTTTTTAATCAATAAGACTCAACTTTAGAACAACCAATTTATTTTCTAATTGGAAGCGTTGGATAAAAATTAAATATTGCTCACGCAATTTTAGAGGGCGTATACGCTACTACGCCCTCGACCCATATTGACTTATTTAAACTGGATTGAACCATTGGCACTGACCGTGATTTTTGATTCACCTGCAGCCATGTCCTGTGCTGGTGCAGCTTCAGCCATTGCAAACTTGGCCATTCCACCACGCATCATTGGTTGCGGGAAATAATTGCTGGTATTCAAGTTTAAACTCACAAGATTATATTGGCCTTTATTCCATGCTTGGGTAATGGCTTGTGCGCGTTGTTGGAAGTTTTTCGATGCTTCAATCATGAGTTCATTTTCAACTTTTTTACGCTGTTCATCAGAGACAGTGAAGTTAACCGATTGAGTTTGGAAACTCTGTTGCAACTCGCTGATCAACTGACTTGCTGCTTTAAAGTCTTTACTTTCTAGCTGGATTTCAGCACGAGCACGCCACTCTTTCAATTTATTGCTGTCATTGTCGTACACAGGGTAGGTACTTTGTGCACCTGTTTCGACTTTAACTTGTGGATATTTACGGGCAATCGCTTGCGCCTGATTCATCAGTTGGTTGATCTGGCTAGAGAGCTCTGCAGGTTGTTTGTTACTTTTCTCAATAAATAATACGGCACGCATTTCATCATTGGCGACTTGGCGTGAGGCATCCGCCTGGATATTAACGATGTTGTAGTTCAAATTCTCAGTCTCGTGAGCAAAAAGGTTTGGGCTTAATGCTGCCCCGATCATTAATGTAGCAAGTGCTAAAGTACGCATAAAAATGTCCTTAGAATTGGGTATCGAAAAATTATTTTTACTCGTTCGATATTAAAAAGAACTGATGGTGAACTTCAGCATATTTTGTGGTGACTTTGTAAGAGATTAGCAGTGTTTTGCAACCACAAAACAAAACAAAAAATATTATAAATGAAAGGATTATATGTATTGATTTGACCATTTATCTAAAAATGGAAGCAGGATTAAAAAAGCTTACTTTCTTTAGCTTGTCACATAGTATGATGATAATTCATCATAACGATTGGAATGAAACATCTTTTCAATATGTTTAGATGCATGTAAGACAGAAAAAGTGTTTATTTTATTTCAAAATTAGGTATCATCTCGCTCCTAGTTGAAAGATATAAACATGTGTCTGCACTAGATTCTAAAAAGCACCGAGTCAAACGACCGCAAGTCACCAGACTTATTTCTTTTACCCATATCAGAGATGGTAATTCGATATGAGCGTTACTTCCGTAAATCCTGCCGCTAATGCAACTAACGAATATTATCTGACTCGCCAAAGTCAGATGGAATCGAATGTTCGTAGTTATCCACGTAAATTACCGTTAGCGATAGCGAAAGCACAAGGCTGCTGGGTTACTGATGTTGAAGGTACAGAGTACCTTGATTGTTTAGCTGGGGCAGGAACATTGGCTTTGGGCCATAATCATCCTGCGGTGATTCAAAGTATTCAAGACACACTGGCAAGTGGTTTGCCATTGCATACTTTAGACTTAACGACTCCTTTAAAAGATGCGTTTACTGAAGCGCTTTTGGCTTATTTGCCAGGCGGTCAAGAAGAATATTGCCTACAGTTCTGTGGTCCATCTGGTGCAGATGGTACAGAAGCAGCGATTAAATTAGCGAAAACTTATACGGGTCGTAGCACAGTGATTAGTTTCTCTGGTGGCTATCATGGTATGACGCACGGCGCGCTTGCAATGACAGGTAACTTGTCAGCGAAGAATGCGGTGAATGGCTTAATGCCTGGCGTGCAATTTATGCCATACCCACATGAATATCGTTGCCCACTTGGTTTAGGTGGGGAAGCAGGTGTTGACGCTTTAACTTACTTCTTTGAAAACTTCATTGAAGATGTTGAAAGCGGTGTCACCAAGCCTGCAGCTGTGATCCTTGAAGCAATTCAAGGTGAAGGTGGTGTTGTTACTGCGCCAGTAAAATGGTTGCAAAAAATCCGTGAAGTGACTGAAAAGCACAACATCGTTTTAATTTTGGACGAAGTTCAAGCTGGTTTTGCACGTTCAGGTAAAATGTTTGCCTTTGAACATGCAGGAATCGAGCCTGATGTTGTGGTGATGTCTAAAGCGGTAGGTGGTAGCTTACCACTTGCAGTATTGGGTATTAAACGCAAGTTTGATGCTTGGCAGCCTGCAGGTCACACGGGAACTTTCCGTGGTAACCAACTTGCGATGGGTACAGGTTTAGCATCACTTCAAGTGATCAAAGAACAAAACCTTGCTCAAAATGCGCAAGAGCGTGGTGATTTCTTACAAGCCGAGTTCAAGAAACTTGCGCAAGAATTCCCATGTATTGGTAACGTACGTGGTCGTGGTTTGATGATCGGTGTTGAGATCGTTGACGAGCGTAAACCTGCGGACCATATGGGTTCATTACCTGCGGATGCTCAATTGGCTGCTGCGATCCAGACGGCTTGTTTCAACAATAAATTATTGCTTGAAAAAGGTGGTCGTAACGGTACTGTAATTCGTTTACTTTGCCCATTGATTATCAATCAAGAAGAGTGCGTAGAAGCGGTTGCTCGCTTCAAGAAAGCTGTTGCTGAAGCATTGAAAGCAGTACGAGGCTAATTCATGGTTGATTTTGCAGAACATCGTAAAGCGTTACTCTGCAATGATGCTCAATCCATTGCTGACTATCAGTCAGCAATGGGCGAGGCGGTAACGGCCGTTTCAGCATGGTTGCAAAATGATAAAATGTACACGGGTGGCAGCATTAAAGATTTGCGCGAAGCAATTTCTTTTGCTCCTTCAAAACAAGGTTTAGGTGTACAGCAATCATTACAACGTATGGTTGAGCTTTTTCTCAACAAAAGCTTAAAAGTACATCACCCACATTCACTTGCACACTTACACTGCCCAACCATGGTGATGAGCCAGATTGCGGAAGTGTTGATCAATGCAACCAACCAATCAATGGACTCATGGGATCAAAGCCCAGCGGGTTCTTTGATGGAAGTACAACTCATTGATTGGCTTCGTCAAAAAGTGGGTTATGGTGCAGGTCAAGCAGGTGTGTTCACTTCTGGTGGTACACAGTCAAACTTGATGGGTGTATTGCTGGCGCGTGACTGGTGTATCTCGAAAAACTGGAAAGACGAAAATGGCAAGCCATGGTCGGTTCAGCGCGATGGTATCCCAGCAGAAGCGATGAAGAACGTCAAAGTCATCTGTTCTGAAAATGCACATTTCTCTGTGCAAAAGAACATGGCCATGATGGGAATGGGCTTCCAGTCTGTTGTCACTGTTCCTGTGAATGAAAATGCACAGATGGATGTTGATGCACTGGAAAAAACCATGGCACATCTTCAGTCTGAAGGCAAAATCGTAGCCTGTGTTGTTGCAACCGCGGGTACGACAGATGCTGGTGCGATTGATCCACTCAAGACAATCCGTGAAATTACCACTAAATATGGTTCATGGATGCATATCGATGCAGCTTGGGGCGGTGCACTGATTCTTTCAAATGACCATCGTGCAATGTTAGATGGTATTGAATTATCAGACTCAATCACGCTTGATTTCCATAAGCATTATTTCCAAAGCATTAGCTGTGGTGCTTTCTTGTTGAAAGACGAAGCAAACTATCGCTTTATGCATTATGAAGCAGAATATCTAAACTCTGCTTATGATGAAGAACATGGTGTACCTAACCTTGTGTCTAAATCATTACAAACGACACGTCGTTTTGATGCATTGAAATTATGGATGACGGTTGAAGCATTAGGCGAAGAGCTTTATGGTTCCATGATTGATCATGGTGTGAAATTAACACGTGAAGTTGCAGATTATATTAAAGCAACTGCAGGTCTTGAATTGTTGGTTGAACCACAATTCGCTTCAGTCCTGTTCCGTGTGGTACCAGAATCTTATCCTACTGAGTTCATCGATAGCTTAAACCAAAACGTGGCAGATGAATTATTTGCTCGTGGTGAAGCGAATATTGGTGTAACCAAAGTAGGTAATGTTCAATCATTGAAAATGACGACTTTAAGCCCAGTTGCAACGCTTGAAAACGTTCAAAACTTGCTTGCGCTTGTGCTTGCTGAAGCTGATCGTATTAAAGATGCAATTGCTGCGGGAACTTATGTTCCAGCGATTGATTAATTTCAGTCTGGCACATCCATCAAAATAAAAAAGAGGTCCGTTCGGGGCCTCTTTTTTATTGCATTTTAAGATTAAATTTAAGCATGGACTAGGCCGCAAAAATTGGATTGAATCCCATTTTTCTTAGCAGTCGACGATACATACTTGAGCTACGGTCAGCGGGGAAGTGTGCTTCCATCGATAAATCCAGGGGGAGATATTCAGGTTTCTGGGTTTCGACAATCAGGCGATCTTCTTCAAAAATCTGTAAATTGAATGCATAGGCATCCTCAACAGGTAAATCTTTATCATAATTACGGCAGATGGGTGCAAATAGGCGAGTTTGTCGCGCACTTACGGGAGAAGCGGCATTCATGATGACCTGTTTAGTTTGATTTGGGAAATGGATGGTCAGTGTTGCCGTAAAAGGCAGGCTGATTTCAAAATGTCTGAGCCAGTTAAAATTGTCTTGCCCGCGTTGCGCTGTCCCGATCGGATAGCGACCGACACTGCTGACATAATCCGCACTGAATCCATAACTGGTTTCTGTGGTGTGATAGTCTGGCACTTCAACATCGTCAGGGTCGCCAAAAGTATCAGGATGTACCCAAGCAAAATGGGCGACATCAATAAACCCTTCTAACTGGCGACCCGCAAAGCAATTTAAATTGACAAATGGACATACCAGTTGTTGGTAGTCTGAATCTTCCCAGTAGGGCATGTTGGGGATAACCGCTTCCTCATCAGGGCGAGCAGCTAAGCAACACCAGATCAGTCCATACCTTTCAGTGGCGGCATAGGTGGTGAGATGAAAGCGCTCAGAGATTTTATGCTGTGGATGTGCTGGAATGCGATTGCATTTTCCCTCATGCCCAAAGCGTAATCCGTGATAGCGACACACGATGCCCTGACCGTCATTATGGCCTAAGCTGAGGGGCACACCGCGATGCGGACAAATATCTTTTGCAACAATCAGTTCATCTGCCATTTTGTAAATCACCAATGGCATATCCAGCAACATGGCTGCTGTTGGCTGTTCCGAAATATCACGGGCAAGCGCGATGGGGTACCAGTGCTGAGCAAGCAGTTGCCAATCGTGCTCTGAAAACGTCATATGTACGGGCAAATCTATAGGATTAAAGCTTGTGATCACTTTGCTATTCATCTTGTTATCTTCTGGCTTATTTGTATTGAATATAACGAAGCCAGCTGTTCTAAGAAATTTCAATTAATTGAATGAAGTGTCGTAACTTTTAGAACGCAGAAGCTGGGCTGAAATTTTTGATGCAATGCCTGAAACTGGCATTGTAGAAGGAAGAGCATTTGACTTGCTGTTTAGATAGATTCTGTCCAGAGTTAATACGATGCTTTTTTATAATAACTCAGTAGAAAAATGTCGCTGTTATGCACAAAATGTGCATTTTAAATCTCAATCAGAAATAATTATGCATAAACTGTGATGCACAAATTCCATATTGTAGTGATAGATGCTCAATATTTTGATGGATAGATGTCATCCATTTTGTACTTGCAACCGCGTAGGTTAGATAAGGCAAAAATCATGATTACAATGAATAGAAGGAACAAGGTATGCAACACTTGAATATGCAAAACCCATTTAAACTCATTATTAACGGTCAATCTTGTCTGGGTGAAGCAGGCGAACTTGAGATTATCAATCCTGCGACAGGTGCAGTTGCAGCACAATGTGCACAAGCTTCGATTGCGCAAGTGAATCAGAGCATCGATGCAGCAAAACAAGCATTTAAATCTTGGCAACACAGTTCCCATCAGGAACGTAAAACCATACTGAATAAGATTGCGGATGGGATTGAGCAACATGCTGAAACTTTGGCTGAACTGATTGTACTCGAGCAGGGCAAACCATTGGCGTTGGCTCAAATGGAAGTACAGGGTGCAATTGGCTGGACACGTTATACCGCAAGTCTAGAGCTGCCAGTTGATGTTATTGAAGACAGCGAACAGAAGCGAATTGAACGCCATTATCAGCCCTTGGGTGTGGTGGCTTCAATCACGCCGTGGAACTGGCCGCTGATGATTGCGGTATGGCATATTATGCCTGCTTTGCGTGCGGGTAATGTGGTGATTAATAAGCCGTCTGAATTTACCCCATTAGCGACTTTGAAACTGTGCGAAATCATCCAGCAAGAAGTGCCCGCGGGCGTGATTTCAATCGTGGTAGGTAAAGGTGATATTGGTGAGGCTTTGTCGAGCCATCCTGATGTCCAGAAAGTTGTTTTTACAGGTTCGACCAAGACGGGTCAGCACATTATGTCTGGAGCCGTAAAAACCTTAAAGCACCTGACCTTAGAACTGGGTGGCAACGATGCAGGAATTGTTTTACCTGATGCCGATCTTGACCAAATTGCCAATCGAATTTTTAACGTCGCATTCTTAAATGCTGGACAAACCTGCGCAGCCTTAAAACGTTTATATGTACATGAAAGCCAATATGAGGCTTTGGCACAAAAACTGGCTGATATTGCCAATGCGCAGGTTGTCGGTGATGGCATGGCATCTGAAACGACCTTCGGGCCAGTGCAAAACCAGTTGCAATACCAGAAAGTCAAAGCCTTGATCACTGATGCGATTGTACAGGGAGCGAATGCTTTATCGGGTGATCAAGCATTACCTGAACAGGGCTATTTTATTGCACCGACTATTCTCACAGGACTGGATGAAACATGCCGCGTCGTACAAGAAGAGCAGTTTGGCCCAGTGTTGCCGATTCTAAAATATACCAGCATTGATGATGCGATCGCACGCGCGAATGCCAGTGAATTCGGGTTGGGCGGTTCAATTTGGTCTTCTAATCTAGATGCTGCAGAGTTTTATGCTTCACAATTACAGTGCGGCACAGTCTGGATCAATACCCATGCTGAAATTGTACCTCATGCACCTTTTGGTGGTTGGAAAATGTCTGGTGTCGGTGCCGAATTTGGTATAGAAGGCTTGTTGGAGAATACCGTTGGGCAAACACGACACATCAATAAACTTTAACTGAGCTTATTTTTAAGGCGGATGTGATATCCGCCTTTTTTATTTTGTTCAATCACTTGGTTTAAGTGGCTGGATGATAGTTATGATTTTTGGATTTGCTAAGGAAGTGATTCTGTTCTTTTATTTTTTTTAACACAATGTAAGATTTTATATGCCCGATAAAGCCATAAGACAATAACCGTTCCGTGACGAACTGGGACAATTGTTCCAGATTTTCTGCAACGACTTTTAAGATAAAATCGGCATCGCCACTGATTGAAAAAGCATCTTGAATATGGTCTTCTGCTTCGATTAAATCCTGAAAAGCTTGTTGTGATTTTGCTTCGTGGATCCTTAAATTAATATGAATCATAGCCGTCACCTCAAAGCCTAAGGCTTGTTGATGAATGCGTGCTGCATAGCCCAAAATCACGCCTTTTTGTTCAAGCAGTTGTCTTCTTCTAGAGCATTGTGAAGCAGATAAACCGATTAAATCTCCAACTTCCTGATTGGTGAGCCGTCCATTCTTTTGTAGGGCCTGAATGATTTGCCAGTCGAACTTATCCATTGCATAAAATCCTTTTATGATACACAAATATTGTATTTTTATTAAAATGCGTTTTTATTATGCACGAAATTTAACAGGTAGATGAAATATTATTTTTCTATGGAATAAAAAATTGACTTGAAAGGATATAGAGCAATGTTCATAGAAATCGGTGATTTTTTAAATCTTCGTCTCAAACAAATGGGTATCCAGCATCTGTTTGGCGTACCTGGTGATTTTAACCTTTCTTATCTCGAACAAGTTGAGGCCGATGCCGAACTTGAATTTATCGGTAACTGTAATGAATTAAATGCGGCTTATGCCGCTGACGGATATGCACGAATCAATGGTTGTGCTGCTTTAACCACGACCTATGGGGTCGGTGATTTAAGTGCGATGAATGGTATTGCAGGCGCTTATGCTGAGAATGTGCCTGTGGTACATATTTCAGGGACTCCACCTCTGCATGTCGTTCAAAAGGGGACCTTAGTCCATCACACCCTGATCGATGGTAACTATGACAACATCATGAACTGCATGAAAGAGTTTACCGTTGCCCAAACGCGCCTGACACCAGCCAATGCCATCTCTGAAATTGACCGTGTGTTACGTCAATGTTTTCTTGAACGTCGACCTGTACATATCCAGTTGGCATCAGATATCACGCACGTCAAAATTGAGCTTACAGAACGTTCACTCGATTTATCTTATCCAACGGTTGAGCCAGAGTTGTTGCACAGTGCAGTGAGCAAACTGTGCGAAGTGATTGCACAAGCCAAACGTCCAGCGCTACTGATTGATAATGAAGCTTCGGTTTTTGGGGTGACTTCGTTGCTTAGTGATTTATCACAAAAATGTGCGATCCCTTTTGCCAGTATGCTGACCGCTAAGAATATTATGGATGAAGGTTCAGCACGTTATGTAGGCACTTATGTCGGTGGGGCAAGTCAGCCGCATGTACGTCATACCATTGAGCAATCCGACTGTCTGATTGGTGTCGGTGTCCGTTTCAGCGATGTCGGAACAGGAGTATTTACCCATCAAATCGCCCCTGAAAACTATATTGAAATCAGACCTTATAGTTTGACGATTTTCGGGCAGGATTTTCCAGGCATTGAAATCGGACAACTGCTGGTGGAACTGAATAAAAAAGTTGCTCCACGGAAGTTAGCTCAGCCGATGTTGGAGAAGCAAGTACAACAGACCCTAGATGTGCCAGAACAGCAAAAACTCAGTCAAGACATCCTTTGGCACTATGTTGAACGTTTTCTAAAAGAAGATGATGTGATTATTGGTGAGGTGGGGACATCTAACTCTGCCTTGTCTGGGCTAAAGTTACCTGCAACGGCAAAATATATTGCTCAACCACTTTGGGGCTCTATCGGTTATACCTTGCCTGCTTTGTTGGGTAGCTTGCTCGCGGCACCTGAACGCCGTCAAATTCTATTTATGGGGGATGGCTCATTTCAGCTCACTGTGCAGGAGCTTTCGACCATTATTCGTCATGGATTAAAGCCGATTATCTTCTTACTCAATAATGGAGGTTATACCATTGAGCGTTTAATCATGGGGGAAAATGCAGCTTATAACGATATTCAAGACTGGAATTATACTGAGATTCCTCGGGTGTTTAACGGCAGTCAAGACTATAAAAGTTGTGTCGTAGAAACCGTAGGGCAGTTAAAGCAGGTCTTGGACAATATGCATCAGTTTGACGGAATGAGCTTTATTGAACTCAAACTACCTGCCATGGATGCCCCATCCAGCTTGAAAAAATTTGCGTCGGTGATTGCGCGTTTTGATTATGGTGATCGCGGTTATGAAATATTAAAGCAACGCGCCCAAGCATTGCCGTGTAAAAAAGCGATTTCCTTCTGATCTGAAGGAAAGTGAAAAATCTTCAAATTTATAAATTCATAAGAGAGCGCATCTGATTCGAAGTTCGATGTTGAGCTTCGGATTCAGCGCTGCATAAAAAGGTGTACAGGATGTGACACACACATTGGAGATAAATTGATGGATGCAAATCATACACATGAGTTAAAACAAGGACTGTCCAATCGACATATTCAACTGATTGCGCTCGGCGGTGCGATTGGGACGGGGCTGTTCCTAGGTCTTTCCCAAACCATCAAACTGGCAGGACCGTCTATTTTATTAGGTTATGCGATTGCAGGCGTGATTGCGTTTTTAATTATGCGCCATTTAGGCGAAATGGTGGTGGAAGAGCCTGTCAGTGGTTCCTTTAGTTATTTTGCCAACAAGTACTGGGGCAGAATGGCTGGTTTTATGTCAGGCTGGAATTATTGGGTGCTGTATGTATTGGTCAGTATGGCAGAGTTGAGTGCGATTGGTACCTTTATTCAGTTTTGGTGGCCAGATGTGCCCACATGGCTGACTGCCTTGATTTTCTTTATCTTGATTAACGGAATTAATCTGGTGAACGTTAGATTCTTTGGTGAGTCTGAGTTTCTGTTTTCCTGTATCAAGATTGTTGCGATTTTAAGTATGATTGGCTTTGGTGCTTATCTATTGCTTTCCGGCTCGGCTGGTCCTCAAGCTGGTATTGCCAATTTATGGCAGCATGGTGGCTTTTTCCCACATGGTACGCATGGCTTTATTATGGCACTGGCGGTGATCATGTTTGCTTTTGGTGGACTTGAGCTGATTGGGATTGCAGCAGCAGAAACCAAAAAACCTGAAACCACTATTCCGAAAGCAGTCAATCAGATCGTGTACCGCATTTTAATCTTTTATATCGGTGCAATCGGGATTCTCTTATGCCTTTATCCGTGGAATATGGTAGCGGAAGGGGGTAGCCCATTTGTGTTGATCTTCCAGTCGCTGAACAGTAATGGTGTTGCCAATGTGCTGAATTTTGTGGTGCTGATTGCGGCAGTGTCTGTGTATAACAGCTGTATTTATTGTAATAGTCGTATGCTGCACGGTTTGGCAGAGCAGGGGAATGCGCCTGCCATACTGAAAAAAGTCAATGCGCGTGGTATTCCAGTGCCTGCGGCTCTAGTTTCTGCTTCGATTACAGCGATCTGTGTGGTTGTGAACTATCTTATTCCAGGTCAAGCATTCCAGTTATTTATGATGTTGGTGGTTGCAGCACTGGTGATCAACTGGTTAATGATTTCTGTCACGCATTTAAAATTTAGCAAGGCCATGCGACTCAAGCAGCATCAAACCAAGTTTAAAAGCATCTTGAGCCCATGGAGTAATTATCTCACCATTGGCTTTGTCTGTTTCATTCTGATTATTATGGCCATGACACCTGATATGCGCTTGGCTGTGATTCTTGGTCCGATCTGGCTCGCGATTCTGGCAGCGATGTATTTCTTTAAATACCGTAAAAAAATAGTCGTTTTACCTGAAGTGCAATCCAATTTATAAATCATAAAAGGCACAGTTATGTGCCTTTTTTATTGCATCGATGTTGTATCGATCTAGAAGGGTGGAAACTTGTCCTGAACTAGATTGAGTTGAATCCCATGTTCTAAATAGGCTTTCAAGCTATCTACGACAGTAGTGAAGCCACCAGTATTATCAATAATAAAGGCAATCAGCTCATCACCTTGTAAGGGGATATTATAATTTTGAATTCTGAGATAGGTTTGATCGTCATTGATCGCTTCAAAGATAAAGTCTACGGTACTGCTCGGTTCACCCCACTGAATCTGAATCAATTCATTGCTAATGATTTTTGTCACCTTTACGTTTGTCGAAACTTGATATTTTTCCCAAGTCCATTCAACAGTTTTTCCTTGTTCAAGTGGCGCTGTTGCTGAACTAAACCAAAATTTTGACGTGATTTCAGGGGCAATAAAGGCTGTAAAAACTTCGGTGCTGGGTTTACGAATCAGCATTTGTGTTTCAATTGTGACAGGATTTAGCATTGTAGCTGTCCTTTTTTATAGAGAATTGTCATAAAACATATATAAACTAGTCACAGTTATTAAGGTGCTTTCTGTGAAGAAAGATATATGTTAAGTTTTATATTTATCAATAAAATCAATTATTAATCATCTGTTTTAAATGACTCTAAAACATCTTTACTGCAAAAGTGGAGTGAAAAACAAGCATTTGTGACGAATAACTTGCCAAAAGCTAATTGTGAAAAATGGCCATCACAAAAGCGTCATAAAGTTGTCACTTAATTGTCATATTATCTGCTCAAAATGCAGTTAACCAAAGTACAACACTTAACTTGAAAAGAGTTGTAAACCAAATTGCATAAATGAGAGAAAATAGAATGCGCTTAAATCCACGTCACATCGCAATTGCATTAGCTGTATCAGGGGCAACTGTTGTAACGACTGCAAATGCAGCTCGTGAAACGATTCAAATTGCTGGTTCATCTACTGTATTACCTTTTGCAAGTATTGTTGCTGAAGAGTTTGGCAATACTTTCCCTCAGTTTAAAGCACCTGTTGTTGGCTCAGGCGGTACAGGTGGTGGTTTGAAACAATTCTGTCAAGGTGTGGGCGATAACACCATCGACATCGCAAATGCTTCGCGTAAAATTAAAGATACAGAGCTTGATGCGTGTAAAAAATCTGGCGTAAACCAAGTACAAGAAATCAAAGTAGGTTACGACGGGATTGTATTCGCTTCAAATGTAAAAAAAGCGGCATATAAACTAAAACCTGTTCATGTATTCACTGCATTGGCAGCACAATTACCTTCAAATGGTAAATTAGTTCCAAACCCATATACCACTTGGAACCAAATCGACAAATCACTACCAAATGAACCAATTACTTTGGTTATTCCTGCATCAAACCATGGTACTCGTGAAGTATTCCAAGAAAAAATGATCGATGCGGGTTGTGAATCATTTGATTACTTTAAAAACCTGGATAAAGAAGAGCAAAAGAAAGCATGCTCTAACTTCCGTAAAGACGGTCGTGTGATTGAAATTTCAGGTGACTATACTGAAACACTTGCTCGCTTAAAAACTTCTCCAAGTGCGGTGGGCGTGTTTGGTTTAGGTTTCTATGATTCAAACCGTGATAAGTTACGTGTAGCAACAGTGAACGGTGTAACACCGTCTGAGAAAACTGTACTGGATGGTAGCTATCTCGTTTCTCGCCCATTATTCTTCTATGTAAAAGGCGAACATTTGAAATCGATCAAGGGCTTATCTCAATATGCAGAATTCTTCTTGAACAAGAAAATTTCTGGTAAAGGATCTAAGTTAGAAAAAGCGGGCTTGATTCCTTTAAGCGACAAAGAGCGTGCCAAAATCCTTGCTGATTTCAAAGCGGGTAAATCAGTTAAGTAATATTGTTAAAAGGGAGGCTGGTGAGACTTAGGTTCATCAGCCTTTTTGTCTAGCTAAGTTTTTTCAAATCATGAAAATTGAGAAAACAGTGGAGATTACATGAATCTGCTACTTATCGGTGTGTTATTAGCCCTTGTGGCCATTGCATATCAAATCGGGCTGAGCAAAAGCCGTAACCTAGCAGGTAAGGGAAATAACTCAGCAGCACTACATTCTCGCCCTGGTTATTATGGGACATTGGTTGCTTTGTGGTGTGGTGTTCCTGCTTTTTTAATTTTGATCATTTGGAACTTGGTAGAACCGAGCGTTTTACAACATATTATTTTCAATAATATCCCAGCTTCTGTAAGTTCGACTCTGGATGGTGCAGGGCGCGATGTCTTGACCAGTCGAGTAAAGGCAATTGCATCTGGTTTTGGGGTGACTGACCAGCCTGTAGCTTATGAGATTGTAGCAGCACAACAACTGGCAAAATTTCAAACGATTGGTTCTTTTGCAAAGATCGCAGTGGTGATCAGTGCAGCTCTTGCAGGTTTGGTCTGGGCAAAACGTCATGTGAGCCAGCAATTCCGTGCACGTAATCAAGTTGAAAAAGCCATTAATGTCGGCTTAATCCTGTGTTCTGGTGTTGCGATTTTGACAACGATCGGAATCGTTTTATCAATGTTGAATGAAGCTTTGCATTTTTTCCGTTTTGTTAGTCCATTTGATTTCTTTTTCGGGACTGAATGGAATCCAGGTTTCAGTACATCAGGCAATGCAGAAGGCAGTTATGGCATTTTACCCTTAATTTGGGGCACCTTGATGGTGAGTGGTATAGCCTTACTTGTGGCCGTGCCGATTGGCTTAATGATTGCAATCTACTTGGCTGAATATGCATCATCAAGTTTACGTTCTTGGGCTAAACCTGCGATTGAAGTGTTGGCGGGTATTCCAACTATCGTCTATGGTGTATTTGCACTGATGATTATTGGTCCATTCTTCAAAATGTTGGGGGAGCATGTTGGATTACATATTAATGCAACCAGTGCACTCACCGCAGGTTTTGTGATGGGGATTATGATTATCCCGTTTGTCTCATCACTGTCTGACGACATTATTACGCAAGTTCCTCGTGCGTTACGTGATGGTTCACTGGGCTTAGGGGCAACAAAATCAGAAACGATTCGTCAGGTAGTTTTACCTGCCGCATTACCCGGGATTGTTGGCGCATTTTTATTAGCGGCATCCCGTGCAATCGGTGAAACCATGATTGTGGTACTCGCTGCCGGAAATAGCCCATTACTACACGTTAATCCATTAGAAGCAGTTTCTACGGTTACAGTGACGATTGTGAACCAGTTAACTGGCGATACTGATTTTGCCAGCCCACAAGCACTGGTGGCATTTGCCCTTGGTCTGACGTTGTTTGTCATCACGTTGGGTTTAAACATTATTGCACTGTACATCGTGCGTAAATATCGTGAGCAATACGAATGAGTTCATCAAATACAACTTCTCTGGATCCGAATAGCTTAGATCCACAAGTGGCTGCTGAACAACGTGAACAGCGCAAAAGAAAAATTCAAAGCTCTTTAGCCAAGCGTCATCGCCGTGAAAAAACATTTCGTTTTGCGGGTTTCTCCGCAGTTGTGATTGGTCTAGCCTTTGTTGCTTTACTCTTCAGTAGTATTTTAAGTAAAGGTTTACCTGCCTTTTGGCAAAACAGTATTACGGTACCTATCTATTTTGACCCAGCCATTATCAATGCTGGTGCAAAACCAAAACCAATGCCAGGTGAAACACCTGCACATTTCGAAGAGCGTTTTGTGGCTTGGCAAACTGAGATGGGGATGGTGGACTGGGATGCTTTAATCGTCAATGGCATGGTTGCGAAAGATAAAACTTTAGAATCTCAGCGCGATTATTTGGGAAGTTTATATACCAGTTCTGAGGCCTATCGTTTACGTGATATGGTATTGAAAAATCCAGCTTTAGTTGGCAGTAAGCAAGAGATCAAATTCTTGGCTGATGCCAATGTGGATGTTTGGTTAGCAGGCAATATTGATCGTTCATTGCCAGATGATCAGCAGCAACTTGAACCTGAGGTACGTCAACTCGCAGATAAATTGAAAGCAGAAGGAATCATCAAGAGTACTTTTAATACCAATTTATTTGTCAGTCCAGACTCACGAAGTTCGCCAGCAACAAGTGGTTTGGCTGGTGCTTTCATGGGTTCGTTATTCATGATGCTCATTGTTATTGCTATTTCGATTCCAATTGGTGTTGCGAGTGCAATCTATCTTGAAGAATTTGCACCCAAGAATATGATGACCGATATCATTGAAGTTAACATTAACAACTTGGCTGCGGTTCCTTCCATTGTATTTGGTTTGTTAGGTGCTGCCATCTTTATTGGCTGGATGCATTTACCGCTATCTGCACCATTGGTGGGGGGGCTGGTGCTTAGCTTAATGACCTTGCCTACTGTGATTATTACCACACGCGCCTCATTAAAAGCCGTACCGCCATCGATTCGTCAAGCCGCACTTGGTCTTGGGGCATCAAAAGTACAAACCATTTTCCATCATGTCTTGCCACTAGCATTGCCAGGTATTTTAACTGGGGCAATTATTGGTGTAGCTCAAGCTTTGGGTGAAACAGCACCATTACTGTTAATTGGGATGAGTGCATTTGTTGCCAATATCCCTGCCACACCGCTGGATCAAGCAACGGCCTTACCTGTACAAATTTATTTATGGCAAGGTAATGAATTGCGTAACTTCTTTGAAGGACGTACCGCAGCAGCGATTATTGTATTACTTGCACTCATGATTGGTTTAAACGGCCTTGCTATTTGGCTCCGTAAGAAATTTGAAGTGCGTTGGTAATAGAGGAGAGTACAATGAATACGATTGATATTATGAACGCCGTAGAAAAGGATAAATCAGTGAATCCACAGCAAACAGAATTTACTTCACCTGAAGGGCAAGTTCAGCAATCGAACACGGCATTTGTTTCTCAGTTCGAAACGGCTGCTTCGAATAAAAAGCCAAAAACCAGTGAAGTGAAAATCAGTACCAAAGATGTTCATGTTTACTATGGTGATTCTGAAGCGATTAAAGGGATTGACCTAGATGTCTACCAAAATGAAGTGATTGCTTTCATTGGTCCATCAGGTTGTGGCAAATCGACATTCTTGCGTACCTTGAATCGTATGAATGACACTATTGATAGCTGTCGCGTGACGGGTAAGGTCACTTTAGATAATCAAGATATCTATGATCCAAACCTTGATGTGGTGTTGCTGCGTGCTCAAGTGGGCATGGTGTTCCAAAAGCCCAACCCATTTCCAAAGTCTATTTTTGACAATGTTGCTTATGGCCCTAAATTGCATGGCCTAGCACGTGATAAATATGATTTAGAAGAAATCGTGGAAAATAGCTTGCGTAAAGCAGGCTTATGGGATGAGGTTAAAGATCGTTTAAGCCAGCCAGGTACAGGTTTGTCAGGTGGTCAGCAACAGCGGTTATGTATTGCGCGTACCATTGCCGTGAGCCCGGAAGTGATCTTGATGGATGAACCATGTTCGGCACTTGATCCAATTGCAACAGCAAAAATTGAAGAGTTGATTTCTGAGTTGTCAGAACAATTTACGATTGCAATTGTAACGCACTCAATGCAACAAGCGGCGCGTGTCTCTGACCGTACTGCTTATTTCCATTTGGGTGACTTGATTGAAGTGAACTCGACTGAAAAAGTATTTACTCAACCAGATCATCAGTTAACCGAAGCTTATATTACAGGGCGTTTTGGTTAATCTGGATCAGATCAATCAAAGGGCCTGCGGGCCCTTTTTTGTTATAGCGATGAAAATGAGTCTATTTTGCAAAATCGCTATTGAATTTTTATTGAGCAGGCCACATCTTAGGTAAATAATGCCGAACTTATAGAGCACATACTTTATGTTATTCCATTTACCTAAATTTCCTGCTGAAATACGTATTAGTCATTTAAATGCGCGTGTGAATGAACAAAGAAAAAAAATTGCGCAAACTACAGCATCTCGTCTGGAGTTATTACAGCTGGTTCAACAATTAGCGAAAGAAGCGAAAGTTCGTAAAAAGAATGATCAAAAAATTTATGTCCTCGATTTTAAGGGCGATGTACAGGCTTCCGCTGTTGATACCATTCGTGAAGAAATTACTTTGATTTTGGCAACTGCGAAAGCAGGGCATGACCGTGTTGTGGTTCGTCTGGAAAGCCCAGGCGGTATGGTGCATGGCTATGGTCTGGCTGCAGCTCAGTTGGTGCGCTTACGTGACGCAGGGTTCCATGTCACGATTTGTGTAGATAAAGTGGCGGCAAGTGGCGGTTATATGATGGCATGTATCGCCAATGAAATCATTTCTGCGCCTTTCGCAGTTGTTGGGTCGATTGGTGTGGTTGCACAAGTACCAAACTTCAATCGTTTGCTCAAGCAGCATAATGTCGATTTTGAACTTTACACGGCTGGTGAGTATAAACGTACTGTGACCATGTTCGGTGAAAATACCCCAGAAGGTAAAGCGAAGTTTGAAGAAGAGTTACAGCAGACACATTCACTATTTAAACACTTCGTTGAAAAATATCGTCCGCAGTTGGACGTTGCAAAAGTGGCAACGGGTGAACACTGGTATGGTGAGGATGCACGTGAGTTGAATTTGGTGGACAAACTGCAAACCTCTGATGAGTATTTATTAAGCTTGCTTGGCAAGCATGATATTTATGTAATTAATACGCGTAAACGTCCAACTTTGGGTGAAAAACTAGGTTTACAGGCGGCTCAAATGGCTGAGAACTTGATTCCTGCTGTCATGGGTAAAATTACAGATAGCTTAGCTAAAGCCAACAGTACACTGGTACAAATGCGTGATCCAAAATTCTAATTCGAATTTGCTAAAAAACCAGTCCTATCGGGCTGGTTTTTTTATTTAGTCAGAATCAATTTCTGTATATTTTATGCTTGGGATTTGAATGTTTGGTGAATTAAACAAACATGACAAAACTTTTGATCGAAGAGATTGTGGCAATTCAGATCATTTGATATTTTAACTGCAAGATGAATTACTTAATTATTCATTAATCTAAAAAGTACTTAAAAATATAATTGATAAGTGAGCATAATAATGACAAGAGTCGTTGTTTTTTCAAAGAAAAACTCGAATGTTTTACAGGATGCGCAATTGCAAAAAGTGCTATTAGACCAGCCCTCAATTGTGCAAATTGGTGTAAATCAGGGTGATATTAAATCAATTGTCAAACAGGGTAATGATCTTGTTATTACGCTAAAAAGTGGTGAGAAAATCATCGTCAGTGATTTTTATAACGAAGCCAATCTCACAGAGCACAGTTTGGCCCTTTCTAAAGGTGATGGGACTTATGCTGTTGCGGAGTTCGATGATTCAGGAAAGTTTGTGCGTTATTCAACGATGACACAAGCGACTCAGCTTCAACATACAGCGATGACGACACAAGCTGCATCTGCTTCGGCTGCTGCTGATGAATCGGGGATTAGTAAATCACAGTTGCTCAAAGTTGGTCTGGCAGCCTTAGCCGCTGAAGGTGTGTATCTATGGGCTGTAAAAGATGATGATGCAGGCAAGAACAAAAGTACGCAACCAATTGACATTACACCACCAGTTACCCCAACTGCAAACTTAGGTGCAGATACTCAAACGATTACAGGTAAAACAGAAGCCCAAGCAAAAATTGTAATTAGAGACGCTGTAGGTAAAGTAATTGCAACTGGCCAAGCCGATGCAGAAGGAAACTATAGTGTCAAATTGGATCAGCCTTTGGTCAATGGTGGAAAGGTGAGTGTGACTGCTGTCGATAATGCAGGCAATGTCTCGAAAGCAACTGTGGTAACAGGCAATAAAGATACCATTGCACCCGACGCACCAACAGCACAACTCAATGCAGACGGTACCATTGTCACAGGTAAGGCAGAAGCAAATGCCAAAGTATCCATTTATGATGCTGACGGTAAACTCCTTGGCTCTGTCACCGCAAATAAAGAAGGTTTATATTCAATCAATGTGTCACCAGCATTAACAAGTGAAAAAGGCGGAACCGTTATTGCTGAAGATGCTGCCGGAAACAAGTCCAAACCTTCTCAGGTCTTTGCTGGAAAAGATACTGTAGCACCAGACCAACCGCTAGTTGAGGTTAATAAAGAAGGGAACTCTATTCAGGGGCGGACAGAAGCCAATGGCAAAATACAAATTAAAAATGCAGATGGACAAATTATCGGTAGTGGAACGGCAGATGCCCAAGGCAAATTTCAGATTACACTTTCACCTGCCTTAACGACGGATCAAAAAGCGTCTCTTGTTGTAGAGGATGCTGCGGGCAATCAGTCTAAGCCACTTGAAATAACAGCCGGAAAAGATACCATTGCCCCTGATAAAGCTGTTGCTGAAATCAATGCGGCTGGGGATACTGTGACTGGAACGGCAGAAGCAAACAGTAAGATTGAAATTAGAAGTGCTGATGGTAAAACATTGTATGGTTCAGGTACGGTGGGAGCAGACGGAAAGTTTACGATTACGTTATCATCGGCGCTAACCGATAAAAATATCGGTAAAATTTACATCATAGACGCTGCCGGCAATCGTTCTGATGCGACTGATGTTATTGGAACAAAAGACACGATTGCACCGAATAAACCCATACTACAAACGGTGACAGATGACGTTGGCCCAGTAAAAGGCCCGATTGTTGCTGGTGGTGATACCGATGATACAAAGCCAACCTTATCAGGCATAGGTGAAGCAAAGGCGCTACTGACGGTCTATGATAATGGTCAGCCAATTGGAACTGTAACGGTTGGAGATAATGGCAAATGGAGCTTTAATGTTAATCAGGATTTAAGTTTAGGGACACATAAAATTACTTTAACATTGACTGATGCTGCGGGAAATATAAGTGAAGTCAGTGATGCATTTAGTTTTAATGTGGTGGCACCCGTTGCTAAAGCATCTTTGGCAGATACGGTTGATCTGAATTCGCTTCACGGTAATCTGCCAGAGACTGCAGTGATGAATACTGAAAAAGCGAATTTGAATGAGTTATTACCTTCTTCAGTTCAAACATCAAATCAGTTGGATAGCGTTTTGGATCAACTGCTTAGCAACCACAATGTGACGCCTGTAACAACAAATACAAGTAATTCTGCTTTGGTTCATTCTGATTATGCACAAACCGTCAAGGTGGATCCGCTGGATCAACTGGCCGTGCTGCAACATTCCATTATTTAACAGATGTCCTATAGAAACGCTTATTTTTGAATAAGCGTTTTATCTTTGAGTAGCTGGATGCTACCCATCAAGATTGCCCCGATGGTTGCAAGCAACATATCTTTATGTGCATCCCAAATATCGCCTTGTTGACCATTATAATTTTCAGCATCTTCAGGGGACAAACTGATTGCTATCCACCATTCGATCAATTCATAAAACATGCTGGATGCCATGACAAATTGAATAACAAGTAAAAATAGGGTCAATGATTTGGCTGAAGGTAACCAGACTTGAAAGCCACGGTAAAAGAAAGGGTAGAGCAGAAGTCCATACGCAAAATGAACCAGCCGATCATACATGTTGCGTGACCAACCCATACTTTTATTCAAGTCAAAATCAAAAATCTGTCCAATCCAGTCATTATACGGGACATAAGAATATAAGTAGTGCGCGCCCAAAATATGGATCAGAAGAAAGCCGAGGTAGAGACAAAAACAATAAAAGCTGAGACCAATCTTTTTCATCGCGATGATGAGTATGATCAGCATCAAAACGGTACCGGCTTGATGGAGTAAATAGGCTTCAAACTCAAGAGGCTGAATACTTGCAATCGCAACCGCCAGAAGTACAGTTACAAGTGCAAGATAATGTTTTAACCCCAGTTGTTTTTCGATCATGCTGTATCCTAAGTTACAGTCAGGCAAATTATTTATAGTGCTTACTCTGTTGCCATTACAGTGACGTTTTCCTTATTTGTAGAGACGCCACCGAGTGCCTGACATGCTTGTTTATAAAGTTGATATTTTTGTTTTACAACCTCATCGAGTGGAATGTCAAAAAGATCTTCACCATTTTTATATTGTTCGATATAAGACGCCGCTTTTTCCTTGTTGACAGCCAATGATTGCTGATAAAAATTTGAGATAGATGAGTTTGCTAACTCACTAGATTCAATATTATTACATTGAAAACTCTGTAGGACTTTTTCTGCACGTTTTACCTCGTTTGATTTTCCAAACAGACAACCGGTTAAGCCCACAGTGACAATGAGCAAGTACAAAAGTTTCATGATCGATCAAGTGAAATTTTAAAGGGGCTATTATTGTATATATGATGAATTTTATAAATTAATTATTTATGTCTGACACGATAAAATTTTGATGCTCAGTCATTTGATCTAAGCAAAATTTCAATCGGTTCAAGATGTAAAGATAAAAAATAGATTTAATTGATTGATACAAAATAATTTTTAGCGTTATGCTAGATAAGCGCCGTTAGCAATATCTGGATTATGCAACTGAAGTACATTTTTTTATTTGCTCTATTGAGCAGCCTCACGACTTGGTCTTATGCAGATGGCTACAATTTTTTTGCAGAGGATCATGATGATACCGAAGAAATGTTTGATTCAGCTTATCCTCAGATGAAAACAGAATATTCCGTTTTGCATAACCAGTTTTTTCAAAATGAACGTTGGCGAGTCTATAACTATACTGCGTATCAAACCAATCATTTTAACCATAAGATGTTGACGGGTGATACCAGCAGTCTTTCTCTGGATGATTTCTCGATTTCAGTGGGCTATGG
This sequence comes from Acinetobacter colistiniresistens, assembly GCF_024582815.1. Lineage (NCBI taxonomy): Bacteria > Pseudomonadati > Pseudomonadota > Gammaproteobacteria > Moraxellales > Moraxellaceae > Acinetobacter > Acinetobacter colistiniresistens. Next base: position 1,825,587 of record NZ_CP102099.1, read on the forward strand.
AATGATGTATCAACTGAATCAGACCAACCGGATAGGCTATGAATATTTGTCCAGTTTTCCTTTTGATCGTGGACAACTGATCCGGTTTTTCTGGTTACGGATTTTTTAACTGATTTTTTGATACAAACCCGCTCTGACGATCCCCGCTTTGGTTTCTTTGATTTTGTGCCATGTTGCGGGCAAGTTGAGTTGCGCTAGGTCGCGATCAGCCTCGACATAAATCAAGGCTTTATCACTAATCAATGGATTGCTAAGTTCAGCAAGCTCTTGCCATAAATCAAGGTCATAAGGTGGATCAAGAAACACGACATCAAAGTTATTTTTTAACTTGTTTAATGCCAACTGTGCTGTTGTGACCAGCAACTGGCAATTTTCTGCTTTTAACAGTTGAATATTATCTTTTAAAAAGCGTGCTTGGGCTGGATTGGGCTCAATCATAACGACTTTTGCTGCGCCGCGAGAGAGTGCCTCAAAGCCGAGTGCACCCGAACCGCTACACAGATCTAAAACCTGTGCATTTTGAATATCCCACATGAGCCAGTTGAATAATGTTTCACGGACACGGTCTGGTGTTGGGCGTAAACCTTCAATACTCGCAAAAGGGAGGCTACGACGTTTCCATTCACCACCAATAATACGCAATTGATTTTTCATTATTCAGTGATTCCATCCGCGGGTTGAGGCATATTATTCGCAGCAGGGCTAGAGGCCGCCGCAGATACAGACGTTACAGGGCTTGATGCAGCCTGTGTATTTTGTTCAGTCGTTGCAATACTGCCACTTGGTAGTTCGCCAGGTTTAATTCCCGCCGTCATTAACCCCCCACTGACTTGATGGCCTGCAGGGCGAAGTGGGTTCTTTTTACGTGTTACTAACCAGTAGTCAAATATTGGACGTGCCAGTTGGGCGGCTGAACCACCATGCTTACCATTTTCCCATACCACGGCAATCGCGATTTCTGGGTTATCAGCGGGAGCAAAGCCAACAAATAAACCATGGTCCCATTGTCGAGAAGACAGCGCAGCTTCGTTATAGCGTTTCCCTTGGGCAATACTTTTAACCTGTGCGGTCCCTGTTTTACCTGCAATTGAATATTGTAATCCGCCTTTGATACCACGACCTGTACCCGATTGAATTACATCGACCATAGCTTCATGCATATTGATCCAGTCTTGTTCTGTACCATTGAAGTTAATTTTGCCATCAGGTGCATTGTGGACGTTAAATTTTTTGGCGCCTTTGGTTTCTCTGAGTACATGTGGTGTGACATGTGAACCTTTATTGGCGGTAATAGCAGTTGCCATTGCCAGTTGTAGAGGCGTGGAGGTAAAGGCGCCTTGCCCGATACTGACGGAGATGGTTTCACCTTTTAGCCATTTGGATTTGCGTGTTCGCATTTTCCACTCTGGGCTTGGATAGAGACCTGTGCTTTCACTTGGCAAGTCGACGCCTGTTTTTTCACCGAAACCAAATTGACGCATCCAGTCATTCATTTTTTCAATGCCCATCCGATAAGACAGGACATAGAAATAGGTATCACAAGAAACGATCTGAGCTTTATGCATGTTCACTGAACCATGACCTGTCTTCTTATGGTCACGGAAACGATGGCTATCACCTGGCAGTGAGAAATAACCTGGATCGGAAATTGCAGTGCTCCAATCGACTAGCCCATAATGAATCCCCCCTAAACCAAACATCGGTTTAATGGTTGAACCTGGTGGATAAGCACCTTGAACCGCACGGTTATAAAGGGGCTGGTCGAGGTTGTCACGGAGGCCACTATAGTCTTTAGAGCTAATTCCCGTCACGAAGAGGTTCGGATTGAAACTTGGACTAGAGACGAGAGCCAGAATTTCACCTGTGCGTGGGTCCATTGCTACAATTGCGCCACGACGGTCAGCCAATTGTTTTGCCGCAATGGTTTGCAGACCATAATCAAGTGATAAATACAGATCATTACCACGCGCTGGATTTTGACGGCCTAAATTACGCAAGACATTGCCGTGTGCATCGGCTTCGACCGATTCATAGCCTGGCGTCCCATGCAACAAGTCTTCATAACTTTTTTCGACCCCGATTTTACCAATCAGGTTGGTGCCCGCATATAAGTCCTTATCAATCGATTTCAGTTCTTTATCATTGATACGACCCACATAACCAATCACATGTGCAAACAGTTCACCATGTGGATAGTAACGCGTCATTTGGGTTTCGATCTTGACTCCAGGAAAGGCATATTTGACTTCACTGAATTTGGCAATATCCGCTTCCGTTAAATTTAGCTTAATTGCAAGACGTTCTGTTTTGCGAGCGGTTTTGACACGGCTTTTAAAACGATCAACATCATCCTGAGTTAAACCTAAAACTGGAATTAAACGGTTAATGGTTTCATCAATATCTGCTACATCGGCACGGCTAAGTGTTGCTGTGAACACTGGGTAGTTATCGGCAAGTAATACGCCATTACGATCGTAGATATAACCACGTGCCGGTGCCAGAGGCTGTAAACGAATCCGGTTTTTATCTGAGGCGGTTGTAAAATCATCGTAATGAACAATCTGTAAATATGCATAACGACAGATGAGCAAAAGTAGAAAAATCGCCACCAGAAAGATTGCAAAAAAGATACGACCCTTATAAATGCGCTTTTCTTGTTGCATATTTTTTAAAGGAAAGTGCTGTTTCATAGGGTGTCGACTTAATTACAAAAATGGAGAGAGGAACAAGGCTACGCATTTTAACGTAAGTTGCATGATGATACTGTAGAATTTTCAACAAATCATGCAAATGATGCTGCGACAGTTTTTGACTTTGCAGACATGAAAATTGTATGGTCTTGTATATTAGAAGCAAAATAATTCTGTTAAAGTCACAAACTATTCGAAATAGGATTTTCCAATACACTCTTAGGGAAAATGGAGAAAATAATGAGAAAAATTTGCCTTTTATTATCGGTTTTAACACTTACAGGCTTAGCCCATGCTGACGAAAATCCGTTTAAGCCTGAGCCTAAATTAAAAGATGCAAACGTTTCAACATGGAATGTGGGTGCTGGTTTTACCAAAAAGTTATTACATGCCAACCTTGAATGGGTAAATCCTTATGGTATTGCTTATGCCAAAGCAGGCGCATTTTTAAATGATGACAATGAGCCTGGTGCGCAAGTTGGCTTCCGCTATCCATACTATTTAACGGGAACAGATAAAAATGGCTATTATCTGGGCGTCTATGCGGGACATCTCGACAGTAAGAACTACGGCGGTAAGCAAAAGGGCAATTTAGGTGTGGGTGCTGATATTGCTTATGTTTGGTTGAATAGTGAACGTATTAGTACATTCAGTGTGGGCGCAGGGGTACGAGAAAAAATAGAAGACGGCAATGGCAATACGGTGAAAAAATCCGAGCCTGTCCTTCAGTTTTCTTATACCTTAAGTTTTGGTTTATAAGAGGAAATTAACGTTCATCCTTTTATAGGCCATCATGTATCAATAATTCAGAGAGTCATGCATGTTTGATTACGTCAATGAATTGTGGCAGATTTTCCTAAATCGACCTGACCATCTGGCAGTCTTGAGTATCATCCCTGTGACCGCCTTTGTAACATGGGCGCACGTGTGGATGGCATTGAAAATGGTATTTTACCCAATCAACTTTTGGGGATTCCATTTAGGACCATTACCTGTAGGTTGGCAAGGGATTGTGCCACGGAAAGCTGGACGTATTTCAGGCATTATTACCGATAATACTTTATCTAAACTGGGTTCCTTGCGTGAATTTTTAGAAGCCATGGACCCAGAAGATATGGCAATGATTATTGGTGAACAAGTTGGTTTTGAACTTGAGCATCTGATTGATGAGGTGATGATTGATCGCAATGCGGTGCTCTGGGAAAACCTGCCTTATTCAATTAAACGCCGTATCTATGCACAAGCCCATAAACAATTACCAAATACCTTAAGAGAACTAGTGACTGAGCTGACCATGAACGTTGAGTCACTGGTGGATATGCGTGAAATGGTGGTCAGCCAAATGGAAGGTGACCGCCGTTTAATGGTGCGAATGTTTCTGAAAGTGGGTCAGAAAGAGATCAATTTTATTTGGCATATCAGCGCTTTAATCGGGATGTTCTTTGGTATTTTTCAAATGATCGTGTGGTTTGTGGTGCCTTGGCACTGGACCGTTCCGTTCTGGGCTGCCATTTGGGGCTTTTTAACCAACTGGATTGCCATCTGGATGGTATTTAACCCGATTGAACCACACTATATCCGCTACCCGCAGATTTTCCGCTTGACTAAAGATCGTAAATTTCCTTGGATTGTGCCTGTCTTGAAGATTGGTACTTATAATGTTCAAGGTGCCTTTATGAAGCGTCAGGAGGAGGTTTCAGATGTGTTTGCCAGTGTCGTGACTGAAGATTTAATTACTTTAAAGTCAATCATGACAGAAATGATGTACGGCAGTAAAAAAGATAAAACTCGCCGTATTGTCAAGCGTCATATCAATGAAATTATGGAAACTCCATTGGTCAGAACCTCATTGCAGCTATCATTAGGGCCAAGAGAGTATGCTAGACTCAAGACCGACTTGATTGATCGCTCAATTGAAATTACCATGGGACCAGTATGTGACCCAGCTCTGAATGCAAGTCGCGCGCAGAAGATCTTTCAAATGTTTAGAGACCGCATCCGTGAACTAACACCGAAAGAGTTCCAGAACCTATTGCGTCCTGCGTTCCAAGAAGATGAGTGGATCTTGATTGTACTGGGTGGAGTAACTGGTTTCTTTGCTGGTTTAATTCACTTATTTGTTGCTTTCTTATAATTAATTTGATGTTGGTTGAGTGATAAGTCTGTATGATATTGCTCAATTTAAGATTTATTGTTTTTAAATGAGGATGTTCTTTTATGCGCATTATTTTACTCGGACCACCTGGGGCAGGCAAAGGTACTCAAGCTCAGTTGATCTGTAAGCGCTACAATATCCCACAAATTTCAACCGGTGATATGCTCCGTGCTGCAATTCGTGAAGGTACTGAACTTGGCTTAAAAGCGAAAAGCGTCATGGAGTCAGGTGGTTTAGTCTCTGATGAGCTGATTATTGGCTTGGTTAAAGAACGTATTGCTCAGCCTGATTGTGAAAATGGTTGTATCTTTGACGGTTTCCCGCGTACGATTCCACAAGCTGAGGCATTAGAAACAGCTGGAATTAGTATTGATCACGTGATTGAGATTGCTGTACCTGACGAAGAGATTGTGCAACGTCTTTCTGGTCGTCGTCAGCACCCAGCTTCTGGCCGTGTTTATCACATCGTTTACAATCCACCAAAAGTGGAAGGTAAAGATGACGAAACAGGTGAAGACCTTGTTCAACGTCCGGATGACCAAGAAGAAACGATTCGTAAGCGTCTGGGGTCTTACCACAGTGAAACTGAGCAATTGGTTGGCTTCTATCAAGGCCGTGCTGCTTCTGGTGAAAATGCGCCGACGTATGACAAGTTAGATGGTTTACGTCCAATTGAAAATGTTCAAGCTGATTTATTTGCAATCTTAGATAAATAATTTAAGCTATTGATTTTTAAAAGAGCTCTTAACGTAGGGCTCTTTTTATTTGGAGAAAACCCGTGCTCAAAGTTGTTCTGATCTTAGTGGTTATCCTGAGTTTTGTATTACTCTTATTTTTGTTATATCAAAGCCAAAAAATGCTGCGTCATGTACAACAGCAGCAAGCTTTAGAAAATAAGAAAAATGGCAAAACCCGCCAGTTGCATCCAAAACTGCAACAGCAAAAAAAACCTCAGGATTAACTGAGGTTTTTTATTGCAATGGTTTTATTGGCGCCAAACTCAAATCGATCAGGCCAATTGCAAACATCGGAAACGATACATTCGCCACATTTGGGTTTACGTGCAATACAACAATAACGTCCATGCAAGATCAGCCAGTGATGTGCATCAATGATAAATTCTTTCGGAATCACTTTAATCAAGCGATCTTCGACTTCTAAAACATTTTTTCCAACCGCGAGTCCGGTACGGTTGCCTACACGGAAAATATGGGTATCAACGGCCATGGTCGGTTGACCAAAGGCAGTATTAAGCACGACGTTTGCTGTTTTACGTCCCACGCCTGGTAGGGCTTCCAGCTCTTTGCGTGTTTCTGGGATTTGTCCTTGATATTGATCGACCAGGATCTGACAGGTTTTAATCACATTTTCGGCTTTGGAGTTATATAAGCCAATGGTCTTGATATATTGTTTTAGCCCATCGACCCCAAGATTCAATATAGCCTGAGCGGTATTGGCAACAGGATAGAGTTTATCCGTTGCTTTATTGACACTAACATCGGTTGCTTGGGCAGACAGCAACACAGCGATCAGTAACTCAAAAGGAGAGGAATAGTTCAGCTCAGTCTGTGGATGAGGTCGTTGTTCACGCAAACGTTCAAAAAAAGTCTGAATCTGCTTTTTGGTCATATTTTTTACGGGCATTTAGATGTCCTGCAATTCATTTAAACGTTGTTGTAAAGCAAGCAATTGTGCTTGCTTTGACTCATCGGCACGAACACTGAGCTGCTTTTCCAGTTTTTTAACTTGGGTGCGTAGTTTAGCCAGTTCAATGGTTGTTTTTGCATCCAACGTCGTGCTTTCTTTGGGTTTCTCCGTCAGGGTAATCACAGGAACATTGTTCAATGCTTGAGAGAACTGAGCAAAGAATTCAACATCAATTTCTGCACGAACAATTGGCCCTTTACGGCTGAGACGGCGTGCTTCTTCGCGTTGGATATGGGCGTAATAACGCTGTCTTAAATCATCCTGTTCAGCTGTACGTTGGTCTGTGGTTGGTAATGGCTTGGTATCTGCAACCAGATCAATACAATCCACAGGACAAGGTGGAATACATAATTCACAACCAGTACACAGGTCAGTCAAAATGCTGTGCATTAATTTGCCGCTACCAATAATCGCATCGACAGGACAGGCACTAATACATTTGGTACAGCCAATGCATTCATCTTCACGAATGACTGCCTTGATCCGTTGTGGTCGACCATCAGCTTGAATATCCCAAACACTCGGTTCAGCTGTTAGGGGAGCACGTTTTAATAACGCTGCGAGTGCATCTGCAACGGGCTGTCCACCAGGCACACATTTATTTGCTTCTTCACCTTCAGCAATTGATTTTGCATAAGGTAAACAGCCGTCACGATGTCCACATAAACCACATTGTGTCTGTGGTAAAAGCTGGTCAATTTGGACAATAAGTGCGTGTTGTGCAGAAGGTGACATGTATCAAGAATGAAGCAAAAAAATAGGGAGCTTAGTATAGCAAATAATGCTTTAGCACGGCGACGCAATCTCAAATATCAAAATGAAAAATAGAAAAAATGGAATGCTTAACAATGGTGCTAATAGTGAAAATTTTTGGTGCATTTTTATGTATAAATGGAGTTTCTTGAGAGGTGGGATGAAAATATTGGTATTTTTTAAACTAAATTTACTTATATTTATTATATAAATAACGAACATTTTCTGATTCAAGTTTATGATTTTAATTGATAAAAAAGTTAAATGTAAAAAAATATTGTGATGAAATAGTAATCTGTATTTAATAGGGACAGAATCCTGTTTTGGTGCATTTTTCGCACCAAGATAATTCATGCACTCGGGGGTGAATGTTGAAATACAATAGCTTAAATGACTTTCTGGATTATGTTAAAGCGAGAGATCCTTATCAGCCTGAATTTTTACAGGCGGTTGAAGAGGTCATGACCAGCTTGTGGCCATTTATTGAGAAGAACCCTAAATATGCTCAGTATGGTTTGTTAGAGCGATTGGTTGAACCTGAGCGGGTGATTCAATTCCGCGTGTCATGGATGGATGATCAAGGCAAGACTCATGTCAATCGTGGTTTTCGTGTGCAATACAATTCAGCGATTGGACCATATAAAGGCGGGATGCGTTTCCATCCTTCTGTTAATTTATCTATTTTAAAGTTTTTAGGTTTTGAGCAAACCTTTAAAAATTCACTAACAACTTTACCTATGGGCGGTGGCAAAGGAGGGGCAGATTTTGACCCTAAAGGCAAATCTGAAGCTGAGATTATGCGTTTTTGCCAAGCCTTGATGCTTGAGTTATATCGACATCTAGGTTCGAATACAGATATCCCGGCAGGAGATATTGGCGTCGGTGGCCGTGAAGTCGGCTATATGACAGGCATGATGAAGAAACTCAGCAACGACACCTCATGCGTATTCACAGGCAAAGGGATTTCATTTGGGGGGTCATTGGCACGACCAGAAGCGACAGGCTATGGCACAGTATATTTTGCAGAGGAAATGCTGAAAACCCGTGGTGAGAGCTTTGCCAATAAAACAGTATCGATTTCAGGTTCAGGCAACGTTGCACAGTATGCTGCTGAAAAGGCGATGTTCTTAGGGGCTAAAGTCATTACGCTATCGGATTCAAATGGCACGGTTTATTTAAAAAATGGCTTTACGAAAGCGTTGCTGGAAGAAGTCATGGATCTGAAAAATATCCAACGTGGTCGTATTTCCGAATTTGCTTCGAAACATGGTTTTGAATATTTTGAAGGAAAAACACCGTGGCATATTCCTGCTGATATCGCGTTACCTTGTGCAACTCAAAATGAGTTGGGTGCTGAGGATGCTCTAACTTTATTGGCAAATGGTGTTATCTGTGTTGCAGAGGGTGCCAATATGCCATCAACGCTTGCTGCCGTTGAAAAATTTATTGCAGCAAAGATTTTGTATGCGCCAGGGAAAGCCTCGAATGCGGGTGGTGTTGCAACCTCGGGTCTGGAAATGTCGCAAAATGCGAATCGTTTGGGCTGGTCATTTGAACAGGTCGACGAACGCTTGCATGCGATTATGAAAGAGATTCACCGCAACTGTGTCAAATATGGGACTCAGCAAGATGGTACGATCAACTATGTCGATGGTGCGAATATTGCGGGTTTTGTAAAAGTTGCCGATGCCATTCTCGCGCAGGGAATTTATTAAAAATCTCTCTCAATCCTTCTTTATTAAAGAGGGATTGCCATAAAAAATCCGATGACAAAGCATCGGATTTTTATATATACGATTAAATTATGGTTTTTTCACAATTTCTTGTTCAACAACCATATCGAGTACGTCTGCAATACTTGATTGGTCAGCAGCAGGGTTTTTAATGTCAAAACGTTTAACACGTACAATCACACGTTGTTGTGGATTGTGCTCAAAACCTTCGATTTGACCGTAATACAATGACCAGTTTTTGTCTGCGTAAGTTTTTAAACCTTTGTCATCATATTTAATTTCACGAACTTGCATACAGGTTTGTGGTGCAACACCTGTGCATGATTTAGTTTCTGGTGAAATTTCGAGGAAAACTGTTTTACCTTCAGACTGGTATTTTGCTTCAGGTGTCATTTTACCTACAAAAGTATATTTTTGACCTTTGGCATCAGCAATCACTAAGGTTGGTTGCTCTGGATTCGCTGCATTGACTTCAAACGCGATTTGACGTTTTTGTAGAAGCTCACCTGCAAATTGTTCTTGCTTCATCAATGCTGGCTCACATGCCATTAATGTAGATGCGCCATCACCTGTAACGATCAAACCATTTTCAACTTTCCATGATGTGTTGAGACGGTTACAACCTGTGTTTACAGATAAACGATCATTGTCCAAGAAGCTTAATACGATTGGGCGTTTAGTATCAGCAGGTTGATATGACCATGTGTAGTTGGTTAATACATTGCTATTTGCCACTTTTGCACCTGTAAATACATGTTTTTGACCTTTGCTATCTGTTACAGTCAAAATAGCTTGACCATTCACTGTGCTGATTTCAAATGGTACTTTTTTCTCACTAAAGATGTCAGCAGATAAACGTTCTTGCTGCATTAAATCATCAGCACAAGCCATCATGGTAGATACAAGTGGAGAGGTTACAATTTTATTGCCTTCAATTTTCCAAGTACCACCTTGGTTATTACAACCTGTTTGGATTGCAAGTTGTTGATCAGCATTAAATCCAAAGGTTTTGATGCTTTAGAACCTTGATAAGTCCAGTTATATTCAACTAAGTTTTTTGCAGCAGTTGTATTAATTTGAGAAATTACATTATCAGTCACATTTTGCACAGTTTGGCACGCCATTAACGAAAGCGGAAGTAATGCAAGAACTAAATATTTGATTTTCATATTCAAAACAACGATAAGTAAATAACAGACATAAGCTTAAAGTATTCTTAAAAAGAGAACATGGTATCCGTTTAGGAGTTAAGTTCGTTAAATGTTTCTATTTGTAAAATTTTGGAAAATATAGAAGATTTATAGGCTTGCTGCTATTTGGTTCAAGCCTATTTTGTAATTTTGTGATGTAGTTGGTTATTTAGTCAAAACGATAAATGTCCATTCCCAATGAACCCATCGAGAAGCTACTATGCACAATATTGAAACGATGACCCGTACCCATTGCAAAGAATAGTGGTGCAAGATGCTCAAGGCTTGGGTGATTACGCTCAATATAAGGCAATGATGGCCAATTCAGTACAGCATCAAAATCTTGGTGACTAAGTTTACTGACGACAGTATTGCGAAACGTACTGGCCCATGTGGGTACATCGGCATCAGCATGCCATGATAACTCAGCTAGATTGTGCGTGATGCTGCCTGAACCAATCAACAGAATTTGTCGTGCTCGTAAAGGTGAAAGCACTTCTCCAATACGGTAGATATCATCAGCACTCATATAAAGAGGCAGTGAAATTTCAATCACGGGAATATCCGCATTTGGATACATGTGTAAAAGCGGCATCCAAACGCCGTGATCTCGTGGACGAGTACTATTTGCATGAGCTGGAATACCCGCTTCGGCAAATAAAGCTAATATTTCTTCTGCCAGTTTGGGTGCACCCGCTGCAGGATAGCGGATATTGTAGAGCTCAGGTGGGAAGCCGCGGAAGTCATGCCAGGTTTCTGGGCGTGTTGAGGTATTGACTTCTAAAGCTTGGCTTTCCCAATGTGCTGACATGACGATAATTGCTTGAGGCTTGGGTAAGTTGCTACTCAGGCGATACAGTGCAGGACCCACTTGTTCGGGATCAAGTGCTAGCATGGGCGAACCATGAGAAATAAATAATCCGGGTAAAGTCTGCAAGTCCATAAATAAACACCTGAAAGGGAATATATGATTATCCTGACAAATTCTGTACAGCAATGATATCCCTTAAAATTCAACATATTGTTCTAAAATCAGAACAGTTTAAGCCCGATGATAAGGGTGGTTATGATTGATACTCATGGCACGATAAAGCTGTTCAATGAGAAGAATTCGAACCATTGGATGTGGCATGGTGAGTTTTGACAGTGACCAATGCCAAGCTGCAGTTTTACGGACAGCTTCGGAATGACCATCAGGTCCACCAATCGCAAGCGCAATATCGTTGCCTTCGAGCATCCATTGCTTCATCGTGTCAGCTAGTTTTTCTGTACTCAGTTCGCGACCACCCACCTCTAAAGCGATCAAAGTCTCATTGGGCTTAAGTGCATTTAAAATGCTGTCACCCTCAATTTGGCAATATTTTAAAATATCGGCTGCAGAGTCATTTTTCCCACGCTTTGCCATTGGGAGCTCAATGACTTGCGTTTGCACGAAGGGTTGAATACGTTTGAAATAGTCTTCAAACCCAGTTAACACCCAAGCCGGCATTTTTTGACCAATGGTGAGAATGCGAATTTTCATAAGCGCGTTTGATTAAAGAAATGACAGCTATTATAACGCTGTTACTGGTTTATGGCGGAAGGGCGTGGTTTATCTAGTCATAAATAATACAAAAGACTCAAATAAATGACTCATAAAAAACGCAGCTCAAAATGCGTATGAGCTGCGATCAAAGTGTCATCCGTCTGGAGTTCGGATGACGCTAAAATGAGTTCAGAGTCAAATTTAGCCTTTATTTTTATCGACTCTATTTTATTATGCAAGATATTGGTTATTTTTCAACCGCATTGTGTAACAAAAAAAGAGAGCCGAAGCTCTCTTTTATTTACAATCATTTACTTAGTGACGTGCAGCTTTCGCATCTTCTACCGGTTTCACAATAGGTGTCTTCGGTAAAGGTTTTGGCGTGTCTGTCAAAGCTAAAGGTAGGATTTCATCAATGCTTTTCACTGCTTTGATTTCTAGTCCTTCTTTCACATTGTCAGGAATCTCGGCTAAATCGCGGATGTTATCTTGTGGAATAAACACCAGTTTAATTCCACCTCGGTGAGCTGCAAGAAGTTTCTCTTTCAAGCCACCAATACGCATCGCACGACCACCAAGACTCGTTTCACCTGTCATCGCAATATCTGGACGAATTGGAATACCTGTAAATGCCGAAACAAGGGCAGTGGTCAGTGCCAAACCAGCAGATGGACCATCTTTTGGTGTTGCACCTTCAGGTAAGTGAACGTGGACATCTGTTTCTTCAAAACGTGATGCTTCAATTCCCAATTCATCGGCACGGGTACGTACCACAGTCATCGCAGCGGTAATCGATTCTTTCATGACATCACCGAGTGAACCGGTAGTAATGAATTTACCTTTACCTTTTACTGCTGCTACTTCGATAGTGAGTAACTCACCACCGACTGAAGTCCAAGCCAAGCCATTGACACGACCCACTTGTGCTTCATCTTCTGCAATACCGAAGTCAAACTTATGTGGACCTAGGTATTCAGGAAGATTGGCAGAAGTGACGTCAATCTGTAAGTTTTTAGACTTTTTGCTGACGGCCTCTTTCACGACTTTACGGGCAATTTTAGAGACTTCACGTTCTAAGCTACGGACACCGGCTTCACGTGTATAACGTTGTACGATATCGCGGATTGCTTCTTCATGAACAGTTAGCTCTTTTGTACGTAGGCCATTGTTCTTGATTGCTTTTGGAACAAGGTAACGTTCAGCAATATTCACTTTTTCATCTTCGGTATAACCCGGTAGACGAATCACTTCCATACGATCCAGTAAGGCTTCAGGAATATTCATACTGTTCGCTGTACAGATGAACATCACTTCTGAAAGGTCAAGATCAAGATCTAAGTAATGATCATTGAACTTACTGTTCTGTGATGGATCAAGGACTTCAAGCAATGCAGAAGCTGGATCACCACGGTAGTCTTGAGCCATCTTGTCGATTTCGTCGAGCAAGAATAATGGGTTCTTCACCCCAACCTTGGTCAATGACTGTACGATTTTACCTGGCATCGCACCTATATAAGTACGACGGTGACCACGAATTTCAGCTTCGTCACGAACACCACCGAGTGCCATCCGAACAAACTCACGACCAGTTGCTTTGGCAACGGATTCACCCAGAGAAGTCTTACCAACCCCTGGAGGGCCGACCAAGCATAAGATCGGGCCTTTGAGTTTCTTAACGCGAGACTGAACCGCCAAGTATTCAACAATACGATCTTTAACGTCATCTAAGCCGTAGTGATCTGTATCCAGAATTTCCTGGGCTTTCGCAAGGTTAATACTGACTTTGCTGGCTTTGTTCCAAGGTGTATCTAAAATCACTTCTAGATAGTTACGTACCACCGCCGCTTCACTGGACGCAGGTTGCATCGCTTTCAGTTTACGAAACTCAGCTTCAGCTTTTTTGCGGACGTGTTCAGGTAAATCAGCTTCAGCAAGACGTTTTTCAATTTCGGCAACGTCATCTTCAGCACCGCCATTCATATCGGAAAGCTCACGTTGAATGACTTTCATCTTTTCATTTAGAAAGTATTCGCGTTGGTTCTTTTCCATTTGGCGTTTTACACTGTCATGCAGCGTTTGCTCAATTTGCTGTTCAGCAGATTGATTCATCAAATAGCTCATTAACTCTTGCAAGTGGTCTTCAAATTCGTCGTGTTCTAAAAACTTTTGTTTCACTTCGATATTTAAAGGCACACGCGTTGCAACGAAGAACATGAGTTGTAATAAGTCTTCGATTTTATTTGCTGCTGCAACGAGTTCACGTGCATTACGTAGTTTCGCTTCTGCATATTGAGCGAATAGGGTACGCAATTCATTTAAGCGAGTCTCTTGGGTCTCTTGATCCAAAGGTAATGTCATTGGGCTTAAACGATGTTCAGCTGTTAGGTATTCTTCGCCATCAATAATACGTTCAAGTTTAGAACGATGCAGACCTTCAATCAGTACTTTAATGCAGTTTTCATCATTTTCATGATTTACAACCTGTACGATTTTGGCCACAGTTCCATATTGATAGAGATTATCGTGATCAATTTCTTCTGTGAGCGAATCTTTTTGCGCAACTACAAATACTAAATTGTCACTGTTACGAGCCACATCCACTGCATTGATCGATTTTTCACGACCCACGAATAGCGCGATTTGCATGTGTGGATACACCACAACATCACGTAACGCTAATAGTGGTAATACACTTGGAACCTGTGGCTCTAAGCTTGTTTCATTATTTAAAATATATTCAGACATGGGCACTCCTAATGAGTGACAACGGTGTTGCCATGTTTTTATAGTGATGTGCATTTCAAAAAATACAAGGGGGTGGGGTTAGAAAATATAAAAAAAAGACTAAATTACTCAAGATTCATTGCGGAAATAAGAAAAAATAACCTGCTAAGGCTTGAAATAATGAAATTTTTTAGGGGTAAGCAAAGCATTGAGTGGTTGATCCCATTTTTGTCTTAATAAAGGTTGATCTACATATTGAAAGGCATGGGCAAGACCGAGTCGATAGGGGCGATGTTTGGCCGTCGCCAACGTTCGATCATAATAACCTCCACCCATACCGATTCGCGTTCCCAGATGGTCACAGGCCAAGAGCGGCAGGATGAGTAGATCTAAATGAGAGACATTTTTTCCGCGACTCGCCATCGGTTCTTTCATCCCGAATGGGTGATGAGAAAACCGTCTATTTAAGTATTGGCTAGAACTCACTCTTACCCAAACTAAATGCTGATTCATATTACAAATCATGGGCAAAAACACCTGTTTATTATTTTTAAAACAAAGCTTTATCAATTTATCAGTATGTAGCTCTCCAAAGGCATGTAAATAAAGTCCAATTTTTGATGCGGCTTTAAATTTAGGTGATTGTCTAAGTAGAAATAGAACTTGTTGTTCAGCCTGTTTTTGTTGGTAATGAGAAACTTGCTTTCTTGCTGAGCGAAGTTGTTTTCTTAATGAGTTTAATGTATGGCTCATAAGGATAAAAACTAGTTTTGATAAAGCCATCATACTTGATTTACACAGTAAATTCTAAAAGTAAAGAATCTGTTATTTATAAGTAAAATTTTAAATTCGCAGTATTATTTATATTTTTCTAACAAATAAACATTCAATGATTTATTCCAATAATTAATGAGAATTTTGGGTATTGATTACTATTTTATTATGACTTATGGAGCTATTACTCTATTTTTCACATTCTTTATAAAATAAAACAAAACGAAAACAAAATAAAACATTTTTAGGTTTTTGTGATTTAAATCATATATTTGTTAAATGTATTTTTTGCAAATATGAGAAATATGTCTCATATTTTTAATATCAATATTTACAGAATCTTTACCAATTTACTCGATTTTATTAGCATCCGCGACTCTTTTTTTGGCACCGAAACTAAAAATGCTCTCAATGGTGGCCAGATCCATAACATCTCGAACAGTATAAAGAACAGCATTGGTGGAGAGACTGTTGTTAATCAAGATGGCAGTATTACGACCAACAATATCGGTGGTACAGGTAAGAACAATATCAATGATGCGATTGGAACTTTGAATCAATCAAATCAAGAGTTGGGTAACAAGATCAACAACCTTGGTGATCAGTTACAACAAGTGTTCTACGACACCAACAAACGTATCGACAATTTGGAAGACAAAATGTCTGCGGGTATTGCTGCGACAGCTGCACTTGAGCAAGCACCTTATGTGCCAGGTAAGTTAACTATGGCAGTCGGCGCGGCTTACTATAACGATCAAAATGCAGTGGGTGTGACGTTCCGTCGTACTGCAGATAATGGTCGCTGGTCATTGACAACGGGTGCTGCTTTAGGCAGCCAAGGTAGCCCATTGGTACGTATTGGTGTAAGTACAATTATTGACTAATTGCCCTCAATAAGGAGAGTCCTAGACTCTCCTTATCCAACAGATATTGTGAGTAAAGAAATGAACAAGAATATTCAAATTTTGATGATGGCAACTTTTGTCGGTTTAACAACAACCACTACTTTTGCACAAGAAGAAGTTGTGGCTCAGCAAGAAGAAATTAAATTTCCAGCGGTTGAGAAAAGTTATTTAAAACAAGTACAGCGTTATGAATATGATAATGTTGCACGTTTAGACACAGGTCTGACCAAAGATCAAATTCGTCACATTTTGGGCCATCCTCAATTTAGCGAAGGCGTATTCTTTGTAAAAACTTGGAACTATGTTTTAGATATTCGTCAGCCAAATAGCCAAGACTATTTACGTTGCCAATTACGTGTCGATTTCGATAAGAAGTATCTTTCGGAAAGATTGTCTTGGAAAGGTGAAGCATGTGAGGGCTTAATGGCTTGGGGTGCGAATAACCAAGTTCCAAATGATGCAAATGTAAATGGTACACGTTCTGGAAGTGTATTCTTTGCTTTTGACCGTTTTAATACTGCTGCGATCGAACAAGGTTCTAGTTCTGTAACTTCAATTGCACAGCGTATCAAACAAAGTAATTCAACTGGACCAATTTTAGTTGCAGGTTTTGCTGACCCATTAGGTAAGTTTGCTTATAATCAGCAACTTTCATCACAACGTGCCAATACAGTGGCAAAATTATTGGTGAATGAAGGTATTGATGCAAATCGTATTCAAATTCAAGCCAATAGCCAAACTGATATATATCAGCAATGTACAGGTAATAAGGCAAATGCACAATTGGTTGGCTGTTTAGCTCCGAATAGACGCGTTAATGTGACTTGGTAAAATTTTTCAAATCAGAAAAGCCAGCATTTATGCTGGCTTTTTTATTTTGACATTTAGATACAAATATTAATGCGAAATTTGAACATAAATTTAGGAGGAGAATGTCAATTTACGTCATGTATCGACTTTTTTGTATATAAATTTGCATAATGTGAAGATTATGCGATTTACTTTTACTTGTAGTTAAAAATTAACTATTGATTTGTAATATTTAATTTTAGAAATAAAAATTAAAATTTTAATTTAAATTGGTGAATTGATAGATGTACAACATGTACTAATGTGATTTACATCTCATTTTAAAAAGTTATTTTAATAGTAATAAATTACATTTCTTTATTTAATAGACAGACTTGTACACATAAGTGAACACGTTGTAACTTTTATCTGCGTTTGGAAAAATATTATGAATAAGGTTTATAAGGTTGTATGGAACGCCTCATTGGGTGCTTGGGTAGCGGTTTCGGAACTTGCTAAGGGAAAAGTAAAAGGTAGTAACGGGAAGGTTGGGGGAATTTCGACTGTAGAAGAGTCTAATGAGAAGAGTCATTCCGAAACAATAAATTTAAAGACTTTATCATTAGCAGTAATTACTATTGTTGCCCCTAATTGGGTTTATGCAGGTACTGAGGTTAGTGGAACCCCGACTAAAAGTGGGTCTAATATTACCAATATTAATACTTGTACAGCATCTGCGACTACTACAAATGGAGTAGCAATAGGATGTTCTAGTATTGCTGGAGCAAAGGACTCTGTAATTGCGGATAGATCCAATCCATATAATACTAGTACTAGTAACAGCAGAGTAACTTTTGATACTACATCTGGTGGTAATACTGCGATTGGTACAGGTGCTTCTGCTGGAAATGCAAATCAGGGATTAGCTACTGCTATAGGGACATACGCAACTGCAAATAATGTTGCTGCAGTAGCAATAGGTGCCGCGGCTTTATCGACAGGAAATACATCTTTATCAATTGGTCGTCAATCTGCTGCAACTGCAGATTATGCTCAAGCTATAGGTAATGTAGCTGCAGCAACAGGAACTGGTGCTCTTGCTATTGGCCATTCAGCAACAGCTACAGGTTATCGTGGTATTGCGATTGGTTCACCTGATATTGATAATGCTTCTGTAGTTGCTGGCCAAGCTGGGGCAGCATATCAAACTGTTGGGCAAACGAAAGCATCTGGGCGGGACGCAATTGCTTTTGGTGGTGGTTCTCAATCGTTAAAAGATGAAGGGATGACTATAGGGGCCTTCTCTGGTGCAACAGAACAAGGTGCAGCAGTGGTTGGTGTCCGTGGTGCCGCATTGGGACAACAAAGTTTATCTATTGGTAATGGTGCAACGAATGTTACAAGCGGTACAAATGCACCTATTCAATTAGCAACGTCTTTAGGGCAAGGTACAATAACTAATAAAACGGTCGGTTCTCGAGTTTTTAATGGTTCTAATACAGTAAAAGATACCCTAGGAGGGACTGCCGGTACGCTAACTGGAACAGTGGATGGTGTTGCAATAACAATTAATCAGGCTGCTGGAACTGGTAATGCAACGACAGGTACAGTTGGTGCGATTACTGGTGGATCATACAACGGACAAACTTTAACCGCTGAACAAGCGAATGCATTATATCAATCTTTAGGACACGGCGGGTCAGTCACATTAGGACAGCGTGCGATTGCTATTGGTACTGCAACAGCTGCACTAGCAAATAATGCCTTGGCTATAGGTAGTACATCGTTAGCAAGTGGAGAAGGTTCTGTTGCAATTGGTAGTGGTTCTATTGCAACAAAAACGGATGCTGTATCTATTGGGCGAGGAGCTGGTAGTAGTGTTACGTCAGGTGTTGCTATTGGAGCAGAGGCAAAAGTCACAGGTGATAATAGTATTGCATTAGGGCAAAAATCAGTTGCTTCCGCACAAACAGGCTCTTCATTTTTAACAAATGTAGGGGCAACAACACAAGGAACAATTTCAGTTGGTGATGGCACTAACAATGTTAAACGTCGTCTAACTAATTTGGCAGATGGTGCCGTAGACTCTGATGGCGTAACAGTTGCGCAATTAAAACAATTCAAAGTAATAACAGATAAGCAAGGTGCTGATACTGCTGCTGCTTTAGGTGGTGGTTCAACTTATAATTCAACGACGGGGGCAGTTACAACCCCAACTTATAATGTAGGTGGTACTACAAAAACGAATGTTGGTGATGCTATTACGAATATTGATAATCGTACAACTAGCTTAGAAAATCAGACATGGAAGTTAAACACCAATTCGGATACTGCTGCAGTCGTAGGTAAAGACGCAGAAGTTAAATTTATTGATGGCAAAAATATTAAGCTTTCTCGGACAGGAACTAGCATTACTGTTGCAACAGCAGACTCTGTAAAATTTGATAGTGTTAATGCTGGTGGTACAGTTATTAACAACAATGGTTTGAGTTTTGTACAGGCAGATGGAACAACACCTGTTACCAATAGTCCAAGTATCAGTAAGACAGGCATCAATGCGGGTAACAATAAGATCAGTAATGTTGCGAATGGCGCGATAACATCTGGTTCTAAAGATGCGGTGAATGGTGGTCAGTTACAAGGCGTAGCGGATAGTGTTAAGACCGCAATTGGCGGCAACACGACCATTGATGCAACGACGGGTGCAATCACCACAAGTAACATTGGTGGCACAAGCTCGAACACCATTGATGGTGCGATCACGAGTGTAAAAAGCACAGCAGACGCAGCTAAAACAACAGCAGATAAAGGCATCAACTTTGGTGGCACAACAGGCAAGAACAACTATGCGTTGGGCAGTGATATTAATGTTAAAGGCGACGGTAACATCACCAGCACAACAGTTGCAGGCGGTGTTCAACTTGGCCTAGCGAACAACATTACCATCGGTAGTGGTGCCGGAACGAACCCTGTAACGATTAATGGTACAACAGGTACAGTTAGCGGATTAACGAATAAGGCTTGGAGTGGTACAGCCACATCTGGTCAAGCAGCAACAGAAGACCAATTAAAAATCGTAAGTGATGTTGCAAGTAATGCAAATAAAGGTTGGAAAGTTAACACTGGCGCTATAACTGGTGGAACCGTATCAGGTAATGCTTCAACGCAGGTTTCCCCAGACCAAGAAGTGAAGTTTATTGCAGGTAAGAATGTTGCAATTACGCAAAATGGTAAGGATATCACCGTTGCAACCAGCGATAACCCTAACTTTACTTCTGTTACCACTGGGAATAGTAAATTAGATAACAGTGGTTTAGTTATTAAAGATGCGGCTGGTGGCATTAATATAAGTAAAGATGGTGTCAAGTTTGTTGATGGCACAGGTACAGCGATTGCGAATAGTCCAAGCATCAGTTCTACAGGCATCAATGCGGGTAACAATAAGATCAGTAATGTTGCGAATGGCGCGATAACATCTGGTTCTAAAGATGCGGTGAATGGTGGTCAGTTACAAGGCGTAGCGGATAGTGTTAAGACCGCAATTGGCGGCAACACGACCATTGATGCAACGACGGGTGCAATCACCACAAGTAACATTGGTGGCACAAGCTCGAACACCATTGATGGTGCGATCACGAGTGTAAAAAGCACAGCAGACGCAGCTAAAACAACAGCAGATAAAGGCATCAACTTTGGTGGCACAACAGGCAAGAACAACTATGCGTTGGGCAGTGATATTAATGTTAAAGGCGACGGTAACATCACCAGCACAACAGTTGCAGGCGGTGTTCAACTTGGCCTAGCGAACAACATTACCATCGGTAGTGGTGCCGGAACGAACCCTGTAACGATTAATGGTACAACAGGTACAGTTAGCGGATTAACGAATAAGGCTTGGAGTGGTACAGCCACATCTGGTCAAGCAGCAACAGAAGACCAATTAAAAATCGTAAGTGATGTTGCAAGTAATGCAAATAAAGGTTGGAAAGTTAACACTGGCGCTATAACTGGTGGAACCGTATCAGGTAATGCTTCAACGCAGGTTTCCCCAGACCAAGAAGTGAAGTTTATTGCAGGTAAGAATGTTGCAATTACGCAAAATGGTAAGGATATCACCGTTGCAACCAGCGATAACCCTAACTTTACTTCTGTTACCACTGGGAATAGTAAATTAGATAACAGTGGTTTAGTTATTAAAGATGCGGCTGGTGGCATTAATATAAGTAAAGATGGTGTCAAGTTTGTTGATGGCACAGGTACAGCGATTGCGAATAGTCCAAGCATCAGTTCTACAGGCATCAATGCGGGTAACAACAAGATCAGCAATGTTGCGAATGGCGCGATAACATCTGGTTCTAAAGATGCGGTGAATGGTGGTCAGTTACAAGGCGTAGCGGACAGTGTTAAGACCGCAATTGGCGGCAACACGACCATTGATGCAACGACGGGTGCAATCACCACAAGTAACATTGGTGGCACAAGCTCGAACACCATTGATGGTGCGATCACGAGTGTAAAAAGCACAGCAGACGCAGCTAAAACAACAGCAGACAAAGGCATCAACTTTGGTGGCACGACAGGCAAGAACAACTATGCCTTGGGTAGTGATATCAACGTTAAAGGCGACAGCAACATCACCAGCACGACAGTTGCAGGCGGTGTACAACTGGGCTTAGGCGATACGTTGAATGTTAAAGATGCAATCAATGTGGGCAGCGGTGCAACCAAAGTTAAGATTGATGGCACAACCAATACCATTGGTGGCTTAAGCAACACGACTTGGAACGGCACAGCAGTATCAGGTCAGGCAGCAACCGAAGATCAATTGGCAGCAGTTGATGGCAAGTTGGGTAACTTGGACGATGCAGCGGTTAAATATGATGACCCTGCAACCAAAGACAAGATCACGCTTGCAGGTGCAGGTGGAACCACCATTACCAATGTTAAAGCTGGAGATATCAGTTCAGCAGCATCAACAGATGCGGTGAATGGTGGCCAATTATTCACAACGAATCAGAATGTAACCACTGCGCAAAATGCAGCAGATGCAGCACAAGCGACAGCGGACAAAGGGATTAAGTTTGGTAATGGTACCAGCAGTAACCAATTTGCATTAGGCGATACGCTGAATGTTAAAGGTTCAACGGATGGTAGCATCACCAGTACCACGACAGCAGATGGTGTCCAGCTTGGTTTAGGTGATACCGTTAATGTCAAAGATGCAATCAATGTGGGCAGTGGTGCAACTAAAGTTAAGATTGATGGCACAACCAATACTATTGGTGGTTTAAGCAACACGACTTGGAACGGCACAGCGGTATCAGGTCAGGCAGCAACTGAAGATCAATTGGCAGCAGTTGATGGCAAGTTGGGTAACTTGGACGATGCAGCGGTTAAATATGATGACCCTGCAACCAAAGACAAAGTGACTTTAGCGGGCGCAGGTGGCACCACCATTACCAATGTTAAAGCTGGTGCGGTGAACTCGACTTCGACTGATGCAATCAACGGCAGTCAATTACACGGTGTTGCAGACAGTGTTAAGAGTGCCATTGGTGGCAACACGACGATTGATGCAACGACGGGTGCAATCACCACAAGTAACATTGGTGGCACAGGTTCGAACACGATTGATGGTGCGATCACCAGCGTTAAAGCAACAGCGGACAAAGGCATCAACTTTGGTGGCACAACAGGCAAGAACAACTATGCCTTGGGTAGTGATATCAACGTTAAAGGCGACAGCAACATCACCAGCACGACAGTTGCAGGCGGTGTACAACTGGGCTTAGGCGATACGTTGAATGTTAAAGATGCAATCAATGTGGGCAGCGGTGCAACCAAAGTTAAGATTGATGGCACGACCAATACCATTGGTGGCTTAAGCAACACGACTTGGAACGGCACAGCAGTATCAGGTCAGGCAGCAACCGAAGATCAATTGGCAGCAGTTGATGGCAAGTTGGGTAACTTGGACGATGCAGCGGTTAAATATGATGACCCTGCAACCAAAGACAAAGTGACTTTAGCGGGCGCAGGTGGCACCACCATTACCAATGTTAAAGCTGGTGCGGTGAACTCGACTTCGACTGATGCAATCAACGGCAGTCAATTACACGGTGTTGCAGACAGTGTTAAGAGTGCCATTGGTGGCAACACGACGATTGATGCAACGACGGGTGCAATCACCACAAGTAACATTGGTGGCACAGGTTCGAACACGATTGATGGTGCGATCACCAGCGTTAAAGCAACAGCGGACAAAGGCATCAACTTTGGTGGCACAACAGGCAAGAACAACTATGCCTTGGGTAGTGATATCAACGTTAAAGGCGACAGCAACATCACCAGCACGACAGTTGCAGGCGGTGTACAACTGGGCTTAGGCGATACGTTGAATGTTAAAGATGCAATCAATGTGGGCAGCGGTGCAACCAAAGTTAAGATTGATGGCACGACCAATACCATTGGTGGCTTAAGCAACACGACTTGGAACGGCACAGCAGTATCAGGTCAGGCAGCAACCGAAGATCAATTGGCAGCAGTTGATGGCAAGTTGGGTAACTTGGACGATGCAGCGGTTAAATATGATGACCCTGCAACCAAAGACAAAGTGACTTTAGCGGGCGCAGGTGGCACCACCATTACCAATGTTAAAGCTGGAGATATCAGTTCAGCAGCATCAACAGATGCGGTGAATGGTGGCCAATTATTCACAACGAATCAGAATGTAACCACTGCGCAAAATGCAGCAGATGCAGCACAAGCGACAGCGGACAAAGGGATTAAGTTTGGTAATGGTACCAGCAGTAACCAATTTGCATTAGGCGATACGCTGAATGTTAAAGGTTCAACGGATGGT
Organism: Acinetobacter colistiniresistens; assembly: GCF_024582815.1. NCBI lineage: Bacteria > Pseudomonadati > Pseudomonadota > Gammaproteobacteria > Moraxellales > Moraxellaceae > Acinetobacter > Acinetobacter colistiniresistens. The sequence goes on from NZ_CP102099.1 coordinate 1,849,394, forward strand.
AGCATCACCAGTACCACGACAGCAGATGGTGTCCAGCTTGGTTTAGGTGATACCGTTAATGTCAAAGATGCAATCAATGTGGGCAGTGGTGCAACTAAAGTTAAGATTGATGGCACAACCAATACTATTGGTGGTTTAAGCAACACGACTTGGAACGGCACAGCGGTATCAGGTCAGGCAGCAACTGAAGATCAATTGGCAGCAGTTGATGGCAAGTTGGGTAACTTGGACGATGCAGCGGTTAAATATGATGACCCTGCAACCAAAGACAAAGTGACTTTAGCGGGCGCAGGTGGCACCACCATTACCAATGTTAAAGCTGGTGCGGTGAACTCGACTTCGACTGATGCAATCAACGGCAGTCAATTACACGGTGTTGCAGACAGTGTTAAGAGTGCCATTGGTGGCAACACGACGATTGATGCAACGACGGGTGCAATCACCACAAGTAACATTGGTGGCACAGGTTCGAACACGATTGATGGTGCGATCACCAGCGTTAAAGCAACAGCGGACAAAGGCATCAACTTTGGTGGCACAACAGGCAAGAACAACTATGCCTTGGGTAGTGATATCAACGTTAAAGGCGACAGCAACATCACCAGCACGACAGTTGCAGGCGGTGTACAACTGGGCTTAGGCGATACGTTGAATGTTAAAGATGCAATCAATGTGGGCAGCGGTGCAACCAAAGTTAAGATTGATGGCACGACCAATACCATTGGTGGCTTAAGCAACACGACTTGGAACGGCACAGCAGTATCAGGTCAGGCAGCAACCGAAGATCAATTGGCAGCAGTTGATGGCAAGTTGGGTAACTTGGACGATGCAGCGGTTAAATATGATGACCCTGCAACCAAAGACAAAGTGACTTTAGCGGGCGCAGGTGGCACCACCATTACCAATGTTAAAGCTGGAGATATCAGTTCAGCAGCATCAACAGATGCGGTGAATGGTGGCCAATTATTCACAACGAATCAGAATGTAACCACTGCGCAAAATGCAGCAGATGCAGCACAAGCGACAGCGGACAAAGGGATTAAGTTTGGTAATGGTACCAGCAGTAACCAATTTGCATTAGGCGATACGCTGAATGTTAAAGGTTCAACGGATGGTAGCATCACCAGTACCACGACAGCAGATGGTGTCCAGCTTGGTTTAGGTGATACCGTTAATGTCAAAGATGCAATCAATGTGGGCAGTGGTGCAACTAAAGTTAAGATTGATGGCACAACCAATACTATTGGTGGTTTAAGCAACACGACTTGGAACGGCACAGCGGTATCAGGTCAGGCAGCAACTGAAGATCAATTGGCAGCAGTTGATGGCAAGTTGGGTAACTTGGACGATGCAGCGGTTAAATATGATGACCCTGCAACCAAAGACAAAGTGACTTTAGCGGGCGCAGGTGGCACCACCATTACCAATGTTAAAGCTGGTGCGGTGAACTCGACTTCGACTGATGCAATCAACGGCAGTCAATTACACGGTGTTGCAGACAGTGTTAAGAGTGCCATTGGTGGCAACACGACGATTGATGCAACGACGGGTGCAATCACCACAAGTAACATTGGTGGCACAGGTTCGAACACGATTGATGGTGCGATCACCAGCGTTAAAGCAACAGCGGACAAAGGCATCAACTTTGGTGGCACAACAGGCAAGAACAACTATGCCTTGGGTAGTGATATCAACGTTAAAGGCGACAGCAACATCACCAGCACGACAGTTGCAGGCGGTGTACAACTGGGCTTAGGCGATACGTTGAATGTTAAAGATGCAATCAATGTGGGCAGCGGTGCAACCAAAGTTAAGATTGATGGCACGACCAATACCATTGGTGGCTTAAGCAACACGACTTGGAACGGCACAGCAGTATCAGGTCAGGCAGCAACCGAAGATCAATTGGCAGCAGTTGATGGCAAGTTGGGTAACTTGGACGATGCAGCGGTTAAATATGATGACCCTGCAACCAAAGACAAAGTGACTTTAGCGGGCGCAGGTGGCACCACCATTACCAATGTTAAAGCTGGAGATATCAGTTCAGCAGCATCAACAGATGCGGTGAATGGTGGCCAATTATTCACAACGAATCAGAATGTAACCACTGCGCAAAATGCAGCAGATGCAGCACAAGCGACAGCGGACAAAGGGATTAAGTTTGGTAATGGTACCAGCAGTAACCAATTTGCATTAGGCGATACGCTGAATGTTAAAGGTTCAACGGATGGTAGCATCACCAGTACCACGACAGCAGATGGTGTCCAGCTTGGTTTAGGTGATACCGTTAATGTCAAAGATGCAATCAATGTGGGCAGTGGTGCAACTAAAGTTAAGATTGATGGCACAACCAATACTATTGGTGGTTTAAGCAACACGACTTGGAACGGCACAGCGGTATCAGGTCAGGCAGCAACTGAAGATCAATTAGCAGCAGTGGATGGCAAGCTCGGTAACTTGGACGATGCAGCGGTTAAATATGATGACCCTGCAACTAAAGACAAAGTGACTTTAGCAGGCGCAGGTGGCACCACCATTACTAATGTTAAAGCTGGTGCGGTGAACTCAACTTCGACTGATGCAATCAACGGCAGTCAATTACACGGTGTTGCAGACAGCGTTAAGAGTGCCATTGGTGGCAACACGACGATTGATGCAACGACGGGTGCAATCACCACAAGTAACATTGGTGGCACAGGTTCGAACACGATTGATGGTGCGATCACCAGCGTTAAAGCAACAGCGGACAAAGGCATCAACTTTGGTGGCACAACAGGCAAGAACAACTATGCCTTGGGTAGTGATATCAACGTTAAAGGCGACAGCAACATCACCAGCACGACAGTTGCAGGCGGTGTACAACTGGGCTTAGGCGATACGCTGAATGTTAAAGATGCAATCAATGTGGGCAGCGGTGCAACCAAAGTTAAGATTGATGGTACGACCAATACCATTGGTGGCTTAAGCAACACGACTTGGAACGGCACAGCAGTATCAGGTCAAGCGGCAACCGAAGATCAATTGGCAGCAGTTGATGGCAAGTTGGGTAACTTGGACGATGCAGCGGTTAAATATGATGACCCTGCAACCAAAGACAAGATCACGCTTGCAGGTGCAGGTGGCACCACGATCACTAATGTGAAAGCAGGTGATATCAGTTCAGCAGCATCAACAGATGCGGTGAATGGTGGCCAATTATTCACAACGAATCAGAATGTAACCACTGCGCAAAATGCAGCAGATGCAGCACAAGCGACAGCGGACAAAGGGATTAAGTTTGGTAATGGTACCAGCAGTAACCAATTTGCATTAGGCGATACGCTGAATGTTAAAGGTTCAACGGATGGTAGCATCACCAGTACCACGACAGCAGATGGTGTCCAGCTTGGTTTAGGTGATACCGTTAATGTCAAAGATGCAATCAATGTGGGCAGTGGTGCAACTAAAGTTAAGATTGATGGCACGACCAATACCATTGGTGGTTTAAGCAACACGACTTGGAACGGCACAGCGGTATCAGGTCAGGCAGCAACTGAAGATCAATTGGCAGCAGTTGATGGCAAGTTGGGTAACTTGGACGATGCAGCGGTTAAATATGATGACCCTGCAACCAAAGACAAAGTGACTTTAGCGGGCGCAGGTGGCACCACCATTACTAATGTTAAAGCTGGTGCGGTGAACTCGACTTCGACTGATGCAATCAACGGCAGTCAATTACACGGTGTTGCAGACAGTGTTAAGAGTGCCATTGGTGGCAACACGACGATTGATGCAACGACGGGTGCGATCACCACCAGCAACATTGGTGGCACAGGTTCGAACACCATTGATGGTGCAATCACCAGCGTTAAAGATGCCGCAACCAAAGCGAAAACAACTGTTACTGCTGGAGACAACGTTGTTGTTACTCCAACAACCAATGCCGATGGCTCAAGCAACTATCAAGTCGCGACTGCAAAAGACGTGAACTTCGATAAAGTGACTGTAGGCAGTGTGGTGGTTGATAAAGCGACCAATACGATTAACGGTTTAAGCAACAAGACTTGGAACGGTACAGCAGTCTCAGGTCAAGCGGCGACTGAGGATCAATTGCAAGCGGTCAGCGATGCACAAAAAGCAACAGATGATGCAGCGGTTAAATACGACAACCCATTAACCAAAGACAAAGTGACCTTGGGTGGAGCAGGCTCTACCACACCAGTGACCTTGACCAATGTGAAAGCGGGTGCAGTCAATTCAACTTCAACAGATGCAATCAACGGTAGCCAGTTACACGGCGTCGCGGACAGCGTCAAGAATGCGATTGGTGGTTCAACTACGATTGATGCAACCACAGGTGCAATCACCACCAGCAACATTGGTGGCACAGGTTCGAACACCATTGATGGTGCGATCACCAGCGTCAAAGATGCCGCAACCAAAGCAAAAACAACTGTTACAGCTGGAGACAACGTTGTTGTTACTCCAACAACCAATGCCGATGGCTCAAGCAACTATCAAGTCGCGACTGCAAAAGACGTGAACTTCGATAAAGTGACTGTAGGCAGTGTGGTGGTTGATAAAGCGACCAATACGATTAACGGTTTAAGCAACAAGACTTGGAACGGTACAGCAGTCTCAGGTCAAGCGGCGACTGAGGATCAATTGCAAGCGGTCAGCGATGCACAAAAAGCAACAGATGATGCAGCGGTTAAATACGACAACCCATTAACCAAAGACAAAGTGACCTTGGGTGGAGCAGGCTCTACCACACCAGTGACCTTGACCAATGTGAAAGCGGGTGCGGTCAATTCAAGCTCAACTGATGCAATCAATGGCAGCCAGTTACACGGTGTCGCAGACAGCGTCAAGAATGCAATTGGTGGCTCAACCACGATTGATGCAACCACAGGTGCGATCACCACCAGTAACATTGGTGGTACCGGCTCGAACACCATTGATGGTGCAATCACCAGTGTTAAAGATGCTGCAACCAAAGCAAAAACAACCGTTACAGCGGGTGATAACGTGGTTGTAACCCCAACAACCAATGCTGATGGCTCAAGCAACTATCAAGTCGCGACTGCAAAAGACGTGAACTTCGATAAAGTGACTGTAGGCAGTGTGGTGGTTGATAAAGCGACCAATACGATTAACGGCTTAAGTAACAAGACCTGGAACGGTACAGCAGTCTCAGGCCAGGCAGCGACAGAAGATCAATTGGCAGCAGTTGATGGCAAGTTGGGCAACTTGGATGATGCAGCGGTTAAATATGATGATCCTGCAACGAAAGACAAAGTGACTTTAGCGGGTACTGGCGGCACCACGATCACCAATGTGAAAGCGGGTGCAGTCAATTCAACTTCAACCGATGCAATCAATGGCAGCCAGTTACACGGCGTCGCGGATAGCGTGAAGAATGCAATTGGTGGTTCAACCACGATTGATGCAACCACAGGTGCAATCACCACCAGTAACATTGGTGGTACCGGTTCGAACACCATTGATGGTGCAATCACCAGCGTTAAAGATGCTGCAACCAAAGCGAAAACAACCATTACAGCGGGTGATAACGTGGTTGTAACCCCAACAACCAATGCCGATGGCTCAAGCAACTATCAAGTCGCGACTGCAAAAGACGTGAATTTCGATAAAGTGACTGTAGGCAGTGTGGTGGTTGATAAAGCGACCAATACGATTAACGGTTTAAGTAACAAGACTTGGAACGGTACAGCGGTATCAGGTCAGGCAGCGACAGAAGATCAATTGGCAGCAGTGGATAGCAAGTTAGGTGGTTTGGATGATGCAGCGGTTAAATACGATGACCCAACGACCAAAGACAAAATCACATTAGCTGGAGTAGGTGGCACAACGATCACTAACGTGAAAGCAGGTGCGGTAAACTCAACTTCGACTGATGCAATCAACGGCAGCCAGTTACACGGTGTCGCGGATAGCGTCAAGAATGCAATTGGTGGTTCAACTACAATTGATGCAACCACAGGTGCGATCACGACCAGTAACATTGGTGGCACAGGTTCGAACACCATTGATGGTGCAATCACCAGCGTTAAAGATGCTGCAACCAAAGCGAAAACAACCGTTACAGCGGGTGATAACGTGGTTGTAACCCCAACGACCAATGCTGATGGTTCAAGCAACTATCAAGTCGCGACTGCAAAAGACGTGAACTTCGATAAAGTCACTGTAGGCAGTGTAGTGGTTGATAAGGCAAGCAATACCATTGAAGGCCTGAGCAATAAAGACATTACAGCCAGTGATTTTGCAACCAAAGGCAGAGCGGCAACTGAAGAGCAATTGAAAGTTGCAATCAGTAGCAATATCACTGAAGTTGTTGATGGTAATGGCAACAAAGTCAATATCATTGACCAAATTGTAAATACCAAACCAGACAACAAAAACCAAGATTCATTGTTCTTAACCTACGATAAGCAAGGCCAAGAAACCACAGATCGCCTGACGATTGGACAAACGGTTCAGAAGATGAATACCGACGGGATTAAGTTCTTCCATACCAATGCCGATACCTCAAAAGGTGATCTAGGGGCAACCAATGACTCAAGTGCTGGTGGTCTCAACTCTACAGCGATTGGCGTAAATGCAATTGTTTCAACAGGCGCAGACAGTGCAGTGGCTTTAGGTCACAGCAGTAAAGCTGGAGGCAAAGAGTCTATTGCAATTGGTAAAGGCGCCGAAGCAACAGGCCTGCAATCTATCAGTATTGGTACGGGTAACAAAGTGAAAGGTGATCACTCAGGTGCGATTGGTGATCCAACGATTGTGGATGGTGCAAACAGTTATTCTGTAGGTAATAACAATCAGGTACTGACAGATGATACCTTTGTACTTGGTAACAATGTGACCAAAACAGTGGCTGGCTCAGTTGTATTAGGGAGTGGTTCTGCTGCAACAACTGGTGCTGGTGTTGCAGGTTATGCATTGTCCGCTGTGACAGGCGCAGACAAAGCGGCCATTGATAAGACGACATCAACGACAGGTGCGGTTGCAGTTGGTGATGCTGCAAATGGAATTTATCGCCAGATCACAGGTGTTGCGGCAGGTAGTGCAGATGCAGATGCCGTGAACGTTGCACAATTGAAAGCGGTAGGCAATCAAGTTGTAACTACACAGAACACACTTGTGAATAGCTTGGGTGGTAATGCTACGGTCAATGCCGATGGCACCATTACCGGACCGACTTATAATGTGGCTCAAGGGAAACAGACTAATGTTGGTGATGCATTAACGGCACTCGACAAAGCCATTGGCACGGTAGGAACAACCTCTAAAACGACGGTGACCAATGGTCAGAATATTGTTGTGAATAAGAGCAAGAATGCAGACGGTTCAGATAACTATGAGGTTGCTACAGCCAAAGACTTAACGGTTGATTCTGTGACAGCAGGCAATACGGTTCTGAATAATGCTGGAATCAACATCGGTAACAATGCAGTTGTGTTGAACAATACTGGTTTAATCATTGCAGGTGGTCCAAGTGTCACGACCCAAGGGATCAATGCTGGGAATAAACAGATCAGCAATGTTGCAGCGGGTACCAATGCAACAGATGCCGTGAACAAGGGCCAATTGGATAGTGCAATTAGCAATGTGAATAACAATGTGAATGAGCTTTCCAATAATGCAGTGAAATACGACGATGCATCAAAAGACAAGATCACACTGGGTGGTACTAATGGAACAACCATTACCAATGTGAAAGACGGTAATATTGCTCAAGGCTCTAAAGATGCGGTGAATGGTGGGCAAGTTGCGCAAATCAGAGATGATTTGCAAGGGCAAATTACTAACAATACCAATAATATTAATAACATTAAAAATGATATTAATAATGGTACGGTGGGTCTGGTTAAACAGGCAAATAGTAGTGCTGAAGTTACCGTTGCCAAAGATACTGGCGGTACTAAAGTTAATGTTGCTGGTACCGATGGTAATCGTGTTGTCACTGGTGTTAAAGATGGTGCAATCAATAAAACATCTACAGATGCAATCAATGGCTCTCAATTAAATGCAACAAATCAAAAAGTTGTTGAGTTCTTAGGTGGCGGTGCTGGTTATGACAACATTACCAATAGCTTTACCAATCCAACGTATAACGTAGGCGGTAAGGACTATAACAATGTGGGTGGAGCAGTTGATGCATTGAATAAGGCAGATCAGGCATTGAATAGCAAAATTGACAATGTAAGTAATCGTCTTGAACAAGCCTTCTACTCGACTAATCAACGTATTGATGATGTAGAGAAAAAGGCCAATGCAGGTATTGCTGCGGCAATGGCACTGGAAGCAGCGCCATACATTGCAGGTAAATATACTTACTCAGCAGGTGCTTCTTATCATGGTGGTGAAAATGCAGTCGGCGTCACCTTACGTAAAACTGCAGATAATGGTCGTTGGTCAATCACAGGGGGGGTAGCTGCTGCATCTCAAGGTGATCCAAGTGTACGTATCGGTATCAGTGGCGTAATTGACTAAGGGTTCATTATTCAGGAGAGCCTTTAGGCTCTCCTCATCTCCAATAGATAAAGAGAGTTAAAATATGAAAAATATGATGATAAAAGTATTGCTTGTTGGGCTCGTTTCAAGTTTACCGATGATGGCATTTGCAGCAAGTGATGAGGCTGTGGTTCAACAAGAAGAAATCAAATTTCCAGCGGTTGAAAAGAGCTACCTGAAGCAAGTAAATCGTTATGAATATGATAATGTTGCTCGTTTGGGAACTGGTTTAACCAAGGATCAAATCCGGCATATCTTGGGCAATCCTCAATTTAGCGAAGGTATATTTTTTGTCAAAACCTGGAATTATGTACTAGATATTCGTCAACCAAATAGCCAAGACTATTTGCGTTGTCAGTTGCGTATAGATTTTGATAAAAAATCATTGTCAGAGCGTTTGTCGTGGAAAGGCGAAGCGTGTGAGGGTTTAATGGCTTGGGGGGCAAATAATCAAGTTCCAGCAGATACCAATTTAAATAGCTTACGCTCATCAAGTGTATTTTTTGCATTCGATCGATCAAATGCAAATGCAATTGAACAAGGTTCAAGCTCAGTTGCAGCAATTGCTCAACGCATTAAGCAAGCACCATCGAATAGTCCTGTGATTGTTGCTGGCTTTGCAGATCCTTTAGGTAAATTTGCTTATAACCATCAACTATCGGCGCAACGAGCCAATACCGTTGCTAAGCTATTGGTGAATGAAGGGATTGATGCAAATCGAATTCAAATTCAAGCCAATAGCCAAACTGATTTATACCAGCAGTGTGCTGGACATAAGGCCAATCGCCAACTTGTTGGGTGCTTAGCTCCAAATCGACGTGTTAACGTGAGTTGGTAATCCATCTTCATTCAAAATGGCTCCTTTAAAGGAGCCATTTTTATACAGATAGAAATTTATTAAAAATTATTATTTTTCAATCATATATTGATTATTTTTACAATTGGTCAAGAATTCTAATCCAGAGTTTAGTAAGAACTGAGATATAAGAATCGCTAAATATTTAATATTGTTGATTTTTATTTATATAATTTACTTTTTAGAGTAGCTCCCATAAATGGTCATTTATGTGAACTGTCTGACAAAAGATACGGAATCGTTTAAAAAATAGTCTAAAATATTGGCTGTGAGCTAACATCTTCAGATGTCAGTTTCATGTATTTAAATAATTTAAATGAGTATTTTTTGCTGATGAGTAGTCGCGATTAAACTGCTATTCAAGATGATATGAACTTATCGAACTAATCAAGATACTCAGTATTTGCAAACTTTTCAAAGAGGGTAGAACCATGTTGGAATCAAAGAAACTGATTGTGCTTGATCAGATGCTAATCTTAACCAAAGAAGGTAAACATGACTTGGTTTATGAAAATAATACTTTACTTAAAGTAAAAATGATTTCGAATCAGCATATCGTGGTGGAAGATGATCACCAAACTAGTTTTCTATTAAAGCGACAAGATGAAAACGTAATTTGGTCATTTATTTAAGGAAAGAGAGCCTGTAAATTATTTTGTGTAAGTTCCATTTTTTATAAATGATCTTTTAATCGATCATCGAACTGAATCGTAAACCAATTCATTGCTAAACGCCAATTTTGAATTGGCATCGTCCATTTCTTCGCAGCATTTGATGTTGCTAAGTAAATGACCTTCTTTACTGAGTCATCAGATGAAAAGATTTTCCTCTTCTTCGTTGAATGGCGTATTACGCTATTCAACGACTCAATCGCATTTGTTGTATAAATTGCATGACGTATTTCGGCTGGATAGCTAAAGATCGTTCGGATATTTTCCCAATTGGCCCGCCAGGATTCTCCAATTTTGGGATACTGGTGATTCCATTGATCACAGAAGATGTCTAGGGACTTTAAAGCATTTTCCTCTGTACTTGCCTGATAAATCGCTTTCAGACCCGAGGTAACAGCCTTGTAGTCTTTCCAGCTTACAAATCTCAGGCTATTGCGTACAACATGCACGATACACAGTTGAATATCAGTATGAGGGTAAACGGAGGCTATCGCGTCAGGAAAGCCTTTTAATCCATCTACACAGGCAACAAGAATATCCTGTACTCCTCGATTTTTTAGCTCTGTCATGACTGACAGCCAGAATTTGGCACCTTCTGTCTGAGCAATCCACATACCCAGTAATTCTTTTTGTCCATCCATATTGATGCCTAAAGCAAGGTATACGGACTTGTTAATCACATTGGAGTGCTGACGGACTTTGACAACAATACAGTCAAGATAGACAACAGGATAAAGGCTATCTAAGGCTCTATTTTGCCACTCAGTCACTTGCTCAATCACAGCATCGGTAACTTTGCTGATGAGAGATGCTGAGACATCGGCATCGTACATTTCTTTGAAGAAGGCTACAATTTCCCTATTAGTCATTCCTTTTGCATACAGTGAGAGGATTTGGTCATCCATACTGGTGATGCGTGTTTGGTGCTTTTGATAATTTGTGGCTCAAATGAACCTTCTCGATCACGGGGAATATCTAAAGCCAGTTGTCCATCTTGAGTTGTAATGGTTTTAGAACTAAACCCATTACGGCTATTTGAGCCTTTCCTGGACTGATGCTTTTCATAACCGAGATGGTCTGAAAGTTCAGTATTGAGTGCAGTTTCAATCATGAATTTTTAAAGACTGCTGTCATTTGGTTTAAGTCTTCTGGTGTTTTTAGACCTTTAGCCAATTCGGCAGCCATACTTTTGATTGTTGCTTCATCCATGTGAAGTACCTTTTGTAATTATCCTCTGAAGGATAAATGAAAATTAAGTACTTACACAAAATTTAGAACAGTCCCAGGAAAGAATGACCCGCATTTAAATGTTGAAAAACTATTAAAAATATAGATTATTCAAATGCTTGTTTGTATATGTGTTTATATCCTATGGATGCATTCATTTTTATAAAATGAGTAATGGTTCTAACTTTGACCGAATTGACACCATCCAAATAAAATCAGTCAATTCTATTTTTATGCGTTGTTCTTACATTGGATAAAGACTATTGGGAAATAGCTCGCTAAGGATGGACTAACAATGCAAAATAATAAATTCACACAGGTTTTAAGGCCGATTCTGCTGTCATCTATTATGGCTTCATCATTAGGCATTATGAATACAAGCTATGCGGCATCTGAGGGAAAATTGGATTTAAGCCTTTCCCCTCATTCACAAAACAAAGTTAAGCAATTATTGAATGATCCTAAGACTTGGCAGCAGATTCCAAAACAAGTCACGCTCTGTGTATTTTCTCCGAATGGTGAACATAGCGAAGCGTTTGAGCAAGCGACCAGTTATATTACCGAAATTCCAAGTATCGTTCGTGTCGCCAAACAATTTGGGGTCAATATGAACGTGACGCGCCCTTCGCATTTACAATTCAAATTAGATTTTGATTATCCAAAACTAAAAAAACAGGCATCGACCGTGGTTAATCTCAAGGTGTATACCAATGAGGCGGTGTTGACGGAGGATTTCCGTAGTAAGCGCTGTGATGGTGCAGGGATTAGCAACTTACGTGCAAAACAGTTTAATAAATTTGTTGGCAGTGTAGATGCCATTGGTGCCGTGCAGACTTATAAACAATTGAGTTCTGTGATTCAGGTTTTGGCCAACCCAAAATTTGATGACAAGATGATAAATAAAGATTATGAAGTGGTTGGGATTGTTCCTTTAGGGGCAGCTTATATTATGGTTACTGACCGTAATATCAATACTTTGGCCAAGGCTGCAGGCAAGAAGGTTGCAGTGTTCCAGTTTGATGAAACCCAAAAGAAATTAGTACAGAATGTGGGAGCACAACCTGTCTCTGTGGATTTGGTAAGTGTGGGGGGAAAATTTAATAATAAAGAGGTTGATATCATGGCAGGTCCAGCCATTTTGTTTGAACCACTTGAATTACAAAAAGGCATGACCGATAAATCAGGGAAAGCAGTTGGAGGAATTATCAAGTTTCCTGTGATACAAGTGACAGGGACATTGATTATGCAGCGCAATAAGTTTCCAGCAGGCATGGGATCAATTGCACGAGAAGTGATTTCAAAACAGTTGAATCCAGCTTTTGAGTTTGTTGACAAGATAGAAGCAAAGATTCCAGATAAATTCTGGATGAACTTAAATGAAAGTGACAAACCTGGTTATGTTCGTTTGATGCGTGAAGCACGGATTCAAATGACCAAAGAAGGCTTCTATGATAAAGATATGATGCGGTTGTTGAAGCAGGTTCGTTGTTCTCAAGACCCAAGCAATTATGAATGTGCTTTAAAGGATGAATGAGTTTTAGGCACTATTGCAGCATAGAAAAGAGAATCGTGGAAATACTAGGATTAAGTTATAAGCTTGGTATTTCCAACTTAAAAATAAATTTATAAAACAATATGTTAAGCTAAATAAACTAACAACATGGTAACAGATTTTAGCTTTTGAATATAAGTATCAAGTGAAGCTATCAGCAATTTTAAGCACCTACTCTTTAGAACTCAATGGGTTCGTCGTATTTTACATTTTTGTCGCTGGCAGAATTCCAATCAGTAGAAAGTACTTCAAACTACTATGATAGAGACAAGTTTTCATATCCGAACTGTTTTGTATTTTCGGATGATCTAGTGTGGTGTTGGGGGATGCGGTACAACTTGATCAGATTGGTTCAGATGGTGCTGTATATCAGGTGACTGGGGTGAAAAAATAAAAATTCATTTACAGCATTTTTGCAGCAATATTTAATGGATAGCGCTGAATTATTATAAAAATATTGAGAAAACTTAATTGAGTTATTTAAAAGTCTAAATGAAGCTAAATTATTATTTTTAATTATATGTAAAAAGATACTCCAGAGATGCCGCTGCATGGTCGTTACCCTGAACCCGATGAGTTCAAGGTGGAGGTGACGCATACTTACTGGGTTTCCTACTCGGGGTAGGCATACACTCAAAATACACAGAACACATCCATAAATTTAAGTATCGGCAGGGGAATAGACGTACTGGCGAACACCCTAGAGATGTTTCTTATTATAGTTAAATCAACGACCACCACAAGAGGGAAATATTGAGATTTGTATGTTTTACTAACAATTAGAAAATTAAGTTTAATAGAACTATAAAATCTAAAATGGGATCAATGTTATTTGAAAAAAATGGATCTCCGAAATGCCGCTGCATGTCTTTACCCTTGAACACTAAGGTTCAAGGTGGACAGCGCTGTATATTATCTGGGTTTCCTACTCAGGGTAGGCATACACGCTCAATATTCAGAAACGCTTTCCGATTAAGAAGGATATCACGGCTCAGGGGAATCAGACCGGCTGGCGTACACTTCAGAGATGTTTTTAATTATAGTGAAATTAGGGGCTATCGCAAGTGGGGAAAATAGAGAGATTTGTAAGTTTAAGTTTACAGTTGAGATGTTAAATAGAAGTGGTTGAATTAAAAATATAATAAAGAAACTGATTTTTAATAAAGAAAATAATCTCCAGAAGTACCGCTGCATGTCTTTACCCTTGAACACTAAGGTTCAAGGTGGAAAGCGCTGTATATTGTATGGGTTTCCTACTCTAGGTAGGCATACACGCTAAATATTCAGAAACGCTTTCCGATTAAGAAGGATATCACGGCTCAGGGGAATCAGACCGGCTGGCGAGTACTCCAGAGATGGATTGCATTATAGTCAACTCTGGCAATGATGCAAGGACTACACTAAAATTATTTGTAAGTATAACTTAACAATGTGTAAGTTTACGTTTAAGTCCCCAAAGAATGAAATAGCATGATTATTCATCTTTTGATAAATAATAATTAAAAAATAAATATATGAATTGACCTGATGGTAATACTCTGGTTTAGGTCTAAAGATGAGGAAGTAATAAAAATTACAATGGGTGCAAGATAAAAAGGAAAAATTGATTTTTGTGTAGGTAAAAGTCTAGTAAAGAAAAAAGCCTGAAATTTGCATTTCAGGCTTTTTGGAATTAGATGCTTTGTTCCACATCTTCGAGCATGGTTTCTAAAAGTCGCTCACAATGTGCATACTGCTGCAAAGATTTATTTAAGCTGAACACTTCTTGAGCCATTTGTAGTGCGACCATAATCACGAGTTTATTATGTTCAACGCGTGGGGCACTACGGCGCATGTCATGAAATTTCTGATTAAGTAGTTCTGCAGCGCGCTCTAATTCCTCACGTTTTTCTTCAGTTGTGTTGAGACGGAAGGTCTGTTCAATTAAGCGAAGCTCAACAACAATAGGTTCACTCATGATCAGGTCTCCTCTTGAGTTTCAGCATTCGGATGTGCAAGTTGCTGAATTTCTTGCGCATGTTGATCTTGTGCAGTACCTAAAATTGAAAGGCGCTGAATAATGGCTTCAACTTTAGATTTAGCCAGTTCATTTTTCTGCAACAGACGATCACGATCTTGCTGTAAATCCTGAATCTCTTGCTGGTTATGACGTTGCTGTGCTTGTAGTTTTTCTTTATTCACACGTAAGTCATTGCGCTCAGCCAAAATTTCTTGGAAGCGGTTTTTCAAATCAGTTGTACTTTTCTCTAAGCGGCTATAACGTTCTGCTAGAGTTGTTGCATCTTGATTCAGTTGTTTAAATTGATCTTGTAACTGAGTCAGTTGTTCAGTTAAGTTATCAACTTCTTCCTGCTTTTGCGTGATGATGCTATTTTTCTGCACAACTTGTGCATGATGGTCAGTTTCAGCTAATTGCTTAGCTTCGGTGAGCGATGAGTTTTCTCGCTCCAAGTGATGTAAGCGTGTTTTTAAAACACCAATATGCGCTTGTAGACGCTGTAATTGTTCTAACATAACGAAGGTCGCACAGAGTTGCAATCAAAGGTAATATATACAGCAGTATAGAGATTGGATAAACGAATGCAAGACGATATTTCAGGTTGGACAGAATGGAAAGCCCATTTTGATGGGATTGAAGAAATTTCAAGTCCAAGTGAGTTACACGGTTTACTAACAGGTATCGTTTGTGTGACACAAGCGCCGACCTCAGATGAATGGTCACAAATTTTAAACACCCTGAATGTGCCTGCTTTACAACCAGAGGCACTGGAGAGTTTAACCGATGAAGCAGAAGATGTTGCTCATGCTTTATCTGATGATGAATTAGATTATTTGCCTATGCTTCCTGATGATAGCCATTTGCTTGCAGATCGTGTGCAAGCTTTGGCGGATTGGTGTGCAGGCGTAGTCCTCGGTTTTGGTTTGGCTTCAGGTCATATTCGTGGCGAAGAACAAGAGCTGATTGAACATTTACAAGATGTTGCAGCCGTTGAGTTTGAAGACTCGGATAATGATGAAGAAGGCGAAGAAAGCTATCAGGAATTGTATGAGTTTGTACGCTTGATCCCTGTGAGCTTGTCGATTGGTCGTAAAAAGATTCCTGTTGCTGAAAGTTCTTTATTGCAAAATTTTCATGCCAAAAGCAGAAATCAAGACAATCAAGCAGCAGATGCGCAAACGGTTGTAGAAATGTTTACCCCACATCGTCCGAGTTAACTCGGGCGGTGCCTTAAGCTTTTATAAATAAAGATACTTACAATCATTCATCTTCATCAGAAGGACAATATGAAATTAAGTCAAGCTGATTTTAAACAACGTCGTGATCTTCTCGCTAAACAAATAGGCAGCAATAGCATTGCAATTATTGCGACTCGAGCAGAAATGTATCGTAACCGCGATGCGGATTATAAATATCGTGCAGACAGTAGTTTTTATTATCTGACTGGATTTGCCGAGCCTGAAGCCGTTGCCGTGATCGAAACCTTTGAAGAAGGTGAGGAATATAGCTATAGCTTGTTCTGCCGCGAACGTAATCGTGAAATGGAAATCTGGAATGGTTATCGTGCGGGTATTGATGGTGCGATTGAAATCTATGATGCAGATGAAGCTTATGCAATTGATCTGCTCGATGAAGAAATTATCGACAAGCTGTTAAATAAACAGTGTCTTTACTACCGTATTGGTCAAAATGCTGAGTTTGATGCACGTGTCAGTCAATGGATTCAAAAGGCAGATGCACAGCAGCGTCGTGGTGGTGCTGCGCCAGCAGAAGTCATTCAGCTTGATCGTATTGTCGATGAGATGCGTTTGAAAAAATCAGCTCAGGAAATTGAGCTGATGCAGATCGCATCCAATATCAGTGCAGAAGCGCATACGCGTGCCATGCAAACGGTTAAACCTGAGATGATGGAGTATGCACTGGAGGCGGAACTCAATTATATCTTTGGTAAAAATGGCTGTGTACCATCGTATAACAGTATTGTTGGCGGTGGTGAAAATGCCTGTATTTTGCACTATGTTGAAAATAACAAACCGTTAAAAGATGGTGATTTAGTTTTGATTGATGCCGCATGTGAATATGAGTTGTATGCGTCGGATATTACTCGTACGTTCCCTGTGAATGGTAAATTCAGTCCTGAGCAAAAAGCACTTTATAATGTGGTTTTAGAAGCACAGCTTGCTGCGATTGATGCAACGCGTATTGGCAATCACTATAAATATCCGCATGAAGTGGCTGTAAAGATTTTAACTCAGGGGCTGGTTGATCTTGGCTTGCTGATTGGCAATGTGGATGAACTGGTTGAAAGTGAAGCATTCCGCCAATTCTTTATGCATGGTACTGGCCATTGGCTTGGCATGGATGTACATGACGTGGGTGCCTATAAAACTGGCGAAGACTGGCGTGCTTATGAAGCAGGTATGGTCGTGACCGTTGAACCAGGTCTATATGTTGCGCCAGATGATGAAACGGTTGATGCAAAATGGCGTGGTATCGGCATTCGTATCGAAGATGACATTGTGGTCACTGAAAATGGCCCATTGGTTCTAACCAAGAATGTGGTCAAAACCGTTGAAGAGATTGAAAGCTTGATGGCAAATCATTAAGTTGAAGTTGAGAAAAAGGCTTATCAATAGATAGGCCTTTTTATTGACTTTGATGCCCAAAACAACTTTTGAATATATTTTAAAAACATAGACCAAACAAAGTACAAATTCCCTTCCTGATTTGAGTTAGAGTAAGATAGGTCCCGAAACATCAAGTCATGAAAAACTGATAAGGAATAATATTATGCAGCAACAGGTCATCATTGTCGGTGGAGGTATGGTTGGACTCAGCCTTGCTTTAATGTTGGCAAAATCTAATATCGCAGTAAAGCTATTAGAAGCTGTGAAATATCCGAATTACGATGACGAAAATGTTGCTCCTTATCATTCCAGTTTTGATGCGCGTAATACCGCCTTGTCACGTCGTAGTGTACAGATTTACCAAAAGTTAGGTTTGTGGGAGGCCTTACAACAACATGCTACCCCAATTCTGCAAGTACACATTACTGAGCAGGGCAGTTTTGGTAAGGCACGCTTAGTCGCCGAACAAGAAAAAGTAGAAAGTTTTGGTCAAGTAATTGAGAACGCCTGGTTGGGTCGTGTATTGCTGACCCAAGTACGTCAACAGCCATTGATTGAGTTGATTGATGGTGTTGAGGTCACTTCATTAACTCAAGATGTAGACCAAGTCCAAATTGAAGCCATGCGTAATGGTGAATATATCCACTCCTTAAAATCCAAGTTGGTGATTGCTGCGGATGGTCGCGACTCGTTTTGCCGACAAGCCATTGGCGTCGGTGTGGACGAACATGACTATGACCAAGTCGCGATTGTAACCACCGTACAAACTTCTAAACCACACCAGCACGTTGGTTTTGAACGGTTTAGCGCATTAGGACCATTGGCACTGTTACCTTTACCAGGGGAATACCGTCGTTCAGTGGTATGGCCTGTGAAAAAAGGCACTGAGGCGGAGTGGTTAGGTGAGGAAAATGATCAACATTTTCTTGATGCCTTACAGGAAACCTATGGTGACCGTGCTGGAAAATTTGAAAAAACAGGCAAGCGCTTTAGCTATCCATTGGCTCAGGTTTTGGCACATAAGCAGGCGGTTGGTCGTGTGGTGCTGATGGGCAATGCGGCACATACCATTCATCCAGTGGCAGGCCAAGGTTTTAACTTATGTTTGCGTGATGCAGATGTGCTGGTTCGTTTCTTGATGGAACAATTGGCGAAGTCAGATGATATTGGCGCGCCTGAAAATTTATTGGCTTATGAACAATCTCGTTTAAAGGATCAGCAACGTGTGATTAAGTTCTGTGATTCAGTGGTGCGTGGTTTCAGTAATCAAAATCCAATCCTCAAATTATTACGCAATACAGGATTGATTGCATTTGATGTGATTCCGGGGGTTAAGCCTCTGGTTGCCAATTATGCGATGGGGCTAAAAGCATGAGCGAGCTGTTAGATGTTGTGATTGTTGGCGGTGGCTTAGTCGGTGGATTAACGGCTTTATTGTTGGCACAAGGTGGGGTACAAGCGACGGTATTGGATGCTGCGCCTGTGCTTGATCAAGAGAAAACACTGGCTGTAATGAATCCTCGGGTATTGGCACTGAGTCAGGCGACGATTCACTTACTCAAAACAGTTGAGGTCTGGAATGATTTAGCGCGTCAGATGCCTTATTCAGGTATGCAAGTCTGGAATAAAAATGGCTATGGCGAAATTAATTTTGGCCATGCATCTGAACAGCAACCTCAATCAGATCAGGCTTTAGGTTCAATGGTTGAACCCAGTGTTTTGAATGTAGCAATTCAACAAAAAATGTTGCAGCTACTCAAAGACTATCGTACCCAAGTAAAAGTGGTTAGGATTGAGCAAATTCCGCAAGGCTGGTCAATTGAGTTGGCGGATGGCACAACATTAAAAACGAAGTTGTTAATTGGTGCAGATGGTGCGAATTCTTTTGTACGCGAGCAGGCGTACATTGAGTTGGATGTATTGGATTATCAGCAGGCTGCAATTAGTTGTGCAATTAAAACCACACAGCCCAATCAATATGTAGCACGCCAAATTTTCTTGCCGACAGGTCCATTGGCGTATTTACCAATGGCCAGTCTGAATGCGCAGGAGAACGGTTATTGGCAGTCGATTGTCTGGACTTTACCTGATGATTATGCCGATGAATACTCGGCATTAAATGATCAGGACTTTATGCGTTTGTTGACTCAGGAAAGCCTGCAAATGTTGGGGGAAGTGGTTGATGTGCGTTCCAGAGCACAGTTCCCACTAAAAGCACGTGCTGCACAGCGTTATATCAAGTCAGGCTTAGCATTGATCGGTGATGCTGCACATGTGATTCATCCTTTAGCTGGACAGGGTGTGAACATTGGTTGTCTGGATGCAGCTGTGTTATGTGATGTATTGCTGCATGATTTAAAACGTGGGGTCTGGGCCAATGAGCAGAGCTTATTGCGTTATGAGCATCGGCGCAAAGGGCAAAATGATGCCATGATGCACAGTATGTCAGCGATTGGTTGGCTTGAAAGTGCAGAACTGTTTCCATTTGTCTGGGCGCGAAACTTTGGTCTAAAACAGGTTGAACAATTCGACTGGTTCAAAGATCGCTTTATGCAACAGGCCAATGGATTGGGTGCATTGAAAGACACACAATATGCGTGCTAAAAAATAGTAGATATTTTTTAAACAATCATTTATAAATCAGAGTGAATTTGGTCGCAAAAAATACGATTTAATCAATATTGTACTTTGCGAAATGAAAAGAGCTTGCTAAATTTCATCAAGTTTCTGATGACCAAATAGCGATGATGAAAGTGTAGTCATTGTGGGGAGATAATATGACAGATATGAATGATTACGACGAAAACACAGAAGATTCTGCTGTAGACGACGAAGAGGCGAAAGCGGCAGAAAGTGGTGCAGATAGCGAAGAGTCGAGCGCCAATGATGCTGATCTTGCCGAAGCTGAGACCTTAACTGTGACAGCCAAACAGAAACAGCGTCAGGCTTTGGAAGATGAAGTTGCGGCCTTTCTTGCACGTGGTGGACAAATTACAGAAGTCCCACCTGGCGAGACTCACGAATAAACTGAGAAGATTTAAAAAGCATCACGATTGTGGTGCTTTTTTATGTTGATGTGCTGCATGTTCACATTCTAGTGGTTGATGCAGTTCTTTTAGAATGCCACATTGTTCAATCGTACGATGTTGAGAGCATTGCTGTTTTAAATGGAGCAGGTCTTGGTGTAGATGTTCTAGATTTCTAATTTTTTGTGATACCTCAGCAAGATATTGATCAATCAGCTGGTCAACCTGTGTACAGGTCTGATTGGGATTGGTCGATAAATCCTTGAGTTTTTGAATATCCTGCAAGGTAATCCCCAATTCACGACAATGCTTTAAAAATAAAAGTTCCGAAAGCATCTGTTCAGAATAATGACGATAATTTCCCGCCGTTCGTTTGGGTTTATCCAGCAGCCCAATTTTTTCATAATAGCGAATGGTATCGACTGAAACTCCTGACTTTTTGGCCAATTGTCCAATACTAAAACTGATCATGCTTGACTCTGGAGTTACTCTAGGGTTTTAAATCACTATAAAAGATTTAGCGAGAAAAGTCATGGCAGGATGTGGTTGCAATACAACGTGTTCGCCAACACAAAAAATTAGTCCAAAGTTTAGAAAGGCTTTGTGGGTTGCTTTAGTTCTAAATGCATTGATGTTTTTTGTTGAGATTATTGGGGGTTCACAGGCACGCTCAGTCTCATTGTGGGCTGATGCCTTGGATTTCGCAGGTGATGCCGCCAACTATGCCATTTCTTTGGCCGTGCTGTCCATGACCTTGTATTGGCGTGCAACCGCGGCCTTGTTAAAAGGTGTGACCATGGCTGCATTCGGTATTTTTGTGATCATGAAAGTGGTTTGGTCATGGTGGTTAGGACTAACCCCTGAGCCGATGTTAATGGGGGCAATTGGTGTACTTGCTTTGACTGTGAATGTGATCTGCGCACTAATGCTTTATGCATTTCGTGATGGGGATGCCAACATGCGTTCGGTATGGTTATGCAGCCGTAATGATGCGATTGCCAATATTGCCATTATCATCGCCGCAGTAGGTGTGTTTGGAACAGGCACCATGTTCCCTGATTTATTTGTAGCCTTTATTATCGCGTATTTGGGTGTTTCTTCTGGTCTAAGTGTGATTAAGCAGGCGAGAGTGGAAAGAAAAGTAGATCAGGGCAATATAATGACCAAGGCCTGATGGTTATTCTTGTGATGCGACACTGAATAGTAGGAGGAGATATGTTAAAAATCTCCTCCTTTTGTTTTATTGATTTTGTTGGGTGAGTTCCAAGGCCCGTTGATAAGCGACTTTCTTTTTAATACCAGTCAAATCGGCAGCCAGTTGTGATGCTGCTTTGACCGATAAATCCTGTAATAAACGTTTTAACAATTCATCCAGTTTATCTTGTTCCATGTCTTTTTCTGCAGTTGCACCACCCACGACCACCACAATCTCACCTTTTTCCTGATTATGATCATTTTCAATAAAAGTGACCAGTTCTTTTAAGGTCATTTTCTTGATGGTTTCAAAGGTCTTGGTGATTTCACGGGCAAAGCCGACAGGACGATCTTCACCAAAAACCTGCGCCATATCTTTGATACAGGCCAGAATACGATGCGGTGCTTCATAAAAAATCAGGGTTTGGGTTTCATCTTTTAACTTTTCTAGCTGACTGATGCGCTGAGAGGCTTTAGAGGGTAAAAAGCCTTCAAAACTAAAACGGTCGCTTGGCAATCCCACCACACTCAAGGCCGCAATCGCCGCGCATGCACCAGGAACAGGAATTACACGAATGCCATGTTCTTGTGCAGCACGAACAAGTTTAAAACCAGGATCACTAATCAGGGGAGTACCTGCATCACTAATCAGTGCAATACTTTCGCCATTGAGCATTTTTTGCAGAAGTTGATCAATTTTGTTACTTTCATTGTGATCATGACACGCTGTGAGTGGAGTTGAGATATTATAGTGCTTGAATAATTGAGCAGATTGACGAGTGTCTTCTGCGGCAACTACCGATACGGATTTTAAAATATCAATTGCACGAAAGGTCATGTCATCTAAGTGCCCAATCGGGGTTGCTACAACAAATAATTGAGCACTCATAAAAGGTAACTCCCTAATGTATTACAAAAAATATTGGCTGCTATTATGTTTGGCAGCATGTGTGAGTCCAGTTTATGCGGACGTACTGGTGATTCTACCTGAATCTGGTACGATGGCGCGAGCTGGTCAGAGCATCAAACGTGGTTTCTTGAGCGCTTATACAGCATCTGGCAGCAAAGAAAAAATCATTTTTGTAGATTCAGCCAAAAATAGCGTGGATACGATTTTTAAAAAAAGAGTGAATAACAAGACCAGATTGATTGTTGGACCATTGGCCAGACCTGATATTGAAACGGTCATGCGACTGAACCCAGCAATTCCTGTCCTTGCTTTAAATGATGTAAATAGCCAGACCGGCAACGTATGGCAATTTAGCTTGGCCAAGCAACATGATGCAGTTGCACTGAATCAATTACTTAAGAAAGACAAGATTAAAAGCTTATTAGTATTGCGCCAAGCTGGAACTGAATCTGCAACAGAACTGTTTATGATGGCGCTGATGTCTGAATTCGGCTCAAATATTCATGTGGTTAATGAACTGCCGAAAAAACTGGCCCGCAAAGAAGGTCTGCTGCTACTCGGTGATCAGCCATGGTTAGAACAGCTTGGAACTTTGCCTGAAAAAAATATCTACGCTACAGCATTAAGTATTGAGCAGGATAAACCTATTCCAATCGGCTTAAGTTTTTGTGATACGCCGGCCTTATATAATAGTCAGTGGGCGGATTTAATCGTGGCTTATCAACAACAACCTGAAAATATGGCGTTTCAGCGTTTATTGGCATTTGGTGGAGATGCGTGGAGTATTAGTCAGCAATTTTTAACTAGTTCCGATCGTCATTTTTCTTTTGAAGGCCGAACTGGCGCGATTGATGTAAAAGACGGCAAGGTTTATCGTCAGCCTTATTGCTATCAACAGCAGAAAAAGGGTATCCAGGTTTTAAAATAAGATTGAGCAGGTATGTCAACACACAGGCAGGACTTAGGCCAATGGGCTGAGCAGGCAGCACTTGTTCTTTTACAAACGCAGCAATATGAGTGCATAGCACGAAATTATCATTCACGTTATGGTGAAATTGATTTGATTGTAAAACGGGAGAAGCAGCTGGTTTTTGTCGAAGTTAAAGCGAGATCAGTGGGGAGTTATGCAGGAGCTTGTGAAGTGATTTCGCAGGCTCAGCAGCGTAAAATCATTAAGACGGCGCAGTGGTTTTTACATAAATCTCCACATTATGATGACTTTGATTGTCGTTTTGATGTGATTTGTTTTGATTTTCCACAGAAAATTGCAAAAACAGTACAACCAGATTTTTCAAAATTGCAGTATGATCAGCAATGGATTGAACATGCATTTACCTTAGATTGATTCATGAGTCTAATATAATGCTAAATATTGAAAATTGAACAAATTTGTTTGTAGATAGGGAGTCTTGCCAAGTGTTAAAACGTTTATCGATTACGTTGCTTTGCGCTGCAAGTTTATCGGGTTGTGCAAGTTTTATTTCTGGCGGTACAGGCACTTCACCCGTTGGAACGAATAGTGGTGAACGTAGTCTGGGGCAGATTTTTATTGATTCTTCAATCAAACGTACCGCAAATATCAATTTGTACAAGCTAGATCATCGTTTCAAGCAGTCACGTATCAATATTGAAAGTTTCCATAGTAATGTCTTATTAACAGGACAAGTGCCTGATCCATATTTAAAACAGTTGGCGGAAGACAATTTACGTTCAATGTCAGATGTCAAAGCTGTGCACAACTATATAACAGTAGGCGATAAAGTTGGCTATAACACTATCATGCAAGATGCAACGGTGACGGCGAATACTCGTGGCCTGTTAATGAAAGCACCTGTTGTCTCTGACAGCAAAGTGTTGGTGCATACAGAAAATGGTGTGTTGTATGTCATGGGGCGTTTAAATACTGCTGAATCAAGAGATTTAGATGATGTCTTACAAAAAGTGGGTAATGTGAGTAAAATTGTCACGCTCATTGACAATGTGGATCAACCTTCTGGTACGGTAGCCAGTTCAACCGCGGCATCACCGATGGTCGGAACTGCAACGACACAGCCTCTGGTTGAGACGCCAGTTGCAATTGATCCTGATCAGGCGGAACCTGCGACTATTACCCCAACTAATCCTTAATTTATGAAGCAACTTATCCAACAAGTACAAGAAAATGTAATCAAGGCGAAAACATTTTATCAGGAGTTTCGCCTTTATGATTTTGCTAGTTATTCGATTAATTACCTAACCCCAAAAGATACTTTTGAGAAGGAAGAACATCTGGCTTATGGGCTGAAAGCCAGACAGCGTCTGGATTTGTATCGAACCAAAAGTCCGAAGCAGCAAAGACCCCTGATCGTGTTTGTGCATGGTGGTTCTTGGCAACATGGTAATAAACGCGATTATTTATTTGTTGGAGAAAGTTTCGCACGGGAAGGCTATGATGTTGCAGTCATTAACTACCATCTAGCACCTGAGCATATCTTTCCGACCTTTATTGATGATCTCGCACAAGCGATTCATTACTTAAGTCAGAATCAAACCAAGCTGAACATTTCTACCGACAATATCATTTTGATGGGGCATTCTGCGGGTGCTTTTAATGTGATGTCAGTGGTGTATTCAGCCTATTCACAAAATTTTAAATATAAAGATAAGATTCGTGCCATTGTCGGTATGGCGGGGCCTTATCATTTTGATTATAAGAATGACCCATTGGCTGAACATGCCTTTGATCAGAAAGTGTCGTATCAACAAGTGATGCCATATTATTTTATCGAACCGAATCAGATTAAGCATTATTTATTGATGGCTGAACAAGATCAGCTGGTTAGTCAAGAAAATAGTTTTGATCTAGATAAGGCGTTAAGAGAAAAAGGTAATCACAGCCATATTGCTGTGATTCCGAAGACGGGGCATATTAGCATTGTTGCGACATTGGCAAGTCTGATGAGTCATTATTTTAAAACCAAACGTACCATCTTGCATTTTTTAGATGAAGCGCTAGAGCCCTAAACAATAAAAAAGCATCGTTTAAGATGCTTTTTTATTGTTGATCATTTGCATGATCATGCTATGTGCAATACTGCCTTTGAAGGGAATTTCAGGCAGTTGATCGAACTTGAAGAATTGTGCAGCGCTAATTTCTTCAAGCTGTAATTGAATATCGCCTGATTCATATTCAGCATGAAAGGCAATCATTAGATTGCTTGGAAAAGGCCAGGGTTGGCTCGACATATAACGAATATTTTTCAGTTTCAGTCCAACTTCTTCAAACGCTTCTCTTTGCACCGCTTCTTCTAGGGTTTCTCCAACTTCAACAAATCCTGCAATCAATCCATACATATTACTTTTATTATGGGCTGATTTGGCCAATAGGACTTCGTCATCACCTTTGGTAATAATGGTAATGATGCAAGGTTGTACGCGAGGATATTGATGATAGCCACAAGCAGGACAGACCATTGCATATTCTTTCGGATGAATCTCTGTCGCATGCCCGCAATGGCTACAAAACTTGTGGTTGCGCCGCCATTCCAATAATTGAACGGCTCGGCTGGCTTGCAAGAAATCACTACTGGACCAAGATTGAATCAACTCCCGAATAGGAACAAGTTGATAACCCTCGGGAATGGATTCATTTTCAAGCAGATCACGTGCAATGACGTGATCATTATGATGGATGGGGAGGTCACTTGCCAATTTTTCAACTTGTGGAAGTTGGAGATTTTGGTCGACTAACAGTTTTTGGTGTTGAAAAATGTAAGCAAGTGATAGTTGAGTCATTATGCGGCTATGGTTTGTAATTGTTGACTGTTTGATAATGCCACATCAAACATAGATTGCAATACAGGCTGCTTATTCTTCAGGTTATCAATCAGTAAATCTAAGCCAGCAACGACATTTAAAATGCAATGGATCTGTTCAGTATCGAAAGCTTGATTTTGCGCTAAACGATGTTGAGCAAAATGAGCAGCGCCTAATAAGGCGGTTTGTTGTGCAGAACTGCCCAAGAACAGTGCGGCACCAGAAAGCTCTTTTAAATAATCTGGCAGTGCTTCCAGACTATGCGCGCTTGGATCTTGAACATAAAGACTGAGGGTTTGTGTCAAGGTTTCAATCAGTGTTTTTGTTTCAGTGAGTAAGGCTTTATGTGCTTCATCTAAGCGGTCAAGCGAGATTTGCATATTGTTGACACGAAGTTGTAAACGGCTTGATGTGTAATTACGCTCCAAGATGCCAATCGAGTTCATTGAAGCCAGAATACTGTTCATTAACTGCTGTATTGAAGTTGCATCAGTTAATGTATTGGGTTGACTTAATTTGGCTGCCTGTTGAGTCAGCTCTTGGGCTGCCTCATTCAAATTCAGTACTTTGAAGACATTGGAAAGTTGATGCAATTTTTGCTGAATTTCTTGAGTCTTTTCAGCGGACATATTTTGATGGTTATACTCAATCTCATTACGGATTTGAGCCATTTCCTCAGTCATTAACTGGCTGATAGTATGTACGGTTTCATAGTCAGGGCCATATAAATGACGGCTTAACACTTGAAGTTGAGTGTCACTCAGTAGTTCATCACCAATATTTAGTTGCTCTCGAATGTGGTGTGACACATTATCTTCTTGGCTAATGCAAATACATAAGATGTCGGCAAGATCGGCAATGGTATTTTTAAAGCTAGCCGGTTCTAACAGGAATTTAGCAATATTGGTTTCAATTTGAATTAAAGTGCGTAGACGTGCTTCGGTAATTGAAAGCACGTCAATATGGCTTAAGCCCACATTGACCAGTTGCCAGTATTGCTGACTTGGCTGACCAACCGCTAAACCAGCCAGATAAACACCGACTAATTTAATCCCTTGCAGATCAAGTGGTGTTTCTGTTTGCTTGATCAATTTGTTTAAACACAGCTTATAGAGCTGATGAATATATTGTGATTGTTCTAGGCTTGGCGCTTGCGGTAAATTAAACGTTGGCGTAATGAACTCAAGCAGTGGCTGTACGGTTTGACCTTCTTTGGTCAGTGGTTTACCTAGTGCTTTTTCTAAACGATTGAGTGTGTCGAGCAGGAACTGTGGCACTTTTACTTCACGTAAGCAGATGAATTCAATATAACGTTTCAACATTGTAGTGCCTTCACTTAGAGCCACCACATCACTGGTTTGAATTTGCTGTGGTTGCGCCATAATTTTACGCATCAACTCCGCAGAGTATTGCGTAATTTGTGATAAATGTGGCATGTCAATTAAGGCAAGCACTTGCGTGCATTGTTCAAATTGGTTCAGTGCATCATCAATTCCAAATGGTAAAGCTTGTTCTTCAGCAAGGGTATTGACCGCTGTTTCTACCAATTTAATCGAATTGTCGATCTCATTTTTTATTATTAATAATGCCGTTGGGTCGAAATGAATCGAGGTTTGGTAAGACATATGACCTACACCTTTCCTAAGTTGTTATATCCATTGACCTCCTTTTTTAGGAGGTCTAAATCTTTAGGGTTAATATAACTTAACTTTAGAGGCTTGAAATACAAAAACTTACATTGAGCAGAAAATTTATTTTGCGAAAAGGCAAGGCTCTCCATGTTTTTGCTCAAATTGTTTGACCCAAGTCTCATGTTCATTCAGTTCCTGCTCTGAAGGTTCAATCACAGGTAAGTCCACTTGCACACGTTGACGGGTAGTTTTGCTTTGGTTTTGTTCAGTTTGAGAAAGGGCATCCATATCAAATGAAACTTGCCCGCCAGTCATGGCCAGATAGACATCAGCCAAAATTTCAGCATCCAGCAAGGCGCCGTGGAAGGTACGATCGCGTGCTGGAATTTCGTAACGGCGGACCAAGGCATCCAAAGAGTTCTTTTGCCCAGGATGTTTATTTTTGGCCATTGCCAAGGTATCGGTAACTTCGCAGACCTCTGAAAGCGGAGGGAGTCCAGTACGCTTGAACTCCATATCCAGAAAGTTCATATCGAAGGTGGCGTTATGCGCGATAATCTCGGCACCTTTTAAATAGGCAAAGAGTGTATCGGCAATTTCTGCATATTTCGGTTTGTCTTTTAAAAAATCATCGCTGATACCATGGACATTTTCAGAATCGCCAACAGCTTTTTCAGGATTGATATAGATATGAATCGAGCTACCTGTCAGTTTACGATTGACCATTTCAATCGCACCGACTTCGATGATACGGTCTCCATCTTGATAATAAAAACCTGTCGTCTCTGTATCAAGAATGAGCTGACGGGGGCCTTGAAGATGAACTTTGGCCTCTGTAATGACAATGTGTGGGTGTTGATTCAAGTTCGGTATTTCTATGTTCTGGTCAACTTGATTGTTATCAGTCTGTTCAGCTTGTAGCATATTGTCTTGTGGCTCTTCTTCAAGCATGTCTTCTGCCTCTACCTCTACATCTAGGCCGAAGGGGTCTGTTAACAGCCAGTCCGCTTCAGGCTTTTTTGTATCAGCGTTAGCCTGTGTTGCAGATTTCAATTGTTGAGCTGTTTGTTCGGCACCAAGATTTGCCAGTTGGTCTGCCATTTCATTACCTGCATGTCCAGCATGGCCTTTAATCCAGTTCCATTCGATATCTCGATTGGCGCAGATCGCATCCAGTTTTTGCCATAAATCAGGATTTTTAACATCTTTCCAGTTTTTCTTTTTCCAGCCATGAATCCATTCGGTAATGCCTTGTTTGACATAGTTGGAATCGGTCCAGATGATTAAGCGTGCGTCAGTTGGACAGAATGCAACACCTTCAATCGCGGCTTGTAGTTCCATACGGTTATTGGTCGTCTCTGGTTCGCCGCCAAACAGTTTATGTTCACCTTGTTCGGTAATGACATAAGCACCCCAACCCCCAAGACCCGGGTTTCCTTTGCATGCGCCATCAACATAAAGAGTGATTGTTTGTGACATATCTGAACCTGAACAATAAGCAGAATAAAAAATTGAGTATTTGCAATCCGAAAAGCGGGAGCAATATTCAAGTGTGATTTGAACCCATCCAAACTGGATTGGGGTGCCCAGAATTTTAGCATTCTTGAGCTATCTCTTGTATTGTAAAGCTAAATTCCGATTCTGAACGTTACAAAACTCATCTTTTTTAATTTCTTGTAACATTTCCATGCAAATCACGTTAAATTATTGCCTTGTCTAAGTGCCATGCTTTACTACAATGGCAAATTGAAGAAATAAACTAGCGTGAGTTGACTGGAAGTTTTTATGTATAAATCGAGCACTTTGATGTTGCAAAAATCTGCAACATCATTATTCAAAATCACTGTACTCACTTCTGCTCTAGCTGCGTTGGGAATTACTGCAGGTTGTTCTTCAACACCTTCGTCTGGCAAAACCTCATCTTCTAAACATGTGGGTTCAGGTTATCTGGATGCAAGTAGCCTAGATTCTTTAGAGGATTTACTTTCTGCAACGGATATGCGTGCTGTAGAAGGTGACCGTCTATTGGTGCTGAAACATGGTGATGTGTGGAAGCGGATGACGGTAGGTTTCAAGATGGATCTGAACCATTGGGATTCCCGTATTGAGGCACAACGTAGCTGGTTTATTTCACGCCAACCTTATTTGGATCGTTTAAGTGCACGTGCCAGCCGTTATTTATACCACACCGTAAAAGAAGCGGAACGCCGTGGTATGCCAACCGAATTAGCGCTACTTCCGATTATTGAAAGTTCTTATGACCCTGCTGCAACCAGTAGTGCTGCGGCAGCAGGTTTATGGCAGTTTATTCCGAGTACGGGCCGTATTTATGGTTTACAGCAAACCAGCCTGTATGATGGTCGTCGTGACGTTGTCGAGTCGACGCGCGCAGCGTATGAATTTTTTGGTAGCTTATATAACCAGTTTGGCTCTTGGGAACTCGCACTGGCGGCTTATAATGCTGGGCCGGGACGTATTCAACAGGCGATTAACCGTAACCGTGCGGCAGGTTTGCCAACTGATTATTGGTCATTAAAACTTCCTCAAGAAACCATGAACTATGTGCCGCGTTTCTTGGCTGTGGCGCAGATTATTAAAAATCCGGGTGCTTATGGGGTAAGTTTGCCACCAATTGCCAACCGTCCTCACTTCCGTGAAGTGAGTTTGGCTGCACCACTTGAGTTAAATCAGATTGCTTCGATTACGGGTCTCAGTCGTGCTGAACTCTATGCATTGAACCCGGGTTATCGTGGTGAAATGGTGGATCCAATGAGTCCAATGCGAATTCTGATCCCTGCGGATTTAAGCCCATCAATTGACGCAAAACTTCGTTCGGGTAAATCAAGTTCGGGTGGTTTCTGGGCAAGCAATAAAACACCACCAGCAATGAATAACAGTTCGTCGAATACCTCAACGACGATTCGTACCACGACAAGCACTGGATCTAGCAGCGCAGTCACGGTAACACCCCCGAATTTAACCGCAAGTAATACAACGCGCCCAACAACATCATCGACCAGTAAACTGAATACGCCACGCGGTTCCGATGCTTTAGCATCATTTGCAGCAGCTGCAGATGTACCGAGTGCGCCACGTATTCCAGTTGCGATTACCCCCGCTGCGAATATCAAACCAGTCAAAACAGAGCCACCAATTTCTTTGAAAGAACGTGAGCAAATTAGTGCAGCAATTAAGGAAGAAGGTAAGAAGGAAACTGTTGCACAAGCTTTAGAGCCACAAGCAACTCAGGCTGAAAGAGATCAGGTGGTTGCGGAAATCAAGGCCATTGCACCGAAAGGGACAGAAATTGTCGATCCATTTGATGGCAAGATTAAGTTGACTGCCATTCAGACCAGCCAGTCCGTTGCTGATGAAAAAGGTCAAGAAGTCAGTAAGGGCTTTGCTTATCCGAAGAACTTGGTTGAAGATACTGCGACTGCAAATAGTGATGATGCGAAGCGCAATCAGGGCAAGCCTTATATCAAAACCGATACTGATGTGGTGGTGGTTGCACCAAAAGGCAAGCGTAGTACCTATGTCGTACAGCCCGGTGATACGCTTGCAATCATTGCTCAGAAAAATGGGGTGAATTGGCGTGACATTGCGCAGTGGAACCAGATTGATCCAAACGGCACATTATTTGTTGGTACCAGTTTGTATCTTTATGATGCCAAACCTCAAGCTGAGCCTGTTAAAGCCGCTGAGAAGCCAGAGAGTTATGTGGTACAGTCAGGTGATAGTTTGACCAATCTGGCTTCACGTTTTGATTTAACGCTGAAACAATTGGCTGATTATAATAACCTGTCTGTAACGGATGGTTTATTCGTAGGGCAAAAGCTCACTTTAATTGAGCCGAAAACGAATACTCGCACAGCACATCAAACGACACGTGCCACAGAAAGTAAAGCAGCAACGGCTACAAAAGTTGCAACCAAATCGTATACCGTGAAACGTGGTGAATATTTAAAGTTGATCGCTGATCGTTATGCATTATCAAACCAAGAATTGGCTGATCTAACATCTGGCTTAACCCCGAGCAGCAGTTTGTTCGTCGGACAAAAAATTAATGTGCCATTGCATGAGGTTTCTCAGACTCAAGAAGAGTCTGAGCCTACCAAGAGCAATGTAAAACATGAAAATGTAAGTGCATCGAGCAGTTATAAAACGGAAAGTTATACGGTACAACGTGGCGATACTTTATCAAGTATTGCGACCAAGTCGAAAATTTCGCTTAGTGAATTAGCTGATTTGAATAACTTGAAGTCAAATAGTGGCGTACGTTTGGGCCAAAGCTTAAAGATTCCAGCGGGTTCAACTGTACCTGACCAATATGTGGTTCAGTCTGGTGATAGCTTGAATGCGATTGCAGCCAAGTACAATCTACAACTCAGCTACGTGGCCGATTTGAATGGACTGGAGCGAACAGCAGGGGTGCGCGTTGGTCAGCGTTTAAAGTTAAGCGGTGATGTACCCGCAAAAACGACGACCAGCAATACGACTAAAGCGAGAGATGAAAGTACCCCAGATGTCTATACTGTCAAGTCGGGTGATACCTTAGGCAATATCGCGAGTCGCCATAATTTGCAGTTGGATTATGTTGCGGGTTTAAATGGTTTAACTCGGACCAGTAATGTGCGTCTCGGTCAGAAACTGAAGTTGACAGGTGATCTTCCAAAAGCTGAAGCGGCAAAAACCGACAACACTAAAACAGCTCCTAAGGCTGCTGCACCAAGTCGAAATACTGAAAAATATACTGTTAAAGCGGGTGAGTCACTGAACAGCATTGCCAGTCGTTTTGGGATGTCGGGCCGTGAATTGGCTGATTTAAATGATCTCAAAGCCAATGCCAGTCTACAACGCGGTCAAAGTATCTCAGTTCCTAAAACAGTAACTGAATACAAAGTTAAGCGTGGCGATACCTTAATCGGTTTAGCAAGCCGTTATGGTTTGGAGACCAGCGCCTTGGCAGAAATGAATGATCTGACCCCAAGTACTCAGTTACGTATTGGTGATGTCATTAAAGTGCCTAACTTGTAATTACAGATGAGCTTTTCGCTTTTCACAAAAAGGCTTAGTCTATGTTATGGACTAAGCCTTTTTACTCCGATTGCCTTTGCGGCAATGCAAACCACGCCTTATTTGGCCATGCATGTGCAGCCGAAATACGCACAGCTCAAAGCGATGCCTTATGCTAATCCAAATGCACCTAAGGGAGGAATCCTGAGTCAATCCAGTTTGGGAACATTTGATAATTTAAATAGCATGAATGGCAAGGGTAGTTCGACTGAAGGGGTCAATTATCTGTTTGATAGTTTAATGGATCGCTCATTGGATGAACCACGGGTCATGTATCCATTATTGGCGGAAAAGGTCAGTTACGATCCAGAGCATCTACAAGCAGTGACTTTTCATTTGAATCCACATGCGAGATTTAATAATGGTCAGCCTGTTACCGCAGAAGATGTCAAATTTACCTTTGAGATGTATCAAAGCAAAGCCAATTTAGGTTTTCAGATGTATTTGTCTGATTTGGCTAAAACAGAAGTATTGTCCAGATACCAGATTAAATTTACGTTTAAATCGAAGAATAATGTGGAAATGCCGCTGATTGTGGCAAGCCTTCCAATCTATTCAAAACGAGACTGGAACAATAAAGACTTTACGCGGGTGACATTACAAACAATTGTTGGGTCTGGCCCTTATGTGATTGAGCGGATTGATGCAGGTCGTAGTATTACCTATAAGCGCAGCCCAAACTATTGGGCTAAAGATTTGCCTGTGAATAAAGGCCGTTATAACTTTGATCGACTTAAATATGTGTATTATCGAAATTTAGAAGTCAGTTTTGAAGGCTTTAAAGCCCGGCAGTTCAATTTATATGAAGAAAAAAATATCCGTAATTGGGTGACTGCTTATCATTTTCCAGCAGTTAGGTCGGGCTTGATCAAGACCTATAAAGCGCGTTTGGGAACGCCATTGGATATTCAGAGTTTGGTGTTTAATATCCGCCGCGCTCCTTTGAATGATATCCATCTTCGTCAGGCATTAACCTATGCCTATGACTTTGAATGGCAAAATAAAGCTTTATTTTTCAATCAGAATCAGCGATTACAAAGCTATTTTGACAATACCGATTTGGCAGCAACGGGCAGGCCGAGTACCGCAGAGCTAAAAATCCTGACTCCGTTCTTGGCTCAGTTAGATCCAGTCATGCGTCAAGGAGTACTGGCGGATTGGCATTATCCTGTTTCTGATGGAAGTGGTTTTAATCGACAGAATTTATTGACAGCGCAAAAGCTTTTAAAAGATGCGGGTTATGTTATTCGCCAAGGTCGACTGTATGATCGGCAAGGAAAAGCAGTTCGTATTGAATTATTGATGCAGCAAGAAAATCCACAACGTGAATTGATGCCTTTTGTGCGCAATCTGGGTCGTTTAGGGATTCAAGTCAATCTCAGACAGGTCGATGTTCCGCAATACATGCAACGGATTCGGCATCAAGATTTTGATATGATGGTATTGAAATTGCCACAGACCCTGACACCAGGCAAAGAGCAAGCCCAGTTTTGGGGGAGTGCTGCTGCGGATGAAGCAGGGAATTACAATTATTCAGGAATAAAGAATCCTGCAATTGATCAGATGATTACGAAGATTGTGGCGGCAAAAACACGTGAAGAAGTGGTGGTGTATACGCGTGTACTCGATCGTTTGCTGAGAGCAGGTTATTATCAGATCCTGACTTATGGAAAACCCGAGCGATGGTTCGCATATTGGGATATATATCAGCAACCACAAATTAAACCAAAGCTTTCTGTAGGATGGGAATACTGGTGGGTTGATGCTGCAAAAGCCACAAAACTTGATCAGCCTATGCGAAAACCTGAATTAAAATAATCAAGGATCTTATTAAATGCTTCACTATATTCTGAAAAGAATGTTATTGATGATCCCAACCTTATTTTTCATTTTATTGATTAATTTTATTATTGTGCAAATTGCACCAGGTGGGCCTGTTGAACAAGCGGTTCAACAGATCCAGAATGCACAGGGTTTAGGGGCAGGTAGCCATTCACAATCTACGCTCGGTACACTGGCACAGTATCAGGGTGCACGAGGCTTAAGTCCGGAGATGCTTGAAAAAATCAAAGCACAATATGGTTTTGATCGGCCTGCCTATGAGCGGTTTGGATTAATGCTTAAAGGGTATTTGACGCTGGATTTCGGCAGCAGTTTTTTTAAAGATAAACCCGTAACGCAACTGCTCTATGAAAAGTTACCTGTTACCTTGTCCTTAGGGATATGGAGCACTTTTCTGATTTACTTGATTGCGATTCCTTTGGGCATCAAAAAAGCCAAAAATAATGGTTTGCTGTTTGACCAATCCAGTTCGTTGTTGCTTGCGGTAAGTTATGCGATTCCATCTTTTGTTTTTGCTATTTTATTGATTGTTTTTTTTGCAGGAGGCAGTTATTTACAATGGTTTCCGTTGCAAGGATTGGTATCGGAAAACTTTGCCCAACTGAGTCTATTGGCAAAAATAAAAGATTATCTGTGGCATATGAGTTTGCCGATTCTGAGTATGGTATTGGGGAGTTTTGCTGCACGCACTTATCTGACTAAATATTCATTTGTGGAAGAGTTGAACAAGCCCTATGTGCTGACTGCGCGATCAAAGGGTCTAAACGAAAATCAGATCCTGTATGGACATGTTTTTCGTAATGCAATTTTGGTGGTGGTGGCAGCTTTACCGGAAACACTGGTCGGGATTTTCTTTGTGGGGAACTTATTTATCGAGATTATCTTTAATCTGGATGGTATTGGCCTATTAGGTTTTGAGGCAATTACCCAGCGTGATTATCCTGTCATTTTTGGAACTCTTTTTTTATTTACTCTATTTGGAATGATTTTGCGGTTAATCGGCGATTTACTCTATCAAGTGATTGATCCGCGTATTGATTTTGAATCAAGAGGTGGGCAATGATGTCACCTTTAATGCGCGCACGATTTTCTCGCTTTCAGCATAATCAGCTTGGTTTTCGTTGTTTTATTCTATTTATAATTATTTTTGTTTTGTCGCTATTTGCCGAATTCATTGCCAATGATAAACCGCTGTTGGTTCGTTATCAGCAGTCTTTTTATTTCCCGATCATTCGGGATTATCCAGAAACGACCTTTGGCGGTGTTTTTGAAACCACGGCAGATTATCAAGATCCTGTGGTGAAGCAGTTAATTGAAAAGCAGGGCTGGATGATTTCCCCACCGGTGTCTTTTTCCTATCAATCTCCCAATTTATCACTTGCGGTGCCTGTGCCATCAAAACCAAGTCCACAGAACTGGCTTGGAACGGATGATCAAGGTCGAGATGTATTTGCCCGAATTCTCTATGGTCTTCGCATTTCCCTCTTATTTGGATTTGCCCTGACACTGTGTTCTGCTGTCGTTGGCATTATTGTGGGGGCAATACAGGGGTATTACGGTGGCTGGATTGATCTGATTGGACAACGGGTGCTAGAAGTGTGGGGCGGTTTGCCAATGCTGTTCATTGTCATGATCCTGGTCAGTATGTTTAGTCCCAGTGTGTATTGGCTATTTCTGATCATGCTGCTATTTGGCTGGACGGAGCTGGTTGGATTGGTACGGGCAGAATTCTTGCGCGCACGAAATCTTGATTATGTTCGGGCAGCGCAAGCGTTGGGGGTGAGGGATGACCACATTATCTTTCGGCACATCTTGCCTAATGCAATAAGCTCAAGTCTGTCACAGATTCCGTTTATGTTGACTGCAAATATCATTGCTTTAACTGCATTGGATTTTTTAGGTTATGGTTTACCGCCTGATGCGGCTTCGCTCGGAGAGTTATTATTACAGGGTAAAAACAATCTCGATGCACCTTGGCTGGTGCTGTCAGGATTCTTTACATTGGCGATTGTACTGTCTTTATTGATTTATATTGGGGAGGCAGCGCGTGATGCATTCGACCCAAGACGCTAAGACTGTTTTACAGCCTTTATTAAGTGTTCAGCAACTCAATATCCAAAATGAAATAGGACACTGTCTGATCCAGGATTTGAGCTTTGATATTTACTCTGCCCAAACGATGGCGATTGTTGGCGAAAGTGGTTCTGGGAAATCAATCAGTGCGCTAGCCTTATTAGGATTGTTATCCGAGAACTTGGCGGTGCAAGGACGAGTTGAATTTGCTGGCCAAGCGTTTTTGTCTGCTCACCAAGCTCAATTGCAGCAGCTTCGGGGCAAACGAATTGCCATGGTTTTTCAAGAGCCGATGACAGCGTTGAACCCTTTGCACTGTGTAGAAAAAATAATTGCTGAAAGCCTGATTTTATCTGGGCTGAGTAAGGCCGATATTCGACAACAGACTCTCTGTTTATTGCTAGATGTTGGGCTTGTTGAGGCAGAGCAAATTCTCAAATGCTATCCACATGAATTATCAGGAGGGCAACGACAACGGGTGATGTTGGCGATGGCCTTGGCTTTAGAGCCTGAAATTTTGATCGCAGATGAGCCAACGACAGCTTTAGATGTTGTGCTACAAGCCCAAATTTTAGCGTTGTTAAAACGGTTACAACAGCAGCGAAAGATGGCGCTGATTTTGATTAGCCATGATCTGAATTTAATTCGGCATTATGCAGATCAGGTTGTGGTACTTAATCAAGGGCGAGTTGAAGAGCAGGGGGAGGTCAATGAAATTTTTACACATCCCAAGACGGTATATACGCAGAGTCTACTGAATCATGATTTTGGACACGCTTTGCAATTACAACCCAGTCAGAGATTACTGGAATTAAAAAATGTCACGGTAAAGTACCCCATTAAAAGGGGGCTATTTAATCGGGTTCAATCCTATAAAGTTGCTGCTGAAGCTGTGAATTTCAGCTTATCGCAAGGTGAGGCTTTAGGTATTGTAGGGGAAAGTGGTTCAGGAAAGTCTTCATTGGCGTTGGCTATCGCACGGTTGATCAAAAGTGAAGGTGAAATCCTTTTGCAGAAGAATGATTTAAACCAATTGACTCGAAAACAGCTTCGACCAATACGCCAAGATTTCCAGATTGTATTCCAAGACCCCTTTAGTAGCTTAAATCCGCGAATGTCCGTTGAACAAATTATCGCAGAGGGGCTTCAGCTACAAGGTATCTCCAAGCAGCAATGTCATGAGCAAATTGACACTGTACTTGCAAAAGTCGAATTGGCTACAGCAGAAAGAACCAAGTATCCCTATCAGCTCTCTGGTGGACAACGACAAAGGGTCGCAATTGCTCGTGCATTGGTGTTGAAACCTAAGTTACTGGTTCTGGATGAGCCGACATCTGCTTTAGATCGTACCACGCAACTGGCTATCATTCAGTTACTACGTCATCTGCAGCTACAAGAAAAAATCAGTTATGTATTTATCAGTCATGACTTACAAGTCATTCAAGCATTATGCCAAAAAGTGATAGTGATGCATCAGGGCAAAGTCTTGGAATATCAAGCCACAGCACTTCTATTTAGTCAGCCTCAAACTGAATATACGCGTCAACTCATTTCTGCTAGCGAATATTCATATTGAAATTAAATTGACATATGCTATTGTCAGTTTATCGGAAGAATGCTTGACAGGCACAATAATTAGATTAAATTAGAGCAAATACTCTAATTATAGCAGAGGATGACCATGAGTCAGATTGCAGACAGTATCCAGATTCGCAATACCACATTTAAAAATCGTATTATCAAAGCGGCCATGAGCGAAGCGCTTGCGAATGATGCAGGACAACCCAATGATCTACTGATTGGTCTATATGAAGCATGGGCAAAAGGTGGGTTGGGCTGTGCTGTGACTGGCAATGTGATGGTGAATATTGATGCCAAGAATGAGCCGGGTGTGGTTGCGATTGAAACCGAGCGAGATCTGCAGAAATTGCAGCAGTGGGCAGCGATTGGTAAAAAATATGGCATGGTGCAGTTGATTCAGTTGTCACATCCTGGCCGGCAATGTCCTAAAGGTCTAAACAAAGAGACCGTTGCGCCATCAGCGGTACCATTTAGTCCAGTGCTTGCAGCAATGTTTGGCACACCACGTGAACTCAAACATGAAGAAATTTTAGATATCATCCAGCGTTTTGCAACGGCTGCAGCTGTATGTGAAAAGGCTGGATTTGAAGGGGTGCAATTTCATGGTGCACATGGTTATCTTATCAGCCAGTTTTTATCACCTCTGACCAACAAGCGTACCGATCAATGGGGTGGTTCGATTGAGAACCGTATGCGATTCTTGCTGGAAATTTATAAGGCAGTCCGTGAGGCGACCTCTGAAAATTTCATCATTTCGGTCAAACTGAATTCGGCGGATTTTCAGCGCGGTGGTATTACTGAAGATGATGTCATTACTGTATTTAAGGTGATTGATGCAGCGGGGATCGATATTATTGAAATCTCGGGAGGGACTTATGAAGCGCCAGCAATGGCAGGAGTAAAAGCCGAATCTCGTAAAGCCAGTACCGTTGCACGTGAGGCATATTTCTTGGAGTTTGCCGAGAAGATCCGCCAACATGTCTCTTGTAAGTTGATGGTGACGGGGGGCTTCCGTACCGTAGAAGGAATGAATGCTGCACTTGAAAGTGGTGCATGTGATTTTATCGGGATTGCGCGCCCATTGGCGGTTGAAGTTGATTTACCTGAACGTTTAATTGCAGGGCATGATGTACGTTATGCTGTAAAACCAATTAAAACAGGGATTCCATTTGTCGATAAGATGGCGATTATGGAAATCATCTGGTATGCAGCGCAGTTTAAAGCCATTGGGCAAGGTAAAAAGCCGAATCCAAAATTATCCCCATTGTTGGTATTCTTGAACTATGCCAAAGGGAATATCAAAGCGGTGGTGAAAGGTCGAGTCAATTCTCGGAAGTCTGCATAAGATATATTAGGGCTCTTCGGAGTCCTTTTTATTATTCAAAGCAAATAAAAAAGCCACTGTCTTAAGATGCAGTGGCTTTTTCAAATTTGGCGTCCCTACGGGGATTCGAACCCCGGTTACCGCCGTGAAAGGGCGATGTCCTAGGCCTCTAGACGATAGGGACTTCTTGAGGTGGGTGTATATTAGGGTTCTGTCACCAAACTGTCAAGAAGGTGAGGAGACAGTTTGTTCAAAATATAGCAAAACAGTTCAGCCGTTTTCTGCGTATCATACAAAGCAGAATGCGCTTCCTTACCATCAAACTCGATTCCAGCCTGAATACAAGCACGTGCCAACACGGTTTGCCCAAACATGACCGCACTTAAGGTCACGGTATCAAAGACAGAGAAACTGTGAAACGGGTTTTGATTTTTGGTGCCAGAGCGTGCAATTGCAGCTTGCAGGAAACCTAAATCAAAGTGTGCATTGTGACCCACTAAGACAGCATGAGTACAATGCTGGGCTTTACGCACTTCATTCAATGATTTGAAAATACGACGCAAAGCGCTGCGCTCATCTTCAGCCATTGCAACACGCATTGGGTTGAATGGGTCAATCCCAATAAAATCGAGTGAACGACGATCAAGATTTGCACCTTCAAATGGATTGATATGTGCTTGAAATGATGGACCTGGGACAAACTGTCCTTGTTCATCATAGACAATCGGGATACAGGCAATTTCAAGTAGGGCGTCGGTTTGCGAATTAAAACCTGCAGTTTCTACATCGACGACAACAGGTAAAAATCCACGAAAACGCTGTCCGATCACAGGCGCTTTATTTTCTTCTTGGGTCACACTTTTCTCCATTGCAGTGTTTTACCTGCATGAAGTGGGATAATTTTCTGATCTTCTAGGTAATCAAAAGATTCAGCGACGGTAATGTCTTCTTTGACGAGCGTAATGGTTGAAGTATTGCGTGGTAGGCCATAGAAATCAGCACCAAACATGCTGGCAAAACCTTCCAGACGTTCTAGTTTACCGACTTGGTCAAATGCCTGTGCATAAAGCTCAATGGCATTAGGTGCGCTATAGCAGCCTGCACAACCACAGGCATTCTCTTTGGCATTTTGCGCATGTGGAGCACTATCTGTACCTAAGAAGAATTTTGGATTGCCGCTAGTTGCCACTTCCAGCAAGGTGGTTTGATGCGTTTGACGTTTTAAAATTGGCAAGCAATAGAAATGTGGTTTGACGCCACCCACTAACATATCATTGCGGTTGAATAATAAATGTTGAGGGGTAATGGTTGCTGCAACATTACGATCTTGTTCCAGTACAAAATTTGCCGCATCACTTGTTGTAATGTGTTCTAGTACGACTTTTAATTGTGGGAACTGCTTCAGTAACGGTGACAGTACTTCATCTAGGAATCTTTTTTCACGATCAAAAATGTCGACATGATTATGCGTGACTTCACCATGAAGCAATAGCGGAACTTGATGTTCTTCCAGTTGTTCGATCACAGCGTACACTTTACGAATATCACTAACGCCATTATCTGAGTTAGTGGTTGCACCCGCAGGATAAAGCTTGATGGCATTGACAAATTCAGACTCTTTAATTTTACGCACTTCATCCGGAGAAGTGTGATCGGTAAAATAAAGCACCATACGCGGGTCAAAATGAAGCCCTTCTGGGACATGGGCAAGAATACGCTCACGATAGGCTAAAGCTTCATCTACAGTTTTGACGGGTGGAACAAGATTGGGCATACAAATTGCGCGTGCAAATTGTTTGGCTAAATCAGGGACAGTACGTTTTAAAGCTAAACCATCACGCAGGTGTGCGTGCCAATCATCTGGTTGCAAAAGTGTAAGAGTATTCAAGGTCTACTTCAAACTTAAAAATAATACAAATAATAATGCATAAAGTGTGAAAATGGTAACTACAATTACGGATAAGTGGTTAAGCAAAGCACATGACAAAATGAGAATTTATGTTATTTTTTATGCGGCACAAAAATAGTGCAGTATAAAAAGAGTGTATGGGATGGACAATGGCTATGATCTTGATCAGTTGCAGAGGGCAAAAGAAGACCTAGAGCAGCTTGTTGCCGAGCCTGTAAATTATTTTGTGTAAGTTCCATTTTTTATAAATGATCTTTTAATCGATCATCGAACTGAATCGTAAACCAATTCATTGCTAAACGCCAATTTTGAATTGGCATCGTCCATTTCTTCGCAGCATTTGATGTTGCTAAGTAAATGACCTTCTTTACTGAGTCATCAGATGAAAAGATTTTCCTCTTCTTCGTTGAATGGCGTATTACGCTATTCAACGACTCAATCGCATTTGTTGTATAAATTGCATGACGTATTTCGGCTGGATAGCTAAAGATCGTTCGGATATTTTCCCAATTGGCCCGCCAGGATTCTCCAATTTTGGGATACTGGTGATTCCATTGATCACAGAAGATGTCTAGGGACTTTAAAGCATTTTCCTCTGTACTTGCCTGATAAATCGCTTTCAGACCCGAGGTAACAGCCTTGTAGTCTTTCCAGCTTACAAATCTCAGGCTATTGCGTACAACATGCACGATACACAGTTGAATATCAGTATGAGGGTAAACGGAGGCTATCGCGTCAGGAAAGCCTTTTAATCCATCTACACAGGCAACAAGAATATCCTGTACTCCTCGATTTTTAGCTCTGTCATGACTGACAGCCAGAATTTGGCACCTTCTGTCTGAGCAATCCACATACCCAGTAATTCTTTTTGTCCATCCATATTGATGCCTAAAGCAAGGTATACGGACTTGTTAATCACATTGGAGTGCTGACGGACTTTGACAACAATACAGTCAAGATAGACAACAGGATAAAGGCTATCTAAGGCTCTATTTTGCCACTCAGTCACTTGCTCAATCACAGCATCGGTAACTTTGCTGATGAGAGATGCTGAGACATCGGCATCGTACATTTCTTTGAAGAAGGCTACAATTTCCCTATTAGTCATTCCTTTTGCATACAGTGAGAGGATTTGGTCATCCATACTGGTGATGCGTGTTTGGTGCTTTTTGATAATTTGTGGCTCAAATGAACCTTCTCGATCACGGGGAATATCTAAAGCCAGTTGTCCATCTTGAGTTGTAATGGTTTTAGAACTAAACCCATTACGGCTATTTGAGCCTTTCCTGGACTGATGCTTTTCATAACCGAGATGGTCTGAAAGTTCAGTATTGAGTGCAGTTTCAATCATGAATTTTTTAAAGACTGCTGTCATTTGGTTTAAGTCTTCTGGTGTTTTTAGACCTTTAGCCAATTCGGCAGCCATACTTTTGATTGTTGCTTCATCCATGTGAAGTACCTTTTGTAATTATCCTCTGAAGGATAAATGAAAATTAAGTACTTACACAAAATTTAGAACAGTCCCCTTGTTGCCCAACATTCCAAGTCAAAAAGTTCTCATCAAACTTTA
This sequence comes from Acinetobacter colistiniresistens, assembly GCF_024582815.1. Lineage (NCBI taxonomy): Bacteria > Pseudomonadati > Pseudomonadota > Gammaproteobacteria > Moraxellales > Moraxellaceae > Acinetobacter > Acinetobacter colistiniresistens. The sequence goes on from NZ_CP102099.1 coordinate 1,892,771, forward strand.
CCTCAACAATTAGAAAATGAATTTTGGACCTTTAATGTTGATCGAACCCGCCTCAATGCAATTCAGTTTTTTGGGCAGGGAGTGATTACCTATACTGTTTTTGTTCTGCTGATTCTACCCTCTAATTTTATTGTCATACGTGCCAGTGAGCATTTTGTTCTCGATTTTATCTACAGTATTTTGAGTTTAATGGTTGTTGGTATTGCACTTTTCTTATTTTGGGTCTTTTCAAGATTTAAGAGGCTGAGTAATTTATTTTATCCGACAGCCTGCCTGATTGTTTTCTTAACTATTGTATTGACCTCAGTGCTGATGATGAGTGTTTCCAATCTGGTATTGCAGAATCAGGCGATGGTTTTAATTGCCTTTTTATATATGTTGGGATTTATTCTGAGTGGAATTCGACCATTACATATGTTGTGGATTGGCTCATTTGCTGCAGTTTCTATCTTGTTTATTTTATATTTACTTAATCATACAAGTGACTTTTTAATGATTGGGCGGACGCTGATTGGAAGTTTACTGCTCGGTTTTTCGATTAGTGTGATGTTAACCTCTAAAGAAAGAAAAATATTTATAAAGTCGAAAATATCAGAGATTGATGAACAGATTTTGCGGATTCAGGCCTCTGAGTTGTTACATTTGAGTCAGCATGATGAACTTACAGATGTATCAAATCGACGTACTTTTGAAGAAATGTGCCGCTATTATTATGATTTATCTTGTAGGGAGCGCAAATCATTATCGGTACTCTTTATCGATATTGATTTTTTCAAAAATTACAATGATTTTTATGGGCATCAAATGGGTGACCAGGTGATCTCGGCTATCGCGAAAAGCATCAAAAGTTCAATTCGGCATATGGATTTTATTGCACGATATGGTGGAGAGGAGTTTGTGGTCTTGTTGCCAGAGACTTCAGCTCAAGGAGCTTATGCTGTAGCAACCAATATTTATCGAGCAATTGACCGTTTAATGATTCCTCATGAAAAATCCTTAGTCGCAAATCATGTGACCATTAGCTTGGGGATAACTGTTTTTAATGGCAATCCAAAAATTAGTCAGGAGCTTTTGATTGATAAAGCAGATAAAGCCTTATATCGTGCGAAGCAATTAGGCCGCAATCAGATTTATTATCAGCCTCTACCCAACATAGAGCAAAATATTTAAGCGATAAAAAAACCGAAGATCGATGTTGATCTTCGGTCTTTATCAAATAATTTTTACATTATTCCAGGAATTTTACAGTCACACCTGAGCGTACTTTATTACCTAAATCATTGGCATCCCAGTTGGTTAAACGGATACAACCATGTGATGCAGTTTTAGAGATCAACGATGGGTTTGGTGTACCATGAATACCAAATGATTTCTTGCTTAAACCAATCCAGATATTCCCCACTGGCGCGTTAGGACCAGGTGGTAAAGTGAGTGGTTTAAGGTTCTTACCTTGTACAAAGTTCGATGGTGAGTAGCTATAGTACGGGTTGCGAGCAACACCGACTACTTTATAGGTACCCGTTGGAGAAGGCGTGTCAGAACTACCAATTGTTGCAGGAAAAGAAGCAATCATCTGGTTACGGCTGTTGAATAAATACAGCTGTCTTGCACCTTTGTGCGCAACGATCAAATGAATATCTTCTGGTAAATCATTGCGGACATTGGCAACAATGATTTTCTCGCCAGGTTTTTTAAAGGTTGCCGTTGGATTCAGTTTCTTTAAGAAATTTTCATCCATATGGAATTTTTCACCTAACATTTCTGTTACGCGGGTGTAATACAAACCTTTCATTTTTGCTTGTAAGGCGTAGTCTGACGGGATTGAATCCGCATACGGGCCTTTAAAGTCAGCATCGGTGAGGGTGTATTCAACATAAGCCGGTTTGGTTTGCTTCGCAACCAAGGCATCCCATGTTTCTTTAGTCAGTTGACCTGTTGGCGTTAAACCATTCATTTGCTGGAATGATGCAATGGCTTTTAAAGTATTTTTACCATTTGAACCATCAATTGCACCTGGTGAAGCATGCGCGTTATTCAGCATCACATGAGCGCGTGCATAGGCTGGAAGCTGTCCTTTGGGTAAAGTTTCAGGCCATTCAGCATTATTGATGCTGTCCAATGTCCATGAAACTTTAGCGGCAGGCGCAGCCGCTGCTGTATCTGGTGTATTTTCTAATTTTTGAGAGACGACGGATGCAGCACCTGTATTCACTTGAGGATCAGATGTTGCTGGCGCAGCAACGCTAGAGGCTGGATCAGCAGCAACAGCAGAAGTGGAACGGTCAATAGCTAAAGGATCAATAGGATCTTGTACTGAACCTGCGACTTTTTTGGGATTCAATGGTTGCTCAGTTGTTGGCGCAGCAAAAGCAACATTAGTAAGAATACAACTTAAACTCATAGCGAGTAATGAGCGAACAAACATGTAATTCAACCTTAAGAATTATTCATATTGAGATATAAGATATTGCAAGTATTACAGAAAATAATACGGCTTGCAGTAGCAGTTTTGTGTAAAAGCGAAATTTATTTGAAGGGAGGGCTTTTGTGAGGCATTGCGGTTATAAATTCCTGAATAACTTTGTTATGATGCGCTCTACATGAAAGAATTTAGAGATTGGTAATGACACCGTTGAAAAATGATCGTTTTTTACGAGCTTTATTACGTGAACCTGTAGACACCACACCTGTATGGATGATGCGTCAAGCAGGGCGTTATTTACCAGAATATCGTGAAACTCGTGCGCAGGCAGGAGACTTTCTATCTTTATGTAAGAATACCGAATTTGCGTGTGAAGTGACGTTGCAACCATTGCGCCGTTATGAACTGGATGCTGCGATTTTATTTTCAGATATTTTGACTGTACCCGATGCATTGGGTTTAGGCCTATATTTTGAAACAGGTGAAGGGCCAAAATTTCATAAAACAGTGCGTACTGAACAGGATGTGGCGAATTTACCAAAGCTCAATGCTAAGTCTGATTTAGCTTATGTGATGAATGCAGTTTCGACCATTCGTTCTGCGCTAAATGGACAAGTGCCATTAATTGGTTTTTCGGGAAGTCCGTGGACTTTAGCAACCTATATGATTGAAGGTGGTTCAAGCAAAGAATTCCGTTTTACCAAAAACATGATGTATGCACAGCCAGAAGTATTACATGCTTTGCTAGATCATTTGGCTGATTCAGTGATTGATTATTTGAATGCACAAATTGATGCGGGTGCACAAGCCATCCAGATCTTTGACAGTTGGGGGGGGGCATTGGCGCATAGAGAATATGTTGAATTCTCATTGAACTATATGACCAAGATTATTGCAGGTCTCCAACGCGAGAAAGATGGTCGTCGTATTCCAATTATTGTTTTCACCAAAGGCGGTGGGCAATGGTTAGAGACCATGCTGACGACAGGTGCAGATGCATTTGGTTTGGATTGGACCACACCACTTTATACTGCACGTGATGTGATTGCTGGTCGCGCGGCCTTACAAGGTAATTTAGACCCTGCCGTGCTTTATGGCTCAGCTGCTTCAATTGAAAAATCAGTCAAAGCAATGCTGGATGATGCCTATGCCAACGGTGAAAAAACGGGTTATATCGCAAATTTAGGTCACGGTATTACCCAATGGGTTGATCCTGCACAGCCAAAGATTTTTGTTGATACTGTACATGAATACAGTGCCAAATATTTAGGCTGATATTTAAACCATACTTTAAGGTCTAACACGTTAGGATCAGTTTCGTGCAGTTGATTGTTTTACCCCTTAATTTTATCACTAAGGCAGCTTCGGCTGCCTTATTTGGATTGTTGCTTTTAATTGCATTTGCAATTAGTGCACCGATGGGAAGCCATGAATATTATGGTTTTTTTCGTTATGACTATTTACTGTTTTACGCGCTAATCATTCAGGCCTGTTTGATTTACTTAAAACTGGAGTCATGGGCAGAAGCGAAGGTGATTGCATTATTCCATATCATGGCAATGGGCATGGAAATCTTTTTGACACATCCCGCTATCGCATCGTGGCAATATCCTCAGCCAGCTGTTTTCAAGATACTCACTGTGCCTTTGTTTGCTGGTTTTATGTATTCAGCGGTTGGTAGTTTTTTTGCCCGTTCTTTACGACTTTATCATGTCTCTTTCGAAAAGCTTCCCAGTTTCGGTAATATGCTAGGCTTGGCTGTATTGTCGTATCTTAACTTTATGACCAAATTCTTTATTCCAGATATTCGTGTTGGATTATTTATTTGGAGCGTGTTGATTTTCTGGAAAACCAAGCTGTCTTTTCAACTTGAGCAACGTCATTTTAAAATCCCGATGTTACCCGTTTTACTTGTGCTCGCTTTCCTGATCTGGATTGCTGAAAATATTAGTACCTTTTATAAAATTTGGCTGTATCCAAGCCAAGTGGACGCATGGCATATAGTAGGCTGGGGCAAGTTGGGGTCATGGTATCTATTATTATTACTCAGTCTGGTTTTGGTATTAAAAATCTTGGGTACGAGAGATAAAAATGGGTCTTGGAAGTTAAATTAAGTCGGTTGAGGTTCTTTTAAGAGACGTTGTCTAATTTTTTGTTATGAATATTTCAGATATATTTCAAAATTTGTTTGCTAAAACAAGTTAAGCTCGCTATTTTAATTCATGTGTAAAAAGGATTACACAATACAATAGTGATAAGAATAGCGAAATATAATTCTTGCTGGAGATCGTTCCTATGTTAAAAAAAATTGCATTAGCTGCTTTGTTAGCTGCTGGTTCAACTGTTGCAATGGCTGACAATGATGTCGGTTGTGGTGTGGGTACACAAGTTTGGGCGGGTAAAAAAGGCGTTGGTCCTAAAATTCTTGCTGCAACAACCAATGGTATCTTTACTAACCAATTACTAGGTATTACATTTGGTACTTTAGGATGCCGTCAAGGTGGTACTGTTACCGCTCAAGTCGTGACCTTCACCAATGAAAATGCTGAGTCTTTAGCGCGTGATATGGCGGTGGGTCAAGGTGAAAGCTTAAATGTTCTTGCTGAATTAATGCAAATTAAAGCCAATGACAAAGCACGTTTCTTTGCTGTGTCTAAAGCAAACTTTGCTGAAATTTATTCAAGTAAAAATACCAACTCACTACAAGTTTTAGATGCTTTACAAAGTGTGATGGCAAAAGACGCTGTGCTCAAAGCATACGTTTAATTGCGGCACGATAAAACCCTGTCTTGATGGCAGGGTTTTCTTATAATGATTCTGATTATTTTAAAAATTACGATTGAATGAAATTAGCTACTTTTGCGTTTGCATCGTTGTTGTCTCACTTTGTCCATGCAGCGGGTGAATCTGATGTTCAGACTTATTTGAATCTGGCCAATCAAAAACAATTAGATCAGCAGACCACTTGGCTACGCTTGATGTATGCCGACAACAAGCAAAACAGTGAAGTTGCTTACAGCGGCTATTTTTATGCAAAAGATGGTAGAACCAATTTAAAGCACGAATTACACGCTGATATTCAAGCCTTATTTCTTGAGACGGCAGATAACCAATCCATTCGTTGTAAATTTCCAGCCCGTAGCCGTTGGCTGATGCAACAGCTGAATATCGAGGCTCAACAACTTCCTCCAGCCAACTGCAATGAATTTGAGGACTGGATCAATCAAATCAAGCCACATAAAGCCACTTTGATCTATGCCACAGATTTTATGGGTAATCCAAGTTCGATGTTTGGGCATACTTTATTGCGTTTAGACCCTAAAGATCAGAAGCAATTAAACTTGGTGTCCTATGCGGTAAATTATGCGGCCACAGTCAGAGGCGAGGATAACTGGTCTTATGCGTGGAAAGGTTTGACAGGGCAGTATCCTGGTGAATACTCCCTGATGCCGTACTATCGCAAAGTAAAAGAATATGGTGATTTTGAAAGCCGTGATTTATGGGAATATGAACTCAATTTAACACCAGAAGAAACCCGCTTTTTGGTTGAACATATTTGGGAAATGCAGCATGTGAGTTTCCCTTATTATTTTGTCAGCGATAACTGTGCTTATCGTTTATTGGGTTTGATTGACTTGGTTCGTCCTAATTTAAACCTAAAACAGCAGTTCAATTATGCCGCCATTCCAATTGAAACCCTGAAAGTAGTTGATCAACAGAATTTGGTCAAGGAAGTGGTTTATCGCCCTGCACTCGAAACACAATTGCTTGCACAAGCCAAACAACATGGTACGCCTTTGGCCAAGGTTGCTCATCAAGTTGCGTTTACCAAGATTGATCAAATTCAACCCATTTTAAACACCTATCAGCCACAAGATCAGGCCAAGATTTTAGAAATGGCCTATGATGATTTATATCTGCAATATATCAGTCAACAGATTGATGCTGATTTTGCCCAGCCGCAATTACGGCAGTTACTTGCACAGCGTAGTCAAATTGATATTGATAAGCAGCGCCAAGAACCGATACGTCCAAAAAAACAACCTGTGGAAGGTCATCATGCACGCAATGTTTCGGTGAATGTGGGCGAGGTACAAGGACAAAAGTTTATTGAACTTGGGCATCGTCAAGCCTATCATGACTTGATTGATCCGCAAGGTGGCTATCGTACAGGTGCACAATTATTATTTTTAGACGGCAATCTGCAATACCGTGATGACAAACTCAAGCTCGAACATTTAGATCTTTTATCGGTCAACTCCTATAACCCCATTCAACCGTTTAAATCACCATTAACGTGGGGTTTTAATTTGGGCTGGAAGCAGGAAGCCATTGAAAATGGGCAGTTTAGTGAAGATGCCCAACATGGGGTGATGAATCTGAACATGCAAGTGGGCTATAGCATGGCCGATTATGATCGTCGACATTTGTGTTATGCGCAGCTACAAAGCCATATTCAAGGCGGAAAGGCTTTGGATAAGGGCTGGCGTGTTGGGGCAGGACCAACTTTAGGATGTATGAATCAGTGGTCAGACAATATCAATAGCGTGGTACAAGTTGAACTGCCGTATTGGCAAGACCTGAGTCAATGGAATCTAAGAGTGGGTACACAGCTTCAATATAGCTTAAATAGCAATCATGCCTTGCGCTTAAAGTGGGATTTTGAACAGCAAGATCATAAAGACTGGAATAAGGTGGGATTGGGCTATGTCCGTTTTTTTTAAGTCTAAACGAGGCTTGATCACTAGAATTTATAAGGATCAAACCTCAACAATCACATAGTATTTTTTAACTTTTTCAATAACTTCAAATGTACCCACAAATGCCGGTGGAATAATTCCGGCATTGCCAGCACTCACTTCAATAAATGAATTGCTTTTCGCATCATGGATACGGACAGTGCCTTCAATGACTTGAAAAAACTCTTGTTTATTGTCTGCAAATTGAATATTCCAAGCGCCAATTTCACATTGCCAGATGCCGCAGTCCATATGTGGATGTTCATATAAACTATAGGTTAAACGTTCAGGATTACCTCGAACCAGACGATCGGGACGAGGGTAATCAATAGTTGCGTCATTTGCGATTAAATCGCCAAAACCTGCTAACTGAATGGTTGATGACATCTCTGATGCTCAACTTAATAGTTTTCAGGTACAGCGCTTAAGAACTCACGACGTACATCTTTGTCAGTTTTAAAGTCACCAACAAAAGAAACGGTACGTGTGGTTGATTCTTGCTTGCCAACACCACGCATCATCATACACATATGCGCTGAGTCAATTACAACAGCAACACCACGTGCTTGCGTGACTTTTGCTACTGCTTCAGCAATTTGCTGGGTTAAATTTTCTTGAACTTGCAGACGTCGTGCGAACATTTCCGTAATACGTGCAAATTTAGATAAACCAAGTACCTGACCTTCAGGTAAATAGGCGATATGTACCCGACCATAAAATGGCAGTAAATGATGTTCACAGAGTGAATAAAATTCGATATTTTTGACCAATACCATTTCATGGTTATCGGAAGGGAAGAGTGCGCTATTTGTAACTTCTTCAAGGGTTTTACTATAACCTGAAGTCAAAAAAGAAAACGCTTTCGCCGCACGCATCGGTGTATCTTGTAAGCCCGGGCGATTTAGGTCTTCACCAACGGCAGTTAAGATATTTGCGTACGATTGCTGCATAGACATAACAATGTTCACTTAGGTGGGTTGAACAAAAACGGCAATTGTATCAGAAAACGATTAAAAATCTTAATTTTGATATAAATGCAGATTATTGCGTGTATTTCGGGTTCTTTTCGGCACGTTTCAGGAGCACTAAAACAGCACCTGTACCGCCTTGATTTTCAGGTGCACTGACGAAAGCCAGTACATCACGGTGCTGTCTGAGCCAACCGTTGACATAGGTTTTTAAAATGGCTTCTGGACCTTTGCCATGTACAATTTTAATGACGTTCTGGTTTTCATCTTTTGCTATTTGAATGATTTGCAGAACTGCTGCTCGGGCTTGCTCAACCGTACAACCATGTAAGTCGACTGCTTCGAACCAGCGAATTTTTCCTGCTTTTAGGTCTTCAAAGACTTTGTGCTGTAAAGTTGCAATTCGATAGCTTAAGGCAGCCTGGCTGGCAACAGGATTTAAGATTGCTTGAGTATCCGAGATTTCTGTAAGCTCTTGCTCAGCTCCACCTTCTGCCGCTGCACGTTTTGCCAAGGTCTGGGCATCGACTTTTTTGCTACGCGTCACTTTAGTATCGGCAATGTTCTGATTGTCGATCGGTTTGACCCCAAGCAGGGCTTTTTTAAAAAGTTCTGTATCTTCCAATTCTTCAGCGGCAGCTTGAGTTTTCGCTAGCTCAGCCTGTTTCGCAATCGCACTGGATTGAGGGTTAGAGATTTGCTTTTTAAAGGCTTTCAGTAAGTTAAACTGATCTTTAGAAAGCGATGAATCATGTTTACTCATAATGTTAGAAAAATAGGTAAGATACGAGAGAGGTTTAAAATTATAGTCTGAATTTGTGATGATTTGAACTGTATTGTATTTATAGAGGGGATGGACTTAATAGAGTCTTATCTAATTCAAAAAAGAGATAGTCTTATGGAAGAGAATCTATATATTTTAGTAATTCTTGTAAGGCAAATTCCACAGAAGTAATTGGTACATATTCAGCATATACAGTATTTTCTGTAAGATTTTCATAAGTAAAAAGGAATTTATATTTAAAATAAATATGAAAAAAATAGATGTCTTATTTCTTACCGCATGGTTTGTAAAATCATCAAATGTTTCCTCTAAGGTTAAATGATAATAATTTATAAATTGATTATTGGGGTACAAGTTTTCACGAAAGTTTTCGATTGTTAAATTATTATTAAAATATAAAGGGCTTGTTAGTAGATATTTGAACGCTCCAATGAAGCTAGGCATTTATGTAGGAGAGTCTAGTATTCCGAAGCAAACGCCATTGATGTTGACGGTAAGATGAAGACTAAATCTTCCTTACTGATGTGAATCAAATGAACTCCTGAGCTTTAAATTTGAAAGGCTTATTAAACTTTATATGTCTTAAAGAGAAAACCCAATCATAAACAATTGGGCTTTATATCTAGTTATAAATTTAAATCTGTTCAGGTTGCCCAAACAATTCATTAAATGCCTGATCAGGACGAGGCTGCTTCATAAAACTTTCGCCGACCAAGAACGTATGAATATCGTTGGCTTGCATCATGTCTACATCAGCAGGGGTGGCAATACCACTTTCAGTCACCAAGATACGAGAAGCAGGCAATAATTTCTTTAAACGCAATGAGGTATTTAAATCGACCTCAAAGGTTTTAAGGTTACGGTTGTTGACACCCAAAATGCATTGTTCTGACAGCTGTAAAGCACGTTCCAATTCAGATTCATCGTGCACTTCAACCAACACATCAAGCTGCTGTTCAAATGCAGTCTTCGACATTTCTTCCAGTTGTTGATCAGATAAACATGCCACGATCAATAAAATACAGTCTGCTTGCAGCGCACGTGCTTCAACTACATTATAAGGATCAATTAAGAAATCCTTACGCAAAGCAGGGAGAGCACAATGCTGACGTGCGATCGCAATATTTTCATCAGCACCTTGGAAGAAATCCACATCGGTTAATACCGATAAGCAAGCTGCACCTGCTTGTTGATATTGTTGGGCAATTTCAGCAGGATTGAAATCTGCACGAATGATGCCTTTAGATGGGGAAGCCTTTTTAATTTCAGCAATTACGGCTGGACGTTTGTGTTGTAAGGCATTGGCAAAACCACGAACAGGGGTGGCCTGTTTAGCCCACTGTTCAACATCATGCAAGCTACGTTGTTTTAAACGTGCTGTAAGCTCCTCATGTTTGCGGTCAACAATTTTACCTAAAATGGTATTTTGAATATCGATCATGAGAAGTCCTTAGTCTGCCTGATATTGTTTCAATGTCTTGGTAAATTCAGCCAAGATACTCATTTTTTCTAAGGCCTGTCCGCCATATAGAATATCTTGAGCCAGCTCAACAGCTTGTTTATAGGTTTTGGTAATGCCTGCGACGTAAATGCCTGCACCTGCATTTAGTGCAATCATATTCGCGGCTTTCTCACCAACCTCTGATTTATCTCGACTCAAAGCATCTTTGATCAGCTTTAAACTGTCTTCTGAACTATTGACCACTAAGCCTGTGAGGGTTTGAGAGGCAATACCGACATCTTCTGGGTTCAACGTCCATTCGGTAATTTCACCTTCTTTAAGTTCCGCTACCGCGGTTGGTGCAGCTAGGCTGATTTCATCCAGACCATCTTTAGAATGCACAACCAATACATGCTCGGCACCGAGCTGTTTTAATACTTCAGCAATGGGGCGGCAAAGTTCATCTGAAAATACACCAATCACAAAACGGTTCACACCAGCAGGGTTGGTCAATGGTCCCAGTAAGTTGAAGATGCTGCGGATTCCTAGTTCACGACGAGGACCAACAGCGTATTTCATGGCTTTATGATGATTGGGCGCAAACAGGAAACCTACACCCATTTCACGGATGCAGCGTTCAGTTTGTTGCATATCTAGGTCAAGCTGAATGCCGATTTGCTCAAGTAGATCAGAAGATCCTGATTTACTAGACACACCGCGGTTACCGTGTTTGGCAATGGTTGCACCTGCAGCGGCAATCACAAAGCTAGAAGCGGTTGAAACATTAAATAAGTTTTGACCATCACCGCCTGTACCGACGATGTCGACGAGATGCGGAATATCACTGACATCAATCTTGATGGCAAACTCACGCATGATACGTGCCGCAGCGGTGATCTCATCAATACTTTCACCTTTCATGCGTAAGCCCATCATCAGTGCACCAATTTGCGCTTCCGTTGCTTCACCTTGCATGATACTGCGCATTACATCTTCCATTTGAGGCTGGGTAAGATGAATGTTTTTGGTAATGTGATTAAGGGCCTGTTGGATATTCATAGTCATGAGTTACAGCATCAATGATTAAAATTTTGAGTGAAGTCAGTTGTCTGAGTAGATGGTTTGGCTTTTTGTGATCCATGATTCACTAGCTGCGAGCTATGTTATCAGAAAATAAACAAAGTTTTTTGTCGTTCGGTCATAGTTTTAAAAATTTTGCTTGTTCATTGATGTGGTATTTTTGAATAGTTCAATTTATTTCTGGAAAAAGGTTTTAATTTATTCTGATTTTTATGATAAGGACTTAACCTTTTGGTATATCTTAATCATACATATCTCTAGAAAAATGAGTATAAATCAACTAAATAAAAGTGGATATATTAGGTCGGTCTTAATTTTATTCATTCATAAATATGTACCTAAATTACTTGAAATATCTTGGGGCTGCTAAAAACAAAGGTTGTTTTGTTGTTGTCTTTATTGCATGCCTTCATCCATTAGAAAGTTATGCTGAGAGCAATGTAGAGCAGCCACAAAGCAAGGCAACATCGGATAAAGTGGTGCGTGTAGCGGTCACAGGTTCACGTATCTCAAAAGCACAAAAAGATGGTCCAACCAGTGTAACTGTGATTACCGCTGCCGATATTGAAAAACAAGGCTATACCAATGCTTTTGATGCCTTAAATAATCTGGCCCAAAACACGGGGTTTGTACAAGGCGCCGATTTTGGCAATATCCGAACGCCTGCGGCAAATGCCATCAGTCTACGTGGATTAGGACCGAACTATACCTTGACCTTAATCAATGGTCATCGCGTCGCGGACTATCCTGTAGCGTATGAGGGCAATGTTAATTTTGTCAATCTGGCCAATATTCCTACTGCAATTATTGACCGGATTGAGATTTTAAATGGAGGTGCTTCTGCAATTTATGGTTCAGATGCAATTGCAGGTGTGGTGAATATCATTCTGAAAAAGAAAACGGATGGCACACAGATCAATCTCAAAGCTGGTACTACCAAAGAAGGCGGAGAAAATCTACGCTTACAACTGAGTGGCAGTAATAATCTAGATAAACTGAGCCTTGTTTATGGTTTAGAACTAAGTGCGCGTGAGCCGATTTTCGCAACAGATCGTCATTTCATGTCTACCAGTACAAAGAAAGGTGAAGCACCGACAACAATTGTTGGACGCCGGAATGCGGAGACAGGACAATATTTGCCCATTGGCGGGGATGGTTGCCAAGCATATGAGCAGCTTTTCAAGAGTTCCGTACATAACTTTGCTAAAAATGGTGATCGTTGTACCAGTGATCGTGTACGTTCAACTTATTGGTCTGTACAAACCCAAAATCGTAGCCAAAACGGTTACTTGGGGTTGGATTATAGCTTGAATGATAAAACGCAATTATTTGCAGATATCCTGATTGGCGCAAATCAGATCCAGAATAATACTCGTTCACCGACATGGACTTCGCTGGGAACTAATGGCTACTTTTTCAATCAAAACTCAGGCAATTATGAAATCTGGAATCGTGCTTTTGCACCAGAGGAGTTTGGTGGCCTGAATAAAGTTAATAAGAAATGGCAGGAGTTTTCATCAAATTTAAATTTTGGTATTCGAGGGGATATTGCTGACAGTAGCTGGAATTATGAAGCGGCATACAACGGTTCGATTTATACCAGTAATTTACGCAATCCGATCAATCAGCTTGCTGGTATAGATGAATATTTCTTAGGTTCACGTTTAGGGGTAGACAAAGATGGTGTTCCAATTTACGCACCAGATTTAAAACGTTTAAACCAGCCTCTCAATCCAGACGAGATCGGAAGAGTTTGGGGGAGCAGTGAGCAGAAAGATCGCTCTTGGGTGCAAAGTGTGAGTTTGGCTGCCAATGGTGATGTATTTGAGTTACCTGCGGGAACGGCGAAATTGGCAGCAATTGCTGAAGTTGGGCGGCAAGGTTTTAAAAATAGACCAGATAAAGCTTTTGAGCAGGGTAAATTTAATACAACCAGTTATGGTGAATATGGTGGGACGCGTTCGCATCAAGCCCTGGGAACCGAGTTGTTCCTTCCTTTAGCAAAACCATTAAATTTAACTTTATCTGGACGTTATGATCGCTATGCGCTTTCGGATAATAGTATTGATAAATTTACTTTTGGGTCAGGGCTGGAGTTTCGTCCAGACCCAACCTTATTACTTCGCAGTAATTACCAAACCAGCTTTCGTGCCCCTGACATGAACTATTTATTCTTAAATAAACAAAAAGGATATTACTCGAGTACGACGGATTATTTACGCTGTGAGCAAACAGGACAGCCATTAAGTAATTGTGAATTTAGATTGTATTCCCCTGGCGCAGATTATATTAAAGTCGGAAACAAAGATTTAAAACCTGAAAACGGCAAATCTTATGGTTTTGGTTTTGTCTGGTCACCTGTTAAAACTTTTGATTTATCGGTTGATTACTGGAATATCCAGATTGATGATCAAGTGACGAACATCAGTGCAGACAAGTTGCTTAAAACTGAGGCTGATTGTCGTGCTGGACGCAGAAATATTAATGATACGCAATGTGTAGATGCACTTGCACGGATTGAACGTAATCCTACAGATGCTGTGGTTAACCCGAATGTGATTCGCAATATTAATATTGTTCCAATCAATGCCGCTTCCGTCAGTTCTAGTGGTATCGATTTGACCAGTAAATTGCGCTGGAAAACTGATCATTGGGGTAATTTCCTGTGGAGCGTCAATTTTAGTCGCACACTGAAGAATAAATATCAGCAATCCAAAGAAGATCCTGCTGATGATTTACTTTGGGATAAAAGTAATCTTGATTGGCGTGATCGCTTTAATAGCAGCCTGAGCTGGAAGCGCGGTCCATTTGAGTCGACCGTATTATTGAGTCGTTATGGAAAATTACCGAAAGCCGATGAGTCTGGTTGGTTGAACCCGATGTATGTTGTCAATTGGAGTGGAACTTATCAAATTTCATCTCAGGCATCGGCTTCGATTATTGTAAATAATTTATTTGATAAGGATAAGTTGGATTACACAGGTGGATGGGCCTATTATGCAACAGGTTATCCTCTCTATGGCCGTCAAGCTTGGTTAGAGTTTAACTATAAATTCTAAAAATGATGTGTGGATGCAGCGGAATGGCACACCATTTGCTGCGTCTTTTATTTTAAAAACTACAGAGGATAGATCTCCTATGTTGGTCAAACCTTCATTAAAAAAAACATTATTACTTACAACTTTACTTTCTTTATCAGCAACGCAAATTTTTGCATCCAATACCAAGGAACAGATTCCGATTGGAAAATTACCTGAATGGGTTGTGCCTGAATCTTATGATTTAGACTTTAAAATTGATCCTGCTCAAAAAGGTTATACAGGCAAAACCACGATTCATTTAAAACTTACTCAAGCGACCGACCATCTGTGGATTCACGGTAAATCCTTGTCGGTACAAGAGGCTAGTATTATCTCTGCAGCTGGACAGAAAACCAAAGCGAAATATGAGCAGGCTTCGGAAGTCGATGGCGTGAGTGTGATTAAGTTTGCCAAGACCTTACCTGTTGGGCAATATCGTTTAGTACTTGATTTTAATGCTGCTTATGATCAGCAACTGGATGGCATTTATAAGATCGAATTTGAAGGTAAACCTTATGTCATGACCCAGATGGAAGCGATTAGTGCCCGTCAGTCATTTCCATCTTTCGATGAACCACGGTTTAAAACGCCTTTTACAATACGTTTAACCATTCCAAGTAAATATTCAGGTTTTGCCAATACCCATCCAGTCTCTGAACAAGCTGAAAAATCAGGTTGGAAAACTTTAAGTTTTGCACCGACCAAGCCACTGCCGACTTATCTATTGGCACTGGCAGTTGGCCCTTGGCAAGTACAGACAGGCCCAGATATTGCTGCGACTGAGTGGCGTAAAGAGGCAATCAAACTGCGAGGAATCGCACCGGATGGTAAGGCTGAAAAAATGCAGCATGCCTTATCTGAAACGCCAGCCATTTTAAAAACCTTAGAAGACTATTTTGCTTTTGGTTATCCATTTGACAAGCTAGATTTGCTTGCAGCGCCTGACTTTGCTGCTGGTGCAATGGAAAATCCCGGACTGATCACATTTAGAGATTATTTGATGCTGCTGGATAAAGACTCTCCTGTGTCTTTTGTGCAGAGTTCATTTAATGTCAATGCACATGAATTAGCTCACCAATGGTTTGGAGATGTGGTGACCATGCCGTGGTGGGATGATTTGTGGCTGAATGAATCTTTTGCAACGTGGATGCAAAGCAAAATCACCCAACAACTCCACCCTGAATTTAATGCCGATCTGGAGCGTGTCGCAGATACGGCAGGGGCGATGAAAAGTGATAGTCTGGTTAGTGTACGTCGTATTCGCCAGCCGATTTTAAGCAATGCTGATATTCAAACTGCTTTTGATGGGATTACCTATCAAAAAGGGGCAGCTGTTTTAAATATGTTTGAAAGCTATTTGGGTGAGGAAAAATTTAAGCAAGGGGTGCGCAACTATATTAGAAAGCATCAATATGGCAGTGCGACTGCCAATGATTTAATTAGCGCATTGGCAGAACAGTCAGGTCAGGGCGAGCGGTTTGCTAAAGCAGTAAAAAGCTTTATTGACCAACCTGGTGTGCCTTTAGTGAGCACTTCATTAGAGCAGCAGGGCAACAAAGTTTTCTTAAATGTAAAGCAAAAGCGCTATCTACCTGTAGGCTCTAAAGGAGATCCCAACAGTCTCTGGGGCGTCCCATTATGTGTACGCTATGAAGTACCAAATGCGCCAAGTAAAGTTCAGTGTGAACTGATCGACCAAGCAGAAGCCAAGATTGAATTAAAAGGGGCGACTCCAGACAGCTGGTATATTCCAAATGCCGATGCCGCAGGCTATTACCAGTTTAGTTTGCCAGAAAAAGAGTTGGCACGTTTAACGGCGGCAACAGGGAAACTGTCCAATACTGAACAGTTGGCCTATGCTTATGCAGTTTCTGCAGCATTTAATCATGGTGATATTAACGTTTTGGCTGTTGTTGATGTGGCAAAAAAATTCGCTTCTTCTGACAGTCGTCAAATTAGTACTGCATTATTCCAGCAGTTGAGTACGATCCAGCGCCATATCTTAAAAACAGCAGCTGAACGCGAGCATTTTAGAAAAGTCTTAGCAAATTTATATCTGCCAAAGCTAAAGCAATTGGGTTATGTCGGTAAAGCAGGTGAATCAGCTGAAGATAGCTTGTGGCGAAGTGAATTGGCTCAATTCCTTGCATTAGAAATTCAAGTGCCTGAAGTCCGTGAGCAATTTCTAAAACAGTCCGATGCACTGTTTGCTCAGAAGCAATTGAATTTTGCACAGCTCACACCAGAATTATTGCCAACCGTTCTGGCAGTCCGTGTACAAGACAAAGGCAAGCCTGCATTTGATCGATTATTGGCTGAATTAAAGCATATTACACAACCGACACAGCGCCTTGCAATTCTCACGGCTTTAGGCGCAGCCAACCAGACTGAAACACGACCATTGGCACGTCAGCTTGTTTTGGATTCACGCGTTAAAGTCGGCGAAGTTCGTACCGTGATCAACTCAATTAATAATTATAGCGGCGAGCAAGGTGGATTGTGGACATGGTTCGAAGCCAATCACGATGCTGTGTTTGATCGCTTAGGCAAGTCTTCTGCGGGACGTTTCCCTGCATTGTTTAGTGGCGCAGCATGTTCACAACAAGAAGTGACACAGTTAAACACTTTCTTTGCACCGCGTACCAAAGAGTTGGTGGGCGTTGAACGAGGTTTAAACCAGACCAAGGAACGAATCCAGTTGTGTGAATCTTTGGTGGCAAAGCAAGACGGTTCACTCCTACAACAGTTAAAGTTGTAATTGATTCAGTCACTAAACAAGCCAGCGTTAATCTGTTGGCTTGTTTATTTTAGCTGTCATATCGAAGGGCGGTTTAGATGTCAGGGTCATTTATAATTCGAATTAATGTTGATCGTCCTAACGCACTCATTGCTGGATTACTTTTCTCATAGTACCAGACCAGCCCCAGTGCTTGTTGGAAGGCCCAGGCAGCACCTCTTTTCCATTCAATATCATCCGATTGAAGATTTTCTTTGATGAGTTCTCGTCGTGGGGAGTCAAATAGATGCCATGCAGCAACCAGATCGAGAGCTGAGTCCGCAGGCCCAAAACTGCCACAGTCTAACAGGCCAATGAGCCGCTGATTTTGAACTAGTAGATTTGCAGGAATTAAATCTTTATGACTCATGACATCTCGTTGCCTATGAGGAAGCTGGCGCAAACGTACCCATATAGCGTGAAGCATATCAACATCTAATAAATTTTTACTTTTCTTTAAGCATGTTGATATCCAGTCATCATGGTCTGTCAGATTGCCACCACGTCCTTTGCCATCAAAACGGCGCTGATGTGTATGTGCTGATCTCAGGTTTAGGATGAGATCTGAGATATCTTGAGCCAAGGATGTGGACGATGAAAAATCAATCGGTGTGGCAATATCGCCTTCAAGCCAATCTTGTATGATCCAATGCATTGGGAAATCTATACTGGGCTGTCCGATCCCGATCATTTGAGCACATGGTACGGTTGTGCATTGTGAAATTTCCTTCATTGCGGACGCTTCAGCTAGAATCTGTTCGTTGCACAGCTTGTTATCAATTAAACGTAATGGAAATTTGGCAGCTAATTTATCTCCAAGACGGTAAATTGCGTTCATTGTTCCTTGAGTATCTAGTTTTTTTATTTCGAGATTGCAGTATTGTGGAAATTGTTCATGGATCATATTGGTGACAATGTCAGTGTCAATATTGACTTGATCATTATGCATCATATTGAATGAATTCCTCGAAGGTTTTGAACAGGTTGTTTATTGATTTTGTGGGCAGGAATTTTTATCAGTATGTATTTGTATATCACACACGGCAAACCTTTTTTAATGTTAAATTTACCGTGTGTTTTTTATGCTTGTATCAGTTTAAGCATCATTGTCTGGTTGAGGATTTCTGACCCCCAGTAACTGACTGGTGGCTGTACCTGCGGCCATTGAACCATTCACGTTCAAAGCAGTACGTCCCATATCAATCAAAGGCTCGATTGAAATCAGTAATGCTACTAGGGTAATCGGCAAGCCCATTGCAGGAAGGACGATTAAAGCGGCAAAAGTTGCACCACCCCCCACACCTGCTACACCGATTGAACTGAGGGTAACGACGACAACCAATTGAGCAATCCATAAGGGGTCAAGTGGATTGATGCCAACAGTAGGCGCAACCATTACCGCCAACATGGCAGGGTATAAGCCCGCACATCCATTTTGACCAATTGTTGCACCGAAGGAAGCAGAGAAGCTGGCAATTCCTTCTGGTACGCCGAGTTGCTTGGTTTGCGCTTCAATATTGAGTGGAATACTGGCAGCACTTGAACGACTGGTAAATGCAAAGGTCAATACAGGGAATACTTTCTTGAAAAAGTCGATTGGATTGACACGTACAAATAACAAAAGCAACGCATGGACAAGGAACATAATCGCAAGTCCGAGGTAAGAAGCAATCAGGAACTCACCTAATTTTACAATGTCAGCCAGATTTGCTGTAGCGACCATTTTAGTCATCAGTGCCAATACACCATAAGGGGTAAATTGCATCACTAAACGAACCAGACTGATCACTAAGGCTTGTAATGCTTCAATACCATGTCGGATTCTTTCGCCGTTGACGGTGTCTTTATCCATGAGTTTGAGCGCAGCAACGCCCAAAAACGCAGCGAAGATGACAACACTGATAATCGCGGTAGGACGAACGCCAGTCAAATCAGCAAATGGGTTCTGCGGAAATAGCGAGAGCAGGAGTTTCGGGACATCTAAATCCGTGACTTGCCCAATGTATTGGCTTTGAATAGTCGCTAAACGTGCGGCTTCTTTTGTGCCCTGTACCAGTCCTTCGGCAGATAAACCAAATAAATTGGTCACAGCTGCACCGACCAGTGCGGCAATCGCCGTCGTGATTAACAGAATACCAATGACTAATACACTGATTTTTCCGAGAGAGGTGGTTTGGTGTAGTTTCACGACAGCACTTAAGATCGAAACGAAGATCAGTGGCATGATCACCATTTGTAATAGTTGAACATAACCATTACCGACAAGGTTAATCCATGCGATTGAATGTTCGATTACAGGACTATCACCATAGATCGTTTTCAATCCTAAACCAAAGAAGATACCCACCACCATACCGATGAGTACTTTTTTAGAGAGACTCCAATCTTTTCGATAGGTGAAAAACAAGCCTGCCAGTAGCAGGACAAAAACTATAATATTTAATAAAACCAAGGTATTCACAATAGGTTATCCTGATCGATATTTCAGGGGGGTGCTAAAACAATGGGGTGGATTCTACCATTCAGCAGCTCTGAAACTTAATCATTCCTATGACTATAGTTAATCTAAAAAATTAAAAAGAAATCCTTTTATCAAGAAATGAGGAATTCAATTCACTTTTTATAACATGTGAAAAGTGGATTAATTATTGAAAAAGAATGATTTGTTTTTAAATAAAACCTTATTGCTTTATTTTAATGCTGGAAATTTAACCCGTATGTATGAGTTGTATATTGTTTTTATATGTTCAAAATAAAAGCAGCCCATTACATTAAAATGGGCTACTGAGGACTTAAATTAAAATCAGAACTTGAATCTAAGCATAAATATCCAAGAAGTTTTTGAAAATTTGATGGCCATGTTGGCTTAAAATTGATTCAGGGTGGAACTGCACGCCTTCGACAGGCAGTGTTTTATGTTTGACCCCCATTATTTCTTCAATCGTGCCATCTGTCTGGTTAGTCCAACAAGTCACTTCTAGGCATTCTGGTAAGGTTTCTTGCTCAATCACCAACGAATGATAACGCGTAGCAGCAAAAGGTGAAGGCAGATTACTAAAAATTCCTTTGTCACTGTGGTGCATATCAGATAGGCGCCCATGCATTACTGTTTTGGCACGGATAATATGACCGCCAAAAGCCTGACCAATGGCTTGATGACCTAGGCAAACGCCAAGCAAAGGAACCTTGCCAGCAAAGTGATTGATGGCTGGAATGGAAATGCCTGCTTCACTCGGAGAGCATGGACCAGGGCCAATCACCAGATATTTCGGCTGCCATCGCTCAATATCCTCTAATGTTACTTGATCATTACGAACAACTTTTACTTCTTGATTCAACTCGCCAAAGTATTGAACGATGTTGTAAGTAAATGAGTCATAGTTATCGACCATTAGAAGCATTTTATATTCAACCTATTGATTATATTTAAGGTTTTAACAAGTGAGTGCTGATATTGCTCACATTGTTACTCACTTTAAGAAGAATGGAGAATGATGGACCACAATTCTTAGACGAATAATCATAGCAAAAACAAATAGCCAATGTTGAATATTTCGGAAATCTCAGCACTTAAATAAAGGGCCAATTTTGTTTGTAGAAATGAGCTGCTAATCGATAATAAATTTTTGTAATTGAAAGGCTTGAGAAATAAAACTGAAAGTGAATCGAAAGTCTAAATGAATTGATTGGAATGATGTTGAAAAGAATGATATAAAAAGCCAATTTACGCGAATAATAAAAGCGTAATTGGCACTACATTGGTTCTTTGTTATATGTATTGCACTATTTTGGTTCATTATGTCTTTTTTGGGGACGCGCTAAAATAGGAATGTTTAAATATGGTGCATTTTTAAATGCAGACATTATAGTAGGCATAGGGCAGGGAACCTAAAGCATTTTTTCTGCAAAGAATTTCAATGTTTTAGGTATGCTTTTAAATTGTTGGTATGATAATTGCTAATTATACATCAACAACTAACACGCACTTAACAAGTGCATAAAAACTTCATTGGAGCAAATGAGCATGGCGAACAAGGTCCTTCAACTCATCAAAGAAAGTGGCGCAAAATGGGTCGATTTTCGCTTTACTGATACTAAGGGTAAAGAACAGCACGTAACTTACCCAGCTGATACCATTGATGAAGATACATTTGAAGACGGTAAAATGTTTGATGGTTCTTCAATTGCTGGTTGGAAAGGCATTGAAGCTTCTGACATGATCTTACGTCCAGATGCTGAAACAGGTTTTCTTGACCCGTTCTTTGCTGAGCCTACAGTTGTTGTAACTTGTGACGTCATCGAGCCTTCAACTGGTCAAGGTTACGAGCGTGACCCACGTTCGATTGCTCGTCGTGCTGAAGAATATTTAAAATCTACAGGTATCGGTGATACAGCATTCTTTGGTCCAGAACCAGAATTCTTCGTTTTCGACGAAGTAAAATGGGACATCGATATGTCTGGCGCGCGCCACACATTGATCGCTGAAGAAGCTGCTTGGTCTACAGGTAAAGACTATGAAGCAGGTAACTCAGGTCACCGTCCACGTGTTAAAGGTGGTTACTTCCCAGTTCCTCCAGTTGACTCTCATCAAGACATGCGTGCTGAAATGTGTGCACGTATCGAAGACATCATGGGGCCTGGTCGCGTAGAAGTACATCACCATGAAGTTGCATCTTGCCAATTAGAAATTGGTGTGAGCTTCAATACTTTGGTTCGTAAAGCGGACGAAGTTCAACAGTTCAAATATGCAGTTTGGAACGTTGCTCACCAATATGGTAAAACAGCAACATTCATGCCTAAGCCAATGGTGGGTGATAACGGTTCTGGTATGCACGTTCACATGTCAATCTCTAAAGATGGCAAGAACTTGTTTGCTGGTGATGAATATGCTGGTTTATCAGAAATGGCATTATTCTTCATCGGTGGTGTAATCAAGCATGCGCGTGCGTTGAATGCGATTACCAACCCAGGTACAAACTCTTATAAGCGTTTGGTTCCACACTACGAAGCGCCGATTATGCTTGCTTACTCAGCACGTAACCGTTCTGCTTCTATCCGTATTCCTTACGTTTCTAGCCCTAAAGGCAAGCGTATCGAAGCACGTTTCCCTGATCCATTAATGAACCCGTACTTAGGTTTTGCGGCATTGTTGATGGCTGGTCTTGATGGTATCCAAAACAAGATCCACCCAGGTGAAGCTGCTGACAAGAACTTGTATGATCTTCCTCCTGAAGAAGAAGCAAAAATCCCAACAGTTGCTCACAACTTGGAAATGGCGATTGCTGCACTTGAAGCGGATCATGAGTTCCTGTTGAAAGGTGGTGTATTCACTAAAGAAATGCTTGATGCATATATCGAACTTAAAACTGAAGATGTACGTCGTCTTAACACGACAACTCACCCAGTTGAATTTGATATGTACTACAGCCTGTAATATATCCAATTCCAAAAAGCTCGCTTCGGCGAGCTTTTTTTATGTTTTTGATTCAATTGAAAGTCATACGTTTTTCTTAAGAAATTCATGTACACTCATAGGGTCTGCTGGCACTTCACAGATGCTTGCGACAGAGGACATTTTTTAGATGTTACAAGGCGGGTCGTATGAAATTTAGTGCTTCTAAATGAATACGGGCTAACGTAGTAACATCAAAAAATGACCCTGTCCCGAAGGGTTATGTCTAAAACTTCCCCAAACTTCGTTATGAAACTTGACAAGGGTATCGCCATTGTCTACGTTCCATGCCTTGTTTGTGTGGTTTTAGCCTATAACGCAATGCATGGCTGAAGTATCAGCAGACCCTAATGATGTTTTTAGTGAGCCAAGCATGCGAAATTTACGACCAAACAGAATTAAGGGACGAGAGATCCCAGCTGAATTGAAAAAATGGTTGTATGCATCAGGCTCTCTCACTCAACAGTTGACTGATTTGGGTGAAGGGGAGTTTCATGTCGAACGCCTTAAAGAGCATTTCCAGCGACTCACTTTTAATGACAGCCAGTGGATGCAGATGCCGACACATCATATTGCCTGGGTACGTGAAACCAATTTATATGGCAGTGAAACAGAAGCTTGGGTTAAAGCAAAAAGTATCTTTCCAATTTTAAGCTTACATAAGAAAGCACGGATATTTAGACATATCCGTAATAAGCCTATTGGCTGGTTTTTATTTCAACGAACGACTCCTGCCTGCGAAAGACGGGTGATTTATCTAGAAGAAGGTTGGACCAGACAAAGTTGTTATACTTGGCATGGTTGCAAATTTATTGTGCAAGAAACCTTTCTTCCCGCATTTGAACAGTTTATTCGACAGCATTGACTCTAAGGATTCATCATGGAAACAGTGCAACACACAACATGGCGGCAACGTTTAGAAGCGTATTATTATTTATGCCGCTTTGATAAACCGATTGGTACAGAACTGGTTTTTTGGCCAACCATGTGGGCGTTATGGATTGCTGCGGGTGGTTTACCACCGTTGCAGATTTTAATCGCCATGGTCTTAGGTACTATTTTTATGCGTGCGGCGGGTTGTGCGATTAATGACTTCGCAGATCGCAAAGTAGATGCGCATGTGGAACGAACTAAAACACGTCCATTAGCGACAGGAGTGATTCGTCCACGCGAAGCGGTTTATGTTTTTTTGGGTTTGGTTGCTGCTAGTGCCTGTACCTTGTTTTTTCTCCCTATTGCGACCTTTTATTGCGCTTTAGCGGGGTTGGTACTGGCGTTTATTTATCCCTTTATGAAACGATATACTCACTTGCCACAAGTAGTCCTGGGTATGGCATTTTCATGGGGGATTCCAATGTCATTTACGGCAATGGGGAAACCTCTAGATTTAACCTGTTGGCTTTTATATTTCGGCAATTTGGCATGGACAGTGGCTTATGATACCCAGTATGCAATTACCGATCGCGAATATGATTTGAAGATTGGGGTGAAATCAACAGCGATTCTGTTTGGTCGTTATGATATCCAGATTATTGGTTTACTACAGATTCTAAGCTTACTACTTATTGGTGGTGCTTTGTATCAGGAAAATTTATTACTTCCATTTGGATTGGTCGCATTGTTGATGGTTGCGGCAGACTTTGCCTATCAAGCTTTTAAAATCAAAGATCGGGATCCACAACTCTGTTTTTGGGCATTTCGGCATAATCGTTGGGTCGGACTGATTATTTTTATTGGAATTTTTTAGAATTCATATTTTAAATTGACTGAATAGTTGAAAAGTGTCCTATGCAGGGCACTTTTTTTGTGCATTAATAATGTGGCATGTAGTTTCATGCTTTAAATAAAACAAGGACTAAAAGGATATTTTATGAAACGGTCTAAAATTGCATTGGCAATAACATTCTCTATTTCGGCTTTATTTTTAACCGCATGTAATGACAATGACGATAATTATACTGGGGTAGACTCGGATAAAACCTATCTGTCTGAAGCAGCTTATTCCAAGGATAAGGTAGATAATGCTGCATCAATCAAAATCATGACGTATAACATGGTCAATGTTCAAGGTCGCACTGCCAAAGCCACTGCTTTGGTGATGTTCCCTAAAATTGCCCAACCTGAGGATGGTTACCGAGTAGTTGTTTGGGAGCATGGTACCGTTGGTGTAGGGGATAGCTGTGCACCCAGTAATAATGTAGTGAATCCACGCTTTAGAATTCTTGCGGATAGTTTATTGGCAGCAGGCTATGTGGTGATTGCACCTGATTATGAGGGCCTAGGTACACCAGGAATTCATCCATATCTAAACTTGGGCAGTGAGGCGAAGTCTGCGATTGCAGCAGTTAAAGCAGCAAAAGATCATTACGGAACAAAGCTTAATGGACAGTGGATGTCGATTGGTCAATCGCAAGGTGGTCAGGCTTCTTTAGGCACAGCAGAATATGCAAATGCTGATGTAACTTATAGAGGTGCTGTTGCTGGTGCGCCAGCATCCAGTCTGGGTAAAATTATTCTAGAAGTTGCACCAACAGCTTTAGCAGACATAGAGGCAAAAGAGATAGCAGCGGGTGTACCTTTAGCAAACCGTATATCTGTGGATTCCTATGCAACGCTACTTGCCTATGCAGCATTGACAGGAGTTGGTATCAAAGCCTATGAACCACGATTTAATTATCGTGACATTTTTCAAGAAAGAGCTAAATCCCTCGCTGAGTTTGCAGAAGGTACAACTGGCGAAAATGGACTGTGTTTGGATGATGGAAATGATCCAAGTTTAAGTCTGATTGAGAAGTTTAAAACGGATATCATTCAATTTATGACGGTTAATCCTGATAAGAAGGTTATGGATTATCCTGGATTAGATACCAATAACTTCAAGAATAATCAAACTGTTCAGAAGTTCTTGGTGGATAATCAACCTGGAACCAAGCGAATCGATAAGCCTGTATATATTGTTCAAGGAACAGCTGATACAAATGTTCCATTCCCTGTAACTCAGGGATTAGTTGCTAATTTAAAGGCTCTGGGATCAGCAAGTGTAACACTTGATCCTGTCCTGAATGCAACGCATACACAAGCGATTGTGTGTAGAAATTTGCAAGTGTATAACTTTGTTCAAGCGCAGATGCCTGCAAAGACCAATATAGTGGTTGATCCGACCAAAATTGATGCTAGTCAAAGCGCGCAGTGTACTGGTAAATTCTAATAATTGCTAGAAATAAGCTTTAAGCAAAGAGCCTCTTTATAGCGGCTCTTTTTTGTTATATTGTTACGCATCTTGAAATTGATGTCGTTTGAGTTTGAAGTACGTATGAGTCAGCAACCTGTTGAAAAAAGATCTGTTCCTTGGTTATTGATGGGGTTGGGATTATTGATTCCAATTTTTATTGTGGGGATGGCTTTTCTTGCGGCACGAAGCGATGCACAAACCAAGAAAAAATATGATCAGCAACATGCTGAAATCGCAAAAAAGTTTGAACAACAAAAACAAGCTGAACCAACCACTCAGGCTGAATAATTCCTCTGAGGACGATTTATTATCGAATATCCATCTGTAACTGTTTTACAGATGGAATTTGTGTATAGCGCTGTACCAAATAGCCTGCTTCTTGCAGCATCTGATCGCGTTTTTTATCTTCTAACTCTTTTCCGATATGGCTTGGGTCATCTAACTCAATAATCGCCAGCACTTGCATTTCCTGATCCAAAATCACAAAGTCAGTTACTTTACGATTAAATTTACTGCGGATTTTATAATGATCACTGGTAATCAATGCACTAAAGGCAACTTGTGCAAGTACGTGGTGTTGTGGAAAGGCTTGTTGTAACCGGATAAACATTCGTGATTCGAATGAAGTAATGACGGGACGAGCGAAGAACTTTTGTTTTGGAAAGAAAGGGCGTAGGCAGCTAAACAGCAGTAAAGCTGTACTAATGAAGCCTATGGTAAGAAAGAGGAGATGGTTAGATTGAAACATATGCTTATCAAAGGGCGAATAAAAAAACCCACTCAATAGAGTGGGTTTTTTAGAATCTTGGCTCTCCCACCTGGGCTCGAACCAGGGACCTGCGGATTAACAGTCCGTCGCTCTACCGACTGAGCTATGGGAGAATCTGGAGCGAATTTTAGGGGGTAAATGAAAGTCCGTCAAGTAAAATGAGTATAAATAATAATCGCTTAACTAAAATATTAGGTATTAACGTGCAACTTGGTTGCATTGCGCCAATTCAGGCGATTGGGCATTCCAGATGGCACCTGCCGAGTTTTTATAATAACTAATCTTACCGATACGTAATACTAGGCTTTGACAGGAGTCTAAGGAGAGAGAATTGCCCCAAGGGCCAGACATTGTGCAAACTGCTCCATTACACTTCCACACGACATTGGGTCCATTCTCAATTGGGACAGTCACAGTACCTTTATAAGAAGAACCTGCATACCAAGTGGTTTGAGTGGCCATTGCTGGGCTGCATAGGAATATCAGACAGAATATAAACTTTTTCATTATGTGTTTTCCTTAACATCATCGTTAAATTTTATTTTCTATTAAAAATAGAGAGAAGGATAAAATATATACCATATTCAACATGAAAATGAATAAATGAATCGTAGTTATAAAGATGGAAAAGAGTTTTATGCTGATAAAATAAAAAGCCCTGATCAATGATCAGGGCTTTTTAGAATCTTGGCTCTCCCACCTGGGCTCGAACCAGGGACCTGCGGATTAACAGTCCGTCGCTCTACCGACTGAGCTATGGGAGAATCTGAGTGCCATTATAGGTGGGTTTTAAAATTGGTCAAGATAAAAATGTCATGTTTCCTTCATTTTTGCATCGTATGCTTTTTATTTGCACAATTGCGATAAAGTAGCAAAAATAACTTGAACTTTGAACGGGCTATTGCTAGATTCGAATGAGAAAGAACGTTTAGATATTCATCTAAACAGTGTGGATTTAACCCTACTTGCCAGCACTAAAATGGCTAAACTGGAGGTCGAAATGACTATTCTAAATATTCAGTCTATTTTTTCAAATTTTTCTTTTTATCAACAACACTACCTCGAAATTATTCAAGATCCTGAGCAATATTACACGCCTGTTGAACATGCTTTGCTCAATACCTTTCCATTTAAACAGCAGGCCTTGTATCTGGGCGATTTGTTGCAGTTATGGTTTGGCAACAAATGGAAAATTCAAACAGCTAAAGACCTCTTGCTACAAAAGAGTGCTGCGAATATTGATGAACAAACACCTTTGTATTTGTTTCAGTTAGGCGGTGAGCTTTTTTTAGGCGCAAATACTGCGCTTGCTTGGTCTGTGGCAGAGCAAAAGATTGTCTCAGTACAAGTAAAAAGCATTTGGCAATATGCAGTATTTAGCCACTTATGTATTCGACCGAAAAAGTTTCATGTGAATAAAGCAATTGCATAGGGCTATGGTGAATAGCCCATATCTATCCTTAGAGTTTTTATGGGCGAATGATCATGCAGGTTGCGGTTGCATGGGCATAAAGCTTGCCATCTGCATCGACAATCTTGCCTTCAGAGATGCCTAAATTTTTACTGATATTAATGATATTGCCTGTTGCAATTAACTTTTGATTTTTAGGGATAGGCCGACACATTTTAATATTCAGGTCAATTGTGCCATAACCAACGCCTGCTTCTAAAAGTGTATGAACTGCACAACCTGTTACTGAGTCGAGTACCGTTGCAGCAAAACCACCGTGTACGCCCCCGAGAGGGTTAAGGTGACGTTGATCTGCCTGTACCTCAAATTTGATATAGCCCTCAGCAACTTCAACTGGTTGCATGGGAATCGTTTCACTAATACTGGCTGGTGGAATTTGCCCTGCACGCATTGCGGTTAGAAATTCTAGTCCGTTCATTTCTTTTGGGTGTTTCATCTTTTTTTCCTGAATAGTTCTAAAAAGGAACTTATTCATAACCTAGTCTTTCTATTACAGGCTGTCAATACAGTTCATCGCTGAAGAGTAAGTTTTACAAATTATTGATTGCGCGATGCTTGCTTTGTTTTATGCTAACGATAATTCATCAATAACAATTTTGAATAACAGGTAAATTTATAATGAAAGGACAGTGTGTGTGTGGCGAAACCACATTTGAAGTTGAATTAAGTAATCATGATGTACATGCCTGTCACTGTTCAATCTGTCGTCGACAGACCAGTGGTGTGATTATGACCATTGATGTGAAACAGGGCAGCTTAAAATTTTTAAAACAAGACCATCTCTCTGTTTATAATTCATCGGCTTGGGGGGAGCGAGGTTTCTGTAATGCTTGTGGTACCAATTTATTTTGGCGGACTAAAGATCAGAATTATTGCAATATCAACGCCTTTGCATTGAATGATTCACCGCAAGATTTGAATCTTGATCTGGAAATCTATATTGACTGCAAACCTGAGTTTTATGCATTCCAGAACTCAACCAAGAAAATGACTGAAGCTGAGGTGGTTGCGCTCTTTAGTGGTGAATCTGCTGAGTAAGATTCCGACTTTCTATTAGACATAAAAAAGAAGCTTCATAAAGAAGCTTCTTTTTATTGCGGCAAAAATTATTTTGCAGCTTTTTCTGCTTGGATAGATGCAATTGCGGCATCAACACCTTCAATTGAATCGGCCGCTTTTTTGATACGTGCTAAAGCATCAACTAATACTTCATCAGCAGTTGCATAAGAGATACGCATAAATCCACCTAAACCAAACGCATCACCCGGAACAACAGCAACACCAGTTTCTTCCAGTAACCATTCAGAGAATTCTGTGCAAGATTTTAAGCCTTTGGCACGAATTAACGGGCGAATGTTTGCATAAGCATAAAACGCCCCATCAGCAGGTAAGCAAGAGATACCTTTGATGTCATTTAAGCCATTCACAACTAGATCATGACGGCGTTTGAACGCTTCAATCATTGGTTGTAAAACGTCTTGTGGACCATTCAATGCCGCTTCAGCCGCAACTTGTGAAATTGAAGTTGGGTTTGAAGTGGATTGAGACTGGATTTTTTTCATGGCGCCAATGATTTTCGCAGGGCCTGCTGCGTAACCAATACGCCAGCCTGTCATGGCATAGGCTTTAGAAACACCATTTAATACGATAGTACGGTCATATAAGTCTGGTGCAACTGTCGCGATGTTGTAGAACTCATCTTCCCAACGGATTGGTTCATACATGTCATCAGATGCAACAAAAACCTGTGGGTGACGGCGTAATACTTCTGCTAAAGCTTCTAATTCAGCTTTGGTATAAATCATACCTGTTGGGTTAGACGGGCTGTTCAGTACCACTAAACGTGTGTTTGGGGTAATCGCCGCTTCTAATTGTTCAGGTGTAATTTTGAAACGTTGTTCTTCACCACATTTCACGATGACTGGTGTACCTTCAGCAATGATCACCATATCTGGATAACTTACCCAGAATGGCGCAGGGATGATCACTTCATCACCTTTGTTTAACAAAGCAAGCGCTAAGTTAAAGAAGCTTTGTTTACCACCGCAAGACACCAAAATTTGGTTGGCTTGATAATCTAAATTATTATCGCGTTTGAGTTTCGCAATAATTGCTTTTTTTAAGCTTGGAGTGCCGTCTACCGCTGTATATTTGGTAAAGCCCTTATTAATTGCTTCAATTGCAGCATCTTTGATGTGTTGAGGGGTATCGAAGTCTGGTTCGCCTGCACCTAAACCAATCACGTTTTTACCCGCAGCTTTAAGCTCAGCAGCTTTGTTGGTAACTGCAAGTGTAGGGGACGGTTTGATAGCATTGACACGATCAGAGAGACGTACGTCCACGGCATTATTCCTTCTTATGGGATTAAAAAATAAAAAAAGCAGGTTATCTTAGCTTAAATAGACTTCTTTGTGGCCGAAACTTGCCTGAATCGCATAAAAAGTTACTAAATTTTAGGCTCTAGAATCATTCTGTTTTTTTACATATTTTATTTTTATCAAAAGCACAAAAATCTATTACAATATGTGGTTAGAAATCTAGATTTCGAGAGAATTTCAATGACTACCCAACAACCTAAAGCCAAAAAGGCTTTAGTGAAATTGCCATTTCCTATGCCATCTGCTCAGGATGACGCTGAAGATGCAACTCATAATCAGGTTCGTCCAAAACCTGAGCAATATGCCGATCGCACTTGGATGCCACCACGCGGCACACGTCGTTCGATGGGTAAGCGTTAATAAAAAAGCCAATCTGTTGATTGGCTTTTTTTCTGATTATTGGCGACGGTTTACAGGATGTTGTATTTGCAACTCGCCACGCCAAAGCTTGAGAAAATCATATTCATCAATGTCATACAATTCCATTAAAGCAATAATTACACTAACAAAGGTCATGGCACCTTCTTCATTGTTATGGAAATTAAAAATCTTGCCATTAAGCTTGCCTAAAATATCATTAATTTCGTGTTCACGACCACGGCCATAACGATCACGTGGATAGAGCTCTTCATTTAACACCACCAGTGCAATGGCTTTTTCTGCTGTGCTTAGATTGGTCTGATCCAGTGCTTCTTGGAAAGATTCATAGCCATGATCAAAATAGAAAATAACCTCATCTGAAATAAAGGCATGTACAGCATCGGCGGTTAGATCTGGAAATTGCGAAACGGCATCATCTTCGATATAGGGACGAAATGATTCTGGGAAAATCACATTACTGTTAATCCCTTTAAATAAAGGCGCTATTTCTGATACTTTATAACCTGCAATCCCGCACCCTAAAGCTGTCAAAAAGTAATTCATTTTGGGGTGATTTTTTGCGTAGATTTTAAAGTCGTCGACATAATGCTCAATTTGGGAGAGGGGCATTTGTTGTAGATGTTCATTTAAGGTAGGAATCGCGAAAGTCTGTCCAGCCCAGCCACGGCCAACACCTCTCACTGCTGCAAAATGTTGGGCTGCGATTCGAGCGGCACCACTGTCATGGATGCCTGCTAAATTACTGCCAAAAACAAAAACAGTGTCTTCAGGGAGTTCCGTAATTATTGTTTCATCATGATATTGGTAAGCCATATTATTATCATTGCAATAGAGTATAAATTCATGTTGCAGTTGATTATGCAAAGGGTCAAGTGCTGTTTGTATTTTTCTTTTATATTTTATTTTAAAGTCGCATTTTGTCTTGACTAGGACTAATCCATTTAAAGGCAGATTAAAATTTGGAGTGACTCATGGGTGAAATGTTTAGATTATTAGATCGAAAGAAATTTGATTGCGCCCATTCTCTTTTGCTTGATAAAGTAAATCATCTGCACGCTGCAACCCTTCTTCAAGTTCATGAAAGTTATGTATTTGCGTGAGGCCATAGCTGGCTGTTATTTTAATTTTACAACTGGTAAATGAGGTCTGTTCAAGTCGTGTCTTGAGTTGTTGTGTTCGAGATAATGCCTCAGTTGCATCTTTGGCAGATATTAAGTAAATAAACTCTTCGCCACCAAAACGTGCCATTAGATCATTTGGTTTTTGCTGTTGTAACATCACTCGACTTACTTTTTGTAAGACTTGATCACCAACATAATGTCCCCATGTGTCATTAATTAATTTAAAGTGGTCAAGATCGAAGCAAACTAAAAAATAACAGTGGTTGCTGAAAGCGAGTTTTTCACTTTTTTCGGAAAAACCTCGACGATTAAGCAATTGTGTTAGAGGATCATGTAGACGTTCATTGTTGAGACGCTGAATTACATCCTTGACTGCACCACCGCTGATTACAATTGCGAATAAAATATTTAAAATAATATTGACTGACATGCCCAATAACCACCATGTTGATGAGGTGAGGATGAAATGGTCTCTATCGATGGTATCTAGAAATATAAAATTGATGATGGCACGACAAAAAGAATAGGAGACATTCAGCAAATAGAAAATCAAAATCCAGCGATCAAATGATTTACTGGTGGATAGCGATTTTAATGCCGCTGGGATTGCAATAAAGCCAATCAATCCTAAGCTGGCATTCAAAATAATTAACCTTAGCCATATTTGCGGATTTACATAGGAAAAATAGGCCAGTGTAATAATGGCAAAGGTTGAGAGTGTTAAAGCAACGTAATGATTGAAACTGGTATTTAGTTTGATAGTAACTGCATATGCACCAAGCCAACTCCCTAATAAATAAAGAATTGCAGTAAATGGAGCAGCAATCGTTAGTTGAGGGTTGCTCATTAGGCATTGTATGAAAAGCGCAATGGAGGGAATTGCATAGGCCAAACCGATCCATAATAAAAAAATCTCAGCTTTAAAAATTAAGCGACAGAATGTAAAGGCCAAACCTATGAAAAATAGGCAGCTGGGAACGATTAATATAAAATATTGTGTGTTAATTGAATTCACAAAGGAAAATAAAGTTCTTGATATTTTTGAAGCGCATAGATTAAGGTGATTTTGTATAAGAATTCAATCTTTTAGTTGAAAATAAAAAATTAGCCGTACTTTGTAAGGTATATAAATATGTGAATTTGAAAATAATTCTTCAAGCTTAAGCTCTACATCTAAAAAGGTATTAAAGTGGCTAAAATAGATTGTAAATTCTACCCAATGACTCCATTAATAGCACATATTCAGAAAAGAGAAGTCCCGTGAGCGAAAACCAACCTTTTGAGTTAGTCACCAATTACCAACCGGCGGGAGATCAGCCTCAGGCGATTGAAAAATTGGTTAGTGGTATTAACCAGGGCTTTCGTAATCAATTACTGCTTGGTGTAACAGGGTCAGGTAAGACCTATACCATGGCCAATGTGATTGCCCAAACGCAACGGCCAACCATTATTATGGCGCACAACAAAACACTTGCGGCACAGTTGTATGGTGAATTTAAAGCCTTTTTCCCAAATAATGCGGTGGAGTATTTCGTCAGTTATTACGATTACTATCAACCTGAGGCATATGTCCCATCCTCAGACACCTTTATTGAAAAGGACTCTGCGATTAATGATCACATCGATCAAATGCGTCTTTCCGCAACGCGCGCTTTATTAGAACGACGTGATGCCATTATTGTGGCTTCAGTGTCGGCAATTTATGGTTTGGGTGATCCAAATGCCTACATGCAAATGCTGTTGCATATTGTACAAGGTGATCGCGTCAGTCGTGATGAGATCATTCGCCGTCTAGTAGAGATGCAATATACCCGTAATGAACTGGAGTTCTTGCGTGGTACCTATCGTATCCGTGGTGAAATCATTGATATTTTCCCAGCTGAATCGGATAAAGATGCGATTCGGGTGGAATTATTTGATGACGAAGTTGATTCGATTCGCTGGTTTGATCCGCTAACAGGAAAGTTGGTGCGTAAAGTGCCACGCGTAACCATCTATCCAAAAAGTCATTATGTGACACCAAAAGATCATTTGACCCGTGCAATTGATACCATCAAAGACGAGTTGAAAGATCAACTGAAGTTTTTTAAAGAACATGACAAGTTATTGGAAGCGCAACGGATTGAGCAGCGTACGCGCTATGATTTAGAGATGATGCAACAATTGGGCTATACCAATGGCATTGAAAACTACTCACGTCATCTTTCTGGTCGTGGAGCTGGTGAAGCGCCACCAACCTTATTTGATTATATCCCTGAAGATGCGTTGTTGATCATTGATGAATCGCATGTGACCGTTCCACAAATTGGAGCGATGTATAAAGGTGACCGTTCGCGTAAAGAAAATTTGGTCAATTATGGTTTCCGTTTACCAAGTGCCTTGGATAACCGTCCAATGAAATTTGAAGAATGGGAGCGGATTGTTCCGACCACTGTTTTCGTCAGCGCAACGCCAGCCCATTATGAACTGGAAAAGTCTGAGCAGATTGTTGAGCAGGTGGTACGTCCAACAGGTTTGATTGATCCTGAAATTGAAGTTCGTCCGGTGCTCACCCAAGTCGATGATGTGCTCTCTGAAATCAATATTCGTAAACAGTTAAATGAACGTGTCCTTGTTACCACCTTGACCAAACGGATGGCTGAGGATTTAACTTCATACCTGAAAGAATATGGTGTCAAAGTCGCTTATCTGCATTCGGATATTGATACGGTTGAGCGCGTCAAGATTATTCACGAATTACGGACAGGCGTGCATGATGTTCTGGTCGGCATTAACTTGCTGCGTGAAGGGTTGGATATGCCAGAAGTTTCTCTGGTTGCCATTCTGGATGCGGATAAAGAAGGTTTCTTGCGTTCTGAACGTTCATTGATTCAAACCATTGGTCGTGCTGCACGTAACGTCAAAGGTAAAGCAATTTTATATGCCGATCGTATTACTGATTCGATGCGTAAAGCGATAGATGAAACTGAGCGCCGGCGTAATAAACAAATTGAATTTAATGAGTTACATGGTATTACCCCACGTAGTGCAGTTCGTCAAACCATCAAGGAAATTGATACAGGTGAAGTACTGACTGATGATGAAATTGATGAAAAAGTGCTTGAACAAGCACAAACTATCAGCGCAGATGAACAGCATCTTTTATCTGATCCAAAACTGTTTGCAAAACACATCGGCAAACTGGAAAAGGAAATGTTGAAAGCCTCGAAAGAGTTACAGTTTGAGCAAGCTGCAAGATTGCGTGATGAGATTGTTCGTCTCAAAGCGCATATGTTGCAGTCTTGATCTAGGTCGGGAATCCTGAAAAGGGATACATATCGCAACAGTTTTTGTTTATAAAGTAAGCTATTTTAAATTGCTAACTATATGACTATTGATAACAAATTACTGTTTTGAGGATGTCTCATGCCTTTTATTAAAAATTTCCCGAAAGCGAGTTGGCGCCTTGCAAAGATTGCCATTGGCGGGGCTGTTTTAACTGGGCTGGCTGTTGGAACGATTGCTTATGCACAAGCAAAACCCTTGCCAACAGTTGACAAAGTAGAACTCGATAAATATTTGGGTGTTTGGTATGAAGTGGCGCGAAAACCGATGTTTTTTGAGCGGAAGTGTGCTTATAACGTCACTGCTACATACACCTTAAATGAAAATGGCAATATTGTTGTTGATAACAAATGTTATGACAGTGAAGGTAATTTACAGCAAAGTCTCGGAGAGGCTTTTGTTGATAATGCTCCCTTTAATACTAAATTACGAGTGAGCTTCTTGCCTGAAGTCGTGCGTTGGGTGCCTGTAATCCGTGGTGATTACTGGATTCTAAAGCTTGATAATGACTATCAAACGGTTCTGGTGGGGGAGCCACGCCGTAAATATTTATGGGTGCTTTCACGCATACCTAATCCTAAAAAAGAAGTGATTCATGAATATTTAAATTATGCTCAATCATTGGGTTATGATATTGCGGATGTTATTTATCCTGAACATCATTAAATCAGTTATACTTGTTGAAAAACCATGCATGCATGGTTTTTTTATTTTATATAGTGGATAAATCACGTACTTTTTAAAATATTCTTCAAGCAGAGGCTGAAAATGATAAAAGGAATTGCTTATTCAATTTTGGCTTCTGTTACTTTTGGCGTTCTCTATTTTTATAGTCAGTTCCTCGGTTCTTTGGATAGTGAGCAGACTTTTGGTTGGCGAATTATTGCCACAATTCCATTTCTGACCCTATTTATGTGGTTAAGTGGTGATTTATCCCTGATCAAAACTGTGTTTAAACGGATTCTTGCCAATCCCAGCTTATTATTACTTTTATTGACCACTTCAGTACTCACTTCAGCTCAGCTCTGGCTATTTCTATGGGCCCCCATGCATGGCAGAGGCCTGCAAGTTTCTTTGGGTTATTTTCTTTTACCCTTAGTTCTGGTGTTGGCAGGGAGTTTTTTATATGGGGAGAAGCTCTCCAGATTCCAGTATGTCGCAGTATTGCTGGCTGTGTTAGGCGTTGGGCATGAAATATGGCGTTTAGGCAGTATTGCTTGGGAAACGGTATTTGTTGCATTGGGGTATGCTGCTTACTTTATTTTGCGTAAAAAGATTCAAACCGATCACTTAGGTGGTTTTTGGTGGGATCTTATGCTGATTTTACCGATTGCGATTTTCTTTACTCAGGCTGGTGAGATGTCATATCTCAAATTCTTGGATCAACCGAGCTTGGTTTTTGTCGTGATCGGATTAGGTTTGTTAAGCGCGATTGGGTTGGGAAGCTATATTCTTGCTAGTCGCTACTTACCTTTAATTATTTTTGGCTTACTCGGCTATTTGGAACCCGTATTGTTAGCCTTGGTTTCGTTATTGCTTGGAGAGAAAATTGGCGCTGATGAATGGTTGACGTATATCCCAATTTGGTTGGCCGTTTTTCTGCTCGTGATTGAGGGGGCGACACATTTATATCAACAAAGACGCCGCAAGCAACATTTGCAATTGAACTTGAAACAATACTCGCAACGTTTGAGTGATGGGGACTAGATTGAGGCGAATCTAGTTTTCTAACTAAATTCCTTTAATCTTTGCATATAAATAATAGCTCAGGTTGATGGTCAGAAACATTAAAATACGCCCATATTCTCGGGGAAGACAGCCTATCTCACCATTACAGTTGAAAAAGGGTTCGCCAATCCAAGAAATAGGAAAATAAACGATATTTGTCAGCCCAAGCCCGATCATTCCAATAAGGCCCATAGAGATTTCACAGGCAAGGGGAATACTAATCAGCAATAACCATGTTTTAAAATTCATTTGCTCTTCATGTTTTTGAATACTAGGTACGACCAAGTTGATACGTTATTTTTGTTTTTATTTCAATAGCTTGTGTAGTGATTCTGGCTTTTAATCTGATTTGGTGAGCATTTTAAACTTAGAGGGTGATTTAGATCATATTTCGCTGAGTACTAAATTTTTTATAAGTAAAATCACTGAATGCATAGGAGAAATTTCAGCTATTCTGATGATTAAAGTCACTTTTACCAAAATTCACAAAAATAATTATAGGTATTTTATGAATTTATAGTCAATTAGGACAAAATCTTAGCTCGTTTAGCGGCTTTTGATTCAATCTTGATGATAATTCTATTACAATAATGGCGTTTTAAAAATTCACGCCCAGTATATATAAATTAGAGGACGTAACTGTGAGCAAAGAAACAATCGTTGCCCTACATGCAGAACACCAAGGTCGTTGGAAAAACCGTGAAGAAATCGCGGAACGTATGATTACCCTCATCGGTCAATTATACCGTGAGAAAAATATTGTTGTTTCTGTTTACGGTCGTTCTTTAATTAACCGTTCAGTAATTCAAATTCTGAAAACGCATCGTCGTACACGTATGCTTGATGTTGAACTTTCTGTGGTAAATACCTTCCCGATTTTGGAAGCGTTAATGAAAGTTGACAATATCGGTTCTGCAGAAGTTGATATCGGTAAGCTTGCTGTTGAATACAAGAACCAAGGCGGTGATGTAGACGCTTTTGTTGCACAAGCGGTTGCTTCAATCAAAGGTAATGCTGCTACTGCTGCACCTAAAGATGTTGTTCTTTACGGTTTTGGTCGTATCGGTCGTATCTTGGCACGTTTAATCATCAGCCAATCAGGTTTGGGCCGTGGTTTAAGCTTGAAAGCAATTGTTGTACGTAAATCTTCTGACGGTGACTTGGCGAAACGTGCTTCTTTATTACGTCGTGATTCGATTCACGGTACTTTCGACGGTACAATTTCTGTTGATGAAGAAAATGAAGCAATCATTGCCAATGGTCAATTCATTAAAGTGATTTATGCATCAAGCCCAAGCGAAGTGGATTACACGGCTTACGGTATTGATAACGCACTTCTTATCGACAACACGGGTAAGTGGCGTGATGCTGAAGGCTTAAGCCAACACTTGAAATGTGCAGGCGTTGCGCGTGTCGTATTAACTGCACCAAGTAAAGGTGAGATGAAGAACGTTGTATTTGGTGTGAACAACGGCGATATCTTGGATGAAGACAAGATCATCTCTGCTGCAAGCTGTACAACCAACGCAATTACACCTGTATTAAAAGTTTTAGATGACAAATACAAAGTATTAAATGGTCATGTTGAAACAGTTCACTCGTTCACAAACGACCAAAACTTGATTGATAACTACCATAAGGCAGACCGTCGTGGTCGTGCTGCAACATTAAACATGGTCATTACTGAAACTGGTGCTGCAAAAGCAGTTGCAAAAGCATTGCCAGGTCTTAAAGGCAAGTTAACAGGTAACTCGGTCCGTGTACCAACTCCAAACGTTTCACTTGCAATCTTGAACTTGAACTTAGAGAAAGAAATTGATCGTGAAGAAGTGAACGAATACATTCGTCAAATCTCGATCAACTCGAAGTTACAAGGTCAAATCGGTTATACCAACTCAACTGAAGTGGTATCAAGTGACTTTATCGGTTCGCGTACTGCGGGCGTGTTTGATGCACAAGCAACTATCGCATCTGGTACGCGTTTAACAGCTTATGTTTGGTACGATAACGAAGTCGGTTACAGCTGCCAAGTATTGCGTATTGCTGAACAAATGTGTGGTGTAAGCTATGCGAAAGTTCCTGCTGAAACAAATGCATAATTTGTTCGCAAAGCGATAACAAAAAGCCCGGTTTTTAACTGGG
The DNA here is from genome assembly GCF_024582815.1 of Acinetobacter colistiniresistens. NCBI lineage: Bacteria > Pseudomonadati > Pseudomonadota > Gammaproteobacteria > Moraxellales > Moraxellaceae > Acinetobacter > Acinetobacter colistiniresistens. The sequence continues at coordinate 1,932,059 of NZ_CP102099.1, forward strand.
CTTTTTTATTGACTGTACAGAATATATGCTGAATTAAACATAAAAATCGATAAGAATAGGCGAAAAGGGAAATAATTAATTAAGGAATCGTGCATTGTTGCAGTTCAGACGTTTGTTTGTGATATTTGCTTTAATTGTAGTGGCCAACTTGTGCGGCGTGTATATCGCAATGTGGGTATTTAAGCATTTTAATATTTATATTCCATTGAAGAATCAGGATGTCGCTATTGACTTGCAAGAGCCTTTACAGGTTCGGGTTAAAGTCAAAGATGCACTCAATGTGGATGTGAATGGGCGTGTTGATGCCAAGATACCAATTAATGAACAACTGAATATTCCACTCACTCAAACCCTGAAACCACGTGTCTATTTCGATAATATGGTTCCTATCAGTACCACGATTCCTGTTAAAGAAACCATTAAAGTGAACCAAAGTCTGCCGATAGATACCAAGGTTCAGGTTAAAATTCTAGGTCGTGATGTTACTTTGCCATTGAAAGGCTCGATTCCATTGCAACTGGATGTACCGATTGATATTCAAGTTCCCTTACAGCAAAAAGTTCATTTAAAATTTGATGCGCCTGTTCGTACAGAACTGAAAGAAAACTTGAACATTCCGTTGAAAACACAATTAAATGCCAATATTCCAATTCAAGGTAATTTAAATGTCCCGATTACCTCTGAGCTGAATGCTACTGTGGATGTAAAAAATACCTTACCGGTTAAAATTGCGCAGGGCGAGTTAAAAATTCCATTGTCTACCATGTATCTGGATCGGGTCAAAACTCAACCCGTAGAAGTACAAGCTGCTGAACATAATGTAAAAGTAGGTGAATAATGGATATCACCAAATCGTTTAAAAGCTTGTTGATCAGTTTTGTGATCGTCACCACTTTGGTGGCCATCTTGTTTTGGTTCTATTTGAATATTCAGGCGTCATTGATTGTTTCTGCACAGCAGGCGGATATTCGTTTGCCTGAATCATTAGGAACTAAAATTCAGGTGGGAGATCATTTAAGGGTCAAGTCCGAAGGTCAGCTCAAGACGGTATTGGATATTGATCAAACTTTGCACTTGCCATTAAAAGGCAAGTATTTGGCTGATCTAAGTTTTGAGGTGGAGACACCGATCACGGTCAATATTAACTATGAAACCATGTTGAAAGTGGATGAAGTGATGCCGATCGAGACCAGTACGGATTTGATTTATCAAAATAAATTATTGCCTAAGTTTCCTTTGAGTTTGAATATTCCAGTGAAGTTAGATATTCCATTTCAACTGAAACGAACCTATACCGTTCCTGTAAAAATTGTTTTTGATGGGCCGGTTTATTTTGATTTTGATGAGTCAGTTGATTTAGCTGTGAAGCATCAATTTAAGCCAAGCTTTTATATGAATGATGCAATTAATATGAGCAATATCTCTTCTTTCGATGCGATCATGTATAACTCTGTGCAGCAGACTAAAGCGAATTTAGATATGCAAATGCAGTTACCGTTGAAGAATGTAAGACCGTAATTGAGGAGAAAAAATTCTGCTAGTCTGCTGACTAAAGTCATGAAATTGAATATTGAACAAATAATACATTTAAAAAAACAATTTGCTGATTTTTCTATTCGAGAATTTTATTAAAATGTGGCAAAATAGTCCGCTTTTAAGAATTTGAGGATTGGCACATGCGCTTTGTTGATGAAGCAGTCATTACCGTAGAGGCTGGCGACGGTGGCAATGGCGTAGCCAGTTTTCGCCGTGAAAAATTTGTCCCTTTTGGTGGCCCAGATGGCGGAGATGGGGGGCGTGGCGGAAGTATTTACATCCAAGCAGATGATGATACCAGCACACTTGTAGATTACCGTTATACACGTCGTTATCGTGCAGAACGCGGTAAAAATGGTTCGGGTGCGAATTGTTCTGGCCGTGGCGGTGAAGACGTGATTTTAAAAGTACCTGTGGGTACAACCATTGTGGATACTGAATCTGGTGACATCATTGGTGACTTGGTCGCTGATGGTCAACGCGTAAAAGTTGCGCATGGTGGTGATGGTGGTTTGGGTAATACTCACTTTAAATCATCAACCAACCGTTCGCCACGTAAGTGTACACATGGCATCAAAGGCGAATATCGTGAAGTCCGTTTAGAGTTGAAAGTACTTGCAGATGTTGGCTTACTCGGTATGCCAAATGCAGGTAAGTCAACCTTTATTCGTGCAGTTAGCGCAGCAAAACCTAAAGTTGCCGATTATCCATTTACCACGATGGTTCCAAATCTGGGTGTAGTCGATGCGGATCGTCATCGTTCATTTGTCATGGCGGATATTCCAGGACTGATTGAAGGTGCAGCAGAAGGTGCAGGTCTGGGAATTCGCTTCCTGAAGCATTTGGCGCGTACCCGTATCCTGTTGCATATTGTGGATGTTCAACCCATTGACGGTTCTGATCCTGCCCACAATGCACGCGCAATTTTAGGTGAATTAGAGAAGTTCTCTCCAACACTGGCAAAACTTCCAGTGGTATTGGTGTTGAACAAGCTTGATCAGCTTCCTGAAGAGTCGAGAGAAGAGTGGTGTCAGCACATTCTTGATGAATTGCAGTGGAAAGGCCCTGTATTCAAAACTTCTGGTTTGATGTCGGAAGGGACGAAAGACGTTGTGTATTACTTAATGGATCAGATCGAGCAGCAACGTGAGCGTGAAGTTGAAGATCCTGAGTATGCAGCAGAAGTGAAAGCATTCCGTGAGCAGCTTGAAGCTGAAACACGTGAACAAACCATCGCAGCAAAAGAAGCATATCGTGCCATGCGTAAAGCTCAGCGTGAAGCTGGTTTGGACGATGATGAAGACTTTGATGATGATGAGGATGAAGGCGATGTAGAAAGCATCTACATTCGTGACTAGTAAACCGAGGGAAAAATGATAGAAGTGGTCGATGGGCAACGTCAGCTCAATGCGTGTAAACGAATCGTTGTTAAAATCGGATCATCTTTACTCACTGCAAACGGGCAAGGTTTAGATTTAAATGCAATTTCGCATTGGGCGAAACAAATTGCAGATCTACACAATGCTGGACATGAGATTATTTTGGTCTCATCAGGTGCAGTAGCAGAAGGGATGGTACGTATGAAACTTGCGAGTCGACCCACCGATCTACCCAGTTTGCAAGCTTGTGCTGCCATTGGTCAAATGGGCTTGATCCATACGTGGTCAAGTGTATTGGATCAACATGGTATTCAAACAGCACAAGTGCTGCTCACTCATGATGATCTAGCCGATCGTCGTCGTTATCTTAACTCGTGTGATGCTTTGCAAAACCTGATTGATTGGCATGTGATTCCTGTCATCAATGAAAATGACACGGTTTCGACCGATGAGATTCGCTTTGGCGATAATGATACCTTGGCAGCAATGGTTGCAGGACAAGTCCAAGCGGAATTGTTGATTATTCTGACAGATCAGCAAGGTATGTTTGACTCTGATCCGCGCAGTAATCCGAATGCGAAGCTGTTCTCGGCTGTTCGTGCATTGGATGATGGCCTGTTTGAAATGGCAGGCGGCGGTGGTGTACTGGGGCGTGGTGGTATGGTCACCAAAGTCCGTGCAGCGCGTCTTGCAGCACGATCAGGTTGCCCAACCTTGATTGCCAGTGGTGAAAGTGACAACGTATTAGCACGCTTAATGGCGGGCGAGATGCTGGGAACTTTATTTACCACAGACAATGACCGCGTGACGGCACATCAGCAATGGCTGGCTGCACATTTACAAACCGCGGGTCGTTTGGTGATTGACGATGGTGCGGTTGAAGCGATCAAGCTCAAGCATCGTAGTTTATTGCCTGTGGGCGTTAAAGCGATTGAAGGGCATTTTGATCGTGGTGATGTGGTGGAATGTGTCGATAAAAACGGTGCTCGTATTGCCGTTGGACGTGTGAATTTTAGTTCGCGTTCAGCAGAAATGATCAAGGGTTTATCGTCGGAAAAGGTGTATCAGGTACTCGGTGAAGCACGTTCGCTAGAAATGATCCATCGGGATCATATGGCGATTTATTAAATTGTTTTCAATGAAAAAGCCTGCTTTAAGCGGGCTTTTTCATGTCTGCCAGTTCTAATTGTGTACCGTTTAATGAGGGCAGGGCTTGCTTCGTGCCCACCATATAAGCATGGTCTGCTAGAGAAAGCATCTCTAAATCTTCTTCACTATTACCATACGCATAGATACTTTGGTAATTTGCTAAATTGTATTTCTGCAAAATACGTAATTTCTTTTGTTCACAGCTGCAATCTTCTGAGCGATAACGGCCTGTTAAAACGCCATCCTTGATCTCTGTCTGGGTACAAATTAAGTCGATATTCAGTAGTTTACAGATTGAATCTAGGTACAGATCAATAGAGGCGGAAACCAAAACAACATGATCGCCTCGTTGCTGGTGTTGTTGAAGTTGTTGTAGTAAATCTGGATCTAGGTGTTTAATCAGTTTTTGTGCATATTCCTGAGCTAGTTTTTCAACAAAATCGATTGGAATGGCTTTGAACATGGTTTCGAACAGGCGGGGTCGCATCGCATGAGCAGGGTAGAGGCGTAAATAATAGGCTTGAATCCAAGGGAGAATCTTCAAGCCTTTTTTGACAATATGGCGTTTGGAAAGCACAAAGAAAATAAACCCAGTAAAACTATCTCTTGGGTAAAGTGTCCCATCAAAATCAAATAAAGCTAAATTTATAGTCTGATGTGTTTCGCTCTTTGCATGCATGTTTCATATCGTCCATTTACGCGACTGGCGAACCAATTGGTATTATAGTCACGACTGAGTTTAGGGCCTGAAATGATGACTTCAGGCATCATTGCATAAATTGGTTCTTTATTGGTTTTACTTTGATACAGCTTTTGAATGGCTAAATAGGTTTGTGTATCTTCGAATTTTTTCTCTTTCTCTTTTTTTAAATCCGCGCGAATTTGGCGTGGCGTCACTAAAACCTTGTTATTAGTAAAGGCTGCGATAATCTCTTTTTCAGATTGGCTGAGGGTCGATTGTGGGCTACCGTCTTTATTATAAAGCAGTAAATCACCATCCAAATCGAGGTCTTTATTTTGAATTACCTCAACCATTTTTTGAAAAGCGGCATTACGGCTGGAATACATACCTGAGTTGTAATCAGCAAAGCGATAAATGGCTTTATCATAATCGGCAGAATACTCCATCAAGCGATGGATTCCATAATATAAACCACCGTATTGGGTGTAGAGATCATTACGGAGTTCCGCGATATTACCACTTTGGCGCTTATGCTCTTTGGCATAATTAATATGCACTTGCATTGAACCTAATGTCGTAATCGGGTTCATTTTCTCACCGATGTCTTGCCCGACCAACTTGGCTGCACCAGTTAAAGCACTAACATGATAGTGCTTTGACATATAATCAAAAATTTCGCGATAAAGTAAATCAAGTTCACGCTCGGTTTTCACTTTGCGCATTTGGCTCATGTAGTTATTTTCGGGTGATGGCTGGTTTTTTAATACGTCTTCAAAATAACCAGCAACGGTACCACCAATAGTTTCACCCAGTTTGGCTTCAAACTTTTCATTTAGTCGAGTATTGATTTCCTTGACAGCTTTTTCACCCAGCCCAGGTACAGCAGGATCAGCAACAAAATTCGATTCCTGATCGACCACAGCGACAATACTACAGACATTCTGCTTGGTTTTCGGAATATTGAGTTGTTGCATGATATCGAAGATATCTTGCGACCATGATTGGCGGTCATTGACGCGAGGCGGAAGAACTTTGGTAATTTGTTCTGCCTTCATTTCAGGCTCTTTACCATTTGACCACCACGCATTATCACCACAAGCTGCTAAACTTATGCTGATTGCCAAGAGGCTAAATGTCTTGAATAGAGGACGAGTCGAAAACACTTGGTTCATAATGAAACAACACCGCACAAAAAGATGAGCCGAACGGGCGAATGAAGTATACTATGTTGATCAGAAATTGTAAGAAAATATATGTATATTGGTTCATATCAACTGTCAAATAATTTGATTGTTGCTCCGATGGCAGGTGGGTTAGACTATTTATAATAATAATTTAAAATCAATATCTTAGTGTTTTTTGCGTGGCGTATGGCGTAGAATTGGCGTAAAAAAAGGAGGTGAAATCAATTCACCTCACTCCAATTTCTCTGAGACTCTTTTTGCAGTGAATCCAACCAAACTGCAACATCCGTTAAGTTTACAAAGTATTCAGATTTATTACCATCTACCTTAAATGCTGGGAAAGGTAGTTTACATTTAGCTGCTCGTTGTTTTGCAGCTGCCATATCTAAATGTGGCATGTAATCTTCCACAATATCTTTTAAGGCAACAACAGGTCTTTTATAACGCAAAATCAACATCATTGATGTGTCGATTTGGTCATTTCGATTGATCGCTACTCCCATTACGAATTCTCCTGTGCTTCGATCATGGCTTTTTCCTGCTCACGATCCGCTAACTGCATATCAATTGTTTTTTCTGCCAGACTGTCAACGTAAGGTGCATACCAAGGCTTATGCCATGGAGCGCCACCGGCGGCCTTTAATGCATCATCAAGTGTTGGAAACCAATGGAAATTATGTAGCTTTGCTCCGTAACCATGTGTGTACCAAAATTTCATGCAGTTACCGATATAACCACGGCAGTCCTGCAGGTAATAACCACCTTCATGTTTCGATTCTTCAGGCACCGCTTGGGCTTTGGCTTCCTCCTTACTAACCGTACCCATTTCAATAAAATCGGCTTCATAAAGTCTTTTAACTTCAGCCGAAAACTCCTTAAAACCAAACTCAAAAGTCTGCACACCGCGACCAAGGCGCTTTTCAACATCAGCATGAAAGTCTGAAAATTCACCGCACAAAATGCCAGTAAAGCCTGAAATTATTACTGCCTGTTCTTTTGTTAATTTCTGAATATCCATCACGCCACCATTAAATAGTTAAAATTTTTACTACGAGCTACTTCAACTCTTGCTTCGCGCTCTAATCCGACTAAAAACTCTCGATATCCGTTTAAGTAGCATCCACAAAATTGCTTGAATTTTCGCTGACATGCTTCATTCATCAAATAATCTTGCTGCATTCGGCCTTTGTGACAGAAGATTTTGAGTACACTGTTACCGCGACGCATAACCACAGCATCTTTTTTCACTTGTGGCCTGTATCCATCACAGTACAACCAGTAAGTGAATAAGTTTGTAAATCGGCAAGGTAGGCGAGTGATCATGTTGCTACCTCAGCTTGGGTGTTATATCCGATAGCTTTAAACAGTGGGTTCAATGCAGAAATATCTAACTGCTTTTTAGCTCGAGTAGCAGCAACATATAAAAGTCGAGCTTCATCTTCGGTTAGGATTTTTTCACCAGGTGCAGCAGCTTCTTTATAAAAGAAATCACCACCAAGTTTGACCTTGTTAAACTCCAAGCCTTTAGACTTATGAGCTGTGGTCACAATGCAGTCATAATCACTGGAGTTGCTTTTTAGCAATGCATCAATCAAAGCAGCTTCACCAACTGTATTAATCAGACTCACGAGTGCTTTTAAGTCATTTCCTGAAACTTCTTCGGTATATTCAATGACTTCTTCCCAATTGCTAAAGCCTTCAAATACACTTCCATCGTGGACTTTTATTCCAGATTTAACTTTTTTGGCATCTTCAATGTTTTTTAATAAAGAACCTGTATCAACTTCCAAACGTGGTTCACGTCCAATTTTTACCAGCTCAACCATGTTGGAAAGGGCAGCAGCATTGGTACGATAGATAAATGCATCTGCAACCATATCGGTGACTTCACCAACATTAGAGTCAATTTGTTCAAAACCACGTAATGGAATTTCTTCATCCAAAACATTGAACAAAATTTTATTCGCAAGATCAGCAATGTTTTCACCAAAACGGAATGATTGACTCAAACGTGTTTCAGCAATATCTAGGGATTGCATCGCATTGACAGCACCACGAAACGCATAGATTTGCTGGTGACGATCACCCACATAAATTACCTGAGCACGTTGCTTACTCAAGACATTTAACATGATTGGATCAGCATCTTGTGCTTCATCAAATAAAATAAAGTCAGCATTAATCACTGGATTGCTCAATGCCCAATATTTTAGGTAATGGTCATGTTCAAGACGGTTTATACCAGTAGGATTTAGAATGTCATTCCAGTAATCATGTGCCTTAGGTAAAAGGATATTTGCCAATTCAGCACGATATGTATCATCCATCCAATCAGGTAAAGCAGCGTAAACTTGTGATAGTTGAATTTCGCTGTAATTAGATCGGCAGAAATAACCAACGGCATTCATCATAGATGTGGCCATACGTTTTGAATTAAATAAACGCTTCTGGTCATCCTCACCACGTTGTTTAACCAATGCCACTGGTACTTGATAATTCTCAAGATCATGGCGAGATGCCAATTGGTTTGACATCAAGCGACGATTTTTTAATTTATTGGTCAGCCAGCGTGGAACTGAGTTATAAGCTAGGCTGTGAAATGTTTTGCACTTAACATTATGGTTAAATTTAGACTGTGCTTCTGTTGCAATAGCCTTGTTAAATGCCAAGTACATTCCATGTTGGTGATGCTTTGCATTACCAATCAGTTTAAGGGTAGAAGTCTTACCAGCACCGGCGTATGCGGTCACTTTACAAGACTGACCATGTAATGCCATATCAATGGCATGTTGTTGTTCAATAGTTGGATTCATATTTCTATCTCACTACTGGTACCCTCATGTGTGAGGGCACCACATGCCATTAGTTAAGGTGTAAGTTCTGCTGATTTACGTTCAAATAGTGCGCTAACTTCATCAATTTGTTCATCACTCATTGAACTTGTATTGGGTTCAAAACGTTCAGCCATAATTGAGTTGATTAATTCGATGGTATCGGCACTATCCAAATCAACCAGTAATTGCACATAATTTTTACGGTTGGCATACGCAGTAGAAATATCTGTTTTTGCAGGTTCGCCAAGATCGGCAGGAATTGTTTTAGCTAAAGCCTTTAATTCCTCAATTGTGTTTAGAGCATTAATTTGATTAATGAGTCCTTTAACATCAAAGTTATTAGAAGCCATATCTATGACAGTTTCTTGAGATTGTGCACGTTCAGCCATTTGAGCTTTAAGCCCACTCGAACCTTGATGTTTTTTTACCGTTGATTGAACTGGGGTAACATCAAGTTCTTCACGTTCAGCAATTTCATCTGGGGTATAAACACCTAGAATTACATCGGGTGTATATAAGCGTGACCAACGTTTAATAGCAAGATACGCAAGTTGTTGGCGTGGATCACTTACCCATAAAGGTGAATTGCGTACTGAGCCTACTTGTCCCATAGAAATATCAATTTCACGTGGAGAAGTTTCACCCTTTAATGTTGCCCAAACTTTAATGCCTTTATCCCATGATTTATCTTCCTTGCCGTTGATCTTTGCCCAATCGCCATACCATTCAAAATTTAAACGACCTGTGATAGGTGCACGATTGGTAATCACAGCATTCACAAGTTGCGCTTCATACCCTAATACACCATTAATTTGATGAGTTTTTTGAGCTACAGCAAAAGGGTCCATTTGCCACTGTGCTGATTGCATAATGATGGCTAAACAATCTCCAGTATTGCCCTGAAGATGTTTCGGCACTGCAAATTTTGATGAAGCCATGACACTTGCAATGCGCTCAAAACGATCCATAATTTCAGGATTCATCATGATGTCAAAAGCAGTTAAGTGGGCAATCTGACCATTTTGTGGGGTTGTTAATGCGTTCATAATAAAATTCCTTAAACTGTTTCTTTAAATTTGTTTGAAATACGGAAAACTCGGGTGCTGGAGGTTTTGCTATATTTCGCAAATAAATCAGGTTCTTCTTTTTTCAACAGCGTACTGTCGATACGAGTAGAGGATTGTTCTTTGTAGGTGCAGATGGACTTGCCCTGGCTAATCATCATTTCAGCATCCTGCATCGTGGAGACAATCTTTAACTTGATTTCATCTTCACGAGCCTTGTCCGCTTTTTGGCGACCTTGAACAGTGATAAGTTCTTCAGCAAGCTTGATATGTTCAAAATCAGCTTCGACTTGTTTACCCACAACATGATTTGACCAGCGATGTAAAACATCATCAAAACAAGTAGGATCTGGTGGAACATCAGCAACAACATGGTTGAACCAGAACGCTTTAACTTGACGAAAAATTGAATCAATCAAGTCTTCATCACGTTCAATGCGATACATGCGGAACTTATTGCCACCAATAAGAACGGCAAGATGCCATACTTGGAAGCCTGTAAGTTTCATGTACCAAAGACACTGAGTAAGGTAATAGTCTGGAATTTGATCTGTTCCTTCTTCACCAAATAACTTGGACAAATATTCTGAAGCTGTTTTACATTCCAATCCTTGGTCTGTAGTTAGTTTCCCATCTTTAAGGAAAACACGACCTGCGATTTTAGGATTTACAACAGCACGGTCAATGTTACCGATAGCCCAAGACTCTCCGATGTTTTCAAGAGATAATTGTTGAGTAACACGTTGAACTTTCATCCCTGAACGACGTGAAAACTCTTTAGCAACAACGTCTTCAAGTAAATTGCCAAAATGAGCTGATTCATTTTGTGATTCTTTACGTTCATTGCGACCTGTTTTGTCTAACCACAATTGGTATGGTGATTTGTACGGACTAAAACCAAGGATTGCAGCAACGTCTGAACCACCAATACCTTTTTTACGACCAGCGAGAAATTGGTCACGATTAACTTGTGTATTCATGTCTTAACCCTCATTCCATTCAGCAGAATCCAAATCCCAACCTTTCAATTCCAAAGCTAAAGGCTTCATATCTTCTTCAACTGAATAACGATTACTGACTAAAACACCGTCTTTATATTCTTTGATGAACCAAAAATTTCCACCTTCGTCATAGGCTTTAAACGTACAACTGAGGTTGAATTTTTTGATAAGTTCATCGGTAACAGGTATTGGAGCCGACCATGCCGTATCAAATTCAATAGTGTTGCCATTAACAACTACTTGGTAAGCATTCCATTTGGTTTCCCAATTTTTTACGCACCACTGGTACCAGGAAGAACAACCATATTTGTTGTAATTATCGAGAACTGTTTTCCCAAGCTCTATAAATTGATTTAGGCTATCTTTATTGTCTTTGATTCGTTCAAAATCTACTTTTGAGCTTTCCAGTTCAGATTCCCATGAAGAAAAATCATTAAAAACAGAACCAAAATATTTACGGTGACGGAATGGGGCAGAGAAATGTTCCTCTTTTTTATAGCCATCCGTTAAAACATAAACAAAAGCTGCATCTTTTGTACTGCTTTCATCGATACCCAATGATTCAGGCATCTTGATTAAGGTATTAAAATCGAAATCAGATTTTTCACTTTTAACAAACGCCAATACTTCTTCAGCATTAGGAGAATGAATAATAATCTTATTGGTTACATGATTTGGCATTGTGTTCACCTTATACTGTTTGATTGGCACTATATTTCGTTGCAAGAGGGCGGTAGCTTTCATCAGCAGTACGCTGACAGTTCACACAAACCATTGCTGGTATGACGTTACGATGGAAATATTCATCATCGTAGCCATCACGTGTTTCGGTATTTCCGCAGTGCTCACATTCATAAATTGCTGTGAAATCACGACGGATTTGAGAAGTAATCTTTTTGATTTTCATGCTCTAAATCCTCTACGTGAATTCATGATTTCCAAGCGAATTGAACCAATTCCCACGTCAATAACTAATTCACGAAAATTTTCATTTGAAGTGATGCCAAATTTGAAAGCCCATCCACCACCAAATCGACCAGAACTTTTGACTTTGAACGGATTCCATCCCCAAAATTCACCGTTATGCTGATCAAATGGTTCATCTTTAGAAACCACATGCCAAGGAAAGCCATGCATTAGGCAAATAACAGTTTTATTTCCAACATCGAATTCAAATTCGTTGTATTTGACAGGCTCACCAAATAAAGCTCGGTATACATCAGCTTGAAGGTTTTCAGACGGATTATTTTTTCCGCTTGTAGCTGTTTTAATTTCAATTAAATCAAGCATATTAACCTCTCAATTTCTGTAATTTCACAGCGATAGAGTCTTCAAGAGCATCATTGATCTTGTCGATTTCATAACGATCAAGATATGCATTGATTTCGCCATCTTCATCACCGACCAATTCAGGTTCTAAGCGATCAATCTGAATGCCTACAGCACGATTAAAGCCGTTACTATCATCGAAACCTGAATAGTCAAAATTCACTTCGATGTAATACTGGTCATTTGCTGTTAATAAGGTTGCATGACAGTCATGTTGACAGTCGTTGTATGGGCCTAAATCGAGCTCATCCACCTTGTAGATGTCTGATGCCACTGTGATCTGCTGCTGTTCTTCAACAGGTAGCTTGGCTGGTTGATACATTTGCACAGACGCAAAAACTGCTGTCATTGCTACTGCACCACCTAAACCCAACAAAATTGATTTGAAATTTAATGAAACCATGTTCATAATCTCCTTATAGCGATTGCTATACCCCCTAAAGAAGCCCCGTCCTCGATCAAAATTTCGGGGCTTTTTATTGCTTAATTTTTAGTTTTAAGCGGAAAAGGTACCAATACGGACAGGGTTTTCAGGAAGCAAGGCAATCACTTTTTCCTTGAATTCTTGAATAATTTCATTACGCAAGAGTTCTTCTTTAACGATTTGCAATGCAAACGATGGCTCACCATCTGAGCTATTTACTACAAGACGCAAGCGAATAGTTTTGTCATCAAGACCGACATAAGCTGGATCAATGATTTCAAAATAACTTGGTAATTTCCCTGCTGTGCTTGAAGCTTCAACTTTGTCAAAGACTGAGCGAGTTTCTTGCATGTTTGATACTGACGAGTCAGTAGTTGAAGATGCGCCAACTTTCATGTTGCGAACTGCATTAATTGCTTCCGCAATATGGATCGTTTCACCAGTTTCACTTGTTGCAGCGAATACACTTGCCCAATCTTCAAGTAATGTTGTAAAACGCTTTTGATTGAGTTTGGTATCTTTAAGTTGGTTTAGTTTTTCCCAAACTACAGTTGGTTCAAGCTGTAATACTGCTTTATGGTCACAATGACCTTGAGCCAATCCAACAACTTTGAAGTTTAAAATTGCCGTTGCTGATACATTTTTGTGGTCAACAAATACAGGGGCATAAACTTTTACTTCAGGAACAGAATTTTCAGACTGCGTATTACCTAAAACATAACTTTTGAAATCTTCAAAAGATGGGGTTTTTAAAACACCACGTGCACGGTTACGACCAGCTTGAAATTGTTCTAAATCATGAACATTGAAATTTTCATGAATGGCAACAAGTTCACCACGAGATAAATCATTTACAGGTAACGCAAGTTCAACGATTTCTTTAGCAGAGTTTTCCATTTTCAGTACCTTATGGATGGTTGGTAAAATTTTTGTAATGAGAAGCGGCTGTTTAAGCGTCTTCAGTGAATAATTGACTTGTATGGTTAGCGAACAAAGTGACATCACCACCAGCATTCAAATGCATTGGAGTTTTTGAGGTAGTGTCCTCTGCACGTTTACCTTTTGCTGTTGGTTCAACAAAAGCGAGTGTGTGTGCAATTTCGACCTGGCTTGAATCACCGATACGAGCAATATCAAGTGTGATTTTGATTTGCCCTTTTTTGTTGTGCTGAACAGCACCTTGAGAAACCATGCTGATAGCTGCACCGAGTTGGTTAGCAAAGGTTCCTGCACCTAAGTCAGCAACAAATTGCTGTGCGTTGGTTGGTTTGGTAGACATTTTTACCTCACATTGGGTTAGTGTGTGAGATAAATATTAGGTAAACCTAATTATTTAGTCAATAGGTATTCCTAATTTATTTTTAGGATTGCCTAATTTTTTGTTTTTGATAAAAGAAAACCTGCATATAGCAGGTGGAGTGGTGTTTATTGATATGCTGTTACATCATTAAGATAGGTGGATTACCAAATTTATTAAATTAATTTCCCCATTTTTCCCAGTCACGATAGCCAGTTAAGCCATGCTTTAAAATCTTTATAGATGAGTCTTTTTCATTATTTCTAAGTTTTTTTCATATTGGCTACAATATTTAAAATATTCAAAAGTTTGGTGTCCTCTTATCACATATTCGATATGATAATTACCAAAACCCTTAACTTTTAAATTCGGGTGCGTGACTCTTTGTAAGTGATTTCTGAGTAAATCAAGTTCACTTGGCTTATTTCTGCGATCAAGCCAAAAAACGATATAAAAAAATATAATTATTAAACCAATAATGCCTAAGTTATATATAAAGTCATGCATTCTTAGATACCTAAATTATAATGATTTAACTTTTTCTTACTCGTTTGGGCTTAAAACACTTATACCTTCAGGTGTTACCATTTTTCCAATTTCGCAATCTGCCAAACCCAACCAATAATTTCAAATTGTTGTGAGATTCTTTCTTCTGCTGTAAGTTCAATTTCTTTATATTCTTCTGAATTATCAGATAACAATCGGATTCCACCAAAGGGTAGGTTATATAAACGTTTGCAGTAATGAAGCCCACCTATACAAATCACATAGATACGACCATCTTTAACCTCTTTGCGACCAAGATCAATGTGGATTGTATCGCCATCATTAATGGTTGGTGTCATTGAGTCGCCTGATGCAGTTGCAGCAACTGCATTAGATTCTGTGATTGCTAAATTGCGTAAAGTCGCTTTGGACATTCTTAATTTACGTCTTTCATTAGCAATAGCTTCATTGAATGAACCACCGCCACAAGCAAAAGAAAAATCCTTGAAAAATGGGATTTCTACTTCGTCATCATCTACTGGAGTATTGGTATCCCATTCATTTACCTGGGTGAATTGAGGATTAATTTCACCATCTTGTTTAGGTGAGCCTTTACCAGTCGCAAGCCAAATAGGGTTCACATTCAAGTGATTTGCAGCTCGTAGAAGATTCTCACCTTCCATTGTTTTTGATTTACCAGAAAGCCAGTCACTAACAGATGGTGGCTTAACACCAACAGCACGAGCAAGTTCTACACCCTTTATTTTTTTTGGTGGTAAAACTTCCATTGCATATTTAAGTCTTTCAGCAAGTGTCTTCATAAATAACTCTCAAATCATTAGGAAATCCTAACATGAATAAAATTAGGTATGCCTATTGATTATTTATAAGGAATGCCTAATAATTGCTTTTGTTATAGGAGAGCAACATGAATGACAACCAACTTATAGAAGCCCTTGGTGGATGTAATGCAGTTGCACGGCTTTTAGGTATTACAGGACCTTCAGTGAGTGGTTGGAAAGCTATTCCAACTGACAGAAAAATCCGCCTAGCTGTGATTGCAGAAGATCGTGGAATCTGCACACGCAAAGACCTTTTCCCAGAAGATTATCAGGACATTTGGATTGAACTAAGAGAGCCTGAACAAATTCAATAGGTGAACCTATGGAAACAAAAATAATGTTTGTATTCAGCAAAAAACTGTTGGCACCCATGTCAACACGTGTACCGCTGGAAGTCCAAGAGATCATTGATACTTTGGCTGAAAGCCAAGGTAGTGATCGTGCTAAGTGGTTAAGAGATGCCATAGATAAAAAGATCGAACTGGAGACAGGTCAATCATCATCTGAGCACATAGAAAAATCAAAGAATACAACGTCTACGAGTGTATTTATGAATGTATGCAGAAATTTGAAAAGTTTTTGGCAGGCATTAAAAAAGCCCGACGTTGCAGGTCGAGCTTCTAGTATTCATCAACATTCAGGTAAATGAACATGAGTAATTTAACAGAACATAAGTGCGCTGGCAAATGTCCAGAGTTTAAAGGGGAACAGTGCCATCATTGTTTGATTCAGAAAATTGAAAAACGTGAGTTTGAATTGGGTGTTGCGCCTGATAGTGCGTATTTCATTGGTATTGATTTAGCTGCTGATGGAGAAGATAAGTCGGTTGAAGTGGCTTATTGCGTAATCTCTAAAAAATACTGTACCTGCCCAAACGGTGTGCAGATTTGCTTACATGAGCATGGCGGTGCAGTGGTGGAGGTGCAGTCATGACAAACCCAATCTGTCCATACTGCAATAAAGAGTCTGATGGGGTAGATGGCACAGCCATTTATCCTCATAGACCTGACCTGTCACATAAATGGTTTTACCAATGTGTGCCTTGTGATGCCTATGTTGGTTGTCATCCTGGTACTAAAAACTCACTTGGTCGATTGGCAAATGCTGAACTTAGAAAATGGAAGTCTATAGCACATCGAGTGTTTGATCCGTTATGGCGTGATGGCCACATGAAGCGCAAGGAAGCCTATAAAGCTTTGGCTGAAGTAATGAATATTCATCCAAATGACTGCCATATTGGGATGTTTGATGTTGATCAGTGCAAAAAAGTTTATTCAATTTGCATGAATGAACAAATCAAGAAGGTGACAGCATGATTGATAACACCTCAATTCTCGCCCTAACTGACATTATCCAATTGCCTGAAGCTGAACGCTTACAGGCAATCAAGGATAAGTTTTCAGCAAAATCACATGATGAATTACTTAATTTACTTGGCAATGTTCTGAATGTTGCTGTGAATTATGCCCAATCGTGTGATGAAACATTGTATTTACATCTCGTCACCACTGGCGATATGCACCCATACGCAATAGACAAGCTTATTTCACCTAGTTTCCATGGTGCTTTGAATGGGCTGATCTTGGCGCAAAAAGCACCTAATCAAGATGTTCTATGTGAATCGTGTGCTTATCGTTGCGGCACTTTAGCAAATCATTGTCTTTCTACTCAATCAGACTTGGCTCATGCCTTGGAGTTGGATGCTGTTTTTTATTGCCATAAAGATATTGAAAATTTGCATAGTCCGTCTGCTACAGATCGTAAGCGCATGAAACCATGCAAAGGCTGGGCACAGCATGTGAAGAAACATAAGGGAGTAGCAGCATGAAATCAAATGAAGCTAAAAAACCTATGTATATCTTTACTGAACTAGGTAAAGAAAAACTTTGTAAGCACTGTGATGAATACTGGCCTACAGATTCAGAGTTTTGGTTCATGATTAAATCAAAGTTAAAGGATGGAACCATTACATTTCGACCAGAATCAGCATGTAAAGGCTGCTATGACCGTGTTTATAGGCCACATCATGTAAAAGGTGTGAATAAAGTTCGTTCAAGTCATGAAAAGAAGGTGGCAGCATGAAAGAACTCCACAAAACTTTGCTGTTCATTTTCATGCTCTTTGGGGCTGCTTTAATTCGATTAGGGGGTGTGGCGTGATTAAAAAACGTAATAAAAGATACAACCCCAATAAACCTGCTTTAAATCCTGTACGCAAGTTTCAGCTTATTGGTGAAGCGATTGAAGAAAATCTCATTCTCGACCTTTGGCAATTAACAAATGGGAAATCTGAGGATCAAACGCCTGAGTTAGCCCATTTGCTAACTTTGACCAAGGGTACGCTTGTGATTGCCATGCGTAAGGATTTAATCGACAAGGAGCAAAGCTTCCATATCAGTTGTGACATATACGCAGATCATCCAGATGGCCGATCTATACAGCTCGATTTTGAAATAGCTGTACCTGAACGCATGACATATGGACAGTTTTTGAATGGTTGTGAAGAAGATCAAGAGCCGATTTACATCGTTGAATGTGGTGTTAAAACTCGCTGGAAAGGTGCCAACAAGTTAATGGATGAATATTTGCATGAAGTTGCGGGACCGGGATTCAAAATTGTAAAGCAGCCATACATTGTGACTTGCTTTTCTGCATTCAAGAACATGGCATGTCAGCGCGAATTTAAAGCCGTGCAGATCTCCCTTACTGGTAATGGTTTAGGGGTGGCAGCATGATTATCGGAGTTGCTGTTAAAGCAGGTGAGCTTATGGTCGCTCTACCAAAACCTAATCGCCATGCAGATTGTATCAATATTATTTTGTCACTTGGTTTGGTACCAGATATTCAAAACCAATGGGGTAAATCATTACACCAAGGTTTTTATTGTGAGCAAGGAAAGTTCTATACACGCCCACAAGCAGCTTTACACGCTATCGAATGTGGCCAACAAGAATGGACAGAAAATGACTTAGAGCTAATAGCCTTGGGTGAAAAGAAATTTTCGCGTATGGGGCTATGTAGTGAAGATTTGTGGTGAGGTGGAATTTATGAATCATCCTCTTATTCGATACCATGGTGGTAAGTTTCGACTTTCAGACTGGATTATTAGCCATTTCCCTCCTCATGAGACATATGTTGAACCATTTGGTGGTGGAGCATCTGTTCTTTTGTCAAAACAGCCAAGCCGTATGGAAGTTTATAACGATCTTGACAGTGATGTCGTAAATTTCTTTGAAGTTATACGTGACCCAAATCTTTCAATTGAATTGGCGAAACAAATTGAGCTCACACCATATTCACGCACAGAGTTTTTAAATGCTCGAGCTGATACAACATGTAAGGTTGAGCAAGCTAGACGTTTGGTGATACGTGCACAAATGGGTTTTGGAAGTGCAGGAGCAACAAAAGGAAATACTGGTTTTCGTTTAGACACAGCTCGAGGCGGAAGTGACATTGTGACTATTTGGCAACGACAACCAGAAGTAATTCTTCAAGCTGCTGCACGCTTAAAAAAGGTTCTTATTGAAAATCGTGATGCTGTCAAAGTGCTTCAGGATCATGATCGAGAAAATACCTTATTTTTTGTTGATCCACCATATGTTTTAGATACTCGAAATATGGGCGGTAAAGCATATCGGCATGAGATGACTAATGCCGATCATGAACAGCTTGTAAGCATTTTACAACACTGTAAAGGCATGGTGATTCTATGTGGATATGAACATCCAATTTATGAAGCATTGAAGTGGAAAAAAATTAAAAAGTCTGTTGCCGCTGCTGGCCAGTCAGGTTCCGTTCAACGTGAGGAAGTGCTTTGGATTAATCCACAAGCTGAAAATCAACAAGATTTATTTAGCGAGGTGGTATGAGCAATTTCAACTTTGTAAAAGCTGTACGTCAAATCTCGATGCCACCAACAACCAAGTTAGTGGCAATTACTTTGGCTACATACGCTGATTATGAAACTGGTGAATGTTATCCGTCTATCCAAACGCTCATGGACGATACTGGACTATCAAATCGAGCAGTGGGCTTACACATTAAACACATCGAAAATTTAGGAATATTGGTTGTAGATCGTTCAAATGGTCGTCGATCTTATTACCGTTTTGATGTGGAAAGTCTCACAAAAGCAGTGACGCAGGGTCACAGCTCTGACAATGAAAGCAGTGACTCTGATAACAATACCAGTGACTCTGACGACAGTGAACCAGTGACTCTCACGCAACAACCAGTGACTCTGGTGCAAAAAGCAGTGACGCAGGGTCATACTAACTACCAAGAACAACCAATAGAACAACCAATAGAACGTAGTAGTAATACACACGAGGAAAAAATTTCACTACCGCCAGCTCAGTTTGTGCAGTACCACAATTTTGATCTTGCAAAAATCTCAGTGATCGAACTTGGTCAGAAATATTCAACATTAAAATCTGATTTCATCGAATTGTCTAAACCTAGACACCCTGATCTTGATCAACACGATCTTGAAAACCTGTTTGATGAATTTGGAGATTGGTTTGCATCACCGAATGATTACGGTAAGCAATCTTTCAAGACAGCACAGAAGTGGGCTGTAGCGTTCCTGACATGGGTAAACAACAACAAGCATAAACTTATCAACCGAAAGGCGAAAAATAGCGTCACTGAGCAATCAGGACGAAATAAACCTATCCAAACACCATCTGCATACCAAGCTAAACAGGAAAATGTAAATCGTTGGTTGCGTTATGGTCAAAAAGTCCGTGAAGAACAACATCAGGAATCATCAATTATTGATGTGGTACCTGAACCCCCAAAGAGCTTTCTGATTGAGGAGGTGGGTCATGCGTGAGTTCACCATTACTGAAGCACGTCGTTTAATTGACAAAATGCGTATTCGTTACGGTAAGAAATTTACAGATTTTTGGGCAGCAGTTGATGAAGCCGATCTTGAACAGGCAATGATTGAGGACTTTTCAGGATTGACAGTTCAGCAGCTGGAAAATGGGTATAACCGTATGCTCCATGAACCATGGCCACCATGTATTCAAGATTTTAAGATTTGGTGTTTACAAGGTTCACATTGGCTCACTGAAAATGAAGCATGGCAACAAGCATTAGCATACGAGAAATCGAATCAGACAATCTCAATCAGTGTACATGTGCTCAAAACCATTAAAGAATTTAAGAAAGGTTTTGATGAATTAAATCCACGTGCTGAATCACAGTCAAAAGCATTCAAGGATATGTACGTTCGTATCGTTTCAAATGCGAAATTGATGGGAGATGTTCAAGCATTCACTGATCCAGTTGGAGCATTAAAAGCACCTAAGGAAGATGAGAGAAGAATCACTACCTGTCCACCTGAATTGATGGCTCAGGTGAAGGGTATTAATAAAAATTCTAATGCAGGTAGAGCATGACAAATTATTTATCACAATCTCAAATTAAAAGACTGGTCCATCAACGTGACAACAAGCCTAAACAGCCAAAGTATGGGAATCATAAAGTTGTCGTTGATGGTGAAAAAGTTGCTGATTCACAGCATGAATATCGTCGTTTAAATGATTTAAAGGTCTTACAACGTGCAGGTGAGATCAAGGATTTACAGACTCAGGTTCGATACAACCTGATACCGGCACAGAAAATTTGTGGTGAGAAAGTACGTGGCACAGATTACATAGCAGACTTTGTTTATTGGACTAAAGATGATCAGTTCATCTGTGAAGATGCCAAAGGTCATAAAACTGCGGATTACATCATCAAACGTAAATTGATGAAATTAATTCACAATATTGACGTAGTTGAAGTTTAAGAACGATTTAGGGGAGTATGACAATGAAGTCTAACGCTGAAACAATCCTTGAAGCCATTGAGGATTTACATAATCAAGAGCAAATCGTTACTAGAGAAACTTTGTCACAATTGACAGGCTTCAAATTATCTATCGTTGATGATCGTTTAAGTCATCTTGTCGATAGTGGCCAGATTATCCGTGTACAGCGTGGTGTATTCATTCCAGCCCCTAAACATCGCCCATCTCGTATTATGTCCAAGATGGTTTTACCTGATGGTACCGTTAAAATTGAAATTGGTGATGATCAGATTTTGACATTAACACCACGTGAAGCTCGTAACCTTGGCAATCTTATGGTTGCTGAAGCAATGCAATATGCAAATATTGAAATGGGTCATCATATGGCAATACTTCAGAGCGAAGTTTCAGGTCAAGTACGTAAATTATCGAAGCAAGTAGGGGATCTATTAGATATAGGCAAGCAAGGTGAATTGTTATGAATCTGATTGGTAAAAAAGTTGTATCTATATTTGATTCAAAAGATACAGGTCTTTGGATGGTTGAACGTCAATGGCCAAGTGAATTTAAAACGGATGAAATTGATGTAGAAGTTCGACGTTATAACACAAGAACTACTACATGGTTTTATGGTTATAGGCGCACTTTTAGAGAAGCAACAGAAGAAGAAATTCAACATGAAGGTCGTTTTGATGGTTCATGCCCACATAAGTTCATTACATATGATCGACTTTTGATTATAGAAAATATTCCACCTAAACTACAAAAATACAGTGACGCTGATTCATGGATGGTTGATTGCTGTGAATGGTGCGGATTAAAACAAAAAAATGGAAATATATTAGAAAAACCAATTCGCTGGTAACCCCCTCTAAGGTTAGACCTCCCCACATATATACATGATCATTAAACCAATATGAGGTTTGGTGATCATGGCTGAAAAAAAAGTAATTGATTGGGAAAAGATCGAACTCGATTATCGAGCAGGTATTAAGTCTTTACGTCAAATTGCAGGTGAGCATGATATTGCAGAATCAGGCATTAGACGTAGAGCAAAGCAATACGAATGGGTTCGTGATCTATCTGAAAAAATTAAAGCTAAAGCAGATGACATTGTGCGCAAGGAGAGTGTGCGCAGCAGTGTGCGCACGAAAACGACCATTTCAGAAAAAGACACTATTGATGCAAATGCCAATGAAGTAGCGTCAGTCCGATTAGCACACCGTAAAGATATTCAACGTTCACGCAAGATTGCTATGAGTCTTTTTGATGAGCTTGAAAAGATGGTCGGTCAAGAGAATGTCAAATTGCTGGAAATGTTAGGTGAGCTTATGTGGTCACCTGATGATAAAGGCAATGACAAAGTAAATGACCTTTACATGAAGATCATCTCAATGCCTGGTCGTGTGAAGTCTATGAAAGATTTAAGCGACACACTCAAAACATTGATTGCTTTAGAACGTCAAGCGTTTGGACTTGATGATGAGAACAATAAACCTGTTGATGCACTGACTGCATTACTTGAACGAGTAAGCACTGGAAATAGTTCTGCATTTAAACCAATTGCCGATGATCCTGAATATTAGTGCATGTACGTGAATGGAACGACTAATCACCCACACCAAAACAATTTCATTCACGTACACGCTTCAAAAATGCACCAATGTTGTGCAAAATGGAGTAAAAATTGATTTATAACACTAACTTACAGCCACTACCGACAAATGCCGAGGAGCTTGAACGCTGCTTGGCAGACCCTGTTTGGCGTATTTTTAGTGGCTGTTTATATAAGATCAAAATTAAAGGTGATGACTTTGTAAATGAGTTAGGGCAAGTAGAAGAAGCTCCAACATTTGAATTACCGTTCCAGCCTAATGATGCACAGAAGAAATTCTTAAATCGGTTGTGGTACCGCAATATTATTTTAAAAGCACGTCAGTTAGGTTTCACCACATTGATTTGTATATTGTGGCTTGATCACGCTTTATTTAATGCCAATCAACATTGTGGTGTTATTGCACAGAACTTAGAAACTGTCGGTGATATTTTCAGTGACAAGATTAAATTTGCCTACGATAACTTACCGCCTGAAATATTAGAACGCTTTCCACTCAAAACGAATAATGGAACTGAGATGGAATTCGCCCATAATGGTTCTAAAATTTCAGTGGCCGTATCATTCCGTGGTGGTACCATGCACCGCTTACTTATTTCTGAATACGGTAAGATTTGCGCTCAATCACCTGGTAAAGCGAAAGAGGTTCGTACAGGTTCATTACCAGCAGTTCCAACAACAGGTATATGTGTCATTGAATCTACTGCTGAAGGTCGTGGTGGTGACTTCTTTGATAAGGTTCAGATCGCACAGAAGAACTTTGCATCACGCAAAAAACTTACGCCAAAAGATTTCAGACTACATTTTTATGGTTGGTGGGAAGAACCTAAGTACCGTATTGATTCATCAGAAGTCATTATTACTCAGAAAGACCACAATATTTTTGATCGCATTGAAATTGTTGTATCCAGAAACTTAGGCAAGAAGATCAAAATTGATCCTGATCAACGTGCTTGGTATGTATCGACACGTGATAATGATCTATCTGGTGATCAAGCTTTGATGTGGCAAGAGTATCCCTCATTTCCTGATGAAGCATTTCAGGTCAGTACAGAAGGGAACTACTACGCAAAAGATATGCTTGAGTTGCGTAAACGTAGTGGTATTGCTCAAATTGAAGTTTTAGATGTACCTACGTGTACCTTTTGGGATATTGGCAACCATGATGGTTGTGCAATTTGGTTCCATCAAATGATGAATCAGCAAGATCGCTTTATTGATTATGAAGAAGATCATTTTCAAGATTTACGTCATTACGTGAAACTGATTAAAGATAAACCTTATATCTATCATACTCATTATTTACCGCACGATGCAGCACATCAACGGCTTGGCGATTACAACAAGTCAGTATTAGAAATGCTTGAGGAATTATTGCCTGGTCATAATTTTGTAGTCATTCCACGTATTACGTTACTCACAACTGGTATTCAACAGACTCGTAGACATTTAAAGAATGCTTGGTTTGATGAAGAACGATGCAAATTGGGTATCGAACGTATTGAAGGCTATAAGAAAAAGTTTAACCAACAAGCCAATATGTTTATTGATCAGCCTGATAAATCCAATGGTTGCTCAGAAGGTGCAGATGCACTTAGACAGTGGGCACAGGCTAAAGATGCAGGGTTGCTTGGTGATTACGTCTATACGGCTAGTCTTACTGGTATGAATCAAGGTACAACACATCAAAATCAACATGGTTATGTCGAAGCACCTCCGACAGATTGGCGTTTATAAGGAAAAGCTATGTTTACTCAAGAAGATACAGCTACAAGTGAGCAGATTAGCGATGATGATACGCTCAGTCTGGAAGAATTAACGGAGATCATGCACGAAATTGAGGAACAACCTCATTGGCGTCATATCGCAGATAAAGAGATGGATTACGCAGATGGCAATCAATTAGATACAGATTTGCTTAACCGTATGCAACAGATCGGTATTCCACCTGCAGTAGAGGACAGAATCAGTCCAGCTTTATTGTCGATTATGGGTTATGAGCTACAGACTCGTACTGATTGGCGTGTAAAAGCTAATGGTGAGACTGGCGGTGATGATGTTGCTGATGCCTTGAACTACAAGTTAAATCAAGCTGAACGCTTATCTAAAGCAGATAAAGCGTGTAGTGATGCTTTTCGTCCTCAAATTTCATGTGGTTTAGGATGGGTTGAGGTAAAGCGTGAGCAAGACCCATTCAAATATCCTTATCGTTGTGTTGTAGTTCATCGTAATGAAATTCATTGGGATATGAAGTCTACAGAACCAGACTTATCTGATGCACGCTGGTTACGCCGTACTCGTTGGGTTCATCCTAAACGATTGATGAGTGCTTTCCCTGAACACAAGGATCTAATCCAAACAGTTGGTCGTTATGGCGGTTCATGGTGGCAGCAACCTGATGTGCTCGATGGTGGAGCAAGTACAGGCTTACAAAATGCTTGGCTTGATGCACGTTCATGGACGATAAGTGAAAACTACTGGTATAACCCTACATCTAAAGAGATAAACGTTACTGAGGTTTGGTACCGTCGTTGGGTGCATGTACCAGTTTTAAAGTTCAGTGATGGTCGTATCGTTGAGTATGATGCCAATAATATGGCTCATGACTTAGCAATTTATCAAGGTGTTGCACGTGTAGAGCAGGCTACCATATCAAAATTGCGTCGTTCATATTGGCTTGGACCACACCTTTTACATGATAGTCCTTCGCCATATTCACACCATTATTTCCCTTATGTACCTTTTTTTGGGTTCCGTGAAGATAATACTGGCATACCGTATGGCTTTGTTCGTGGCATGAAGTACAGTCAGGATAGTATCAATTCAGGTATTTCTAAACTGCGTTGGGGCATGAGTGTTACACGTGTTGAACGTACCAAAGGTGCAGTGGCTATGACAGACGAACAATTACGTCGTCAAGTTGCACGTCCTGATGCTGATATTGTATTGGATGCAGCACATATGGCTAGACCTGGTGCAAGATTCGATATTAAACGTGACTATGAATTATCACAGCAACATTTCCAACTGATTAGTGATAATCGTGCTGCCATTGAGCAAGTAAGTAATATTACTTCTGGGTTCCAAGGTAAAAAAGGTAATGCTACTTCTGGAAAACAAGAACAGTTACAGATCGAGCAGTCAAACCAGACCTTAATGAAGATGATGGATAATTTCCGTGAGGGACGTACCCTCATGGGAGAAATGCTACTATCAATGATTGTTGAGGATATGGGTACTCAGCAACAGACTATCATTATTGAAGGTGATGCGGTACGTGAGGATCGTACAGTTGTTATCAATAAACCCGAGGTTGATGAACATGGTTATCCTTATGTTAGTAATGATGTTCAACGTACACGCTTGAAAGTTGTACTTGATGATGTTCCAAGTACCAGCACTTTCCGAGAACAACAACTTAATGCCTTGTCTGAGATTGTTAAATCCTTACCTCAAGAGGTTCAAGTTGCAGTATTGCCTTATGTGATGGCCTTGACTGACATTCCATTCAAGAAAGATATTATTGAATCTATTCGTCAAGCTACACAGGCACCGACACCAGAACAAGTGGAACAACAAATTAAAGAAGCTGTTGATAAAGCACTTGCCGATGCTGGTATTGATCTAAAACGTCGAGAGCTTGAACTTAAAGAGCGTAAAGCAGTAAGTGAAATTAAGGAAATAGATGCACGTTCAGTACAAATTGGTGTGCAAGCTGCATATTCAGCAATGCAAGGAGGTTCACAGGTAGCAATGATGCCACAGATCGCACCTATTGCTGACGAGATTATGAAAGGTGCAGGTTACCAGCGTCCTAATCCGATGGGTGATGATCCAAACTTCCCAACTGCAGAACAGACAGCAGCACGCAATATTCGTAGTCCGTACATTGAGGGTGAAGGAGCACAGGTTGGCAGTGAGCAATTGCCAATGGTTCAACAGAATACAAGTCCAATGAACCCACCAGTACCACAGCAAGGTTCAACAGGAATGCAGGGGATTGAGACTCCACGAACCAGTGACAACATGCCCCCTGTAAGGCAAGAGTAATTTTCATTGTTCACAGATACTAAGGCAGTCGAATCGGCTGTCTTTTTATTGAGGATTTATTCAATGCCAGCACCAATTTTAAAATACTTCAACTATGAGCATCTACCTGAACACTTACAGGTTGTAAGTAAGCCTATTGGTGATTTGGCTCGTCAAATGGATGAGCAGTTGCCAGATGGGCCAGAAAAATCCACTGGTTTACGAAAGTTGCTTGAAGCCAAAGATGCTTTTGTACGTCAAGCATTGGATAAATAGCAATAACGTAGGATTTTATAAGCTAAGTTTGTTAAAATTTAACCGTTGGCTAGGCTGATCCCCGAAAGATGCGTTTACCTACCGCATTTGCCAACACTATAGTAGGTTTTGCAGAGGTGCAAAATGTATAAAACAGAAATTATAAGTAAGTTTGGTGGTATTAATAAGTTAAAAGATGCGATTAAAACAAAGTCACTTGATGATGTTTATTGTTGGGAGAATGGCAATTGGTACACGCAAAGATACTGGATTGATATTGCTAGTAAAAATCTCACAGGTGAAACATTATTAGACTTAATGACGGGAATCCCATTGGATGCCACTCATTTTTCTGGTCCGCTTTTCCTTAAAAAGGATGAAAAAGGAAATGTTTATGAGTGGGTACCAAAGCCAAAAAAATGGCTATATGTAGGATGGCATCCAAATGCAAGCATTAAACCACTCGATTGAGTGGTTTTTTATTTTTTGATTTGCCAATCCACAGCATGATTGCCATTGTCACAATCATGGCTCACACATTCACCTTTGTGATTCACCTGAATTACGCCACAACCTTCACAAATAACATTTGCTAGATAGTTCGGCTTACATTCATTGATAAACCCATTACTCATTCCATATTGCTTGGCGCATTGAGCACAATATTCTGCCATTAATCCTACCCCCTGTAAGGCTAACGACATCATATATAAATCCTAGACACTTGTCTCATGTTGAGCAATCAACAGCTAAACGCTAGATAACTCTAGCCATTCGCCTTTGCGGTCACAGCGATAAGTGATAGGACAGACATGGATATTACAGAGCAACAAAATGAGTTGATTGAAGCTAACGGTGGTAAAGCATCACCTGAACTTGCAGCGCAGCTTTTAGAGCAAGCGTTAAATGGCGATACCGCAAATGCGGAAAATGGTAGTCAGCCAGCAACTACCCAAGTTACAGAAGAAAATACCCCAAAAGTTGAAGGTCAAGACGGTACGCATGAGGAGCATAGCTCCGCAAGAGCTGATACACAACAAGCACAACAGCAACAACAGGTCGATGAAAGCCAGTTAAATGCTGAAAATGCTGTGATCTTAGCTAAAGACGGAAAACACACCATTCCCTATGACAAGTTAGTGGAAGCACGTAACGGTGAAAAGGAATGGAAGCAAAAGTTTGATGAAGCTCAACAACAGTTGGCACAACTTCAAGCTGATGCACAGGAACGTAAAGATAACGGACAGGATCCAACTACACAGGACAACCAAGCAAATATCGCACAACAAGCGATTGATCAGGGTGTAGACCCTGCAATCTTTGGGGATTTTAGCGAGAAAGATTTGGCTGCTGGTATTCAGAAACTTGTTAATTCACAGGTTTCAACTTTGGTGCAACAGCAATTACAAACTGCTTTAGCTCCAATTCAGCAACAACAGCAGGTCAGTGTAGAGCAAGCCCATTTTAACGAAATCTTTACAGCACACCCAGATGCAGAATCTATTGTTGAATCGAAAGAATTTAATGATTGGAAGAATGCACAACCAAGTTTTCTGAAAGATGCGTATGAAACAGTTTTGGATAAAGGTTCAGCTGCTCAGGTGGTAGAACTTCTAGGATTGTATAAGTCGAATACCCAATCAGGTCAACAAGCTGCTCAACCTGCCAATGATGCAGTAAAGGCAGTAGCGCAAAAAGCTGTGAGTCAGGCTCAAACACCACCACCGAACAGTCTGAGTGATTTGCCTGCTGGTAGTCCTGCTGGTGTTTCTCGTGATGAGCGTTTGGCAGCAATGTCGCCAGCGCAACTTGCAGAGGAAATGCAAGGATGGACACCCGACCAAGTGGAGCAATTTCTCAATAGACGTGTTTAAACATACGTGATGAGAGTATTTGAAACATGACTACTAAAACTAACGCAAGTTATGGCGATAAGACCAATTTAGTTACCCAAGCGGTAGGTCTGTTCGCTACACACATGAATCGTAACAGCACCTTAAACCTATTGGCTGGGAAAATGCCTAAGGGCGAAGCAGGTGCGGAAGCGACTCTCCGTAAACAAACCACATCCCATATGCCTATTGTTCGTGTTCAGGACTTAGGAAAAGGGCGTGGTGATGAAGTGACATTCCACTTACTAAATCCAGTCGGTGCATATCCAATTATGGGTAGTGCGTATGCTGAAGGTCGTGGTGTGGGGATGTCTTTGAATGAAGATCGCCTACGTGTGAACCAAGCTCGTTTCCCTGTTGATTTGGGTAACGTGATGTCACAGATTCGTAGCCCAGCTGATTTGCGCAAACTTGGTCGTCCAGTCGCTCAGAACTTGATGGATCGCTATTGTGATCAGTCATTACTGGTGCATATGGCTGGTGCACGTGGTTCTCATAACAACATTGAATGGGTTATTCCTAAAGATAATCATAAAAACTTCAATGAAATCATGGTAAACCGTGTTAAAGCACCAACTAAAAACCGTCACTATGTTGTTGATGGTTCTGGTGTGCAGAGCGTTAAAAGTAATGCAGGTGAGTTTGATATTGCAACAACTGATCTATTTACAATGGATTCAGTTGATTCAATGAAAACTGTTCTGGATCAAATTGCTTTACCACCACCTATTTGTAAGTTTGAAGGTGATGTTGCTGCGGAAGATTCACCATTACGTGTATGGCTTGTATCGCCAGCACAGTACAACAAATTTGCTGCCCAACCAGGTTTCCGTTCTTTCCAATCATCTGCATTTGCGCGAGCAAGTCAGGCAAAACAACATCCGCTTTTCTTAGGTGATGTGGGTTTATGGAACGGATTTATTATCCGAAAAATGCCACGTCCGATTCGTTTCTATGCAGGTGACACAATTAAATATTGTGCTTCGTATGACAGTGAAGCTGAATCAGATTTAATCGTACCATCAAGTTTTGGTAGCACTTTCGCTGTTGACCGTTCAATTATTTTGGGTGGACAAGCAATTGCGGAAGCAATGGCTGCAAGTGATAAGTCTGGTGTGCCTTTCTTCTGGTCTGAAAAAGACCTTGATCATGGCGATAAATGGGAATTATTGATCGGTGCCATTCGTGGTACATCAAAAATCCGTTTCGCTGTTGATACTGGTGAGCGTACAGAATTTACCGACTATGGTGTAACTGTTGTCGATACCGCTGTGCCAATCATTGGTGCTAATCAGTAATTGTTTTGGGTATGTCCAGTTATGGGCATACCTCATCTTATTCTAATCCTTGGAGATTTTTAAAATGGCGACAATTAAGAAGAAGCCTAGTGGTTATGGTCAGTTTGGTGGATTCTCACCATATGGCAATGTTACAGCGTTAGCATTTTTTCTTGCCACGAATGCTTCAGGTGCCGTAATTGATTCAGACACAACTGCTGCAGTAGCAAGTGGTGATGTTATTGATTTAGGTGAACTACCAGAAGGTATGCGCCTTGATGATGCTCAAATCCTGATTAAAACAGGTATGACAGCCACCGTTACAGGTTCACTTGGCTTTAAATATGTTGATGGTGATAGTACAGAAGTACCACAAGATGCAGCATATTTTATCAATGCTGGTGATCTTGCAACGGCAGGTCGATTACGTGCTAATACAGGTAAATTGGTAACCTTGCCTAAGGCTGCACGATTGATTTTAACCACTGGTGGTGCAGCGAATGCCAAGGCAAGCGACATCAAGGTTATTGTCAGCGGTGAATTGACAGGTCCTCGTTAATGTTTTGATGGTGTAGGTTTTAGACAGACCTACACCATTCTTTTTATTTTTTAACTTATTACGGTGATAAGATGAAAACGATTGCAATAGCGATGATGTGTCATGCAATTAATGCTGCATATTGCCAATCAATGGGTGATGATAGTCAACCTACTTGGGATGACACACCAGAATCACATAAACAAAGTTTGATTGCTGGCGTTGAAATGCATTTGGCAAATCCTGATGCCACACCTGAACAGTCTCATGAGTCTTGGTATAAGGTCAAAGAAGCTGAGGGCTGGAAGTATGGTGAAGTAAAAGATATGGAGAAAAAAGAACATCCATGTTTTTTACCTTATGAAGAATTACCAGATGAACAAAAGGCAAAGGATTATTTATTCCGTACAACGGTGCATTTGGTTAAGCACTTGCCTGATCCTGAAGATTACTTGGCATTGAGTGCGGAAGTTGTGAACCTACGCCAAAAGGTTGAGCATCAAAAGAATGTCGCAATTAATACAGCGACAATCACCCCAACCAATGTTGTTCAAAAATCTGCTGGTGTATCAATTCAGTATATTGGAAATAAATCTCTATATACCGACCACTTATACGAATCAGCTTTAACCTTTGAACAAGGTCAAGTGCGATCAATTCCAAGTGATTTGGCAACCAAGTTTTTAAAACATCCTGAGTTTACTCGTTATGAGGGTGAGCCTGAATCCATTTCTGGTGAATCTACTGAGCAAGGCTTAGATGATGATACGTCAAGTATTCTCAATCGCTCTAAAGAAAAACAGCAAGAAGAAATTGATAAAGAAAATAAAATTCTTGATGAAATTGAAACGATTGGAAAAATGACAAAGGCTGGCTTGGTTCAATATGCTTTAGAAAAGTATGAGCAGAAACTTAGCCCACAAAAAAATCTTGATGAATTAAAAGAATCAGTTACTCAAATGATTCATCAATATGGGGTTGTGTAATGCAGCTAAATGACCTGATCAGCCGTTTTCGTACACTGGCCAACGATAAAGTAGAACCATATTTTATTGATGATGCCAGTGTCATTGATTGGCTTAATGATGCCGTAAGTGAAGCGTGTATCCGTGGTCGTTTATTGCATGAATCCCAAAACAATGATGTTTGTAAGATTAATATATTGATTGGTTCATCTCGTTATCAGTTACATGAATCGTTATACGAATTGACTCGAGTGTGGTTCCAGCCAAGCGATGGAACAAAAGGGCAATACTTGACTTTAATGTCAGCTGAATTACTCGATCATTACTATGATGGTGAGAATTGGCGAGTGAAACAGGGTAAACCTGAACACATTATTCAGGATGACACAGGTATTCGTCTTGTTCCAATTCCTGATGTAGGCGGTGAATTACAATTGGAAGGCTATCGTGTGCCATTGTCACCAATGGAAAGTGATACTGATATTCCAGAAATTAACCAAATTCACCATGTTCAATTGATTCAGTGGGTTCTACACCAAGCGTTTAAGGTACCAGATGCAGAATTCTTTGATCCAAATCGGTCAGTATTAGCAGAGCAGGAATTTACAGACTATTTCGGTATTCGTCCTGATAGTGATTTGCGACGCATTACTCGTGAGGATATACCGCATAACGTTATTCCATTCATGCCATGACTTGCTTGTGACATAAGCACCCCTGTAAGGCTAAAGCTTTTCAGGGGTTTTTTACATAATGATCTTACTTATTTTATTTAATCATGCACAAATATGGGCAAACGTACAATTGATTTAAAGACCGAAGATACGCTTTACATTGGCGGTGCCAAAGTTCAATTAATCAAAAAATCTGGGCAATTGGCTCGAATTTGTGTTGAAGCAGATAATCACATTGAAATTAAACATGAGCGCATGAGTGCTTCCGATTCAGCTACGGAGACTCAAGCACATGGCAAACACACTCTATGACTTTGCACGTCAGCGTTTTTTAGAAGCACAAATTAACTGGATGACAGACACGATTAAAGTTATCCTGGTTGATACTGGTGCATATACACCACAAACATCTGTACACCAATATTTATCTGATATCCCAACATCGGCACGTATTGCAGGTCCGGTCACGCTCACATCCAAAGCTACGACAGGTGGCGCAGCTGATGCAGCCGATGTGACCTTTACCTCTGTTACTGGCGCATCAATTGAATCTATCATCATTTATGCGGATACAGGTGTGGAAGCAACAAGTCCATTGATTGCTTATATTGACACTGCAACCGGCCTACCTATCACGCCTAATGGTGGTGACATTATTGTGACCTGGGATAACGGCACAAATAAAATCTTCAAGGTGTAATCACCTGAATTTCTTATCCGTTAATAGCCTCATTTTTTTATGGGGCTGAACCCATCATATAAAGGTGATGCTCATGGCGACAAGTGAACAAATAAAACAACCGACTACAGAAAAGCCACCAACACAAGGCGTTGGTGTGCAAGGGTTCAAGGCTGATGTATATGCTGCCGACGAAGAAAAGATTGATTGGCCACACTTGATGGCGCAACCAAAGTTTCAAATGTACTGTGTTGAACTCAGCCGACGTAATCACGGTGAAGTTGAATTGTGGATCGGTGGCTTTGTGAAAGATAAGCTGATGGAAGGTGAGAGCGTTTTCTTTGATCAGTATTGCACCTGGCATGATCAGAAAGGTTATTGGAAACAGGAAGATTATTACGGAAATTTAATTTAAGGTGAAAATATGGCTTCTAATACTGATATTAGATTGTATTACCATACTAATTTAAACGCACCTGAACTCACCCCTGAATTTGGCAAGTTAAATGCGCTGCTAAAAACTGTACTTGTTGATGGTTTTACTATTGGCGATGTGGCAAGTGTTACTGCAGTTGATAAAATCGTAACTTTGGACTTTGGATATAACCACACCTTAACTATCTGCCAAGTTGTAGAAATTTCTGGTGCGAATGAAGTAGAGTTTAATGGTGTATTCAAAGTTGTGGCAGTGCCGTCTACAACATCAATACAGGTTAAGTTGCAAAATAATGCAACAGTCAGTACCGCTACAGGTTTAATTATATGCAAGTTGCCTAGTCTTGGTTGGGAATGTCCGTTCTCAAGTGGTGGTAGAGCCGCATATCGTTCAGCAAATACAGATAATCCTAATCGACCTTACTTACGTATTGTTGATGAGCAAGATTCATTGTGGAACAGTGCCTATTCAAAGTATGCGAAAGTCGCTTTAGTTGAGGAAATGGCCGATATTGATACCTTGGGTGGTGTTATTGTTCCATATGATAGTGCCAATCCTGATAAAAATTGGGTCGCTACAGGCTCTGGTGCAACTGTAATTAATGGTTGGGCAAAATGGTATTATGGGTACAATGACGCTAACGGTGATAGTATTTTCAGATATTCTAACTCACCTGCATATTCGGATATATTGACTGTACCTAGTGGGGTTCGCAAATGGGTGATTGTTGGGGATAAGGATACGTTCTATATTTTCAATACCGCATCACCAAACTCAGTTTATATTCCCTACGGTTTTGGTAAATTTGAGAGTTATTTTGAAGGTGATGTGTTCAATCACTTTTTATCATGTTCTCTTTTTTATAATCCTGCAAACACATTATCTAGCACAGCTTTCCGTGGTCAAACTACTGGGCTGCAAGGTGGTTACGGTTCACTGCTTTTACAAAGACCTATCAGTGGTGCTGCAAATTACATTACTGGCCAAATTACCGCAAATAAACTGTCCGTAACAGGTGTTACAAATATTATTGCCGCTGTTGCGAGTTTCAACAAAGTGTTTTCTGCACAAGCAGATTTATTTTCAGAAAATACATTTAGGGGATATCTCCCATATCTAAATTGGGTGTATCAAGCGAAACCTTATCCTGAATTGTCTATTTTTGAAGATAGTGGTGAATACTTTATCGCAATTAACCATATATCAACAACCACTAACACTGGTACTCAGCCAGGGCAAAGTTTTATTAGCTTGGGTGTGCTATGAGAATAAGAAACAGGATTAAATGTTTTACCTACAACAACAATATCGGGCAATTAGAAAATAACCCAATCGACGGTTACGTTATTAAGGGAATGGTTAAAATTGAAGGTGCCAATGTTGGTCGTGGTTGGAAGGTTGTCTTGTTATGTAATTCATCACTAAATAAACTTGCTGCGACTTTGACAGATGCTAATGGTGAGTACACATTTAAAGGTTTAAAACGTGAATATAAATTCACGGTTATTGCTTCACCACCACCGGAGCAAAAAGTAAATACATCGGTATTTGGTAACATTACTATTGAGTAAAATGTATGTCATACAAAGCACCGTCAAACCTTTCTGTTGTTTTTAATTATAGTGACAGCGGAGAATATAGCGCACCAAACTATAAAAATGTGGTGTTCAATATTACCGAAAATAATACGGTAGTTAGCTATATCACAGTTGATGGTAAAGACCATAGTGACTATGGTATTGCATCAGTGCAGCTTGGTACGCAAGGTATTTTTACTAGCGGTTTCGACTCATTATCTATGGGTATTGCTAGGGCATTACCTGCGCGATACTTAATATTAACAGGTTTTAATACATTCGGTTCCGGCACTTCCACTGTAATTAATAAAACTACAGTGCTTAAAGTTAATGGGTCTGACGGTTCAAGATACGGAACTGCATCTTTAAAAAATAAAAATATAGACGTTGTTGTTAGTGGTTTTGAAAGCACATCATACGGCACACATGCGACCTATAATCTTCGAAAATACATTTTAGCTGCAAGTTTTAGCACAGCTCTTTACGGAAAACCGACTGTATATAACTTGCGGCAATATGTTCAGTATTCAGGTTCAAACGTATCGCGTTATGGTACCGCTTATGTTCAAGGTGGTGTTAAATCTGTCGTTGTAAAGGGATTTAATGCAAGTGCTGTTGCTGCTCCTAAAGTAATCAATACACGTGCAGATCAGTATGCCAATCCTTCTGGTATTGCAGTCATTGCGCTACCTAAGCCGAGTGTTTCTCCACGGATTATCTATGTATCAGGAATTATTGCCTGGGGATTTGGTACAGCATGGATACAGCGCAACCCATCTCCAAAAGGTTTTACTACCGATAGTTATGGTAATGCCTGGGTTTCGCATAGTCCGCGCTACATAACTCCATTTAAGGTTGAAGCATTCCTTTCAGGCTATGCCAAAGTCTTTGATCCAACACAGCGGATCTATCATGAAGGAAGTCCACCAATACCTGCAGGTATTTTTGGTGATACATCTATTCTCAATACGCGCAGGATTATCAATGTTCGAGGTAGTGATCAATCGCTTTATGGTGACTGGTCCGATGTTCGCTCTAACCTGAGCACAGCAGGTGTGCAATCTTTTGATGCCAATCTTTTTGGTAACACGGAGATCCGCAATAAAACACCTTCGGTCATACCTGGTGCATGGGATGGTGCCACGTTTGGCAACACCTTTATTAGTGATCGGATACGTCGTATCAATGCACGTGGTATCGACTGGCCAGAATCACAGCGGTTCGGCAAGCATGTTCTCACCAAACCACCTGAGCTTAAATCCTCCGGATTTAATGCATTGCGTTTTGGTGAGCCGTGGATTAGCAACAAGACACGTGAATTGCCGCCGCCTGGCATGAACACTTTACGTTTTAGTGATCCGGTAGTCTGGTTCCGCTATCGCTATGTATCTGTGACCGGTATTGGCATCCCTGGATTTTCACAACCTAAGTTCGAGCATGGATTACGTTTTATACTTGGCCAAGGTAATTCTCATCTGCGTTTTGGTGCACCAATTGTTTGGTTTAAGGTGCGATCAATCCAGGTACCTAGTATATTCCGAGAATTTGAATCACGGCATCTAGTAGGTGGTACACAGCATATTAAACTTTCCGGCTTTGATGCTGCCCGGTTTGGTGAGCGGATCATACCTGAAATCCAGGCAACCTATACACAAGGGTTTAATTCTCAAGGTTTTAGTGAAGCAACACAGATAGAATTGCACACTCGTTGGGTACGTGCGACTGGATTCTTGAGTTTTGGCAAACAGGCTTCTGATCGGTACGGCGCAGCGAAAGTCTGGAACAAACGCCAGTACATTCAGCATAGTTATGATTCCGGTGATGGACTAAACCCGGGCGGCTTTGGCCAATGGAATGCAATTGCCAACCGTAACCGTAGAATAAGAGTCATTGGTTTTGATGCGGCCCGGTTTGGGTATCACCAGATTTATAACAACGCGCGTCCTTTGCTGCCACTTTCATTCATGCCTGGTGTGTTTGGCACTGCCATGATTTCAGATCGGGTACGTCGCATTCGTCTGGAAGGAATGGAAGCACCTTATATGAGTGGATGGGGCCGAGTATTTAACGCTGCACATCTGATCTCTGCACTAGGTGGTAAACATGAGGTTTTTGGCAGTCCATCTGTGTTGAACACACGTCGGGAATATCGGTGGGTCGGGGCCTTTGAATCTATGCAGTTTGGGCAACCGATGATTGCTTTTCGGATTCGCAATATCCATATAGAAAGCCGTTACAGTATTGCACCGATCTACCTACCGCTACCCAAATTTGATCTACATACGCGCTATATTGAACCGCAAGGACCGGAAACAGATGCCTTTGGTGGCCCATCCCTACATATTAAATGGAATATAATCACCACTCGATGGTCACACCGCGAACTGTTTGGCGATCCGTTTGTACGCAATCTCACTCCTGAATTAAAACATCGTGGTGCCAATTCAGAAGAATTTGGTAAACCTGCAATACGGCTACAGTGGGAACGCTACCAGGTAGAAGGTTTTGGTAGTGAAATCTTTGGTCGTCAGCTTATTGCTTTTCGTGACAGGTCTATGATGGTTTCAGGATTTAATGCATTTGCTTTTGGTCGTATTAATGTCACCAAAACTGGTGCACCACCGTACAGCTTACAAATGATTACTTTGGATTGGGCTGGTGAAGGTGAACGTCCTGATAACTTTAGCGGCAATGGTATCGAGGTGCCAAGCAACCAAGTGCCAGGAGCAAGCCTGAAAACCAACGTGATTTTTGCGAGTGGTTTTGTAGCAACACAAATGGGAAGCCATCATGCACAATCTAATGGCATCCTAGTCGAACCTGGTATTCAGCAGTTTGCAATAGGCGATCATATAGTCGGCTTAAAGAATCGATCCATTCAGGTGCCAACTCTGGGTGACTTTGGTATAGGTATTGGGGAAACGCGGCCTTCTATTTCACCGCATACTATTTATGCGGTGATTGAAGCACCGGCACAAGCTATCCAAAACCATTACAAACACGGACGTTTACATTACGTCAACAGTGATAATGGTAATCGTGCGCCTGGTGAAGTATTTGGCCGTACTGTTGTCACATTAAGACACCGAAAATTAAGTTTGGGTGTAGGTAATCAGAGCAATATTGGCAAACCATCTTTAATACTGCGCAAACATTATTTAAGACCTACAGGGATTCAATCATTCCGTATGGGGTGGCATTTCCTATCTGATGGATCTCCGCGTGAATTAGTGCAGTTTGACAGTAATAATAATGCTTTATACGGACGACCAACAGTAACATCACCTTATTTTGGACCTCGCTATATTCGTCCTGGTGGATTTAATGCCGCTGCATTTGGTAATAACTGGATAGAGCATTTCCACCGCACCGTTAAAGCAAATGGATTTAATGCCCTAGCTATGGGTGTAGGACGACAAGGTGATACACCATATAAGCCACAAGGTTTATGGATTGGTCCACAAATGCCAACTATACCTAAAGGTTATGATGCTGCATTGTTTGGCACTACATGGATTAGTAACAAGGTTCGGGGTATTTCCACTATAGGTTTTGATAGCATGGAAAATGATTGGGATATTTCTAGCTTTAAAGAGCGTATGAAAGTGATCCTAGTCAAAAAGCCGATCATCATCGAACCTAAAGAAATTCAACCGTTGTCATTTGACCAAACAGCATACGGTGTAGCTAATATTCGATTAAAAACACATTACATTCGACCTGACGGCAACTCAGATCAATATAGGAAAGGTGCTCCAAAATGAAAAGATTAACCCCCTTGCGTGGTCTTGATAATGTTTCAGATGATGACAGCATGTCGAGTTTTGGTCGCGAACCGTTTGTTAAGCTGCGTGATGCTGTAAACGTCAATATTAGCTCAAGCGGTCGTGTGCAGCTGCGTGAAACCGGTGCTGTTGTCACAGAAACACCCTATAAGAATCTATGGAATAGCCCATTACACGGCGATACATTTGGTACCTTAAATGGTGAATTGGTCAAAATCAATCCGGTGGATTGGTCACATGAAAGTCTAAATATTGAATTGAAAGGAAGCGTAAATTACCTAGTCGTGAATAATTTTATTATTATTTCCGATGCGCTTGCCCTATATAAATATGACGGCGTAAGTGTGATTAAACTGACGATTGAAACTCCACCTGAACCGATGGCGCGTTTATCTATTGGATCACTACTAGATGGAACATACACTGTTGCAATTGCCTGGTCTAAAGATGGCCGTGAATCAGGCTTATCTTCAAGTGTAAGTCTAAATGTTGAAGGCGGTATAGAACTGATCTTACCGTATAACTACAGCGAAGATGCTGACCAGGTTGTGATTTACATGACCGAGCATAACGGATCTGAACTGTTGAAGGTGGCGACTGTAGCCATTAATACGGCTACATTTACCATTAGCAGCGATAAGGACCTGACACGTGCTGCTCAGTTTCAGCACCTTTCACCCATGCGTACTGGCAAGTTTTTAAAGCTTTGGCGTGGTCGATTGCTGACTGCGGATAAAAACATGCTGTACTTTTCCCAGGCTTTAAACTTCCACCTATGTGATGAGCGTTATGATTTTATTGCTTTACCGCAACGTGTGACCTTTGTGGAGCCGGTTGAATCTGGTATTTGGGTCGGTCAAAGTAATACTGTGGTCTTTCTCAGTGGTGCCGACGTAAAAGAATTGAACCTTGTGCAAACAGGAGCCAAGCCACCTGTGCCTGGTACGGCACTGCGAGTGAACAGTGATTTGCTTGGCGAAATATCTGCAGGTCTTGAAGCTGTTTTATGGTTGGCCGAGAATGGCTATTGCATCGGAACGCCTACTGGAAACCTGATTGAAGCCCATGCCAACACATTGAAAGGCATCACCGCAAAAGCTGGACAGTCTGTAAGGTTTGATGATCGAATTGTCACTGTACTACATTGAGGACTGGTTTAACAAAATCCGGTCATGACAATGGAAAAAATTAATAAATCTGCACTTTTGGGTGCATTGGCTCGCGGTGAGTTCACTGAAACAGACAACCAAATTACATTCGACAAACTTGGTGGTATTCAGTTTAAAGGTGAATACTTCCATCGTGTCAATGGTGGTGAATGGGAACATGCTGATAACCTTGTGGTAAATGAAGGTATTTCACATATCCTTAATGTGGCACTAGGCGGTAAAGCAAAAACAGCTAAATACTACCTGGCATTATTTAGCGGTAGCACTGCACCGGCACCGACTTGGACAGCGGCAAATTTTGCAGCGGTGGCATCTGAGATCGTTAGCGGTACCGAAGGCTATACCAATGCCACACGTCCTGAATGGACACCGGTGGATACCAACGGCAACTCGATTGATAACATGGCGGCAGCTGCTCAACTGACGATTGCAACGACTGGAACATTAACTGTGACAGGTGCGGCACTTCTCACCAATTCCACGAAAGGTGGTACTACTGGTACGCTGATTTCAGCAAGTAAATATCCTGTAGCACGTACATTCCAGAATGGTGATATTTACGAGATTGGTTATCGACTAAGCGCGACGGTGTAAGCTATGGCAAGCCCTAAACCTTATGGGCTTCATGTAATTAGCGGTGTACTCACTGATAACGATATTAACCGTATCGCTTCTGTGATTCACCGCTTTCTTACTTTTAAGGAAGCCAGTCAACTTGAAAACCTAAAAAACACCTATGATCTTCCCGACGGTGGATACTTCATCGTTCAAGATATGGGCGGTATTTTTCGCGTCATTGCTGATAAAAAAGAACCGCAAAAGTTCTATTTTCAGGATGATGGCTTGGTCAAAATGTATATCCCAATGTTCTTTAGTGGAGTCGTGGAAAAAGCCACAATCCGCCAAGGTGAGAAAGTTGAACTCAAGCTTACTCAACAATGTCGCAATCGTATCGGGCAGCAGTTGCAGCATGAAATACCACAGCTAGTAAAACTAGATCGTTTCACTATTATGCCAGGTGATAAGTTTCAAGAGTTTAAGTCAAGTATAGAGTCGATTATTCAGCGTACACAGTATTATGCCCACAATCCAGGCTGGTACAGCGGTAGTATGTCTAAGCTCATGCAGTTTGTAGGTGGTTTTGGTCGCCAGGATTTTGATGCGCTGCCTGATAATGATATTGAACGTATCAGCTTTAAGTTGCCAGATGAGCTGTATCAAGAGTTGATTAATAAATATTTTGATGTTCGATTGCCAGGCTATACAGGACTTCCACCCACATCCGGTCAATTTCAGTATGACTACAAGTGGGGAAAAACACACGCTGTAGCTTTTGATTCAGCAAGTCGGCCATGGTTGGTCCAGGTCGGTGCAAAGGTTTATGTGATGCCTTTACCGATAATACCATTAACAGCTGATCCAAAATTTCACGAATATATTTATGAGTTAGGCGACCAGGAGTTAATTAACGTACTTGAAACCTTTGGTGCTTTTCCTTCCGGTGAATCATTCCCTGATAATGGTGAGGACTTTCAACGATGGCTTCGTGCAGGGGTCATTATTGAAATCTGTAATAGTGGGGAGTTTTTGTCACATCAGGCATTTTTTACTGCTTGTGGTTGGTCCTTTAATAACCGTGGTAATTCAGCCTATAACACAGGATACCGCTACGACAGCAATGGAATTGCAGAGAGTGCCACATTCCGATTAAGCCTGAA
Organism: Acinetobacter colistiniresistens; assembly: GCF_024582815.1. NCBI lineage: Bacteria > Pseudomonadati > Pseudomonadota > Gammaproteobacteria > Moraxellales > Moraxellaceae > Acinetobacter > Acinetobacter colistiniresistens. Next base: position 1,973,671 of record NZ_CP102099.1, read on the forward strand.
CTTACAGCCTTCACAGGTACATTATGGAACCGATAAAGTGACTATTAATGGTGAGACTGGTTTAAGTGATAGCGAACAAAGCCGATTGACTGCCTATTTATCTAAGATCATGTCATCCATAGGAGCAGAAGGAAGCCTTGCGAAAACAATAAAATATAAAATGCGTCACATCCCTCATGCTGCAATCCTACAGCGCACTACTGCAAGTTTGAATGATGGGGGTTCGATCAATGATGAAATCAACTATTGGGATAAGTATGTGTGTGATCCAATAGCACCCCATACTGGAAAAATACATAAGTTATATACCGGTAAACTTTATCATCATGCTAAACCTATCAATCAACCGCAAATCAAATTCCCTGAATATACCGAAGGTTTATGTGTATCTTTTGATTTTGGGCCATTAGAACTTGGAGTGTCAGCAGAATGTGACACTATTATGTATGCCTACTATGACAATGATTCATTAAAGGTAGTGAAATATTTTTACACCAGTAAAAAATATCAACGTCAAGTAGATACGAACTATGAGCAATACATGACTGTAGGTTCTTGGTATAAAAATGAAACGTCAGGTGATAGCACGATCTCAGGGCATTTTTATCTGACGGATATTGATGACCGGGAGGATATTGCGCCTACTGAAACCAAGACCACGATTAAAGGTGAAGATAAAGGCTATGATAGCAAACCCCGTTTTGCTTTTGATGGCTTTTATGAACGTCCAGGCACTATATGGCGTAATCGTTATTACACACATTTAACTAAAACCGAAAAAGTACGTGACAAATCGGTAGCCTTGTCCGTCTTGGTACCAATGTTTAACCGCAATACCGTACTTCATGCTAAAAAAATGGTATCTGGAAATAAGACCAATTCGGAAGGTTTAACGCTTGGTTCTGTGCAAGATCCATACAGCTATCGTTACTGGACCAATGATCCTGTATTTGCTTGGCTAGGAAGTCTAGAGAAAATGACAGGCTCACCATGGCCAAAAAATGGTAATCCGGTATGGGTTGAGCTTGAACGATACAGTCCTTCACCTGCCAATGACTTTGCTGATAATGGTCCGTGGATACATGGATTTCCGGCCGACTATACTTGGTTGATCCATCCTGATAATAACACCTGGCAACAAAGTGGCGGTGGAGGTGCACCACCAGTTCAGACCTATAGTAGATCAACCACTACGCCAATAGAAACTACAGGAAATATAAAGTGGGTGATCAATGACCGGATCGTAACAGTATCCAATAAGGTACCAGACAGCCGTTACTTTTTACCCTCACCTGACGAGTACGGTTTTGGTATGAGTAGAGCAGGGAGTAAGGTTTTTCTAGGTGATGTGGAATATGCCAATATTAGTGAAACTAATGATGCAGGTTTTTGGAAATATACCGGTTATTCAAACCTGGTCAACCATAGCCGGTCATATCATTTTATCGGGGTGATTAATGAGTAACTATCGTGACGACACACAAGAAACGATTGTGTTGAGCTCAGAAGCATTTGGCAAAGTCACCTCGGGTGATGTTGAAAACTTTTCTTTCACTGAAACCATACTTAGCAAGGTTCGACATAATGTAGAGGAAATCATCCGGCTTGGGGATGAGGATTTATCACGCCGTAAAGGACGATTAGACAGTGAGCTTGGTTTCGCTGATCAGGTGATCCACTCTGTACGAAAATTTCAACTGATTGAAGAAGTCTTTATCCTGACTGATCATAGTTTTGTAAAACAATCTGAACTAATCACTGAGGATCTTGGCCTGGGAGAAGTGGAGCAGGTAAGTTATAAGACTGTACACATCGAGCCATTTAAAATGGCCGATGCACATTTCACCTATAAAACTGCACTCCAAGGTGTTCGTGAAAACTTAAAACTACGCGACAGCCTACACGCCCTGTCACGTTCTAGTGATCTAATTGAAGAAAGCCTGGTCTTGTCAGATACCACACGTGACAAGTTAAAAACCCTGATTGTTGAAACACTAGGACTTGGCCATCAGGTTGAACAACATAACCTTGTCCATAGCCAGGTATCAGAAAGTTTTAAACTGCATGACCATGCTGTAAGAATTGTCAGTGACACGGTTGAAGATACGATCCGGTTTGCTGATGAGTTTAAAAAACTATCTGACACGGTTGAACTGGTGATTGAAAGCCTGATGTTTTCAGATCAGGTATCAGGGCAACGTACAGTTAAAACCTTGACTGAATCCAGTTTAAGTTTTTCCGAATCGTTTGAAGGTGCTAAACGAGCAATGTCCAGTGTGACTGAGCTTGTATTTTTGGATGCTGAATATAGCGACAGTCACAACATTGTCGGAGCATGGACCACCACGGCTGATGGTTGGAACATGAGCCGCTACTACGATTTTCCTTATGAACAACTGATTGTGATTGGTGGCCGTCTTTATGGGGTGGCCGCCACTGGTATTGAAGAACTCAAGCAAGGTGCGCAAAGCATCACGGCGCAGATCAAAACTGCAAAACTTGATTTAGGTGATGGTGGCTTAGTTCATCCTGAAAGCATGATCCTGGAATATAGCCTAGACGGTAATTTATCCGTTGATGTTGGTACCACACAAAGCGGATACCTTCAAAAGTTTAATTATGTTCTACAAAAAGAGCCAAGCGAATACTTAACCAATGGCCGTGTGGTCTTTGGTCGCGGTTTACGTGGCAGACACTTTGAATTTGCAGTCAATATTGAGGGGTCTACAGCATACATTAACGACATGGTTGTGAACATCACTAAAACAAAACGGAGAATTTAAACATGATTATCCCTACACTCAATGTCGTTGATCAGGCGATTTCCGAAGTTCAGGACAAGATGAAATACTTTGAAGGGCGTAGCAATCAGTTACTCGGAGAAATGAGTAATGCCATGACGACGCTATCTAGTGTTACGGTCGAACCGGTGGGTAGTGCACCAGAATTGCCACGCCCTGAGAATGCGCAATTTCCAACGATAGATATGCCAGATACGCCTGAATTAAATGTGACTGTACCTACACCACATTTACTAGATTTGGATATTGAAAAGCCGGCTGCACTTACATCTCCTGAAATCCCTAGTCTTGAGATCAATTTGCCTGATGCACCGATCATGCAGAATGAGATTGAGATTCCATCAGAGCTTACCAATTTTGCTTTACCTGAAATCGATACCAATATTGAAATCGGCACACTGCCACAACTCAGTTTAAGTGGACTGGACGTTGCACGAAACACAGTCAATATTGATGTTTCAGAGCTTTTAGGCGGCCTGGATTTATCTGATCTGAATTTACCCGAAGCACCTGAAAACCCAATCTTAAACTTTCCAACATTGCCAAGCCTGGGTAATTTTGATTTGCCAGTGCGACCAGATATTGATATTGGCAGTGTAGAAATCCCTGACGCACCTGAAATTGTGTTGCCTGAAATTGGAGAGCTTCAAGCGATTACATTACCAATATATGAGCCAGAATCCTTACCGGTATTCGATGAATTGCCACCTGAATTTAGTGTAGAGCTACCTAGCGATATTGATAGCATTATGCACCAGGCCCAGGCGATTGCCGCAACGGACTATCAAAGTTACAACAAGGACAGCGCAATTCAGCCTTTAGTCGCTGAAATTCGTGCCTGGATGAATGGCACTGCTACCGGTACCGGCTTACCTTCAGAGATTGAAAATTCACTTTTCAATCGTGCACGTGAACGCAATAGTCGTGAAACCGAACGCGCAGTACAAGATGTGATTGATCAGTGGGCCAGTCGCGGTTATAGCTTGCCACAGGGGTCCACCCAAAAGCAGATCGATGCCATCCGGGATGATGCACGTTTAAAAGCTGCGGATCTGAACCGTGACATTATGATCCAGTCTTTTGAAAAGCAGCTTGAACATATCCGATTTTTGACAGAACAAGGCATTGCCCTGGAACGATTAAAACAGGACCTATGGCTTGCCTATGTTAGCAATGTGATGGATGCAGCCAAGTTCCAAGTCGAGAGTAAACTTAGTCTATTCAATGCACAAATCTCGATTTTTAATGCACGTAATGATGCATTTAAATCCATGATTGACGTATATAAGACCAAAATTGAAGGCACCATTGCCAAGATCACGGCATTTCGCTCCCAGGTGGATTCACAAGTGGCGATTGGTCAGATTAATCAACAGACCGTTGATATTTTTAAAGCCAAGATTGATGCGGTTATGTCGAATGTGGATGTGTATAAAGCACTGATCCAAGGTGCAACTGCACGTGCTGACCTAGTGAAAAGTCACTTTGATGCTTATAAAACAGAAGTGCAAGCATACAGTGAGCAGGTCGGGGCAGAACGGATCAAGGTTGAAATGTTTGATTCACAGATCAAGGCCGAAGGTACCAAGGTTCAAGCCTATGAATCAATGGCACGGACTTATGCCACCACCATTGAAGGTCTTTCATCTAAAGCCAATATCAAGATGAAAGAAGGTGATATGAAACTGGAGGCGGCACGTGTCAGGATTGCAGAGTTTCAGGCCAATACAGAATCGTATCGTGCATCAATGGATGCGCAGTCGAAGAAATTGCAGTTTGAAACAGAAGCATACACGGCTAATCTGGAAGCCATGAAGTCTCAGATTCAGCTTTCAATTGAAAAGATGAATACGCAAAGTAATATTGTGGAATCTAATTCACGTACACGAATTGCCTTAGCTGATGCTTTATCTAAGTATGCTGAAATGAAAATCCGTGTCGGTATTGCTAATTCGGATACCTTGTCACGCTTTGCTGATATGCGCTCACGTACTGCAATCGCCGTATCAGAAGCACATTCGCGTTATGCAGACCTGGCGTTAAGGACAACGATTGCCAATAGTGATATTTATAACCGCTATATTGAATCTCGTACACGTGTTGCCTTGGCGAATGCTGATACTCAGGCCAAATATGCTGACTTAAATTTGCGCACAAATCTGGCCTATGCAGATACTCAATCCAAATTTGCTGATATGAAAATGCGTACAGGCATCGCCAATGCAGAAACACAGGCGCGTTATGCTGATATGAATATTCGGACTAACTTGGCATATGCTGAAATGCAGATCAAAAAATATGAAGTTGATCTCAGCCATGCCATCAAGAAAGCCGAACTTGCAGCGGAAAGTATGAAAGGCATTGCACAGTTCAATACGCAGCTTGCCGCAGGTGCCATGTCAGCCATGCACGTGTCGGCAAGTATCAGCGGAAGCGGTTCAAGTTCATTGTCTTATAGCGCAAGTGAATCTGAATCCAAGAGTGAAAGCCACAACTATAGCTACTAACCCTGTAAGGCTAACGCTTACAGCCTGTATTGATTAAATATACATGATATTTATATTGGAATAAGTGTCATGTACGGCTTAAAAAAACGTTCAAAGCAAGATGAAAATGGACTAATTCAAGGTGCAGGTACTGGCACTTCTGATGATATTAAAAAAAATGTTCCAGCAGGTAGCTATATTATGCCTGCTGATTCTACTCAGCAGATTGGTACCAATAATTTAAAAAATATGGGGAGTCCCACGCCAGTTAATCTCAGTAACGGTGAGTTCCAACTCTCGCCTGACCAAGTTCATTCGGTTGGTGTGCAAACACTTGATGCTATGAAAAATCAAACACATATGCCTGTTGATCAACCTCAATTGGGTTTCAAGCCTGGTCAAAATAAACCTGAGTTATTTTTTGCAAATGGTGGATTGGTACCAAGTGCCTACCCAAGTGCAGATGATATTCGTCGTGCACAACAAAATAGAATTGGTGGACCACAAATGCGTGATGTTTCAGGCATAACTCGTGATGTTAATCGCCCTATGCCTAGTACGAATGTTAATAACACTGCATCGAGTACCGTGACATCTAACTCCACACCATCATCTAGTCCAGCGAATCCAGCGCCAACCCAAGGAGGTGGTTTTGGAGCAGGAGTAAGAAATTTCGTTAATAACAGTAAACTTGTAAAAGGCACTGGATATTTAGGAGCGGCATCGGCCTTATTTGCAAATGCTGCCACACCAAGTGAAGACTATCGGGAACGTTTTGGCTTTGGTGATCAGTCACCTGAAGATTTGGGTACTGTAAAAGGGTTTGCTAAAGACTTCGGTATCAGAGGATTAGGTTATGCATCAGATTTGGGTAATGCCTTAACTTTTGGACAAGCTGGTCGGTTTTATGCAGATAAACAACGTATTGCAAGTGAAGCAAAAGCAGCTCAACCTGAATTTAATAATAAACAAAATAAGCCAAATACTGTTGTAAACAATCCATTTGGTAATAATAAAACACCACCTACTACACAAACACAGCCTGAAGCTCAGACTCCATCAAACTCTGTACAGAACTCTGATCCTTATGCTATTCAGCAAAAAGGAAACAGCTTTAGTTATGCTAATCCTAGTGCAGCAGCTCAAGCACGAGCAGATGGTATTAGAGAAGGCGAAGGACTAGGATTCAAAGTAAGACCAGTGAATGACCCTCGTGGGGTAGCAAATTTATTTGCCAATACTCAAGAAATGGGACCGACTGAACAACAGATTCAAAATGCAATCGCTCAACGTGAAATGAATTTAGGCTTAGGTATGCGAGGTTATGGTAATAATCCTGTACAAGCACCTCAACGTAATGAAGCACAGGAAGCAGAACGTCAAGCTGTAATTCGTGCAGCAAGCACACCGATTGCAGGGGCAAGAGGATTAACTGCGAATCAAGTTCGTACTTTGTCTGATTTACAGCAAGGTGAGGATAATCGTGCCAATCAACGTTATACCACTGATGCAAACAATGTTGCTGCTTTACAGCGTGAAGCCATGGGGCAAGCTGGACAGAACTATCGTACAGAACTAGGTGAGCAAGGTACAAATAACCGATTTAATGCAAATTTAGGCTTTGATGCACAAAAATTCCAAGCAACCAATGATTTAGCTAATCGAGAATTTAATCTTAATGCCACTGAAAAAGGTTTTGGCATTCGTAACTCAGCACGATTAGAGAAATTGTATGAACAATATGATTCTGCGAAATCGGATGAAGATCGTAAATCCATTCAAGAAAAAATTAATCGTTATGCAGGTAGAAAAGAGTCTGAGTCCAGTAATCCATATATTACAGTTAAACGTGGTGAGATATTGGATGAAAAAGGGAATACCATACAGCCAGCAGGCGAAGTTCTCTTTAATCGTATAACTGGTCAAACTATTGACCCTTTAGCTCAGATGCCACAATCAACCAACATACCAAATGGCATGACACGTCAAGTAGGTACAAGCAATGGCAAGCCTGTTTATGAGGATGCTCAAGGTAATCGATTTATAGGTAATTAATACAGTAGCCAACTGAAGTTGGCTACACTATATTTTTCTTATCAATGGTTTGTATTGTATTGATTAACATTATTTTATTTTTATTTGGTTCTAGATAATGCTGATAGGTGTTTTTACTTTATTCTGATGTTTTAAGTAGATGTATATAAAAAGAATAGCATGAAAAAAGCACCTAAAATTAAAGTACCAAATAACAATAGAGATATTGATGAAAACAGTTCATTGGTAAAAGAGTCTGAGACAAAAAGAGGTATATATATGATACCAGCAGCAATTATGTAGCAGTATTTAATGTATTTAGAACTGTTTTGTAGAGACTGAATATCATTAATTATTCGCATCTTAATTTTTCTTTTGAGCTTTAGACTAAGTTCTTTTTCAGATAGTTTTTCCAATGGAATATTATTGATAATGAAGTATTCAACAAAGAATACAAATCCAAAAGTTAAAACCCCAGCTAGTACACCTTTTATATTATATTCACCAATTAACCATAAATTAAACAAAAGAATTATCCCACAAGCAATTCGATATTTTTTTGTGATTGTCACTTTTAATTCCCCAATGCAATTTATTACAAGCTAATTAACAGTCATAAAATGTCTATCCCCCTCTAAGGTTAGACCTTTTTTAACCCTTTATACATGCTATGCACATACCAATAGGAGTGCATCATGTCAGAATCTACCCTAAAACCATTTACAGGTAAACTTGACGAAAATATTGATACAAATCAACAGCCAGCATTAAAACCATTTACTGGTGCACTTGATGGTGAAAAAAAAGGTGTAATGGGACACTTAAAAGATACTGGCTTATCTGCTTTAAAAGGTGCGGTTGCTGTGCCTGAATTGGCTGTTGGTATCATGGATGTCATGTCTGATGGTGCTACCGGTAAAACACTTGAAAATAAAGATGGTGCTATTGGCTTCCGACCTAAAGAAGCTAAACAAGCTCTAGGTGATTTACATACAGACCAATATAAAGCCCAACAACAAGAATTTGCTGATGCTGGTAAAGATGGAAATTGGGTAGATAAAGTCGTTGATAAAACAAAAGTTGCCTTAACAAACCCATCATTAATTGCTAATACCGTAGTTGAATCTGTACCTTCAATGTTAGCTGGTGGCGTATTAGGTCGTGCTTTAGGTATAGCTAACCCTATTGTTGCTGGTGCTGTTGGTGAAGGTGCAGTTATGGCAGGTAGCCAAGCTGAACAAATTCGCCAAGAAACTGTAGATGGACGCTTAACAGCAGACCAGTCTTTAGCAGGAGTAACAACAGGTGTACTTGGTGGTTTAATTGGTTTTGCTGGTGGTCGTCTTGCCCAGAAAATGGGTATTGGTGATGTTGATACCATGCTTGTAACAGGGCGTGCTGGTCCAGCTGAAATCGCTGGTGAGATTGCATCAATGCCTGCGAAGTCTTTACCTCGTCGTGTAATTGAAGGTGCAATTTCAGAAGGCTTTTTAGAAGAATTACCTCAATCAGTTTCAGAACAAGTCATACAAAATTTAGCCCTAGATAAGCCTTGGCATGATGGCATTGAAGATGCAGCAGTCATGGGTACTTTGGCTGGTATGGCAATGGGTGGTGCTGCCAATATCTTATCTGGCCATAACACAGGTACAGAATCCCAAGATAACCAACAACAATCAGGTTCACCTAATTTACCATCAGCACCATCACAATCAGGCTCAAGTTCAGATAGTGCATTGACTGGTGAATATATCCCACGTGAAAATGTGCCACAGGGTGATAATCAAGGTCGCACAGCTTTTGTTTATGATCAACCATCAATGGATGCTGATAATTTATTAAACAATAATGGCTTTGATTATGGCAGTGCAGCAACTGGTAATCCAGTCAGCCCAGATACACCACCAGCACCGAATGGTAATTATTTTGATGGTGATTATGGCAGTGAAGCAGCCTTTGATGATTTGTTGAATTCTGTACCACCAGCCAGCCAAACACCTTCACAGCAAATGGGGATTAATCCCAATGATGGGCCTATGTCATCTGCAGCAGCTTTGGCAGTGGATAGTGGGGCATCCCCGATAGCTCAATTGGGATATACGCCAGAGCAACAGACTCAAGAGCAAAGCAATACGCCGATTAGTGATGTTGTACCGAATGATTATCGCCAATTATTAGGAAACCATAATGAAGGACAATCCTTTAATACAAACTTTGAAGATGCAGCAATACAACAAGGAAATGCACAATCTGACAATGCAGGCGAATCAATTTCTCAACAGTATGACATCAATACAGCGGATGAAATGGCAGGAGAATTTGAGAAAAATGGAACAGAATCGGCACCTCAAACGAAAACTACTCAACCAATCTTAGGCCAAGACGGCAAAAACAAATGGTTTGGCAGTCAGGAAAAAGCACAAGCGTTCTTAGATAAGAAAAATATAGGTAATGATTATCAGGTAGTTCAGGATGGCAAGCGTTTTGAGATTCAACCTAATGTAGCTCAAGTACAAGATGGAAACCAATCACAACTCAAAGCTTTGGAACAACAATTTGAAGAAGCTAAAACCGTTCCTGAAAAGGCAAGGATTCGTAAAGAAATTAATGCACTTCAGCAAGGCGATAATCAACCAAGTGCAATAGAAAATACTATTTCAGCTTCTGAAAATAATATTTCTATGCCTAAAAATACTATTTTGGATGCTCAAAATAATATTGACAAAACCCAAACTAACAATGTTGCAGATCAACTTGCACAACTCGAACAACAGTTTTTAGATGCCAAATCTGTTCCACAAAAAGCAAAACTTAAAAAACAGATTGATCAGCTTAAGTCTCAGCAAACTGAAATGACTACAACACCATTTAGCTCTGAGCAAATTCAAAAACAATATGGTGATACAGCTGAAAGTGTAATGTCTGATATTGAAATTTTGGGTGATGATTTCACAATTGATTTGCGTGATGACAATAAAAAGACCAATGCATTAAATAATCCTAATTACAACGCTGTACAGAAAGCTGATGGTTCAGTAGAAATAGTAGGCATGAAGCATCCAAGTACAGGAGAGTGGGTAGGTAAAAAGCCTAATGCTATTAGTATTGATGAAAATGCACATCAGGCTGCAACAAGTTCACAAAATAATACCCCAGAACCGACTCAAGCCCAGATTGAAGCCGGTAATTATAAAAAAGGTCACATCAAGGTACATGGCCTTGATATTGCTGTTGAAAATCCACGCGGTTCAGAACGTCGCGGTACTGATCCAGATGGTAACGAATGGTCGCATAATATGAGCGACCATTACGGATATATCAAGCGTACTATTGGTGCTGATCAAGAGCATATTGATACCTATGTAGGTAAAAATCCTGAATCTGAAAATGTCTTCATTGTAGATCAGATTGATCAGGTCAGCGGTGGATTTGATGAGCATAAGGTGATGCTTGGTTTTGACAGCCAGGAGGAAGCCATTACTGCATATAAATCCAATTTTGACAAAGGTTGGAAGGTTGGTCCTGTTACTCAAATGTCTAAAGATCAATTTAAAGATTGGTTAAAAAATTCAGATACCTCTAAACCAGTGGCTGAAAGTGGAAAAAAAACAGAACCACAATACCCTGTCAATAAATGGCAAGAGGAAATGAACAAGGCTTTGGCCAAGGCAGATCCAGAGCATCCAAGTTTTAAAAAATTACAGGCCAATGCTAAACATGGTCTGAAATCTGTTTCTGATCGTGCTAGTGCTTTACGCCAGGCGCGTGAGATTGAGAAAAAGTTAGAAGCACCTAAAGCTGAGCCTAAAAATCCTAAAGCATCTACAAACACTATTTTCACCGAAGATGCAGCAGAAAAAGCACGTGCATTATTGCGTAAAAAATTAGGTCAATTGAATGCTGGTATTGACCCTGAAATTTTACAAGCTGGTATCACTCTTGCTGGTTATCACATTGAAAAAGGTGCTCGTAGTTTTGCAGCATATGCCAAAGCAATGACCGAAGATATGGGTGATTTGGTTAAGCCGTATTTGAAGTCTTGGTATATGGGTGTAAAGTTTGACCCACGTGCAGCTGACTTTGATGGCATGAGCACATCGGCAGAGGTCGAAAATTTTGATCTGAATGGAGATAATAATGAACAATCTGCAAGCAGCAATGCAAATACGCAAGGAACGTCAACAGTACGAGGAGGACGAGGACGTACTTCACAATCGAATGCTCCACAAGCAAATAATCCAAATGTGGAAACAGGAGTATCCACAGGAAGTGGAACGTCTAACCAGAATCAATCTACTGGACGATCTCGCATACGTGACACAGGAACGGATGTGGAGAACGATGGACGAGTATCTGGACGCGGGATGGAATCCAGCAGACGCAAGGATGCAAGCGGAACTGGACAACTATCAGTTGATCAACCCACAAGATTAGAATCGCCAGCAGCAGTAGCCAATACTGCGACTGATTTCTACATGGCTGACCCAGATATTATTTTCGGTGGTAGCCAGAAACAGCGTTTTGACAAGAATAAAAAAGCACTCGAGCTATTAGAAGAACTCAATGCAGAAGGCCGTCAAGCAACAGCAGAAGAACAAGTGGTGTTAGCAAGTTACACCGGTTGGGGTTCGTTTGGCCAAGACCTATTCCAAGGTACATGGAACACGCCAGTTTTTAAAGATGGCTGGAAAGATGAAAACCTTTGGCTGCGTGAAAAATTAGGTAAAGAGTCTTGGGAGTCAGCAAAGGATTCCGTTCTGAATGCTTTCTTCACCGATCCATACACCGTCCAAGCAATGTGGTCTATGGCTGAAAAGATGGGCTTTACTGGTGGGCGTGTTCTTGAACCGGCGGTAGGTACTGGTAACTTTATCAGTTTAATGCCGATGCACATTAAACAGCGTAGCCAGGTGACAGCGATTGACCTGGACATTACCACCGCTGCGATTGCAAAACAGTTATTCCCTGAAAGCAATGTGCAGAACATGCCATACCAGAAGTCTAAAACACCAGACAACTTTTATGACTTGGTGATTTCTAACGTGCCTTTCTCGAATGATGTGAAGATTGCAGACCGTCGTTATAACCAATTCAATCCAAACTTACACGATTACTACTTCCTAAAAATGCTAGACCAGGTGCGTCCAGGTGGTATCGTGATGGCGATTACTTCATCCGGTACGATGGACAAACAATCCGAAGTGATTCGTCGTGAGATGGGCAAGCAATCTGAACTGATTACATCGATCCGTTTACCTGCAGGTGCGTTTAAAGATTTTGCCGGCACTAATGTTGTAACCGATATTATTGTGCTGCGTAAACGTACTGAACCTTTGACCATGACACCGGATGCAGATTGGATCGGATTATCCGAAGTTAAAACGTCAACTAAACCAGTGAAGGTCAATAGCTTTTACGCCAATAACCTACGTAATGTTTTAGGGACCATTGATTATAAAGGCGGTGATCCACGTTTTGCCGGCATGACGGTACTTAGTAATGGTGAAGCCTGGCTGAAAAAGGAACTTAGCCAATTGTCTGATCTGGTGAGTGAAAACACATTATTGCCACGTCATAACGATGATTACCTGACTTACTATGCAAACAAGGCCGGTGAGCGCACCAACACATTAACCATGAGTAATGGCGAATTGATGTTTGTCTATGGCGACCAAATGGTTAAAGCTACCGATCTTTTTGAATACAAAATCAAGGATGCAAAGAAAACCGCACAGCGTCAGAAATCGATTGAGGATTTGGTTGCAATCCGTAAAGCCTACACCGATTTAACCGATGCAGAACGTATCGATCAAGACAATGTAGAGCAGCTGCGCAAAACTTTGAATAAACTTTACCTGGCATATACCAAAGAACATGGTCCATTGGCTGATTCGTTTGGTTTGCAATACTTCCGTAAACTAAGCGATGCGTATTACTACAGTCTAGCGGCTTTAGAGGTGAACGGTAAACCGGCTGAGATTTTAAAGAGAAGTGTTGTTCGTGGAGCCGCTGCTCTTGATAACCCAACAGTATCGGATGCCTTTGTGGTGGAACGGAATAAATCCGCTGCGCCTAGTCTGGCCAACATTGCAAAAATGGCTCAGGTATCAGAGGACCAGGCACGTGCTGAACTACTAGAAAAGGGTGCGGTATATGTATTGCCGAATGGCGATATTATGCCAAGCGATATGTACCTATCTGGAAATGTTCGCCAAAAATTAGAAGAAGCACAAAACGCAGTTGCAGAAGGCAATACTGACCTGCAGCGTAACGTCGATGCACTCAAAGAGATCATTCCAGAGGACATTCCATACTTCAACATTGAAGCCAAAATGGGTGCAACCTGGGTGCCATTGTCGGATTATGAAAAATACATTGCACACATGCTCGGTATGACCGATAGCAACGGCATTACTGTGACATTCCCATCAGGTAAGTGGAAGGTCAAACTTGATCCTATTGCAGCACGTCGTACCGAAGCCACGACCAACTATGGCTCTAAATACAAGTCATTCCAAACGGTGGTATCTGCTGCACTGTCTAACCAGAACATTACTGTGAAGTATAAAAATGCTGATGGTTCTGAAAGTGTGGATGTGCAAGCCACGGAAGAAGTGAACGAGAAAATTTCCAAGATTAAGGAGGATTTTGCAACCTGGTTATGGTCCGATCCTGAACGCCGTGTGCAACTGGAAAAAGAATATAACCATGCATTCAATGCTTGGGCGACACCTAAATATGATGGTTCGTTCATGTCGATGCAGGGTATGGCGTTAAGCCTGGGTAATGGTCCGTTTAACTTGCGTCAGCACCAACAGAATGCCATCTGGCGAGCGATTGTCAATCGTCGTTCCATTAATGCGCATGAAGTGGGTACCGGTAAAACCTTTACCATGGGTGGTATTGCACTTGAATCACGTCGCTATGGTATTGCTAAAAAGCCATTGATCTTAGCCCACAATGCCAACAGCGCAGCCGTAGCCAAAGAAATTCAGATGATGTATCCATCGGCGCGTGTACTGTTTATCAGTGAATTAGGTAAAGCAGTCCGTCAGATCCGTATGCGTCAAATTGCCAATGATGATTGGGATGTGGTGGTGATGCCACACTCGATGATTGATAAGCTCACTTTGTCTGAAGAAACCTTGATGGCTATGGCTGCTGATGATATTGCAGCACTAGAAGCAGAGCTTGAAGAAGCACTGGCCGAAGAAGGTGGCGCAACTTTAGATGAAGTCTTGGCGATGGATAGCGAAACCGTCAATAAAAAAATGGGCTTTAAAAACCCGACTGCCAAGCAGCTTGCAAAACAACGTCTGAAACTTTTGGAGGACATTCAAAAGCAAGCCATGGATTCAAGTAAAGCCGATGCGGTGAACTTTGAAGAACTTGGTGTAGACATGATCATGGTAGATGAGGTGCATGAGTTTAAAAAACCAAGCATTGCCACACGTATGAACATGAAAGGCTTAAACACCAGTAGCAATAAACGCTCAGTGAATTTGCAGTTGCTCACTCGTTATGTGCGCCGTATGAATAATGGCGGTAACGTGCATACCTTTACCGGTACACCGATCACCAACACCCTGACTGAAATCTACCATCAGATGCGTTATGTGATGGAAGAAGAAATGCAGAAACTTAATGTTGCTGCCTGGGATGGCTGGTTTGGTAGTTTTGCGACCGACATTACTGATATTGAATTGTCTGCAACCGGTGAATATCAATTGGTCACTCGTTTGGCCGGATTTGTAAACGTGCCAGAATTGCGCAAGATGATTGGTCAGTTTATGGATATTGTTTTTGCTAACGACATGCCAGAAATGCAGCCACGTAAAACCAAAACCGGCAAAGTATTGTCAGATGAAGGTTTAACTGAAGCAGAAAAAGCCGAGTTGCTAAATGGCCGTACCGAAGGTGCCAAAGATCGTCCGTATAAAAAAGTGATTAACGTCACCACGGAAATGTCACCAAAACAGGAACAAACACTGGCTGAGATTCAGTCCCTGGCGAAAGAGTGGGAACGGGCAAGCGGCAAAGAAAAACGTAAGTGGATGCGTGATGGCGACCCACGTGCACCGCTATCGATTAGCACCGCCGCGAAAAAGGCCAGCTATGATGCGCGTATTGGCGATCCTGAGTATGTAGGCAAAGAAGGACAGACCGAAGATTTTGAAATGTCAAAAGCATCTCAAGTGGTTAAAAACGTGATGGAGGTATATCACTCACACCCACTTGCAAGCCAGGTCATTTTTGCAGATACCGGTTATAACACTACAACCGAACGTAGCACCGGCCAGAAAGATGACAAAGGTAAAACGATTCGTGAGCGAGTTAAAGTCTTTTCACCGATCAAGGATATTGTAGAACGCCTGGTTCAATCGGGTATCCCACGTGAACAAATTGCCATTGTCGATGGTTCAGTCAAAGCCGAAGCACGTAAAGCGATTGCCGACAAGGTGAATACTGGTGAGATCCGTGTGGTGATTGGCTTAACTCAAACACTGGGCGTAGGCGTAAATATGCAGCGTAATCTACGTGCAATGCATCACTTGGATGCACCGTGGATGCCGGGTGAACTTGAACAGCGTAATGGTCGCGGTTTACGCCAGGGCAACCAATGGAACACGGTACTTGAGTATCGTTACATCACCGATAAGTTAGACGGTAAATCATGGCAAGTCTTGGCCATTAAGGACCGTTTTATCAATGCCTTTATGAAAGCCGATGGTAACGTTCGTTCGATTGAAGGTGATGCTGCTGCGGATAACGGTGAAGATAATGCAGGGGATATTATGTCCTCATTCTCAGAAGCCTCCGGCGACCCACGTGTACTGCAACGGATCAAGATGAAAGAAAAACTTGAGAAGCTGCAACGAAAAGAGCGTTTGCATACACAGGGTATAGCGGATATGAAGCGTACCATTGGCAACACGCAACGTCGCATTGCTCGTTTTGATGAGCAAATTGCCGAGTATGAAAACAATGCTGTTTTGGATCGTATTCAAAAACTAATGCAGTCACAGTCTGAAAACTTCTCCGCAGAGGTGGACGGCAAGAAATACGACAAACACAAGGAAGCATCGGACGCGATTCAACAATTCATTGCCGACCATGTGCGTACTGGCTCATCACGAATCACATTAGGAAAGTATGGCAATGTCACTATGTCGGTTGAATGGGATAGCCTGCAACCACAAGCAACATTATCGATGAAGATTGGGCCGATTGAATTTAAGGGTAATACCTTACGTGGCATCGAGGGTAAGTTACGTGGTGTTAGCCAAGATATTCAAGCTATTGAAGATGCCAAAGCATCGGCGCAACAGACCATTGATAGCCTGTCAAAAGCAGTCGAGCAGCCATTTGGACAATCTGATCAATTGGCACGTACTCAAAAGCAGCTTGAAAATATTGAGCAAGACTTGGAAAGCAACCCGGTAGCACCGCCGATCTGGTTACGCCGTGGTACGCCAATTGATTCAGAAGTGTATTACAAAGGCAAACTGTTTGTCGTTTCTGGTCATCGTTATACGAATGACGGCTGGTTTGTGTCGGCAGAAGATGCCAAAGGCAGTCTTGATATTCCATACATGGAAGCAACAGACAGTGTAGGTATGCCGATTTACGAGGAACGTGAATTTGAAGCGCCAAATATTAATGACAAAACAAAGGCAGACAATGATGTAAAAAATGAAATTAATGACTATAGCCGTGACAAATTAAAACCTGATAACGAGCGTAGAGGTATTTCACCGCTGGATACTACCTTTAATGCTTTATCAGTTGTCAGTGCTACTCGACGAGTCCTTTCTGTTCTTCAACATCTCAAACTGTCCGCTACACAAGATTCGTCGATTAGTGGTCGAATTACTGTTGGAAGTGCTGGAATTAAGGGGGGATTTGATGTTCAAGTTATTTCTAGCTTTGATGGACTTCCTACGGAAATACAAAAAGATGCCACATACCAAGATGATAAAGGTAATACCCAAAACTATGATGTTAGTGCTGTTTGGCATAAGGGTACACTCTATGTAGTTGCTGATCAGGTATATGGAGATAATGAAAAACAGATTACTACATTTGATGCTTATGAGGAAATGTTAGCGCATGAAATCATTGGCCACTTTGGTGTACAACAGATATTTGGCCAAGAATATAAAACCAAGTTGCAACAACTCTATAATGCTTTAGGTGAGCTTGAAGGCATCCGCAAAATCGCCAGTAAAAATGGTGTAAATATGGCACAGTTTGAAAGTGCATATATTGAACCATACACTCAAGGTGTTAAAGATGAAATTTATACCGAATCAGATGAACAACAAGCCTTGGTTGGAGAATTATTTGCTTTTGTTGCACAAAATGCTAAGTCACGTCCTTTTGTACGTCAAAAGCTAAAAGAAGTTATTGGATATATTCGTCAGTGGTTCCGTGATCGTGGCTTTGATAAATTCCTTTCACGTTACAATGATGCCGATTTGATGATGTTTTTGTTAGAAGCTCGTAAGGCTGTAGTTGATCGAAGCTATTTTGGTAAATATAAAAATCAAGAATTTTCATCTAAGAACAATTCTGATACTCCACTTTATAGCCGTCGCACTAAAAGTAATTCAGGTTCTACAACTCAACAAGTACGAGACGTGTTGATTGATCGTTTTGGTAAAGAGACCATTGATGAGCTTGAACGACAAGGTAAGCTTGAGATTATTCAGGATTATCAGGTTGAAGGTGTTGAGGGCTTCTATTACAACGGTAAAGCGGTACTCGTTGCATCGAATCTGACTGCTGAAAGCACAGTGCCAACATTCTTACATGAGTTGGGTGGTCATGCTGGTTTTCAGAATATGATGAACCAGAAACAATATAATGAATTGATGAATCAATTTAATAAATTGGTTGAGCAGGGTAATCCTGTTGCTTTAGCTGCAAAGATGCTTGCAGAACGTGAACAAGGCTCTGAACGTCAGCAGCTTGAATATTTACCATATTTATTAACCCTTTCATCTACTATGCAACAACGTAATGTGATTCAACGGAATGCACTGCAAAAGTTGATTAACAATATTGTTTCGTATGTAAAAGCATGGGTATTTGATAATTTTGGAATCAATCTTAATTTGAATCCTGATGATATGCTTGCATTATCAGAGCGTATGATTGGGCAAATTAAACATCAATCATCATTGGATTTAATTCGTCAAAAATATCATGGTACAAATCAATGGATGACAGCACCAAACGGTGCAAAGACACATCTTTCAGAACAACAATGGTTACAAGTCCGCACACCAGAATTTAAGAAATGGTTTGGTGATTGGGAAAATGATGCAGCAAATGCTTCACAGGTATTAGATGAAAATGGAGAACCTAAAGTTGTATATCATGGTACAGCATCTGAGTTTAATGAATTTAAACAAGGCCATGGCATATTAGGTGATGGTATTTACTTAACTGATAGTTTTGATACAGCAGATGTATACGCCAATATCCGTGGGGAAAATGGCTTTGTACTTCCATTATTTGTAAACATTCGGAATGCGTTCAAAACTACAGGTAATGTTTCACGTGATGAAGTTGTAGAAGCGACAACTTCTGGGAAATATCAGGGAATTGTTCATCAGTTTGAAAATCAAGAATATATTGTTGCGTTAGAGCCTAATCAAGTAAAAATGGCTGAGGGGAATAAAGGCACATTTAATAGTGAAAGTTCAGATATTAGATTTAGCCGTTCAGCAAAAGACATTATTGATAATCTGAGTAAAAGCCTAGGTAATATTTCCATTTCATCGGTTAAGGATAAAACAGATGATAAAAAGATTGATTGGTTAGGTATTGGATTGTCTGCTTTAGGTCGTCGTCAGCTTACTGAAATCTATGCAAAGTTATTGCCACAACTGAACAAATACAATGAGTTGGCTGCTCAAATGGATGCCGATAAGAACGATGCTGGTGCAGAAGCTGATAACATTGTGCGTGAGTGGGCAAATTTAAACGATGAGGAAGCATTAGCTGATGTAATGCATGATTCGACTTTAGCGAAAATTGACCCTACAAAGCCTTATGTCAGTGGAGATAGCATTTCAAAATATAAGCAATTGCGTGATGCCTATAACTCACTATCACCAGAAGCTCAGGCAATGTATTTAAAAGCACGTGATGCTTATAAAAAGCACTATGCAGAAGTACATAAAGCAATTAAAGAGCGCATCTTGCGTTCTGAATTATCCAATCAGAAAAAAGCTGATTTACTTAAACAGATGGATGATAACTTCTTCGGTTATGTCAAAGGAGTATATTTCCCATTGGCTCGTTTTGGTAAATATGTAGTGGTGATGCGTAATCAAAATGGTGAAGTTGAGAGCGTTAGCCGTGCTGAAACGATGGGAGAAGCACGGGCATTACGTTCTGAATTGATGAAGAAATACCCAGACTTTATAGTTAAAAAACCGAAATTAGATAAGGAATACAACAAATCCAGAGATGCTGTTGGTCGTGGATTTATGTCTAATCTTTTTGATGAAGTGGGCAATCTGGGCATGGATGAAGAAGCACAAGCCGAATTTAAAGATACGCTAGGTCAGCTCTATTTATCATCTTTACCTGACTTATCTTGGGCGAAACATGGCATTCATCGTAAGGGTACAGCAGGGTTTAGCCAAAATGCGCGTCGTGCCTTTGCTCAGAATATGTTTAGTGGTGCAAACTATCTTGCTAAGTTGCGCTATGGCGATCAACTAGCACAGCAACTTGATGAGATGCAAAAGTACGCCGATGAAAAGGAAAAGCAGGATAGCTCCTATGATCAACCAACAGCTCAAAGTGTCATTGAAGAAATGAACAAACGTCATGACAATTTAATGAATCCAAAGTCATCACCCTTATCAAGTGCATTAACCAGTCTGGGCTTTATTTACTATCTAGGACTATCACCAGCAGCAGCGATGGTCAACTTATCGCAGACAGCATTGGTTGCATATCCGATCATGGGTGCAAAATGGGGTTTTGACAAAGCAGCTAATGAGTTACTGAAAGCATCCAATGATTTTAGGAAGGGTGTAGAGTTTCATAAAGTGAAGTGGGAAGGCTCAAAGACTGACCTTTACAAAACAATTAGCTCGGATATTTCTAAATTTCTAAATAAAGATGAAAAACAGGCTTATGAAGATGCTGTGGCGCGTGGCGTGATTGATGTCACTCAGGCACATGATTTAGCAGGAATTGCACAGGGTGAAGATAGTGGTGTGATGTGGAAGACACGCCCGATTATGCGTGCAGCGAGTGTCATGTTCCATAGTGCTGAAAGATTTAACCGTGAAGTTACTTTTATTGCAGCATATCGTCTAGCGCGTCAATCAGGTGAAAATCACGATTCAGCATTTGATCAAGCTGTAGATGCGACCTACAAAGGACACTTTGATTACAGTTCTGGCAACCGTCCACGTATCATGCAAGGCAACGTTGCCAAGGTTCTTTTACTGTTTAAACAGTTTGGTCAAAACATGCTTTACACATTGGCTCGTCAGACCTATCAGTCCATTAAAGGTGAAACGGAAGCTGAACGAAAAGAAGCTCGTAAATCACTTAGGGCTATTTTGGCAATGCACGCAACTTTTGCTGGTGCGCTTGGGTTGCCTATGGTTGGAATGTTGTTGTCGGTTGCATCTTGGATGGGTGGGGATGACGATGACCCTTGGGATGCTGAAGTTGCATTACGGAACTATCTTGCTGAAGCATTTGGACCAACGATTTCAAATATGCTAATGAAAGGTGCGCCACGCGGTATTGGTGTGGATATTTCTGGTCGCGTTGGTATTAATAATTTACTGTTACCAGATGTACAAGAAGGGTTAGAAGGGAAAAAGTGGTGGGATTCAGCATCAGCAGCAGCTTTAGGTCCTATTGGCGGGATTGGGGCAAATATCGCAAAAGGTGCACAGGAAATTTCAGAAGGGCATAATCTACGTGGAGTGGAAAGTATGCTGCCAGTGTTTCTTAAAAACTTTGCTAAAACCTATCGTTATGCTGATGAGGGTGTCCAAGACAAAACTGGTGTATCTATCATGGATGAAGTTAGTTCAATGGATTTACTTGTCCAAGGTATGGGGTTCTCACCATCTGATGTTCGTACAGCCAGTGAAGGCAAAACAGCAATTTATCAGCTTAACCGAAAGCTTAATGAGCGTCGTAGTCGTTTAATGGCTTTATGGTCACGAGCGAAAATGATGGATGACCAACAAGAGATGGATGAAATTTGGGAAGAAATTCAAGGTTTCAATGACAAAAATCCATCACGTCGTATAACTAGAATGAACCTTAATCAAAGTTATCGTAATCGCCAACGTCGCATAGATCGTGCGGAAGATGGCATATATTTGTCACGGAATCGTCAAGATGCACGTGAAGCTGGTTACTTTGCTTTTGGTGAATAACCCCCTGTAAGGTTCGCTAAATAACCACCTTTAAATAAAACTCTACGAAATAAAGTAGAGTTTTATTTCGGGGCAAGTTATGCAAGAAAACACAATTCCATGGATCATCAAAGTTGTGCCTGCCGTAGTGGGGGCTATTCTTGCCCTGGTATTAAGTGGTGACATTGATAAAAACGGAAAAATTCAAGTTTCTCTGGGTGTTATAGGCAAGTTTTTATTCAGCGTTTCAGTCAGCCTTTATGGCGGTTCGGCATTTATTGAATATTACGAATTATCAAAATATTCTCACATGGCTCAAGGCTTTGTGATGCTTATGTTTGCAGTTTTTGGATTATTAGGGATTGGCATTCTTTATCAGTCCATTGCACTGATGCAGGGTAAGCCCTTATCTGAAGTTATTAGTGAGGTCAAAGCTGCCTTTATTTCAATACTTAGTAATGGTAAAGGTGACAAACAATGAGCGTAGATCAATCACAACAAGTTGCTCAGGCATATTCATGGCTTCGTGCTATGTCTGGTGGCAAATTAAGTCAATCTCAGGTTGTAGCTGGTGATCAGATTATTGAGAAAAATGGCTTAAATGTTTTTGCAAAACTTATTGGCTTTGAAATACCTACACCTTTAGTAAATGGACAGCGAGATATTTCTGAGAATGGTTATGCAATTATTAGAGATGCTGAGGGGTTTCGTTCAACAGCTTATTTAGATACAGGAGGTGTTTGGACTATTGGCTTTGGTACCATTAAATACCCAAATGGCACATCAGTTAAAAAAGGCGATACTTGCACGAGAAATGAAGCTGAACAATGGCTTAAAAACGATTGTGTATGGGTTGATGCTTGTCTTGATAAAAATGTCAAAGTCAATCTTAATCAAAACCAATTTGATGCATTGGCTTCTTTTGTCTACAACATAGGCGAAACAGCATTTGTAAAAAGCACAATGCTTACTCTTATTAATCAAAACAGTTTGACCTCAGCTGCAAGTCAATTTGATCGTTGGGTGTTTGATAATGGAAAGCGTATTCAAGGCTTAGTCAATCGTCGAGCAAAAGAAAAATCATTATTCCTAAAGGTGGCTTAAATGATTGATGCTGTGTTAGGTAAATTTTACAAATACATTATTTTAGGCTTAATGATATTTATCTTTGGCTATGTTTTTTATGCCAATTCTCTTGCTGGAAAATTGGCAAATGCTGAAAAAGTTAAAACTAAAGCAGTAGCTGATGCTATTAAGCCTTATCAAGATGCAATTGATCAGGCTCAAGAGGAAAAAGCCGCCATTATGCAAACATGGTCAGCTAAAATTATAGAGGTAGAACAAAATGCGATTAAAAAAATACAAGATGCGAATGCTGCCGCTCGTAGTGCTGACTTGGCTGCTAGTGGGTTGTCAAAGCAACTCAGTGAAGCCAACAAACGTTTGTCCAGTGCTCCCAAGCAAACCATCATTAACTACACCATTGCCAACTCAGAATTACTCGAAAGTTGCACAACAGAATATAGAAGTTTGGCAGAAAAAGCTGATGGACACGTCATTGATGTCAGGCGACTAAATGAAAGTTGGCCAGAACTAAATAAAACCCTCAATTGAGGGTTTATTTCTTGATAAGATTTGAAATATCGGCATCAAAATATTTAGTAATATCAAACCATTTTTCTATTTCTTTTTCCCATTTGTACACACGTTCATTTTCAATTTTTAATACATCTAACCCTTTGATGCTAAAGTGAGTCGTATCATTTGGAAGCTGTTCCCAATCAATAGCCCCATTATCATTAAACCAATTTTCCCAAGCATTTTGTATGTATGGGACCACAAAAGATTGTTGCACATCATTCCATGCAAATATGTTCTTTATATTGGATTTTTCTTTATACATATCTTTAACACTTTTAGTCGGGCGGAATGATTTCATAAATCTTTCCAACTGTTCTTTAATAAAAGAAAATTCAGTATTTATAACGTCAGGTGTTTGAACTTGAGAATAAGCTTCCTCTGCATCCGCAATATCAGCAGCTGATACATACCTTTGTTTTAAAGCAAATTTAGAATAATTATCGTCATATTGTTGTCGGGCAAATTGAATAGCTGTCTGATAATCTAAACGTTCACCACGTTTTCTTAGGTTTACATACCGTTTAAGACTATTCCATGATGAATGTAATGTAATCGTTTGAAGTTGCGGTATCGTAAAACCATCCTCTGCATAGCGTGTTGCAGCTTCATGGCGTAAATCATGGAACCTTAAATCTTCAATTCCATTTAAACGACATGCCCTACGAAAATAATCACTGACCGTCTGTACATTGACAGGCAATAAAAGCTCATCACTATAACCCAGCTCCAGCATTCTTTTTCGAGTAGAAGGTTCGAGTAATTCTTCAATAATGAGGAGGGCATTAGGCTCTAAATGGGCAAACTTATGATTTCCCTTAGAACCATCTGGATTTTTAACGTCTCTGATCTTCCACTGACTATTTTTTTTGTCAAAATCAGCTAAACGCATTTCACATAGTTCACCTTCACGACGACCTGTATAGATCGCAAGCCACATGACCAGGTGCATAGGAATGGCATTGCGAACTCGTTTCCAGCCTTTATAAAAGTGATTGGTCAGAATATGAAGTTCTTCTGATGTGATTAAACGATCACGTTCCTTTGATTTAGTAACAATACGAGCTTTTTTTAGACCGATCAGCGAATGTGACAATTCATTTTTTGCATGTGCAACATCTTCACCCCATACAAGTTCAGCATGGTTTAGAACCGATGAGATATGGGATAAATCTTTTAATGCAGTTGCTGGGGCAACTCCATCTATCATTTCAATTGGATTGCCTTTTCGTCGCTCAATGGCAAATGATGAGAAATCTTGACGTGAAAGGGTATATGCATCTTTATGGGCAATATCATAATTACAGATATTTTTTAGTGCTGCAGTCTTGGTATCAGCAAATTCGTCACTAATTTCATCTAAATATTGAGTGATGAATTGTTCTAAAGTTTTTGACACAACCTTAGCTTCTGGATTTAGAATAGCAGGATTAACCAGAATCTCTGCTTCAAGTCGCTTAATCCATTCTTTGGCTAATGACTCTTTTGCAAAAGTTCTTGTTTTAATAAATGGTGGTAAGCCTTTACGAGTTATTCGTATTTGAGCTCTGTATCGAGTTTTACCATCTGCTGTAGTTCGTTCTGCAATTGTTCCCATATTTACGCCATAAAGTTGGATTTACGCCACAAGGGTGATTATGGCGCAAATAAGGCGTAAAGAATAGTTAAGAATGATTGAAAATGATGTAAAACCTTTGAGAATATGGGAAAGTGAAAATTGAGTAAAAACAACGTAATTGCAGAATTGTTTGATAAATCAAAGCATTCTCCTGTTTTTGTTGCCCCGATGGCAGGCGTTACAGATCGGCCCTTTCGGACGCTATGTAAATACTTTGGTGCAGGACATGCGGTCAGTGAAATGATGACTGCTGACAAGACATTGCGCATGAGTAAAAAGAGCTTATATCGAGCCAATTTTGATGGTGAACTCGCGCCAATTTCAGCACAGATTGCAGGCTCTGATCCTGAACAATTGGCGGAAGCGGCACGTTATCAAGTCGCAAATGGGGCACAAATCGTTGATATCAATATGGGATGTCCCGCGAAAAAGGTCTGTAATAAACTTGCAGGCTCTGCATTGCTGCAAGACGAAGATTTGGTCGCACGTATTCTTGATGCTGTAGTGGCAGCTGTGGATGTTCCTGTCACTTTAAAAACCCGTTTAGGCTTTTTAAATGGCCATGAAAATATTATGCGTGTTGCCAAGCGGGCTGAAGAGTCTGGAATTGCAGCATTGGCTTTGCATGGCCGTACCCGTGAAGATATGTATTTGAATACTGCACGATATGAGCTGATTAAACAGGTTAAGGAACTGATCGATATTCCATTGATTGCCAATGGCGATATTGATAGTCCGGAAAAAGCCAAATATGTGCTGGACTATACAGGGGCTGATGCCATTATGATTGGGCGTGCGGCTCAAGGTCGTCCTTGGATCTTTCGGGAAATTGCGCATTACCTAAAAACAGGGGAGCATCTTGCTGCGCCTGATATTGCCGAAGTTAAAACAGTATTACTTGGGCATTTGGCGGAACTGTATCAGTTCTATGGTGAATACTCAGGTTGTCGTATTGCCCGTAAACATATTGCTTGGTATACCAAAGGTTTACGCTCAAGCAATGAGTTTCGTCAGAGCATGTATAAAGTTGAAAATACGGCAGACCAAGCCAAGGTCGTCGAGGCTTATTTTGATCAGCTACTGGATCAAGGACAGCGGATGAGTGATGTGCAAGTCGAACTGGTTAATTTATTAGATATCAAGTAATCATTGTTATAGATCTAAAAAAGCCTGTAATGAGATTACAGGCTTTTTTATTGCATTACGCTAAATGCGCTGTGATTTTTTGCAGAATTTGCAAAATCACATCAAACTCACTTTGTAATGGAGTGCTTTTACGTGTAACTAAAGCCAAGGTGCGGCTTGGTGCAGCTTCAATTGATTTCACTGCAATATCTTCATTGAAGTGAATCATACTGTTTTTTAATGCAATCTCTGGCAATAAGGTAAAGCCAAGATCCGAAGAAACCATTTCAACAAGCGTTGGTAATGAGCTTGCTTTTAAGCGGTGATCATTTTTACGCTCACCCACAGGACAGGCACTAAGCGCATGGTCACGTAAACAATGGCCTTCTTCAAGTAACATCAAACGCGATAGATCTAAGTCATCTAGGGAATTTGCATTGGCGGCATTGTTATCTTTCTTGTTGTATACAAGAAACAGATGCTCTTTGGCAATTTCAGCGACTTTTAAACTACGTGTGTCAAAAGGGAGCGCAAGTACAATCATGTCCAGATTGCCGTGTTCTAACTTTTCTACAATTTTCTCGCTTTGTGCTTCATGTAGATGCAGTTGAATTTTTGGCAATTGTTGATGCACTTCTTCAAGCAGTTGCGTCAGAATAAATGGTGCAATAGTCGGGATAATACCAAGATGTAAATCACCTGTTAAAGGTTCACTCATTTCTCGGCTTAAGCGCATTAAGTCTTGGGCATCTGCAAGTAATACTCGTGCTCGAGCCACAACCTGTTCGCCTAGAGGCGTTAGACGGACGTTTTGACGATCACGCTCAACTAAGACGCCACCCAATAAACGCTCTAATTCCATGATGCCACCCGATAATGTTGACTGGGTAACAAAGGAACGACGCGCTGCTTCAGTAAAATGTAAAGTTTCTGACAACGTAACTAAATATGATAGCTGTCTTAATGAGGGTAATGCAGCCATAGTGTCCTAGTGTGATGATCTAAAGTGGTGAGCAAACAAACCACTAAGTTGTGGAATGAAATGTGCAGGAATATCATGCCCCATTCCTTGGATTAATTCAAACTTAGCACCAGAAATTGCTTTTGCAACAGCTTTCCCATGACTTGGCGGTAACAATCGATCTTTTGATCCATGTACAACCAAAGTTGGCTGAGTCATCGTTTTGTTCAATGATAACAAAGAACCCGTACATAATATTGCTAAAAACTGTTGAAGTACACCCGCAGGGTAAAAACTACGACGATATAATTTGCGAATGGTTTGAATTGATTCGACTAGATTGACATAACCGGGTGACCCAATAATCCGGAAAACGTTTAAACTATGATTAATAATTGTTTCTTCATCGTGTGCAGCTGGCTTGCCAAGTAAGCTAAACAATTGCTTGGGATATGGCGGTGGTAAAAAAGGCTGATTGTTACTGGTGAAGAGTAAAGCCACTTTTTCTATTTTTTCTGGATATTTCGCGGCCACAATCTGTGAAATCATCCCTCCCATGGATGCGCCAAGCAGGTAAACTTTTTCAAGACCTAATTGATCAATTAACATGGCAACATCATCGGCCATATCATACAGGGTATAAGGTGCACCTTCATTGCCAAGGCCAAACATGAAGCGACTCATGAGTTTGATTGTGTTGAGCCGTTTTCCCTGATTGCGGATTTTAGAAGATAAACCAATATCCCGATTATCGAAACGAATGACATGGAAACCTTGGTCAATGAGAGCCTTACAAAAGAAATCAGGCCAAAATAGCATTTGTGCACCCAAGCCCATAATTAACAGGATGGTTGGGTGTTCAGGATTTCCTCCAATTTCAACATGCAATTCAATGCCATTACCTAAAGTGACTTTGGTCTCTTGCATAAATGAAGCATAGGGTGACACATTAAATTGAAGAGCACTGTTCATGATATCCGTTCCGAGTTGAATTCTTCTTATGCGTTTGGGAGATACAGAACTTTTTTCTGCAACTCCCGTATTTAAACTTTAAACTTGTGCTGGAATCAAGTCTGGAACCAACTTGGTTAAGCTTAAACGTTGCTTTGCTGCTGTTGCACCGAGAAGCACAAAACCTCTTAATGTGCCTTCGCCGTCAGCCGCTTTGGCCAACATGCCATCCTCGAACTCCTCTGTTTCCCAGTTCACGTCAACGTTTAGGGGAGCTGGTAAAACAGTTAATGGTGCAGCAGGTGTTTTAACTGCAACTGGCATGGCTGGATAGTGTACCGCAGTGCTCTGACCACTCAGGGTTTTTGCTAGAGCACGCGCTTGTTGCATGATTGGCATGACATATGGCAGCAACGTACCATTTACCTCAGCGCAGTCACCTACGGCATAAACATCTACTTGATTGGTTTCCAATAAAGTATTGGTAATGATGCCACGACTGGTTTGAATGTCTGCTGCTTTCGCTAAAGCAATATTTGGCTGTAATCCAATAGCCGATAGTACGATATCTGCAACTAAAGTCTGACCATTGGCTAAAGTGACGGCATAGTCTTCACCGTTATTAATTTTCGTGACTTTTTCAACTGTTGTTGAAAGGGCGAATTTTATGCCTGCTTGTTCTAGATTGGTTTTGAATGCTTCAGCGACATGATTCGGCAGTAGGCGACCCAGAGGTTGTGCTGCAAGATCAATCACGGTTACATCATAATTGCTATGTAACAAGTCATTGGCAAACTCACAACCAATGAGACCTGCTCCTAGAATCACCACACGCTTATCTTTGCGTTTAGCCAGATTTTCACGGAAGTTGCGATAGTCGATGAGTGAGTTCACCACATGAATATCTTCACTGCCATCGCCTGCGATTGCTAAGCGAATCGGATTTGCGCCGACTGCAAGTACCAGTTTTGAATAGGGTTGAGTCAGCGTTTCCCCATTTTTTTCTAATGTGATTTCATGGTTGGCGGCATTGATTTCTTTTACCCAGGTTTCTGCTTCAATGCGCATATTTAGTTGGGTGGCCATTTTGTTGGCATCGCCTAAAGCAATTTGTTCAGGTGCTTTATTGCCTGCAAAGGCATTGGATAATGTTGGTTTTGCATAATTTACCGCATCATCCGCGCAGATCATAACGAGTTCTTGTTCAGGACTCAGTTTACGAAATTCTCGAGCAACGGTATAACCCGCCATACCTGATCCGATGATAACGATAGGATGCATTCTAATCTCCAATATTTTCTTATTTAAAAACAAACGATAGCAAAAAAAAGACCATGATCACTGTCATGGTCTTCTCGATCTATTTAGATTTCAACCATTTCAAAATCAGCTTTTGAAACGCCGCAATCTGGGCAAGTCCAATCATCAGGAATATCTTCCCATTTGGTACCTGCTGCAATGCCGTCTTGTGGCCAGCCTTCTGCTTCGTCGTAAATCCAACCACAAACGATACATTGATATTTTTTCATGTGACTCTCCAAACTGATAGGTATGCTCAAATTGCCTTTCAGTAAAACTATTCCATAATGTCGCTACGATCGCTGCAATAGAACTAACTTGTGTTGATCGGGAGTTAGATTTTTACGCAGAACGCCATTTAAGTAAAGTAAATGCAAGAGTTTAATCATTTATTCAAATAGCGATATGGCTATTCTATCTGAAAGTCTTGTTATTTGAGCAATTGCTCTAATTTTTTACAGCAATATAAATGCTTATGTAATTAAAAATGAATAATCGTATGAATATAGTGTGTATAAAAAATAAACATTCGAGAACACGTTATGATAAATCACAACAATGATAATGGAGAAAAGTACATGGAAACGCTGTCATATAATATAAAAATTTATGCTACCCCAGAGAAAGTCTGGGAGGTTTTGTGGACACCTGAAAGTTATCGGGAATGGACAAAATTCTTTGCTTGCGATTCAACCATGAAAACCGATTGGAAAGTCGGCGGTAAAACCTATTTTAGCGATGGTAGAGGTAACGGTATGGTCTCCACCATTGAAAGTATACAGGTACCCAAAGAAGTTGTTTTTAAACATCTCGGAATGATTAAAGATGGTAAGGAAGATCTGGATAGTGAGGAGGTTAAATCCTGGGCGGGCGTTTTAGAGAAATATATGCTGTTTGATTTTAATGGTGAGACCCAATTACATGTTGAAGTCGATATTCAACCTGAACATGCAGAATTTATTCATCAAGGTTTTGATCAAGGGCTGGCTATCGTTAAACATCTAGCTGAGAAATAAAGGATCAATGTGTGTTTTTCGAGTGGCTCATTGTTGCGTTATCTCGATTCAAAATCTGATAAATCTTGATTTTTTTGAATTGTCTGGTTGAAACAATACGAAAATGGATTGTGATCTGCTATTCTATGTCACTTCTTTTTTTACTTAATCGAGGCAGAGATGACGCAACAAAACGCTCAATCGACTTCTGAACAAACACTTTCCGAAAACGATTTAATCGCACAGCGTCATGCCAAATTAAAGCAAATCCAAGAGACTGCAAAACAAACGGGTAAGAGCCCGTGGCCGAACACATTTAAGCGTGAACACTATACTGGCGATCTGCAAGAACAATTTAAAGATCAAGACAAAGCACAAATTGAAGGTGCTGAAAAAGTTTATGTCAAAGTTGCAGGCCGTGTGATGTTGAACCGTGGATCATTTATTGTGATCCAAGACATGACAGGTCGTATCCAGCTTTATGTAGACCGTAAAGGTTTGCCAGCAGATATTTTAGAAACCATTAAAAGCTTGGACCTCGGTGATATTATTGCTGCCGAAGGTTATATTGGACGTTCGGGTAAAGGTGACTTATATGTTCACCTTGAAGGTTTTGAACTATTGACCAAATCCCTGCGCCCACTGCCAGACAAATTCCATGGTCTAACGGATACTGAAGCGAAATATCGTAAACGCTATCTAGATTTGATCGTCAACGAGGAGACACGCAAGACCTTTGAAATTCGTGCCAAAGTCGTTGCGGGTATTCGTGCCTTTTTGACCAATGAACGTTTCATGGAAGTTGAAACGCCAATGATGCATGTGATTCCAGGTGGCGCATCTGCAAAACCGTTCGTGACCCATCACAATGCATTGGATATGGAGCTTTACCTCCGTATTGCACCAGAATTATATTTAAAGCGTCTGGTGGTTGGTGGTTTTGAACGTGTATTTGAAATTAACCGTAACTTCCGTAACGAAGGGGTTTCAACACGTCATAACCCTGAGTTCACCATGATCGAGTTCTATCAAGCTTATGCTGACTATAAAGACTTGATGATCTTGACTGAAAACATGCTTGAAAAACTGGCAGTCGATATCTTAGGTACAACTGATGTGCCTTATGGTGAAGAGGTCTATAGCTTCAAAGGTCCATTCAAGAAAATTTCAATGTTTGATGCGATTCTTGAACATAACCCAACCTTTACACCTGAAAATGTCAATGATCGTGAGTTCTTGGCGAAGTTCATTCAAGATGTATTGAAAGAGAAAGTAAAACCAGGATTTGGTTTAGGTAAGTTGCAAACCATCGTATTTGAAGAAACAGTAGAAACTCAATTACGTCAGCCGACATTCATTACGGAATATCCGGCAGAAACTTCACCGCTTGCACGTCGTAATGATGATAATCCACATATTACAGATCGTTTTGAATTCTTTATTGGCGGTCGTGAATTGGCAAATGGTTTCTCCGAGTTAAATGACCCGATTGATCAGGCAGAACGTTTTCAGGCACAGGTTGCTGAAAAAGATGCGGGTGATGATGAAGCCATGCATTATGATGCAGACTTTATTGAAGCATTGGAGTATGGTTTACCGCCGACAGCAGGTCAGGGGATTGGGATTGACCGCTTAGTTATGTTATTTGCGAATGCGCCAAGTATTCGTGATGTACTTTTATTCCCTCATATGCGCCGTAAAGATTAATCTTTTTTGCTTGTAAAAAGACCACCTATTTGAGGTGGTCTTTTTATTTCTACGTTAAAAAATGTAATTGTTTCGTTTGATGATTGAAATGCGAGTGTAAAAAAACGATCATGTGCACATAAATAAATTTGAGAACAGTTTGGACATGCTGCTAAAAAAATCGCTTTATCTCGCATTATTTACGTCTTTTTCTGCGACTACTTTTGCACAAGGCCTTGTTTTAAATGATGCAAATTTACGTACGGACCTAAACTGGCTGAATCAACAAGGTGTGATTCAAATCAGTACATCGACTTGGCCGTTAAGTGGTGATGAGGTTAAGCGTGCTTTATCTCAAGCAAAAGTCAATAACAGTGCACAGCAGAAAGTTGTCAATTCTGTAATGAGTGCGCTGCAAGCTGATAATGAAACAGTGAAAATTGGCTTACATGCAGGTACTGATCTCAAGCAAATTCCACAAACCTTTGGTGATAACCAGAAATCTCAATACCAGGCAGCTGTCGAGTTTAATGCGGGCGGTGAGAACTGGGATGCAAAGTTACGAGTTAATGGTGAAAAAGACCCTTTGATTGATAATGGTCATGATGCGAATGTTGAAGGCTCATATATTGCGGGGAAACTCTGGAATCAATGGGTAATTGCGGGCCAAATCCCAACGTATTGGGGACCAGGGCATGACGGAAGTTTGATTCGTGGTGATGCAAGCCGTCCAGTCTATGGGGTGACGGTACAACGTGCAGTACAAAACGCTTTTGAATCTAAGTGGCTTTCTTGGATTGGCCCTTGGCAATATCAAGCATTTGTAGGGCGCTTACAGGATTATGAATCAGATCCTGGTGTCAAATTATTAGGTATGCGTTTGACTGCACAGCCCTTACCTTATTTAGAGTTAGGCGCATCTCGAGCAATACAATTTGGTGGAGGCGATCGTTCTGAAAGTTGGAAACGCTTCTGGAAAGCTATGGTGGGTCATGATAATGTAGAAGATGGTAGTCAGGATCCATCAAATCAATTGGGTGGATTTGATGCTCGCTTGTCATTGCAGCCTTTATTACAAATCCCTGTAAGTGTATATGGACAGATGATTGGTGAAGATGAGGCAGGTTATTTACCTTCAAAATGGATGTATCTTGCAGGTACTGACTTCTCATCGAGTTATAAAAATATGCCTTATCAGCTTTATGCTGAGTGGGCAGACACTCGTACTAATGGAGAGATTAGAGGTATTTCTTATACCCATTACGTATATCATGATGGTTTTTACCAGCAAGGTTTTCCATTAGGGCATGGGATGGGCGGTGATGGTCAAATGTATTCTGTAGGTGGTAATATCCGTTTTGATGTGATGAATAGTTTGAGCGCGCGCGTTATCTATGCCAAAGTCAATCCATTAAGTTTATCTGTCAATCAGGCATTTCCTGACAAGGATACGATTAAAGGTTTAGATCTAACCTGGACACATAATATCAAACCCACACTTCCATTAAAAATTAATGGTTGGGTAACAGATTCAGATCGAAATGGTCGTGATGGTGGTGTTTCAGTCGGTGTTGAAATTCCATTGGAAACGAAGATGTTCCGTTTCTAAGCGATATTAATCGATCAATGAGAAGTCCGTTAAGGGCTTCTTTTTTTAATTAATTCACGTGAAATCGAGTCTATTGTTATTCTCAAATCTTATTTTCATATCATAATTTTGCATATTGATATGAAAAAACAAGCTAAAGAACTGAATCTAAATTATTATAATGAATAACCTTTACTCAGTAGTTCATTCTACTACAAGTAAGAATATCGATATCATGAAAAATTGGAGTTGTTATGGCACTCGTTCCTCCACACAGTCTTCAAAGTGGTGGTGTAATTCCACTTATAGATTTTATGGATAGCATGGATAAGGGGGAAATTGTACATGACTGAAAATAGATTAACGCACCTCAAACAACTTGAGGCAGAAAGTATTCATATTATTCGCGAAGTCGCAGCTGAATTTGAAAACCCTGTGATGCTTTACTCGATTGGTAAAGATTCAGCGGTGATGTTACACCTCGCTTTGAAAGCATTCTATCCAGCGAAACTTCCATTCCCGCTACTACATGTAGATACTGGTTGGAAGTTTAAAGACATGATCGCTTTCCGTGACAACATGGCAAAAACCCATGGTTTCGATTTGATCGTACATCAAAATGTCGAAGGTCGTGAGGCTGGGATTAACCCGTTCGATCACGGCAGCTCAAAATATACCGACATTATGAAAACACAAGGTTTAAAACAAGCCTTGGACAAGTATCAGTTTGATGCTGCGTTTGGCGGCGCACGCCGTGATGAAGAAAAATCACGTGCCAAAGAACGTGTTTATTCATTCCGTGATAATAAACATCGTTGGGATCCTAAAAACCAGCGTCCAGAACTTTGGAATCTGTATAACGGTAAAGTGAACAAGGGCGAAAGTATTCGTGTCTTCCCATTGTCGAACTGGACTGAATTAGACATTTGGCAGTATATCTATCTGGAAAATATTCAAATCGTTCCTCTTTATTTCTCTGCGGTTCGTCCAGTGGTCGAGCGTAGCGGTACCTTGATCATGGTGGATGATGAGCGTATGCGTTTAAAAGAAGGGGAAGTTCCACAAATGAAATCGGTACGTTTCCGTACGCTTGGCTGTTATCCACTCACGGGTGCAGTTGAGTCTGAAGCAGATACCTTGCCTGAAATTATCCAAGAAATGCTTTTGGCAACCAGCTCAGAGCGTCAAGGTCGTATGATTGACCATGATGAGGCGGGCTCGATGGAAAAGAAAAAGCAAGAAGGTTATTTCTAATTTCCTTAAGCAAGTCCCTCTTTTAAAAGAGGGATTTAGGGAGATTAAAAGCGATTTCTAAAGAATATGTGGAGTTTTGAGCAATGTCTCATCAATCAGATCTTATTAGCCAAGACATCTTGGGTTATTTAAAACAACATGAGCAAAAAGACTTATTACGCTTTTTGACTTGCGGTAACGTCGATGACGGTAAAAGTACCTTAATTGGTCGTTTACTTTATGATTCAAAATTGATTTATGAAGATCAATTACAAGCGGTAACCCGTGACAGTAAAAAAGTTGGTACGACGGGTGATGCACCTGACCTTGCCTTACTGGTCGATGGTTTGCAGGCTGAACGTGAGCAGGGCATTACCATCGATGTGGCTTATCGCTATTTCTCTACGGAAAAGCGTAAGTTCATCATTGCAGATACGCCTGGACATGAACAATACACGCGTAACATGGCAACAGGTGCATCAACAGCTGATCTTGCGATTATCTTGATTGATGCGCGTTATGGTGTGCAAACTCAAACCCGTCGTCATTCATTTATTGCAAGCTTGCTCGGTATTAAAAATATCGTGGTTGCAATTAACAAAATGGACTTGGTGGAATTCTCTGAAGCACGTTTCAATGAAATTCAAGTTGAATATGATGCTTTCGTCAGTCAACTTGGTGATCGTCGTCCTGAAAATATTGTGTTCGTACCGATTTCGGCACTGAATGGCGATAACGTGGTGAATCCATCAGCAAGTACGCCGTGGTACAAGGGTCAAACCTTGATGAGCATTCTTGAATCAGTGGAAATTAAACGCGAATCAAATAAACATGAATTCCGTTTCCCGGTTCAATATGTGAATCGTCCAAACCTCGATTTTCGCGGTTTCGCGGGGACCATTGCGTTGGGTGAAATCAAGGTTGGTGATGAAATTGTTGCTTTGCCATCTGGCAAAAAATCAACAGTCAAAGAAATCGTCACCTTTGATGGTAACCTTGAACAAGCTGTTGCTGGTCAAGCCGTGACGTTAACTTTAAACGATGAAATTGATATTTCTCGTGGTAACGTTTTGGTCCGTGCAGGCGAACAACCTTTGATTTCACGTAGTGTACGTGCTTCAGTGGTGTGGATGAATGAACATCCGTTGGTGAAAGGTAAGCTCTACAACGTCAAAATTGGCACGCAAACTGTTCCAGCGAAAGTCACTGCAATTAATTTCCGTGTTAATGTGAATACGTTGGAACATACGCAAGTTGAAGAGCTTGAGTTGAATGCGATTGCGGATGTTGTGGTTGAGTTTGATGCGCCAGTGGTCTTCGATCAATATCAGGATAGCCGTTACACTGGCTCATTTATCTTTATTGACCGTCTCAGCAACGTGACTGTTGGTGCGGGCATGGTTGAAGCTGCAGTTGAATGGACGGCGCATAGCAATCCTGTGACTGCTGAAGATCGTGCGGCACGTTTAGGTCAAAAACCTGCGGTGATTGGTGTGTCTGCATCGTTGATTGAAAAAGCTCAAGCATTAGAAAGCTTATTGATTCAACAAGGTGTAGTTGCGATTGCAAAAGCCAATTTAACGGTTGAGCAAATTGCCTTGTTACGTGAAACTGGCGTTGTGGTTATCACAACGACCGTTGAAGGTGCTGATACCGAGATTGCTGCTGAAACACTTGAAGAAGCTGTTGAAAAAGTTGTGGAATTGGTTCGTCTTTAATCGACTGAATTGATTTTAAAAAACCCGCGTAAGCGGGTTTTTTGTTGTATTGTGTATACTCGATATTTTTATATAATTATATTTCTAATAAATGAAACTTGAAACCCTTAATAAAAATGCTGAATTCTATATCGCTTCACTAGCTCTGGGAGTATTAGAGGGAATTCAACAGGGTATTATTTCTCCTGAAGCTGGAATATGGTCTTTAGCAAGGCCGAGCTTTTCTAATGATGTCTTAAAATCCACCATAATTTCTGACGATCTGAAATACGTAATAGCATGTTTTGATGAGATTGATGCTTTATCTAGCTTTGATGGTGGAGAGGTAAGGCAACAGCAAATGATTAATGAGTTGAAAGAGAGGTGTCTAAGTTGTTTGCAGGTCATTGATTATAAAAATATTGATATGAAGATGACATCTTCAATAAATGATGAAGATGCTTTATAGATTATGTCTGATTGTTCCACTTATCAAGGAGGCGGAACAATCAAAAAATTAAAAATATTTTGGGTTTTTGAATTAAATATTCTTTTATATCTTTAGGATAATCTTGAATCATCTTTAAAAAGACTTCCTGATCACCTTGATATAAAGCACGGGTTGCTTCTTCATAATTTGGCATATTGCCTAACATCGCAGACATGAAACGATCAGTCGCTTGTTTGGCAAGCAGGATATTACTTTCAGAATTAGGATCATTCAGCTCTTTATCAATCAACTTGCGGATCAGTGCTGATGCGCTTGTACTTTGTTGATCTAACCAATCCCAATGTTTTTTCTGTAAAGTGATTTCACGAGAGATAACCCCGAGTTTAGGCCGTCCAACT
The DNA here is from genome assembly GCF_024582815.1 of Acinetobacter colistiniresistens. Classification (NCBI taxonomy): domain Bacteria; kingdom Pseudomonadati; phylum Pseudomonadota; class Gammaproteobacteria; order Moraxellales; family Moraxellaceae; genus Acinetobacter; species Acinetobacter colistiniresistens. The sequence continues at coordinate 2,011,040 of NZ_CP102099.1, forward strand.
TTTTTAATTTCCTCTGGTTCGGCGTAGCGTTGTTGAAGTTCTTGTTCAGAACCCGAAAGATCGAGATCAATTTGTTGCCCTGTTTGATCATTAAAAATCAAAATGCTTTCGGTTGTTTCAGGAATAAGCTTAATCTTCAACACGAGATCAGTCGGCTGGCCGCTTGCAATCAGTGTACTGCCTGAGAATGCAGTGTAGGTGGTTTGAGTATTCATTTTAATCACATATTTTTATCTGGGTAAAATAATATTATCAGGGTAAAATGAATTTGGCAAATAAATAACCAAAAAATCGAAGAAGATCTGATTGTACAAACGGGATCTTTAGAGTACGCATTACAACAATAGCAAAGATGGCTGGCCATTTTAAATTTTTATTCTGCTTTAATATTGCTTTTATGAGACAATATGTCTTTATTTATGTGTATAAGGACTCCCATGATTGAGCAATCTCCTGAATCTTTAAGCGATATCGAAATTTTAGACATTTTACAGTCTATGAAAAAAGATAAGCTGGATACGGAAGCAAACGAGATGATCCGTAATGGGGGGAAAGCTGGGCGTCAAGAAGCACATAAACAGGCTCTGGTTGCACTCAGTACAAGCTTTGAAGAAAAGTTTGTCGAAGCAGTGACACTGGCACTGAGTTTGAATGCAGGTCAGGCGAAAAAGATCCGTTATAAAAAAGACCGTATTCGTATTTTAAAAGTGCGTGGTATTGACTATCTGGCAATAGACGGTGCAGAAACTGCTCAAGTGTTGGCACAGGTTGCACAAGCTATTGGCCGTGAAGATGCGACAGTCACACACGATTTGCATAATATTTTTCCATTCTGGAAAGAAGGCTGGCCGATGGTTCAGTTTGACAATGCTTATAAAATCTTAGCAGAAGATATCAGTATTCATTATCAAGCCGTACTTGATGAGCTCATTTCATTATATGGTGGAAACTAGGGGATTCTAAACATCCTGCTCTAATGCGGTTTCCAATAGAAAATAACAAGGATTGTTAATTTTATGACCTTAGCACCGAAGATTCCGCCAGAAGCGCTTAATGTGCTCAGGGCAGGGCAATTGATTGATGCCATTAAGATCACACGGGAAAAAACAGGTTTAGGTCTCAAGGAATCTAAAGACTTAATTGATCAGTATCTGCAAGATCATCCACAAGAACAGGCACAGATCCAAGAGCAATTGGTACAGCGTAGTCGTGGTGGAATGAAAGTCTTGATTTTGATCTTCTTGATTTTGGCTGCCGTAGTCTGGTTTGTCCTGAAATAAAAAAAGCCCTGTATAGGGGCTTTTTTTATGGATGGCTCGGCTTAATCATCTTGGGTGATAGGGGAATCATTTTCTAGGTTTGGTGTAATTTGAGTCACCAGCAATTGGTCAATTTTATAGTGGTCGATATCGACTACTTCAAATTTAAAACCGGCATATTCGACCGCATCCGCAGGACGTGGAATTTTGCGTAGACGATACATGATAAAGCCAGCGATTGTTTCGTAGTTTTCATTTTCTGGGAATTCTTCAATTGCTAAGGCATGTTTTACATCTTCAATTGGAGTGCTGCCATCAATCAACCAAGAATGATTATCTCGTTTGATAATCTGCTGCTCTTCATCCATCGGGGTCACCCAGTCACCCATAACGGTGATCATGATATCGCTCAAAGTAATGACACCGACCACTAAAGCATACTCATTGATCACAACCGCAAACTTTTCTTTGGTTGAGCGAAAACGGTCAAGAAGTTCTGATAGCGTGAGGCTGTCTGGGATAATCAGCACATTGCGGATAATCGATTCATTCAGTTGAGTGAAAGATTGATTATTTAAAATACGAACCAGAATATCTTTGGCATCTACATAACCAATCACTTGATCGATATGTTCATTACAGACTAAAAATTTTGAATAAGGATGGTCAGCCAGTTTTTGACGAATGCTGTGTTCAGCTTCATTCAAGGTGAAATAAACGATGTTTTCTCGTGCAGTCATGCTTGATGGAACAGTACGCTCTTCAAGTTCAAATACATTTTCAATGAAATGATGTTCTTGTTTTTGTAAGACACCGGCTTGCGCACCTGCATTCATGATGGCAGAAATATCATCAAAGGTCATGCTGTCATCACGCTTGGTATCAATTTTAAAGACTCTGAAAATTGAATTAGCAATGATGTTAATTGCCCAAGCTAAAGGCCTGCAAATTTTGATAAAGATGGTAATGGGATTGATGACTTTGATGGCTAGTTTTTCAGGAAAAATCATCGCCAAACGTTTTGGCATCAAGTCGGCAAATAAGATAAAAAGAGATGTGACGGTTAAAAAGGATAAACTAAAACCAATTGTTTCTGCCCATGGGCCTGGGTAAAGCTCGGTTGCTAAATTGTAGAAATAGGGGCGTAATGATGATTCACCAACAATACCGCCTAAGATCGCGACGGCATTGACACCGACTTGAGTTGATGCAAAAAAGTCTGCTGAGTTTTCTTGCAACTCAATCACTTTATTTGCGCGTTCGTCACCACTTTCAGCAAGGAGTTTCAGTTTAATTTTTCGTGATCCAGCAATCGCGATTTCAGATAAGGATAAAAAGAATGAACATGCGACTAGAATAACTAGAATCATCATGCTTTGAAAAATATCCATACATCACCTATGTTGGTAGGCCGCAGCCTATAGTTCGCTTATGTAAATAATGCTTGCTTTGGCATTATTTCACTCGCTTATTCTTTAATAGAATATAATGTATCAATAAGTAAAAGAAATAAGTTTTTATTGATATTGTTATTAAAACAGTCAGCCATACTTAAGATATGGCTGAAATTTCATCTAGTTAATTTGGCCAATTAAAAAAAGCTATGTGGTAATTGTGAGTTGCCATTATTTAATAAATACTCACGATTTTCTTCCTCAATCATTTGGCGTGCAACAAACAAAATCAGTTGTCTGAGCCAGCGATGAGCAGGATGATGATGCAATAACGGACACCAAGCCATTTTTAATTCAAACTCTGGAATATAAAATGGAGGATCCTTTATAACCAGTCTAGGATTCTGAGTTTGCAAACGTGCCATACGGGTGGGTAAGGTTGCGATCAAATCTACATTTTGAGCAAGCAGAGCGGGCATTTGATAGTGACGGGTAAAGACAGAAATCTTGCGACGTTGCCCGATACGTTCCAAAGCTTGATCAATCCAGCCTAAACCTGCCTGTTTTTCCGGATTTACGCCGAAACCAACGCCCATGCCAGTTTTAGATACCCAAATATGTTGAGCATCTAGATAACTTTTTAGATTGAGGTGGGTTACTGCGGGATGTTTGTCGTTCAGAATACAGCTAAAGCTATCGCGCCAAACCAAGACTTGATGGAAACTTTGCGGGATTTCATTGAAGCGATTAATCGCCAAATCAACTTTACCCTGCTCCATATCACGATAAGACACATCACTCGGAGTTAAGAAATCCAAAACCACATTAGGTGCTTCTGAGCGTAATGCTTTCACTAAGCGTGGAACAAGTGTGGCTTCAGCATAATCGGATGTCATAATCCGGAACACACGATTACTGGTATAAGGACGGAATTCGGTACGTGGTTCAAGAATCATTGAAAGATCTGACAATGCATCTCGAATACGAGGTTGTAATTCTAGTGCACGTTCAGTAGGGGTCATGCCTTCAGAAGAGCGAATGAGTAGGGGATCATTAAACAGATTGCGTAATCGACGTAAAATATTACTCATTGCAGGTTGGGTAACACCCAATTGCTCCGCTGCACGGGTGACATTTTTTTCACGAAGAAGTACATCAAGATAAATTAATAAATTGAGATCGACCCGCTCCAGATTCATAAAAAAAATACCGAAAATAAAATCCTTGAATTGCCTTGAATTATGACATATCCAAAGCTATTTGTGTAACTTAATCCTACATAAAAGCGACAGTAGCGAGATGTGTACTGCAACTTGGCACATTCTGTTGGTTTATTTAATTTGAGAGGTATTTAGGTGATTATTTCTTCGATATCATTTGTGGAAAAACACGGCTAAAAATTGTCATTTTGAGTGTTTTTAAGAATCAAATTTTGGCTTTTTCTGAACTGATGAGTCTAATAAATGACTCGAAAATCGAATAATTATACTTGATAGCGTATTTTAAAAATTAAATAAAAACATGTGTTTGTGTTGCATTTTTCGCATTTTTGAAAAATGTTTATACATATATTTTTTAGAAAATACTGAAGATTAAGCCAGAATATTGGATAAATCGCTTGCCAAAGACTAAGCTTTGAGACATGTTGATGAGGCGCTTGAAATCTAGACTAAATAAAATCAGGATTTTTAGCCCACATTCGATGCCAATCCTCAAAGGAATAGATCATGACTACATATCAAACAGCGATTGATGCAATCCGCGAATTAAAAGCAAAATTTGGCAACACTTGGGCAGATATTAGTCCTGAAGATGCTGCTCGTATGCAATTGCAAAACCGTTTCAAAACTGGTTTAGACATCGCAAAATATACAGCTGCGATTATGCGTCGTGATATGGCTGCTTATGATGCTGATTCTAGCAAATATACTCAATCATTAGGTTGCTGGCACGGTTTTATCGCGCAACAAAAAATGATCGCGAATAAAAAATACTTTGGTACAACTGAACGTCGTTATATCTACCTTTCTGGTTGGATGGTTGCTGCACTTCGTTCAGAATTTGGTCCACTTCCTGACCAATCTATGCACGAAAAAACATCTGTTCCAGCATTGATCGAAGAAATCTACACATTCTTACGTCAAGCTGATGCGAAAGAATTAAACGATTTATTCCGCGCACTTAAAAAAGCAAACGAAGCGGGTGATACAGCTAAAGCAGCTGAAATCACTGCTCAAATCGACAACTTTGAAACTCACGTTGTGCCAATTATTGCTGACATCGACGCTGGTTTCGGTAACGAAGAAGCGACTTACTTACTTGCTAAGAAAATGATCGAAGCGGGTGCATGTGCACTTCAAATCGAAAACCAAGTATCTGACGCAAAACAATGTGGTCACCAAGCTGGTAAAGTAACTGTTCCACACGAAGACTTCATCGCTAAAATCCATGCATTACGTTATGCATTCTTAGAAATGGGTCTTGATGATGGTATCATCGTTGCGCGTACTGACTCTGAAGGCGCTGACTTGACTCAAAAAATCCCAGTGGTTAAAGAGCCAGGCGACATCGCTTCTCAATACATCAGCTACTTAGACACAACTGAAATTGACATCGCTGATGCTCAAGAAGATGAAATCCTGATCAAGCGTGATGGTAAATTACACCGTCCTAAGCGTTTAGCTTCTGGGTTGTATCAGTTCCGTGCTGACACTCAAATTGACCGTGTTGTACTTGACTGTGTATCTAGCCTTCAAAATGGTGCTGACCTTCTTTGGATCGAAACTGCGACTCCAAACGTAGAAGAAATTGCTCACATGGTTAACCGTGTACGCGAAACAGTTCCAAATGCGAAGCTTGTTTATAACAACAGCCCATCATTCAACTGGACGTTAAACTTCCGTCAACAAGCTTACGACCGTTGGGTTGCTGAAGGTAAAGACGTTTCTGCTTACGACCGTGCTAAATTAATGAGCGCTGAGTACGACGCAACTGAATTAGCTGCTGATGCTGATGCTAAGATCCGTACTTTCCAAGCTGATGCTGCTCGTGAAGCGGGTGTGTTCCATCACTTGATCACACTTCCGACTTACCACACTGCTGCGCTTTCTACTCATGAGCTTGCACAAGGTTACTTCGGTACTGAAGGTATGTTGGCTTATGTTGCTGGCGTACAACGTAAAGAAATCCGTGGTGGTATCGCTTGTGTTAAACACCAAGCAATGGCGGGTTCTGACATCGGTGATGATCACAAAGAAATCTTCTCTGGTGACAACGCACTTAAAGCACACGATGATGCTAAAAACACAATGAACCAATTCGCTGCTCACTAAGCACTGAACTGATTCAAGAAAACCCTGCGAAAGCAGGGTTTTTTCATTGCTTAAAAATTGGATGTGCTGTGGTGGTTTGAATGTGATTCTTTTCAGAAGGGAAGCTAAGTTTATTGTTTGAGTCTCTGCTGTCAGGCCAGACAAGAGGCTACATTTAAAAGATTTGCCAAAGAATAATTAATATTAAGCCTCATTCTTATTGTCGTAAAAGCTGTTGTCCTGATGCGCGATATGAGAAATATCGTGGCAATAAAAAACTGCTCATCAAGAGCAGTTTTTTATTCAAGAAATAATCAATTATTTCTCAACGCCTGCTGGTTGACCTGCAAGTTTTGCATTTGCATAGTCCCAGTTTACTAGGCTTTCTAAGAAAGTCGCGATGTATTTTGGGCGTAAGTTACGGAAGTCGATGTAGTAAGCATGCTCCCAAACGTCGATTGTTAATACTGCAACTTGACCATGAGCAAGTGGTGTATCTGCATTGGCAGTTTTAGTAATCGATAATTTACCGTTTACTTCATCAGCCACTAACCAAGCCCAACCTGAACCGAATTGAGTTGTTGCAGCGGCAGTGAATTCTTCAGCAAATTTTTCGTAGCTACCAAAAGCTTCATCAATTTTAGCTGCAATCGCGCCAGTCGGTTTACCACCACCATTTGGCTTCATGCTGTTCCAGTAGAATGTGTGGTTCCATACTTGAGCAGCATTGTTAAAGATACCTGCTTTAGATGCATCACCAGCAGATGCTTTGATGATTTCTTCTAAAGTTTTACCTTCAAGGTCAGTACCTTTGATTAAGTTGTTTAAGTTAACAACATAAGTATTGTGGTGTTTGTCGTGATGGTATTCTAAAGTTTCGCGAGTGATGTGTGGCGCTAAATCATCATAGCCATATGGCAGTGCAGGTAAAGTAATGGTTGTCATGTTTCATTCCTTGCAAATTTGCTGGGTTTTACATTAAGTGCCTTTATTGTAAATGATTCTATAGACAATAGGGCAGTCTTTTAATACACAAAATATGCAAAAAATTTCTTTATGAGACATATACGATACAACAATGATTAGAGTTTTTAGTTCATTTAGTGAACGGTATAAAAAACTCTAACCTGTTTTTATAACAATGCTGATCTAAGCCCAGTTTCGGAAAAACTACTGCGCTTTAGCTTGTGATGCCTCATGATAACGACGATTCACTTCATCCCAATCCACAACATTATAAAACGCAGCAATATATTCAGGGCAGCGGTTTTGATATTTTAAGTAGTAGGCATGTTCCCATACATCCAGACCTAGAATAGGTGTATTGCCATGCATCAGTGGTGAGTCTTGATTAGCACTACTTTCCACAACGAGTTGATGTTCAGATGTGACGCTCAGCCATGCCCAGCCACTCCCAAAGCGACTAATGGCAGCCTTGGTAAAAGCCTCTTTAAAAGCATCGAAGCCTCCTAGTTGTTGATCAATGGCTTCTGCAACAGAGCCAGTTGGATTTCCTCCTCCTTGTGGACTCATGACTGTCCAGAACAGTGAGTGATTGGCATGGCCGCCTGCATTGTTGATCACCATATTTTTAAGGTTGGCAGGAACTTCATTCACTTTGGCAACCAATTCTTCTACGGGGAGTTTTTCCCATTCTGTACCTTCAATTGCACCATTAATATTATTGATGTACGTCTGATGATGTTTGCTGTGGTGAATTTCCATGGTTTTGGTATCAATATTGGGTTCAAGTGCATCGTAAGCATAAGGAAGCGTTGGTAAAGAATAAGCCATGTGTTTGATTCCTTTTAATCAAAATGATTTTATTGGCATAAATTAAAGCGTCTTCATTATTTATTTAAAAGCAAATGAGAATCAATATCTTTTAATTCGCTTTTATCTATACAAAAGGGGATAAAAATAAATTTTATTTATCATTTATTCTAGTTGGCAGCTGATAGGGTGAGTAACGCGGATCTGCTCTCCGACTGTTCGCGTATTTTAAATAGTCAGAAGCAGTGCGATGCGGAGCGTCTCATGATTTTAATCAGTTAAATTGGATAGGGGCTGGTCTAAATATTGAGTTGAAATATAAAGGAAAGGAGTGAAACAAACTTCACTCCCTTGATGGATGGATCGGGTTAAATTGGGTTGTTGAGTTCAAAATATGCAGTGTCAATTGAAAATTGATCGGCAATGGCTTGTGCCAAGCGCTGTACACCATAACGTTCAGTGGCATGATGGCCGCATGCGAAATAATGTACCCCAAGTTCTTTAGCTTCATAGAAAGTACGCTCACTTACTTCACCAGAAATATAAGCATCACAATCTGCTTGAGCTGCTTTGGCGATAAAGTCTTGCGCTCCACCCGTACAGAAGCCTATTTTTTTAATTGCAGTTTTATCACTTGGTAAATGGATCACATTAAAATCAAAAATAGTCTGCAACTTTGCCTTGAAGTGTTCAGGGCTGAGCGAGTCGTCTAAATAGCCGATATTACCAATAGGATGCTTTTCACTTGGATCTAGTGCTTCCAGATCGTGTAGACCAATCAAATCGGCAATAGCGATGTTATTGCCTAATGTTGGATGTGCATCCAAAGGTAAATGATAGGCAATTAAAGAAATATTATTTTGAATCAGTTTTTTAATACGATTGCCTCGCATTCCTGTAATTGGGTAGGGTTCACCTTTCCAGAAATAGCCATGATGAACAAGCAATGCATCAGCTTGCTGAACAATGGCAGCATCAATCGCATCTTCTGATGCGGTTACAGCACAGACAATTTTGTTGACTTCAAGCTTGCCTTCGATTTGTAAGCCGTTTGGTGCATAGTCTTTAAACTCATTTGCTTTTAAGGTTTGATTACACCACTGCACAATGTCATGCAAATTTGCCATGCGATTCCTCAATTGTTTACATCTTTTCTAAAGATCAATAAGAACATATTTTTAAATGTAACTAAAGCTAGACAAAACTTTTTAACTTTTGCATTGATTTTAAGCAATTTACTTTACAATAGTGGAAACTTCCAGTTCTTCAATAAATTACGTTCATAACATAATTTCGCGTAGAGGATAATAAACGTGCGCCGTGCATTTACATGGTTACCTTGGGTATTACTCATTCTTGTTATATTTAGTTTTCTGGCTTGGCAGAAATCGCATCAGCCGAAACCAACTGTAGCGGCTGATGGTGTAAAAATGCCAGCCGAGAAGGTTGAACCGTTGATCGATACCTCGCGTGCGGGTGGGGTGGTGTCGTATAGTGCTGCGGTTAAAGTGGCAGCGCCAGCCGTGGTCAATATTTTCACGACCCAGAAAGTAAAGCAGATGAATCATCCTTTATTGAATGATCCTGTATTTCGTGAGTTTTTTGGCAACCAAGTACCGCAACAGCCTCAAAATGAAAACAGTTTAGGTTCAGGCGTGATTGTACGTGCAGATGGATATATTCTGACCAATAATCATGTGATCGCCCAAGCTGAGCACATTGTAGTTGCACTTTATGATGGTCGTCGTGCTGAAGCAAAAGTGATTGGTACTGATCCTGATACAGATTTGGCTGTGATTAAGATTGAGTTAGACAAGTTACCTGTTCTTCCATTTAAATTGAGTGGTAATGAAGTGGGTGACGTTGTACTTGCAATTGGTAACCCATTTGGTGTGGGGCAAACCGTGACTCAGGGCATTATCTCGGCAACTGGACGTTCTGATTTAGGAATTAATACCTATGAAGACTTTATTCAAACCGATGCTGCAATTAATCCGGGGAACTCGGGTGGCGCATTGATTGATGTTGCGGGCAATCTGATTGGTGTTAACACCGCGATTTTCTCTCAATCAGGTGGCTCATTAGGGATTGGTTTTGCGATTCCTGCCAAAGTCTGCCAGCAAGTGCTGAACTCTATTCTGAAAGATGGTCGTGTCGTGCGTGGCTGGTTAGGAATAAGTTTGATTCCAAATAACTTGGATGAAGATGTATTGGCTGCTAAACCGATTGGCGTTACTGTTGCAGATGTACTACGCGAAGGTCCTGCTGATTCTGCGGGAATTAAACGTGGTGATAAAATCATTCAGGTGAATAATGAACAGATTTCTTCTGCTTCACATTTAATTAATTATGTTGCATTACAAGCACCAGAAAGCTTAATTGATGTTGTGATTGAGCGTGATGGTAAGCAGCAAACCGTGCAAGTCAAAGTTGGGGAGCGTAAAGTGCAGCAAAATGCACAATCGCAATATATTCCGCTGCCTAAACGTCAGTAGTAAATTTGATTGATGTTGATTAATAAAAGGGCTGCTCAAGTGCAGCTCTTTTATTTTATGCATTTATTCATAGTGTAAAAAGCCTGCTGATTGATTCAATCAGCAGGCTTTTTACATTTTTAGAGCTTTTTATTTTTTATTAAAGCATCGAAATTTGATGATTTGATGACAGTTTTCTGATTGTTAGATGACAATAATGAAGAGTCGAAATATGTGCTTAATGTGCACAGAAGGCTTGATTGAAGTATTCAAATAAATCAGGCGTTTGAAACCAGATCAGAATCGAGATGCTGATGAGGCCAACAACGCAGACGAGCAGGATCAATGTAAAATATCGTTCAATATTCATCATGAATGATAGCCTCTTCATTGACGAAAAGATGGATCACCACACCAAATACGCTAAGCACTAAACAGGCCAGCCAGATCATATTATAGTTACCTGCAAGGTCATGATTGACGCCGCCTAACCAACCACCGAAAAATGAACCGATTTGATGGGTAAAGAACACAATACCACTCAGCATGGATAAATATTTGACCCCAAACATGTTGGCTACAATGCCATTGGTGAGTGGAACCGTTGAAAGCCAAAGTAAGCCCATAATGATCCCAAAAGCATAAACGGTCAATGTGCTGAGTGGTAGCAATAGAAATGCAATAATCGCAATCCCACGTAAACCATAAAGCAACATCAGTAACTTCGGTTTTGAATAGCGGTCGCCTAACCAGCCAGCACCATAAGTCCCAATGATGTTAAATAAACCAATGAGTGCTAAAAACACCGTTCCTGTTGTCGCATCAAAGCCGTGATCGATCAGATAGCCAGGCAGATGTACCCCTAAAAACACCACTTGGAAGCCACAGACCAGAAAACCAAGAGATAGCCACCAAAATGGTTTGTGTTTTCTGGCAATGTGTAAAACTTGTTTAAAGCTGAGGCTGGGTTGATTTAACGCTTTAGGTGTTGTAGAGGCAGGGGATTTCAATAACCAAGCCAGCGGGACAATAAATGCAATGGCAAAGGCACTCACCAGTAAAGCAGAAGACCAACCGATCGTTTTAAGTAGCAAGAGGGTTGAAGGCAACATGATAAACTGCCCAAAGGAACCCGCAGCACTGGCAATCCCCATCACCATACTACGTTTCTCTGGTGGTGCAGCACGACCAACCGCAGAAAGCAGTACGGTAAAAGAGGTCGCTGATAGCGCAAGCCCGATGATAAGGCCTAAGCTAAGATTAAGTAAAAGACTTGTGGAGCTAAATGCCATGAGCACTAAACCAATGGCATAGAAGAGGCCACCTGTCATGACCACTTTTTTCGTTCCATATTTATCAGCTATGGCCCCTGTAAATGGTTGCGCTGCACCCCAGATTAAGTTTTGCATGGCAATGGCAAAACTAAAAATATGATGACCCCAGCCGTAGGTATCACTCATGGGAACGAGGTATAAACCAAAACCATGGCGGACACCTAATGAGAGTGCAAGGATCAGTGCACTTCCAATTAGCATATAGACCAATTGTTTGGAAAATTGAGGAGTTGGCATTGTTGTTGTGATCTTGGAATAAGTGAAAAGTATTTTAAAATACTTCTATTGATATTTCGATTCTAAAAATGATTAGAGTTCTATTTGTTTGAGTAAATTGTTTACTATTAAAAATGTCAGGAAATAAAAAAAGCAGCGATGGCTGCTTTTTTTATGAGTTAAGACTTTTAGAAACGATAGCCGACACCGACATAGGTAATCAGTGGGTCAATATCAATTTTGGTATTGGCTTTGATGAGTTCTTTGCCAGTGTTGGAGTCTGAAATGGTAATTTTTGCATCACTACTCATTGGTGCATAAGTTACCGAGCCTACAGCAAACCAGTTAGGGGTAAAATCGTAAGTTGCACCTAATGTTGCCATTGGTGCCCAAGCATCATCTGCTTCGACCTTAATTTTAGGATTAGCCGATGATATTTTACCATCAAGCGCTGCCCCAGCTTTGTTATCAAGCACATTCTGAATCTTATGACCAGCAGCAACTAAGTCATTGCCAACATTATCATCTAGTTTTAGATGAGTAAAATGGGCATACATAACGCCTATACCTACATAAGGTCGGAATTTATTCACACCAGATTTACCAAATTGATAATGAAGTTCAGCAGCCGGTAACCAGGCAGTTGCTGACGCGGCTTTTTTGCTCTGTGAGAGGTTCGTAATCGGAATATCTTTTCTCAGCGGTAAGTCTCCACCAATAATCAGTCCAGCATCGATTATGCCTGCAACTTTTCCTGGCTTATCTGATCCACTTAAGGGTGCTGAGATTTGTCCTTCTCCCTTGATGTTAACTTTGGGTGGTATACCTGCTTTAAATTCTAAGGACACATTATCAGTAAAATGATAATTGGCCATTATACCAAGTGTATCGACATTATTTGCGGTCAGACCTGTTCCTTGGGCTTGCCAATTAGATAAACCATTGATGGTGGCATCTCCAGCAACTTCTGAATTTAAATAGGTTTTTCCATCAGAACCCTTGTGAGTAATAAGTGGTTTTGTTAACGGATTAGTGACCAGACTTTGCAGGGTATCATGTTTTTTCTTACCATCTGCTGTGGATTGATCTACAGCACCCAAAACAGAGTCAACGGTGATATCACCGACTTTGGACTTTGTTCCCTCGGCTACACTCGTGTTGATATTAATTGGGTTGCCGTTGCCTTGAGGCATAGCATGTAACCAACCTGCGGAAACCGAAAAGCGTTTGAAACCATCGCCATCTTTTAGACTGAAATAAGGTGAGTCTGCAAAAGCAAAAGTGGGTAGGGCACATAAGCCTGTAATTAGGCAAGCGAAGGGCTTTTTCATCATTTGAGGACTCCATGTCCGAATGTTTGTTAGGATTTTTCTTGCGCCCACCTTAACGCGATTTTTATTTGGGCTTTGTTTAGTTAGGATTTATAATTGTTATGCTTATGAATTTTTTGTTTGATTTAGATAAATTGATGAAGAAATTGTGAAGGAATAAAAAAAGCCACCGAAGTGACTTTTTAAACTAAATTTAAGGAAAATTAATCACATAAAGCGTGATAGATCTTCTTCTGGGCGAGCTGTTAAAACTTCGATCCCTGTTTTGGTTACTAAAATTGTATGTTCATATTGAGCAGATAACTTGTGATCTTTTGTGACGACGGTCCACTTATCACCTAAAAGTTTAGTCTGCCAAACACCTGCGTTTACCATTGGTTCAATCGTAAAGGTCATGCCAGCCTCTAGGCGCATACCTGTACCTTTTTGCCCATAATGTAACACTTGTGGTTCATCATGGAACACATTGCCAATGCCGTGACCACAATATTCACGTACTACACTAAAGCGCTCAGATTCAACATATTGCTGAATTGCATAACCGACGTCACCAAGGTATGAACCATCCTTTACTGTTGCCATGCCACGATACATCGCTTCCTGAGCCACTGAGCACAAGCGTTTAGCTAAAATTGAAGTTTCACCACCAATGACATACATCATATTGGTATCGCCGTGATAACCATCTTTAATTACGGTCACATCAATATTAAGAATATCGCCATTCTTTAAAATTTTATTTTCAGAAGGAATACCGTGACAAACCACATGGTTTACAGAAGTACAAATAGAATGCTGGAAAGCAGGGCGACCAGGTGCAGCACCATAGCCAACGCAGGCAGGAATCGCCTGTTGAACATTTTCAATATGATTGCGACAGATTGTATCGAGTTCTAATGTACTCACACCCGCTTTGATATGCGGTTTAATCATGTCTAGAACTTCAGCCGCCAATTTGCCTGCAACACGCATCTTCTCAATTTCTTCGGGCGTTTTGATTAATCGACGAGGAGCTGTATAAGTCGTATTCATGATCTCTAAAAACTTTTGGTAATTTGCAAGCGTCTATGGTATAAATAGCCGCCTATTTTATCAAATGCTTTTCGTGACTATCTTTTATTATTTATGAAAAGATTTTACGAAGATATCTGATAACAATAGTCGTAAAAAAATCCGCACATATATCGACACATTACTCTGGGTGCCTAGCAATAGGTGGAGAATGCGGATATATGGAGGCCTAACCCAAACTTTAAGGTAAAGAAAATGGCAGATTACAACGTAAGCATGCGCGACCTTCTTCAAGCAGGCGCACACTTTGGTCACCAAACTCGTTTCTGGAATCCAAAAATGCGTCAATACATTTTTGGTGCGCGTAACAAAATTCACATCATCAACCTTGAGCATACTGTTCCTGCGTTAAATGATGCTTTGAACTTTGTTAACAACCTAGCGAGCAAAAAGAACAAAGTATTGTTCGTTGGTACAAAACGAGCTGCTTCTAACATCATCCGTGAACAAGCTCAACGCGCTGGTCAACCATATGTAGATCACCGTTGGTTAGGTGGTATGTTGACGAACTGGAAAACACTTCGCCAATCTATCAACCGTTTAAAAGATCTTCAAACTCAATCTCAAGATGGTACTTTTGCTAAGCTTACTAAACGTGAAGCTTTAGAGCGTACTCGTGAGATGGAAAAACTTGAACGTGCTTTAGGCGGCGTTAAAAACATGGGTGGTTTACCTGACGCATTATTTGTAATCGACGTTGATCACGAAGCGATTGCAATCAAAGAAGCGAAAAACTTAGGTATTCCTGTAATCGGTATCGTTGATACAAACTCTAACCCAGACAACGTTGATTACGTTATTCCGGGTAACGACGATGCGATCCGTGCAGTAACTTTATATGCTTCTGCTATGGCTGATGCGATTCTTGCTGGTAAAGAATATGCTCAATCACAAGCAAATGCACAAGCTAAAGGCGACGACGCTGCTAAAGACGCTTCTGAGGCTTAATGCGTTTTGACGCAAGCTTGTCATTTTTGCGACATGTAATGGTGGCAAATTAAAGCGTCGAGATTGCAAACGGCCCAGAGATTCTTTGGGCCGTTTTTGTTGAACAGATTTATTTTCTACCGATTTTAGGAGATCAACATGACTGCAGTTACTGCGAGCATGGTAAAAGAATTACGTGACCGTACTGGTCTTGCAATGATGGAATGCAAAAAAGCATTAACAGAAGCAGGCGGTGACATCGAACTTGCGATTGATAACCTTCGTAAATCAGGTCAAGCAAAAGCTGCTAAAAAAGCAGGCAACATTGCTGCTGATGGTGCGATCACTATTATTCAAAACGGTAACAAAGCAATTCTTGTTGAAGTTAACTGTCAAACTGACTTCGTTGCTAAAGACGAAAACTTCAAAAACTTCTCTGATAAAGTTGCTGCTGCTGCACTTGCTGCAAACGAAACTGATGCTGCGAAAATTGCTGAACTTAAGCTTGAAGACGGTGCGACTGTTGAAGAAGCTCGTGTTGCATTGGTTCAAAAAATCGGTGAAAACATTCAAGTTCGTCGTGCTCAAATCGTTGAAGGCGAAAACTTGGCTGTTTACAAACACGGTTTAAAAATCGGTGTTGTTGTTTCTTACACAGGTGATGCTGACACTGGTAAAGGTATTGCAATGCACGTTGCTGCGTTCAACCCAGTTGCTGTAAATGCTGAAGCTGTTCCAGCTGACTTGATCGCTAAAGAGAAAGAAATTGCTGAAGCGAAAGCGTTAGAATCTGGTAAGCCTGCGAACATCGTTGAGAAAATGGTAACGGGTTCAGTTGAAAAATACTTGAACGAAGTTGCTCTTGATCGTCAAATGTATGTAATCGACAATGACAAGAAAGTTGCTGATGTATTAAAAGCGACTGGTACTGTTGTAGCTCAATTCGTTCGTTTCGAAGTGGGTGAAGGTATTGAGAAGAAAGCTGAAATGAGCTTTGCAGAAGAAGTTGCTGCTGCTCAAGCTGCTGCGAAGTAATTCGTATCTTCTAAAAAACCCAGTCTTTATGACTGGGTTTTTTATTGCCTGTTAAAAAGCCCAGCAAGAAGAGTGGGCTTTTTATGGATGGGCTTATTGGTCTTGTTTCTGTAGCTCGTATTTTTCAGCCAGTTCGCCAGTAATTTCTTTGCCTTCTGTATCGAGGGCTTTCAAGTAGCCTTCAGCAACAAAGTATTTGCGGCCATCACCCGCTTTATCGAGCTCAATAACAGAGGTGTTTTTGCTGTCAAAAGTAAATTTACCTTTGCTTTCAAATGCTTTTCCATCACCTTTACCAAGATAGGTTTCTTTGAGTGTGTAGGTTTTATCCAAATTGAGTTGAAGTTGGGTTTCAATACCTTCGCAATCTGCACAAGGAAGAACGCCTTTATATGTGCCATTCCAGTCTAATGAGTTTTCTGCGGTATGTGCGCTATCTACAACTTCTGAGCTGCTTTCCGTGCTCATTGCAGGTGGGGTTTGTTCATCAGTTTTAGGGGTTTCTGCTTTATTACATGCGACTAAAAAAATAGAAGCTAAAGAAATGGCGATAATTGATTTTTTCATCTTAGATATAACCTTGTGAAAACATTAATATCCAAGTTATTAGATTTTAAAAAGAAATGGTAGTAAGGGAATGTAAGGGTTATTTAACCTTTGGTAAAGCAGGACAAGTTAACCTTGTCTTGCTTTGAAGCGGGGGTTGATTTGCAAATGATAAATAGCTTGCCACGACGTTTAACAATTTGGCAGTCACTGCTGCGACGTTTGGCGCTTTTGAGGGATAAGCATACTTTCATTTTGGTTCCTAAGTTTTAATGTAATGTTATAATATTACATTTAATTTGTGCTGTAAAGTTTGCCTTATTATTTGAAGAATAGTGGTGATGAGATAAGTGTGGGAAATAAAAAAACCCTCATCTTTCGATGAGGGTTTTTTGAATCTGGAGCGGGAAAGGAGACTCGAACTCCCGACCCCAACCTTGGCAAGGTTATGCTCTACCAACTGAGCTATTCCCGCAATAGGACGCATTATAGAGAGTTTCATTCAAGTGTCAACTCTTTATCATGCTAAGTGTTGAATTAATCAGCACGTCGCCAAATTGTACCTTGACGGGTATCCTCCAAAACTACACCTTGATCCAATAAAGACTGGCGAATGCCATCGGCTTTCGCAAAGTCTTTGGCTTTTTTTGCATCGACTCGTTGTTGAATGAAGTTTTCAATTTCAGTATCAGACAGTTTAAGTGCTTCTTGACCAATATCTGACTTAAGGAATTCATCCACATCATGTTGAACTAAACCAAGAATGTTCGTTAAGTGGCGTAGGGTAGAGTAAAGCATTGTTGCTTGTTCTGCTTGCTCTTCTTTCACTGCACGATTTAGTTCTTTATTCAGTTCAAATAGTACCGCCATTGCTTCAGCAGTATTAAAGTCATCACACATGGCATTGTTAAAGCGTTCAACAAAGCCCTGTTCTAGCGTCTCAACCGTTTTTTGACCGTACACCTGTTGATAGGCTTTAAACGAATGATAGAAACGGCTGAGTGCTGTTTTTGCTTCTTTTAGAGCCACATCAGAGAAGTTAACCGGGCTACGGTAGTGTGATGACACAATGAAGTAGCGAATCACTTCAGGGTGGAATTTCTCCATCACATCGCGAATGGTAAAGAAGTTGCCTAAAGACTTAGACATTTTCTCACCATCTACATTGATGAAGCCAACATGCATCCAGTAGTTTACATATTGTTCGCCCGTTGAAGCCTCACTTTGTACGATTTCATTTTCATGATGCGGGAACATCAGGTCTGAACCACCACCATGAATATCAAAGTGGTTGCCGAGGCAGCAGGTTGACATTGCTGAACATTCGATATGCCAACCTGGACGACCGTTACCCCAAGGTGAAGCCCAAGCAGGTTCATTTTCTTTGGCGTGTTTCCAGAGTACAAAGTCAAAAGGATGCTTCTTTTCAACTTCAACATCGACACGTTCAGATGCACCTGCTTGCATATCATCCAATTTACGGCCTGACAGACGGCCATAGTTATTGAACTTGCTGACTTCAAAATAAACATCGCCATTGGCAGCAGGGTATGCAGCTCCTTTATCAACCAATGTACCGATCATATTTTGCATTTGATCAATATATTCGGTGGCTTTTGGTGCTTCATCAGGTTCAGCACAACCTAAATTTGCTGCATCTTCATTCATGGCTTGAATAAAGCGAGCTGTGAGTTGCTGGATGCTTTCACCATTTTCATTGGCACGTGCAATGATTTTGTCGTCAATATCGGTAATATTGCGGATATAACGAACTTTCCAGCCTTGGCTACGCAGGAAGCGAATGATGTAGTCGAATGCAACCATAACCCGAGCGTGTCCGATATGACAGTAGTCATAGACTGTCATGCCACAGACATACATATCGATTTGACCTTCTTTACGTGGGACAAATTCAACTTTTTTACGTTGCTCAGAGTTATATAGAACAAAAGGTTGCATAAGGGTTTTCAAACACTCTACAAAAATCGTTATTCATCATAACGTATGCACCATATTTCATAAAGTTATCAGTAGAAAAAAGATGGCTTTCGTTTGCAATATTTCTTTATTCATGGCCGATGGGGTGCGATACTCGAATTTGTGCCTTTTTTGCAAAATAATAATAAATGATAGCCGTTGCCAAGAGACCGACTAACCAGGAGATATCGACTCCACCTAGCATGGTCGCGATTGCACCCGTGTAAACTTTACTGTGAATAAAGGGGAGTTGTAACAGTACTCCCATGACATAACAACCAATACCAATAGGGTTCCAACGACCATATTCCCCATCTGGATCGTATAACGCGGCAACATCACATTCTTCTTTAGAAATGAAATAGTAGTCCACGAGGTTGATGGCGCTCCAAGGAATAAAAAAGGTGAGCAAGAACAGAATAAAGGCCTTGAAGGTATTTAAAAAAGTATGTTCACCAAGAATCGCGATGAGTGTAGA
Organism: Acinetobacter colistiniresistens; assembly: GCF_024582815.1. NCBI lineage: Bacteria > Pseudomonadati > Pseudomonadota > Gammaproteobacteria > Moraxellales > Moraxellaceae > Acinetobacter > Acinetobacter colistiniresistens. The sequence goes on from NZ_CP102099.1 coordinate 2,030,166, forward strand.
AATGGCAACCATCGCAAGCACGATAGATAAACGCGTCATTTTTGAAATTTGAGAATGAGGTTTGAAACTATTCCAAATCGTTGCAATGCACATAAAACACCCATAAGCATTCAGCGTTGACAGGGTGACTTTGCCAAAGGCAATACTGAAATATAAAAAGGTAATAATAAGAGCAGCCGTATTCATGCCGACGACATATTGCACTTCATTTCCGACAAATCCGCCTTGAGCAATCTGTGCAATGAATACGCCTAAAGTCATCGAAATTTGGGAACTGAGTACAGAGCCTAAACCGACTGCCAAGAAGACACGTGTGGAAGAGGTGTTTGAGGGTAAATATCGGGAATAATCAGCAACATAAGGACCAAATGAAATTTGCCAAGAGGCTGACAGTGAGATCGCTAATAAAAAGGATGGCCAGCTAAATTTTTGAACGGCAATTAACGCTGCAAAATTTGAATGAGTCAAAATTTGGCTTAAAATAATCACAAAGGCAATGATGCCAATGACACTGGCAACTTTCCCGACCCAGTGGATTAGACGATAACCAATGGTTGCAAAGATCACAATAAAAGCTGCGTAAATTAAAATTCCTGTTGTGCTGCTTACATTGATCAATTGTGCGATGGCTTTACCCGCCAAAACCTCACCTGTGGCAGTAAATCCGATGTACATTAAACAAACTAAGAAGATTGGAATACAGGCTCCATAAACACCGAACTGGACGCGGCTGGAAATCATTTGGGGAAGACCCAGTTTAGGACCTTGTGCGGCATGTAAGGCCATGACGATGGCACCGAAGCATTGCCCAATCAATAAACCAATAACTGACCAAAATACATCGCCACCAAGTACAACAGCTAAGGCACCTGTAACGATTGCAGTAATTTGCAAGTTGGCACCAAACCACAATGTGAATTGACCAAATATGCTGCCATGCCTTTCATGTTCTGGAATGAAATCAATACTGCGGCTTTCAATAAACTGATGTTTTTCTTTCTCATCCAATGAGCTCATTTTCACTCCGTATCCTTGAAATACTTATCGTTATTCACAAATACATGATTTGTTGCTTAAGTATGTTCATGTATAAACTGACATGTATATGTATATACAATTTGGTTTAATAATAAGCAAGTCTTTTGTGCAAAGCGTGGAAGGGACAAGCGTTTATAGATGAATGTAAAAGTGGCGAATACATAGATGTTCAAAAGATTGACATTTAGCTCATATATAATGAGTCTTGTTTCATGCTTCATCTCTCCATTTTTCATGAAAACTTATACATTTAGAAACGTGTAAGATTTGCAGATATGTTAGAATCCGCATCATTCTTTTGATTAAAATCATCTACCCTGTGGGTGGATAGAGTATTATTTTGAGTCAAGCTCATATGTCACAAGCCATAGATTTCCAAAAAAGTGCATTAGAAACTTTGCGTGTCGAACAACAAGCAATTGAAGTTCTTGCTGCACAGGTTGATGAGCGTTTTGATGTTGCATGTGAAATACTTTTGCAATGCAAGGGACGTGTCGTCATTACAGGTATGGGCAAGTCTGGTCATATTGGTCGTAAAATGGCGGCTACCTTTGCATCGACGGGAACGCCCTCTTTCTTTATGCATCCAGGTGAGGCGGGTCATGGCGATCTGGGCATGCTGGTACGTGGAGATGTACTCATCGCAATTTCTAACTCGGGCAAGAGTGATGAAATTATGATGTTGATGCCACTCATCAAGCATTTAGGGGTGCCACTAATTACGATTAGTCGTGATGATAAAGGCCCAATGCCACAAACGGCTGATGTGGCATTAACTTTGGGTGAGGCCGATGAGGCATGTCCTTTAGGCTTGGCACCAACTTCAAGTACTACTGCGACACTGGTGTTGGGTGATGCTTTAGCGGTTGCTTTATTGGAAGCACGCGGCTTCACTGCCGATGACTTTGCACGTTCGCACCCTGCAGGTGCATTAGGTAAACGCTTGCTTTTACATGTGAAACATTTGATGCATACAGGGATTGAGCTACCAAAAGTTCGCCCTGATACGCCGATGAATAAGGTGTTGTATGAAATTTCAGATAAGCGTCTGGGTTTAACCACGATTGTTGACGAAAATGATACATTATTAGGTATTTTTACGGACGGTGATTTACGTCGCATGATTGATCAACAACAAGGTTTTGATGTGAACTTGCCTGTTTCGGCTGTAATGACTAAAAAACCACTGACGATTTCTCAGGAGGCTCGTGCGGTCAAAGCATTGGAAAAAATGCATGAGAAAAAAGTGAATCAATTTGTGGTCGTTGATGAAGCCAATAAGGTCATTGGTGTGATTGCTATGCATGACCTTATTCAGGCTGGAGTAAATTAAGCTATGGCATCTTATGCTTTACAAGAACAAGCGCGTCATTTGCAGGCACTTGTACTTGATGTAGATGGAATTTTAAGTGATGGTTTTGTCACACTAACCAATTCCGGCGATGAAATTAAATCATTTGATATTCGTGATGGCTTGGGGATGAAGCTTGTCCAGAAAGCGGGTATGAAAGTGATTATCATCACAGGGCGTAAAAGTAACATCGTTGAAAAACGGATGTCTGATCTGGGTGTCGATTTGGTTTTTCAGGGCCGTGAAGATAAAGGCGCTGCATTACGTGAAGCTTGTGCTCAATTAGGACTCTTGCCCGAAGATTGTATCTATATGGGAGATGACTGGCCTGATTTGTCTGCATTCGCTATTGCAGGCATGAAAGTCACTGTACCAAATGGGCATGAAGAAGTGCGCCGTCGTGCCAATCTGGTTACTCAGGCGATGGGTGGCCGTGGTGCTGTACGTGAAGTGTGCGATATGTTATTGATGGCAAAAGGTGTTTACCAAGAACTGCTTGAAAAATATCTTGCTGTACCACATTAATATAGTGTTGATTTGCTCAAAGGTTAGGTAACCCAGTTTATGGATACCAAAGTTTTATATGTTGTCGCTGTTGCGGTCGCTGCTGTGAGCGGTGGCTATTACTATTATAGTGGCAAAGCAAAAAAGCTGGATGTTGATTCAGCAAAGAATATGACTTATTCAGCACAAGGTGTTCATTTAACGCAAACAGATGAAAAGGGGAATCTGTATATTCGGGCTGAAGTTAAACAGCTACAACAGAATATGCAATCAAAAACTTCTCAGCTTGATCAACTGAATGCGACGATGTACAAACAGGGTAAGCCTGATGCAACATTTTATGCCAAACAAGCAAATGGCTTTGATGATAATAGTAAAGTCATCTTGCAGGGCGATGTCGTTGCAACAAAATTGTCTGATCAAGGTAAAATGGAGTTCTACACTGATGAACTCACAGGTTACCCAAAAACAAGAGAACTCGAAACACAACATCAAGTCACGGTTCAATCACCATCTGCTGAGTTCGTGAGTCAGGGTTTAAAGGCTAATTTAAATAATGGTCAATATGAATTTTATAAAATTCGAGGAAAGTATGCGCCAAGCTCTTAATTCTAAATCTCGTTCTGCTTTCCTTAAACAAGCAACTTGTGCTGCTCTTGTTGCACTTTCTTCTGCTGCTAGCTTTGCTTTGCCATCAGATCGGAATCAACAACTTTCTTTGGTTGCTGATCGTGCTACCTATAATGATAAAACGGGTATAACAACCTATACTGGCAATGTTGTTATTGAGCAAGGGACAATGAAGCTTCAAGCTGATTCTCTTGTTGCAAATTTAAATAGCAAGAAAGAGATTCAAATTATCACGGCTAAAGGACAACCTGCAAAATTTCAACAGCAAATGGATACTAACAAAGGTTTAGCGCGTGGTGAAGCACAGACGATTGTCTATAATGCTGATACAGGAATCATTACCTTAACTGGCAAAGCATATCTGTATCAAGATGGCTCGAGTATTCGTGGTAATAGCTTAAAATACAGCATGAACAAAGGGGACGTTGAGGCTCAAGGTTCTTCGACCAATCGGGTACAAATTATTATTCCACCTTCTAGTTCAAAAAGTTTCCCAGGGGCGCGTGATTAATGGAACAGTCGGGACAACAACCACAAACGCTTTGTATTAAGCACTTAGCTAAAAATTATAGTAAACGTTGGGTTGTAAAAGATGTATCTTTTACAATGCAAAGTGGACAAATTGTGGGCTTGCTTGGGCCGAATGGTGCAGGTAAAACCACGAGTTTCTATATGGTGGTCGGGCTTGTTCGTATGGACAAAGGGGAGATCCATCTCGATAATCTTGATTTATCTGATCTCGCAATGCACGAGCGTGCGCGTAAAGGGATTGGCTATTTACCACAGGAAGCCTCTATTTTTAGAAAGCTCACGATTGCTGAAAATATCATGGCAATTTTGGAAACCCGCAAAGACTTAAATAAACAGCAGCGTCAGCAACGTTTAAATGAATTATTGAGCGATTTTAAAATCAATCACATTAAAGATTCATTGGGAATGAGCGTTTCTGGTGGTGAACGTCGCCGTGCTGAAATTGCACGTGCCTTGGCTGCAGATCCTAAGTTTATGCTTTTGGATGAACCTTTTGCTGGCGTTGATCCAATCTCTGTTGGTGATATTAAAGATATTATTCAGACGCTCAAAGATCGGGGGATTGGAGTACTCATTACTGATCATAATGTTCGTGAAACGTTAGCGATTTGCGAGAAAGCCTATATCGTGAGTGAAGGTTCTGTGATTGCTGAAGGCACACCGCAAGAAATCTTAGACAATGAACAAGTGCGTAAAGTATATTTAGGTGACGATTTTGTTGTTTAAGGCTCCTGATAGCCGAAACTTTAAAAAGGAACCTACGGGTTCTTTTTATGATCGAACCGAAATTAAAGAAGAAAAATTATTTTCCGATTAGTTTTTATATTTTTTACTTAAGTTAATGATAAATATTTATTTTATACCTTTTGTATAATTTTTATATTCTATAAAAGTGTGAACTGTTTTACAAAAATATAAACATATCATTAGCTGAAATTATGTGCGGAACATAGTGTTTTTATAAAAAAATGATTAAAATGAAAATGCTGAAATGATAACAATACGAAAAAAATATGAACTTGCAAAAAGATATAAAAGTGAATAATGGATTGTGGATAAAAGTATAGATTTCAAGTGGTTACTTTATGTAGCAACCTTATCTGTGCCGATGACACATGCAACACCACCAAGTGAGCAATATCACACTTTAAAGAACAATCTAACGAAACTGTTTGTTCCGCAAAGCAGTGATGAGTTTAAGGTCGCACAGATGCAGAAATTAAGTAATTTCTCTGTGGACTCTTCATTAGGGAGTGATTTACCCGTAGTTGGTTCTGGACGTCCACAAGAAACGATTCCGACGGCTTTTTGGCAGAATCAATCTAAAGTATTAAAAGATGCCGTCCAGATTGCCGTACAGCGTAACCCAGAGATTGCCCAAGGGATTTCAGCATTGGCGTCTCAAAACGCCAATATTGATGTTGCCAAATCAGGTTACTATCCGCAAGTGGGGGGGGGGCGTAAGTACAGGAGATCTGGGTAAGAAAAGTACCCGAGGACAGCAATTACTCACTCTGAGCGCGACACAAATGCTCTATGACTTTGGAAAAGTGAAGTCTGGAGTCGATGTTGAAAAAGCAAAAGTCGTTGTTGGGCAAGCCAATGTCTTGGTTAAAATTGATGATATTTCATTGGATGTTGCACAAACAGTTATTAATATTCAGCGTTATCATAAGCTTATACAGATTGCTAATCAGCAGATTGCTGGGATAAGACGCATTCAAGAAATTGCAAATCTACGTGCAAATGCGGGAATTAGTAGTCAGGCTGACCCGATACAGGCACAATCTTATTTACAATCTGCACAATCTGCAATGATCGCCCAGCAGTCTTTACTGAGTCAGTATCAACAGCATTTATATACTTTATTGGGTTTTGATACACAAAGTATACAATGGATCATCCCAGATGAGTTTGTTAAACAGTCTGATTTATATGCCGCACCGCAGTTCAATACGATTCCGCAGATGATTGCCGCACAGGCAGGGATTGAAGTTGCACGTAATCAAAAATTACAAACACAGGTCAGTAATTATCCGACACTATCTGTAAAAGGAGAACTGAGTCAAGCTTTACACGGTCGTAACCCCAATAATGAAAAAGATGGTGGGTTTGATAGTGCCATTATGTTTGAAGCAACCAGTCAGTTCTATCAAGGCGGGGCGACATCCTCAAGAACCCGGGCTGCCAGTTTTGCTGAAGAGGCAGCAAAAGCACAAGTTAATGCAGTATATTTAAAAGTGCTGGATCAAATCCGGACCAGCAGGGAGCAAATCGAAAATAAGCAACGTCAAATGCAGGTCTTGGCGGGGCAACAAGCGACAACAATACGAACAAGAGAACTTTACCAAGAACAATATAAATTGGGAACTCGCACTTTGGTAGATCTGCTTAATGCAGAGCAAGCGATTCATAGTGCGAACTCAGAGGCAGAAACAGCACGTTATGATATCTACAGCAGTATTGCACAATACATTGCTGCGACAGGACGTTCTCGTCAAGCCTATGACCTCAATAATATAAAAATCCAAGGATTTGAGGTACAACCATGATCACTACAAAAATAAACTATCAGCCTTGGTTACAAGCCATACTGACGATTGCAAAGCATTATCGAATTGAACCTTCTGAGGAACGGATTCGCCTACAACTTGACTGGAATCAAAATCAAAATTTAGACGAAGTCCTTATTTTGATTAGTCGACAGGTTGGCATGAATGTAAGAAGAATTGCATTTAGTGATGATGTCATTAATCCCTGGAGATTACCTATACTTGTAGAGCTTGCAGATGGGCAGGTGGGAGTGATTGATAAAGCCGATGGTTCAGGCCATGTCAGTGTTCAACTGAGTGGTGATCAAGGCTTTCGCAGAAATTTGCCGTTGGTGCACTCAAACACATCATAAAGAATGTATATGTACTGCGACCTGAGCAATCTGTGCCTGATGCGCGTATTGATGAATACATTAAACCTTATGAGCAAAGCTGGTTCTGGTCTATCGTTTTACAAGACTGGAAGCGTTATGTCGACATTATGCTGGCTTCGCTGATTGCTAACATTTTAGCTTTGGCAACGATTATTTTTTCCATGCAGGTTTATGATCGGGTCGTCCCTTCACAGTCAATTCCAACGCTTTGGGTGCTTGCAGCTGGTGTTCTGATTGCTGCCATTTTCGAGTTTACCTTGCGGCTTTCTCGGGTTTATATTTCTGACATTATTGGAAAGCGTGCTGATTTAAGAATATCAGATCGTGTCTTTGGTCACGCTTTGAGAATTAAAAATAGTGAACGCTCAAAGTCAACTGGAACTTTTATTTCTCAAATTCGTGAACTGGAAGGTGTTCGGGAGCTCGTTACATCAACCACTATGGGCGCTCTGGCGGATTTGCCATTCTTCTTTTTATTCTTGGTGATCTTTGCAATTATTGGTGGTGATTTATTTTGGGTCATGCTTCTAGTGGTGCCATTAATGATTTTGCCTGCAATCTTGGCACAAAAGAAATTGGCAGAACTTGCCCAAGAAGGAATGAGAGAATCGTCTATTCGTAATGCGATCTTGGTAGAGGCCGTTCAAGGCATTGAAGACATTAAGCTATTACGTGCGGAGTCTCGGTTCCAAAATCAATGGAACCACATGAATGAAGTATCTGCGGATATCAGTATGCAGCAACGTAAGATTGTTGGTGTACTCACGGCTTGGACACAGAAAATTCAGGGGCTGACTTATGCCGCAGTAATTCTGGTGGGTTGTTTTGCTGTAATGAAAGGGGATATGACAACGGGTGCATTGGTGGCATGTTCGATTTTATCTTCTCGTATGCTTGCACCGATTTCACAAATTACGGGGATTTTAGGTCGTTTACAACAGGCGAAAGTAGCGAAAAAGAGCCTGGATGAATTAATGCAGAAACCTGTTGATCAACCTGATCAAGCGCATTTGGTACACAAAGAGGTGCTGCATGGTGATTATGAGTTGAGCAAAGTGGTATTCCAATATACAGAGGAAGATCCACGTCCAAGTTTAGTCATTCCACAACTCAAAATTCGGGCTGGGGAGAGGATTGCAATATTGGGGCGTAACGGTGCTGGTAAGTCAACGCTGCTACAAATTTTATCTGCCATGCAATTTCCAAACTCTGGTTCAGTACATTTAGATGATCTGGATATTAGTTTGATTGATCCTGCTGATGTTCGTCGCGATATGGGACTGCTCAATCAGAATGCACATTTATTCTATGGCACCATCCGTGAGAACCTGACGCTTGGGGCACCTTTAGCCCGTGATGAAGATATCTTAAAAGTGCTCAAAGTGACTGGAGCACTTAGTTTTGTACATGAAAAGAAAGAAGGACTAGATCATTTGGTCTTGGAAGGTGGGGTTGGTTTTTCTGGGGGGCAACGACAAGCCTTGTTACTGGCACGCTTATTAATTCGTCAGCCTAATATCTTATTGCTTGATGAGCCTACAGCTGCAATTGATGATGTTGCTGAAAAACAATTAATTGATCATTTGAAAAATTGGTTAGGTTATCGAACTTTAGTCGTTGCTACGCATCGACGTGCTGTTTTGGAGCTGGTTGACCGAATTATTGTCATGAACGAGGGTAAAATCGTCATGGATGGACCAGTAGATCAAGTCTTACAACAATCAACGATAAAACAAAAAATAGTTTAATAGTTCGAGGAAAATTTATGAGTGAACAACAACAAAACAGCAGCCGTTCGATGAATGTAACTTATAAGGAGCCTAAGTTACCTCGTTCGACGCTGGTTGTTTGGATGATTGGGATTGGTTTATTTTCACTCTTAATCTGGGCATGGTTATTTAATTTAGAAGAAGTTTCAACGGGTACAGGGAAGGTAATTCCCTCTTCAAAAGAACAGATTATCCAGTCGCTTGAAGGGGGGATTCTAACTAAACTGGATGTCAAAGAAGGTGATGTTGTTGAAAAAGGACAAGTGCTTGCCCAACTTGATCCAACGCGATTTGCTTCAAATGTTGGTGAATCTAAGTCTTTGTTGATTTCCGCACAGGCAACGGCAGCACGTTTGCGTGCTGAGGTCAGCGGAACAGCATTGAGTTTCCCAGAAGAAGTACAAAAGAATCCAAAACTTGTACAAGAGGAAACAGCATTGTATCTCTCTCGCCGTGCTAACTTGAACCAGTCGATTGAGGGCTATGAACAGGCTGCTAAATTAGTCCGTCAGGAATTGGCAATGACCGAGCCGCTCGTGGCAAAAGGTGCAGCCAGTGAGGTTGAAGTTCTACGTTTGAAACGTGAAGCCAATGATCTTAGTAATAAGATCAATGACACACGTAATCAGTATTATGTCAAAGCACGCGAAGAGTTATCTAAAGCAAATACCGATATCCAGACTCAACAACAAATCGTCAATGGTCGGAATGACAGTTTGCAGCGTGCAGTATTTAAGGCACCCGTTCGTGGGGTAGTGAAAGAGATTGACGTTACCACACTAGGGGGAGTGATTCCGCAAAACGGAAAGCTGATGACAATTGTTCCTTTAGAGGACAAATTATTGATTGAAGCACGCATTTCACCACGCGACATTGCATTTATTCGTCCAGGGCAGGAGGCATTGGTCAAAATCACGGCCTATGATTATTCGATCTACGGTGGTTTAGATGGAAAAGTAACAGTGATATCACCAGATACTATTCGTGATGAAGTGAAGCAAGATCAATTCTACTATCGTGTCTATATTCGTACGGATTCAGACCGTTTGTATAACAAAGCTGGTAAAGCTTTTAGTATTACCCCAGGTATGGTGGCAACGGTAGATATTCGTACAGGACAAAAAACCATTATGGATTACTTACTCAAACCATTTAATAAAGCGAAAGAAGCATTGCGCGAACGCTAGGCGATGTTGATTTAAAAAAAGCCTCGCTGTATGCGAGGTTTTTTATTTGTGATGTAAAAAGCTATAATTATGTTTTAAGTTTATATTTGTTTTTATGCCATTTACCATTGCCAGTACGGTTACTTTTGAAGAAGACATTAAAAAAAGTCGTTTCCAAGCGATTGCTGCGGTTGTTGAAAATGAACAGCAGGTGAAAGATTTTCTGGAACAGCATAAAGATCAGTCGACAACGCATCAATGTTGGGCATGGAAGATCGGTCATCATGTCCGCTTTAATGATGATGGTGAACCTTCTGGCACAGCAGGCCGTCCAATTCTTGCAACCATTGAAGGCAATGAGCTGACCAATGTGATTGTCTTGGTGAATCGGTGGTATGGTGGAATTAAACTGGGAACAGGTGGTTTGGTTCGTGCTTATGGGGGCTGTGCAGGACAATGTCTGCTCTTGGCTGAAAAGATAGAATTGATTGAAAAGAAACAAGTTCAATTTGCCTGTCTATTTAATGAATGGGCGATTATTCAGTATGAATTGATGCAGCAACAGATTGAATATCAAGAAAGCTATACCGATACAGGAGTCATGGTATTAGCCCGATTACAAGTGCATCAAATTGAAGCTTTGAGAATTAAACTTCAAGATGTGACTCGGGGTCGTGAATTGCTAAAAGTAATAGAGGAACAAGAACATGACGCATGATCCTTTATTAAAATATCGGGAACAGCATAAACAACGTTTGAATTACATGCCATGGTTATATTGGTCACTAAAACCAAAGCATCGTGAATGGGCTGAAGCATGGCAAGCTGAATATCAAGCCTATTTGATGGAGATGGAAACCGTTGAAATTGGAAAGAACTGTTTTATTTCACCTTTAGCGCATATTTTTGCCGAGCGAGGTCGAAAAATTTCAATTGGGGATAATACTTTCATCGCGGCGGATTGTACTTTACATGGTCCTTTGGAAATCGGGAATGAGGTTGCGATTAACCATCATTGCATTCTAGATGGGGGGAGAGCTGGGATCAAATTAAATGATCAAGTCCGAATTGCAGCCTATAGCCATTTATATGCATTTGATCATGGAATGGGGATGGATCGTCCTATTTATCAGCAACCTGTTACGTCCAAAGGAATTGAGGTGGGGTGTGATGTCTGGCTGGGGGCGCATGTTGGAATAAAAGATGGAATCAAAATTGGGCATCATGCAGTAGTGGGTATGAATAGCATGGTGACTAAAGATGTTGAAGACTACGCTGTCGTTGTCGGAAATCCAGCTAAAAAAATTCGCTATCGTACTGAATAAAAAGCACTAAAAAAGCGTATGAGATTCGATACATAAATTTAACCTACCATGCTTTTATCTATGTTAAGTTAAAAATAAGTAGAAGACCTAAGGTATATACCTAGAGAGAGGCGAAAATGAACCGTGTAATTGCATGTATTGATTCTTCACCCTGCATTGATGCTCTGGCAGAGGCGGCTGTGTGGGTAGCCAGACAAACCCAAAGGGAATTAGTACTGTTGCAAATCTTGGACTATTACCCAGCGAGTTATCATTTAGGTGAAATCAGTGGGGTGATTGGTTTTGAGAGTAATGCTATGCTTCTCAAAGAACTTGCCGAGTTGGAACAAAAACAAAGTGAGCTAGCACTGGATTATAGTAATAATTTGCTGAAACATATTTCAGAAATGATTGAAAAACAGTATGGCTTAAGCAGTTCTAAGATTCAGGAAAAAGGTGATTTTCTAGAGCAAAGTTTCAATCTCCTCAATGAAAATGACATCGTGATTATCGGACGGGTTGGGGAACGGGCGGCAGAAAAAAATAAACCAATAGGAAGTAATGTTGAGAATTTTATTCGTGGTGCCAATTGTACAGTGATTACTGTCGGGGAACACTTCCAGCCACCAAAGCGTTTTATCTTTGCTTATGAATATTCACCGACCTGCCAAAAAATGTTGCAACGCATTGCACAAAGTGACCTGTTAAAAAAACTTCAGTGCCATTTGTTGTATGTTGGAGATCATCCTGAAATGTTGGCGGAACCGGAAAAGTATTTGACTGATGCGGGTTTAGATGTGGTTTCTATTTATCGTTATGGTGATGTTGCCCAAAATATTCTTGAATATCAAAGAGAACATGATATTCAATTAATAGTATTGGGAGCTTTCAGTCATAGTAAAATTCATCAATTCTTCTTAGGCAGTATTACGACGACTATTTTCCGTAATGCCAATGTTCCACTATTAGTGGCTAAGTGATTCATTTTATTCTATATAGTTATCCGCAATTCCTGTGGATAACTATATGGAAAAGCACTAGAGATAAATATAATTTGTTGATATTACACAACTAAATTAAATAGGTTGTTTTTTAATCGCTATTTTACAATCGCGATTGCAAAACCATCATGTCCTTTCGAACCGACTGTTTGTAAAGCGGTGCAAGAGAGCAATTGAGGATGATCTTTCAAGGCTATGAATGCCTCACGAATTCCTTCAATACTTGGTTTCTTGTTGTTTTCATCCAGAATAGCACCGGCACGGATGACATTATCCAACACGATAATTGTACCTGAATGAGAAAGCTGTAAGCTCAGTTCAAAATATTCACGGTAGCTTTGTTTATCTGCATCAATAAAAATGAAATCAAAAGGCTCACTGTGATCCGCAATCAGTTGATTCATGACATCTGCACCGCGACCTTTTTTTAGCTCAATACGGGTTGGCATATTGGCAAAATCAATATTTTCTTGGGCAATCACGACATGGGTATCTCGACCTTCAACGGTAAGTAGGTAGCCATCTTCTGGTAATGCTTTGGCGAGCCAAATGGTGCTATATGCGCCAAAGGTACCTAGTTCCAATACCCGTTTGCATTGGTTCATCTGAATTAGCATCTGCAAAAACATGCCTTGATTAGGCGCAACAGCCAAATGATTAGAAAAGCCTTGAGTATCGGTATTGTCTAATGCATGTTGAAGTCTTGGGTCTGTGGGAATTAAATGTGAATTGATATAGTCATCAACCTCGGTCCACATCTGTTGCATAATCAAATTTACCTATCAATCTGTTAGCTGCATTTTAAACATTTATATTCAGAGTGCAATTTGATTGCAGCAAAAAGGGATCTAAATGATCCCTTTTTGCTGCGTAATCTACTTTTAGAAATTGCACATTGAGCTATTTCGGGTCAGATCTGGTCCCCAAGTACGGTAGCCTTGAGTATCAATATGAATCTGACCAGAACTATATAGGCCAATCCCTAAATCCAGACTCTGGCCATGCTGGGCCCAGAATTGGCATAGCTTAAACTTGGTTTGTTCAATATATGCGTAGTCTTGCGGTTGAGGATATTCAGGCCCGATACGAAAATCGATCGCTGAGTTAAATAAGTGCTTTGAAGAGCCAGCCCCGCCAGCACATTGGTTTAGGGGTAAATCGCGATAAACTGAAGTGACTTCAAAATCGGTTAAAACTTTGGCTGCGATTAAATACTTAAACACTCGTAGGGTTGATAGGGCATTACCCCACAATTCACGATTAGGAACCATATATTCTGTACGACCACATTTCTGCCAGTCACGTGCTGTACGTAATAGCTCAAAACTTGGAATGATGTGTGCGACATTATTTCGGTTCAGAAACTGTTCATACTCACGAACGCGTGCATAGTTATCACCTTGATTGAGCCATTGCCGATATGATGCGGGTTCAACTTTATTCGGAATCGGGCGAGTAAAGGTCACTTGTTCTTGTGGAATGTAAATTCTTTTACCTTGGTTTTGATTTACTTTTGTTGTGGAGCTGCTACAGCCCACCATCATCACAGGAATGATCAATAATGGTAATAGACCCTGTAATTTATTTTGCATGATAAAAGGCAGTTCAAAATCTGTAGGTGAACTATTTTAATGCAAAATAAGCCATGAATAATGAGGTAATTGCAAAGAAATGTGTGATTCAGGTATAAAAAAGACCAGTAAAACTGGCCTTTCAAATTATTTTTCTAAATATTGCAGTTTGTCTGGCTTGCCGTTCCACTCTTCACGATCGGCAGGTTGTTCGCCAATTTGGGTGATGTTATTACCCGCCCATTTCTCAGACAATTCAGCATTGAGTTCAATAAAGACTTCTTGACCTTCTGGTAATTCATCTTCAGAGAAGATTGCATTTGCTGGGCATTCAGGTTCACAGAGCGCACAGTCAATACATTCATCTGGATTGATGACAAGAAAGTTTGGACCTTCGTAGAAGCAGTCAACTGGACAAACTTCAACACAATCTTGATATTTACATTTAATACAATTTTCAGTGACAACAAAGGTCATGGCGACAGCTACCTAAAAAATATGGTTTTCATTTTGCATAGTGTATTTTAGGCAAAAATACTGATAGAAACAATTCCTTTTATTGATATTTATTATTCGTATCAATGAAATGGACTTATTTATATGACTTTTGTTGATAATAAGTCTCAACAACAGCGCTCAACTTGTTAGTTTGACTTTTTCTTCAGCCCACCACTATCTTGTTTGTTGACCGTTGCCCAAGCAATTCGCTCAGCTTCTTCTGGAGAGCGGCCTTGCTCCAGTTCACTTTGTGCAATATGTTTTGCTTGTCTTTTCTGTTTTGCTGTATAAGCCGATTTATCACCACGAGACATGAGATTTTCCTCACAGAGGTATTGATCTCATACAGCAATAACATGATCAAGCCGATAACGGGGTGAGGGATTGTTGATTTTAGTGCGCACTATGTAAATCAGCTCTGGTATAAAACCAGAGCTGAATTCGAGCTGATTAACTTTCGAGCGTCTGTGTTGTCTTAAATAAGGCTTTGAGTTGATACAGTTGTTCAAGCGCCTGACGAGGGGTCAGATCATCAACATCAATCTGTTGTAACAATTCCAATGCAGGAGATTTGACTTCAACTTCAATTACTCGCTCAACTACCGGAGTTTCAATTTCATGTTCAACAGCGCTGAATAAATCATTCTGTACGCTGCTTTGCAAATGTTGGTGTTGCTGTTTCTCCAGAATTTTTAAACGCTTCTGCGCCTCTTTAATTACATTGGCTGGAATACCTGCCAATTTTGCGACTTGTAAACCGTGGCTTTGACTTGCAGGGCCTTGTTGTACTTTATGCAGCAAGATCAAGTTGCCATTCAGTTCTTGGGCGGTGACATGGTAGTTATCAATGCCTGCTTCACTGCCAAGTTCAGTCAATTCAAAGTAATGTGTTGCGAACAGGCATAAGCATTTTACCCGTTTGGTTAGATCAACCACACAGGCCCAAGCCAAAGAAAGACCATCATAGGTACTGGTTCCACGACCAACTTCATCCATCAAGACCAAAGATTGACTGGTGGCATGATGCAAAATCTGGGAGGTTTCAGTCATCTCGACCATAAAGGTCGATTTACCTGTAGAGAGATCATCTGCAGAGCCAATACGGGTAAAAATTCGATCAATCGGACCTAATTTTGCTGACTTGGCTGGAATGAAACTGCCGCAATAGGCCAGTAGACTAATTAATGCGGTTTGACGCATAAAGGTCGATTTACCACCCATATTTGGACCTGTAATAATCGCCATACGATGTTGGGTGTCCAAAAAGGTATCATTTGGTGTAAATGGCGCTTTATTTAAGGCTTCTACCACAGGATGGCGACCCGCTTGAATTTTGATACCTGTTTCTGCGCTAAACTCAGGTCTTGCCCAATTGTTCAATCGGGCTTGATGGGCAAAGTTTGCCACTACATCGATATGTGCAATTGCGGCACTCATCATTTGTAAATGTGCAATATTTTGGCGTAACTCATCTAAAAGTGATTCAAACAGCAGTTTTTCACGGCTAAGGGCGCGTGATTCACTGGAAAGCACTTTATCCTCAAAACCCTTCAGTTCAGGTGTGATATAACGCTCAGCATTTTTCAGCGTTTGACGGCGAATATAATCGGCAGGCGCCTGTTCTGCTTGTGCACGGGTCAACTCGATATAGTAACCACTGACACGGTTATAACCAATTTTTAAGGTATTAATTCCTGTACGTTCACGCTCTTTGATTTCTAAGTCAATTAGAAATTGTCCAGCATGATCACGAATTTTGCGCAATTCATCCAGCTCATCATCATAGCCTTCTGCAATAACATTACCATCACGCAATAGCACGGGTGGATGTTCAACAATGGCAGCCATTAAATGTTGATGCAGGCTCTTAAAATCACCCAGTTCTTCATCTAATTGTGTTAACAGTTTAGATTGCTCTGTTTTTAATACAGGATCAAGGGCATGACGTAAGAATGGAATTTGTGCACATGCCTGACGCAATTGTACTAAATCACGTGGACGTGCACTCCCCAGAGCGACACGACTGAGTACACGTTCAATATCACCAATCTCTTTGAGCACCAAGCGCACAGGTGATTCGTGATAGCCTTTTAATAATTGCTCGGTTGCATCAAGACGCGCATCCAAAACGGCGGTATCACGAATCGGTTGCATCAAGGTTCGACTGAGTAAGCGTCCCCCCATTGCGGTTTGGCAATCATTAATCAACTGGAATAAAGATGTGCCATGTTCAAACAAGGGCTCAATAATCTCTAAGTTGCGACGGGTGATTGGATCAAGTGCAATAAAGTCGGTACTTTGCTCAATTTGAATGGAACGGATATGTGGTAAGGCCGTTTTTTGAGTTTCTTTGGCATAGTGAATCAGTGCTGCGGCAGCGGCTTTTGCCAGTGGAAGTGGGTCTAAGCCAAATCCAGATAAAGTCGATACACTAAACTGATCGCACAAGGTCTTTTGGGCATTATTTAAATTGAAATCGACATTCGGACGTTTAGTGATTGGGCAGTTCAGATTTTTCTTAATTTGCTCAATAATATTCTGATCCACCAGATCTTCATCGATCAGAATTTCACTTGGCATTAAACGCGCCAGTTCAATGGCCAATTGTTCAGGTTTATAGTCTTGTTGTTGGACTTTAAAGATGCCTGCACTCAAGTCGAGTAAGGCGAAACCAATTTGATTTTGTTGAATACAGAGCGCAACCAGATTCGACGATTGGTAACTTCCCAATAAAGCATCATCGGTTAATGTGCCTGGTGTTAAGATACGGACTACTTTACGCTCAACTGGACCTTTGCCTGTGACCTCACCAACTTGTTCGCAGATGGCGACAGTACGGCCAGCTTTGACTAAACGAGCCAGATAGCCCTCTGCTGCATGATAAGGTACACCCGCCATTGGAATTGGCTGACCACTGGCTTTGCCACGGTGGGTCAGGGTAATACCTAAAAGTTTGGCTGCTAAATGTGCATCTTCAAAGAAAAGCTCATAAAAATCGCCCATACGGTAGAACAGCAATGCATGTTGATAGTCTGTTTTGACTTTGAGATATTGCTGCATCATCGGCGTATGTGATGAAAGATCAGTCATGATTTCAGCGCTATTCATGCGTATTAAACTCTTTAAAAATCAATAATATTTACTTTTGGTGATTGAACCAATTTCAGTTTTTGTGAATATGGATGCCACTCAAATAATGATGACAACTAAATAAACGTAGAGAATTGCATCCATAGTATAAAGCGGCTTCAAGCCTTTCTAGTGATGCAATGGTAACAAATTTGAGTTATTGAAAAAAAGGGTGGTGAAATGAGAGTATGTATATTCAATGTACAGTTAGCCATTTACGATAAAATCATAGATTTTGAATGGTAGGGTTTTACATGAAAACTTTTTCTTTTTAAATGCTTATGATGCATAGTCAAAGATTTAATATGATTTTACTTCGATGCAAAATTAAGTGGAATAAGTTAACAGCCGGAGTCTTGAGCCGCTATCATTGTCTTGATAATTACAGTATTAAACTGAGTACTTAATAATGAAAAATATTTTATTTATTTCTGCTATTTTGATTCAGCTACCAAGCTATAGTCTCGCTAATGACTCAACCGGTTATGTCGGTACGGGTGGAGTGTCCTATATTAAAAATGCGCAGATTGCGATGCAAAGTGAAGAGCTATTTATTAGTAAAAAGCTGATTAAGGTGGATTATCTGTATAAAAATTTAAGTTCTCAAGATGTGACGGAAACCATTTTATTTCCCTTACCGCGTATTGATAACTTCTTTGAAGCGGATTTTGCCCATACCGAAGCATTGTTAAAAAGCTTTAAAATTATTGTTGATGGTAAAAATATAAAACCAGAAATGCATGTGCGCACCTTTATCCAAAAGGATGAAAAGTCGCCGCTGATTGATGCAACAGATCTATTTAAACAATGTGGTTTTAGCCAAATAGAGATGCTTAATCCCTGGGTTCGCAACAATGATGACTCTGCCTATTATGTAGATAAATTAAAGCAATGTAAGCAGCCAAAAATGCAGAAAATTTTGGCGAATTTTAAAAAAGATGATGAAATTCCATGGTCATCTCAAGTGATTTATAGTTGGAAGCAAACCTTTAAAGCCAATGCATTGACCAAAATTCAGCATCAATATCAACCTTTGGTGGGCGGGTCTGTGGGTCTCACACCAGACGAAGATAGCCAGCAATTTTGCATAGATAAACAGTTTAAGCAGGGCCTTAAAAAAGCACAGGCAGAACATTCGCCGTTTAGTGCGTTAGGTTATATTTTGACGACAGGTGCTAACTGGGCAAAGCCTATTGAAAACTTTAAGTTAACGATTGAGCGTGATAAAGACGAACTGGTTTCATTTTGTTGGGATGGCAAAGTTAACAAAATTAGTCCGACTCAATTTCAAATGAGCAAAACCAAGTTTGTACCAAAACAAGATTTAGACGTTATTTTTGTTCATCTCCCATAAACCCATACAAACTTTAATCTGTATAAAATTGCATCACTTGTTATTGTGTGTCATAACCTAACTATGGCGCACAATAACAAGAGGATGCCGTATGTTGCTCAAGGGAAAAGTAGCAGTAATTTTTGGAGGCAGCGGTGCAATTGGCACTGCGATTGCGCGGGTTTTTCTTCGTGAAGGAGCACATGTTTATTTATGCGCAAGAGATTTAAATAAACTACAAAACATTGCGACACAACTGCAAAAACATAAAGGTGTGGTACATACCGTTAGTGTTGATGTGCTAGATAGCCAAGTAACCAGTGAGGCAGTTGCTCAAATTGCCCAAGCGACGGATGGACTCGATATCGTCATTAATGCGACCAGTTTTATACATAATCAGGGTAAAGAACTTTTGGAGTTAAACCTTGATGAGTTCGTTGGGGGAATAAATCCATTTCTAACGGCGCAGTTTAATATATCGAAAGCTGTGGTTCCTTATATGGGCGGTAAGCGCGGCGGAACCATCATTTCAATTGTGGCACCATCAGCTCGGATGGCAATACCGGGACATTTAGGACATATTGTGGGCTGTGCTGGAATTGAAGCGTTTATTAAGGCGCTTGCCAGTGAGTTAGGTTCTAAAAATATACGGGTACTCGGTGTGCGCTCGCATGCAATTGTTGATGCGGTTCAAGCGGGTTCTTATACACGTGAATTGTTTGAGTCTAAAGCACAGGCCATGGGGCTCAGCATAGGGCAATGGCTTGAAGGTGCTGCTCAAGGCACCATGCTAAAGCGACTACCGACACTTTCACAAGTTGCAGAAACCGTTGCTTTCCTTGCCTCGGAACATGCGAACTCAATGACCGCAACGGTTGTAAACATGACTGCTGGTGCAATAATTGATTAAAAATAAATATTATATTTTGTTTTATTTCAAACGATTAAATGAGTATTTGTTGCTCTGATGCTAGGCGGCTTGCATAAAAAACTGCTGATGTTGCTAGCTTAATTATGGAAATACCTTTCATACTATAAAAGAGAGGAGTTTTTTAAGACAGGATGAAACGTGAATTTAAAGAATCTGGAAGCATTTTACTGGGTGGTGACGCTGAATAGTTTTAATAAGGCAGCGACAAAATTACAGACCACTCAGCCAGCAGTTTCACAAAAAATCACTGCCATTGAAAATGACCTTGGATTTAAAGTTTTAGATCGAAGTTTTCGCCAACTGAAACCCACGCATAAGGGCATGACCTTATTTAAATATGCTGAAAAATTGATGCGTTTAGAAACTGAACTCATCGCAGAATTAACTGAAAATCAGCATTTGACTGGCATAATTCGTTTAGGCGTTTCGGAAACTATTGTCTACACATGGTTGGTCGAATATATCGAGAAAGTTCAGCAAGAATTTCCCAAAGTTTCGGTGGAAATTGTGGTTGATCTGACCCCGAATTTACAAGAAGGTGTACGCACAGGCGATCTTGACATGGCTTTTTTACTCGGACCAACATTGGCTTTTGAGTGTATCGAACAGGCGCTTTGTGATTTTGAACTCAGCTTTTTGGCTTCGCCGTCATTTAAGGGTGGGGTTGGGCAAATGTCATTGAAAACCTTGATGTCGCATACGATCTTAACCTATCCAAAAATAACTTATCCCTATAAAGAACTTAAAGCAAAAATGAAGGAACAGGGGCTGGATGAGCCGCTTTCGATCACCAGTTATTCTTTAGCCACACTGTTACGTTTGGCTGAGCAAGGTTTGGGAATCGCTGTGGTGCCGACCTTAACCGCTTTAAAAGAAATTACCGATGGTCGATTAGAAATATTAAATACGCCAATTCAGTTAAAGACCTTTCACTTTACCTCGATTTATATTCAAGGCAGTGATGTTGCTTTAAAAGAGAAATTAACCGATGTCGCCGTGATGGTCTCAGAAAGTGCGATGCAAAGGCTGAATCAACACATCAAAAAATAGAAGCTGCTTCACTTACTTTACAGTGTATTGCTTTGCTCTAGAACAAGGTCATTTGTTGGATAAGCCATAAAAGCAGCTTATGGAATGTGATAAGTAAAATTTATATTGAACAATATTAAAAATAAAAAATAATAAATTCATATTCTTACTTTAAATTTTTCTGTAAAAGTCGTATTGTCCAGCTGGCTTGCTTATGTTCTTATTCTAAATGGAAGATTTGATTACCCATCACGTTGTGGGAGAACAGGGAATCTTTTTGATTTAAAAGGATTAAAGCAGATCGTTTGTAAATAAAATGATGCTCTTGGATCAAGTTAAAAATCGCGTTATTGAGCTCAAATGGATGAGGAACGCATAAATATGTCTTTACTGAAGTCTTCTTTTCTATCCGATCGCCAATGGGCCATCGTCGCCTCAATATTTATGATGGCAACTTCGGCAATGGGGCCTGGATTTTTAACCCAAACCGCTGTATTTACGGTGAAGTTAGGTGCCGCATTTGGGTTTGCCATTTTAGTTTCAATTTTGATTGATTATGTGGTGCAACAAAACATTTGGCGTGTAGTGACCCTCACGCAAATGCGTGCATCCGATATTGCCAATAAGGCTTTACCGGGCAGTGGTTATCTGCTCGCGTTTCTGGTGATTCTAGGCGGTTTCTTCTTTAGCATCGGAAATATTGCAGGCGCGGCATTAGGTCTCAATGCGCTATTTGGTTTGGATACCAAGTGGGGCGGTATCCTCAGTGGTGCCTTGGCGATTTTGATTTTTGCCTCAAGAAAAGCCACGCTTGCGATGGATAAAAGTATGATCGTATTGGGATTGCTGAAAATCATCCTGATCATCATTGTGGCTGTGATTGTAATGCCACCAGTTGGACAAGCGGTACAGCAAACCTTTGCACCAGACCAAATTGATTTTGCCATTATTACCACCATTGTCGGTGGTACGGTTGGGGGGTATATCTGCTATGCAGGTGCACACCGTTTACTGGATAAAGGCGCAGTTGGTCCCGAAAATATCGATGAAGTGGCCAAAGCTGCAACCAAAGGTATTGTGGTGGTTGGCATCATGCGCTATGTGCTGTTTCTAGCATTCTTGGGTGTGGTGGTCAGTGGAGCAAGTATTGATCTCGCCAGTCATAATGCCAATCCTGCCGCACAGGCATTCCAGTACGCTGCGGGGACATTCGGTTATAAATTATTTGGCCTGATCTTCTGGGCAGCAGGGATCAGTAGCACCATTGGTGCAGCCTATACCTCGGTTTCATTCTTCACTGCATTTAAAAAGAACTTAACGCCAAAGCAAAGCAATTACACCACGATTAGCTTCATTGCCTTGGCCTTATTCCTGTATGTGGTATTAGGTGCAACGCCAGCCGGTCTATTGATTTTTGTTGGTGGGTTTAATGGTTTAGTTCTACCAATCGGACTTACCATTTTTGTCTATGTTGCGGCTTGCCGTAGAGACTTGATGAGCAATTATAATTATCCAAAATGGTTAATTATTCTGGGTGCGTTAACCTGTGTATTGACGTGGTGGATGGGCTATATGTCGTTTACAACCGTGTTTAACTATTTGACTAAACTGTAAGCCAGATGATCGTGAATTGATAAAGGAATGATGCCATGTTTGTAGATTTAAATAGTGATTTGGGCGAAAGCTTTGGTTCATGGAAAATGGGCAATGATGATCAGATTTTACCTGTGGTGACCAGTGCCAATATTGCATGTGGTTTTCATGCAGGAGACCCGCTTGGCATTTTAAAAACAGTGCGTAAAGCCGTTGAACTGGGTGTAACGATCGGTGCACATGTGTCTTATCCAGATCTAGTTGGTTTTGGTCGCCGTAATATGGATGTGTCACGTGACGAATTGATTGCTGATGTGCTGTACCAAATTTCAGCGCTGGATGGTTTAGCAAAAGTGGCAGGTTCAAAAGTGCAATATGTTAAACCGCATGGTGCACTCTACAACACCATTGCCCATGATCAAGCTCAGGCAGCCGCAGTGATTGATGCGATTAAAATGTATCATCCTGAACTGGTTCTAGTGGCTTTGGCAGGTTCAAACTTGGTCGAGCAGGCACGTGCTGCGGGTTTAAACGTGGTGTCGGAAGCATTTGCAGATCGTGCTTACAACAGCGATGGTTCACTGGTGTCTCGTCGTTTAGACGGTGCAGTTTTACACGACTCAGCATTTGTGGCCAGTCGTGTGGTGTCCATGCTGAAAAATGGTGGAGTAGAGTCAATTGATGGTGTATTTACTCCCATTCAGGCTGACACCATTTGCCTACATGGTGACACCGATGGCGCTTTAGAAATGTCAGCAGCGATTAAAGCCGAACTACTAAAACACAAGATTGAAATCCGCCCGTTTGTAAATAAAGTATAAGGATGAGCACCATGTATAAGGATATTAAAGTCGACCCAGCTCAGCTTGAAGCCGCTTTAGGTGCACGCTTAAAAATCCGTGCTGGTTTTGATCAGCCGACAGCAGGCATGGCTGCGGGTATGACGCAGGTGAATATGATTTCGGTACCGAAAGCGTGGGCCTATGACTTTTTGCTCTATGCACATCGTAATCCGCAAAGCTGTCCAGTGTTGGATGTGCTCGAAGAAGGCATCTATGCAACCAAGCTTGCTGCAGACTCAGATATTAGAACCGATTTCCCGCGTTATCGCATTTGGAAAGAGGGCGAAATGGTCGATGAAGTGACCGATGCGAGCGAGATTTATCATGCACATCCTGATTTGGTGACTTTCTTGATTGGTTGTAGTTTTTCTTTTGAAACTGCTCTGCAAGAAGCGGGGATTGAGGTACGACATATTCAGGATAAGACCAATGTGCCAATGTATCTAAGTAATATTCAGTGCCAGCCCGCAGGGCGTATTTCAGGCAATATGGTGGTTTCCATGCGACCTATTCCGTCACATCAAATTAGTGAAGCGGTAAAAATTACAGCGAGTATGCCGAGTGTGCATGGCGCACCCGTACATATTGGATATCCTGAAGGCTTGGGCATTCGGGATCTAAATCAGCCTGATTTTGGTGAAGCCTCCCGGATCGAAGCAGGTGAAATCCCCGTGTTTTGGGCCTGTGGAGTCACTCCACAAGCGGCAGTCATGAACTCTAAAATTCCTTTTGCAATTAGCCATGCACCCGGCCATATGTTGATTACCGACATTCCTGACCGCGCGTGGATGGGCTAATTGGACTAAGCAACCATTAAAAAGGATAAGCCAATGCGTTTTTTATCAGTTAACGTTGATTGTTTTCTGATTGAGCTTACAAGCCTAGAAGAAACTTTGGCCTTGTACAATACATTGCAAAACAGGCCATTAAATGGAATTAAAGACCTAGTCCCTGCTGCCAAAACAATTTTGGTTTTTTTCAACGAGATCGAAACCAACTTTAAGACGCTGGTTGCTTCAATTCAGAGCCTCAAAGTTGATGCTGGATTTGAGCGTAGTGGTCAAGAAGTGATAGTCCCGATTCGTTACGATGGTGAAGACCTTGCACAGGTGGCTGAGTTGCAAGGGCTGTCTGTTGTTGATGTGATTAGAAAACATCAGCAAAGCATGTGGAATGTTGCTTTTATTGGTTTTGCGCCGGGCTTTGCTTATATGAGCAGTCCTGACCGACCTTTTACCGATATTCCACGCTTAACGGTTCCGCGTAAAAAAATACCTGCAGGCTCGTTAGGCTTGGCTGGGAGATATTCTGGTATTTATCCGAAAGACAGTCCGGGTGGCTGGCAACTGATTGGTACTACTTCAGAAAAAATGTGGGATTTAGAGCGTCAAAATCCAGCGCTCTTGTTGCCGGGCATGACGGTACATTTTAAAGATGTCACGCATCGTCCGACAACGGTGAATATACCGCAGCAAATCACGCGTACGGTTGAACCGAAACAATCGGTGCCATTGTTTAGCATCACTGCACCCAGTTTACAGATGCTTATTCAAGATGAAGGACGTTTTAACCAGACCAAGCTAGGGGTGGGTATTGCAGGAGCAATGGACGTATCTGCGATGCACAGTGCCAATCGTCTTGTAGGGAATCCAACTGATACGCCCGTGATTGAGGTTTTAAATGGTGGCTTAAAGGCCAAACTGCAGCATGCCGCCGTAATTGCAGTGACAGGCGCCATCTCAAATATCCGTGTGAAATTTGCCGACGGTCAAACTGCAGATTTTGCCAGTTATCAGCTCATTGATCTGGATGACGGTGATGAGTTTCACATTCAGCCGCCTACAGCGGGGCTGAGAAACTATCTTGCCGTTCGTGGTGGCATTGAGGTTCAACCTGTTTTAGACAGTGCTTCATTTGATAGTTTGGCGGTGTTAGGGCCAGAACCGCTAAAACTTGGTGATACCATTTATCAGGGGCGGGTCAAAGTCACCAATATCAGCATTAACGAAGTGGCTCAACTAAATCTGCCCAAAGTCGGTGATCTGGTTGAGCTCGATATTGTGATGGGCCCACGCACTGATTGGTTTGAACCAGACAGTATAGACCTACTCTGTCAGCAGGAATGGCTGGTGACCAATGAAAGCAATCGCGTTGGACTTAGACTGTCAGGTGCTGAACCTTTAACTCGCAAAATTAGCCATGAACTGGAAAGTGAAGGTGCGTGCATTGGCGCTTTGCAGATTCCACCCAGTGGTCAACCAGTTTTGTTTATGAATGATCACCCTTTAACGGGTGGATATCCCGTCATTGCTGCGGTTGCGAAACACCATTGGAACTTGGTGGCACAGATTCCCGCGGGTTGCCGTATCCAATTTAAAAAAATTGCTGAATTGACAGATTTTGAGAATAAAAGATGAAAACTGAAAAATTATTGATTGCCAATCGTGGTGAAATTGCCATCCGGATTATTCATGCTTGCCGTGATATAGGCATTGCATCGGTCGCGCTATATGCCGATGACGACATTGGCAGTATGCATGTCGAGCTTGCCGATGAGGCTTGGGGTTTGGCTGGTGCGACTGCCAGTGAAACCTATTTAAATATTACGGCCATTATCGAGATTGCAAAAAAATCCCAAGCAACGATGGTGCATCCGGGTTATGGCTTTTTATCTGAGCGTGCCGAATTTGCCCAAGCGGTGCTTGATGCAGGCTTAAAATGGGTGGGGCCTTCACCAAACGCGATTGAAAAACTGGGTGATAAAATTGAAGCGCGTAAAATAGCAGCTTCGGTGGGTGCACCTTTGGTTCACGGGACGCAAGACCCGCTCAACAATGCTGATGAAGCTTTGGATTTTGCCAAACAGTTTGGTTTGCCGATTGCGATTAAAGCTGCATTTGGTGGTGGCGGTCGAGGTTTAAAAGTGGCTTGGAAACTTGAAGAAGTCAAAGAGCTGTATGATTCGGCGGTACGTGAGGCCAAAGCTGCTTTTGGTCGTGGTGAATGTTTTGTCGAGCAATATCTGAATCAACCCCGTCATATTGAAGCTCAAGTGATTGCCGATCAACATGGCAATATTGTGGTGCTGGGGACACGTGATTGTTCATTGCAACGCCGTAACCAGAAGTTAGTCGAAGAAGCACCAGCACCCTTTATTAGTGATGAGACTTACCAACAAATTTTACACTCGGCAAAAAACATTTGTCAGGCAGCAAACTATGTCGGCGCAGGCACAGTTGAATATTTACTCAGCAGAGATGGCAAGCTGTCATTTTTAGAGGTAAACACCCGTTTGCAAGTTGAGCATCCTGTTACTGAAGAAACCGCAAACGTGGATTTAGTGGTAGAACAAATCCGTGTTGCACAAGGCCATGAACTTTCGATTAAAGCGACACCCAAAGTTCAAGGTCATGCCATTGAGTTTCGTATCAATGCCGAAGACCCAGCACGCGGTTTTATTCCTGCTTTTGGGGTATTGAGCTTGTTTGAAGCACCGTTTGGTCATGGTGTGCGAGTCGATACAGGCGTTCGCACGGGTTCATTGGTCTCCAGTCATTTTGACTCACTCATGGCAAAACTGATTGTGACTGGCCCAAGTCGTGAGGTTGCGATTGCTCGTGCCAGACGTGCCTTAAAGCAATTTAAAATTGAAGGGGTTGCTTCGGTTCTAGACTTTCATCGTGCGATACTCAATGAACCTGACTTTACAGATGAATTTAATGTACATACCCGCTGGATCGAAAATGACTTTAAACAAGAATTAAAGCCAAGCAAGCGCGGTATTCCAAACCATCAACAACCGATGTTGCTCAGTTATATTGAAATTGATGGCAAATTACATCGTTTAGGCTTACCAGCAGGTATGTTTGCACAAGGTTCAGTAACAACGACAACGCCAGTACAATCTGCCGAGCCAGAAATACGAGCTGAGCATTTACTTGCACCCATTCATGGGGTAATTAGCGCTTGGAAAGTTGCGCAGGGTGAGCAGGTTACAGAAGGACAAGTGGTGGCCATTATGGAAGCCATGAAAATGGAAGTCCCTGTGTTGGCACATCGCAGTGGCATAATAAAAAGCATGGTAGAGCAGGGAAGTACCAATCAAGCGGAATCAATTATTGGCATGATTGAGTGAGGCTTGAAACAGGTCTTTATTGCTGAAATTGAAGTATAGAACGTATAAAAAAAGAGGCAATGATTTGCCTCTTTTTTATTTCATAACGAATGAAGATTTATTTAAGTTCGTAATCAGCTAACAGACCTTTATGATCGTAGTGCAGTACAATATTTTTGGAATTCTGAATTTTTGCTAAATCATCCATTGGAATGAAAAAGCATTCTGCCAATAAAGATGGACTAACATTGTTGATTGTGGTCTTTTCAGTCTTGCGGTAGCGTAACCAATTATAGCTTGCCCATAACAATAAAGAGGTACAGCACATCGCAACGATCAGTGTTAACCAAAAGAAATTATGGATCTGTACGCTGATCTGTTCTGCAAAAATATAATTTTTAATTAATTTACCTTGGTATAGCCATAAAAATATTACCAATAAGGGTAAAAACAGCAGTGTCCAGAGTGCCCAACCGATGCCTTGAAGTAAATAGTGTGCGCCTTTGTTTTTTACATATTGCTGTTGGTCAATATATTCAGGAATATCGAGTTGTGATTCATCAACAACAATATTTGAATGGAGGGGTTTCATTCGGATTCTCCTCTAAACCCACGATCAGGGCTGACCCATCTCGCTCTTTTTTTAGGTGTAAATAAGGCTTTCGGGACAGCAACCACTGTTGTTGCTGCACTGAGTACCCAGAAAAATAGTGGGTACCAAATCACCCAGAAATAATTTCTCAAGAAACGATTAGCGTCATATCGTTTGTCGATGAATAAGCTGACAAAAAACTGAATCAGACAGGTGACCGCTAAAATGACGCCGTACCACTGTGGAAATAAGGATTTAATCTGCCATGTTGGGGACAGCGGAACGACTAATCCAAGGAAAAACAGGAGAATGATCAGAAAAATGACGTATGCCCAAATCATACTGGTAATTGCTTCAAGCGCGACAGGCCACATTTTGAGTGCTGAAACTTTAAAAAGCTTGGGAAGGTAGGTTTTGATGACTTCAACGCCACCTTGAGCCCAGCGCAATCTTTGTTTCCATAACCCTTTAAAGGTTTCAGGCATATAGATGTAACACAGTGCATTTGGAACATAGTGAACCGTACCGGGTTTGTCGGAGACTCAATATTCTGAGAGACTATTCCGATGAAAAAACCAAACTATACCCCCGAAATTAGAGAAAGAGCGGTTCAATTACTAATTGAATCTGAAAAAGATTATCCATCGAATTGGGCAGCAGTTTCCGCAATTGCTCCTAAAATTGGCTGTACTCCTGAAACACTTCGTGTTTGGTATCAAAAATACTTAGATCAACAAAATCCCGCCAAAGTACAACAGGTATCTGACCAAGAAAAAATGAAGCAAATGGAACGTGAAATTAAAGAATTAAAACGTGCCAATGAAATTCTACGTAAAGCAGCCGCTTTTTTCGCCCAGGCGGAGCTCGACCGCCCACACAAATAATGGTGGATTTTATCCATAACAATAAGGCGTTATATGGTGTTGAAGCGATTTGTAGAATTTTACCGATTGCAGCTTCGACCTATTATCGGGCTTTAGATTTCGTTGATAACCCAGAACATCGAGCGAAACGTGCTCTGCATGATTTACATCATGCAGAGCAAATCAAACGTATTTGGAAAGAAAGTTCAGGTCGATATGGTGTACGTAAAGTTTGGCAAAAATTGAAACGTGAGGGTTATGTTATTGCACGTTGTACAGTTGCTCGATTGATGCAAAAGCTAGGTATACAAGGTGTTTGGCGTGGTAAGAATAAACAAACCACCCGTAGCCGAGATGATCAAAAACGAGCAGATGATTTAGTGAAACGGAATTTTAGTGCTGATCGACCTGACCAATTATGGGTCAGTGACTTTACGTATATTCAAACACATTCAGGCTGGGTCTATACCGCCTTTATTATTGATGTGTTCTCACGAGCAATTGTTGGATGGAAAGTATCTACACGGATGAATACAGATATGGTGCTCGATGCATTGGAGCAAGCATTGCACGATCGAGGCATGCCAAAGAATGTGATTCATCATTCCGATAGAGGTGTTCAATATCTTTCTATTCGCTATACCAATCGTTTAGATGCTGCAAATTTACGAGCATCAGTCGGTACGACAGGTGATTCATACGATAATGCTCTGGCTGAAACGGTGAATGGCTTATACAAAACAGAGGTGATTGAATATTTAAAAGCAGATTGGCAAGGTTTAGCAGATGTACAACTTGCGACACTAAACTGGGTAGATTGGTTCAATAAAAAGCGTGTACACAGTGCACTGGGTTATGTATCGCCTTTTGA
The DNA here is from genome assembly GCF_024582815.1 of Acinetobacter colistiniresistens. NCBI lineage: Bacteria > Pseudomonadati > Pseudomonadota > Gammaproteobacteria > Moraxellales > Moraxellaceae > Acinetobacter > Acinetobacter colistiniresistens. Next base: position 2,059,752 of record NZ_CP102099.1, read on the forward strand.
GTTTGAAGCAATGTACTATGATAAGATTAACCCGTTAGGTCAGGTGGCCTAACTTAAATAAAAAAGTCTCCGACAAACCCGGTACGGTTCATAAGTTTGTCTTGAATAATATTTACACTTTTCTTTTACAGAGTCTTGCAGACATTTCTTAAATTTGTAATCCTTGTTCAAAGGGTGTCTAGTTGAACTTAGGCAGGTGTTTGTTGTAGTCGGGCCGCTACAACTTAATTAAAGAGCACCTGTATGTTTAATCTAAAGATTTTTGACACAATCTCTACGGAAGTATTGACTTTAAAAAGTGATCTTGAACTGAATACAGAAATTCAACTGATCACAAAATATAAAAGTTCGCACTCCGAAGCCTATAAAAAAGCCATCGTTTTAATATTTAAAGAACGAGGTTATTCAAGCTTGGAAATAGGGCAACTATTAGGTTCCTGATTCTTAGATTTGTTTATTAAATCAAGATCACAGAAACGATACATTGCTAACTATATGTATTTATTTGAAATATAGTCAGTTCTGGAAAATTGTTTAGCGGATATAACAGTATTGTTTAGTCAATATGCTATATTCCTTCAATTTTTTGGGTTGCTGATATGAATATAGAGCAAGGTAATTTAAACCTATTTCATTTTATAAATGCCTCTGAAAACGCGTCTGAATTTACAATAAAGCTTGCGATATTTGTTGCTAATGATTTGTTATATTTAGTGGTTTTAGGTTTTTTGATTGCTTGGCTAAAAGGGAGTTTTGCTGTTAAAAAGCAAATTGTTAAAGCGACAATTTTTACTTTAATTGCTTTTATTGTTAGTCAGATCATCTCGAACTATTTTTATTATCCTCGTCCTTTTGTTGCAGAGATTGGACGGACGATTATAGAACATGCGCCGAGTGGATCATTCCCAAGTGATCATATGCTATTTTTTAGCACCATCGCTTTCTCATATCTATTTTCTCAGCAAAAGCGTATCGGTTATATCTTCTTAATTCTTGCATGGTTTGTGGCGTGGTCTCGTGTTTATTTAGGGGTTCATTATCCTTTGGACATGATCGGGGCATTTACGCTTGCACTGTTACTCAATTTGGTCGGCATCTCGATCTGGCAGAAATATGGAAATTACTTGGTGAGTTGGATTTTAAAAGTTTACCAATATGCATTCTCAAAATTTATCAAAAAGGGATATATACGCTAACGATTCAGTTTCAATTAAGCTAAGTGTTTTAATCTAAAACTACGGTTTAACCGTAGCAAGCAAAGCAATACTTTAGCCACATTCTCCAGATGTGGCTTTTTTTTGACGATTTAAACAAGTCAGTTAGATAATTTCAGATGGGCACAATTCTTTAGCTGTGGGTATGGCTAGTTCATGTATCAATAATATTGACTCAAAATTTAATCAGGAAAGTTTAGGCGCAGTTTCCTTCATTAATATCCGAACACGTGCTTGGATTAGCATCAAGATGGGGACTAATGCCATCTCAAAATATGCCGCATGATTCGGAAATAGCAACTTATACTAATCCTTTATATTTGGGTATTGAGGTGGTGCAAAGAATATATTTGGAAGCTGCTAATTTTTCACAGGTAAAGTGGGATGTTGTACCAGTGTTTATTTGGCCAGTCGTCATTTTGTCTTTAGCAGCATGGCTGTTTTGAAATCACTTGTCCCAAGATCTGTAGAGATGGAGATGATCAATTGTATTTAATCCAGCTAGATAAATTAAACTCGATACTTTCATGGATTGGAAAAAATCTTATATGATTTTGTAAAATATTTAGCTTAGATCATTCTAAGCATTAATCGTGTTGCTTAGTGTAAAAATGTAATAAAAATCAAGTATACTTCTCCAAACATTTTTATCAGATTGCTATGAATTTAAAAATATTAAGCCTATGTTTTATAGCAACTTTTTTAGGGGTGGGCTGTGGCGAGCAACCGAATAAAATTGCAGAATACTCAGAGGCGAGAAAACAATTTGATTTGATTGATCAGAAAATCAATGCACTCATGGATATCTTAGATAGCCCTCAGACAGAGCGAGCAAAACTGTTACAAGTCTTGTGCCATGATTATCCTGAGATATTTGAGAAGCAATACATCCCTGCATTATTGAAACTGGCATCCAAAGAATACACCGAGAAACAGTTAAGGAACGAACTGGAACTCGTTATGTCCTATTATGAACATAAATTACTGATCCGCTGCGAATAATGCATGTTTTGTGTATTAGGCACTGTGCTTGATGCAATTCTGTCTTTATAAATAGACAAATAACAAATAAGTCACCCCTTAACCTGAGTGCTAAGGGGGACTAGAGGAGTACAGGAATTCCGCTATTCCTATAGCATCGTTGGAACTTCTTCTGGGCGCATATCGAAGATCAGCACTTCCGCATGCTCTCCGTTGCGAAAAGACAAGGTTCCACCTTCTCGGATACGGGCTGCATCACCCGCATTGAATGTGTGACCATTGATCTCTAAGTGACCTTTAGCAACATGAAGATAGACATAGCGACCTTCAGGAATATTGAATTCAGCACTTTCATCACCATCGAATAGACCAGAATAAATATTGATATCCTGTTTAATAGTTAATGTCTTATCACCACCTTTGGGTGAAATCATCAAGTGCAGTTTGCCGCGTTTATCTTCAGGTGAAATATGTAATTGTTGATAGCTTTGTTCAGTATTCGCTTCATTGGGTACTACCCAAATTTGTAAGAAGTGAACCTCTTCTTGTGCAGAGTGGTTGTATTCACTGTGGGCTACACCACGGCCTGCACTCATCAATTGAATATCACCAGGAACAATGACTGACCCTGTCCCCATTGAATCTTTGTGCTCCAATGAACCCTCTAATACATAGGAAATAATTTCCATATTGCGGTGAGGGTGTGTCCCAAAGCCTTTAGAAGGGGCAACGATATCTTCATTGATTACCAGCAAATCAGAAAAGCCAACTTGGGGACAATTGATTGCATTGCTACCGTTCCCTCCATGTAAGTGGGATAATCATGAAACAAGAGGCGAATTATTTGATGTGAATGCCTTACTTGTAGGGTGAAGTATTGCAAAGGAACTCAAATGAGCAAAAATTATTGGGAAGAGGTATATCAATCTAAACAAGCCGATCAGGTTAGCTGGTATCAGCAATATGATCATAAAACACTAGCACTGATCCGATCTCAGAATCTATTACCTGATGTAAAACTTATTGATGTTGGAAGTGGGGCATCCCTATTAATTGATCAGCTGATCGAGGCAGGCTATAAAAATATACATGTGCTTGATTTATCCGAAACAGCCTTGAAGACAACACAAGCCAGATTAATTGAGAAGAATTTGGATAGCAGTCAAATTCATTGGCTCGTTGCAGATGTTTGTACAGTTGGTCTGGCTGCTCAGTTTTTCGATGTATGGCATGATCGGGCTGTATTTCATTTTATGGTGACTGAAGAGCAACAAGCGCAATATCTAAAAAATGTACGGCATGCCTTGAAGCCAAGCGGATTGATGATTCTGTCTACGTTTGCCGAAGATGGCCCAACACAATGTAGTGGTTTAGCAGTAGAGCGCTATAATGTTGAAAAGTTAGTGCAGAGACTTGGCAGCGATTTTAGCCTATTGCATCAGGTGCTTGAAACACATATTACCCCTTGGGGTGCAGAACAAAAATTTCTAAATACTATGTGGCAGTTTAAAGGCCAAAATTAAACTGAGGATAGTCCGAGTTGATCAGCGGCAGGCAGTTATAAGCATGCCTTGTGTCGTCATATTTGGTTTAATGCTGGAATTCGGATGCGCTCATTTTGTCCTGAGCCTCTTGTAAATGGCTGAAAATTTCATTGAGAGTTAAGCAACGTATTAATTCCTAGATATTGGAACTCAGACAGATGCCAGATGAATCATTTTGATACGTTTACCTGTGAACTGTAACTGCTTGGTTAATTAAATATTAACGAAATTTATAATTTCAAGGTCAATTTCAATAGGTTAGTGATTTAAAAAATAAAAAGATAATACTTATAACTCTTGTTACAACCATTTAGTCGACAATTTATTGAAAATTTCCCATAGTCCTATGAACTATACATATTGGGAGAACTGTTATGGATAAGATTACAGTCATCGTCAAGGACCAAGAAGAAAACGAATCGATTGTCGTTGCGCAGCTCAATGATTTAGAAGATCAAGATATTCCTTTTTTTAAACGGGTTGAACATATTGAAGTAGAAGGAAATATCATTTTTCCAAATATTGACCTATTGTTTGAAAGCAATGCAGATGGAAAAATATATAGATTAGTTGCACCTGTGAATGATAAAAGATTTATTTGAACTTAATCCTGTTATTCAATGCGATAAAAAGACCCACTTATGCTGAATGTCTAAGCGGGTTTTTTTATTTGGATCATTTAAGAAACACTTGCAGAATACATTTAGCGTGGGAGAGAAATGCTAAAGAGCTTGCAGATTTATTGTCGTTATACAAGCGCTTTATATCGCTAGCGTCATATGAAATTTATCAATGTTGTCACGAGTGAATAGGATTCAAGCCTTTAACAATGTCATTAAATGCCGAACCATTGAGCCAAAAAGATTTCTTTAGAAAAAGGGTGGTCATAATACTCTCTGCTGCTTCACTATTTTGGTTGTCGCAAAATAGACCATAGCTTTCACCTAGCACAGTGTTGTTCTCGATCAGGCGAATAAAGAAAGCATGTTGTTCGTCAGCATAACCTAGAATAGCATCACGTTGATTGTTCATTTTTCATGTCTCCACATCAAAAATATTTGAATAAAACCTAACTGCTGAGAGATCAAATATATTAGTGAATTAGATCAACAACTTAACATTTAAATATTGCATTAAAAAACTATAAGTTATTCATTTAAAACATTAATTTTGATTTGTCCTACATCCGTGTCTAAGTGAAACAAGTCAAAATCTGATCTATGGAATTTATTGTTATGCAAAATTTATTGTACGTCAACTTGAATTTGTAACTTTTTCAAGTTAAATTATTTGCAAGTACTTTAAACTTGGGTAAGGGGGAGTTATGTCTAAAAAAACTGAATTTGAGCATGGCGGTGCCAGAAGCAATGCAGGGCGTAAGGCAAAATTCAGCGAGCCAACCAAAGTGATTCGTGTTCCTGAGTCCCAAGTTGATTTCATCAAAAACTGGTTACTGAATAATGTCAAAACCGATGCGCGTACCGATTTAACGAGTTCGATGAAAATCCAAAATGTGCAGGCTAAGAATGACCGAATTTATCATATTCCGCTGGCAACGGAACGTGTTGCTGCTGGTTTTCCTTCGCCTGCCCAAGATCATGTTGAACAAGCACTGGATTTAAATGAATTTTTAATTCGTAACGAAAATTCGACTTTTATTGTCAAAGCTAATTCACTGTCAATGTTGGATGCAGGGATTGATATTGATGATCCTCTGGTGGTAGATCGCAGCCTTGCTGCTAAGTCCGGAGATATTGTGATTGCCTTGATTGACAATGACTTTACTGTCAAACGGTTAATGGTTGACCATCACTTTAGTCCACCTAAAGTCTGGCTGAAAGCCGAAAATCCTGATTATCAGAATATTTATATTACAGAGGGGCAAGAGCTACTGATCTGGGGCGTTGTGACCTATAACTTAAAGCCAATGAGGTAACTCAATGAGCCTGCCACAACGTATTTTTGCTTTGATTGATGTGAATAACTGTTATGTCAGTTGTGAACGTGTGTTTAATCCAAAGCTGGAAAATCGTCCTGTGGTCGTTCTGTCAAATAACGATGGCTGTGTGGTTTCTCGTTCTTATGAAGCAAAGCAGCTCGGCATTCGAATGGCTGTTCCTTTTTTTCAGATTGAAGAGATTATTGGTCAGCATCAAGTACAGGTCTTTTCCAGTAATTATGCTTTGTATGCGGAAATGTCACGCCGTTTCATGAATATCTTAGGCAGTTTTGTAGATCCGTGCGAACAGGAAGTGTATTCGATTGATGAATGCTTTTTAGAGTTGACAGCTTATCAACACAGTTATGATTTAACCCAATACGCTCACAAGATTCTAGATACCGTCAAAAACTGGTTAGGTCTACCATGCTGTATCGGGATCGGTTATTCCAAAACCCAAGCCAAACTTGCTAATCATTTAGCTAAAAGTCATAGCTGTTTTAACAGTGTGTGTAATATCGTGGCTGAAGACCCGTGCGTGATTGAAGACTTGTTACAGCAGATACCAGCGGGCGAAGTGTGGGGCGTTGGGCGGAAGATCCGACAGCGCTTAGAAAAAATGAATATTTGTTCGGTGATGGACTTGGTTCAAGCTGATCCGAAAATGTTGGGCAAGTATTTTTCTGTAGTGATGGAAAATACTGTCAAAGAATTACAGGGCATGGCCTGTTTAGAGATTGAGGATGTAGTGAGTGATCGACGGCAAGTGTTAAGTAGTCGCTCATTTGGCCAGCCGATACAAGATAAAAATGACTTAAGTGGCGCACTCACTGAATTTAGTTTACGTGCAGTTGAGCGGTTAAGGCAGCAAAAACTACTGTGCAAAGCCATTGGGGTCAGTATTCGAACCAATCGTTTTAACAAAGAGCAATATTATCGCCCTTATACGGTGGTGTATCTATCTGACTATAGCGATGACCGTTTAGAGATTATCAAGGCAGTACAGCAGGGACTTGACCGTATTTATCAAGGCGGACATCGTTATAAAAAAGCGGAAGTGATTTTGCTGGATATTATTCCACAACATAGCCATGCTGTAGATTTATTTCACGATACTGATGAAGTGATTGCTCGGCGTAAGCTTTCCGTGGCCTTCGATGACATTAATGAGAAATTTGGACGGGATACCATGAAGCTGGGGCGCTTGATCACTCCACATGGGCGAGCATGGCAGATGACGCAAAAGCATAAATCACCGAGTTATTTGACCCAATGGGATCAGGTTTTAAAAGTTAGATAGCATCCGTATGTATCGGAGATCATGACTAAGCCCTTATTTACTGATGGTGGTGAGCATAATAAATCATTGATCACGGTCACATTTTTACACTAAAAATATGAGTTGATAATGTGAGCTGATGTTTTAAGATGAATAGCACTTCAATATTTTGGGGATAATTTATTTGGATATGATGACGTCTGTTGAACGAAATAGGGATATTGATCAGCTGATTCAAGCGGTTTCAGATTTGGCTGTACAACAAGGCGATCATATTTCTGCGATACCTCAACTTTCTTTTCATCATCGAATGCATCCAACCGACAGCACCCATTGTATTTACAATTTGGGTGTTGGTATGATTTTACAGGGACAAAAAGAGGTGGTGATTGGTGATGAGCATTATCTTTGTCGTGAAGGGCAGAGTATCTTGACCACTATTGATTTGCCCGTAACCTCACATGTTGTAAAGGCTTCTCCACAGCAACCATTTTTAGCGCTCTTATTATTACTTGATCTGCAACTGGTCAATCAAATGGTGGCAGACATGCCTGTAGAGGCTTTAAGCGTATCAGATGAGAGCCAGCATTCTTTTTCGGTGCAAGTTGCAGATCCTTCCTTAATTGATGCCTTTTTGAGGCTGGTTCGTGTTTTAGATGAACCTTTGATGTTGCCGCATTTAGCTCCTTTAATTCAAAAAGAAATCATTGTCCGAGTGTTGAATGGCCCACACGGTCGGTACTTACGTCAGTTAGTGAAATCAGGTTCGGCAAATCAGAAAATTCATCAGGTGGTGAGTTGGTTAAAGCATCATTATGTGCAACCTATGCGGATGGATGATTTAGCGGATAAGGCCTTTATGAGTCCTTCAACTTTTAGGCAACATTTCCGTGCAGTGACGGGCATGAGTCCATTGCAATACCAAAAGCAGTTACGGTTACAGGAAGCGCGGCATTTGATGTTTAACCAAAATGTTGATGCAGGACGAGCTGCTGGGTTAGTGGGATATGAAAGTGCGTCTCAGTTTAGTCGAGAATATAGCCGTTTATTTGGCGAGTCACCGCAGCGGGACATTCAACGCATGCGACAAGGTTTATAATTATTTATTTAAAAGAGATTGTACTTATTTTCATATTTCATATGAGCTCAGATGTGCGAAGAGGTAGGTGATGCGATGTATGCGTCAGATCAAACCAAAGAACAAATTAAAGTATTAGCCAATAAAGTTGATGGACTCGTTCAAATTGAAGATTTCCAAACTGAGATTGCAGGTTTTTCTTTACATCGGCGTATAGCCAAACAGTCTATCCATTGTATTTATGGACTCGGTCTAGGCATTGTCTTGCAAGGGCAAAAAGAGGTGCTGATTCGCGATAATGTGTATCGCTATGGGGCAGGTCAAACCATGCTCACCACCATTGATTTACCCGCGATTAGTCGAGTGACGCAAGCCTCGTATAATCAACCTTTTTTGGGGATGATGCTGTCATTAGATTTAAACCTGATTATTGAAACCGTACAGGTATTAGATGACAAGATTAAACTTAAAAACCTGCCTGCATTTTCAATCGAAAACCTTGATCTTGCATTGGTCAATGCATTGACACGTTTAGTCGATTTGATTGAAGAACCGAAGATGATTGATCAACTTGCGCCCATCATCAAGCAAGAAATTGTACTCCGTTTACTGGTTGGACAACACGGTGTTTATTTACGTAATTTGGTCAAGGCAAGTGTGTCAGATCAACATGTTTTCAACGTGATCCATTGGCTAAGAAATAATTTTCTGCAAGAAAACTGTATACAAGATGCTTTTGAGCAAGCACATATGAGTGCAGCGACATTCAGAAATCATTTCAGAGACATTACGGGTATGACGCCGCTGCAATATCAAAAACAATTGAAATTACAAGAGGCTAGAAAACTAGTGTTATCACAATCCATGAATATACAGCAGATTGCTGATCGGGTTGGTTATGAAAGTCAGTCACAATTTATTCGAGAATATTCACGCTTATTTGGTAATACGCCAAGTCGAGATCTACCACAGTAAAACCTCAGAATAGGCAAACTATTTTCAAAAATAGGCAACTTTGATTGTACGTCGTCTCTAAAATGGGATGATCAGCAAAGAGAACTTTGCTTACTCTTTCCTATATTCAGAGGTGATGAAATGGAAGCAGTCAAAATCAAAAATACCTATTGGGATATTGCCGCAGATTTATATTTTCCACCTACTTTTGATCAAACTAAAAAATATCCAGCAATTATAAGTGCACATCCAATTGGTAGTTGCAAAGAGCAGACCTCGGGCAATGTTTATGGGGGAGCACTCGCTAAAGCGGGTTTTGTGGTGATCGCATTTGATGCCAGTTTTCAGGGAGAAAGTGGAGGAGAAGCTCGTTATATCGAAGATCCGTCGTTACGTGTTGAAGATTTTCGCGTTGTGGCAGATTATCTGGTTACGCTGGATTATGTCGATGAAAATCGAATTGGTGTTTTAGGTATTTGTGGTGGCGGTGGGTACTCGATCAACGCAGCCATGACAGAACGTCGGATTAAAGCGGTAGGGACAATTACGGGTGCAAACTATGGACGTGTAATGCGCGAAGCAAGTGGTGGTAATCCGATTGCATTTTTAGAGGCGATTGCAGCTCAGCGTACAGCGGAGGCAAGAGGTGCTGCACTTCGGGTGGATCAAGGCTTGTATCCAACGGTTGAAGCAGCCAAAGCGGATCATGCCGATATTGATCCGTTAGAAGCGACGGAGTATTACCGTACTGCACGGGGCGAAAAGCCAAATGGTGTGAATAAAACGCTGTTCTCTCACAACGCTGTTGCTGTGGGTTGGGATGCATTTCATTTGGCAGAAATCTTATTGACTCAACCCCTGATGATTATTGTGGGGAGTAAGCCTGGAGGTTTTGGTGCCTATCGTGATGGTTTTGAAATTATCAATCGTGCTGCCTCAAAAAATAAAGAATTGGTGGTGGTTGAAGGTTGGTCTCATTATGACCTCTATGACAAAGCAGAGCCGGTCAAAATTGCTTTAGATAAGCTGATTCCATTCTATCAAGCCAATCTTTAATTCTGGCTTGTTGTTCAAAAAACGGTGTTTTGAGTTGGTCGGGCGACTGATCAACTTTCTATTTTTGCAAAATTCTCTACTAGAGTTGAATGGTGGTATGTTCAGTGAATTCTAAGTTATTCCAGTCTTTTCAATTAACTGCAGATTTGAACTTACGCAATCGAATCGTCATGGCGCCAATGACAACTTGGTCAGCAAATAGAGATAGTACGATTTCAGCTCAGGAACTTGAGTACATGCGTAAGCGTGTGAAAGATGTAGGCTTGGTGATCACAGGCTGTACACATGTGCAAGAAAGTGGGATTGGCTTTACCCGCGAGTTTGCTGGTTTTGATGATCGCTTTATACCGAGTCTGACCCAATTGGCTCAAGCAGCTAAAAGTGGCGGAGCACCTGCAATCCTACAAGTTTTTCATGCTGGTATGAAAGCGATTCCAAACTTGATTCCTCATGCAGATATTGTCAGTGCGAGTAGCTTGGCAATTACTTCGGGACCGTTTAAAACTGAACAACTTTCCAGTCGGGCATTATCTCACGATGAAGTTTTGCAATTGATCCATGATTTTGGTGAAGCAACGCGTCGAGCGATTGATGCTGGATTTGATGGGATTGAACTGCATGGTGCACATGGCTTTATCATTCAAAACTTTTTTTCACCTTTATATAACCAACGTGATGATGCATGGGGCGGTTCATTAGAAAAGAGGATGGCATTTCCTCTAGCAGTGGTAGCGGAGGTGCAACGTGTTATTCAACAACATGCACAGCGCCCTTTTGCATTGGGCTATCGTATTTCGGTTGAAGAGTATGAAGACAATGCTTTGTCTATTGCAGACAGTCTGGCGTTGATTGACCAATTAATTGCAGCTGATATTGATTATTTACATGTGTCTTTAGTCGATGTGCTTCATTCGATGCCTAAGCATGATCTTCAACAACAGCTTAGCATCCACCATGTATTAAAGCGGGTGGCAGATCGAATTCCTGTGATTGCGGCAGGTTTGTTACGTACACCTCAACAGGCTGAACAAGCTTTAGGTCTAGGTTTGCCGCTTATAGCGATTGGTAAGGCTTTGGTGATGAATCCAAATTGGGTGGCGTTGGCACAGCATGGACAATTCGATAATATTACACTTGAATTGAATCCTATTGATGTGCCTGAACTAAGTATTCCCGATCTGCTATGGCAGGAAATACAAGAAAGAGAAGGTTGGTTTAAACTACGTCGCACTGAAACGATTTAAGCCATGAGTGAGGATCAGACGATGATTGCAGAAAACACTTATGATGTTATAACAAGCTAAATTTTGTTGATGAAGCCGTAAAACAGTTAACAGCGTTCTTTAGCGCCAAGCTTTAATATAACGCGATAAAAAAGACAGGCGCTTGGCCTGTCTTTTTTATCTCTGTAGGCTTTGAAGCGGTTATGCATACAGTTGTTGCGGTAATTTTTTCACGAGTTGATCAATCGCCAAACGGGTTTTAAGGGGCATGAAGGGCAGAGTAGGCCAAAGGACGTGGATTGGAAAGTCAACACTGGAGAAATTTGCCAATACCTGAATTAAGGTCCCTTGTTGCAGCTCGTAATGAATCAGCCAATCGGGTAGCCAAGCAATACCATGATGTGACAGGACCGTATTTTTAATCGCTTGCATGTCATTTAACAGCAATTTTGCTTGTGGTTTGATGGTATAGCTCTGTTTATGTTCATCTTGAAGATGCCACTTGGGTTGCTGTCCTGAATAGGGATAAGCAATCGTCGTATGCTGTTGTAGATCATCGAGCTGATGTAAAGCACTCGACTTTTCAAGATACTGTGGTGTTGCACAGAGCAGCATGCGGTGATCCCCCAGTTTTCTTGCAACCAAATGATGACTATCGGGCAGCGTACCAATCCGAATGGCCAAGTCAAAGCCATCTTCCACCAGATCTATGGTTCGATCATTCAAAGAGAGTTCGATTTGCAAATCAGGATGTTGCTGTGCAAGTTCAACCATTAGCGGTGCGACATACAGTTGTCCAAACAGTACTGGGGCTGAAATTCTCAATAGCCCCGTCGCATTGATTTTTCCTTGATCTAATAAACTTTCAGCAGTATCGATTTCTGCGAGCGCACGATGGCTGTGTTCATAAAACAGAGCACCTTCCGTAGTTAGGCTCAGTGTACGAGTGGTGCGCTTAAACAAAGTCACGCCCAAGCGCTCTTCTAAGCGGGCGATACTCTTACTGACAGCTGAGCGAGTCAGATGCAATTGTTCAGCCGCGTTGCTAAAACTTCCTGCTTCAACCACGGTGACAAAGATTGAAATCGTATTGAGTTCAGTTTGCATTATTGTAGATTATTTGGAATCAATTGGTGGAAATAGTATCACTACTGGTGATTTAAATCTAATAGTAAGATAGCTCCATCAAAGATATGGAGAACAACGATGGCGAAAGTGCTGGTATTAAAATCAAGTATTATGGGTGATCAATCACAAACTAGTCGTTTAGTCGATGTATTTTTACAAGAGCGTGCTGAGAAAGGGTTGCAGGATGAGGTTATCATTCGTGATTTAGCAGCACTTAACTTACCTGTACTTGATGCCGAAATTTTCCAAGCGTTACGCGGTGCTGAAAATGTTGCAGCACCGATTCAAAAAATTATCCAGTTATCAGATGAACTGATTGCTGAATTGAAGGCAACCGATTTATTGGTCATCGGTGCGCCCATGTATAACTTGAATGTTCCAACACAGTTAAAAAACTGGTTTGATTTAGTGGCTCGTGCCCGTCACACCTTCCGATATACTGAAACTTATCCGCAAGGTTTGGTGGAAGAGGTCAAAGCCATTGTGATGACCAGTCGTGGTGGAATCCATTTGGGGCAGGTAACGGATGCGGTGACGCCTTATCTCCAGTCTGTTTTAGGCTTGATGGGCATCCATGATGTGAATTTTGTCTATGCAGAAGGTCTGGATATGCCAGCGTTAAGAACAGATGCTTTAAAAGCCGCACAACAAAAGGCTCAGCAGGTTGCCATTTAAAAATTGATAAACCCTTTTACTGCTGCTTGATTGGCAGAATCGGACAAACACGGTGCCGTTTGTCCGACTTTTTCATATCCATATAAAATGAGGTTGATCGGCATCAGAATGTGGTTTACTGAGTCCTAAATTTTTTCGACAGGCTAATTCTGGAGTTTGCATAATTTTTCACGATAAAGGCTGCGACACTTTTACGCGAGACGAATGTGTCTTTAAAATGCTTCTGGGGTTCTGTTGTTTCAGAGTCAATTTCATCTCCATTCATGAGTCACGCCGCAGGCAAAATAATCTAATTCAGATTAGAGACCTCTAATACATCCGTAGCTTTGCGATATCTTGACCCTGAACGGCCTGTTGCACTTGTTTCAAATTGAATACATCACCTGCGATAACTTTTGTATTGGTAGCTAGATTTGACGCTAATTTTCTTGTATCGCAGACAAATAAGGTTTGAGTGAGATCAGCTTGATTGACGAGCATGTCAATTACTCATTTAGCCGGACGCTCCATGAATTAATATATTTCATTTGAGCTGCCTTCTGCATAGAAAATCCGTCTGTATAGCGTATTCTTACTGTTTTAGATGTCCTTATTGAAGCTTAAATATCCAAATAGACGTGACCTGGAATGCTCAGTTTTTACCTAATTTAATGAGCTTGACGGTTTTTTTAAGGAATCCATAAAAAAGCCTCATCGAAATGAGGCGGTATATTGTTGCGGTGAGTTTAATTAACGAATGTCATGCCACCATTGTTTGAAGCTTTGATGCTCATTATCCAGTTCAACCAGCTCGCCAATCATGGGAGTGGCAAGGCGATATTTTCTGTTCTTTGAATATTCGACAATGCGGGTAATCGGTTCATCCCATGCATGCTTGGCCAAACTGAATTTTGAATGGTGCACAGGAATCATATTGCGTGCATTCAGTTCTTCAGTTGCTTGTGCTACCTCATCAGGATGGCAATGCACTGAACGCCAGGCCGCATCGTATTGTCCATTTTCCATCAAGGCCCAATCAAAGGGGCCATATTTCTGTCCAATCTCGATAAAGTGTTTGTCATAACCGCCATCGCCGGTATAGAAAATCTTTTTATTGGGGGATTGGATCACGAACGATACCCAGAGATTTTTGCCGCCGTCAAATGCACGTCGAGAATCATGATGGGTGGTTTCGGTGATAATAGTAATGCCATCATCAAATTCGATTTTGTCACCCCAATCTCTTTCGATTAGCTTTTCTTTGGGATAACCCCAGTACTCAAAGTGTTCGCCTACACCTAGACCTGTAATGACATATTTAACTTTATTTTTGAGTTTAAGTGTTGTTTCATAATCAAGATGGTCATAGTGATCATGCGAAATCAGTAGATAATCAATATTAGGTAACTCTTCAACGGTATAAATATCAGTCCCTTTATAGGCACGTGTGCCCCAAGGAAAAGGAGAGGCTTTGCCGCTCATGACGGGATCAATCAAAAAGGTTTTGCCATGCAATTGCATAAATACGGATGAGTGTCCAAACCAGATGATGACATCCTGTTTAGGATTGAGGTTGAGTAGATTGGTTTTAATTGAAGGAATCGGATCAATTGGATTGCGATGAGGAATGGTTTTAATAAAGGTTTTGTAGAGTTCTACCGCAATACTTGAACCTTCACTCATTCCAGACTTTTCGATCAGGTTACGGAATTGGCCTTGTCGATAATTGGGAGAGTTCTCGATCAATTGGAGGCGTTTACCAGAAGGGATTTTGCCGAATAGAGGTTGTTGGGTATATATGGCACTGCCAGCAATGAGCAGAACAACAGCGATCGCAAAAAGAATAAGCATAAATGGAGTCCACCTTTTCATTTGAGCATTCGATACAACACTAATAAAAACTAAAAGCGACAAAATGATGAAATATGATCTAAAAGTCGACGAATGAAAACTTGCCTGTAGTGACTGAATTTTTGCCTAAACTAAGGAAACGTTTATTTTCGAGGCGAATTGAATTTGGATTGATGTGATTGAGCAAAAGGAAGTCATTTAGGCAGGGTTGGTTTATGTTAGACTAGCCAAGGTTACAGTGTTGCAAATCACTGTGAATGAGGACAATGAGTAGTTAACATGATCGGGCAGCAAAGAAACATATTGGCAACTTTAGGAATAGATGTTTGGATTCCGAGAGAAGTCGTGTGTCAAAAAAATACTGTACCGAGTCTATGGCGAGATCAAGTGGTGGATGAAGCACCACAGCCTTCAGTACCGATGATTGCTCCTGTATCAGCTGTTCAAGATCATGTCTTACCTGTATCGACGACAACTACAGTTGAAGCACCTCAGCCTGCAGAAATCATTGCTAAGCCTGTGGTCAAAGAGACAGTTGTTGAAAAAGAGCAGATTGTCATTACAGCGCAGATTCAATCATTAGAACTGCAAATGTATGTCTTAGAAAACAGTGCCATTTTATTAGAGAGCAGCCAGCTCAGCGATGGACAACGCCAGCTTTGGCAAAATATTCAAAAGGCGAAACTCGGACAATATGCCGAATTGAAATGGCCTTTTCCCTTGGCTGCATTGCAAGAGAGCAGAGGGCTGTCGTCTTATATCCAAGGCTTTCTGGATGCCACTGCAAATAACAAAAAAATATTATGCTTAGGTCAGCTGGACTTTATTCAGCATTCCAATATATTACATTTAGCGAGTTTAGAAGAAATGCTGGCTCAACCTCTATTGAAAAGGCGGTTGTGGCAGCTCATGCAATAAAGAACGGAAATCGAATCATGAAGAAAGTCGTTGTATTCAGCCAAATAGATCAGGACGTTTTAGCGCAGTTACAGCAAGATTATCAGGTGGTGGTACTCAACCCGAAACTGGGCGATATCAATGAACAGATTCGAACTGAAGTGGTAGACGCTGATGCCATGATTGGTGCAGGACGCTTACTCAATGAAAGCAATTTAGCTCCGGCCCAAAAACTCAAAATTATTTCGACCGTGTCGGTTGGTTACGATAACTACGATGTCGACTATCTCAATCAAAAGAAAATCTGGCTCGCGAATACACCGCATGTTTTAACTGAAACGACGGCTGATCTTGCCTTTACTTTGTTGCTCAGTGCCGCACGTCAAATTCCTTATCTAGATGCATGGACCAAACAAGGTCAATGGAAACGCACTGTTTCTACTGAACAATTTGGTGTGGATGTTTTTGGTAAAACCTTGGGTATTATTGGCTTGGGGAATATTGGGGCTGCCATTGCCCGCCGTGGTTTTTATGGTTTCAATATGAATATTTTGTACCATAACCGCCGTGAAAAGATTGAAGTGGCGCAAGCTTTGAATGCGCAGTATCGTGACTTAGACCAGCTCTTACAGCAGTCGGATTTTATTGTGGTGGCTGTTGATTTAAATCATGAATCAAAAGCACTGATTGGTGCAGAGCAGTTTGATTTAATGCAAAAACATGCCGTCTTCGTCAATATTGCACGGGGTTCTGTGGTTGATGAGAATGCCTTAGTCGACGCCTTGCAACAACACAAAATTTTTGCTGCTGGTTTAGATGTTTATGCCAAAGAACCGTTGCAAAGTTCTCCCTTATTCGAATTGGCAAATGCAGTCACAGTACCGCATCTAGGCTCAGCGACAGCTGAAACACGTCAGAAAATGGTGAAGCTAGCTTATCAAAACCTGATAGATGCTTTAGAAGATCGTACGCCACGTTATCTGGTCAATCCAAAGTTTGAATAATTGCTTACAATGCTGAGCAATTGGTTGCTGCATTATTGCACTATCCCATCTTTTTAAATTGATTAATATTGGTACACTTGCGCCCTTTGTGACTTCATCTTGGGGTGTCTGGTGTTCGAGAAATTAGCTGAACAAAGTTTGGGCTTAATGGGCTGGGAAATTGATAATCATTGGGATTTAAATATTGACCAATGTGTGATGATTGCGGCGCCGCATACCAGCAATTGGGATGCGCTTTATGCCCGTTTGGCATTAAAGGCTTTGGGGGTTAATGTTCGACTTACCATCAAAGACAGTTATATGAAATTGCCATTTGGCCCCTTTGTCCGAGCTATGGGGGGGATTGGAATTGATCGTAGCGTGAAGCATGAAGGTCAAGCACGACCAAGCATGGTTCAACTGATGAGCGATTTATTTAAGATGCATCCCAAGTTGGTGATGTTGGTGACTCCAGAAGGGACACGTGCCAAACAGGAACAATGGAAAACAGGTTTTTATCATGTTGCAATGACAGCAGGTGTACCGATTGCACTTGCCTATATGGACTATGCCAAGAAAAAAACTGGTGTAGGTAAAATTGTCTATCCTACGGGCGATTATCAAAAAGATATGACTGAAATTATGTCTTTTTATGCGGAAATCAGCGCCAAATTTCCAGAAAAATTTAGTGTCGACCAGCGTTACATCGCGGCAGAGTGATTCAAGCGCTTGCAAAAATCATAAAGTCAGGCAGGTTTTTCCTGCCTTTTATAACACTTTGTTGCAAATTTCTCCTACTTTCAATGCTATATTGAATTTCTTTATTAAAATCATAGAGAAACCACTTGAGATCGTTGCTGCTCGCCTGTGGCCTTTTCGCCACAACCCAACTCAGTCACACTGAAGTTTTTTTACCTTCGCAGGGCGTAGGGCAAGCAGAAGTGCCTGAAATTGGCAGTGGCATAGGTTTGCTCGATCAACAAAAAGAAAAATTTATTGGTGAAAAAGTTTATCGTGAAGTGCATCGTCAAATGCCAACAGTACAAGATGCATGGTTAGAAGATCAGTTCTTTCAGGTCTTTTCTGGGATCCTAAGCCAGACCCAACTTGGACAGCCAATTGGTTTAGTCATTATCAAAGATCCTCAAATTAATGCCTTTGCCGTACCTGGTGGTCTATTTGCATTGAATACTGGTTTAATTACCTCTGCCAAAAATATTGATGAGATTGCAGGCGTGATGGCGCATGAAATTGCACACGTTGCACAGCGACATTATAGCCGCTCTCAAGAAGCGTTTAAGGGGCAGGGTTTACTCGCATTAGCGGGAATTATCGTCGGTGCTGCCATTGCGTCTCAGGCAGATGGTAATGCGGGTGCAGCGGTAATGATGGGGACACAAGCTGCATTGATGGATAAGCAGTTGAGTTATAGCCGTAATCAGGAACGCGAAGCGGATCGTATCGGGATGCAGTTTATGTATGCTGCTGGTTATAACCCGCAAAGTATGGCCGATTATTTTGAAACAATGCATCGAGCGACCAGTCGGGTCAGCTTTTTACCGGACTTCTGGTTTACTCATCCTTTAACCACTGAACGGATGAGTGAGGCGCGTTTGCGTGCCAATCAACTACCTAAAGTGAAATCAAAAATTTATGATCTCGATTTTGAAATTTTAAAACTTTATACTTTGGTTGTTTCTAATCAGGCCACTGAAATTCAATTACAGGCATTGGCGAATCAAAACAATACCGCAGCGCAATTGGCGCTGAGCAAGTTTTATCTTGAACAAGGTGATTATAAGCAAGCACAAGCCAACTTGGATTTGGTGAAAGCGAAACTCAAGAACCATGTGCTGATTCCCTTGATTCAAACTGATATCTATCTAGGCCAAAATAAATTAGATCAAGCATATAGCAGCATTAACTCGATCCAGAAAGTTATGCCTGAAAATAGAGCTTTATCTTATAAGCTAGCAGAGGTGCTGATTCGCCAAGGGCAAATTGCACAGGCGCAGGCTTTGGTACAACGTTTTATCCATAAAAACCAACGTGACATTGAAGGCTGGCAGTTGCTGCAACAAGCCACCAATTTAGACAAAAGTTCACCCTTACAAGCCGTCAATGTGTTGGGTTATCGGGCAGAGGCTGAGTACTGGTCAGGTTATGAAGAAAATGCGATTAAGTCGATGTTGCATGCACAACGACTTGCGAAAGGAAATGTGGCGATGTCGGCTAAGATTGACGCACGGTTGAAACAGATGCAAGATGAGCGTCGTATGAAACTCTAATATGCATTAAAACAATTAAAGGAAAGGCACATGATTCAAGGGCAATGTTTGTGTGGCGCTGTGCAGTATCAATATCATGGGGAAATTGAAAACAGCATTTTATGTTATTGCAGCGATTGCCAACGGGCACAAGGCTCTATTGCGGGCTGGAACAGTCCAGTCGAGCAAAGTAAATTTGAACTGATTACTGGGCGTGAGCAGCTAAAAGAATATTTTCACACGCCAAATAAGGCGCGTGTATTTTGTCAAAACTGTGCCAGTCCACTCTATTCTTACCGCAAGGATTTGCCTGATGTGATTCGTTTACGACTTGGGACGGTGACCGAAGGAGAAGTTCCTGCACCTAAAGAAGAATTTTTTCTTGAGCATAAACCAAATTTTATTGAATTAAGATAAGATGACGAGCGTAAGAAATCGCTGAGAAGTTAGAACATTTATGAAGAAGATTTTAGTTTTTATTTTTGCGATAAGCAGTGTGGGGATCAGCTCAGCAGCATCGATTGAGCAGTATGCAAACTCAGTCGATAAAATTCGAGGCACATATGCACAGGATATTCGGAGTTTTTTACGAAGTCTAAATCCACAAACTTCACAATTTAGCCCTGAGCAGCAAGCAAAGTATTGTCAGATTAATCAGCGTTATATTCAGGATATGTCCGATGCGATTGAAAAAAATCGATCATCATTACCAGCGCAATATGCCAGCATGACTAAACAAGATGTAATCAAGCAGGTGGTTGAGTCAAAAGAAATGCAAATGCTTGCAAAATATAATGTTCAGTGTGATTTTAAATAATAAAAATACTTTGGGTTCATTGTTAAAATGAATCCAATTTAAAAAATAGGGGAATATAAAGGAGTTAAGCGGATTAGCTTAATTTTGCTTTAATTTTAGCAGATACTTGTGCAGGATCGGCACGCCCGGCTATGATCGGACGTAGAGAATTCATCACCTTACCCATATCTTTCATGCTAGTAGCTTCTTGAGCAGCAATCGTTTGCTCAATGATAGAATCAAGTTCTTCCTCAGTCATAGCTGCTGGTAGAAATTGAGATATAATCTCAACTTCGGCTTGTTCTTTACTAGCTAAATCATCTCGACCAGCGCCAGAAAAGGCCTTGATCGATTCTTTACGTTGTTTAATTTGCTTTTCAATGACCGCAAGAACCTGAGCATCGTCAAGCTCTTTGCGCTCATCGACTTCGATTTGCTTAATTGCTGCCTGTACACCACGAATAACCGTTACTGTTGCCATATCTTTGGCACGCATTGAGTTTTTTAACACGTCAGTAATCTGGTTTTTTAAAGTATTCATAGTCTCTTCAGCAGTCAATCACAAATTAATTAGTAAAGGCGAGTAGTACGTACAGATTCGCGAGTCAATTTCTTTTGATAACGCTTAACTGCAGCAGCTTTTTTACGCTTACGTTCTTGAGTTGGTTTCTCATAGAATTCGCGCTTACGAACGTCAGCTAAAACACCCGCTTTTTCGCATGAACGTTTGAAACGACGGATAGCTACGTCTACTGGTTCGCCTTCTTTCAACTTAACTTGTGGCATGTAAAATCCTCTAAGATTATGGATAAGATCTAACGCACGATTGCACTAGATCGCAAGTGAAGGTCAGTATTTTACTCATTTACAACTCAGATCACAAGTCTATAATAGCTTCGATATTATTTTTGATCGTTGTAAAGGCAGTTTAATGATTGTTTTGGGCTTAGAAACTTCGTGTGATGAAACTGGGTTAGCACTCTATGATAGCGAGCTCGGCTTACGTGGACAGGTTTTATATAGCCAGATTAAATTGCATGCGGAATATGGTGGCGTTGTCCCTGAGTTGGCATCACGCGATCATGTTCGAAAGATGATTCCTTTGATTAATCAACTGCTTGAGCAAAGTGGTGTTAAAAAACAAGAGATTGATGCAGTTGCCTATACCCGTGGTCCTGGACTGATGGGTGCACTGATGACAGGTGCTTTATTTGGACGCACTTTGGCATTTGCATTTAATAAACCTGCGATTGGTGTGCATCATATGGAAGGTCATATGCTTGCTCCATTACTTTCCGAGACTCCACCGGAATTTCCGTTTGTGGCTTTATTAGTCTCTGGTGGGCATACTCAATTAATGGCTGCCTATGGCATTGGTCAATATGAGTTATTGGGTGAGTCCATTGATGATGCGGCAGGTGAAGCCTTTGATAAAGTCGCAAAAATGATGAATTTACCTTATCCAGGTGGACCGAATATTGCGAAATTGGCGTTACAGGGCGATGCCAAAGCATTTGAATTCCCGAGACCAATCTTGCATCAAGGTTTGGATTTTTCTTTTAGTGGCCTTAAAACAGCGGTTTCTGTACAACTGAAAAAGTTAGGTGAAGAAAATCGCGATGCCGATGTGGCAGCTTCTTTTCAAGAGGCGGTTGTTGATACACTGGTTAAAAAATCAGTGAAGGCTTTAAAGCAAACAGGTTTAAAACGTTTGGTGATTGCAGGCGGCGTGAGTGCTAATCTAAGATTGCGCGAGCAATTAGAAACGTCACTGGCAAAGATCAAGGCTCAAGTTTATTATGCCGAGCCTGCATTGTGTACAGACAACGGCGCCATGATTGCCTTTGCTGGATATCAACGTTTAAAAGCTGGGCAACATGATGGTTTGGCGGTGACGACGACACCAAGATGGCCAATGACTGAGTTACAACCGACCTAAAATGGAACTTATCATTTTTGTCGGTGGACAAGCTTCAGGTAAATCAACATTTTTTAAGCAATATTTCTCTGATACACATATTCGTCTCAATCTTGATATGTTGAAAACCAGACATCGTGAGAAAATATTGTTTAATGCCTGTTTAGAAGCAAAACAGAAAGTTGTTATTGATAATACCAATCCGAGCAAACTAGATCGAAAGATATATGTTCAAGAAGCAAAAAATGCCCACTTTAAAGTGATTGCATACTATTTTGATAGTTGTTTGGATGATTTACTACTACGAAATGAACAGCGAGAAGGAAAAGCAAAAATTCCTCGAGTTGGGGTTATTTCAACTTTTAAAAAGTTAGAAATACCTGAGCTTAATGAGGGTTTTGATGAAATTTACAGCGTTTCAATTGATCAAGAAAATGACTTTAATATGAGCTTGCTGTATCAAAGAGAACAATAATGAGATTTGAAGATTTAGATACAAGATTAAGAAAATATGAGACGGCTTACGATTTCTGTATCCCGCCTGAAAACTATATTGTGGTCAGGCTAGATGGTCGGGGGTTTACACGGCTAACCAAAGAGATCTGGCAATTTGAAGCGCCATTTGATGTACATTTTAGAGATTTAATGGTAGAAACCACAACCCATTTATTACAGTGTGGTTTTAATATCATTTATGGTTATACCCAGAGCGATGAAATTTCTCTTTTATTCCATTACCGCGATGAAAGTTTTAACCGTAAGGAACGTAAAATTCTTTCTATTTTAGCAGGTGAAGCCAGTGCAAAATTCTCTGTTCTGCATGGTCAAATTGCTACTTTTGATGCCCGAGTTTGTGTTTTACCCAATTCGCAATTAGTAGATGACTATTTCCGTTGGAGACAAGAGGATGCTCATCGAAATGCATTAAATGCGCACTGCTATTGGATGTTAAGAAAATCGGGTCATGCCGTAGGTGAAGCAACGGAACAAGTTAAAGGATTAAATCGTCAAGAAAAGCATGATTTACTCTTTTCACAACAGATTAATTTTAATGAACTCCCTGCATGGCAAAAGCGTGGTACCGGTGTTTATTGGAAAGACGTTGAAAAAACGGGGCTGAATCCGAAAACTGGTGAAATTACACAAACGACAAGAAGGCAGTTAGTTGCTGACTTTGAGTTGCCTTTAAATGAACTCTATAGTGAATTTATAGGTCAAAAATTTTTTGAAAATATTTTTATGAACAGTCGTTCATAATGGAGTAGTAAGTTGAAAATTTCTTATATTTTTACATGTGGCCGATTAGAGTCTTTATTTAAGATTCTCTGCCTCACTCAAAAAGGTGAGGAGAAGGTTGCATCAAAAGAAAAAGTCATTGAACAATATAGAAAAGATATCGCTTTGGGGCGGCCATTTGAAGAAACTGAGCTTTATCAATTGATTGAGCAAAGTGAAGAAAAGATTGTGATTAACCGCTTGAGTAATATTCTGCGCGAAAAACCTACTCAGCAGAAGGGTAGCTTTGATGCGGACGAATATAAGACCGGTGCATGGTCTGAGTTTAGTGATTATAAGCTGGCAGTTCGATTCTCAAATGCGAAAACCGAGTTAAGTGAAAAGCACTTTGCGAAAACCGGTGAGTATATGACCAGTCGTGGTATCGCAAAATTGACAGGCTTTAATCCAAGCAATATTAAGAATATGCTGCATCATAAAAGAAGTGTGGTGAGAAAAATGCTCACAACCTTAGAGAAGTTAGCAAAAGAGTATTAATCTTTAAACGCTCTGTCGGTGCAGAGAAATCGATTTTTCTGCACCTAGAATAATTAATAATGGTGGGTTAGCATCAAATTTTAGTTTGTATTCTCAATAATAAATAAAAAGGTAAAATAATGTGGTCGGCTAAAGCAGCAACGATAATTGCATGGTTCAGTATCATTATTATTGCTGTGGCAGCAGTGTTTTCTATTTATGTTCTCAGTATCCCATGTGCCTCTGATCGGATTTGTGAAATGCCACCTGTCCATCTATTTTTTTTCTTGGTATTAATCATCTCGGTGATCTGTAATTTTATCGGCATCATTTTGTCAATCATTGGATTAAAAAAACAAGAACCCATTAAAAAATCAGCCAAAGAGGCACTACGTTTTAATGGGAAAATGATTGTTTTTAGCTTTACAACTGCAATGTTACTACTTTTGATTTTAATGGCTTAGACGAATTACTAAGTCATTTGCTGTGAACGATCTGCTTTAGAGAGTACGGCCAGACAAACAAAAATCAGGGCCATACCGACCCAGCCAATGAGTGCTAATTGCTCACCTACCAAGAGAACTGCAAATAAAGCTGCAACCAAAGGTTCAAATAGCGTCAGTGTCGTTGCCGTACTGGCTGAAATCGTTTTTAGGGCATAACCAAATAACAGATAACCGAGAAACATTGGAATCAGCATCATATAGGTGACAACATACAGATTCACAGGTTCGTCAAATAAGTTCGAACCCGTAAAAAATAGTGTCGGTAATAAAATTAAAGCACCAAAACCAAAAATTAATCCCATAGACGCTTTCGAGTCGACACCACGATCAATCATCTTTTTGGCAGCCCAAGAGTATAGAGAGTAAGTTAGTGCCGCGATCAGTCCAAGAATAATCCCAAGGGTTTTCTGGTCTGTTGCAATCGTTTGTGCCGTTGCTTGCGAGTGCGATTCACCAATCGAGAGCAAGAGGACACCAGCAACTCCGAAAATAAAGCTAATAAACCACTTTTTAGAGAGGGCTTTTTTATCAAAGAACTTTTCTAGTAATGCAGTAAATAAAGGGGCTGAACCAATTGAAACCACCGTACCAATGGTAATCCCTGCCATACGCATTGACGAATAGAATGCCAATGGGTAAATCGCAACCGAGACCATGCCAATCAGTAGCAAAGGGGAGTAAGAGCGAATTTGTGGTAAATGGCTGCGGATATTTTTATAGGCCAATAAGGCCTGTAATAACCCACCACCTCCCATGGCGATTGCACCAATGGCTAAGGGGCTTAAATTGGGTGCATAAGAGGCGGCTGTGCCTGTAGTACCCCATAAAATAGAAGCGACTAAAACTGCAATAAAGCCAGAATGAGAACTGAGATTGACAGAAGTACTCTTCACTTTGCAACCTCTTGTTCTAAGAGGTTGTGAACCATGTGTTTAGCGGCAAATACTTTGTCACTGGCACTTTCTAAACCGGCACGGGCAAT
Organism: Acinetobacter colistiniresistens; assembly: GCF_024582815.1. Taxonomy (NCBI): domain Bacteria; kingdom Pseudomonadati; phylum Pseudomonadota; class Gammaproteobacteria; order Moraxellales; family Moraxellaceae; genus Acinetobacter; species Acinetobacter colistiniresistens. The sequence goes on from NZ_CP102099.1 coordinate 2,084,754, forward strand.
TGAACCTTCCAAGATAAATGAAAGCAGCAGTGCCAGCTCATTTACCCGCTGTGGGGTGATACTGAGTTGCTGCAAATGACCCGCTAAAATCGCTTCAATTTCATCTTTATGCTGCTTAACCGCCAAACGTTCAGGACTATGTGCGGGAAATTCGGCGGCTGCATTGAGTAAGCCACAACCACGGAAGCCTTTTTCATAGGCAAATTCGGCATGATCTTGATAAGCATCAAAAACCGCCAAAATACCCTCAATTGGGGTTTGGATTTGCACTTTTCTTTTTTCATACAAATACAGCCATTCCTGATGACGGGCTTCGATATAACAGGTGATTAAGTCTGATTTAGTCGCAAAGTTATTGTACAGCGACATTTTGGCGACATTGGCTTTCTCTGTAATGCTGTTGATGCCTGTGTTACTGATGCCATCGTTATAAAACAGGGTTGCTGCTGCATCCAGAATTTTTTGTTTTGCTGATTTTGAGCTCATAAGAAAATATATTTATGTATACCGACCTACCTAATTTTATGGGAAAGTAAATTATTTGCAAGCAAAAGTTTATGCGTTCTATTTATTTAAGTTGGATTGATAAAAGGAAATCGATTAAAGCGTATGGGTCAGGCTTTAATCGATCAGGATTTATTGAAGATTCTTTTTACTGTGGATAAAAGCCAATCCATACACAGGCCATTTCTTCTCGGATTTTAGATTGTTGACCAGCCATGCAACCAGCACCAATGCAATTGAGCCTAAGAGCACAGGGAAGAATAAGAAATTCCAATGATATTGAATGGTATCTGCCGTCAGTAAAATTACCAATGGATTTGCGCCAGCGGGTGGATGCACACAGCGCAAAATTTGCATGGCTGCGATGGCACAGCCAACAGACAGCGCAATGCTCAGTGTCGAGACACCAAACACTTTAAGAAACAGTAGGCCAATAAAAGCCGAGACAAAATGCCCCAAAATCACATTACGAGGTTGTGCTAAAGGCGATTGTGATACCGCATAGAGAATAACGCAGGTTGCACCGAATGGTGCCATGATAAATAGATTGTGGGTGAGCTTACTAAGGAAAATTAAGATCAAGATACTCAATGTTCCACCGATGAGACTTCTTATGACATCAATGGATTGGGGCATGGGGGCGAGATGTTCTCTACCGTTGAATAAAGATAACATGGTGATCTCTATGCGGGGTTGCTTTACGGCGATAATAAAACTAAAATCATAAATAGTACAGATCTGTACTATTTTGATTGAGTAAATTTTTATGTCAAAGTCAGCCAATAAAATTTTGCATACCGCAGAAAAATTATTTTATGAAAATAGTTTTGTTGGAGTGGGGGTTGACCTGATTCGAGACGAGTCTGGCTGTTCAAAAACCACCATGTACACCTATTTTAAAAATAAAAATCAATTGGTGAAATCCGTCTTAAAGGCGCGGGATGAAAAGTTTAGAAACAGCCTGCTGGATTATGTTGCGGATGCAACAGGACGAGAGGCGTTGAGCAGGCTGATCGATTGGCATTTATTATGGTTTCAAGAAGATAACTTTAAAGGTTGCTTGTTCGTAAGAGCGGTCGCTGAGTCGCATTTGGGCGATCAAGAGATCATCTCCGTGTCAAAACAACACAAAGTTTGGATTCGAAACTTAATCACAGCATATCTGCATGCTTATCCAAAAGCAGAGATGTTGATTGAAGTAAGCTATACCTTAATTGAAGGATTGATTAGTCGCTTTTTGGTGGAAGGTTATGATGCAAACGTAGCAGCGCAGATCAAGGCATCTATTCAGCAAATGATCGATGCATTTAATCCAACAGCAGATTAAATGTTGTTCGTACTATTATTCTTATCGTATAACAGTAAGCCTTTGATCAAGTACCAAAGGCTTACTGCTTTTTATTGTTTAAATGCGTTCTGATCTTCTACATCCACATATTCGATATAACCACGACCTTGAACGGGTTTATTTAAATATTCCCCTGTGAAGGTATAAGCACTGGCATAACCAACACCATGACCATAACGGAATGGACTATCAATTTCCGCAGTGATCTCGAGAACCTTTTGATCAGCATCATCTTTGACTGACCAAGAGAACAGTTGCGGTAAACGCATTTTCTTGCCGCTCGGGGAAACATAATCATCAACTTGATGGGCAATCACCTTAAATTCGACCTTGGTATAGATTTCTGCTGGTTGGTCGGTATGACGGACGTGCAGACTATAGGCCGCAGGTTGCCCCAGAATATCGGCTTTGGTGAGCAGTAACTGGGTGGTCTCGGTTAAATTAATAATTTGATAAGTGAAAAAGTCTAAAGGCAATTTATAGGGTTCAGGCAGGAGTTTTTTCACCACGCCATGTGCACCTGCTGCACGGGCATATTCATAAGTACATAAGCCTTCGGCAGGGGTGGTTTTACCTTGATACTCAAGCTGACCTTTAAAGTTCGCCAATAGACTAAAATGATCATAGATCGGGGTTTTAATAAACCATGAAATTTGGTCTGTGACATCCAAATCAAACTCAAAGCTGAGCCCATGATAGCTGCCTTTGAGATGAATATTCGGTAATGTGCCTTGAATAGAAACTTCTTCGCCAAGTTCGATCAATGTGCCATTGTCTTGGATATTGGTTTCTTCTGGAATGATGTAGGCTTTTAACAGATGTTCATCTACAGCAGCCGTGCTAGAAAAGAAAGTTGCGGTTTTTCTCGGGTCACCCACAGTAATGTCATCATGGTCAAAAGCCAATGCGCCAGGCGTACCCAACAAAATCATAATATTTAAATAACGATGAGGTTCTGGGAGCAGTGGAAAGAAAACTCCATAATGCGTCCAGGTATAAAATTTTTCTTCTGTACGTGGGCGGATAATTTCAGGTTCCGAAAACGGAAGGGTAGAATATTTGACGGCTTTATCGAGCGTACCTTGTGCAAGCAATAAGCTTTTGCCCATGATTTTGCTGGTCAGGGAGGTTGGTGGCAATTGTTTCTTCATCTGGTTTCCTAGACTCAATCCATGCTGTGGAAGCTAGGGTATGAAAAACAATTGCCAGTGCTAAGCGGAAATGAGGACAAAACCACAGCTTTTGAGGACAATTACGGACTTATTCTATTGGGTAATTTTTCTAGATTTTGTGAACCAATCCAATGTTTTGAGAACTGGTAAGCAGCACGACCAGAGCGTTGGCCACGAGCCTGACACCACTTCAAACTTTCACCACGAACCAGATCGTTATAGTCCAAATTGGCCTTCACAATATAGTGTTCAACGATTGCTAAATAGAGTTGCTGATCCATTGGGTAGAAAGACAACCATAGGCCAAAACGATCTGAAAGTGAAATTTTTTCCTCAATTGCTTCCTGCGGATGCAACTCGGTATATTGCGGTACATCGACTTTACGCACAGGGGTATTTTCATGCATAAATTCAGGTAGCAGGTGGCGGCGATTACTGGTGGCATAAATAATGAAGTTACTTGAACCTGATTGTAAAGAACCATCCAGCACACTTTTTAAGCTGCGGTAATTTTCATCTTCAGCATTAAAAGCCAGATCATCACAATAGACGATGAATTTTTCAGGACGATGTTCAATCAGCTTTTGAATCTTGGGTAAATCCGACAAATCATCGCGTTCAATCTCAATCAAACGTAGCCCTTGAGCTGAATATTGAGTCAGTAGGGCACGTACAATCGATGATTTCCCTGTACCGCGAGAACCTGTCAGTAATACATCATTGGCTGGTAAACCATTCAGAAACTGCAGCGTATTTTGAATGATTTTGTCTTTTTGGCGCTCAATTCCTTTTAGATCTTCAAGGTGCATTTCTTTGGGCTGCTGTATTGCAACCAATTGTTGATTTTCCCAACGGAAAGCAATTGCAGAAAAATCAGTGGGTTGTTTTAGTGCAGGCAGCGTTTGCTGCAGCTGTGTTAATACGCTGGATAAAGATTGAAGAATAGACTCGGGTAAATCAAGGATAGCCATAAATATAAACCAAACTCAATGATGAATAGGGATACTATCACTGCTATTACGGAAATAAAGAAAATATCATCAGAAATATCGAAATAAATCGATTTTACCCTTGATTGTTGTTGCAGCTTTTTGCATTGTATAGGTGCAAGAATACAAAAAATAAGCTGAAAATCGGGATTGCAAATGTTCAATAGAGTTCAGGAAAAAAAGAATACATATCAGTCGTATAGAGTTGATGTGTTGCAAGAACGCTTACGACATACCAGCTCATATGATGAATGGAAAGACATTGCACTAAAACTGGATGAAGAGTCGGGCAAAGAGGCCTGGAAATATGACAATGAGTCGCCTTATTTTGATGCGGAAATACTCTCTAAACGCTATAACTTATTAAAAAAATATCGAACCCAGCATCGAACGCTTGATCTGATCTATGTATTAAGAGAAGGGCTGTCTTATGACTTTGCTAATATTGGACATCCGATGCTATTTGCCGAAACCTATTTTGGCACGAAGAAAATTATTGAAAACTATGTTGAAGAAATGAGTGACTGTTTACGTTACTTGGCTTCGAGTGAATGTATTACGTTCCAGTTAAAAGAGAAAATTCAGTTTTTTGAGGAATGTCAAAAAGCCTATGGTCAACCTGCTTTAATGTTTTCTGGTGGTGCCACTTTGGGTTTATTTCATACCGGGGTCTGTAAGGCACTGTTAGAGCAAGACCTGATGCCGCAAGTTTTATCTGGCTCAAGTGCAGGCGCGATCATGACCGGCATGCTGGGAGTTTCCACACCCGATAAAGTGCCTGAATTGCTGCAAGGTGAACATTTTTTTAGTGATGCATTTAAGTTCAGAAAAATCAGTGAACTGGTTCGGGGTCGTGGCGGTGTTGCAGATGTGATGTATTTGAAAAAATTCCTGATGCAGAACTTGGGTGATGTCACCTTTGCCGAAGCATATAAACAGTCGAAACGCCATATTAATATTGTGATTGCACCATACAATACCGCACAAAACCCACGCATTATGAATGCATTAACTGCACCGAATGTATTGGTCTGGAGTGCGGTATTGGCTTCTTGTGCGGTGCCTGTATTATTTCCACCTGTGCATTTGACCAGTAAGCGCTATGATGGACAGCATACGCCGTATCTCGCCAATACCAAATGGGTGGATGGCAGTATGCGTAGTGATTTTCCGCAGGAGAAAATGGCTCGGCTATATAATATTAATTACACCATTGCCAGTCAGGTGAATCCACATATCGTGCCGTTTATGCAGAGTGATTCGGAAAGATTTCGTCGAGATGTATTGAGTTGGCCAGAAAGAATTATTCGCCATCAAGGTAAAACCATTGCGATGGATGTCATGGATTTAACCCGCAGCTATATGGGGAGTTTTTTCCCGATTCGCCGTATGCTCGATCATGGCTATGGGATTTTAGGGCAACGCTACTATGGCGATGTCAATATTATTGCCAGATATGGGCTACGACACTATAGCTATATGCTAAAAAATCCGCGCCCGAAACTGTTTAAAGTATTGCAACAAGAAGGCGAACGGGCAACTTGGCCGAAAATTGCCTCGATTGAAATCCATGCACGGATTGGTAAAACGATTGAGCATTGTTTAACATCATTGCGAAAGCAGGACGAAAAGCAGCAGAATGAGTTTTACTACGTGGATCTTTAATCCCAACATTCAACTTGAAGATTTAAATTTAACAACAAAAGCGCAAAGCTATGCCTTTGGGCGGCGTGTCTATACTTTTCAAGTGGAGCAACAAGCTTTTTGGCTTAAATTTCATAAGCTGGGGACTCATTCGCTTCTAGAACAGGCTTTTCTGCAGGAACTCGTGTTCTATCAGCAATCTGCTCAGGCGCTGCAATTGTTTTTATTGCCCTATCAAGTGATTCAATTAAGCTATATTGCAACAGGCTTAGATCTTGGGGGAGCTGAGCAGGGGCTGTTAACTGTCAATTCAGATGCATTTTTTAGTGATATCACGGTAATCAATGATATTGAAGTAGTAAAACAAAAGATTATAAGTGCATTAGATGCATTAGATGCCTTGCACCAAGCAGGCTGGATTCATGCTGACTTGAAGACTGAACATTTCCGTTTATATGAAGACACATGCCGGTTGATTGATTTTGAGCAATCTTTTAGAGCGGAACAACCCATCCAGACTTTAGATGCAACGCCACATTATATGGCACCAGAGCTTTTTCACGGGGCAGGCAAAAGCATTCAAAGTGATCTTTATGCTTTGGGTATCATTGTGTATGAATGGTTGGCTCAATCACGATTAAAGGCAAAGACTTATCACGACTGGGCCGTTTTGCATTGCCAACAGCTACATATTCAGCTTCCAACTGAATTTGAGGTTTTTCTTCCTTTATTGAAAGGGTTAACCCAAAAGCATGTTAAACAACGTTTTAATTCAGTCTTAGCGGCAAAAAACTGTCTAAACAACCTTGATTTGCCGTAAAAATAAACATCAATACGTGATTTGAATATTATGTGTTCAGTTGATTGATTTTTTTATACGAAAGACTTGTCATGCTGCATCTTTCTCACTAATATGCATACCCATCGGGGGCGTGGCGAAATTGGTAGACGCACTGGATTTAGGTTCCAGCGCCGCAAGGTGTAAGAGTTCGAGTCTCTTCGCCCCCACCATATTTAAAAAGCAAGTTTATCTTGCTTTTTTTATGGTTAAATCTAAGCGGATTTAATCATGTGGTTATAGAGGATTGGTGTAATGGTAGCATGACGGTCTCCAAAACCGTTCGTCAAGGTTCGAGTCCTTGATCCTCTGCCAAATTTGAAAAGGGCCTTCGAGAGAAGGTCCTTTTTTTATTTGTGTAATTTATCTGATCTGTATATTAAAAAGCATTAGCTTTCATAAACATAGTTTTTTATAAAAAGGGCTTGTCAGTCGCAGGGTTTATCTCTAATATACACACCCATCGGGGGCGTGGCGAAATTGGTAGACGCACTGGATTTAGGTTCCAGCGCCGCAAGGTGTAAGAGTTCGAGTCTCTTCGCCCCCACCATATTTAAGAGAGTTTCCGACTTTCTTTATGATGAAGTCTGAAGGACTTTCATCATGCTGTTATAGAGGATTGGTGTAATGGTAGCATGACGGTCTCCAAAACCGTTCGTCAAGGTTCGAGTCCTTGATCCTCTGCCAAATGAATAAAAAAGCCCTTGTGAAAACAAGGGCTTTTTTATTGTCTGAAGTTTTGGATCTATATCGCTTTACTTATACTTTTGCATTCATTTTATTTGGTTGTATGAATCTATTTGTTGAGTGATTTGTTTAAAGTTGAGGATAGCTAGCTGCTTTTATCTTTCAAAAGTAGAGAAATAATTTTTCACATTGTCACTGTCAATAAATAAAATGCTAAAAAATAGTCCTTTTTGCTTAATTTTAAATTTTTGTGCCAATTAGTTTTTGAATAATAGAGTGATCAGCTTGGTTGTTGAGCATTTTAACGTATTCAAATTTGATTTCAGCTTGATGAAAGACGTTAAAAAAGACTGACATAAATAAAGCCAGCTCAGCCTTGAATAGGTTGTACTAGGGAAAATTGAATAATTAAGGAAGAGGCAATGTCTGTATTGTGCATGGTTCAGCATAGAAAAAGTAATTTAGATGGCCTTAGCCCACAAAATCATCCAAGCAGCCGTGGCTTGATTGTGATTCAAAAAAGGGGGTAAGTCATATGATGCTGATTCGTTATATCCAGCAAAAAGATATCCATGATCTTTATCAACTGGCGCAAAAAGCTGGTTTTGGTTTAACCTCTTTGCAACCCGATATGGAAATACTGGCTGCACGGATAGATCGAGCAATTAAGACGGTCGAAGGCAAATTAGACAAGTCGGAGCAGGGCTATTTATTTGCCTTAGAAGATACCACACTGCATAAAGTGGTGGGTGTATGTGGAATCGAGGTGGCCCTAGGTTTAAAAGAGCCTTGGTATAACTTTCACGTCGGTACGCAAGTGCACTCTTCAGAGCCATTAAATGTCTATAAATCATTACCGACCTTATATTTAAGTAATAACCATACCAACTGTAGTGAGTTATGTACTTTATTTTTAGACCCTGATTATCGTTTAAATAAGAATGGCAAATTTTTATCCAAGGTTCGGTTCTTGTTTCTTTCGGCCTTTAGACAATATTTTGAAGAAACGATTGTGGCGGAGATGCGGGGCTTTTCGGATGAAAATGGCCGTTCACCCTTTTGGGATGCAGTCGGGCATAAATTCTTTGATATGGAATTTAGCAAAGCCGATTATTTAAGTGGAACAGGCAAAAAGGCCTTCATCGCAGAGCTGATGCCGCGGCATCCACTTTATGTCGATATGTTACCTGATGAGGCCAAGGCTGTGATTGCTGCAGTCCATCCCAATACGGTACCTGCCTATAATCTTTTGATTGAAGAAGGTCTGCGTTATAAGGGCTATGTCGATATCTTTGATGCAGGTGCAACTTTGCAAGCCGATATTGAAAACTTAAGAGCGATCAAAGACAGCCATGCGGTGACGGTAAAGATTGAGCCATCTGATCACATCATTCTAGGTAATGATCCTTATATCATTGCCAATGACGATTATAAAAATTTTCGCGCTCTCCTCATTTACAGCCAGCCAGATACAAACCAAGTGAAATTAGATCCTGAGCAGGCTCATCAGTTACATGTGAAAGAAGGAGCATCGGCACGGATGCTCAATATCAATATTCCAAAGAAAAATTGAGGCATTGTCGGTTGAAAATGAGAACAAGGATGAGGATATAATTCATCTACTTATCTCGTAATTTTATGCGCTAATTAGACCTATTTTGATTTGTTTGCATGCCGTGTGAGCAAATCAATCCAGTCTTAATTTGCACAAAATATTCACATTGTTAATTGAATATATTTCACGTTTAATTGCTGGTAAATTGAACGGAAAAGCACGGCATGATCTTACAGTGTTTGAGGAATGAGATATGATGCTTTCGCCCAAATAACTTTTGACCAATAACAACAGGTTTTAGGGTGCATATAAGGACTTTATGGAAAATAACAGATAAGCGAGGTGGCTGAGTTAAGCACTAAATTTAAAAATAATTTTATTGAGCAAAATGGAATTTTGATATTCAGGCATTTTAAAAATATTTTAATTTTATTAGGCAATTATAACGGCTGTTATACATTGGAGTAAGGATTACATGAGTCAGGATAAAGATAAGCAGCTTCTGGAAGGAGATCTGCTTGGTAGTCAACATATGACTCAGCAGGATGAAGAAAAATTACAACGCTCTTTAACCAATCGTCATATTCAGATGATTGCCATTGGCGGTGCAATTGGTACGGGACTATTTATGGGCTCTGGTAAGACCCTAAGTGTTTCGGGTACCTCCATTATTTTAACTTATTTAATTATTGGCTTTTTCTTTTTCTTTGTGATGCGGGCGATGGGTGAACTGTTGCTGGCAAATACCAATTTTAAGACTTTTGCTGATTTTGCAACAGCGTATATCGGTCCGTGGGCTGGCTTTTTTCTCGGATGGTCGTATTGGTGCAACTGGATTATTACCGCAATTGCAGATGTGATTGTGATAGGAGGGTATATGCAGTTCTGGTATCCCGATGTTCCTGTCTGGATTCCTGCTTTTACCTCCTTAGCCATTCTTACGATTCTGAATTTTGTTGCGGTTCGCATGTTTGGTGAGTTGGAGTTTTGGTTCTCATTGATCAAAATCGCCGCCATTATTATGTTTATTCTGGCAGGGATTTATTTAATCAGTACTGGTTTTACTTCGCCGAGTGGTGTCAAAGCGTCGATGAGTCATGTATTTGAAACTCAGTCGATGTTCCCCTATGGGGTTACTGGCTTTTTAGCTGGTTTCCAGATTGCGATTTTTGCCTTTGTTGGTATTGAATTGGTTGGAACCACAGCGGCTGAAACCAAAGACCCACATAAGTCATTACCTAAAGCGATTAACTCGATTCCATTGCGTATTTTACTTTTCTATGTCGGTGCATTGGTTTGTATTATCGCAGTTACATCGTGGGCAAAAATTTCACCAGAAAAAAGCCCATTTGTGGAAATGTTTTCCTTGATTGGATTGCCGATTGCAGCAGGCTTGGTCAATTTTGTGGTGGCGACTTCTGCACTTTCTTCAGCGAATAGCGGTATTTTTGCGACCAGTCGAATGCTTTACGGTCTGGCTTTGGACAATGATGCACCAAAAAGTTTTAGTAAATTGTCGAAAAGAAAGGTGCCGATTTGCGGTCTGGTTTTTTCAATGACTTGTGTCACCATTGGAACCTCGATTTTATTTATTGTACCGAATGTCATGACGGCGTTTACCATTATTTCAGCTCTGACGTCGATTCTATGTATTTTTACTTTTATGTTGATAATTTTGTCTTATATCTGCTATCGGAAAAAATTCCCAGAGTTGCATCAACAGTCTAAATTTAAAATGCCAGGTGGCTTGGTTATGGCATGGTTCACTATGTCATTTTTGGTGTTTACCATTGTGATCTTGGCTTTAGATCACGATACACTGATTGCGCTGGCTTTTTCGCCCGTGTGGTTCATCGGCTTGCTGATTGCATATCGTCGTAAAAAGAAAAAAATGCTGCAACTGGATCTGTTAAAAGCAAGAGCGGTTGATTATGTTTAAGTTAAGTTGATCCGTTGTCATCATAGATTGTTGGCTTTTAAATACGCAAGCAGAGTAAGGGCTCTGCTTTTTTATTTCAATGCTAAAAACATTGATTTGAGTGCAGACCTATCTGTATGAATAAAAAGGATTCTTTCAAGCCAATCCATAAGGAGTGACAAAAAACGTCATAAACAGACCATGTTGTATAGACAGAGGCGGATTAATATCGTTACAATGCCGTAAATTTAAGCAAAAAAATCTATAAAATGTTGAACAATATCTATCAGGCCTTGGAAAGTTTGGGCCTTACTGCACAGAGACGTGCGATCCATATTCAGTTTTCCAATCAAAATTTAAATACTCAAGTGTTCCTGCAACGCATTGATGGTCAGCATCAACTGAATGCGGGTTTTAAAGCAGAATTAATTTGCTTATCGACCAATGCTACTATTCCGCTAAAACAATTTATTGGTAGCCAAGCCCAATTGATACGGTGACTGATCAAGGTCAGCTGACTCGTGTCACAGGCATTATCACCCAAGCCCTGCAAGGGCAATCGGATGGTAGCCTCACGGTATATAAGCTGACTTTAGAAGACCCAACCGCACTGTGGAAACAACGCCGTAACAGTCGCGTGTTTATGAACAAGAGCGTGCCTGATGTGGTGCAAATTGTCTTCAAGGAGTGGCAGCAAAAGAGTCCCTTATTCGCTTCCAGTTTGACTTTGGATTTAAGCGGACTCAGTCAAGATTACGATATTCGTCCTTTTATTATGCAATATAATCAATCAGATGAAGCGTTTTTAACATCCTTGATGCGTAGCGAAGGGATTAACTGGCTAATTGACGAAGCTCAGCTTAAGGTAAGTAGTATCAATGAAAAAATCCAACCACAAAAGCTACGTTTGATTGATGACAATAGCCAATACCAAGCGCTCGATCGTCGACAGATTCGTTACCACCGCAGCAGTGCCACTGAACAATACGACAGCATGACCAGTCTGGTGGGGCAACGCAGCTTACAACCGAGTAGCGTGCATGTACAGCGTTGGCAAGCCGATGCACTGGAACAGGAAGATGGTGCAGGCAGCGTACAAAGCACGCATAAACACAGTGCTCAATACGACAATGCCAGTTTAGGTCTGGAACAGGCATGGCACTTTTCACCGGCTTGGATGCAAGACCTGAATGGTGAAGATGGTGCAACTGCATCGGGCAATGCACAGATTGAAAAGCTGAATCAGAATCTGGGTCAATATTACGATCTGCAATCCAAGCAATTTATCGCCGATACTACCGTGCGCGATACCCATGTGGGTTACTGGTTTGAATTGGCTGAGCATCCTGAAATCGATCAACACGATGGCAGCGACAAAGAATTTCTGATTACAGGTAAAAACTTCTATAACCAAAACAACTTGCCTAAAGACCTCAATCAGCAGATCAATCAATTATTAGCGCAAAGCAACTGGCAGCCAACCCAACAAAGTAACAATGAAGAACGCCAAGCCAATCAACTGACGCTACAACGCCGTAGCATTAAAATCGTACCCGAATTTAACCCATTACAACACCGTCCAGTCGCTTCACCGCAGCGTGCCAAAGTGGTTGGGCCAAGTGGCGAAGAAATCCATGTGGATGAATGGGGACGGATTAAAGTCCGCTTCCTGTTTACCCGTAATGAAGACCACAGCCATGATGGTGGTGCAGGTGCCAATGACAACGATACCGATTCAGCTTGGGTTGATGTACTCACGCCTTGGGCGACATAGTAAAATTTATGATTGAAAAATATATTGATCAGTGCAAAAAAGAAAAATAATTGTATGCTGATGAAATAAAAAAGCAGAGCCGAAGCTCTGCTTTTTTGAGTCAATCAGTTTTAGATCTTGCTGATCAAATCATTGATTTGTTTTGCTTGTTCAGCTGCATTACCAGTATAAGTTGCAGGAGTAAGCTCAGCTAAACGAGTACGTTCATCTTCTGGAACTTGCGCAAGTTCATCACCTTTCACGAAGTTTACCATCATGTCGCGTGTCATAGCCTGACCACGGGTAAGCGCTTTTAATTTTTCGTATGGCTTTTCAACGTTATAACGACGCATAACCGTTTGAATTGGTTCAGCAAGAACTTCTTGTGCTTGGTTTAAATCTTCGTCTAAACGTGCAGCATTCAATTCAAGTTTACCAATCCCTTTTAAGCAGGCATCAAACGCAATCAAGCTTTGCGCAAAACCAACACCCATATTACGTAATACAGTTGAGTCGGTTAAGTCACGCTGCCAGCGCGAAACTGGAAGTTTTTCACCAAGGTGACCCAAGACAGCATTGGCAATACCCAGGTTACCTTCAGAGTTTTCAAAGTCGATCGGGTTTACTTTGTGTGGCATAGTTGAAGAACCCACTTCGCCATCTTTTAACTTTTGTTTGAAGTAACCGAGAGAGATATAACCCCAAACATCACGGTTAAAGTCGATCAAGATGGTGTTGTAACGGCGTAAAGCATCAAACAATTCAGCCATATAGTCATGTGGCTCGATTTGTGTGGTGTACGGGTTGAAGCTTAAACCTAAAGACTCAACGAATGCTTGTGCATGTGCAGCCCAGTCAATTTCTGGGTAGGCAGAAAGGTGGGCGTTATAGTTACCGACAGCACCATTAATCTTGCCCAATAACTCAACATTTTCAAATTGTTTGATCTGGCGCGCTAAACGATAAGCAACGTTTGCCATCTCTTTACCCAAAGTGGTTGGGCTTGCAGTTTGACCGTGTGTACGAGACAACATCGGTTGGTCGGCATGTGTAATCGCCAAAGCTGAGATCGCATTGAGAATTTGTTTCATGCTTGAAACGAGAACCTCACGACCATTTTTCAACATAAGCGCATGAGACAAGTTATTGATGTCTTCAGAGGTACAAGCAAAGTGAATAAATTCACCTGCATTCTGTAATTCATCGATGTTGGCAATTTTTTCTTTAAGGAAGTATTCAACTGCTTTTACATCGTGGTTAGTGGTGCGTTCAATTTCTTTAATGCGGTTTGCATCTTGTTCAGAGAAATCTGCAACAATCGCATCTAAAGCAGCATTGGTTTCATTTGAAAATGGCGCAACTTCGATGATTTCTGCACGATTTGCAAGTGCTTGTAACCAACGCACTTCAACCGTGACACGAGCGTGGATTAAACCAAACTCAGACAAAAAAGGGCGTAGGGCATCGCATTTGCTAGCGTAACGTCCATCAAGTGGCGAGAGTGCGGTTAAAGCATTCATACAGATTCCTTAAAGTTTAGCTCTCCCTTGCGGAACTTTAGTCGTTCCTCAGGAGAGATTTAGAGAGGTTGTAAAACGGTATAAAAATAAATTCGTTGTAGCATCGGTCTATACCACCTGATACTGCAAACGAGCGAGAGCTTGAATATCTTGTAATAACTTGCGTTTGCTAAAGATCATCGCCCAAGAGCTACCACCGAGCTGTTTCCATAAATGCGCCAACTGCAAGCCTGTAAACAGGCAAGCACGAATACGGTTGGTATGGTTGATGTCTTTAAAAGCTTCGGCATTGCCACGCACTAAAATACGTGGATTAATCTGTCCTGCGGTTTCAACATAGGTCTGTGCGAGATTGGCAATGATGCTTGGGTGTAGATAGTTATTATCGAAAAATGAGAGTTGCTTTAAGATTTTTTGTTGTGCGGTTTCGATGATTTTGACGTACTCGGGATTACTGTAGACTTTCTTTTCCAGTTGCAATAAGGCCATTGCATAGGACATTGGCAGTTTAGCGGTGGACATTTTGGGAACACGAGATTTGGGTGACGTATTAAAAGGTTGGGTAATACAACCTTCTAATGTTTTTAAACCAAGTGAAATATCAGCAAGCTGGTTAAAGAAATCGAGGGTTTGCTTGGCATTATTGGCGGTCGGGCGGATATTCAGACTGGCTTTGATCAAGAGTTCAAAGTAAAAATTACCACTATCGCCAATACTTTGCTGACCTGCCATTGCGGTCATATGCGTAAGCTGGGTTGCTTGAAAGACCGCAGCCAATGCCAGAGCACGGTTCTGTCTAACATTCAACGCTTGAGTGTGCTGAAAGGGTAACTCGACCATGCTTCGCTTCCAATTTCCTTAAATAAAATCTGGTTCAGGTGCATTGGTATGGTGAATCACACCACCCCCTAAGCACACCTCTCCGGAGTAGAACACCACGCTTTGCCCAGGCGTTACAGCGCGTTGTGGTTCATCAAACTCAACCCGAATACCATGTTCAGTCTGTTCATCACGATAAATTGTACACGCCTGATCAGGTTGGCGATAACGGGTTTTTGCCGTGCATCGGAATCCAGTACTTGGAATATCCTGTTCACCTGCAACCCAATCAATCGACTCACTCCAAAGCTGAGTACTTTGCATTAATGGATGTTCATGTCCTTGGCCAATCACCAGTCGGTTATTGGCAATATCTTTATGCAGTACGAACCATGCACCTTCTTGTACACCTTTCATCCCACCGATACCAATACCACCGCGTTGACCCAGCGTATAGTACATCAAGCCATGATGTTCACCAACTTCTTTACCTGATTCCAAAACAATTTTTCCAGCTTGTGCAGGTAAATATTGTTTGAGGAAGTCAGTAAAACGGCGCTCACCAATAAAACAAATACCAGTTGAGTCTTTTTTCTTGGCTGTTGCTAAATCAAGTTGTTCTGCAATACGACGCACTTCAGGCTTTTCAATTTCACCGACAGGGAACAAGGTCTTGTTAATTTCGCGACCATGCACCGCATGTAAGAAATAAGTTTGGTCTTTGTTATTATCAACACCACGCAGTAATGGGGCATAGGTTTCACCGCGTGAGTTCTGCATGCTCGCACCACGACGCGCATAGTGACCTGTTGCAATAAAGTCTGCACCTAAGGTCATGGCATGATCAAGGAAGGCACGGAATTTAATTTCTTTATTACATAAAATATCTGGGTTTGGGGTGCGGCCAGCAGCATATTCAGCCAAGAAGTGTTCAAAAACACGATCCCAATATTCCATGGCAAAGTTGGCGGTGTGCAGCTTGATACCAATCTTATCAGCAACAGCCTGTGCATCTGCTAGGTCTTCTAATGCTGTGCAGTAATCCGTACCATCATCTTCTTCCCAGTTTTTCATGAAAAGACCTTCAACTTGATATCCTTGTTGAAGTAATAATGCGGCAGAAACAGAGGAGTCTACACCACCAGACATACCGACGATGACACGTTGTTGCATCTAATTAAGCGTCCAAATGAGAAGTTAATGAGGGAGAGAAAGGGTGCTCGTAAATAAGCGATAAAGGATATTTTTTGCCAGCAAGGGCATCTTTAACAGCTTTTAAAACCAATGGACTACGTGCACGTGCGGATTCTTGCAGCTCATCCAGATTCATCCACACCGCAGCAACAATGCCTGTATCCAGTTGCGCATTTTCTTCAACTGCCGTGACATGGGCCAAGAAGCAAAAGCGGTAATAGGTGCGGTCAGGAAACATTGGCGGTGTATAGGTGTAGATCCCGAGCAGATGATCGATTTCGACATGATGACCTGTTTCTTCTAAGGTCTCACGGATTGCTGCTTCGATAATGGTTTCACCACATTCGACATGACCCGCAGGTTGATTAAACACGGTATGTACAAAGCCTTCGCTGTGTTCTTCAACAAACAGAAAACGTCCGTCTTTTTCGACTACAGTGGCGACTGTGACATGAGGTGTCCAAGCGGTCATACAAAGCACCATGGTTTTAAAAAACGTATTCTACAAAATTTGGCTGTTTTTGGCTATATAGGAAGGCTAATTCGCTAAAGTGGAAGAAAAATATTTGCCATCATGAGTGAGTATTTGTTGTGTTGAGAATCGAAAAGGAATTGCTTCAAAAAAACAGAATGTGCTAGTGTGTTTTTTGATCGCAAGGTAAAAATAATTATTCCGCCCAAGAACAGTAGCCTTGGTTTGGCCTTTCAATGATTTAGAAGTAGAACAGATAATTGATTAGATTCATATACATCACACGGAGTTGAAGTCATATGCAACATATTAAAATTAAACCTGGTGTCGCTTTAGCAGAACAAGCAGAGATTGGTCATAATCGCTGGCATCCAGATATTCCTTTTTTAACATCGGTGAAACCCGGCGAAGAAATTCTGATTGAAAGTCTGGATTTTTTAGATGCCCAAATCAAAGATACCGATGATGTCTCCGATGTGAAAAATGTGGATCTTACTCGAGCACATCCTTTGACAGGACCTTTTTATGTTGAAGGAGCTGAGCCGGGTGATTTATTGGTAATCGATCTACTGGATATACAGCCAATCTCTTCGGTTGGCTTTTCTGGAGTCTTTGCCAAGGAAAATGGCGGTGGGTTTTTAGCTGATTATTTTCCTGAAGCGGATAAAGCAATTTGGGATTTAAAAGGATTATTTGCAACCTCGCGTCATATTCCCGGTGTACGTATCGCAGGTTTAAAACATCCCGGATTGATGGGAACGCTTCCTTCGCATGAACTTTTAAAGGAATGGAACCGTCGAGAAGCGTTATTGGTGCCTAAAGGGCAGGCCAATCCACCCGATCCAAGAACTGCGGTGCTGAGAGGCGTGACAGGAGCAGAGTTTGATCGGATGGCTGCTGAAGCTGCCCGTACAGTGCCACCGCGTGAGCATGGGGGTAATACCGACATTAAAGATCTTGCTGCGGGCAGCCGTATTTATTTTCCTGTATATCAAAAAGGTGCCGGCTTCTCTATGGGAGATTTACACTTTTCACAAGGTGATGGTGAAATCGGCTTCTGTGGTGCGATTGAACCGTACCGGGTTTGTCGGAGACTTTTTTATTTAAGTTAGGCCACCTGACCTAACGGGTTAATCTTATCATAGTACATTGCTTCAAACTCAAAAGGCGATACATAACCCAGTGCACTGTGTACACGCTTTTTATTGAACCAATCTACCCAGTTTAGTGTCGCAAGTTGTACATCTGCTAAACCTTGCCAATCTGCTTTTAAATATTCAATCACCTCTGTTTTGTATAAGCCATTCACCGTTTCAGCCAGAGCATTATCGTATGAATCACCTGTCGTACCGACTGATGCTCGTAAATTTGCAGCATCTAAACGATTGGTATAGCGAATAGAAAGATATTGAACACCTCTATCGGAATGATGAATCACATTCTTTGGCATGCCTCGATCGTGCAATGCTTGCTCCAATGCATCGAGCACCATATCTGTATTCATCCGTGTAGATACTTTCCATCCAACAATTGCTCGTGAGAACACATCAATAATAAAGGCGGTATAGACCCAGCCTGAATGTGTTTGAATATACGTAAAGTCACTGACCCATAATTGGTCAGGTCGATCAGCACTAAAATTCCGTTTCACTAAATCATCTGCTCGTTTTTGATCATCTCGGCTACGGGTGGTTTGTTTATTCTTACCACGCCAAACACCTTGTATACCTAGCTTTTGCATCAATCGAGCAACTGTACAACGATGCAATAACATAACCCTCACGTTTCAATTTTTGCCAAACTTTACGTACACCATATCGACCTGAACTTTCTTTCCAAATACGTTTGATTTGCTCTGCATGATGTAAATCATGCAGAGCACGTTTCGCTCGATGTTCTGGGTTATCAACGAAATCTAAAGCCCGATAATAGGTCGAAGCTGCAATCGGTAAAATTCTACAAATCGCTTCAACACCATATAACGCCTTATTGTTATGGATAAAATCCACCATTATTTGTGTGGGCGGTCGAGCTCCGCCTGGGCGAAAAAAGCGGCTGCTTTACGTAGAATTTCATTGGCACGTTTTAATTCTTTAATTTCACGTTCCATTTGCTTCATTTTTTCTTGGTCAGATACCTGTTGTACTTTGGCGGGATTTTGTTGATCTAAGTATTTTTGATACCAAACACGAAGTGTTTCAGGAGTACAGCCAATTTTAGGAGCAATTGCGGAAACTGCTGCCCAATTCGATGGATAATCTTTTTCAGATTCAATTAGTAATTGAACCGCTCTTTCTCTAATTTCGGGGGTATAGTTTGGTTTTTTCATCGGAATAGTCTCTCAGAATATTGAGTCTCCGACAAACCCGGTACGGTTCAGATTGAAATGGATGGGGTAACCCGTGTTGGTTTTGATCTGATTAAAGGCGGAATGGAAAAATATAATATTGATTCACCGATCTTTGTTCCAAGTAATGTCAGACCTAATTACGATCAGTGGTTAACCTTTGAAGGCATCAGTGTTGAAAATGGGGTAAATCATTATTTGGATGCCACAGTTGCCTATCGTCAGGCTTGTTTAAAAGCGATTAAGTATCTTGAGAATTTTGGATTTACCGGATCTCAAGCCTATATGTTGCTGACTGCTGCACCTGTTGAAGGGCGTATCGGTGGGATTGTGGATATTCCAAACTGCGCCTGTACAATTTCTTTACCAACCTCTATTTTTGAGAAGAATATTTTGCCGCAGGGTGCCTTAAACGAGAATAAGTTTTGGGGACGCCGTTAGTAATATGAATACCAGCGTATAAGAAGGATTTTAAGATGCCACTGTATGATTTTAGATGTGAACATTGTGAAGGGATTTTTGAGCAGAATGTCCCGATGGTCAGTATAGCAAGGGATAACACCTCCTGCCCATATTGTCAGCAATCCATGTTATTAAAACCGATGATTACAGGGCATCAAAAGATTTCAGTCAAAAATAAATGGCGACCCTCATCCAGCGCCGAGCAATTGGCAGGACCCTTGGTTGGAGGACCTGGGACCAGCAAAAAAAGTGCTCGGACTTCAGTGTTGCATAACTGCCGAGGTGTGAATTGTTCTTTGTGTGAGCTTTGATCGCTTGCTGGGATTAGCGCTTAATTATTTATATTTGATCAGCATTTAATAGAGTATTAAATGCTGATTTTCAAATTAATGCTCTTGATTGAGATAATTATCCTTCACTTTCACATAATGACGTGCTGAGTAAGGTAAAAATTCCATTTCTTTTTCGGTCAATGCGCGAACTTGCTGAACTGGACTACCGACATAGAGATAACCACTTTTTAACACTTTGCGTGGAGGAACCAGACTGCCTGCGCCAATCATCACATCATCTTCAATTATCACATCATCTAATACCACGGTATTAATCCCGATTAAGACACGATTGCCAATGCTACAGCCATGTAAAGTCACATGATGCCCAACTGTCACATCTTCACCAATCACCAGTGGAGAGCCATTCGGTTTAGATTGATTTTTATGGCTGACATGCAACATACAATGATCTTGTACATTGCTGTTTTTACCAATTTGAATTGAATTCACATCACCACGAATCACCGCAAAAGGCCAAACTGAAACATTCTCTGCTAATTTGACATCACCAATGACCACTGACATGCCATCGACGTAGCAGCTTGGATCAACATCAGGTTTTTGGTCTAGATAAGGGCGAATGTTATTTGGCATAGTTGCTTTCAATCGAAAATTTAAAGCCATTATAAAATAAAAAAGCATTCATACCCAAGGGCATGAATGCTGAATTAACTTAGTTTAAAATTAAAATAAGTTACTGAAAAACATTTTGATATGATCAAAGATACGTGCAAAGAAACCAGCTTCTTCAACAGGTTTTAATGCCACAAGTGGTTTTTCAGCAATCACTTTACCATCAAGGCTTGCGACTAATTTACCAACCACTTGACCTTTGGCTAAAGGTGCATTGAGTTTCGGTTGAACTACAAGCTGAGTCTTGATTTTGTCAGCTTGGCCTTTAGGCATAGTGACGTTGAAGTTTTCAGCTAAGCCAATTTGAACTTCATCTTGTTTACCAAACCATACTTTTGCTTTAGCAAGTACTTGGTTGGCAGGTTGAACGTTTGCCGTTTCAAAGTTGGCAAAGCCCCAAGCCAATAAAGTACGGGTTTGGCTGGCACGTTCATTCATGCTTGGTGTACCAAAGATCACCGAGATTAAACGCATTGGACCACGTTTACTTGAGGTGGTTAAGCAGAAACCAGCTTCATTGGTATGACCTGTTTTTAAGCCATCAACACTTGGATCGGTATAAAGCAGGGCATTACGGTTACCTTGTTTAATCCCGTTAAAGGTAAATTCTTTTTCAGAATAGATTGGGTAGTACTTCGAGCTGTCTTTAATGATGTGCTGGGCAAGAATTGCCATATCTTTTGCAGTTGAATAATGACCTTCAGCTGGCATACCTGTTGAGTTGATAAAATGTGTATTTACCATACCCACACGTTTTGCTTCTTGATTCATCATGTGAGCAAAAGTGCCTTCGTTGCCCGCAACGTGTTCTGCCATTGCTTTTGATGCATCATTGCCTGATTGGATAATGATACCACGTAGCATTTCCAAAACTGTCGCTGTGCCATTTAATGGAACATACATACATGATTCAGAACTGCTGCCACGACACCACGCAGATTCGTTCATGCGGACTTGTTCGTTTTCAGTCAATTCACCTTTTAAAAGCTTCTGCTCAATGATGTAGCTTGTCATCATTTTTGTCATTGAAGCAGGTGCAAGTTTTTCATTTTCATTTTTTGCAGCGAGAATCTGTCCGGTCTCGTAATCCATAAGTACATAGGATTTATTATTTAATTCTGGTGGAGCGGATAGGACAGTTGCTGCATATGAAAAGCTTGGCAAAAGGAGTAATGCAGCAAGAGCGCTTTTGTGAGTCATTCTAGGTGGTTCCAATATCTTGTATGAAGCAGACGAGCCTAGCATTTTAGGACAAAGCAAAGCCGACTTCTACGGGAGAAATCGGCTTTTTCATACAGTATTGTAACCTGACGCTTAATTGGTCGGATTATTTCGAATAATAATTACGAACATCATCGCAAATTTGACGGTTGTCATTGTCAGAAGCAGCTTTGGCATCAGCACGCGCTTCTTTTAAGGCTTCTTGGAAATCTTTGCCTTTCACACGCTTGTTTAGGGTTTCGACAGCTTTAGCATCGTTATTTAAATAGGCTTTGACTAAATTGTCATAGGCTTTATTAAATTTTAAATCTTTGCCAATTAAACTTGGGCAAATTTCAGATAGGACATAGATTGCCGCAAGTTCTTGCTTGGTCACACTATCAGAGGTAGGTGTTACTTCAATCTTTTCTGCTTCAGCGGCTTTTTTATCTGCTGCAAAGGCTGTAGGAGCTAAAGCGCTCGAAGCGATGAGCAATGATAAACCTAGTGTTTTAAAAACATTTTTCTTCATAAGAAATCAAACTCAAAACAAGACTTAAACAATTTGAATAACTTATAGCATAAAAGCATGTTAAAAAATGTATGTTTGCTGTAGGAAGCGTAGAGAAAGTGTGGCTTTCAATCTTCAAAATATAAAATTTGGTTAGTGTGATAAGGAGAGATACCCCTTTGGCTTGACATCCTTGTTTGTACATAACATGCTTAAAAAATAAGCTAAAGTGATTGGTCCGAGTGTGGCTAGTGGTATGCTTAAAGTCGCTTGAGCAGTAGCAAAAATGAGCAGGGTAAATAAAAGTACGAGAAAATAAAAAATTACATGGAAAAGGAGCTGGAAAATGAAGGCAAAATTCACTGGTGGTGTTGATATCGCCCTTAAACTTCCACCACACCAATTTGAAGCCACGGTTATATTTTATCGTGACGTAATTGGGCTTAAACAAATTACAGAAAAAGCACCTGATATTGGCTTTGAACTTGGTCCAGTCAAATTGTGGCTAGCGCCAGCGCCAGAAATGAGTCAAGCTGAGCTTTGGCTGGAATTGTTTACGGATAATTTTCCTGAGGCTGCTCAATATTTAAATACACAAGGGGTGACCCGTTGTGATGCAATTGAACCTTTGCCAGAAGGATTTCGAGGAGGGTGGATTACAAGCCCAGCCAATATTATTCATATGGTTCGAGAACCCGATGCTTGGTAATAATTTATATTGCTTAAATTTGAAAAAAATGTGCAGGGCGATTGAGGGGCTATTAGATGCGTTATACAGCTTGTGTGGTTTTAAACAGTTCTGTGTAAAACCACAGCAAAATCTTGAAAGCAGTTTAGCCTTCGAAATTGAGTACGTCTTCACATACTGATTTTTGTTCAGCTTTGTCCACTTCTGAGGCAGCTTCGCGAGCTTCTTTGAGTAGGTTTTTAAATTCTCCATCTTTTTGTAGACTGTCTAAAGATGCAGATTTGTCTGAGTAATTACTTAAATATGACCCCAGCATTTTTTTGATGTTCTGGTCAAATTTAGCATTCTTGCCAATCAGATTAGGGCACATTTCAATAAGGACTTGTGCATTGGCAATGTCATCTTTAATTAATGCATCCGCTTCTTTTGCTGAAACTGCTTCGTCTGCAAAAACAGCGGGTGCTGTTAAAAGTGTGAAACTTACCCCAAAAATTCGAATAAAATTAGATAAATGTCTCATGGCTGTATAAATTTCTAATACTATGAAGCCATAAATATATATAATTCAAGGAATAATTCAATTGAAAAAACTGCCTAGTAACATTGAAGAGATTTGATTTTAGTGAATATTTTGATCGCGAATGATGATGGTGTGTTTGCACCAGGATTACAGGCTTTAGCGCAAGCGTTAAAGCCATTAGGCCGAGTGGTTGTGGTCGCTCCTGAAAGTGAGCGAAGCGGTTACTCGAGTGCTTTGACCTTAGACCGTCCCTTACGTCCTATCCAGATTTCTGAAGATGTCTGGGCAGTTAATGGAACACCTGCGGACTGTGTTTATTTATCAATGAACGGTCTTTTTGATTTTGAATTCGATCTGGTGGTCAGTGGCATCAACAGCGGGGCAAATCTGGGCGATGATGTTCTATATTCAGGTACGGTCGGAGCCGCTTTTGAAGGACGGTTAATGAAACATCCTGCAATTGCCGTGTCATTGGCGGGCTCTAATGTTCGTGCTTATGAACATCCGCAGCACTATGCAGCAGCGGCGAAATGGGTCCATGACTTTATTGCTAAAGGTCTGCCCGTGCTGCCACCACGTCACATCTTCAATATTAATATTCCGGATATTGAGCAGATTAAAGGGGCACAAGTCACCTATCAGGGGCGCCGTGCACAATCAAAGCCGATTAGTAGTCATGTCGACCCACGTGGACGTCAAGTGTATTGGATTGGTTTAGCTGGAGAGGCAATTACTGACCCACAAGCAGGATCAAGTGAAATCCAGTCCGATTTTTTTGCTGTTTCAAATGGCTATGTCAGTATTACACCGATCCAGATGGACGCAACCAACTATGCGGTACTTGAAAATTTACATGCTCATGTAAATGGTTAGCCCTATGAATGTTATAAGTTTGTGAATATAGAAAGTGAGAACTCGTTTTTTCTCACTTTTTTGATACTCTTAGGCGCAAAGTAAATAAGGTTTTTTCGATGAGGGCGAAGATGCACTTAAACCATGTCTCGGTTTTTCTATCACAGAAGATGATTAAAACAATCGTTTTGTCTATGGCGGTTGCTACAGTGGCAGTTATGACAGGTTGTGCATCTAAACCGCAAGTAAATAGTGGAACACGTTATGTGCAAGCACCGAATTATTATACTGTACGCTCGGGTGATACACTAAGTGCAATCTCAAACCGTTATGGTCTGAACTATTTGGATGTTGCTGCACTGAATGGAATTGCACCGCCTTATCGAATTTATGTCAATCAGTCTTTACGTTTAAAAGGTTCTGTGGCGCAGCGTACAACCTCTACACAAGCCATGACACAAACGGCACCTATTCAACGTCAAAGTATTAATTTGCCAACTCAGCAGCCAGTTGTGCCAAAAACACAACCTGTTATACCGAGACCCGTTGTTCCTGCTGTCCCAGTTAATCCATCAACAACTTTGGCTTCAAGTCTACGTTGGGTTAAACCATCGAATGGTCCAATCATTCAAACCTTTAATTTAGCGAGTAATGTGAAAGGGACGCGTTACGGTGGGAATGAAGGTGATCCAGTTTTTGCTGCAGCAAATGGACAAGTTGTATACGCCGCGGATGGGCTTAAAGAATATGGTAATCTGGTTTTGGTAAAGCATATTGATGGTTACATCACCGCATATGCGCATAACAGTAAAATGTTAGTGAAGAGTGGTGACACAGTGACTGCGGGACAGAAAATCGCAGAAATGGGATCATCAGGTGCATCACGTGTCATGTTAGAGTTTCAAGTTCGTTTAGATGGTAAACCTGTGAATCCTGTCACAGTTTTACCAAATTAACGTTAAGATTATTAATAATCATTCAATAATTTATTAATAATCCTCTAGTGCATAAATAGACTTCCTTGTATACTGAATTGAGATTGCTTTCATTAGAACAATAAGCATATTAATAAATTAAGGTAAGAGGGAAGTCTATGCTAGATCAATTGCGTGCAATGGGGGTTTTCGCCTGTGTTGTGGAAAGAAGCTCTTTCAGTGGTGCAGCACGAGAGTTAGGAATCACAACCAGCGCAGTTAGCCAACAAATCCGTTCTTTAGAGCAAGAAATGGATGTTACCTTACTTCATCGCTCAACTCGAAAACTGAGCCTTACAGAGGCTGGGCAAGCATTCTTTTTAAGTTGCCAAGAAATGTTAGCTGCGGCTGAACGCGGCAAAATCCGAATTAATGAATTACGTGATGATCTTGTTGGTGATCTGCGTATTGCGACCACACCTGAACTTGGTGCATTGCATATTATTCCTGCGCTTTCTCATTGGATGTCAGCACATAAGGGCTTAGCCATTCATTTTGAAGCGGATCATCGTTATATCGATCTCATTGAAGAGCGTATTGATATTGCGATTCGAATGAGCCTGAAAGTGGATGATCATCAACTGACGGCTGTGCCTTTGGCGAGGGTTGATCAGGTATTGGTTGCTTCCCCAAGTTATTTGAATCAAGCTCAACCGATTACGCGTCCTGAAGATCTACGTCACCATGAATTACTTCCAATTACGCTCATGCAGAATTATCAGCATTTTGGATTCCGACATGGAACCAGTGGTGAAGTGGTGAATGTCGATATGAAGTCACGTTTAGGAACCAATAATGTCTTTGTTGCTAAGTCATTATGCCAACAAGGACACGGAATTGCCCGTATTTTATATATGGATATTCAAAAGGAATTGGTGAGTGGCTCTTTGGTTGAAGTGTTACCTGATTGGCAGTTACCTGCGTATACCTTACACGCGTTAACATCCAAACGTGAACAATATCCAATGAAAGTACATCGCTGTATTGATGCACTGAAGCAATATTTTGCTCAGTTACCTGGTGGACGTTCCTTGCAGGGCGTAGCCTGATTCATAAAAAAGCCATGTTCCCCAAGGAACATGGCTTTTTCTTTATTTCTTTTTCCGTTTCTTTGAGTTGATTGGCTTTAAGCTTTTTGCTTCAGCTACTGTTTCTTCAGTGTTTTTCGCTGCAAGCTCATCTTTTTTGGTCTTCTTACGCTTTTTCTTTTTCTTGGGTTCCTCATCTTCAACGGCCTCGCCATCTTCGATTGCTTGCCAGTATTCAAGCTGTTCCATCACTGCAGCATAGATCGAGTTTTTGGTATAGCGGCCTTTCTTATCGAGCGTCCCGACTGGGCGTGCCATCAGAATTTCTAAAGCTTGGTCAATGGTATCAATCGCATGGACATGGAATTGACCAGTTTGTACTGCATCGCTCACATCTTGGCGTAGCATTAAGTGCTGCATATTTTGACGTGGAATGATAACGCCTTGTTTGCCTGTTAAGCCTTGAAGCTTACATGCATCGTAAAAGCCTTCAATTTTTGCATTGACGCCACCAATCGGCTGTACTTGGCCCAATTGATTCATCGAGCCTGTAATTGCCCAAGATTGATCAATCGGAATTTGACAGATTGCAGAGATCAGGGCTGAAAGTTCTGCAACAGTTGCACTATCGCCATCGACTTGTCCGTAACTTTGTTCAAAAGCTAAAGCGGCGGAGAAGTGCAGGATTTGTTCACGACCAAAGTGAGCCTTTAAAAAGCTTGACATCAATAACACGCCTTTGGCATGTAGGGAACCACCAAGCTCAACACTGCGTTCAATATCCAGAATATCACCACCGCCTTGATACACTGATGCAGTCAGGCGAGACGGTAGACCAAATTCAACATCAGCGTAATGAATCACGGATAGGGCATTGATTTGACCGAGACGGTGTCCTGAGGTTTCAATTAATTGAGTCCCGCGAGAAAGATCCTGCCAATACAGTTCTCTTAAATAGCCTAAGCGATATTGACGGTGATGTAATGCTTGATTGACATGCTGGTCAGTGACGATCTTGTCATCTGCTTTAAATGCATGATGGTGTGCTTCACGAATAAGATCACCTAAGGTTGATGCATGTAGCGACAATGAACTTTGATCTTCCGCCTGACGGCTGGAATCAGTTAACAAAGCTGCGAGTGCAGAACGATCAAAGGGAAGCAACTTGTCAGCTTGAACATAATCTGCAATCAGCTGCATATAGGCCTGCTCATTACTGTCATTACGTTGTAATGTGTCGGTGAAGTCGGCGCGAATTTTAAAGACACTGCCTAATTCTGGTTCAACTTCCAGAATTTCATAATAAATTTCAGGTTCTGCAAGTAAAACCACTTTAATATCAAGTGGAACGGATGCTGGTTCAATAGAAATGCTACCTGTTAAGGTCAGCATGTGTTCGAGTGATGACAGTTTGAGTTGTCCCGATTTTAAAGCGCGTTTTAGACCTTGCCAGGCATAAGGCTGTTCAAGCAGTTGCTCTGCTTCAAGCATTAAAAAGCCCCCGTTGGCTTGATGTAAAGAACCAGGGCGAATCAAAGTAAAGTCGGTGGTGATGGTTCCGTTATGCGTGAGTTGTTCAACATGGCCCAATAGATTGTAATGCGTCGGGAAATCTTCAAAAATAACTGGCGCACCGCTATTGGGTTTGTTGGCAACAATCACATTGGCCTGATAGCGTGAAGGAACACGGTTAAACAAAGCAGGGGTAAAGTCATCTTCTTCTTGTTCTAGAATCAGCTCTACATTTTCAATGATATCTTCAGCATAATGTTTTAAATATAAGTCGAGACCTTTGACGTCTTTGTTTTTATTTAGGATCGATTCTACACGTGGCATGACGACCTGAGTAGCGATGTCGCGATTTAAACTTGAAACCTGATCCCGTGCGTCATCTTCTAAATCACCCAGATGCAGACCCAGGCGTTCGAGTTTTTTCTCCATATAACGAACATTGGCATTGATTTCAGCGCGTTCTTTACTGCCAAGTGCATTCAGTTCATTTTGACTTAACTCGTGATATTCATCGTTGCGGAGTTGCATCGGGATGAATGTATGTTTGTCATTACGAGAAACCAGTTTCAAATCGAGTTCTTCGCCTTCTTTGGTTAACTCGACTAAAGCCTTTTGCTGTACATCACCAGTATCCTGACGGATACGTTCAATGCGATTGTGATAACTTTCAGCGCTAAAACGACGCTCTAGTTGCTTTAAAATGATTTGCCATGCTTGTTGCAAAGCATTTTGAAATTTAGTGCCTTGTCCTGCGGGAAAGCGTAATGCAATCGGTTGTCTTGGATTTTTGAAGTTGTTGACATATACCCAATCATTCGGTGTTGGCATGGTTTTCGCGTGTTGCTGGAGTAAACGTTTGATCATGGTACGTTTACCTAATCCTGCAGTCCCAACCGCAAAAATGTTGTAGCCTGAGTATGGTAGAGAAATACCAGCTTCAACAGAAGCACGTGCGCGGTCTTGCCCTAAAAAATTATTCAGTGGTTTGATTCGTTTAGTTGAACTCGGAATTTCTACGAGGTCTGGAATATGCGTCAGTTGATCGGCACGTAAAGCGGTTTTAATCAGTGTTGCTTGTATTTCCGTCTGCTCAAAGGCACTTGGTAAAGAGTTTATATTTGCGTTAATAGTGTTTGTTGGTGTTAAAGATAAAGTTGTTGCAGTCATTTGATCGAGTTTTTGGGTCACTGTTGCTATCCAACAAATAAACTAAAGTTGAGTAATTAAAGGTATACAGTTTTAACCCTAAAGATCAAGCGAACTTGTGTTTTTTATCGACAAAACAAAAGAATGATTGCATAAAGCAACTTGCAAGAGAGAGCAAGAAACGATTGAATAAGCACATTCACGCATGTTCATGGAAAATAATAACCAATGACCACTCAAGCCTCTGGTTGGGCGTCGGCATTTAAAGCATTTTTAGATCGCCGTGCGCTGATTATGTTATTTCTTGGTTTCTCGGCAGGGATTCCAATTTTATTGATTTTTTCTAGCTTGTCATTATGGCTAGGTGAGGCTGGTATTGATAAAAGTGCAGTCACTTTTTTTAGTTGGGCAGCACTCGGTTATTCCTTTAAATTTGTGTGGGCACCACTCATTGATGAGCTGCCTGTACCCTTTTTGACCAAAAGTTTAGGTCGACGTCGCGCCTGGTTGTTAATTGCGCAGTGTTTAATTATTTGTGCGATTTGTATCATGGCCTTTTCTGATCCAGCGCTTGGAAAAAGTTATCTGGTTCAGATGGCGGCAGGTGCGGTCTTATTGGGTTTCTCTGCAGCTACACAAGATATTGTGATTGATGCTTACCGTATTGAGCTGGCTGAGACGGAAATGCAAACGGTTTTAGCTTCGACTTACAATGCCGGTTATCGGATTGGGATGATCGTTGCAGGGGCAGGTGCTTTGTTCTTGGCAGCCTATTTAGGCACAGCAAAAGGCAATTATATTTACGAAGCTTGGAAATATACTTATTTAACCATGGCAGCAGTGATGGTGGTCGGTATCATCACGACCTTATGTGTACGTGAACCCCAAGTAAATCGTGTTTATAAGCAGTATAAAACTACAGACTATTACCGTTTGGTATTTGTATTCTTTATTGCCGTTGTAACTTTTGTGCTCAGCTATATCTATTCAGGTAATGTGACCGATGAAATCGCAAAATCAGCAGCAATCAAAGACACTGCAACCTTGTTTGGTTTAGAAGCATTACGCTTTTTAACGGCCACCACAATTGCCTTATTGGCCGGTTTTGGACTGGTCAAGATGGGGGTGGTCAATCAGCAGATGGCGAAAGAAACATGGGTTGCGCCGATTTTAGATTTCTTTAAACGCTATGGGGTAAAACTGGCTTTAGTTTTATTGCTGTTGATTGGATTTTTCCGTATTTCTGACATTATTGCAGGGGTAATTTCCAATGTGTTCTATCAAGATCTGAATTTTAGTAAAGAGCAGATTGCTGAAGCGGTTAAAATTTACGGTGTACTTTTTAGTCTGGTTGGTGGTTTCCTGGGCGGTTTGCTGGCGCAGCGTATGAACATTATGAAATTGATGTTTGTCGGTGCGGTTTTAGCTAGTTCAACCAATTTGATTTTTATTGGTCTAGTCAAATCGGGCAAGCCACTTGATCAGGTTGAAGTTCAGGTCGGAGATCAGCACTATAAGGTACAGCCGGATGAGGTTGGGTATTGGAAGCTGCAAGTACCTAACGAAGTCTTATTAAAAGCACACCAAGTACAGGTGAGCACCCAATATCAGAATCAGGCAGCGTCTAAAATTCAGTTAGAAGTGCCATATTTAACTCATAAGCAACAACCTGAGATTCAAATATTGCCGATTAACAATGATGATCAATTAACACTGAAAGAACTTAAACAAAGTTTAGTGATCAAAGGTCAGCTCGCAGGGGTGAAAGCGGAAGAGTTAGATGCAGAACGTCCTGTGATTTTAAAGTTGGATGGGCAGGAGTTTACCGCAAAAATTGACCAAAAGGGCTTGTTTACAGGGGCTATCGATGGAAAGTTATTACACGCTTCTCCGACTAAAACAGTCCAAGCTATGGCTAACTTAAAATCTCATACCGGGAAAGAAGTGTTAGCAATGCGACAATATCGTATCAATTCTGCTGCTCATGCGGACGTTTTAGATATTGATATTCAGCCTGTGGCTGTACTTGATCCAGCCCAGTCAGGCACTGTAGAGCTTTCTGGAAAGGTAATTAAAAGTTATAGCTCTTTATGGCTGTACTTTGCAATTATTATCGATAACCTGGCTTCAGGTCTGGCAGGTGCTGCTTTTATTGCCTTTTTATCTAGTTTAACCAGTGTGTCATTTACGGCAGTTCAATATGCAATTTTCAGTTCTCTGATGACACTCACACCTAAGTTGTTGGGTGGATACTCTGGAACTATTGTTAGTAATATTGGTTATCCGAATTTCTTTTTAATGACGACTTTAATTGGGATTCCAATTTTATTTCTCGTGGTTTGGGTCGCGAAATTATTACGTGACCATGAAAACCGAACAACACAACAGACAGGTGAATAACTATGCGCATGTTACATACGATGCTACGAGTAGGTAATTTAGAACAATCTTTAAAGTTCTACACTGAGGTGCTTGGTATGAAATTGCTACGCCAGCGTGATTATGAAGAAGGGCGTTTTACGCTAGCTTTTGTGGGTTATGGTGATGAAGAAAATAACACGGTACTTGAGTTAACCCATAACTGGGATACCGAGAGTTATGATCTTGGCAACGCTTATGGCCATATTGCGATTGGTGTGGAAGATGCTTATAAAGCATGTGAAGAAATCAAGGCACGTGGCGGTAAAGTCGTGCGTGAAGCAGGCCCAATGAAAGGTGGTGTTACGGTAATTGCTTTTGTTGAAGATCCAGATGGTTATAAAGTTGAATTGATTCAACAGGATCAAAACGCACGTAATAATTAGGCTTTGGTCTGGTCAGTCCAAGATTTCTGATCTAAAGCCCTAGCTTTATTTGTAGAGCCCAGTATGATGAGTCGATCAAATGGTCAACAACATCATATTGGGCTTTATAGTTATTCGTGAGTAGATAAGGATAGGTTATGTTGAAGCTATTGGCAGTGGATCGCTTTACAATATTATTAATTGCAATGGTCGTACTGGCGACTTTTTTACCCGTCTCTGGACAGGCTGCGCATTATTTTAATATGCTAACCACGGTTGCGATTGCCGTATTATTCTTTTTACATGGCGCCAAGTTATCACGTGAAGCTGTGATTGAAGGTATGCTGCATTGGAAAATGCATGCGCTCGTTTTTGCTTTTACTTTTCTAATTTTCCCAGCAATCGGATTGTTGGCGAAACCTGTGTTAGAACCGCTTTTAGGGCAACAATTGTATTGGGGTTTTCTGTTTATGTGCTTCTTGCCATCGACAGTGCAATCTTCGATTGCATTTACCTCGATGGCTAAAGGCAATGTTGCTGCTGCTGTTTGTAGTGCTTCTTTCTCAAATATTATCGGAATGTTTATTACTCCAATTTTGGTGAGCTACTTCATTTTGGGACAAAGCCAACATGGTTTTGATCCGACTAAATCTATTATCCAGATTACATTGCTGCTGCTGGTGCCTTTTGTTCTGGGGCAGTTACTGCGTCCTTATGTGTTTCCTTATATGGTTAAAGTCCCAAGTGTCGTTAAAGCTTTCGATCAGGGTTCGATCTTAATGGTGGTATATGGTGCATTTAGTAGTGCTGTAATTGCGGGGCTTTGGCATCAGGTCAGTGGTCTAACGTTATTATATTTGGTGCTGGCATGTTCGCTGCTGTTAACCATAGTCATGCTATTGGCTTTGTATTTACCTAAATGGCTGGGCTTTAATCATGCTGATCAAGTCACGATCTTCTTCTGTAGCTCCAAGAAAACCTTGGCGAGCGGGGTGCCAATGGCACAAATCCTGTTCATTGGACAGCCATTAGGGATGATAGTACTGCCAATTATGATTTTTCATCAAATTCAGTTAATGGTCTGTGGCATGATTGCGAATCATTGGTCAAAATCAAATCAGGAATAGTTCGCAAAAGTGAATTCTTTGGCGTATAATACTCGCCACTTGTTGGCTTTGCTCTGACCATAGAGTCTCGGTGAGTCAAAAGAAATGGTCTGTTGTGGTGTTGATCTGCAAGTGTGAAAACACTTTGCTTTCCTCAAATTGAGAGTGATCAATTGCGATAACAGCTTAAGCCTTTCTTACTTAATAGGAGCATCGACCATGCGTGCCGATATTCACCCTAAATATGAAAAATTAGTTGCTACTTGTTCATGTGGTAACGTAATCGAAACTCGTTCTGCTCTTGGTAAAGAAACAATTTACCTTGACGTATGTTCAGCTTGCCACCCATTCTATACTGGTAAACAAAAGAATGTGGATACAGGCGGTCGTATCGACAAATTCAAACAACGTTTCTCTGGTATGTCACGTTCTATCAAACGTTAATACTAAGAAAGAAAAAAACGGGCAATATGCCCGTTTTTTTGTGTCTGTTAATTTTCCTTCTTTTGAAAAGGTGAGGAGCTATAAAGCTCCATAAGAAGGATTTTTTATTGATCTTGAACGTCCGTGAGACGATCGAGTTTCTTCTGGAAATAGTTACCTTGCAGGAAGCGAGCCTCAACATTCCATGCATTTGCAAATAAATTCATGTCATTCAGTTCCATCAAGAAAATTTCCACGGGTTTTTGACCGATAAAATGTAGGATTTTCTCTTGTAGGGTTGAGATGTCTTTATCTGAACTCAGCATTTTGGTGAGCTTGCTATGTAAATTGAGGTACTGTACATCAATTTGCTGTAGCATACTGTCGCTGTACAGCGAGTCGCCAAAACCACGAATTGAAATTTCGGCACCATGTTGGCGTAGTAAGGCAATCTGTGGCTGTGCTTGAGAAAGATTCTGTTGCAGTGCCTGCTCTGAGAATTGCAAGATCAGTGGATGTGCTTGTTTACTACCAATAATGGTGAGTAGTTTTGCAACCAGCTCAGGCAGTTGCTTATCATTTAATAGTACCTGATGATTCAGGTTAACAATCAGTTTTGCCTTAGGATATTGGGTAATAAAATTGTGCAATTGTTTGCATGCTTCAACCAAAACCCAGCGATCAAGTTGAACAGAAAGCTCAGCATCATCTTTAAGATCAGCCAGATCACTTAGGTCTTGCCATTGATTGTTATAGATAAAGCCACCAGAAACTTCATAGGTATGCGTGTGCTGATCTTGTTTATCATAAAGTTGCTGATATTTAAGATGGATATCACCCGCATCCAGTTTTTGTTTAAGCTCTTGTAGCAAGCTTAACTGTACTTTTGTTGGAATATGTTCGGTTGTCAAACCAATATCGGTATCAATTTTTGGACTGTTGAATACGGGTAAAGCTGTAGAGAATGCTTTGCTGAGAACTTGCTCAAACATGGCCTCATCTGGAATGGCTTGTGCAAGTTCGCAATATCCCAATTTTAGGTGTAAAGGGAAGGTGTAATTTGCTGTCGCTAAAAGTTGGGGTTTTTGCAAGCTATTTAAACCGATCAGCAGTGAATTTAAAACATTCTTAGATTCAGCTTGAAACAATGCAACGAAGAGTGTGCTATCGACTTGATAGACAGGAACACTCACTTGTTCTTTGATAAAGTTTTGGATATTGGCAAAATATGCTTTTGTTCCGCGCCAATCATTTTGGAAAACTTCATTTGGGCAGCTACTGAGACTAAATAGCACAATCGCATTGGCGTTGGCTGGATGATTGGTCAGTTGTCGATTGAGCTGTTGTAAAGCTGTGCCTAGAGTCGAGACTTTTTCAGATGAAACAGTC
Source organism: Acinetobacter colistiniresistens (assembly GCF_024582815.1). Lineage (NCBI taxonomy): Bacteria > Pseudomonadati > Pseudomonadota > Gammaproteobacteria > Moraxellales > Moraxellaceae > Acinetobacter > Acinetobacter colistiniresistens. The sequence continues at coordinate 2,119,076 of NZ_CP102099.1, forward strand.
GCTGCTGGCGCTTGAGTTATCACCTGAGCAGATGTAGGGCACTCAATATTGAGTTGAATTTCCTCTTCATTGCCTGAAGGCAGAAACTCTAGGTGTAATGGATTATTCTTTACGGTTGAGTTTTGAGTCCGAAGTTCAAAGCGCCCTTGCTCAAATTGTCCTTGAGAGATCTTTTTAAAGCGGAGCTTAAATTGCCCTAAATCTTCGGGTTGTAACACATCAAGAATTGGCAAGCCAATCAATTCATCTACATTACTAAAACCAAATAGGTTGGCATATTCAGTATTGGCACTGATATGAATACCTTCCTGTAAAATGGCAACTGCTTTATGTGTCTCTGCAACCAAAGATTGTGCTTGCGATTGTGCGGCTTCCAACTCATTGAGCAAGCGGTGCTCGGCCTGCACCAAACGACTATACGACAGGGCACGGATCATATTGATATAAAACGTTTCAGGTGTTTTTAAATTCACTACATCATAGATTCCTTTATGAATATAGCTCTGGTATTGATCAGTATCAAAGTCATCTGGTTCAAATAGTAAAACTGGTAAACTGGGTTGGGATGATGCCTGTATTAAGGAAAGCGTTTGCTCGATTTTTAGGTCATAGGCACGACCAAAAATCACAATATCCCAAGGTAGATTGAGCTGCTTTTCAAATGTCTTAAGATCATCTAGCAAAGTGGCTTTAATTTGATGATCTTGTGCTTTAAAAATTGTCGCAATTTGATTATAACGAAGCTGGTTGTCGTCAATAATCAGTAAACGTGTTTCAGTGCGTTTTAGTTTTTTAGAGAGTAAAGAATTTCTCACTTCAATGCTTCCCATAAATCTTGATCAATTGTATCCATATTTTTTTGAGCCATATATTTTTGCAGAACAGGAAGTTCTTCTTCATTTAACAGTTCAAACTCAAATTGAACAAAACTCTGGGTAATTAATTGTGCGTTTAATAAATACACTTTGACTTCCTCTTTCCCCAATCTTAAATGAACAGCTTGGTGTTCTCTAAAAATCTGTGAACCTGGCAAAATTAATGTAGTTTTTGTTTCATCCAGATTTTGATTTTTTAATAAAAGTGTTGGATGATAATTGCTGATATGTCGATCTGCTTGTAAACGAACTGCACAAGGAAAAATCTCCTGTGCCAATACTTCCAAACCGAGTTCTAAACTTTTTTCGGTTGATTGTTTGAGCCAACGAATTACTCCTCCACGCCAATGCCCATGTGATGTTTCTTTAACTAAAATATACTCGCCTGTTCTAAGATTTTTTGGTGCTTCTCCTGACCATTTAATACGATAACCATTGACGCTGATATCCAGAATGTCAGCCTGATATACTGCTTTACTTTCGCGGCTTAGACGTTGAATTGCTGATTCCTGGTTGTCTGATGTGCTTTTTTTGTCCCATGCGGACATAAACTTCGATTCATTTTGCAGACCGTAGCTATGATCTAGCAATAAAGTTTCTGAAAAGTTTTTGGCTTTTGAAAGATAAAAATGCGCTGTAAGCAAGCCAAAGCAGATATGCAGTTGCGCGGAATACTCATAACGTTCATGACGGCGTTCCGCTGTTGTACCTAAAATAGTTTGCACATGGAACTTTAGTGCAGGAGTTAAATAAATTTTTTCATTCTTGGAAATGTATTCCGCATTTTTATGCAGTGTCGCCGTGACATGATCCAACAGGCTATGGGTACTGATAAATATGTTTGGATTAAAGCCTGAGCTTTGCTTTTTATTATAAATTGGTGGATGGTCTTTCGTAGTATCTACGACATATTTGGTTAAATCTGTTTCTTTAGATAACACTTGAACCATTTTAGCCCAGTCAAAACTACACTGGAATAAAGCCTGAATTTCAGATTGACGGATTTGATTGGTATTAAAAATATCCATCAAAATCAATTGGGCATAAGCTTGGCTAATGTTGCTAATCGCGCTTGGTTTGCCCTGAGCTTGATCGAGGTTGGTATGCTGGTATTTATGCATGACTGCTGCATCATAGAGTTGATGTGCAATTAGCCATTGCCCTGCAACAGGCTCGCTATACAACATATGTTGTTGATAGAGTAGCTGTGTTAATTGTTGCAGCGATTGAAAGGTGGCAAGTGTTCTTGCCGTTTGCAGGTTCTTCTTTTGATTTAGAGCAAAAATAGAAAACTTTTGCTGATCGAGTTGATCGTTACTACGGCGCACAATATTGATATAGATGGCGGCAAAATAACAACGCAATAACATCGCCAACTCGATGATGTGCTCATTACGGTCTGAACTGATCACACCCTGATTAAAAAAGTTTTTTTCCAGACTGCCCAGAACATTTTCAATAGTCGGGTGTAGAACCTGCACTAAATCAAAGCGCAGGGTTTCAGAACATTCTAATTCACTAAGTTCTAATAAGGCGGCAAATAAAGCCTTCGAAGTATCACCTAACTGCATAATCGACAGGTTTGAGACCCATTCATTCAGACTTTTTGAATTGGTATCACAGAAACTGAGTTTGTCCCGTCTCAAAACTGTTGGAATTTGAAAAATATCCGAAAAAGCATTATTCATCATTGTGTAATCAATCTCAGAACGTTTGAACCCCAAAAAGCGGTGTTTTATTTTTTTCGCCCGCAATTTCCCTGACAAGTTTAGGAACTAAATATCCAGGTAAACTCGCTAATACATCACTGTATATCTGATCTATCTCTGAAGATCTTAAATCAAAATGCTGAGCACCTTTGACTTTATCTAAAACATGAAGGTAATAGGGCATTACTCGTGCTTCAAATAAACGGAGACTCAAGGCATTGAGCGTTTCTGCAGAATCATTCACACCTTTGAGTAGAACCGCCTGATTCAGCACGGTTATATGGTGAAGTGATAACTGCAATAACTTCGAGCAGGTGAAATCATCGAGTTCAGCTGCGTGATTTGAGTGTACCACTACTACAATGCGCAGCCTACTGTTTTTTAATATAGAAATTAGCTCTTCATCAATACGATTCGGGATCACAATCGGAACGCGTGAATGAATTCTCAATATCTTAATCTGAGGGAGAGATGCTAGACGTTCTAACCATAAAGAAATTTTTCGATTATTCAAAGTGAGTGGATCACCACCACTTAAAATCACTTCATTGATTTGTGGATTTTGCTCAATATATTGCTTGATGTTGATCCAGTCGTCATTTTTAGGCAAATTCTCCTGATATGGAAAATGGCGACGGAAACAGTAACGGCAGTGAATTGCACATGCACCGGTTAACGTCAGCAAAAAACGCGATTGATACTTATGTAAAACCCCAGCCATTTGATTGGCCGCTTCTTCGCCGAGTGGGTCGGTGACAAACTCGGGATGTTGTTCTAGCTCCAGATGGTGTGGTAATACTTGTAGCAATAAAGGATCAAGCGGATCGCCAGTGCTCATTTTTCCGACGAATGCACGCGGTACGCGCAATTTAAACTGTTCAGAGGCGAGGATTGCACCTGATAATAGCTGATCGGTAGATAACTCAAGCAGATTTAACAGCTCTAAAGGATCGGTAATTAGATCACTGAGTTGTGATTGCCAGTTTTGCTCTTGATGTAAATAGTTTATCATGCCATACGTAAAAATAGTGTTAGCCGCAGCTGTGTGCCTAGTCTAGCATTAATAGATTTGAGTTTTAAGTTTGGAGTGCGCCTTTCATGGCCTATTATTCTACAAATGATTTTAAAGCAGGCCTTAAGGTTATGCTTGATGGTAACCCATGTTCAATCATGGAAAATGAATATGTAAAACCAGGTAAAGGTCAAGCATTTAACCGTGTGAAATTACGTAACCTTCGCTCTGGTAAAGTATTAGAAAAAACATTTAAATCAGGTGACTCTTTAGAAGCAGCTGATATTGTAGAAGTTGAAATGGATTACCTCTACAACGATGGCGAAATGTGGAACTTCATGGATCCTGTATCTTTCGAGCAAATCGCTGCTGATAAAACAGCAATGGGTGATGCTGCGAAATGGTTAAAAGATGATTCTAATGAAAAATGTACGATTATGTTGTTCAATGGCGTACCTTTAACTGTAAGCCCACCGAACTTCGTTGTACTCAAAATTGTTGAGACTGATCCAGGTGTGCGTGGTGATACTTCTGGCGGTGGTGGTAAGCCTGCGAAACTTGAAACAGGTGCTGTGGTACGTGTTCCATTATTCGTACAGCAAGAAGAAAGTGTTCGTGTAGACACGCGTACGGGTGATTACCTAGAGCGTGCATAATTGTGAATGAGTGGCCGAGCTACTCAAGATATACAATTATCGAAGGGATGATTAAACAATCATCCCTTTTTTTATGCCAAAGTATTAGATAAATAATTGTAGCTAGAAGGTAAACTTACAAAGATATTTCTTCTACAGAAAATATGGAAAGGGAAATCTAATAGGGTTTGTTGACATTTCAACCATGCATGCGTTATCGGCTAAAACGAGATAAACAAGGCATGAAACACAGGCAATGGCGATACCCTTGTCAAGTTTCATAACGCAGTTTAGGGAAGTTTTAGCCATAACCCTAAGGGACAGGGACATTTTTTGATGCCACTACGTTATATTTTATTTATTTAGAATAGCTAAATGGCATAAAACATGCCTTGTGCCATCTATAAAATGTCCTCTGTCGCATGCATCTGTGAAATATCAACAGACCCTAGCCACGCGTTATGTATTGAGAGGTTTTTTGAATGGAGACAACACAAGCAAAGTCATCACTTCCCTCAAAACTCCTATGGAGTTTGGTTGCCATTGTTGGGGCAATTTCATTTGGGATTTTGGCAGTTAGTCGTGGTGAGCATGTTAATGCGGTCTGGTTAGTCCTTGCTGCGGTCTGTGTATATAGCATTGCATATCGGTTCTATAGTTTATTTATTGCAAACAAAGTTTTTGAATTAAATCCCAAACGGTTAACACCAGCTCATCGTCTTGCCGATGGTCTGGATTATGTTCCAACCAATAAATACGTTTTATTTGGACATCACTTTGCTGCGATTGCTGGTGCTGGTCCTTTGGTTGGGCCGATTCTAGCAGCGCAAATGGGTTATTTACCCGGGACGATCTGGCTTTTGGTTGGGGTGGTGATTGCTGGTGCGGTGCAGGATTTTCTGGTTCTATTTATTTCAACACGACGTGATGGTCGTTCTTTGGGAGAAATGGCTAAGCAGGAACTGGGTACCTTTGCGGGTGTGATTGTCATGCTTGGTACATTGGGTGTGATGATCATTATCCTTGCAGTGCTTGCATTGGTTGTGGTCAAGGCACTGGCACATAGCCCATGGGGGGTATTTAGTATTGCCGCAACAATTCCAATTGCGTTATTCATGGGCATTTACATGCGTTATCTGCGCCCAGGAAAAATTGCAGAGGTATCGATCATTGGTTTTGTACTAATGATGGCTGCAATTGTCTATGGGGGTGATGTTGCAAAAGATCCATATTGGGGCCAGTTATTTACCCTGAGTGGCACCCAGTTGACATGGGCGTTGATTATTTATGGTTTTATCGCGTCAGTTTTACCTGTTTGGTTGTTATTAGCACCACGTGATTATCTTTCCACTTTCCTAAAAATCGGTGTAATTGCAGGTTTGGCGATCGGGATTATCTTTGCGATGCCTGATTTGAAAATGCCAGCGGTGACGCATTTCATTGATGGCACAGGGCCTGTATTTGCAGGTAGTTTATTTCCTTTCTTATTTATTACCATTGCCTGTGGTGCCATCTCGGGCTTCCATGCCTTGGTGGCTTCAGGGACAACACCAAAACTGGTCGATAACGAAGTCAATATTCGTATGATTGGTTATGGTGGGATGCTCATGGAATCCTTTGTCGGGATCATGGCCATGATCTGTGCAACAGTACTTGATCCGGGCGTCTATTTTGCGATTAATGCACCTGCGGCAGTTCTGGGCACAACGGTCGATACCGCTGCGGAAGCAGTACGTAACCTTGGTTTTGTCGTTAGTCCTGAAATGCTGACCTTGTTGGCACAAGAAGTGGGTGAGAGCTCAATTCTATCACGTACAGGTGGCGCACCAACCTTCGCGATTGGTATGGCGCACATCATTTCGGAAATTTTCAATAGCCGTTCAATGATGGCATTCTGGTATCACTTTGCCATTCTATTTGAAGCCTTATTCATTTTAACTGCGGTAGATGCAGGAACACGTGCCTGTCGTTTCATGGTTCAAGATACAGTCGGTATTGTGGTACCAGCGGTAAAACAATCTAGTTCATTTGTGGGTAATTTGATTGGAACGTTTGTGGCCGTTGCAGGTTGGGGTTTCTTTGTCTATCAAGGTGTTGTTGATCCATTAGGCGGGATTAACTCCTTGTGGCCATTATTCGGTATCGGTAACCAGATTCTTGCCTCTATGGCTTTGATTTTGGGGACGGTTATTCTATTTAAGATGAAGAAAGAGAAGTATGTGTGGGTCACCATTGTCCCGACGATTTTCTTGTTCATTACCTCAATGACTGCAGGCTGGCAGAAGATTTTCCATGAAAATCCGAAGATTGGCTTCTTGGCACAAGCAAACCGTTTCTCGGATGCGATTGCGCGTGGTGAAGTGCTTGCACCAGCCAAAACCGTGGCTGAAATGCAGACCATTGTGATGTCGAACCAGATCAACGCTGCGTTGTGTGGGTTCTTTATGATTGTTGCAATCGTGATGGTGATTGCTTCGATTGGCATCGTACGCCGTGCTTTGGCAAGTCCAACGCCTACTGCCAATGAAGCGCCTGCAGTTTATTCAGAAACACCGATGACTGCGAATAGCATCAAAGGAGAGTAAGTATGGACTTTAAAATTGCCCGACAAGGTGGTTCAGTGCTTGTGAAGATCATTAAATTCACCATCATGTCACAGAAGCATTTGCTATTGTCACCGAAGAATTGGTCACGTATCGCCGTACTGTGGCAACGTTTACAGCAAAGTTTTCGTCTCATGGTGGGTGTGCCTGATTATGAAACCTATGTCGAGCATATGAAAGCACATCATCCTGATCTAACCCCGATGGATGCCAAGACTTTTTATCGTCATTGTATTGATGCACGTTATCCTTCAGCGGGCGGCAATATGAAAAAATGTCCTTGCTAGAAATCAATTGATTTCGTTGAAAAAAAAGCAAAACAGTGTATGTTGAAGCATGCACTGTTTTATTTTGGGGAGAATATGATGTGGGGCATGGGTCAGACTTCGGTTCAGGACAAAAAACAGCAAAATCAGTCATTAGAACAAGATATTAAAAGTTTTGCACAGAAGATTGAGCACTTTTTAATTGAAGTGAATCAGCTGATTTTAGATAAACCTCAGCAAACTAAATTGGCTTTGACCTGTCTATTGGCAGGTGGGCATGTACTGTTTGAGGATCTACCAGGATTGGGTAAAACCACTTTGGCCAGTGCTCTGGCACGTCTGGCAGGATTGCATTTTCAACGGATTCAATTCACCAATGATATGTTGGCGAGTGATGTCATCGGCATCAATATTTTTAATCAAAAAGAACATGTGTTTGAGTTTAAGCAGGGACCGGTGTTTACTCAGATCTTACTTGCGGATGAAATTAACCGCTGTAGTCCTAAGACCCAAAGTGCGTTACTCGAAGCGATGGAAGAAGGTGCGGTGACTGTAGATGGGCTACATTATGCGTTACCACAACCTTTCTGGGTGCTGGCAACGCAAAACCCACTGTTTCAAAGTGGAACCTATGCATTGCCAGAGTCTCAACTTGACCGTTTCCTGATGCGTTTGTCACTGGGCTATCCATCTCGTCAGGCAGAAAAGTTACTGTTGCAGCAAAGCTCTCGCCAAGTGCTGATTCATCAATTAGATGCCGTGTTTAATCAAGCTGATATCTTACATTTACGTGAGTTAGCAAAGCAGGTTTTCCTCAGTGATGCAGTACTTAACTATATTCTGGATCTCGCTGCTGAAACACGTAAGCAACGTCATGGGCTGTCTACACGTGGTGTACTTGCACTGAAGGCTGCAGCGCAAGCCTATGCCTTGGTTGAGGGGCGCAGTTTTGTCACGACTGATGATGTGCAAACCGTATTTGTCGCTGTTACCGCGCATCGTATTAGTTTGGGTGAAGCCGAGGTACAACAACTTTTGCAGTCGGTTGAAGCATTGTAAGCGAGTAATAGGCATATGCAAACTGGATTCAAACAGCAGCTTAGCCAATGGATTGCCAAACGCTTTCAGGTGGGTGTCAGTAAAACGCTACGACAAAAAGATGTATTGGTTTTTATCTATAAGCAAGGCTTTTTATATTTAATCCTGATTCTGATTACCTTTATTGCAGGAATTAACTATGCCAATAACCTGATTTTAGGATTTTGTTTTTTAATCAGCGCCATTTTGTGTATCAGTTTTTATCTGACCTTTAAACAATTACATGCTTTGCAAATCGATGTTGTGATACCTGAGGTTGGACAAGTCGATCAAACACTCATTTTAAAGCTCCTATTTAAGCAGTCTGTCAGTTCAGCACGTTATTTGAGAATCCAGTGGCAAACTCAAGAGCAACTTGTTTATCTAGACCAGACTCAACACAGTATTGAACTGCCTGTTGTTGTTACGGTACGTGGATACTATGAATTTGAGACCATTAAAATTTATTCAACTTACCCTTTGGGCTTAGTGCGGGCTTGGACTTATTTATCGCCAAAACAAAAAATATGGATTGCACCCAAAGCTTATGATTGGCAAAAAGAACATAAAAGCCAACCGACTTCTGCACATGATCGTCTGGATGAATTTAAGGAGCTCAGAGGCTTTCAACAAGGCGATTCTTATCAGAATGTGGCTTGGAAACAGGTGGCGCGTGGGCAGGGTTTTTTGATCAAAATGTTTGAGGCTCAGGCCAGTCATCAACATTTAGAAATTGATTATCAACAGATTCCAGCACAAGGTCATGAAGAAAAATTAAGTTTTATGATGGGCTTGGTCGAACAATGCGAACAATTGGGTGATGATTATGCCTTGATTTTACCGCATGCACGTTTGGAAAGTGGGCAAGGGCAGGTTCAGTTGATTAAAGCAAAACTTTTATTGGCGCAGGCTTAATGATGACGCAACAAATCTATTTCTGTGTCTTAGCTGTCTTGGCGCTGGCGTTGCTTGGGCAGACTGCTTTCGCACCTGCTGCTTTAACTGGATTATGGGCGGTGATCTGGCTGCTATTGGTTCGGAGATATCGTAAACAGAGCTGGGCACCTTTTCCTAAATGGTTTTTGATGATCTTTATTCTATTGTGTTTAGGTGTCGTTTATATCAATTATCAAACAATCCTTGGGGTTGAAGCGGGCGTCGCCTTTTTAAGCACCTGTTTATTTGCCAAATGTTTAGAAGCGAAAAACACACGTGATTTATTAATCATCTTTAATTTTGCCTTATTCGTCAGTGCGAGTTTGCTGTTACATAGCCAAGCATTTTGGATGGCTATGATTGTCTTTGCTAAATTTGTGATGTGTTTAGTCGGCTTGTATCGAATCCAGACGGGATTATTTAATCAAAATAAATTGTCATCCAGTCAACTGAAGCAAGATGTTAAACAAATTCTTAAATTTGTTGGAATCGCAATTCCTTTCTTTCTAATTCTATTTATCTTTTTTCCTCGTTTACCACCACTCTGGGCGGTTCCAATTCAAGGTAATCAAGCCACTACAGGGATGAGTGATCGCATGTCACCAGGAGATATTGCTCAATTATCACAGTCTTCGGCTTTGGCCTTTCGGATTGTAGCTAATATGTCGCAATTTCCAAATCGATCTGAGCTGTACTGGCGAGCTTTGGTGTTGGATCAATATGATGGCAGTACATGGACCAGTAGTGACTTTAATCAACAGATTAAAAATGTGCAGTCCGCACCACGGAGTGTGCCTTATCAATATTTATCGGCAGATGAGCAAGCCAACTGGATTATGGGGTTGGAATACTCGATTCCACAGGAGCGCTATTTGCAGTTGTATCAAGACAATAGTATTCGCCCGACTAAATTGGTTAAGCGCAATGTACCGATACCAATGTTGTGGTTAGGACCTAACTCGGGGGAAGCAATTTCCCTACAATCACGTCAACTTGAGTTAAATCTCAAATTTGACTCGAATCGTGATGAAAAAGCACAGCAATTGGCACATCAGCTTTTTGAACAGAGCCAAAAGCAACCTGAAAAATATCTACAATCTGTGCTTTCTTGGTACCGAAAAAGTGGCTTTGTGTATACCTTAACACCAGGTACTTTAGGTGGCGATCGTATTGATCAGTTTTTGTTTTCCAGTCGCAAAGGTTTTTGTGAACACTACGCCTCAAGTTTTGTCATGCTAATGCGTTACGCTGGCATTCCAGCAAGAGTGGTAATTGGTTATCAAGGTGGGCAATTAGCACTTGATGGGCAGAGTTGGGAAGTACGCCAGTTAGATGCACATGCATGGAGTGAGGTTTATCTTGATGGTAAATGGAAAAGAATTGACCCCACCGCAATGATTGCGCCGCAACGAATTGATACAGGCATGCAAAATTATCTGGCACAAGACCAGACGGTATGGGGAAATGAAAGCAAGGCTTGGCGTTTACAACAGTTTAAGTTTTTAAAAAATATGCGGGTTTGGAGTGACTACTTAAGCTATCAATGGCAAAGCAAAGTCGTAGGCTATGATGCAGAGAAGCAGAAAAACTGGTTGTCCCGACTCGGTCTGGATTCAAGTTATACTTATGTAATTGTTTTGATTGCAAGCACTGGTACGATTTTAGTGATCTATATGGGGGGGTATTGGTGGAGACAAACGCGACAGCAGGCAGATTATCAAAGAGCGGTATTTAAGTTTCAAAAGCAGTTGCCTAAACATTTGCATAAACAACCCGCAGAGACTTTTCAGGTCTGGATGCAGCGTTTAGCAGATCAGGTTCAAGACAAACAGGTATTTGAACAAACGATTGTGTTATATCAACAAATTGTTTTTTTAGAGCAAAAAGATAGCGGAAATATTCAAGAATTTAAGCGCTTGCTTAAAGACTGTGCGATTGCACTAAAACACTCGTAAAAAAACTTGTGAAGCTCATAAAAAATGAATATGATGCTTCTCATTCTAGGTGTATAGCTCAGTTGGTTAGAGCGCTACGTTGACATCGTAGAGGTCTCCAGTTCGAGTCTGGATATACCTACCAAGATATTAAAATCATATACTGTTACATAACTTTATATAGATTAAAAAGCCCCAAATCTCAATGGTTTGGGGCTTTTTTATTGCTTTATATAACTTAATTTTACTTTCTATAATAACCCTATTTGGGAAAACCAGACAAGCTCCTGTTTATTTTGACTATGCTGATTTAGTGGAATGGCATAACTCTCAAAAGACAAACCATGTGAGTGGATAAGGTGGCCCTATGAAAAAATATTTTTTATATAACCCCCTTGTAAATAAGCTTCAGCAGGGCTATTCTAATTTTGTCCAACAAAAAGCAGTTGGATTAGCTTTGGTCGGCTATAAACTCTCAATAGGCGCATATTCCGCGTTAAGCGGTTTTTTTATGCGTAATATCTCTATGCATTCGCATATCTCTATGGCGAAGCTGGAGAGGGACACGTTTACGTGTGCAGGTAACCTATTGAGCCTGTCGACCAACCCTTTTCAGCTTTGCCACCCTCATTTGGTCGTGAATGGCAAAGCTTCTTTGAGTTTATCAATAGGAGTGCTTACTCATGTCTAGCCGTATCTCAAAAATAAATTTTAGTGATTTTCAAGATCATGCTGAACTTACCCAAGATCAGATGAAAAAATTATGGGCTTTATTCAGTCAAATTCAACATAATTTAAAACAAGAAAAAGTGCATCCAGGTACTGCGTATTTAGCCGAAATCGGTAATTACCTTACTGATATGTGGGCCTATGATAATGAAGAGCTTTATAACAATTTAACTAATCAATTGGAGGCCGCTCCAAATGAATAATATTAAGATTGATATAGTTCAAGAAATGATGCCATTTTGCATTCAAAAGCTTTCAAAAAGAGAAGGTCCTTTTTCAGCATATGACAGTGCTATGCTTGCGGTGGATTATGCTGATGCCTTGATCGAAGCCTTGAAAGGCAAAAGCGATTTGCATGGTCGATTTGCAGCTAAAATGTTACCTATTACTGCAAAGCAAATTGATGATAGAAATCTTGCAGCGTGTAGAATTTTCGGATCATATGAGGTTAAAAAGCCTATTAAGCGCAGTGCTGAATTAGCAGTTTCATTTGCTGATTCAATGGTATTGGCTATGGATGCGGGGGAAGCAAATGACTGACCGCATTTCTGTGCTTAGGCATTCAACTATCCAGTTAGCCAAGGCTTGGCAGAATGATGGCAATATTTCTGCTTATCAGGATGCCAAGTATTTTTCCTTGGTGGAAAAGCCTGTATCTAATATTCAGGATTTATCCAAAATATTAGCTGAGCTTGAACATGATAGCTGTGCGTGCATCATCCGCGGCGTATATAAAGGCGATGAACAGGCCCAGAAGATAGATCCAGAGTTTAAACAGGGCAAAGTTCGTCGTCAGAAAAGATTATTTGAAGATAAACCGCATCACTGGGTCTTGATTGAAATTGATGATTTCGAACCGATGCTTGCCGATCCTGTAAGAGAACCGGTTGAGGCCATTAATGAATACATCGCAACTTGTTTACCCGCATGTTTTCATGAGGTCTCATATCATTGGCAATTATCCAATAGCGCAGGGCATCTTAAGCATATTGGAAAATTAAAGGCTCATGTTTGGTTTTGGTTGGAAACTGTCTATACGAGTGATCAATTGAAAACATGGGCAGAACAAAAAAATATTGCCCTAGATAAATCGGTATTGAATACAGTTCAGATTCATTACACAGCTGCGCCGGTCTTTGAGGCAGGGGTATCTGATCCTGTGCCTATGCGTAGTGGATATTTTCAAGGATTAATTGGTGATGAGGTAGATTTAAAAATCGTGCTTGATCTCGGGTCAGCAAGAATATCAAGCACGATTGAAACAGAACATGACTTTGATGATCCATTCGCAGGAATAGAGCCTAAGGTCGGTTTAACTTTAACCGATGCACAATCTTTGATCAAGTTTATTGATAGCAGCGATTATGAAACATGGCTAAAAACTGGTATGGCGCTACACCATGAATTTGATGGTAGTAATGAGGCTTTGGCAGTTTGGGATGAATGGAGCCAATTCTCAAGTAAATATGCTGGATATGATGTGTGTCAAGATAAATGGTCAACATTGGGGAGTGGGGGCCAAAATCCTATTACTGCTCGATGGTTGATTAAGTTTGGTAAAGAGGCAACGAAGAGCGCTGAGAATCAAGAAAAGCATCAGGCAATGGAAGAGATCAAGAGTGTCATCCTTGAGTGTAAAGATAGTGTTGTCCTGATCAATGATATTGCTAAAAAAGCTGGTCTCGTTGCTGCTGGCGATATTGCCATGCGTACGGAATTGACGGGCTTAATCCGTGCCCAGTTTAAGCAAATTACTAATACTTCATTACCGTTGCCCGATGCACGTATGGCAATGAATAGTGCCATTCCATCCAAGGCAAAGAGTGTGGACGGTCGCCATGAGATGACGGAACTTGGCAATGTTGGTCGTATGATTGATCGCTACGGGGATGACCTTATGTTCATTCCTCAAACAGAGACTTGGTTCTCATGGAATGGTGCGTACTGGCAGCCAATCACGGCAGTTGAAATTATCCAGTATGCAACGGCAACGATCAATGCATTGCCTAATGAGTTAAAAGATATTCAGAGCGATGATGATCGTGCAAAGCATAGAAAATTCTACATCGATAGCCAAAAAATAAAGATGGTAGATGCCATGGTGAAATGGTCCAGAAGTGACAAACGCCTGCTCCGCCATATCAATTCGCTTGATGCCAATATGAACCTATTGGGTTGTGCTAATGGTGTTGTGGACTTGACTACAGGCGAACTACTCGATGCGGATCGGGAATATATGATTTCCTACAGTACAGGCATTGAATATAGCCTAAGCGCGAAATGTCCTATATTTGAGCAAACAGTTTTAGATGCATTTTTTGGCGATGTTGAAATGGCTGCGTTCTTTCAACGGGTGATAGGCTACATTGCATTAGGTCAACCAAAAGAAAGCATCATTCTTATTCCTTATGGTAGTGGTAACAACGGTAAATCTACCATTTTTAAAAGTATTGCGCTGGCTTTGGGAGATTATGCCAAGGCGGCCAATGCTGATACTTTTCTTGGAGATAGCCGAAGTAATAGTGGTGGTGCGCGTGAAGACATTCTACGTTTACGCGGGTCCCGCTTTGTTTACTCTACTGAACCAGATGAGGGCAAGGAGCTTAAAGAGGGATTGATCAAAGCTATGACAGGTGGAGAATCGCTACCTGCACGGGGGTTGTATGCCCGCCATACCGTTGAAGTGCAGCCGACTTGGACGGTGGTTATGCCGACGAACCATAAGCCTATTATTAAAGGTGATGATTATGGTATCTGGCGTCGTATTATGCTGGTTCCTTTTACCCGTAACTACGATGATGACCCGACAATTAAAAAGGATGTAAATCGTCCTGCAAAACTTCTAAGGGAGTTGCCTGGTATTCTCCGCTGGATTATTGCAGGTGCTTTGGCCTATTTACAGGATGGTATAAACCCACCTAAAGGCGTGGTTCTGGCTAAAGAGGAATATCGCGATGAGATGGACTTAATCAGCGAGTGGTTAAATGGTTACTGTGTCCTTTCACTTAATCATGAAACCACGACAGAGGATCTGTTTCAAAGCTGGAAAGGGTATGCGGAAAGAAATGGTTGCTTGAGATTAATCCCATCTAAAAATCATCTTTCAAGACGTTTGGATTCGAGATTCAAGAAAAGAAATGTTGGAGAGCGGAAATTAAAGGGTTTTGTAGGGATAGGTCTAAAAAGCGATTTTGAGGAGGTTCGTGATGTTTAGCCGAAGTCCTACCGACCTTTTACTACTTAAATGCTGCCTAGCGATATTGCGTACGATTTTTTGCATATTGCGAACCGATGAACACTATTTATTTGCGATTTATTGCAAATTGGAAAAATATTTTATTTCTGTGCAAGGTATTGATTTTAAATATAAAGAGCGGATAAGAGCGGATAATGTTCATTTTTACAAACCTCCTTACGTGCGTGCGTATAGAGAGTTTGTGAAAAAACGGTTTTATCCGCTCTTATCCGCACAAATATTTGATTTTAAATATTATTTTATTTTTGTGAGCAACAGCTTCTGTTGGAAGGAGTGAGTATGCCTGTTTTAGCTTTCCTTCCTCAATTTATAGTCAAAGACAAAGTGAAAAGAAGTTCTTTACCTAAGGTTACGGAGGAGGATGTAAAGACAATCCGTGAATTGTATAAAGCAGGTTTGTCATATCGTCAGTTAGGCCACAAGTACGATATATCGCACGAAATGGTTAGAAGAATTTGTACGAAGTATTGTTATAAGGAAGTCATCTAATGGCACTAAGTAAAAGACAAAATTTATTTGCACTTGAATACATAATTGATCTAAACGCAACGCAAGCCGCGATTCGCGCTGGGTACTCAGAGAAAACAGCATATTCACATGGTCAAAGGCTGTTGAAAAATGTTGAGATTGAAAGACTGATTGAAGACGCTCAGCAGGAACGAATTAAGAGACTTAAGGTGGATGCAGATTATGTATTACATCGGCTTGTTGAAATTGATCAAATGGATGTGCTCGATATTATGAACAACGATCTTTCATTAAAACCTATCAGTGAGTGGCCTAAGATATGGAGACAATACGTATCTAGTATCGATAGCTTTGAAGAGTTTGATGGCCGTGGGGAAGATAAAACATTCATCGGCTTCTTACGTAAGATTAAGTGGCCAGATAAAGTTAGAAACTTAGAGCTATTGGGTAAACATATCACGATTGGTGCATTCAAAGATAAAGTTGAATTGGGGAATGATCCAGATAATCCTTTAACAGATATTAAATCTGCTGCCGTGAAATTATCTGCTTTAGCTAAGTTAAAAAAAGCAAAGGAGAAAATGAGTTAATTCTCGGTGGTAACAAGAATTTAGCTGTTGCCACCATCGCTATTTAGCTACTTAATCAGCATTAAAAAATCTTGCATTCTATAGGGTACTTATGAGGAGACATTCCTGAATCTAACCATCCCAAATAGGTAGCCTTAGCAATGCGTGTACCAGTATTTAATCAGCAGATTAATGAAGCCCAAACACCATCTGTACAAATTAATGGAGGACTTACTCCTGGACAAGCAGTAGGTGTAGTTTCAAATCAGTTGGATGGTTTGACAGAATTAGTTGGTACGGGAGCGCAGATATATAACCAATATCAAGATACGGCGAATAAAGCTCGTGTCTCTCAGGTGACAGCGGACTATCAGAATAGAGTTAATAATTATTTATACAATCCCAAAGACGGATTACTCACCATAAAAGGTGAAAATGCGCTTAATAGAGACTCCGGGAAAAACTTAGTTAATGAGGCATTTGAATGGTTCGATTCCAACGCTAGAGAGCAAGAAAGTAGCCTTTCAAATGGTACTCAGCGTCAAATGTTCAATAAAAATATGGCGACTTTGAAAGGGCAATTAGGACGCATTGCATCGCAGCATCTTTTTAATGAATCCCAGAAATTTCAGAAACAGGCCTTTG
The DNA here is from genome assembly GCF_024582815.1 of Acinetobacter colistiniresistens. Classification (NCBI taxonomy): domain Bacteria; kingdom Pseudomonadati; phylum Pseudomonadota; class Gammaproteobacteria; order Moraxellales; family Moraxellaceae; genus Acinetobacter; species Acinetobacter colistiniresistens. The sequence continues at coordinate 2,135,790 of NZ_CP102099.1, forward strand.
AGTCTGAGATCGATGCCAACATTAGTTCAGTCAGTATGAACTACTCCGATATTCCAACCACTACTATGTCATTGGAGAAGATACGTAATACTTCACAAGAGTATGGTAAGGATTTAGGCTGGAATGGACAACAAATAGAACAATACGCTAAAGGGCAGCAAGATAAAGCCGTTCTAGATGCTATTAATCTCATGCAATCAAATGGCGATGGATCAAAGATTCCTGCCTATTTTGCTCTGACAAAAGATTTTCTTTCCGCAAAGAATCAGGCACGTGTCGGTAAGCTTATACAAGACAATAATGCAGATACGTTTATTTCTGAGATCCTTAAGTACAAAGATGATCCAGATGAGTTAGATAAATACATTGGTGCATTAGCAGATTCTGAAAGTCCATTCGCTAAACAAATAGGCGCACATAACATTCCTAATGTGTTAGGTCGAGCTATTAGTTATAGAGATAGATATGATCGAAATGTCCAAGCTGCTGCAAATAAAAGAGAGAAAGATGCTACTGCAGCTTTAAATGATTTTAAAGCAGATGTGAAAAGGGGACTGTTCTAAATTTTGTGTAAGTACTTAATTTTCATTTATCCTTCAGAGGATAATTACAAAAGGTACTTCACATGGATGAAGCAACAATCAAAAGTATGGCTGCCGAATTGGCTAAAGGTCTAAAAACACCAGAAGACTTAAACCAAATGACAGCAGTCTTTAAAAAATTCATGATTGAAACTGCACTCAATACTGAACTTTCAGACCATCTCGGTTATGAAAAGCATCAGTCCAGGAAAGGCTCAAATAGCCGTAATGGGTTTAGTTCTAAAACCATTACAACTCAAGATGGACAACTGGCTTTAGATATTCCCCGTGATCGAGAAGGTTCATTTGAGCCACAAATTATCAAAAAGCACCAAACACGCATCACCAGTATGGATGACCAAATCCTCTCACTGTATGCAAAAGGAATGACTAATAGGGAAATTGTAGCCTTCTTCAAAGAAATGTACGATGCCGATGTCTCAGCATCTCTCATCAGCAAAGTTACCGATGCTGTGATTGAGCAAGTGACTGAGTGGCAAAATAGAGCCTTAGATAGCCTTTATCCTGTTGTCTATCTTGACTGTATTGTTGTCAAAGTCCGTCAGCACTCCAATGTGATTAACAAGTCCGTATACCTTGCTTTAGGCATCAATATGGATGGACAAAAAGAATTACTGGGTATGTGGATTGCTCAGACAGAAGGTGCCAAATTCTGGCTGTCAGTCATGACAGAGCTAAAAATCGAGGAGTACAGGATATTCTTGTTGCCTGTGTAGATGGATTAAAAGGCTTTCCTGACGCGATAGCCTCCGTTTACCCTCATACTGATATTCAACTGTGTATCGTGCATGTTGTACGCAATAGCCTGAGATTTGTAAGCTGGAAAGACTACAAGGCTGTTACCTCGGGTCTGAAAGCGATTTATCAGGCAAGTACAGAGGAAAATGCTTTAAAGTCCCTAGACATCTTCTGTGATCAATGGAATCACCAGTATCCCAAAATTGGAGAATCCTGGCGGGCCAATTGGGAAAATATCCGAACGATCTTTAGCTATCCAGCCGAAATACGTCATGCAATTTATACAACAAATGCGATTGAGTCGTTGAATAGCGTAATACGCCATTCAACGAAGAAGAGGAAAATCTTTTCATCTGATGACTCAGTAAAGAAGGTCATTTACTTAGCAACATCAAATGCTGCGAAGAAATGGACGATGCCAATTCAAAATTGGCGTTTAGCAATGAATTGGTTTACGATTCAGTTCGATGATCGATTAAAAGATCATTTATAAAAAATGGAACTTACACAAAATAATTTACAGGCTCATGAAAAGTGGCATCCCATTTACATCACAACGCTTCAATGAGTTATCTGCCAAAGTTGTTGGCTCTACTTCCGAAGCTGAATTTCAACGGCTTAATAACAATCTCCCATTATTTCAGAAATTGTACTCAATGCCTCCTGACGCACGTGAATCATTAATTAATGCTTATGAGGCAAATGTCAAAACACAAGGTGTAGATAAGCCTCAAGAAACAAAGCTGATTGTGGATCAGATGCAATCAATCCATACGGTGATGCTGGATAAAGAAAAGAACGATCCATCATTTGCTTATTCGCTAAAAACGGGGAGTTTATTACCGCAGGTGCCAACGACTTTAATTATTCAAGGCCAACCAGATGCTTTGAAAGCGATAAGTGAAAATATCAAAAATATGGAGTCTGTGAATGCAGCGAGCGGTTCTTTAACAGGAGCCACGAATCCTTTATCTAAACAAAATATTGATGAGATGGTCAGTATCTGGAAGAGTGCATCCCCTGTAAACAGGCTTCAGATTGTGACTAATTTATTTAAAGCGGCTAAAGATAGTCCTAATGCAGCAAGAGATATGATCCAAGCCGTTGCTGGTAAGAACAATTCATATCGTTGGGCTGCCTCATTAAATAACCGAGGGTTGACTGATATTGCAGGTCAAATTGCCACGGGGCAAGATTTGTTGGATAAAGGGGATGTGAAAGTCAGTGATTTTGCCCTTAACCTGAAAACAGGTGAATATCTTAAGGGGATTGTTTCTGTTGGTAGTCCAGCTTACAGCGTTTACTTTGATTCTATTCGAGCGAACTATGCTTACTTGGCTCAAAAATCTGAAAAGCTACTCGACAAAACTGGGAAAGTTGATAATAAGAACATTGATGTAGAACTTTTTGATAAAGCAGCTTTGAACGTCACTGGTGGTAGATTTACAACGGGCGGAATGTTTGGTGCTAAACAGGCTGTTTTAAGACCTCATACTGAACCGTACCGGGTTTGTCGGAGACTCAATATTCTGAGAGACTATTCCGATGAAAAAACCAAACTATACCCCCGAAATTAGAGAAAGAGCGGTTCAATTACTAATTGAATCTGAAAAAGATTATCCATCGAATTGGGCAGCAGTTTCCGCAATTGCTCCTAAAATTGGCTGTACTCCTGAAACACTTCGTGTTTGGTATCAAAAATACTTAGATCAACAAAATCCCGCCAAAGTACAACAGGTATCTGACCAAGAAAAAATGAAGCAAATGGAACGTGAAATTAAAGAATTAAAACGTGCCAATGAAATTCTACGTAAAGCAGCCGCTTTTTTCGCCCAGGCGGAGCTCGACCGCCCACACAAATAATGGTGGATTTTATCCATAACAATAAGGCGTTATATGGTGTTGAAGCGATTTGTAGAATTTTACCGATTGCAGCTTCGACCTATTATCGGGCTTTAGATTTCGTTGATAACCCAGAACATCGAGCGAAACGTGCTCTGCATGATTTACATCATGCAGAGCAAATCAAACGTATTTGGAAAGAAAGTTCAGGTCGATATGGTGTACGTAAAGTTTGGCAAAAATTGAAACGTGAGGGTTATGTTATTGCACGTTGTACAGTTGCTCGATTGATGCAAAAGCTAGGTATACAAGGTGTTTGGCGTGGTAAGAATAAACAAACCACCCGTAGCCGAGATGATCAAAAACGAGCAGATGATTTAGTGAAACGGAATTTTAGTGCTGATCGACCTGACCAATTATGGGTCAGTGACTTTACGTATATTCAAACACATTCAGGCTGGGTCTATACCGCCTTTATTATTGATGTGTTCTCACGAGCAATTGTTGGATGGAAAGTATCTACACGGATGAATACAGATATGGTGCTCGATGCATTGGAGCAAGCATTGCACGATCGAGGCATGCCAAAGAATGTGATTCATCATTCCGATAGAGGTGTTCAATATCTTTCTATTCGCTATACCAATCGTTTAGATGCTGCAAATTTACGAGCATCAGTCGGTACGACAGGTGATTCATACGATAATGCTCTGGCTGAAACGGTGAATGGCTTATACAAAACAGAGGTGATTGAATATTTAAAAGCAGATTGGCAAGGTTTAGCAGATGTACAACTTGCGACACTAAACTGGGTAGATTGGTTCAATAAAAAGCGTGTACACAGTGCACTGGGTTATGTATCGCCTTTTGAGTTTGAAGCAATGTACTATGATAAGATTAACCCGTTAGGTCAGGTGGCCTAACTTAAATAAAAAAGTCTCCGACAAACCCGGTACGGTTCATTTTAAAAGAACGGAGGAATTCTCGGCGGAGGAATTGAGTTTATGAAGTCCTCTTGATCATTTACGATCAAGTAATTCAATAACCGGAAAAATCCAATGACTAACGAAGTAAATTTTGTTCTTTCCTACGTTAGTAGATATTACTAAGGAAAAAATAGCTTATTGGAAAAGCAGATCCCAATCAACAAATAATTTGTTTATGAAGGTACGATACAATGGGTTGGTTCTAGTTTTTGATAAAATTGTAAATAATAAATTTGATATTCAGCAATTATATTCATATATAGATTTACTTATTGAAATAAGTAAAGTGGAAGAAAATAAGTGGCTTTATTCAATAAAATATGCTTTAAGAGCTTTTGAATTATCTAAGAAATACAAATCTAAGTCTCATATTAGTATTAGTATTCAAAATTTAATTGATCTTGAGAATAAGATTGTTGATTTTAATTATGCAGCATCTTGGGGGTTTTGTTTTGAAGAACTTATTTTAAGGAAAGAGTCAAATTTGACTGAATCACAGAAAGAAGAAATAATTACCAGTTTTACCGATAGATATAGTACTTATTTTGATAAAGTCATAGAACATTATTCATTAGAAGGTTTTTTAAATCTTCTACTAAAATATTATCGATCTATTGATGATTTTGCGAAGGTTAATGAACTTTTAATAAATTATTCAGAAAAAATGATAGAAAATGTATCGCAAAAAGGCCAATTGTTGCTGTAGCAGATTTGAAGTCGCTTCATGAACTTTTAATCGAGAATCAAATGCATCAAAAGGCTGAAGAAATATTAGTCTTAATAAAAAGTTACTCAACTAAAATTATTGGTGATTTAACAATGTCTGAAACAAGTTATCAAATCACAAATGAACAGTTGAAATTAATGATTGATGAAAATACGGAAGGAGATTTCGAACCTACGCTTTTAAGGCTTATTCTTAAAAATGTTATATCTAAAAGATTTGTTTTAGATGAAAGAGCAAAGCTTATAAGTCAGTTTCCATTAACGGCAATTTTTGGATCTACAATAGTTGATACTAGTGGCAGACCAACAGCAAAAATTGAAAATGATGATGAAGAAGGAATTGCTTTTACTGAAATGAAAAAAATTATAATTTTGGGTAGTGGTCTTTTTGATTTGTTTTTAAAGGAACTTTTAAGGAAAAATAATAAATCTAGCCAAGACGTTGTTGATTACATACATAAATCTCCTTTGTTTATTCCTGAAAATAAAGAAATTTTATTTAAAGGAATAGATGCTTATTTAAAAGAAGATCATATAACTTCTGTACATTTACTTGTGCCGCAAATAGAGTCTGCTTTCAGAAATGCAGTTGAATATTCTGGCGGAAATGTTTTGCGCGAAAATAGATTTGATGGCTTTAACTACCAAACACTAGATGGTCTAATAAATAATGATAATATAAAGGAATTATTTCATGATGATTCTGAAACTATATTTTATTTTCGCTCGGTATTATCAGAGCCGAGAGGTTTAAATATTAGGAATGATGTTTGTCATGGGATTTTACGAGCAGATGATATAAATTTTTCACATTCTTTACTTGTTGTACACGTAATTCTATTGTTGGCTCAAATAAAATATTAATTTCTGTTATTATTTCTAAATTAAGATTTTGAAAAATAAAAGATTAAGAATCTTCTTAATCTTTTATTTCAATGAAATTCATTTACCCATTTCTTTTAAATATGCAAACAGCAAAAACTCTTTCTTTTTTATACCCCCTGTAAGGCTAACGCCATCATCTCCAAATCCTTGAAACTTTCCTCATGTTGAGCAATCAGCAGCTAAGCGCTAAAAAATTCTAGCCATTCGCCTTAGCGGTCACAGCGATAAGTGATAGGAACGACATGAGCATTACAGCGTAAATGGTGGTAAAGAGTAGGTATGGACTCATACCGTAAGTTTGAATAATTTGTACACCTACTTGTACACTTTTATTTTAAATAAAATATAAATTTATATAAATCAATAAATTATAATTTAATTTGGTATTGGATATACCTACCAAGATTTTTAAGTTTATAGCTTCGAATGAAGTGAAGAAAACTCCAAAGCCCTGAGTCGAAAAGATTTGGGGCTTTTTTTATTATAGCCTAATCTTTAGAGAATAATGCTACTTGACCCAACCCACTGTTGGTGCTAATTTAAACAATAAGGAAGTCATATACTATTTGGGATTTAAGAGAAATCTTGCCTAAATGAACAAAGATATGATGACCTGAATACACAGCTAACAACGAACGAAACGGTTTAAATCGTTTTTAAAAATGTTCAAGGTTGTAGAAAAGCCCGTTAATCGGGCTTTTTTAATGCCGATTATTCTTGGATAAAATTAAGCTATAGTGTGAAATAAAGATTGGGTCACAATAGGGGATAGTGATGCTGATGTTTATTCTTTTAGTTATTTTGATTGGTCTCGTTTTATTGTTTTTCTTTGCAAAGAACACTGGCACTACACCAGATTCTTCTGATTATAACCATTGAACCGTACCGGGTTTGTCGGAGACTTTTTTATTTAAGTTAGGCCACCTGACCTAACGGGTTAATCTTATCATAGTACATTGCTTCAAACTCAAAAGGCGATACATAACCCAGTGCACTGTGTACACGCTTTTTATTGAACCAATCTACCCAGTTTAGTGTCGCAAGTTGTACATCTGCTAAACCTTGCCAATCTGCTTTTAAATATTCAATCACCTCTGTTTTGTATAAGCCATTCACCGTTTCAGCCAGAGCATTATCGTATGAATCACCTGTCGTACCGACTGATGCTCGTAAATTTGCAGCATCTAAACGATTGGTATAGCGAATAGAAAGATATTGAACACCTCTATCGGAATGATGAATCACATTCTTTGGCATGCCTCGATCGTGCAATGCTTGCTCCAATGCATCGAGCACCATATCTGTATTCATCCGTGTAGATACTTTCCATCCAACAATTGCTCGTGAGAACACATCAATAATAAAGGCGGTATAGACCCAGCCTGAATGTGTTTGAATATACGTAAAGTCACTGACCCATAATTGGTCAGGTCGATCAGCACTAAAATTCCGTTTCACTAAATCATCTGCTCGTTTTTGATCATCTCGGCTACGGGTGGTTTGTTTATTCTTACCACGCCAAACACCTTGTATACCTAGCTTTTGCATCAATCGAGCAACTGTACAACGTGCAATAACATAACCCTCACGTTTCAATTTTTGCCAAACTTTACGTACACCATATCGACCTGAACTTTCTTTCCAAATACGTTTGATTTGCTCTGCATGATGTAAATCATGCAGAGCACGTTTCGCTCGATGTTCTGGGTTATCAACGAAATCTAAAGCCCGATAATAGGTCGAAGCTGCAATCGGTAAAATTCTACAAATCGCTTCAACACCATATAACGCCTTATTGTTATGGATAAAATCCACCATTATTTGTGTGGGCGGTCGAGCTCCGCCTGGGCGAAAAAAGCGGCTGCTTTACGTAGAATTTCATTGGCACGTTTTAATTCTTTAATTTCACGTTCCATTTGCTTCATTTTTTCTTGGTCAGATACCTGTTGTACTTTGGCGGGATTTTGTTGATCTAAGTATTTTTGATACCAAACACGAAGTGTTTCAGGAGTACAGCCAATTTTAGGAGCAATTGCGGAAACTGCTGCCCAATTCGATGGATAATCTTTTTCAGATTCAATTAGTAATTGAACCGCTCTTTCTCTAATTTCGGGGGTATAGTTTGGTTTTTTCATCGGAATAGTCTCTCAGAATATTGAGTCTCCGACAAACCCGGTACGGTTCACATTCATATTCTTCGACCACATCTAGCGGCGACTCATTTTAAGATAATGATGATAGACGCATGGATAATTGTAGTTTTAATACTGAATCAAATTCAGATTCAAACAGTTGTGATAGTAGTAATGATTAAAAAGCTTGTACCCCTTGAGGTTAAGAGGTACAAGTTAAACCGAGTTTAAGGAAGGTCAAACCAAATCATTTGACTGTCTTGCAATGCAGTAATGGTTGCAGTCTCATGAGCCTGTAAATTATTTTGTGTAAGTTCCATTTTTTATAAATGATCTTTTAATCGATCATCGAACTGAATCGTAAACCAATTCATTGCTAAACGCCAATTTTGAATTGGCATCGTCCATTTCTTCGCAGCATTTGATGTTGCTAAGTAAATGACCTTCTTTACTGAGTCATCAGATGAAAAGATTTTCCTCTTCTTCGTTGAATGGCGTATTACGCTATTCAACGACTCAATCGCATTTGTTGTATAAATTGCATGACGTATTTCGGCTGGATAGCTAAAGATCGTTCGGATATTTTCCCAATTGGCCCGCCAGGATTCTCCAATTTTGGGATACTGGTGATTCCATTGATCACAGAAGATGTCTAGGGACTTTAAAGCATTTTCCTCTGTACTTGCCTGATAAATCGCTTTCAGACCCGAGGTAACAGCCTTGTAGTCTTTCCAGCTTACAAATCTCAGGCTATTGCGTACAACATGCACGATACACAGTTGAATATCAGTATGAGGGTAAACGGAGGCTATCGCGTCAGGAAAGCCTTTTAATCCATCTACACAGGCAACAAGAATATCCTGTACTCCTCGATTTTTTAGCTCTGTCATGACTGACAGCCAGAATTTGGCACCTTCTGTCTGAGCAATCCACATACCCAGTAATTCTTTTTGTCCATCCATATTGATGCCTAAAGCAAGGTATACGGACTTGTTAATCACATTGGAGTGCTGACGGACTTTGACAACAATACAGTCAAGATAGACAACAGGATAAAGGCTATCTAAGGCTCTATTTTGCCACTCAGTCACTTGCTCAATCACAGCATCGGTAACTTTGCTGATGAGAGATGCTGAGACATCGGCATCGTACATTTCTTTGAAGAAGGCTACAATTTCCTATTAGTCATTCCTTTTGCATACAGTGAGAGGATTTGGTCATCCATACTGGTGATGCGTGTTTGGTGCTTTTTGATAATTTGTGGCTCAAATGAACCTTCTCGATCACGGGGAATATCTAAAGCCAGTTGTCCATCTTGAGTTGTAATGGTTTTAGAACTAAACCCATTACGGCTATTTGAGCCTTTCCTGGACTGATGCTTTTCATAACCGAGATGGTCTGAAAGTTCAGTATTGAGTGCAGTTTCAATCATGAATTTTTTAAAGACTGCTGTCATTTGGTTTAAGTCTTCTGGTGTTTTTAGACCTTTAGCCAATTCGGCAGCCATACTTTTGATTGTTGCTTCATCCATGTGAAGTACCTTTTGTAATTATCCTCTGAAGGATAAATGAAAATTAAGTACTTACACAAAATTTAGAACAGTCCCCAGTCTCATCAAACAATAATGCATCACCTGCTTTTACCAAATGATCGGCAATCATCACTTCACCTGAAATCACATGCACATAGTTGACTTTTTTCCGTGCTGTAATCTCTAAATGCAGATCTTTCTCAATCACTGCAGTTTTCACTTCAGCATTTTGGCGAATCGACATCGGTGCAGATTCATCACCTGCGATCAAGTGCCATTGGTTTGGATGATCTTTCGGATTGAGTTGAATTTGCTGATAGGTTGGTTCGGCATCTTGCACATTGGGTTGAATCCAAATTTGTAACAGATGCACCGCTTTATCATGCTTGTTCATTTCACTGTGGGTGACCCCAGTTCCAGCGCTCATCAACTGCCATTCACCGGCATTGATCTGGCCTTCATTGCCCATGCTGTCTTTATGTGAAATGGTGCCATCAAGTACACAGGTCAAGATTTCCATATTGTCATGGGGATGGGTACCGAAACCATTATGTGCAGCAACCGTATCATCGTTGATCACACGTAGCGCACTGACACCCATATATTTCGGGTTGTACCAGCTACCAAATGAAAAGCTATGATAGGTATCTAACCAACCTGCTTTGACATGACCACGGTTTTCACTACGATGTAGATAAGCATGCATCTTTCATCTCCCAAATTATTATGTATTGCTTAATGCTTATATTATCGATTCATAATAGGGATAAATAGTCTTTTAATGCGACGTATTGTTCTATAAATGCGATGATTCAATCATCTCTATTTTCTTTGATAAAATAAAAAGGCTGAATAAAAATATTCAGCCTTTTCAAAATAGTAAACAAATTTACTAATCTTTTATTTTGATTTGTTTTCGAGCTGTGGAATTGCAGAACCTTGGCCAATTGCAAGCAAACCTGTTTCAGTATAGATACCGAGTTTTGCACGGGTATCAGTAATGTCGAGGTTACGCATAGTTAACTGACCGATACGATCCATTGGCGTAAACATCGAGTCACCTTTCTCCATGGTTAAACGCTCAGCTTCATACGTGAGGTTAGGAGATTCAGTATTCATGATGGTGTAGTCATTACCACGACGTAATTCTAAAGTCACAGTACCTGTAATCGCTTTAGCAACCCAACGTTGTGACGTTTCACGAAGCATGAGCGCTTGTGAGTCGAACCAGCGGCCTTGGTAAAGTAGGCGACCTAAACGTAAACCGTTAATGCGATATTGTTCAATGGTATCTTCGTTATGAATACCCGTCACCAAACGCTCATAAGCGATATGTAACAAAGCCATACCCGGTGCTTCATAGATACCACGAGATTTCGCTTCGATGATACGGTTTTCAATTTGGTCAGACATCCCTAGACCATGACGCCCACCAATACGGTTCGCTTCAAGAATGAATTCAACAGGATCTTCGATACGTTGGCCATTCAGCGCAACTGGCATACCTTGTTCAAAAGTAATGCTCACTTCTTCTGGTTGGATTTCAACGTCATCTTTCCAGAATGCAACACCCATGATTGGGTCTACGATTTTAATACCAGCATTTAAGTATTCTAAATCTTTGGCTTCGTGCGTTGCACCCAACATATTTGAGTCAGTTGAATACGCCTTTTCTTTTGACATTTTATAGTCAAAACCATTGTCGATTAAGAATTGCGACATTTCGGCACGGCCGCCTAACTCATCAATAAAGGTTTGGTCTAACCAAGGCTTATAGATTTTAAGCGCAGGATTAGTCAATAAACCGTAACGATAGAAACGTTCAATATCGTTGCCTTTATAAGTTGAACCGTCGCCCCAAATGTTGACGTCATCTTCTTTCATCGCGGTAACAAGCATGGTACCTGTTACTGCACGACCTAAAGGTGTGGTATTGAAGTAAGGTACACCACCAGTGCTGATATGGAATGCACCACATTGAATTGCAGCAATCCCTTCAAGTGCAAGTTGTAAACGACAATCGATTAATCGAGCTTTGACTGCGCCGTACTGTTCAGCTTTCTTTGGAATAGCATCATAGTCATCTTCATCAGGCTGGCCCAGATTTGCAGTATATGCATAAGGCTCTGCGCCTTTCTGTTTCATCCATAATAAAGCTGCTGAAGTGTCTAAACCACCAGAGAAGGCAATCCCAACTTTTTTACCTACTGGTACATGCTGCAAGATCGTTGCATTATCAGTCATTGCTAGTCCTAACTATTTCGAAATAGGCACCCTAATACATCGGTGACCAAAGAGAATTTATACGCTCAGTACTATATCACTTTTCAAATCAATTTTTTTCTGTTGGGAAAGGAATTCTTTTTTTCATTTGAAAAATAGATTAACATCAGAAAAATATAAAGTTTTACGATAAGATGATAGAAAAGGGTAAATAAAAATATGGTGGTTGATCAAAATCAAACTCTTTCAACGTTACATAAAATGGTGGCAATTGCCGTAATCGCGCTTCTCATCTATAAAGTTGTTTATCGTTTTTATGAGAATATTCCTCAATATTCGATTGGGAGTTTCTTGGGGGTATTTGCTTTAGTTTTTGTTCATTTTGTATGTGCAAGAAGTGTGAAAACTGGGAGTACAAGCAGCCAGTTTGGATCAATCTTTATGACCGTATTTATGCTCAATAACTTTCCAGTAGGAACCGTTCTTGGGGTGCTGATGTTATATTTCTCTATATTTAAGTGGGAGAAACAGCCTATATTTAAAGTCCCTGTGATTGATTAGCATTGTTCATTTTGTAAAGCCGAACTTGTATCAAAGTGAATCATTTAAGCCAATAAACTGCTTCTCAATCGGGGTAAACACATGATCATGGCGTGTAATCAGATAGAGCCCGATATCCCGATACTGCTCAGGCGTTTCCCGATAATATTGAATGTTATATTTTTCGATCAATGATTTGGCAATCATCGAGATGCCCATACCCAATTGGGTAAAATGAATTAAGGCTTCATGATCATAAATATGAGTGAGTTCACCTTTTTTAAGCTTATAGTCTGTGTAGATACTCTCTAAGGTTGTGGCATAGCAGCATTGTTCAGACGCCAGCAAGATATTTTGATGATTCAGACATTCCTCCATACTATCATGGTTGATCATGTTTTTACCGATAATGACCAGTTGATCTTCTGCCTTTTGAATATATTGTAGATTTCTATGTTTAGGATGTCCCAGGGCATAGGCAATATCCAGATTGCCCGCTAAAATCTCATCTTCAATATAACCTGTTGGACCTGTCTTCATGGTAATCGAAAGGTCAGGATAGGCTTCATAGAGCTGGCTAAAAGAGGGGTAAAAACGCATACCGCCTAGACTGGTATTGGTGCCAAAGCGCAGTACATTTTCTTGTTGATAGATTTTATTTTCAGTTTCTTCCCACGTAAAAATCATTTTTTTGTATTGAGCATACAAATTCATGCCTGATTCAGTCAGTTCTACACCTTTGGGTTTGCGAATGAATAATTGGCGTTTATAGTGATTTTCAATCTTTTTTATTTTGGCAGTCATATTAGACTGTAAATAATTGAGCTTATTTGCCGCAGCGGTAATGCTTTTTAGTTCGGCCACAGTCACAAAAGATCGGATATCGCTAATATCAATATTCACGGCAAGTCCTCAATATCTCAGCCATTCAAGAAAAGCATACAAAACCAGATAGGCATCAAAAAAAATGATGTATCTATTAAAACATAACATTATTCATGATGTCATTTGTTTTATACACTAAGCAGACTTTCTAGCGGTTGAGTACCAGATGTGAATATTCGAGTCGTCAGTGCAATTGCATTACTGTGTTTGGTCTGGGGTTCGTTATGGGGCTTGGTCAAGCATAGTTTACAAGTTTTCCCAGCATTCTTATTTATCTCTACGCGATTGATTTTAGCGGCATTGACCCTGATGCTAATACAACGGATTTTAAAAAAATCTATTTTGCCACAGCCCGCTGAGTGGAAGCCTTTGATCATTTTAAGCCTGTTAATCTGTTTTGGTTTCTATGCCACCCAGACTTTTGCCATGCAATTTGTAGATTCAGGTTTATCTGCAGTACTGGTCTTTACCATGCCAATTTTTATTGGGGTATTGGCACATTACTTCTTAAATGAACGGTTGAATCAGCAGAAAGTTATTGGACTGGTTCTTGGAGCATTGGGATTGATCGCAATTCTCTGGCCGCAACTGCATCATGTGCATCTGAATATGTCATTGCTAGGACAAGTATTATTGATTGGTTCAGGGTTCTTTTGGGCATTATCGACCGTTTTTATCAAAAAGAATTTTGCGAGTTATGACAAAATCAAGTTGACCATTTGGCAGCTTTTGCTGGGTGGTAGTCTCATGTTCATGATGGCTTTATGCTTTGAACCTGTTGATGCTCAAGTTTGGTTGAATCCTTTAAATGAATCAGCACTGTTTTATATTGCAGTGATTGGAACTGGTTTTGCATTTGTGCTTTGGAACTGGATTGTCAGTCAGGTGGATACCTTTGTGGCTTCGATCTCAATTATGTGTATTCCAATTTTGAGTCTGTTTTTTGGCTCTTTGATCTGGCATGAGCCTTTAAGCTTAAACATCTTGATCGGTGCGGTGTTGATCTGTTTGGGAATCGTGATGAGTTCTTTAAAAATGAAAGTACAAAAAGATCCTCTTGCTTATTCAGGTCATCAGCAGCATTGATTTGCTTTTATATTAGTATTTGATTGGAGAAATAGTCATTTTATTCCTTAAGTGAGACTGGAATGATTTAAGTTTGCACCTCAAAGCAGCCATAGCAATATGGCTGCTTTTTTATGTTTGGTTTTATTAGATTGCAATGCTTAATAGACAGCATGAAGATGCTTGTTGTCGCTGTTGAAGCTGAATTGACACTTTCAACCATTAAATTTTTATCTAGGGTCATCCCAAATCAACAAAAAAGTATTAAAGTACTATGCAACAAGTTGCAAAGCCAAAATTAAGAAGGAATATCATGACTAGCTATGCAAATATCTTAAAACCATTACATTTAGGTTTTACCACCATTAAAAACCGCGTGGTAATGGGTTCAATGCACTCAGGTTTAGAAGATCGTTTCTTTAACTATCCAAAGCTCGCTGCTTATTTTGGTGAACGGGCGAAGGGCGGGGTTGGCTTAATTATTACTGGAGGTATTTCTCCAAATCGTCAAGGTTGGTTACTCCCTGCTGGCGGAACCATGAATAGCTTGGCAGATATTCCTCATCATCGTCTTGTGACTCACGCAGTGCATAAGCATGGTGCAAAAATCTTGATGCAAATCCTGCATTCTGGCCGCTATGGTTATCATCCATTTTCAGTGTCATCATCCCCAATTCAGGCGCCGATCAACCCCTTTAAACCGCGTCAGATGTCGGATTCTCAAATTTTGGCAACCGTTGAGGATTATGCCCGTTGTGCAAGCTTGGCAAAAAAAGCAGGCTACGATGGCGTAGAAATCATGGGTTCAGAAGGTTATTTAATTAACCAGTTCCTCAGCAGCCATGTCAACAAACGTACTGACCGTTGGGGTGGCGATATTGAAAATCGTATGCGCTTCCCTGTAGAGATTGTCAAAGCGATCCGGGCCAAAGTCGGTGAAAAATTCATTATCGCATTCCGTCTCTCTTTGCTTGATCTGGTGCATGACGGCAATACCATGCAAGAAGTGATCGTGGTAGCTAAAGCATTAGAGAAAGCAGGGATTACGTTGCTTAATACAGGGATTGGCTGGCATGAAGCCCGTGTCCCTACGATTGTGACTTCAGTGCCACGTGCCGCATTCGTCGACTATACCGCAGCGGTAAAACAGCATGTATCAGTTCCTGTGATTGCATCCAACCGTATCAATATGCCTGATGTGGCAGAAGAGATTATTGCTTCTGGCAAGGCAGATATGGTGCAAATGGCACGTCCATTCTTGGCGGATGCTTATTGGGTGAATAAGACGGCTACCAATCGTGTGGATGAAATCAATACCTGTATCGCATGTAACCAAGCCTGTCTGGATCATGCATTTAAGAATGAACGTGTCAGCTGTTTGGTCAATCCACAGGCTTGTCATGAAACAGAACTGGTTTATATCAAAACTAAAAAACCAAAACGTATTGCCGTTGTCGGCGGTGGTGTCGCCGGGATGTCAGCTGCAACTGTGGCTGCAAGCCGTGGTCACGCCGTAACGCTGTTTGAAGCCAATCATGATGTCGGCGGTCAGTTTAATTTAGCCAAGGTCGTTCCAGGGAAAGAAGAATTCCATGAAACGATTCGTTATTTTAAAGTACAGTTGAAACAGACAGGTGTAGATGTCCGTTTAAATACGCGTGTAAGTCGCGAGCAGTTAGAACGTGAAGGCTTTGACGAAGTGGTTGTTGCAACAGGTGTTGTACCGCGCGCATTAAAAATTCAAGGTAGTGCCGCACCTCAAGTGTTGTCATATGCAGAAGTATTACGTGGTGCAGAAGTAGGGCATAAGGTTGCTGTGATCGGTGCAGGCGGGATTGGCTTTGACGTATCAGAGTTCCTGTTAAAACCACCACATCAACCTCAGCCACAACCTTTAGCTGAATGGCAACGTGAGTGGGGGGTTGATCCAGATCCTAACTATATCTCTGAAGGTGGGATGCAGCGTCCAGAAGTTGAAATTCCAGTGCGTCAGATCTATTTATTGCAGCGTAAAACCACACCACTTGGGATTGGTCTGGGTAAGACCTCGGGTTGGGTACACCGTGCGCAGTTGAAAAAACATGCGGTGCGTATGCTGCGTGGCGTGCAGTATAAAGCCGTGACCGATGAGGGTTTATGGGTTGAACATAATGGTCATGATCAATTATTGCGTGTAGATACCATTGTTGTATGTGCAGGGCAAGAGTCGGTGAAAGATCTCATGCCTAAAGACGGTGAAAATACTTCAGCGAACTACCATATTATTGGTGGTGCTAAGCTCGCTGCTGAGCTCGACGCCAAGCGTGCGATCCGAGATGGTGCTGAATTAGCCGCAAAACTCTAAAATTGATGAAACATTATGCATTTGAATACATTGCAGTTAAATTTCTCTTGTATAAAGAGGGCAAGCTTTGTATTCTTACGCACATGGAAGCGTGGCAGAGCGGTTTAATGCACCGGTCTTGAAAACCGACGAGGGTGTGAGTCCTCCGTGAGTTCGAATCTCACCGCTTCCGCCAAATTCAAGTTTCTGACACTGTTTAACACGATATAAGTTTATGATTTATAAGGTTAAAGTTGGAAATTTACAATATGACAAGCCGTGACGCACTACGCCAATCGGGTGTTATAAAGTAGTAAAAAATGCAGTAAGATTATATCTTACTGCATTTTTTTATTTCTGAACTATGGCAACTCGTGGAATCAATAAGCTTAGTGCTTTACAAGTTAAAAAAGCTAAACCTGATCCTGACAAGATGTATAAGCTGTCAGATGGTGGAAATCTTTATCTACGTATTGATCAAAGTGGTAGCAAGTACTGGATATTCAATTACACACGTCCGTTCCTAGGCAAGCGTAATGATTTATCTTTAGGTACTTACCCTGAAGTTTCCTTGGATGATGCCCGTACGATTCGTGATGAATATAAAAAACTCATCAAGCAGGGTATTGATCCAGCAATGGAGCGGATTGAAACCAAGTCTCAGAAACAGAAAGAAGCAGAAAACACCTTTCGTATCGTCGCTGAAGCATGGTTGTATAAACGTGAGCTAGAGCAAAAACAGGATGAAGAGACGATCCGTCGTTTAAAGCATGATGCTTATCCCTACATTGGTGATTTAACCTTTCCACAGCTTACCTTAGAAATTCTTGAGATTAAGGTATTTAAGCGCATTATCGAGCGTGGTGCATTGTCTGTTGCCAAACGCCTTAAGTCGGACCTCAATCAGATATTTAAATCAGCACGTAAGAAAAAGCTGATCCAGTATAATCCCATTGAAGATATTGAACTGCCAAAACCACAGGGTGGAAACTTTGCAGCCGTGACAGAAGAGCAAGACCTAGCTCCAATGTTAAATAAAATTTGGAACTACTCCAAACTTTATACACGCTGTTTGCTGACCACGCAGGTGGCGTTAAAAATCTCTGTGCTGACATTTCAGCGACCTGGGGAGATCCGCAAGCTGAAAAAAGAGTATTTCTATCGTGATGAGAGATGCTTTAAATTTACAGCCAGTAAAACTAAGCAACTTCATATTGTGCCATTGTCAGATCAAGCCTTTGGCTTGATAGAGTCAATTATTGATCTGCATCCATACAGCGAATACATCTTTGTGGGGCGGGATGGTAAAACCTTTATTTCTGACAATACCATCAACTCCGCTTTAAAACGCTTGGGTTATGGTGGTGAACAAACAGCACATGGCTTTAGGGCAACTGCACGTACCATGTTGGATGAGATTCTAGAGCAGCGTGTGGACTTTATTGAACACCAGTTAGCCCATAAGGTAAAAGACAATAATGGTACAGCTTACAACCGAACCAAGTTTTTGAATAAACGCCAAGAGATGATGCAAGAATGGGCTGATTATTTAGATTCTTTAATCAACTGTAAATAAGAGGTATATGTGAGCTTTTCTTTAAAAAAATTAAACGAAGAAATGTATTCGAAGTGCCTATGTCGTGGGGATTATATTATTGGTTGTATATGCCTTATTTCATAGGCTGATTTATTCGGAAATACTTCTTTTACTTGGGGTTCTAGTTATTGAGGTCGGTTTTGTTTCATGGGCTGTTCAGTTTTATGTAAACAAAATAAAAGGTAAGCCTTTTATACTTTTTCTTTTGGTATTGTAAATCTTTTTATTCTATGGTTTTCAAATGTTTATGCACATGAGTTGATTGTAAAGAGCTTGGGCTTACCAGCAGAGGATTTTACTCTTACACTTCATTTATTAGTGCTTATTTGTTATATCCCATCAGCAATAGTTTTTACAATTCTAGCATTTTTCTTGGTTTACTTTTTAATTGCAATATTACTAATGTTTAAAATGTTAATTGAGCTATTGAATAGCTTCATTCATCCTTTTTAGTAATATTTGGCTTGAAGGAAGTTAATTTTATTGCAAAGAAAGATCATAAGCTTATTTTACATTTTTTTGCTTGGGGAATTACTAGTTTATTCTTGATTGGAATATTTGAATTTATTGTTAAAAATCAATCATTAACTTATCCTATTATTAGATATATTGCTTATCTAGCAGATTATCAACAGCTTCATAATTATCCTCAAGTTGATAAAGATATGAAAATTAAATTACATGAAAATGGCTTTGTTTCAACTATGGAAGGAAGTGGTCAGAATCTTAAAGTTATTGTAAAAAAATGGATGATTAAGAGCCTTATAAAAGTATTATTGTGAATAAAAAATAGCCTGTTATGAGACAAGCTATTTCAATTTATGCAGCTTTAGATATTTTCTGTTCAAGCCAAGCATTGATCTGGTTTTCCGTCCACGTTGGCATACTGGCGGTTAAGTATGTCGGTTCAGGAAAATCACCACGACGAATCATCTTCCAGAAAGTCGATTCCGCAACATTGAGTAAGCCTTTGGTTGCAGGCTTATGAGACAGCCGACGTCTGCGACCACTACGATCCACATAGTCCTTTGCTGGACGTTCAGGATAGTTGACCAAATCTCTAACACGATAACGATGCTCTAGCATAGTATATGATTCCAGTAATAAATTGACATTTAAGTTATGAATCTAATTGGCTAGATCCTTTCTAACTTGCTATGCCGCAATCATATCGATCCATGTCCATGATTTTAATAATTCTAGTTAAGTAAAGATTTACTGTACTATAGTGATATAAAATATATATGATAAATAAAGAATAATTGAAATGGAGGTTTTATGGCTTATGTAAATAGAAATGAATTATTTGTATTTGTTTTTGAGGTATACCAAGGGTTTCTTAACTACTGTACGAAATCTACATATGAGCATGATGTCGAAGCACCTAACAGAGATGATTTGAATCTAGCTTATTTGCAAGATATCCGGAGAAATTTTAACGAAGAAGAATCACAACGAATTGTTGAGCTTATGGAACAGCCTATTTCTGTCAAAAGAAATGGTAAAATGTATTCAAGTCACGACTTCCTAGAAGTTTTAAGGCTCATTTTAGAACTGATAGAACAGTTTGATGAGCTCTCAGATAAAGAGATAAAAAAAGCGTATAAAGAAATAATTAGTCAGTATGCTGAGATGGATGTAGATATTCTTTTTAGCAAGAAAATTCATACTAGAATAAGAGGAGTGCGTGGAGCAAATAAACGGTATCAAAAGAGCCTATATAAAAAGCATCAAGTGATTTTTGACTTTATGCTGAATAAAGCTCAAACCCAAGGCAAATGGGATAATCTGAATACAGCTGTAGACAGTGTCTTACCAGAATTAGACCTTGTACTTAAGCAATTTGATAAAAAATGGATAGAAACCCAATTAGAAGAAAAAATGAAATTGTTAGCAGAACTTCAACGAGAGTTCGAAAAGTATAAGGTAAATCCACCAAGCAATAAAATAGGCTCAGGTATCATAATCACAGCGACTCGAGAGCAGACCTTTATCAATAAAATTAGAGAACTTCAGGTTACATGTCGAGAGCTTCAAAATGCCTTGCAGATGGATGACCCATCAATTTTGCTGAAGAAGAAACTTCCATTTAATACAGCTTATCAGCCAGAAGTCATCAAAAACCTATTACGAAGGCATGAAGATTTGCTCTCTCAAATCATTGGGCCAGAGTAAAAAATTGAATAAATTTCATTTTAAAGTAGAGAAATTGGGCTCTGATAGGGGACAAAAATGCACATATTTGTGCATTTTTTTGTGTTTTTAAGAAGAAAAATCGGTGCAAAATAAAGTTTTATTAAGTGATTTTTACTGTATATTATGATATTTTTATAAATACAATAGGTGATTAATGTGAAATTATAAAATTTAGAATTATATTTCTATGTATTGCTATATAAAGATCTAAGCAGAGTTTAGTATGAATTTACCTTTCGAAATTTCGAATGAAGATTTTTTAAATTACTAAAACATAAAGTTCACAGCTCATATTCAATGCGCTATGTAGATGGGTTGGCTGAGAAAGTAGCTTTTAAAGAAACAATTGATACTTTGAAGCGGATAGATAATTTTGCACAAGAAGTCAGCGATGATATCTGGGATGCCGAAGTACTTATTTCGAAGTTCAGCAATAAAAAGGATCAGAATCAGCTTGAGGAGTTCTGTAATTTTTTTAATGGAATACGTTTGCAAAAAGGTTTAATTCCACATCCTGAAATGTTTGTTCATCTCTTTTTTAGGAGTGTGTATGAGACATTTAAGCTGCTTGACCAAAACTTAGGATTTGAAATAAGGGCGAAAGATGGTAATAGTGTGTACTTACCATTCCCTAAAGAGAAAAATGATGAATATGCTAAAAATGCATTCATTCTTGATAGTCACCAACAATTAACGCAATGGAGAATCGGAGGAATCCCTTATCAGCGCATAGCTCAACTGATAACTCAAGTCCGAGATCAGATTGATCGTGGTATAAATGAACATCGTAAGCAGGAAATAAATACATTTGATAAGTTAAATCAACAAGCTAAAGGGTTTGATCATTTACTACAAATTCACTCCACCATTTATGTATTCGCAATAGATATTCAGATACAAGATTTTTTAAAACCACGTTCTGACTTATTGGCTCAAGTTGGAATTATTCCAGTCAGCCCATTGGCTGATATTAATCTTATATTAGCTAGTTTCCCACATCTTCTCAGTGCAATCACCAAGGTTGAAACTTATAGTACTAAAGATGATTTAAACTTACATTGTATTTTGACGTTGAAACCATCTAAAAACTTTTCTGAGAAAAACTCAATTTCCATGCTACAACAACAAATTCAGAAAGCAGTGGGGGATATATACCATGTTAGGATTCGCAATTGGAATGAGGTCATTAGAAGAAATTACTCAAAGATTGCTGTAGGTTTAATTAAAAGTTCACAACCTAAAAATATTGAAGCATTTAAATATTGGATACTTAGCTTTTTCTTTAGGCTAGATTTATATATCCAGCCTGTTTTATCAAATCTTTTTAAAACTAATTTAAGTGTAAATCACAATTTAAGTGGAGAAATAGCCCGGGTAAGAAGCAATCCGCCAGAGGCTTTTAATAATTATGATGGCTATGTTAAAGATTCTAATTCTATGGAAAAAGTGCTAGAGGCAGCAAATAAAGCATGTCAGCCCTTTTTGTGTGAAAAGGAGCTTAAATCGGTTTGGACGATGCGTAACCTTCCTAAAACTAGCCAAGCCTACATTGAAGCGGTGATACATTATTTTCGTGAGATTGAATCTGATCCCAAAAAAGTTCAATCCATGATGCATATTGAAATATTTATTGAAACATTAATTACAACAAAATTAAATGCATTTGAGCTCAGTGTATCGGGTGATCACGAACTGCTGTCAAGGTCGATTTTACGTAAGGCAGTTACAAGCCTTGGCCGACAATTTATTTTGTTAGGTGAAAGTGAATTAGAGAATCAAGCCATACGAACAATACAAGATTTCCAATTACATGAGAATGGGCTATTTGAAAAAAGCAAAGAGACGTCAAAAATGCTCACAAGTTTATTTACCTCTAAAACATCGATTATGCATATTAATCGCTATATTTTTGCTTTACGGAATATATTCACTGAAATACCTCTTGGTAATAACGGTAAATCAATTAAAGAGATTAGAATAAATGCTTATAGAAAATATAAAAAACGTTTAGAAGTAGCTACTAATTTATTTCAATATTTGTTGAAACAGGATTGTTTAGTATTTAGACTAACTGTTGAGTTGATTCCAAAGTTTGGCTCTATACCTCAAGAAAAACTAGCAGTTTTATGGACTGCATTTTTACATCAGGCACAAAGGGCAAAACCTTTATCATGGAAAACAGGTTACTTTGGATTATGGAGTCAAAATGAAGAAGGGCATTTCTATGCCGATGTCTTTATTACATTTGACCATCGAGTATTCACTGATCCAACATCTATAATTCAATTGTTAAATATGAGATGGCGTAAATTTGTAAAAGAAAAAGCACTGTCAGAGTTGGAACTGGTTGATTTATCTGAGCTTAAAAGTTTTAAAATACAGGGAAAACCAATAATGCAGTCTGATGAAGAATATTCATTAGATCGATTGGTTATTGAGTCAACCAATAAACATAGGAAATCTGATTTTTACAAAAAATTATTCCAACATTCTTAAGTCACAGTATTTTTATAGAAAATTCGATTAAGAGAAGAAGATTTGAATATCAGAACCCCGATGCTAAGTTGCTGATTAAAAGTAGCATTGCTGTTGTTGGAAGAAAGAAAGTTGTGCCAAAGAAGCTAAATAAGAAGAAAATCTCCAGTTCACCATTAGCTGCTCATAAGGATGCAGATGAACCATAACGTAACTTAAGCTTGTAAGATTTATTATAGACTTCTGTGATATGTGGGAATGCATATAGTTTAAGTGCCCGTGTATTACAGTCTTTTAATTTATAAGGGTTACTGGGTTATTAATATAATAAATACATCTTTTTAATAAATATATTTATTAAATCTATTTAATAATTAATATATCTTTAATATCTTAAGTAGTATTGCTCTATCTATATCAATTCATAATTATCTATATCTAAGTAACTCATTACAGAGACTTTGAACAAAGCTTGTGACCATACGCAAAGAAAGACGAAATAAAGATTTGATCATTAAAAAGTATTGTATGGCTGCGTCTGAATAAGTTTGATTTCGATCATGTTTACCTTTAGGGTAAGCGTACCATTGAGTCTCAGAATCAAACCAAATTGTTAAATTGCCAAGATTGATCAAAGCTCGATAGTAGGATGACGAATTCGTTGTACGATAGATTTTGAGCGTAGGCTTATTCATTTGGAAATTATATTGCTGAATAAGCCGTAATGAAAAGGTTTGTGCAAAAAAGCCTATTTATGATATTTACTCTTCGTTTAACTATATCCGAAAAGTTAGGTGAATAACTAACCAATTTGAATATGCGTATTGGGGTGCTTTATACGACTCTTTTTGGGGGTCGCAATGAGATACGCAATTGTTAAAGCACCTAAACGACCTGCAAACATCAATAGTATTAGAACTAGCAAACTTCCTTCATGCAATGAACCTGTTGTGTTTCGAGATAGACCTACAGTACTAATTGCTGATATAGCTTCGAACATCAAATCCAAGAAATTTAATTTTGGTTCTGAGATAAGTAAAATAAAAAAACTCAGGATTACAAAAAGTCCTGTAATCAGACTAACTGCTAGAGCTTTGAAAATATTATCTTGAGAAACGGAATAGTTAAATATCGTTACTTCATCATTCCTCCGTAGAAATGAAATAACACTGAGAATTAATATTATAAATGTGCCTATTTTTATACCGCTAGCTGTACTCAATGATCCACCACCAATAAACATTAAGATCATAATTATCAGGGTGGTAGAATCTTTAAGAGAGGCCGTATCTAGTGTATTGAAACCAGCTGTTCTAGGAGTTGTGGCTTGAAACCATGCATTTAAAAGTTGATCACTTGTTTGCATAGGGGAAAGAGTTAGGGGATTGTTAGCTTCAAGTAGCCAAATTAAAACAAAGGCTATGATATTGAGATACATAGTAGTTAAAATAACAATTTTACTATTAGCTGTTAGTTTTTTCCATTTTCTATTTTTTTTATATCCATCAATACTATAAACCCTAAACCACCCAATATATATAAGAAACTAATTGAAATACAAATAAGATAATTGCTTTGAAAACTCATTAAGCTATCAGGAAATATAGAAAATCCTGCATTGTTAAATGCGGAAATACTAAAAAAATAGAAGTATAAATACCTTTTACGATTCCAAATTCGGGTATAAAACAAAAAGATAGTATAATAGCACCAATCAATTCAAAAATTATTGAATAAATGACAACGCCTTTAGCAACAAATGTTACTTTAGATAAGCTAGTTTGATCTAAGCTATCTTGGGCCATAATTTGTTGTTTAAGTCCTATTTTTGGCGAGAGACTTAATGCTGCTAGAATAGCAAAAGTCATAAATCCAAGACCACCTAATTGAATTAGACAAAGAATAATAAATTGTCCAAAATGACTGAAAGCAGTACCTGTATCAATAACTGAAAGCCCAGTTACTGTCACAGCAGACGTAGCTGTAAATAATGCTTGAAGCCATGTTATTTCAATGTTGTGAGCCACTGGTAATTTTAATAAGAAAGTTCCAAAAACAATAAAACTTAGAAAGCCAAGAGCCAAAATAGTAGGAGGATTTAAGTGAATAGGTTTGATTTTGTTTATTTTTTTCATGTTAAGTCACTTTAAATCATTAATTCACAAATTATTTTAAGTTTAGCGAGTGGCCCTTCTAGAATAAGAGTGTCTCCCTCAGCTAATGGGAAGTCTCGATCTATAGTATAGAATACATCTTTAAATCGTTTAACTAATAAAATTTTAACTTCTGGAAATCTATAAATGTTTTTAATTATATTATCTTGAAAAAGTTTTCTTGAATAGGAATTTGAACAATAAAGTGATCATCACTCAAAGACATATATCGACTTACCATAGGATAATTTAAAGATTGTGCGATTCGAATCCCCATATCTTCTTCTGGGTGGATAATTTTTTCGATATTTAAATGAGATAGAATTGTATGGTGAGATTTTGTCTTAGCTTTAGCCCAAATTTTTGTAACACCTAAGTTTTTTAAATTCAAAACACATAAAATACTCGCTTCGATATCTTCACCTATAGCTACAATTACAGCTTCACAATTTTGAATATTTAATTCTTCTAGCACGTGTTCATCAGTTGCATCAGCTATCACAGCATGTGTAATCTTATTTGAAATATTCTCAACATATTTTTTTCTGTATCTATACCAATCACATCATGATCTAGCCTCATCAATTCTGTAGCTATGGTAGTACCGAAACTTCCTAATCCAATAATTGCAAATAAGGCCATTTCTTCAAGTCTTAATTGTTTTGATTGCCAAAGTCTACAGTACAATCTGGCAAGGTTAAAAGTTCATTACATTAAATTTAGTCTTTTGATTAATTTTTTACAGAAAATTTACGCTGTTTGCCATTTTAGATATAGAGAATTTACGCAGTCATTTTCCATACTAGTACTGACTTATTTTTTTAAATGGCATGTGCTATGTGGGAATTTATTTCCGTATTTATCCTTGCATTGGTTTTAGCTTATCCATTAGGACGCTATCTTGCAGATGTGATGCAAGCTCAACCAATGAAAAGCGATCGTTTCTTTAAATGGATCGAACAACCAATTTACGCTATTTTGAATGTGAAACAAGTAGGTATGAATTGGCGTCAATATTTTGGGGCTTTTGTGCTCAGTAATATCTTACTGGTGGTGGCGAGTGTTGCCGTCTTTATGACTCAAGCGTGGTTGCCATTCAATCCTGACAACATTCCAAACATGAAATGGGACTTGGCTGTGCATACAGCGATTTCTTTCTTAACCAATACCAATCAGCAGCATTATTCAGGGCAAGCACAACTGTCTTATTTTGCACAAATGACAGCCATTGTGGGATTGCAATATTTGTCGCCAATTATTGGGCTGGCATTGCTTGCTGCGATGTTAAGGGCTTTATTCCTGCAATCAGGCAGAGAAGAAGGTGCAGATAAGAAAGATTGGAATACGATTAATCTAGGTAATTATTGGATGGATATTATCCGACCATTATTTAGATTTTTTATTCCATTAAGTTTAATTTTTTCTTTACTGCTTACATTTCAAGGTGTCCCTGCAACACTCTCGGCGGGTCCAACAGCACAAGTCTTGGATCAAAGCACGGAAGTCAAAACTCAACATATTCCATTGGGTCCAGTTGCACCGATGGTGGCGATCAAGCAATTAGGCAGTAATGGCGGTGGTTGGTATGGTCCAAACAGTAGTGTGCCTTTAGAAAATCCAACGCCATTATCCAATGTGCTGGAGATGCTTGCGATCTTACTAATCCCAATGTCGGTTGTATTTATGCTTGGTCGCTTTGTCCAACGCAAAAAATTAATGTGGATGATTTTGGGTACGATGTTGTTGATGTCATTGGCTTCCACTGTATTCACATTATGGACTGAAAAATCTTCATTGGTTCCAAATACGGCGCTAATGGAAGGTAAAGAAGTTCGTTTTGGAGCTGAAGCCTCTGCATTATGGGGAAGTTTAACTACACAGGTGAATAATGGTTCGGTCAATATGATGCATGACTCAGCTTCGCCATTAACGGGTTTGGTTGAGTTATGCAATATGCTAATCAATGCCATTTGGGGTGGGATTGGTTGTGGTCTATTACAATTTTTTATCTATCTATTTTTAGCCGTATTTATCGCGGGTTTGATGACAGGTCGTACGCCTGAGTTATTTGGACGAAAAATTGAAGTCACTGAAATTAAGTTATTGGCACTCGTCATTCTCTTACAACCAGTGGTGATTCTTGGTTTGACGGCGATCGCCATCGCTTTCCCATCTTTAACAGGAAATTCAAATCCTGCATCGCATGGTATTAGCCAAGTGTTTTATGAATATGTGTCTGCGTTTGCCAATAATGGTTCTGGTTTTGAAGGCTTAGCCGACAACACTATATGGTGGAATCTCAGTGCCAGTGTGGCCTTATTGGCAGGTCGTTATAGCGTCCTCATCATTCCAGTTTTAATCGCAGTGAGTTTGGCAACCAAACCACAAGCAGCGGAAACTAAAGGCTCTTTACATATCGAGTCCCCAACCTTTGCGTTGACCTTGATTGGGATCGTGTTGATTTTGACCTTATTGCAATTCATGCCAGTGTTGGTCATTGGACCAATTGCCGATTATTTATCTGTGCTATCTGTGAAAGTTTAAGCGTGGAGCGACAACAATGAAACATTCAAATGCGACACAACAAATGGATATTTTGAATAAAGAAATTATTCAGCAAACTTTCCATAAATTATTGCCACAGTACGCTTTTAAAAATCCAGTCATGGCATGTGTTTGGATTGGAACGGTGTTAACCATCGCGGCAACTGTGATGGGGAGCACCAGTTTTGGATTTGGTATTTTACTCAGCTTGATCTTATTGGTAACCGTTTTGTTTGCCAATTATGCAGAAGCAGTAGCAGAAGCCAAAGGACGTGGACAGGCATCTTCTTTACGCCAAGCTCGTGAAAACTTAACGGCAAATAAAATTGCTGATCTAAATGCTACTCCAATGGTGATTTCTGCAAATTTATTAAAAAAAGATGATTTGGTGATCATCAAAGCTGGTGAAATCGTGCCTGCAGATGGTGAAATCATTCAAGGTTTTGCCACCATTAATGAGTCGGCGGTGACAGGTGAGTCTGCACCTGTATTACGTGAAGCCAATACGGATCGGTCAGGTGTGATTGGGGGTACCAAAGTTTTATCAGATCAAATTATTGTTCGTGTCAGTAATGAGGCAGGCAATAGTTTTTTAGATCGCATGATTGCTTTGGTTGAGGGTGCAAATCGTCAAAAAACACCGAATGAAATTGCGCTGAGTATTTTACTGAACATCATGACCATTACTTTTATTGTTGTGGTTGCAACATTACCGTTTATTGGTTCTATGGTTGGGATCAAAATCAGTCTGGTAATGTTGATTGCGTTATTGGTCTGTCTCATTCCAACAACAATTGGTGGTTTGTTGCCTGCGATTGGGATTGCAGGGATGAACAGAGCCTTAAAAGCCAATGTATTGGCGAAGTCAGGTAAGGCAGTTGAGGTTGCTGGTGATATTGATGTATTGCTGTTGGATAAAACAGGCACAATAACCTATGGTGATCGCCAAGCAACCGCTTTTTACCCATTGGCTGGTGTGAGTCCAAGTGAATTACGCCAAGCAGCAATGCTCACGTCTTTTGCTGACCCAACGCCTGAAGGTAAATCTGTCGTGAGTTTAGGTAAAGAAATGGGTGAAAGTATCCGTGAACCTAAAGACGCAGAATTTATTCAGTTTAGTGCTTCAACACGGTTATCTGGGGTTGATTTAGCGACAGGGCAAAAAATTCGCAAAGGCGCAGTGGATGCGATTCTAAAATTTACCCAGCAAGAGATTAAAGACAATATTGAGCTGAAAGCCCGTGTAGAACAAGTCGCGTCTAAAGGCGCAACACCATTGGTTGTTGCATCGAATCATACAATTTTAGGTGTGATTGAACTTTCAGATGTGATTAAGCAAGGGATTAAAGAGCGCTTTGCATTGTTGAGAGAGATGGGGATTAAAACCATCATGGTAACAGGGGATAATCCTTTGACCGCAGCCGCAATTGCCGCTGAAGCAGGCGTGGATGATTATATTGCTGAAGCTCGACCTGAAGATAAATTAGCTTGTATTCGTAAAGAGCAAGCCGCAGGGAAATTGGTCGCAATGGTTGGCGATGGAACCAATGATGCACCCGCTTTGGCACAAGCAGATATTGGTTTGGCAATGAACTCTGGCACGCAAGCTGCAAAAGAAGCGGGAAATATGGTTGATCTAGATTCTGATCCAACCAAACTGCTTGATGTGGTAGAAATTGGCAAGCAGCAATTGATTACCCGCGGTGCATTGACCACATTTTCTTTAGCCAACGATGTGTCTAAATACTTTGTGATTTTGCCTGCACTGTTCGCCGTTGCGATTCCTCAGCTTGATGTCTTGAATATTTTGCAGTTGGGTAGTCCAAGCAGTGCGGTGATTTCTGCATTGATTTTTAATGCACTGATCATTCCGATGTTGATTCCTTTAGCGCTTAAAGGAGTGCAATTTAAACCTGCCAGTGCGTTGCAATTGTTACGTCGTAATATGCTGATCTATGGCGTAGGGGGTGTGGTTTTTCCGTTTATTGCCATCAAATTGATTGACCTTGTTGTGTCGTTGTGGATTTAGGAGTACATCATGAATACATTAGAAAATTTCCCGCTATCTTCTGAGCCACAATCACTCTTTCGGTCTAGCCTAGGTTTAGTGTTGGTTGGGTTCTTGATTGCAGGCGTATTGTATTGCAGTGTGAGTGTATCTTTGGCTCAATTGTTATTTCCAAAACAGGCTAATGGTAGTGTTATCGAGTTAAATGGAAAAATTGTCGGGTCAAGCTTGGTTGGACAGGACTTTGCGAGTGATCAATACTTTCATGCTCGTCCAAGTGCCATCGCGTATGATGCGGATGCGGTTGGGGGGAGTAACTTGGCAGTGTCTAATCCTGAATTGCAAAAGGAAATTAAAGAAAGAACCTTGCAGTTTGCTCAAAACAATCAAATCCTTGAGCAACAAGTACCACCAGAGATGATCACTGCATCGGGTAGCGGGATTGATCCAGATATTTCACCTGAAAGTGCACTATTACAGGTGAAACGTGTGGCACAACAACGTGCTATATCCGAGCAGAAAGTCAGAGATTTAGTGCAACAACAGATTCAACCTGTTCAATTGGGCTTGTATGGGCAGGCACGAGTCAATGTGCTTCAGCTCAACATCGCTTTAGATCAATTATCATCAACCTCACGTTGATAGAGCTTAACCTATGCAGATCGACCGAAATAACAAAGCAGATGCATGGTTGGCACATAGCCAACGTGAACAATCTGGACGTTTAACCATTTTCTTGGGGGCGGCACCTGGCGTGGGCAAAACCTTTGCCATGTTGTCGAGAGCACATGAGTTGATGCGACAAGGTCATCATGTGCTGGTGGGCGTGGTCGAAACGCATGGTCGAGCTGATACAGAAGCTTTGATTCAAGGGCTGAATGTTGTTCCTAAAAGGACTGTTGAATATCAAGATCGATTTTTAGATGAAATGGATCTTGATCAAATTCTGAAGTTAAAACCTGAAATAGTTTTGGTCGATGAACTCGCACATCGAAATGTGCCCAATAGCCGTCATGAGTATCGTTGGCAAGATGTGAATGAGTTACTAGATGCAGGTATTGATGTGTATAGCACATTGAATATTCAGCATCTTGAAAGTCTGAATGATGTGGTCTATCAAATTACGGGCATTCGGGTGACAGAAACCGTGCCTGATGCATTATTAAAAAGATTAAAAGATATTCGGCTGGTCGATCTTCCTGTACCTGAACTATTAGAGCGTATGAATCATGGCAAAATTTATTTAGCGGATGTCGCTCCACATGCCTTGCAAGGCTTTTTTAAGCCAGCCAATCTCACAGCTTTACGAGACCTTGCAATTCAAACAGTTGCAGGACAGGTGGATATTGATTATCGGGAGAAATTTGTAGCTCAAGGACAAATTATTCCGATTCAAAATCATGTGATGTTAGCCATTGATGGAACTGAGTTTTCAGAGGATTTAGTAAGACGAGCACATCGGATTGCCGAAAGGAGAAATGCGACTTGGAGTGTGATTTCAATTCAAAAAAGCAAGATTGAAAACACGCAAACCTTTGCTGTCACTAAAGCTTTTAATTTGGCACGTAAGTTAGGTGCAGATACTTATTTATTATATAGCAATCAAATTGCAGCAACGATTTTACAGGCTGCTTATGATTATGGCGCATCTAATATTTTATTGGGCAAGAGCCCTAAAAAGTCACTCTGGCAACGTTTGTTTTCAGATCACATTGCTGATCAACTGTTAGAAAAACAGCATCCATTTGAAATCACCTTTGTTCAGCCATTAGCATCAAAACATGGCGATCATAAAGCAATGATCTATCTCTCTCATCATGCTTGGCTAGAACAGGGCTTAGCATTCAATCAACGAGAAATCATTGAAAGCATTGTGATTGTTCTGCTCGGTCTTATGGTGGCGGCAATCAGCGATCGGTTTATTGGTTATAGTGATTTAGCCTTAATTTTCATTGTGACGGTGCTGCTGGTCGCAATGCGGGCACGCATGCTGATTACGATTATGAGCGTTTTTATTTGTTTTTTACTCTATAACTACTTTTTTATCGAACCACGATTTACCTTTATGATTAGTGCTGAACGTGGTGTCATTACTATTATCACATTTATCGTTTCAGCTTTATTGGTCGGGCGTTTAGCCAATCAATTACGTGCTCAGGTGCTTAGCCTACGTGCTGCAAATTCTATTGCGCTACAATTACAAGAATTAGAGCGTAAACTTTCCAGTTGTGTGGATATTGAACAGGTCATGACAGTTGCAAAGCAACATTTGGAAAGTGCTTTAAATGCAGCCGTTTGGCTTAGAATTGGAACATTTGAATTAGGCGATGCCACTTTATTTAATGAAAAAGATCAGATCGCTGCAAATTGGACTCAGAAAAATGTGCAATCATGTGGACGTTTTACTAAAACATTAACCCAATCTGAATGGTGGTTTAATTCACTGAATCTAGTGGGTGGGTATGGTGTCATTGCCATTCGATTTAATCAAAATCCTGAAAGAATTGATTTTGAACAACAACGCCTAGTTGAGTTGATGATTGATGACATTGCTCAAACTGCTTCACGTGTACAGTTATCATTGCAGTTAGAAAACTCTCGTGTGGTGGCTGAAACGGAGAAGCTGCGTTCAGCCTTACTTTCATCCGTTTCACATGATTTGCGTTCACCGTTGGCTGCAATGATTGGCTCAGCGGACAGTTTAAAATATTATGGCGAACAGATGCTTGAAAGTGATCGCCATGAATTATTAGACACCATTCACATTGAAGGGGAACGGCTTGATCGTTATATTCAAAATCTACTTGATATGACTCGCTTAGGGCATCAGGGACTTACTTTGGCTCGAGACTGGATTGGTGTGGATGAGCTGATTGGCTCTGCAACGCAACGGCTTAAACGTTATCAGCCGAATGTCAAAATCAACGTGACTTTAGCAGATGATTTGCCTCAGCTTTATGTGCATCCTGCCTTGATTGAGCAAGCTATTTTTAATGTCTTAGAAAATGCAGCCAAATTTTCTCCAGAAAATGTGCCTATAGAAGTGAATATTCAGCAGATCGAAACCTATTTACAGATCGAGATTGAAGATCAAGGTGTTGGTATTCCTGAAGATGAACGTGAGCAGATTTTTGACATGTTCTATACCATGCAACGCGGTGATCGAGGTAAAACGGGGACAGGTTTAGGACTGGCGATTGTCAAAGCGATTATCGGGGCACACATGGGGAGTATAGAGGCTTTGGCTGGGACACATGGTCAAGGTACTTTAATTAAGATACGATTACCACTTCATCAGGATTAAAATCATCGTTTATGCTACAAACATTAAACCATCAAGTATCAATTCTTATTATTGACGATGAACCGCAAATTCGGAGATTTTTGGACATCGCCTTACGTGCACAAGGTTATCAGGTGCATGTTGCTGAAAATGGCTTAAAAGGCTTAGAAATTTTGGTGACACAGCGTATTGGCTTATTGATCTTAGATTTAGGTTTACCTGATATGGATGGGCTGGAAGTTTTAACTGAGTTGAGACAATGGTCAGATATTCCTGTGATTGTGTTATCAGCACGTCCTGATGAAAATCAAAAAATTAAATTGCTCGATGCCGGTGCTAATGACTATGTGACCAAACCCTTTAGTATTCAGGAATTATCTGCACGAGTTAGGGTGATGTTTCGGACTAAGCCGCAACAGACAGAACAAGCCGAAATTTTTGATGATGGAACATTATTTGTTGATGTGATAGAGCATGTCGTAAAATTGGCTGGGCAAGAAATTGCTTTAAGTAAAAAAGAATTCCAGCTTTTAGCGTTATTAATAAGCCATCAAGGTAAAGTGGTTACACAAAAGCAAATTTTGACAGAATTGTGGGGAAGTACCCATGAAGAAGATACTCATTATCTACGCATCTTGGTGAAAAAACTGAGAGCGAAAATAGGGGATTCTGCTGTTACGCCAAAATATATTGCAACTATAGCAGGTATAGGGTTGCGGTTTTGTACGTCATGACATTTTAAACTTTTCTTTTTAAATACTTTATAAAATTTACGATCTTTTTACGTTACATTAAGCTTGCTCTAATTTATCGTATTTATACCAAAGTTAGTAAGGTTTAAAATTATGAGTACTGCACTCATGTTAAAAAATAAAGAGAAAAGTATTAAAATTGAAATGCCATTTAATACTCAATCTTTAAATAATGTAGAAAGTGCTTTGTTTTTAGAAGAGGTGAAAAATTATCTTTGCTCTTATCCAAACACTAAACATATTGATATTTGTTTGCATGATATTAATGGTCATATACGAGGAAAGCGTATAGACATAAGTTGTTTAAATAAATTAGCTGATGGTTGTTATTTCCCATTATCTGTTTATGCAATGAGTCTGGATGGTAAAGTAATAGAAGAAACTGGTTTGGGTAAGTTTATTGGAGAGCCAGATTTTTTATGTAAGCCAATACTAGGTAGTTTAAAACCTTGTCCAACAGACCCTGAACACAATGCACAATTGTTCCTAACAATGAAAGATAATGAGTGTGATTGTCAATTTGAACCTAGAAATCTATTAAAGGGTATATTGAGCAAATTACATGAGAAAAATTATTACCCTTGTATGGCTGCTGAACTAGAATTTTACCTTTTCAATAATAATGGCTCAGAGAGTGAGATTGCGACTAATAGCCAGTGTTTTGATATCAATACACCAAGTGGTTATCAAGATGTCCTTGACGAAGTCGAACGTATAGCAGTTTTACAAGGTATTAATATTACAGGGGTGGTTGCTGAGTCATCCTCTGGGCAATATGAAATTAATATACGGCATAGTGATGATGTGCTGGAATTATGTGATCAAGTGATGTTGTTGAAACGAACAGTAAAACAGGTCGCATTAAAGCATGGCTTGAGTGCAAGTTTTTTAGCAAAACCTGATATGCATAAAGCTGGTAGTGGTATGCATTTTCATATGAGTATTTTAGATCAGAATCAACAGAATATTTTTAGCACAGAAGTAAAAGATTTATTATCACCCCAGTTGTTAAAAGTAATTAGTGGACTTATTCTATTGTTACCTTCTTCAATGGCAGTCAATGCACCCAATGTAAATTCATTTAGACGATTTAGAATTGGCAATCATGTTCCTTTAGAAGCAAATTGGGGCGTCAATAATCGTAATGTTGCGATTCGGATACCATGTTCAGATACTGCTAACCAACGCTTAGAGTATCGTGTTGCTGGAGCTGATTGTAACCCTTACTTAACAGTCGCAATGATTCTAATGGGGACATTACATGGTTTAACTCAAAACTTAGAAGTTCCTAAGCAAGCTAATCAGTTAAAACGTAAAGAAGAACATATTTTTTTAACGACAAATCAGTTAGAAGCTTTAGCACTTTTAAGGAAATAATATTATAAAAGAATATCTTGGAAAAGATTTTATTGATTTATGGTGTACGGTTAAATATGCTGAATATCAGAATATTTATAATCAAATTACAGCGATTGAACAAAATTGGGATATCTAGGAGTTTACGATGTACCATAGTCTAAGTTCCTCTAAGGATATGATTGAAAATCAGGAACTCACAAAAGATCTGTTTGCGAAGTACGATTTACAAATGATTGATACAGAAAAACTAGCACAGAAGTATTCAACGGCTTCAAAAAAGATGCAGAAATTAATTTTTGCAATTTTGAAAGAGAGAGGTTTTGATCGAAGTGAAATTGAAAGTTTGTTGAAATCTAATCAAAAAACTAATTTAAAGGTTAGAAGCCTACTTGTATTTATATGCAAATAGGCATCTAGCAAAATTTTTAATTATCTGAAACTATATTAGTGGGCTCTAAAAATATTTTGTTAAAGTAAATACAGCAGCATTTTTAACACCTTTTTATTAGTTTCTGTAAATCCACTAGTATCTATATTTGTACCAATAATGGCTAACTCTGCACTTAAATTCATTGGTTTGTAGTTGTAAGTTGTTCCAACTTTCCAATCATAAAAATTATTCTCTGATTTTCCGCCATAAATTTCTTTATTCGCTTTTGAGTAGCCTAAGTTTGCAATTGCGCCAAAGTTAGATTGAGCAAAAGGGGTCGTATATAAAATGTTAAAGTACCAATTATTTATATCCTCACCGAGATTTTTGCTCATTGCTTCCCCACCATATTTGTTTGTGTAGCTTATACTAGGAATGAAATTGTCATTTTCGCTTAATAAATTTGTAAGAAAAACTTTGATATAGTATTCATTATAATTTAAATCACTTTTGCCAACATAATTGTATCTAAGCATGCCTACATCTAGTGTTGGTTGTTTTTTACCCATATTAAATGAGGTGCTATAACCTATAAAAGGGTCTAGCTCTAGATGTGCTTCATCGCCAAAATCTACATTTGATGCAAATGCTGAAATATAGAATCCAGATGAGTGGTTTAAGAGAAAGTTTCCTTGGAAAGCAGTATCATTTTTTGTTTGCGTTTGACCACGCCAGCGATATTCACTTGCGAGTGAAGCATTCCCAGATAATTTAAAGTTTATATTTTCAGAGTTTTCTGATGCTAATGTATAACTAGATGGTAGGGCTGAGATCAAAACTAATAATTTATGAGAATTTCTCATAATATCCTCTATGAAATAATAGAAATTTGAGTGATGTATATTAAATTTTCACTCATTTATTTGTAATAAAGTTATCGTAAAATTTGCGTAAATAAAGTATAAATTATAACAAGGTTATTATTTTTAATAATTAAAGGTATTTTAATACATAAACACGTCATATTGGGTGGTCGTTCATATTTTCCATGAAATAAATTAAAAAGTATTGAAGAGCTCGTTTTTTGATTCTATGATTTGATCTAGATACTCTGAAGAGCTTGTGAGTGCTGTATCAATACTCATTTGCTTGGATTACTTAAACAATGATCAAGTTGTAGTTAAATAGATTTGCTGAAAAATTTTTGGAGGGAATGATATATTGCACTATATAGCATCCTATCTTTTGAAGACAATATTAGAATTTGAATATGATTTAATGCAGATTAGCTTCTTTGTCCCGCGTGAGAGTATTATACACAATGTGGGTGATGGTTTGGCACCTTGGCGTGAGCATTTGTTTATTTCAATGCTGCGTAATACGCCCAGTCAGTGATTTCTATCAGATCCCGTCCAATCGTGTAGCGGAGTTAGGTAGTCAGATCGAAATTTAATAAAATTACATGCTAAGATTTTTCTTCTTAAGTGGAGGCTATTTACCTCCACTTATTTATTTTGTGAGTAGTTTACCTCTAATGCCTTTAGATAAATAATAATTCTTTGGGAATCTAAAATTTTATGCAAATAATCTCAACATTTAATATTTATATAGCAATATGCATCCCAGTCAGCCATCAACCCTTTACGTATTCAAGAATGTTAGCAGCTTCAACTTCATTTGGTAGTTTATGAGTAAGTACATTTTCATAGAGTTCACTTGAGTAGTCAGTTAGTGTACCTAAAGCTATATCTGAAAATTATTGCGCTTAATGTACAATCAATAAATCATTGAAGAAAATTGAGTTCACTTAATAAAATAGCAGCAAATAATGAATTGAATTTTTGTAGTAAAAATCGTAGTAAAAAATTAAATATAAATTATTTTATATATACTTATCAATAGTATATGTTTTTAATTTGACGGCCACCGCTTCCGCCAAATATTTAAATAAGCCCTTGTTTTTACAAGGGCTTGTTTTTTATCTATGATTTTACCCCTCAACCTACCCCTCATCAAACATTGGATTAGGTGATATCTAAAGAGACATCTTTTTACTTATTTGGACATCATATTAGTTGAAAGAAAATTTCTAGTAGAATTCCAAACTGATTTTAAGGTGGGGAATTTTGCAAATATCCACTTTGGTCTTATGCTTGAATGGTCTGTTGTATTTGGTTTTTACTGTTGCTTATCTTTACTTTCATCTTGGATGAGTTTTCTTGATCTTATACATTCTGTTTATGAGATTTTATCGATTCATAATTATGGGCAGACTGTAAAAAATAAATCTACCCATATTCTTTAGATGCTTGTAAGTGATGTTAAACCCATAAATTTGATGATACTGGTATATCATACGGACTGTTAAGTTGTCTGCATCCTTACAGATTGATGATCTCATATAAATTTTCTGGTGATAAATTTTTCACCATATCATTTAGACCTTTACTTAGACTTGCTTTACTAAATGTATGTTCATAAAGTATGTCCCTCATACCACAAGTGATAAATATTGTTGCTTTTTTAGGCTTTATGGTTTTTATATCTTTATCATTTTCAAGTAATTCATAAAGCGTTTGGAACAAATCGGAAAAATAATCCATGCCTGTATGATTGATTGAGTTGCGACGATCTTGATTGATAGCATTCTCAATTATAGTTTGGTTTGCAGAGCCGTGAATGGCTATGGAAAAGGCAAGAATGAGACAACTCAACAAGGTGTCTTAAAAGCAGCTTTTGATGGTAAACATGGTTGGTTCTGGCGTAACCGTACAGAAAATCCAGTGACTGTAACTCTACTTGTAGAAGGACAGTTTAGTGAAATGAAGAAAGTCTTTTAAGCTTTAATCAATCTCCTTGGAATAGTCTTCCAAGGAGATTTAATCGTTATAGATGTCAGATTCTAAAAAGGAATCCATAAAATGCTAGAAGTACTAAAAAATACCACATATCGGCATTTGTTCTTGGCCCAAGTGATTGCACTCATTGGAACAGGGTTAATCACGATCGCCCTAGCTTTACAGGCATACGATATTGCCAAGGGAGAAGCTGCTCAAGTTCTTGGTATTGCTTTGGCAATTAAGATGATTGCTTATATCGGTGTAGCACCTATAGCATCAGCATTTGCAGAGCGCTTACCAAGAAAACAGGTATTGGTTGGATTAGATATTATCCGAGCATTAACAGCTTTGTGCCTACCATTTGTGACACAAATCTGGCAAATCTATATTCTCATTTTTATTCTGCAATCTGCATCTGCTGCATTTACGCCAACATTTCAGGCAATGATTCCAGATGTTCTGCCTGAAGAAAAAGACTATACCAATGCTTTGTCATTGTCTCGACTAGCCTATGATTTAGAAAACATTATCAGCCCAATGTTGGCAGGTTTCTTACTCACTGTCATGAGCTACCATAATCTGTTTTTAGGAACAGTATTAGGTTTTATCGGTTCTGCTTTGTTTGTGGTAAGTGCAAAATTACCAGTCGCCAAAGTGCCTGAGTTTAGAGGTGTTTATAGCCGTATAAAGC
Source organism: Acinetobacter colistiniresistens (assembly GCF_024582815.1). NCBI lineage: Bacteria > Pseudomonadati > Pseudomonadota > Gammaproteobacteria > Moraxellales > Moraxellaceae > Acinetobacter > Acinetobacter colistiniresistens. Next base: position 2,174,536 of record NZ_CP102099.1, read on the forward strand.
AGGGAGCTAAAATTTATTTTAATACGCCGAGACTTAAGGCGTTGCTTGCTTTAAATTTAGCTATTGCTTCGGCGAGTGCTGTTGTGATTGTAAATACTGTTGTATTGGTTCAATCGACATTTAAACTTACCGAAAATGCAACGACATGGGCATTTGGTCTTTTTGGACTTGGGTCAATGTTATCTGCTTTTGTTTTACCAAAGATATTGGATAAATTTCCTGATAGATCAGTCATGTTGACGGGAACAACAATTCTTGTCATTGGACTATTCAGTGGTTCTTTGATTGCATCTTATAATGGTTTGTTAGCACTTTGGTTTGTCCTTGGTATTGGATATTCAGTTTCACAAACACCTACAGGTCGCTTGATTCGTAAGTCTGCATCAAGTGAGAATAGAACATCATTGTTTGCCGCCCAATTTGCTTTCTCTCATGCTTGTTGGCTGATCACTTATCCATTGGTTGGATGGTTGAGTACGAATATAGGCACATTACAGACTTTTATTCCGATGGCTGTTATTGCGATTATTGCTCTCATTCTTGCATTATGCTTATGGACAACTAAAGATGAAGATTTTCTAGCACATAGCCATGATGATTTACCCGCAGACCACGAACATGTGATTCAGCATCAAATTAATGGTGTACATGTGCATGAGTATGTGATTGATGACCATCATCAAAAATGGCCTAAATAATTCTTTTCGACTAATGGCTTAGAAGTAAATCGTTTGTTTGTTGTACAATTTCAAACTTGTTTTATCGTTCAATAAAAAGGGAAACAATATGAAAAAACTAATCTTGGTATGTTTAATGGGGCTTGCGGTAACAAATGCTTTTGCTCATTCAGGTGGTACTGATTCTTCAGGATGCCACACGAATAGTAAAACAGGGGATCGTCACTGCCACTAATGGTATAAAAAAAGGAAGCTAAGCTTCCTTTTTTATTAAAAATTATAAGTTTACGCACCAATGTACAAAATCAAACCACAGAATGCCGAAGCTAAAATGACATACATGACTTTGACTTCAAAATGGAACAAGGCGATGAATGCTGCAATCGCAATAACCATTGCTTCATAGTTGAATGGATGATCGAATCCATTTGGCCATAAAACGTGGTAACTGAAGAAAAGTGCAAGATTTAAAATTACACCAACAACAGCGGCAGTGATTGCCGTCAAAGGTGCAGTAAATTTTAATTCATTGTGGGTTGATTCAATCACTGGAGCACCAGCTAGAATAAAAATGAAAGAAAACAGGAAAGTAAACCAAGTCACAATCACAGCACCCAACGCACCTGCCAAGAACAGATGATCATTGCCTAACAGAGCATGATTAAAGCCACCTAAGAATCCTACAAACGCAACAACCATGATCAGAGGACCTGGGGTGCTTTCTCCAAGGGCTAAACCATCGATCATTTGTGTTGGACTCAACCAACCATAAAAATTAACAGCACCTTGATAAACATAAGGTAATACTGCATAAGCACCACCAAATGTGAGCAAAGCAGCTTTTGTAAAGAACCAAGCCATTTGAGTATAAGCATGATCCCAACCAAGCGTTAAAACCAAACTGAAAATTGGGGCAAGCCATAGGATTGCTCCAATCAAAAGTATCTTAGCTAAATGTTTCCAACTAAATATGGCATGTTCTGGGGTAGGTGTATCATCATCAATTAATGCGGGACCATAATCTTTTTTACCTTGCTGATGTGAACCTCCGCCTGTAAAAACGCTTGGATATTTTTTACTTGCTAAATATCCAATGATCGCAGCCGTTAGAACGATTAAGGGGAATGGCAAGTTAAAGAAAAATATAGAGATGAATGCAAGCGCAGCGATTGCCCATAAAAACTTATTTTTCAACGATCGGCTACCAATCCGATATGTCGCATGAAAAACGATAGCAACAACAGCTGGTTTAATCCCATAAAAAAGACCTGCAATAATAGGAACATCACCAAATTTTACATAGACCCATGACAGACCAATCAGGATAAATAGAGAGGGTAATACAAAAAGGATTCCTGCAACTAATCCACCAACGGTTCTATGCATCAACCAACCGATATAGGTTGCTAATTGTTGTGCTTCAGGCCCAGGCAGTAACATGCAGTAGTTGAGAGCATGTAAAAAACGCTTTTCAGAAATCCAACGTTTTTGTTCAACGAGTTCTTGGTGCATAACAGCGATTTGCCCCGCTGGTCCACCAAAACTAATAAACCCCAATTTAAGCCAAAATAAGAAAGCTTGCCAAAAATGAACTGGCTGTGCTGGTTCTTCATGTACAGCGGCTTGTTCTTGTTCCATGATTATTCTCTTTATAGGTTGGCATATAAGCCATCGAAAATGTGATTTGATAAGGCAAATAGGTGGTCATCGTCACTTATCTGGCTTCTAATTCCTTGAATAACCTTTTCAATACCGATTGCTTCGGGAGGCTCAATTCCACCGACATCTAAGTAATGAACAATTTCAGCAATTTTCTTTAATGCAGGTGTTTCTAAATTAAAACTATGTAAAAGAACTTCGAAGGTCACCCAATGATTGACATGACTGAAAGTTGCACCATCAAAATCGAATCCTAATGCTGCTTCTGGGCAGTCACTTGGCATTTCTAACCAAATGAATGTTGGTGAGGTATCAATAAATGTCTTTATTAGCCATGCAGAGGCTAGACGATCAATCCAAGGTCTTTTACGTGTTGCCCAAATTCTGTTTTGATAACTAGCTTTATCTAGAAGTTGAATATGAGCTTGTATCGCTTTGAACCGTACCGGGTTTGTCGGAGACTCAATATTCTGAGAGACTATTCCGATGAAAAAACCAAACTATACCCCCGAAATTAGAGAAAGAGCGGTTCAATTACTAATTGAATCTGAAAAAGATTATCCATCGAATTGGGCAGCAGTTTCCGCAATTGCTCCTAAAATTGGCTGTACTCCTGAAACACTTCGTGTTTGGTATCAAAAATACTTAGATCAACAAAATCCCGCCAAAGTACAACAGGTATCTGACCAAGAAAAAATGAAGCAAATGGAACGTGAAATTAAAGAATTAAAACGTGCCAATGAAATTCTACGTAAAGCAGCCGCTTTTTTCGCCCAGGCGGAGCTCGACCGCCCACACAAATAATGGTGGATTTTATCCATAACAATAAGGCGTTATATGGTGTTGAAGCGATTTGTAGAATTTTACCGATTGCAGCTTCGACCTATTATCGGGCTTTAGATTTCGTTGATAACCCAGAACATCGAGCGAAACGTGCTCTGCATGATTTACATCATGCAGAGCAAATCAAACGTATTTGGAAAGAAAGTTCAGGTCGATATGGTGTACGTAAAGTTTGGCAAAAATTGAAACGTGAGGGTTATGTTATTGCACGTTGTACAGTTGCTCGATTGATGCAAAAGCTAGGTATACAAGGTGTTTGGCGTGGTAAGAATAAACAAACCACCCGTAGCCGAGATGATCAAAAACGAGCAGATGATTTAGTGAAACGGAATTTTAGTGCTGATCGACCTGACCAATTATGGGTCAGTGACTTTACGTATATTCAAACACATTCAGGCTGGGTCTATACCGCCTTTATTATTGATGTGTTCTCACGAGCAATTGTTGGATGGAAAGTATCTACACGGATGAATACAGATATGGTGCTCGATGCATTGGAGCAAGCATTGCACGATCGAGGCATGCCAAAGAATGTGATTCATCATTCCGATAGAGGTGTTCAATATCTTTCTATTCGCTATACCAATCGTTTAGATGCTGCAAATTTACGAGCATCAGTCGGTACGACAGGTGATTCATACGATAATGCTCTGGCTGAAACGGTGAATGGCTTATACAAAACAGAGGTGATTGAATATTTAAAAGCAGATTGGCAAGGTTTAGCAGATGTACAACTTGCGACACTAAACTGGGTAGATTGGTTCAATAAAAAGCGTGTACACAGTGCACTGGGTTATGTATCGCCTTTTGAGTTTGAAGCAATGTACTATGATAAGATTAACCCGTTAGGTCAGGTGGCCTAACTTAAATAAAAAAGTCTCCGACAAACCCGGTACGGTTCAGTATAACCGTAGCAAGCAAAGCAATACTTTTAGCCACATTCTCCAGATGTGGCTTTTTTTATAGAATTCATCATTGGGTACTTATTAAAAAGATCAAGCCAACAATACTTAGCTGTTAAGATGTACTAGTTTTTATACAACTGGTCATATAGTTTACGGTGATGTCTGGCGCTAACCAGAAATATTTGCCGATTGGACTATAATGTAGACCAATCGTATTCATCTGCGTTAAACCTGCAAGTTCTGAAAAGCTGCTAAGCTCATTCGGTTTAATATATCTATTAAAGTTATGCGTGCCTTTGGGCATTAATTTAAAAAGATATTCACCACCAACAATCGTGTATAAAAAAGACTTTGGGTTTCTGTTGATTGTTGAAAAAAATACTAGTCCATGAGGTTTTAATAATTGTGCACAAGACTGGATAATTGCAGCAGGGTTAGGAACATGTTCTAGAAGTTCCATACAGGTAATAATATCGTATTGTTGTGGGCTTATTTTTGCCAGTTCCTCTACAGCAACAGTGCGATACTCAAGGTTATGAATATTCTCCATAATCGCGTGATTACGGGCAACCTGAATACTTTGCTCCCCAAGGTCAAATTAGGAATAACAACACGTCACCTCTCTCGTATTTTTTCTAAGGAATTTGGGATTTCACCCGCGAAATGGCTAGAGAATATTCGTTTGGAACATGCTAAAAAGCTACTGAGAGAAGATCAATTGGCAACCAAACAAGTCGTCATGGAGTGTGGTTTGAGCAATGAACAAGTGTTAAGGCAATTATTTGTCAGAAATTTGGGAATAAGCCCAGTTGAATATAAAAAGTTATATCAATATAGGCTTTAAAAAAAAGACGATGCTAATGAGAGCAAAATTGTGTTTTTTGCGCATAGGGGATTTTACACATGAGGTTAAGTATTGAAAATGATTTAAAATTTCGAATGCATAACTCTCGTCTATTTCATCAAGGGATAGATCTCATACTCAAATTTTATAACAATCAAGTTCGTTGTATAGGCCAAGTAAATATTTAGCAGATCAGCAGCAGTCTATACTCACCCTCTTTTTCAGCAGGTGCTCTATGCACGCAGGGCAAGGCTTGTTGTGTGGGATGGTCTACCGCCAAACGCCAAAGATATCCTGAGCCTAAATTCACAGGTTGGGCATCCGGTTTGGGTTGATAATGTAGATCAAAGAAATAATCTTCCAAGAAATGTTCAAATTCTGCTTCTGGTCCGTCATACAGGTTTTTGAGTTTGTTTCTGATGTCTGGAATCAGAATCTTTTGTTCAACCTGATCATTCGGCAAAATATCGCTTGCTACGCCGTAATAGGTACATAAAAAAGTATCCGTTGCGATGGGAGAACGATCAATATGGTAAGAATAGACGTCTGTTGAGATGAAATCGAATTCTTGGTCACGTTCGTAACTTTCAAGAAGATTCAGAGAAGGTGACGCCCCGAAATCAGAGAGAAGTTGCATATCGCTTAAGATTATTTCTCTTGCCAGATTGCCTTTTTCTGAAAGTTTCAGTGCTATAAGATCCTCAATGGAAACTTCGGTAATCTTCTCTTTTAATTCAAGTTTAGTCACAATTTCTTTAAAGTCACCCATCAAATTTCTAGACCAGCAAATGGCATTCATCTCTCCTTGAAAATGAGTATTTACCAGTTCAGAAAAACTAGAAACTACTTTAATTTGATCACTGTCAGAAAATGTCTTGCTCATATAGAAATTAAATAAATCATTTACTCTGGTTAATAATATACACCCAGTTCCTATAGAAATATTGCTTTTCAAGCGATTCGATAGATTTAATCGGCTTTGATGGGCAATTTACATTCAGCGCAGTAAATCAGTATTTTCTTGGTTATTCACCTCTGTTTAGCATGGTGATTTGTTATACATATATGTTTGTTTTTGTGATGCATTGTTGAATTTTTCGTGTGTGTATGAAGAATATGCAAGGTTATTGGTTAATGATAGCTTTCTCCAATTGTAGATTGATAGCAAAATCGCATCTGCCTTTCCAAAGGAAAGATGCTTTGGAGCAGCTTTAATATTTAAAAATCATTTTAATGAGACAAAATGATGGTGAGGATAAGAGAACGAATGAAGAATTTAATTTTAACTAGTGTGTTTGCAGTAGCGGCGGTATTTTCAACACAAACGATGGCCAACGATTTTGTCGAAGGCAAAGATTATAAAGTTGTCTCAAATCCAGTAAAAACCTCAGCACCGGCCAATCAAATTGAAGTACGGGAATTCTTTTGGTACGGGTGTACTTATTGTTTTAAATTAGAGCCTTATATGCAGGCCTGGCTAAAGAAAATTCCAAGTGATGTGTATTTCCTTCGTACTCCGGCAGCAATGAATCCGATGTGGGAGCAGGGAGCGCGTGCCTACTACGTGAGTGAAGCTTTGGGTGTACGTAAGCGTACTCATTTACCGCTATTTCATATTAATAATGTAGGAAATCAAAAAGTTCTGCAGAAGGATGCCTTTGCCAAATTCTTTGTGAAGTATGGTGTTCCTGAAGCAAAATTTAATAGTATGTATGATTCTTTTGCAATCACCGCAAAAATTTCAGAATCAAACCAGTTGGCACAAAAATATCAATTGACTGGTGTTCCTGCTGTTGTTGTAAATGGAAAATATATTGTGCAAGGGGGAGATGATAAGGTGGTTAAAGTGGTCGAATATCTTGTCAATAAAGAGCGTAAAGCGAAGTAAATTTTTAAAATTACAATTGCTTGTCATTGAGTTAGCTGAATACCTTGTTGAACCCTTCTGAATTTCCTGATTTGGTATCTGTCAGAAAAATTGAAGGGTTCTTTCTTTTTCTATCAAATCAATTTGATTATTCTACACAAAACCAAATATTAAAATGTGATTTAGTTCAAATATTCATGCTTATATCGTATTTTCTGTTTGGTTTGCTTTTTTGATATTAGTTTTAATTGCTAAATAGATTTTATCTTTACTGAATTGTTTTGTTTTGAAATTTAGCTATGTTTTCAGGTCTTTTAAAATGAATAAAATGCATGTTGCAGTATCTGTCATTATTGGTTTAATTGTTGGTGGCGTCCTAGGTTCTCTCGGCTATTCGAAGACAGCAGCACGTTACGATGCGATCACGACAGCTTGTGTTATGGTCAATCAAGGGGTTGAACATGACATCTTGAAACCAGAACAGCTCAAACAATTAGGTGAGTTAACTGGGCAAAGCCTTAAGAAAGATTATAGCTCTGTTGCATCTAAATTTAAGTTTGCTGATAATCAATTGGACAATGCATCTGAAGCTTCGAATTGTAGCCAGTTTATTGTTGGAGTGAATGCTGCTCAATAAGAATTAAAAGGCCCTTGTTATCCAAGGGCTTTTTTGGGGCTACCGTTCTGATTCATGTTGAATTCGATATCATGCAACTAATAATTTCATAAATCTAAGCATGCTGATTTAACCTAATTTGTCTTCAGTCCGTGTCTCGAAATCACTTGCATCATGACGTTCATGCAATTGGGTTGCTAAGTCGCCGAAGGTGCGATTGACCATGCGTCCACGCTGCACCGCAGGGCGTGCCAGAATCGTATCCGCCCAACGTTGTACATGTTGATATTGATCTACACCTAAGAATTCATTGGCATTGTAAACCCAGCCTTTGACAATGCTGCCATACCAAGGGAAAGCTGCAATATCGGCAATCGAATATTCGCTACCAGCCAAATATTCATGTTGTGCTAAATGTTGATCCAAAACATCCAGTAGGCGTTTGGTTTCCATGGCAAAGCGGTTGATTGCATATTCAATTTTCACAGGTGCATAAGCATAAAAATGCCCCAAACCTCCACCGATGTAAGGTGCGCTGCCCATTTGCCAAAACAACCAGTTTAAACATTCGGTACGTGCTGCAATATCGTTCGGAATAAAGGCTTTAAACTTTTCAGCCAAATAAAGCAAAATTGAACCTGACTCAAAAATCCTTAAAGGTGGAGTTTGGCTATGATCGACCAACGCGGGAATTTTAGAGTTTGGATTGATATCGACAAAGCCACTGCTGAATTGTTGTCCTTCGCCAATCTTAATGAGCCAAGCATCGTATTCGGCATCTTGATGCCCTAATGCGAGCAGTTCTTCCAGTAAAATCGTGACTTTTTGTCCATTAGGCGTTGCCAAGGAATAGAGCTGAAGGGGATGTTTCCCAATGGGTAAAGTATGCTGATAACGGCTGCCTGCTGTCGGCTGATTTAAATCTGTTTTTTCTCCAGTCCATTGCCAAATTCGGGGTGGGATATAGTTTGAATCGTTCATTATTATGTGCCAGTTGATCGTGAGATCTATCCAGTCTAGGCGAGCTGATCTAAAATTGGGTAGCTTTTTTGTGGCAGCGTTTTATCTTTTTTTCTACGTATATTATTCCTGTATTTTATTTATTTCAGGCCTAATATTTTGAAAGTGCTGACGAATGATGTCAAGCCAAGCCTGAACAGCGGGTGAGATGGGAAGGCTTTTTTTCCATGCCATCGCTAAATGCCACTGAATATTTGGTTTTTCAAGCGGAATGGCTGCAAATAAATTGGAATCCAACATATCGGTATAATATTTTGGCAGTAGGGCTATTCCCATACGTTGTAACACCATATCCGCCAGAAGATTCCACTGGCTGGTACGGCAGGCAATACTTGGATAAAAGCCATGCTGCTGGCATGCATCCAGAATAATACGGTTTAAGGAAAAATTTTCAGGAAACATCAAGAAGGATTGGTGTCGTAACTCTTCTAAAGTGATTTTTTTCCGTGACGCCCAAATTGCATCTCGTCGTAACACAACCATTAAAGGGTAATTGCACAATTCAATGCTATCAAAAATCTGTGGATCGAAAGGTTGTAACAATACACCTACATCCAATTCATTGTTATGCAAAGCGAGTTCAATCGCTCTGGAGCCGACTTCAAGAAAAGAGAGTTCAATTTTAGGCCATTGTTGGTGATAATCAAAAAGCGCGGTGGTAAGGAGTTGAGCACCTAATGGCGGAACACCAAGTTTGAGCGTACCTGTTTTTAATTGTTGATAATTTTCAATTTCTAGAAAAATATTTTGCTCAGCTTGTAGCAGTTCTACAGCGTGTTGATAGATACGTTTGCCAATTTCAGTCAGTTCAAGTTGTCTTTTACGACCATGTTCGGGTTTCACGAGCAGTTGTACTTGCAGCTGTTGTTCGAGCTGCTGCAAAATTTTACTAATGGTTGGCTGAGTGAGGCATAACACTTCTGCCGTCCGAGTAAAACTTTTCGTTTTTACTAAGGTGACAAAGCATTGTAATGATTTGAAGGAAAGCATAACAAATTTTTGATTATTCCATTTTTGAATAATTTTAACATGAATAATTCATATCATCACGCTGCTGGCTGGATAAGATAATAATTATGTAGTTCACCATTTGATTTCATAAAATGCGTACCGAAGCTGTTTCTGGAATATCCACACAAAACTCATTTTTGCAATTGCTTAAACAAATTTTAATTCTGGCTGCATTTTGGAGTGCAGGTTATGTCCTGCATCAAAAGTTAGGTATACCAATCTCTGCGGGAATTTTAGGTATGTTCTTGCTGCTCTTCAGCCTGTTTTTAAAATTCATCAACATTGATCAAGTGGCAACAGGAGCAGCATTTATTTTAGGTGAGTTATTACTGTTTTTTATCCCTGTGGTTGTTGCAATCGTTCAATACAAAAACTTATTTATGACAGAAGGTTGGCAAATTGTATTGAGTATTGCACTGGGTACTATTCTGGTCATGTTAAGTACTTCGCTTACCATTCACTATTACCATCGCATGAAAAATTATTTGCTTGTAATACGTAAGCATTTCCAGCACAAGCATATTTAAAGGCAGTCAAGATGAATATTTGGTCAATTCTTTGTTTGATCTGGACTTTGCTGGCCTATGTAATTGCAAAGCGCCTCTATCAAAAGTATCCGAAATTATGGCTATCGCCAGCGCTGAGTGTGCCAGTACTCACGATTCTTTTAATGATGATTTTCGGGATTTCATATCAGACTTATGCTGAAGATACTCAGTGGATTGTCAATTTACTTGGCCCTGCAACGGTTGCATTCGCCGTGCCGATTTATCGTTATCGCGAGACAATTCGTAAAAATTTGGGGGTTTTATCCGTTGCCATTGTTGTGGGAATGAGCGTTGGTGTGATGTCGGCTTATGAGATGGCACAATTATTTGATTTTAGCCCTGAAGTCACTAATAGTTTGATGGCACGTTCTATCTCAACACCTTTTGCCATGATTTTGGCAGAAGATATTCATGGTTCAGCGGCATTGGTGTCTTTATTTACCGTTATTACTGGTTTAGTAGGAATGATTTGTGGAGACGCGATTTTAGCAATCACCAGAATCCGTTCTCATGTGGCAAATGGTGCTGCATTTGGTAATGCAGCGCATGGTTTTGGTACGGTGAGAGCGCAACAACGCAATACTGAGGAAGGGGTGATTGCAAGTTTAACCATGGTTATTGCTGGTATTTTAATGGTTTTGCTTGGTCCAGCAGCGATTCATGTATGGTTAGTGCTCTAAGCGCCTTTTAGTAATAGTCAGATATTATCCTTAAAGTGATTTAGTTTGAGCTTGTGCAGTGGGCTACATAGTTCATTTTAGTGATGTAGTTATTATTCATTTTTGATAAACATTTAATTTAGTTTTTTGAAACCAAAGGGTGTTTAACGTGAGAGCTTGATAGATCATTTTAAGATGGTGGTGTATATATTGGTAAAGGATATTTTTATCAATAACTGTTACACTCCTTAATTAATGGGGCTTGGCAAAGTAGAAATAATAAAAAATGGAGAAAGGGACTGTTACATCGATAAAAACATTTTTTATAACCTGCTGTAAAATTGAGCAGATGTAAGCTATATTGCCCAAAAACTGCAGTTAGATCGTTTTTAAATTTATAGTGCTTTGTTTTTGTATTATTTTTTTATTTGATGTAGGTAATTTACATTGTATTACTCTGACATGTTGTTCATTTTTATATCTGGATTAGCATAAATTTTATTATAAAAGACTGAACTGAGTGAAGATATAAAATATCTCCATTTATTATTAAAGCTTAGGTGATCTGGTCTTTTACCTTGCAGCTTAATATAATAAAATGTAATCTCTTCGGCGTGTTGTTATCTATTTTCTATGGGTGAAATTCAAAAACTAACAATTCTTTTCTCTAATAAGTAATTTTAAATAACCATCATGACTGAATTAGTTATTTGCTAAATCATAATTTTAACGAGCGTATCAACTGAATGAATCAAATTGTGATAAACGAAAAAAATATTATTCGTGGTAAGCACCACCCAGAGTTTTTGCAGGAAGAAGTTTTAACCGATATTTTTGTCCAGACTGCGCAACGCCTCCCTCAAAAGACTGCCCTGATCGAAGCAGAGCAACAGATCAGTTATGCCGAGTTATATCAGCAAGCACTGGTCATGGCACAGCACTTAACCTTGAAGGGGGTTAAAGCGGGAGATATTGTTGGCTTGTGGTTACCGCGAGGAATTGAATTATTAAAATCCCAATTGGCGATCTGCCTTAGTGGCGCTGCATGGTTGCCTTTTGATATGGATACCCCGGCAGACCGGATTGCAGTGTGTCTTGACGATGCTGCGGCAGTCGGCATGATCACCACCGATGAGTGGTATGAACATTTGGCTGAAGTCCCACAAAGCAAGTGGACCAATACCGAATTACAACGCCCACTCGATCAGGCGGTTGAACTCGCCAGAACCACACCTGAGCAACCCGCCTATATTATTTATACCTCAGGTTCGACAGGTAAACCGAAAGGGATTGTCATTACCCAGAAGAATATTTGCCATTTCCTGCGTAGTGAAAACAGTATCCTGGGCATTCAGGAGCAAGACAAGGTCTATCAAGGCTTCTCAGTGGCTTTTGACATGTCTTTTGAGGAAATCTGGCTGTCTTATCTGGTCGGTGCAACATTGTGGATAGCACCTAAATCACTGGTCAGTGATCCAGAACGCCTGTGTAAAACCTTGCAACAGCAACAGATCACGGTTCTACATGCGGTGCCAACATTATTGGCTTTATTCCCGGAAGATGTACCGAATCTGCGCATCATCAATCTGGGTGGAGAAATGTGCCCGGATTCACTGGTCGATCGCTGGGCCTTAGCTCACCACCAAATGTTTAACACCTATGGGCCAACTGAAACCACGGTCTCTGCCAGTCTGGAACTGTTGCAGCGTGGCAAACCAGTGACCATTGGCAAGCCTTTACCCAACTATGGCATGCTGGTCATCAATGCGGAGCGCGAATTGTTGCCGCAAGGAGAAACAGGGGAACTATGTATCTTTGGACCAAGTGTGGCCCCTGGCTATCTCGGACGTCCTGATCTGACCGCAGATAAATTTATTCAGAATCCATGGGCCAGTAACCCTGATGAAGAAAACCTGTATCGCACTGGGGATCTGGCCAAAATCGATGAATTTGGTCAGGTACATTGCTTAGGCCGTGCCGACGATCAGGTTAAAATCCGCGGCTTCCGGGTTGAACTCGGTGAGATTGAAGCTGCGTTATGTGATCTGGATGGCATTGGCACCGCAGCCGTAATTCTACGTGCTGAAGACGGTATTGATCAGTTGATTGCCTTCATTGCTCCTGAAATTGATGCCCAACAGGCCATTGAAATTAAACAGCTGCGTCATCACTCAGTCAGCGCTTGCCACCTTATATGGTGCCGAACCGCTTTGAAGTGATTGAAGAAGTACCACGCTTATTGTCAGGAAAAATTGACCGTAAGGCACTGAAAGCACGTCCATTAACCAGTGTGGTCGATCGGAGCGAATCAGATCAGCCGCAGAATCAGGCCGAAGAAATCTTATTTGGCATACTCAATCGTTTATTTCCAAATATCCCGATTAAATTAGATGCAGACTTCTTTGACGATCTCGGTGGACATTCACTGCTGGCTGCTGTACTGATTTCCAACCTACGCGAGCACCCTGAATACAGTCACCTAACCATTCAAAGCCTGTATCAGGCTCGCAGAGTGGGTGCCATTGCCGCACTGATGCTGGAACAACCTGAAGCATCATTATTCGATAGCCAGCTTGGGCAGGATAATCCACGGAATACCCGCTATAAATGGCTGTGTGGTCTGGCACAATTGGTGACGATTCCAGTGCTGATTTCGATCAACATCTTACAATGGCTGGCTCCGTTCTTTACCTACCATTATTTTACCGGCGGTACCCGAGACACCATTCCATCGGCGATTCTATTGTCATTACTGGTCTATATAACGGTGATTCTTGCCAGCTTTGCGCTGTCGATTACCGTAAAACGGGTGTTATTACTCGGGATACCAGCAGGGCGTTACCCACTCTGGGGAATGACCTATTTCCGTTGGTGGCTGGCGGACCGAATCAGCAGCATTTCACCTGTATATCTCTTATCGGGTTCCACCTTGCTGAATCTCTACCTCAAGGCACTGGGCGCAAAGATTGGCCATGATGTCAACATCAGTTCCGTACATATCCGGATGCCATCTTTATTGACCATTGAAGATGGGGTCAGTATTGGTTCCAATGTCAATCTAGAGAATGCCAAAGTTGAACATGGTCATCTGGTATTGGGCTCAATCCAGCTCAAACAAGACAGTTATGTTGGTTCCTATGCCGTTCTGGAAGAAAATACCGTATTAGAACCCCGTGCTCATGTAAATGCCTTAACTGCGATTGAATATGACACCACAGTGCCAGCAGGGGAAATCTGGGACGGTACACCTGCGAAGAAAATTGGCCATGTTGACAGCCTGGAGCCATTGGCTGCACGCCCAAAACTGTCGTTTATCCGCAAAATCTCAGAATATGCCTACTATGCAATCAGTGCCTTATTCATTGCCTGTATCTTTTTTATCCCGATCTTTCCAAGCTTCCTGTTGGTGGACTGGTTAGATGTCAATATTTTTAATATTGATTCGAACAACCACTTACAGATTGCATTGTACTATTTCATTCTGGCGATTCCAGCCAGTGCGATGATGATGGTAATTACCGCACTGATCTCTTCGGTCTTACGCAAAGTGGCTTTGCCGCGTTTAGAGACTGGCAGCTATGCCATTCATGGTGGTACTTATTACCGTAAATGGTTTGCATCACAGATTCTGGAAACCAGTTTACAAACCCTGCATGGTTTATTCGCCACCATTTACGCACCGACCTGGTTCCGTTTGTTGGGTGCCAAAGTCGGTAAGAACACTGAAATCTCAACAGCAAATGGAGTAATTCCTGAAATGCTGACCTTGGGAGAGGAAAGCTTTATTGCCGATGCCGTGATGTTGGGGGATGAGGAAATCAAGGGTGGCTGGATGACCTTAAAATCGACCCAGATTGGTAACCGCAGCTTTGTGGGGAATAGTGCCTATATCGCGGATGGGACGGTATTACCGGACAATGTGTTGATTGGGGTGCAATCCAAAACACCAGATAACCGAGAAATGTATTCAGGTCAAACCTGGTTTGGTTCTCCACCTTTACTGCTGCCTGCACGTGAAGCCGCAGAACAATATCCAGATCACCTGACCTTTCAGCCGAGTTTCAAACGACGTCTGATGCGTGGTTTGATTGAAGGTCTACGGATCGTATTACCGGCAGCGCTGGCGATTGGTGTGGGTTATATGATCGTATTGGAAATTATCGATGTGATTAATAACTACAATATCGCGACAGGGCTATTGGCCTTGACTTTGGCGGGGTTACTCTATGGAGTGGGCTGCTTTGTGATCGTGGCGTTATTGAAGTGGATTCTAATTGGACGTTACCAACCACGTTCAGCACCGATGTGGACCATGTTTGTCTGGTTAAGTGAAGGGGTGACCAGTTTATATGAAGCGGTTGCCATCCCGAACTTCCTGAACTATCTCAGAGGCACACCAATGTTACCGTTCTTCCTGCGCCTGTTAGGGGTACGTATAGGTAAGGATGTGTATATGGATAGTGCAGATATCACTGAGTTTGACTGTGTTGAGATTGGAGATCGAGCGGAGTTTAACAGTTTCTCTGGTCCACAGACGCACTTATTTGAAGACCGAATCATGAAAATTGGTCAGGTGAAAGTGGGCAATGATGTGGTGGTGAATGCGCGCAGTATTATTTTATATAATGCCAATGTGAGTCATCATGCGGTATTGGGTCCACTGACCCTGGTGATGAAGGGTGAGAACATTCCAGCTAAATCGGCTTGGATTGGTTCACCTGCTGTGCCTTGGAAATATAAGTAATCTATGTTGAAAAAATGATGTTTCTAGACAAGATGAGCTAGGCTAAAGAGATAAGAGGATGAATTCTTCTTATCTCTTTTTATTAAAATGGATTTGAGAAAATTTCTATACGATAAAAATCAATGCAAGGTCTTATAGTTAAAGTCTGGCAGTAAAAATCCTATTAATGATTTTAGGTGGTGGATTATGAATTTATTTCATCGGATTATTCAGGCGTTTAACTGGCACTCACGCCTTGAAGCTGTTCCAGAACGGATGACAGAAAAAGCAATTATTTCAGGTATTCCCAATGCACGCGTTTGGTTTGACCATGATCTGACACCTTTTATTGAAGCGATACTTCGAAATAGTCAGCGCGAGTTAGAATCGCTCAGGCATGTATCTGAAAAATTACCTCCATTATATGCCTTGGCAATCTCGGGCGGAGGTGAAAATGGGGCTTTTGCCGCAGGTGTATTATGTGGACTGACGGCAAGTGGTAAACGGCATGACTTTAAGGTTGTTACAGGGGTAAGTGCGGGTGCATTGATTGCGCCATTTGCTTTTTTAGGCCCAGAATATGATGATATTTTGAGTACAGTCGCGACCTCCGCTGGACCGAATACGATATTTCGATATCGTAATATTGTCATGGGTTTAGTCAAAGATGGTATGGCCAGTAGCGAGCCACTTACCCAGATTGTTGAAAAATACATAACACCTGAAGTTTTAGCTTTGATTGCACAAGAGCATGCCAAAGGTCGGATCTTACAAATTGGAACAACCGATATTGATGCAGGACGTCAATCGATTTGGAATATGGGAGAAATTGCATCGAGCAATGCACCGAATGCAATAGAATTATTTCGTAAAATTATTATTGCATCTACCAGTATTCCTGGAGTGGTTTCACCCGTGATGATTGATGTGGAAGTGGGTGGGAAAAAATATCAGGAAATGCATGTCGATGGTGGGGTGGTCAATCAGGTCTTTTTATATCCTGCCTCACTGAAGAAGCGATTAGAGCAAATCATGGGTCAATCCATCAATCGCGAAGTGCATTTGTATGTCATCCGCAATGGCCGTTTTCGGCCGAGTTGGAATCAGACCAAGAGGAAAACTTTAAGTATTGGTGGACGGGCTATTCGGGCATTGATACAAAATCAAGGCATAAGTGATGTATTGCATCTTTATCAAATTGCAAAGCAAGATCAGGTTGATTTTAATCTTGCTTATATTGATGAGGATTTTAAAGGAGAACATTTAAAACAGTTTGATACCGTTTATATGAGGAAGCTATATGAATATGGCTATCAGTTTGCAGCGACGCAACAACAATGGCATAAAGATTTACCGAATGACATTTTGATGAGATGAATTAAACGATAACGATAAAAAAATATTGGGTTAATTCATCCATGCCGTATTGATCTCATGGACTAAACGTAGGTTGAGCGCTTTTTGCTGTAATTGCCAATTCTCAATCTCAGTCACGGAGGGCTCTTGTTGTCCATCTGAGGCGGCCAAGAAGCGCTTAAAATAATTTTTATAATGATAGGCCGAGATATCACCGGTAATATCTGCAGCGATTAGTCGACCCTGACATGCCTGAATCAAACTTTGTAAATGTTGTTCGAGAAACAGACCTTGATCCCAGTTGGTCATGACCACTTCACTGGAGAGTACGTCTTTATCAATGGATAAATAAATCGGGCTATCCTGATGGCTTATTTCGGCTAAGAAACTAGCGAGCAGGTCATCTGGATGGTTGAAATTATGCCAAACACCTTTAGCACCGATAAAGCGTGTCCATGAAGCATTTTTTTGTAAGCTCCAATAATGCAATTTACCTTTGCGTAACGGGGACCAATGGTTCTCCCAAGCATGTTGCCAGCCAATGTCATTCGAATGAATTCCAATAACATCGATACGTGCAATATGGGGCAATTGGCTTGCCCAGTACACCCATGAACCACAATGAATACCAAACGGATAGCGCATGTTATCTGGGTGATTATCACAGACAATGAGATGAATGGGTCTGGTTATGACTTGTCTTGCAAGTAACAGTTGAGTGATGTGATGATAATCGCCACTTCCCATCAGCAGACATCCAAATTGTGTGGGAAGGTGTTGGTTGAGATAGTTGCCTAAGGCTTGAAATTGATTCCATTTACAGCCAAATCGAATCATTTCCTGCCACGTACTGAGGTCTAGACGTAATGCACCTTCAAATTCACCAGCGGAGTCATCGAAATTTAATACAATCGGTCTTCTGTTATCCGTCAGCGTCATAATTATTGTTCCTGTTTGCTGTGCCAGTGATGATCTGCTTCAAAAATGGGCCGCAATTTTTTTAGAATAAACCGTAAGATTGGGGAGTGCACCCATACCAAATGTCGGGTAAAGGTAAATTGAGCACCTAACTGAGCTTTCACTTCGGGGTCTGTCCAGCCAGCAATGTAGAACTTTAAATCATGCTTCAGTGCATAATCTAAATTCACAAACCAGCTGATGAAATATAAATTGTAATTTGTGGCCAAGGGATAATTTAGGCCAATATATTTATCCACCAGATTGCCTTGGTATTCATAACACAGATTGTAACCAACAAGCTGTGTGTCAGCCCAATACAAAAACACTTTGCCGCCGCTGTTCTGGTCTTGCAAAATCTGATCAAAGAATTCGGCGCTGAGTAAGTCAAAATGTATGTCGCTTTGATGATAAACCGCGAGATAAAGTTGGTAGAGCTGTGCTCTAAACTCATTATCATTGAACTGTATATCGCCCGTGGACAATTGTTCGACATTGAGTTCATCCAAGCTTTTTAATTTTCTCTTTAAATTTTTACGGCGGCTGCGAGAAAGTCTGGAAAGATAATCTTCACGGCTGCTAAAGTCGATTGGTACATAGGCCAAAGCTTGTCCTTCAACAGAGAGAAATCCTCGCTGTTCAGCGTCTTGAATAAAGTGGTGGTTATAAGTATTTTCAGCCTCGCTCAATAAAGGTGAGCTTAAAGGCAGGTCTTTAATGATTCCTAATTTGATTTTTTGGTCATTGTTTTTAAGAAAACTTGTGATGGGTTCTACAGAGAGCTGATTCGGCAGTGGGCTGTATTCAGTCACGGTTGTGCCGATAAAACAGGTCTTCAGATGCAGAAGTTTGCCCCATAGTTTATAACCAGGTAATGCTTTAACTTTTTTATGAACATCGGTATCTAGCGTCGTCAATAAGTCAAAGTCGGTATAAAAGTACGGTAGAAAGTGCTGAGGAGAATGAACCTGAAAACTGATGGGTGGATGCTGTAAAAAAGCATCCACCACGGCCTGAGGTTCTAACTGATTCAGGTTTTTGTCCATAAGTTGATTTTATAATTCCCGTTTTGCACGAACCAAGAGTTGTTCAAGCAAGACCATGGCTTGCTCAATTTCAGCACGTGAGATTTCGAGTGACGGTGCGAATGTGATCACATTCTTGTAATAACCGCCCACATCCAGAACGAGACCACATTGTTGTCCCTGATATTCAAGCGTACCAGAAAGTCCGATATCGACCATCTTGTCCAATAATTCCTTATTTGGCGTAAAGCCATCAGCTTGGCAAATTTCAGCACGTAGCGCGAGACCAAGTCCGTCTACATCACCAATTTCAGGGTGACGTGATTGCAGGTCTTTGAGTCCTTCTAGGAAATAGGCACCACTTTCCATGATCTGCTTTTCATAATCCTTTTCAGCCAACATATTCATCACTTCTAGGCCAACCGCAGTACCAAGTGGGTTAGATGCGAAGGTTGAATGTGTTGAGCCAACAGGGAATACGTCTGGGTTAATCATTTCTTCCTTGGCCCAAATCCCTGCAAGCGGGTTTAATCCATTGGTCAGTGCTTTACCAAATGCAACGACGTCAGGCGTAATATCAAAATGTTCAAATGACCATAATTTACCAGTACGGTAGAAGCCCATTTGGATTTCGTCTACAACCAGCAAAATACCGTGATCATCAAGGACTTTCTTTAAGCCTTTATAGAAATTTTTCGGTGGAATTACATAACCACCCGTACCCTGAATCGTTTCGATATAGAACGCGGCGAATTCACTTTCACGAACTTTTGGATCCCATACTCCGTGGTATTCATTTTCAAAAAGACGTGCGAACTCAGCAACTAACTTATCTGCATATTCTTCTGGTGTCATGCCTTTCGGGCGACGGAAAGGATATGGGAATGGGATGAATTGCGCTCTTTCACCAAAATGACCATAACGACGGCGATAACGATAACTTGAGGTAATCGACGATGCACCTAAGGTACGACCATGATAGCCTCCCTCGAAAGCAAACATTCGGCTTTTACCTTTGCAAAAGTTTCGAACAAGTTTTAGTGAATCTTCAATTGCCTGCGAGCCACCGACATTGTAATGAACTCGGCCTTCTACACCGGTCTTCTTGAACATGTCTTCAGCAATGACCTTACTCAGTTCAATTTTGGTTGGATGCAAGTATTGGCTGGCAATTTGAGGCAGTTTATGAATTTGATTGATTAATGCTTGATCTAAACGTGGATTTTTATAGCCAAAATTGACTGCTGAATACCACATTTGTAAATCTAAATAGGGAACGTTTTGATCATCGAAGATATAACTACCCTGACAATCGGTAAAGATTTTAGGTGGGTTAACATAATGTACGGTATCACCATGTGAACAATACTTTGCTTCATCTGCTAAAAGCTGTGCCTCATTCAGTGGAACGCTGTCATCGAAATTCTTTGCAGAAGCAGGTTCATGCGTGAATTTATGATTATTGTTCATACTTGTTTCCTTTGTGGTTGGTGTTTTCAGTATGTATGGTTTAAATACAGAGGCTGAGTGAATGGGGTGATAGATTTAAAAGTTATAGGTGATCCCGAAGGCAGGGGTGATATCTGTCCGTCGTTTAATCATCGGGCTTTTAAATTGTTCATTTGAGAGATAGTTGAATTCCACTGAGCTGAAAGCATTCCAGTGTTTAGACATTTCATAGTTAGCGGCAAAACTGACAAAGGGAAATACACTTTGGCCAGGTTGATAGGCTGAAATACCACTACGTTTGGACTCAGTTTCACTTACACCGTAGTAGTACTGATTGTATTGCGCGTTATTCCATTGAAAGCCCAATTCAGGATAGAAGGACCAATTGCCTTGATCAAATTCGGCCAGATAGGAACCTCGAAACAGGGTTCCTTTACTGCGCGATAAAGCATCTGTAGCCAAGCGTGCCTTAAATCCACCATAGGGGGTAATCCGCATGTAGCTTCCACCCGCCATAACTGACCATTTGCGTTTATCCAGTGAATGAAGTTCACCACTTGGGTCGTAGGAATTACTGTCATAGTGAACATTGAGGCGTAATTGGTTGTGATCATCCTTAAACAAATAGACGCCTGCATCGTCGCCTTCAATATAAAATTGATCATTATCATAGAAAAAAACAGGCAGTACACTCTGATAGGTTCTGTGACCTTTATACGCTTGGAAGTTTACCGAATAGTTAAAACCCATGGTTAAATCTGGTAACTCAGTGTCTTTCGCATAAGCTGGATAGTAAAAGCAGATATTGCTAGTTACTATTGCTATGGTCATTTTTTTCAATGGTTTAAGCATATTCAGTCTTTGTATATTGATGCATGACATCGTGATCTATGAAATATTTTTTTAATATAAAAGTTGATTCTTACATAAATCTTAATGAAAAATTAAAACAAGCTTTATTTTGTATTTTTTGTGAAGTTTTATGGATTTTAAGCTGGTAAACATGCTTCCCAATAAAAACAATGCTTGAATTGCAGATATTTGTTTGATTTAATCTATTGATTGTCATTAGTTTATTTTTCATTTCAGTATGGCTTTGGGGTCTTAGAATAACTTGTTATTTAGAGCAATTCGATGAAGTGCTAGAATAATATAACATTTTATTCACACAGTTTTGGTATAAATTGAGAATATTTATAATTAAAGAAATTTTAAGATTTCGGGCCTAAAGTTAGCATGTAATTTTTATAAAAAGATTTTTAAATTATCCATATGAGGCATCTTATGTTCATGGTCAACCAGCATTACGATACAGACCACACTGTACCCTGCCATATTTTATGTGACTTTGATGGAACAATTAGTTTAAAAGATACGACTGATCACTTGTTAGAGACATTTGCTAGACCAGGCTGGCAAGATATTGAGGATGAATGGGTTGCTGGAAAAATTGGTTCTAAAGTTTGTATGCAAAAACAAATTGCCTTGCTGGATGTTTCCATTGATGAGTTATATGAATGCCTAGATCATATTGAAATTGATTTAGGATTTCTGGAATTAGTCAAGATTACAGCACAATATAAAATTCCTTTAACAATCGTGAGTGATGGGCTTGATCTGGTTATTCGTCATATTTTAAAACGCTATCGTTTAGACCATTTACCCATCATTGCCAATCATTTGGCTCAGTTAGATGAGCGAAGCTGGCAGCTCGAGTTTCCCAATGAGAAGTTGAGTTGTATCAGCCAAAGTGGCACTTGTAAGTGTAGTGTTGCACAACAGTATCCGAAGCAGCATATCATCTTAATTGGTGATGGTCGTTCAGATTTCTGTCTTGCCGCTCAGGCGGATTATGTTTTTGCAAAAAAATCATTGATACAGCACTGTAAAGATCATCATATTTCTCATACGACTTTTGAGAATTTCGAAGAAATTTATCATCCTTTGGCTAAACTGCTGAATAGTGATTTAGGGCAGGATAACTCTGTTATGGTGATAACATGATAAAAGATCATTCATTTTTTCTCTCAGGCAACCGCACGGGCATTTTACTGATTCATGGATTGACTGGAACGCCGAATGAGATGAGAGGGATTGCACGAACATTTCATCAAGCGGGTTATAGTGTATCTGGTGTTCAATTGGCTGGGCATTGTGGTGATGTGCAAGATCTGGTGAATAGTCGTTGGGAGGATTGGTTTGCGAGTGTAACTGCAGCGGCAGAAAAGTTAAAACAGCATACCGATGAAATTTTTGTTGCAGGGTTATCGATGGGAGCGTTATTGGCACTAAAATACGCCTCGGTCTATCCTGTCGCAGGCGTCATTGGTTATAGTCCTACGTTTCAATACGATGGCTGGAGTATTCCATTATGGTCAAAATTGTTGGCGCCGATTGTATTGCCGAGTGTGCATTATCTCAATATTTGTCGCAACAATACCTTTGATGAAGCTGAACCATATGGCATTAAAAATAAGGTCTTGCGTTCTCGTATTGTTCAGGCAATGAATAGTGGGGAAAGCGGAGAGGCTGGCTTACCTGGAAATCCTTGGCATTCGCTGTTTCAGCTACAACGTTTGTCGCGCAATGTCCGTAAAAACTTGACAAATATTACTGCCCCGTGTCTTTTATTACATGCCTATGATGATGATATTTCTCATCGTAACAATAGCCAATTGGTTTATGACAAAGTCAAGGGACCTAAACGTTTAGTCTGGCTATATAATAGTTATCACATGATTACGATTGATAATGATCGCAAGCAAGTGATTGAAGAGTCTCTGCATTTCATTCAACAATACCAGCGTCGGCACAATAGTGCACCTAAATCGCATTCAACCTCACAAGAATTCACTACCCCCCCGATTAAGGTGGGGCTGCTTGTATGAATGCAATTGTATTTGGCGTATGGATGTTAACTATTTTAATTGATACGGTTGGGCAGTTGGCGTTTAAGGCCGCTGCTCATGAAAGCAAAACCAATCAAGGGCTTGATCATTGGTGGTTCATGTTCAAGCGTCCGTGGTTATGGCTCGGTATTTTTTGTTATATCTTTGAATTTGTGGTTTGGCTGGCTTTTCTTTCATTGGTTCCACTCTCCATCGGCGTTATGCTGGGCTGCATTAATATTGTGGTAATTATGCTTGCTGGGCGATTATTCTTTAAAGAAAAACTGACCCGAAATCGATTAATTGGTGTGGTGTTGATTGCATTAGGTGTCACCATTGTTGGGGTTGGTGCATGAAAAAGTTTTATATTATTGGCTTTCTGGTACTGATGCTGTTTGATACTTTAGCGCAGATCAGTTTTAAATTTGCGTCTGTTCATGCGATGCCTTTAACTTTTGATTGGGCATGGTTGGTTCGTGTATTTAGTCATCCTTGGATTTATGGTGCGTTCATTGGATATCTGGGGGCTTTCTTTATCTGGATGAATTTACTTAAACATGCCCCCATTGGTCCAGCTTTTGCTGCATCACATTTAGAATTAATTAGTGTGATGTTTTTGTCTATCTGGTTATTCAATGAGCCACTTACATTCACCAAAGTTGCAGGTGCCATTCTGATTTTTGCTGGAGTCTGTTTTCTAGCTAAAGATGAAGAGAGTCATAGCCAAGAAGCTGATCTCAGCAAAGAGGTTGAGAGTTAATGACTCGACCCACGGGTTGTTGATAGAACGTCATATACAAAGAAATTGCGCAAACGAATTCATAAGTTCGTCATAACCCTATGAAATAATCTGTTTTCTAAGCTAAATTTATTCAATGATAGATAGAAAAGTTGTATGACGGATGAGTTGTTTGTTGATTTTGAGAAGTCAAAGATCATAGAAAAAAATGAACATGGTTTATTGGAAGGGTATCACTTCTATTTGTTTATGGATGATCGGGCTGACGAATATATCAGTCGATTGAATTACATCAAAAAAAATATTCCTGAAACCGAGTATCTATCCTACGGCGCCGTAAATATCGACCAATTGATCATGAAGCTAGCAGAATTGTATAAGTACAAAAAATGAAGCAATGCTTTAGAGGATACGCTTAGAGCAGAACAGGGCACTAGTTTTCTTTAAACGTCTCATTCAACGCTTGTTGTACGGCATCGACTCTGGTTTTGCAGGCTTTGTAAGCTGCCATCGACTCTTCAACAATCTTCATGAGATTATCAATATCAGGCTCGTCCTGTGCTTCTAACAGCTCGGCATTCTTTTTTAACAGCTGGTAACCTTCTTGAAAGCTTAACTCTTTTTTACTCATGATGAATTACCTCACTGACATTGGCATGGATGTAGCCATCTTGCATTTCGATGGAGACAGTCGATGTCACTTGATCGACCGAGCGAATCGCTTTGTTTTCACTACGAATAATGCCATAGCCTTTGGCCAAAACATTCTTCGGATTTTGTAATAGGGTTTCCCGCATTAACGCTTCAATTTGCGTCGAAGCCAGCTTTAGTTTTTGACGGGCAAAATATTGTAGGGTTGATTTAACCACATCAAGCTGCATATGGCTGGTCATGATTTGATTCTGAGCCAGTGTCTTGATGACATTCATGAGCTGATCATTTTGACTTTGATAGGCGGTTATCTGATGTTGTGAGAGTAATTTAATGGTCTGTAGATGATCGATGACATCTTGTGAGCGCTCACTGATCAGATTGCGAATACCTGCGATGACCTTACTGGGGGTATCGAAGGAACGATGTGCAATTTCATCTAAAATGGTACGATCTTTTTCATGGCCGATTCCCACCCAAATCGGCACTTTACGTTTACACAGTAGGGCAGCAAGATCGTAGTCATTTAAGTAAGCCAGATCATTCACAGCACCACCTCCGCGAATAATCACAATAAGATCAGGAGGTAAGCTAAATGTTTTTGCCCATTGACGTAGTCCTGAGCTTAATGACTCCATAATACTGTGTGCGGCCGTATTGCCCTGAAAAGTCGCGTTATGGTAAACAAAATGGCATACACCAGCTTGATCTAAAGCATCGGCATCTTTTTTGAAATCGCCCAATCCTGCTGCATTTTCTGGTGCAATGACCAGTACATTTTCAAGATCAAAAGGTGTCGGAAGTGCTTTATTCAAATGAAGCAAACCTTCACTGCTTAATCGGGCAAGAATCTGCTGGTAGCGTTTCGCAATATCGCCCAAGGTAAAGCTTGAGTCGATGTCTTCGATATTGACTGAGAAACCGTATTGCGGATCAAAGCGAGCTTTGATTTTTATTAACACATTTAAGTCTTTTGAGAGTTCTATGCCACTTTCACGCTCAAATTTGAGCACCATTTTAGCTGCAGTAAATTTCCAAATCGTGGCTTTACAGCTTGCGATGACCTTGTCTGTGTCTTGTTCTTTTTCAGCGAGCTCAAGGTAATAATGACCAGCTTTGATATTTAAATTTCGAATTTCTGCTTTGACCCAGACTGGCTCATCAAAAGCCACGCGTATGACTTCCTGTATCGTCGATAAGTAATCGCTTAGAGAGAGTTGCAGATCAGACATGGGATCAAGTGATAACAGAGATATGCCTATAGTAGCAAATTGAGTAAGCTGATAACAAATCAGGCCTATTATGTCGGAATTTATGATTGAGATGGGGGAAGGCATCTACAGCTTTTACTGTTGAGTGCTGTAGATGCGAATGATTGATTATCCTTAAAGTGATTTATTCCATTTCAAGACTTTAAATAATCCAAACATAAACATGATCCAGACTGGAATTAAAATGACGGATTCTTTAAAGCCTTGTGTCCACATGATGTATAAAATCATGACAATAAAGGCGAGAACCAGATAGTTACTAAACGGCGAGAACAATGCTGGAAATTTAACGGCCGTACCTTCTAGTCGAACTGCACGTTTAAATTTTAAGTGGGTAAAGCTAATAATGGCCCAGTTTAAGACCAAGGCTGCAACGGCCATGTACATCAGGTGACTTAATGCCTGTTCTGGAACAAAATAGTTCAGCAATACACAGCCAAAAATAAGCACAGAAGAAAAAATTACCGCTGGTATAGGCACACCCTGTTTGCTGACTTTGGCAAAAATCTTAGGTGCATTACCCTGTACAGCAAGTCCAAACAGCATACGGCTATTGGCATACATACCACTGTTATAAACCGAGAGTGCGGCGGTTAAAATAATGAAATTCAGTAAATGTGCGGCCCAATCAATGCCCAATTGACTGAAAATCATCACGAAAGGGCTTTTATCCAAGCCACCTAAATCCAGTTGATTCCATGGAATCAATGACATGATGATGGCAAGGGACGCTACGTAGAATACCAGAATTCGGAAAATCACCTGATTAATCGCTTGCGGAATACTTTTTTCTGGGTTTTCTGCTTCAGCTGCGGTCATCCCGATCAACTCAATGCCGCCAAAGGCAAACATCAAGAACGCCAGCATATAAAACAGACCAGAAAAGCCATGTGGAAAGAATCCGCCGTGTTGCCATAAATTGGTAAAGCTTGCAGTGGAATCTGCACCGGCAGTCAGTAGTAGGTACAAACCGAACAAAATCATTGAAATCACTGCAACGACTTTAATAATAGCTAACCAGAATTCGGATTCACCATAAAATTTCACATTGCCGAGGTTTAGGCAGGTGACGAAGATGAAGAAAAATAAGGTCGAAACCCAAGCAGGAATGTGTGGCCACCAATAATGGATGTATTTGGCAATTGCTGTCAGCTCAGTCATTGCCACTAAAATATAAACTACCCAGTAGTTCCAGCCCGATAAAAATCCTGCAAACCTTCCCCAATATTTTTGTGAGAAATAACTGAAAGAACCCGCGACAGGTTCTTCTACGATCATTTCACCCATTTGACGCATAATTAAAAATGCAATTAAACCGACAATGGCATAGCCTAAGATAATCGAAGGGCCAGCCGATTGGATTACTTGAGCAGAACCTAAAAACAGTCCAGTACCCACAGCACCACCCATCGCGATTAGGTGGATATGACGATTTTTAAGCCCACGTTTTAATTGGGGAGAGGTGTTATTCAAGATAGGATGCGCTGAATATAAAAAGCTGGGGCCATTGTAAAGGATTGATTCGGGATCGCCTAGTTTGAAAATGAGATTAACGAAGACATTATGTGAGCAATTCAATGAAATAACTCTCTGAATGCTCTGGATGATTTATTGTCTTAAGTCTCTCAAGATTCAATTTGATCTTTAACTACTTACAAGACAATCAACCCTTAACTCGTCTTAACAGGGTGGAGGTAAAATAGAGTTTAAAGGTTCAATTTACATTTTTTATGATGTGCTCTGTCTATTCATTCAAAAGCCTCTGACTCCTAACTTAAATAGGGTGATCATAAGATCGGAGACAGAGGTAGCAGGGTATTGATCATATTTTTTGTTTCGTTAATGAGAAATCAATCAAGATGACCCATCTTTCACCGAGGTAGTTAAGTTGGTTGTTGGGAATCTTTTGAATCGGTGACACGTAATGGCATACAGAGGAGTGATGCATCGCAAAACTGTCTAAAATATTCTTTAAAGTGAAGTGGGTATAAATATTCTCAGCACTTACATCTTCTAAGCGTTTGTTCTTTTCGCTTGGGCTGGCAATGTAATTTTCTCCGCCAGTAATGTTGCTGCTTCGGTAGAACAGATGGGCAAAGGTAAATGGCTTACCATCCTGATGGAAACTATCAGGCATATTGATCCCTAAGTACTGTACATCTGAAGTCAATTTAACGAAATGTATGCCGACATAGATCGGCAGATAATATTCTTTTAAACCGAACGTAAGCGCATAGTCCTCAGTAATTAGTTGATTTAGATAGTGGGACAGCTTTACATTTTGGCTCAGTGCATTGAAATAGCGAATCGAATCTTGCCCAGATGTATTATTTCCCTGATCATATCCTGAGAGTTCCTGACCATCTTCAGACAAGGTTGTGGGTAACCAAATTGGTCTGATCTGTTTTTCCCAAGGGAGGATTAAGGCATTGCCATAGCGGATAAAGCGATGATTCTCAGCTGCTGAAAAGGGATCTTGTTCTAAAGCTTTGAATTCTCTTGCAATGGTTATTTTTGACTCAATATCGATGTCCGATGCTTTATATTGAATAAAGCCATTTTGCCGCAAATTCTCTTTGAGTGTTGAAAATTTAAAATCGTAGGTGAAAGGTGATTGATAACTTGAAAGTATGTCTTTAATTGCTAGATTTTCTTCTACTAACATGAGCGGACCTTTTATCAACTTGGGTATTTAATAGTCTAGATAGAGTATTTAAAATTTATTAAATCCAAATATAATTATTATTAATAATCATATGTTTTAATATAACAAACGGTTAATTTTATATGAAATACATGAGCTTGCTTGAACGTTAGGTTTTTAATAATTCTCTCAAAATATGTCGGAAGTTTTGGGGTTTGTTTTTATTTTTATTGAATGTATTTATCTGTTTTCTATGTAGGGAATATTTTATTTAGGTTATCTGGTGATTTTATCTTATTTTAATCATTTATTTAGGTATCTATTGATTAGGTTAAGGTTTGTTTTTCGATATTTATAGCGTAGTACAGTTTTCCCGTGCTATTTCAAATTTTTAATAATTTTTAGCTGATATCATTTTAATAACATAGACGCGTTCTTTGCGTTGTAAATAGCCATGCACATGTATCTTGTTTCACGAAAGCTTTTAAGCATTTGAATTAGATCAATATCGAATCATTATAATTTCTGCAAAGCTTAGCAAATAATAATATTTCATGTGAAATTTCAATCAGCATAGACTCATCCAAAGATAAGTAACAACAACGTATTTATCAAAAGAATCAATTTTTCATTCGGATGTTTTCTTTGGATTGGCAGTATATACAGAGTGTGCTGCCGCAGTTCTATGCGGCCACCCTCATGACCTTAAAAATCTCCTGTATTGGTATCGTGTTATCTATTTTACTTGGGCTGATCTGTAGTGTGATTAGCACCTATCAGGTTCGGGTATTGAATAAAATTGTCAAAGAAGGCGTGATTCATC
This sequence comes from Acinetobacter colistiniresistens, assembly GCF_024582815.1. Classification (NCBI taxonomy): domain Bacteria; kingdom Pseudomonadati; phylum Pseudomonadota; class Gammaproteobacteria; order Moraxellales; family Moraxellaceae; genus Acinetobacter; species Acinetobacter colistiniresistens. Next base: position 2,203,711 of record NZ_CP102099.1, read on the forward strand.
AGGCTTATGAAAAAACCTTAAAGCCGGTCTATGGCGATGGTATTCCTGCTAAAGATCTAATTATTGAATAATCAGTAGTACTGAAGACAAAGGCGAAGCGAGATTAAATCTTGCTTCGCTTTTTATTGCTGGGGGTTTACTTAGCTTACAAAGTACAGACAGTGATCAGAAAATCGGGCCCTTGGAATGAATAAAACAAAGGGAATAGATCAAATGCAAAGTACAGAAATAGATTTTATTGTCAAAGATACCATGGCTGCCTTGGCGTTTTATGAGCGGGTTTTTGAGGTTGAAAGAATCGAAGTCGGTGATTTTGTGCTTGGACAAAATAGTGTGATTATCAGTATTCATGGTGTCCATTTTCATATGCTGGATGAAAACCCAGATTTCCAATTATTGGCGCCTACTCCAGAGAGCTATATTCCACTCTGGTTTAACATTACCGTCATGGATATTGAAAAGACTTTGCAGCAGGCTGTGGATGCAGGTGCCGCACTGGTTCAGGCGGTACAACATATGCCTAAAATGGGCATTAAAAATGCCATGTTTAAAGACCCTTTTGGCTATATGTGGTTATTACATCAGGTGCTCGAAGTGGTGGACTATGAAACACGGGCTCAGTTATTGGCGCAACAAGGCTTTCAGCGTAAATCCAGTTAGAACAAATCAGTCAAATAAATGTGATCTGAAACAGCAAGCCATAAAGTGTATTAATGCTTGCTGTATTTCAGCTATCTTTACTTTAATCTAAAAAGACTTGGTCAGACTAAACACTGCGGCGGTTTTAACACCTTTTTGATTGCTATCAGAATAACCTGTGTGATCTAGGTCGGTTCCAATCGCAGCTAATTCAGCATTTAAGTTCATGGGTTTATAATTATAATTCGCTGCAATTTTCCAGTCGAAGAAATGATCTTTGGCGGTTTCGCCATAAATAGCTTGGCTGGCTTTGGAATAGCCTAAACTTGCAACTGCAGCAAAGTTGGTCTGGGCGATCGGCGTCGTATATAAAAGATTGAAATACCAATTTTTGACATTTTCACCGACGTTTTGGCGAGTGGTTTTTCCGCCGTATTGAGGGGTATAACTTATACTTGGTGTAAAGCGATCACCATCGTTCAAGGCATTGTTTATGATCAGTTTGAGATAGTATTCGTTATAATTTAAATCGCTTTTTCCCACGTAATGATAGCGTAGCAAACCGATATCAAAGGTGGGCTGGAATTTCCCGAATGTGATTGGCGCTATATAACCAAGTGAGGGGTCAAGTTCTAAGTGCGCTTCATCACCGAAATCGACATTTGATGCAAATGCTGCGGCATAAAATCCAGAGGAATGGTTTACAACAAAGTTAGCTTGTAATGCCGCATCATTTTTAGTCTGGGTTTGTCCACGCCAGCGATAGTCACTCGCCAAAGCAACATTCCCACTCAGACTGAAATTTGCTGCAGCGGTTTGATCGGTTGCCAAAGCATAGGTTGAGCAGCACGTTGTGGTTAAAAGTAATATATGATGCAAAGCTTTCATGACATCCTTAAATGATGAGTTAATTTAGATGTCATGAATATTATGATTTAATTGATTGATAAATAATAAAATTATCGTAAATTATGCGTAAAGAAAGCATAAATTTTTACATTTATTTTATTCGCTCAATGGATTGACCTTTAGTACTTCAGTGCTTGCTGTGCTCAATACTATGCCCTCATTAGAGATGGGAGTCATCAAGGGGACAGGTTGTTTGGTACTTTTTTCAATCAGGATGGAATGGGGTTCATTGTTGTCAAAAAGAAATTGTTCCCCCCATTGGCGTAATGCCACCACGATCGGAAACAGCTGTTTGCCTTTGTCCGTCAGAATATATTCCTGATAACTTGTGCCATCGGATGCAGCACGTGTTTGCAAAATTTCAGCAGCAATTAATTTATGTAGTCTGTCTGAGAGAATATTGCGTGCCACATTTAAGTTCCGTTGCAGATCACCAAAGCGGTGTAGCCCGTCCATAATATCGCGCACAATCAGAAGTGACCAACGATCTCCAATCACTTCAACACTTCGTGCAACTGGGCAGAATTCTGGACTCGAAATTTTAGGGTTTGGCATCGCATTCTCAGCAGATTAAGATTGGCCTAGTTGCATTTTAAAACTAGATCAATTAGGATTCAACTGGTTTTAATTTGAAACTAGTTTGGGTGTATATATGAATATTCTCTGTAAATCTTCTTTACCCAAAAATGAAAAATGTTTTGTAATTCAGCCAAAAAAATTGCCGACTGGTTTGGTGTTTTTGTTTGCCATTGCAAGCGGGCTTAGTGTTGCCAATGTCTATTATGTTCAGCCATTGCTCGATGCGATTGCTCGGGATTTAGCCATCAGTTATGCCGCTGTTGGTAGTGTGATTTTAGTGACACAAATTGGCTGTGCTGTGGCGTTGTTCTTGTTGGTGCCATTGGGTGATCGAATCAATCGGCGTCGTTTGATGTTATTTCAGCTTTTGGCGCTCTGTGCTGCTTTGATTGCCGTCAGCATCACCAAGACGACTTTGAGTCTATTCGCCAGTATGTTTGCTGTAGGCTTGTTAGGGACTGCGATGACGCAGGGACTGATTGCCTATGCGGCAAGCGTGGCGGATTTGCATGAGCGTGGTTATGTCGTCGGTACAGCACAAAGTGGTGTATTTATTGGCTTGCTGCTGGCGCGTGTATTTGCTGGAGCAATCAGTGATGTTGCGGGTTGGCGAAACGTTTATTTCTGTGCAGCAATGCTTATGTTGATGATTGCCATACCGCTTTGGAAATCTCTGCCTGTGCTTGCGAATCCACAGTATAAGCTAAGCTATCCACGGTTGCTTGGGTCGATGTTGAGCTTGCTTTATCACAATCAGATATTACAAATACGTGGTCTATTGGCACTGCTGATGTTTGCCGCTTTTAATATTTTTTGGAGTGCCTTGGTCTTATTATTGAGCTCAGCGCCATATCATTATTCTCATACAGCAATTGGTGCATTTGGCTTGGTTGGGGTACTCGGTGCTTTGATGGCGACAAAAGCTGGGCAATGGGCAGATCAAGGTTTTGCGCAAAGAACCAGTGGCTTTGCCTTGCTGATTATATTGTTGTCTTGGGTTGCATTCACTCAAATTGAATATTCCATTGCTGCGTTAATCATTGGTATTTTGTTGCTGGATTTGGGTGGGCAAGCTTTACATGTCACCAATCAAAGCATGATTTTCCAAACCCAACAAGACAACCAAAGTCGCTTGGTTGGACTGTATATGCTGTTTTATGCGGCTGGGAGTGGTTTGGGAGCGATTAGTAGTACCCTGACGTATGCACGAACAGGATGGCAAGGGGTGTGTGTACTCGGCGCCTGCATCAGCATCATGGCTTTATTATTTTGGTGGATCACACGACATGTTAAACATGACAGCATGCCGGTTTAACGCACTGGAGTGAATCAGGGCTTTATTCAAATGGCCATGATTCACATCGAATAGCAGTTCCTTGTGATTTTATTCAATTCCGACAACAGTCGTAATATAGTCAGTGGTCATTAAAATCATGAAACCGAGTGACATTTCAAACAAAATGGCATAGCCGAGTTGTTTGGCAAATTTAGCCTGTTGTAAACGTGGGCTAAAGTACCATTTGTTAAAAGCGGCCAACAGTAAAATGCCGATAACCAAGACAAGCTTAATGATAAAACCTTGTCCATAAGGTGTGGCGCTGAGCACATCAAAATCTTTAAACAGGAGTAGTGCAATAGTGATACCGCATGCAATCAGAATACCGACGATAAACGTGGCAATTTGTCCAAATAAATGCATAGATTGTTTTAACGATAGCCCACTGATCATGTGGCTGGTTTTCCAAAGCGGGTAGAGCGACCCCATCCAAACAGACATTAAAAGCACATGGATCGTCAATAAAAGCTGGGCGAAAGTGGGGAGATTGGTGACATGGCCGAGTTGAGAAAAACTATAGGCGATCAGAAATATTGGGATTGGCCAAATGCATTTTTCAAAAAGAGTAATTTCTGTTCTGTGCATTTTGAGTTTAAAAATCAGCAACGCTAGAAGTAACGCAAAGCTGATCATACGAAGCAGATGGGCATGTCCGGTCGCAGTGTTGATCAGAATGTTGATATAGTTCCAGTCAAACATGCCGAGCAGGCCTGTATTGGCAAAGCTTCCAATTAAAAGCAAGAAACCCAGCGTACTGGACATAAAGCCAAGGGTGGCCCCAATGCTGATGTAATTGACCATCCCTTTTTTGATTTCAGCATAGTGTCCGAGGAGGAAGTAGCTGAATGCACCTCCAATGACAAAAGCAGTACTTAGATATAGACTGATTTTTGTTATCCAAGCGGCGAATATCCAATATTCAGACATTATTTTTATTCCTGACACCGAGCAACTGGTCAAGGGATGAGATTGGCAAGTTGCTCATCTATTTCGAGTTTGATTTGGCTTATTTCAAAGTAAAACTATATTCACCCGTCATGTTATGGCCATCTTTGCCCATGGTGCTCCAAAGTACGGTGTATTTGCCTTTTTTCAGTGAGGGTAAAGCCACATCAAAGGATTTTTTCAGGTCATGACTGACTTTATAATTCAATGGAAGCTCTCGGCGTTGTTCATCTAAAACTTGAATTTTCATTAACATCACCTCATCACCAAAATTAAGGCTTAAATTTTTAGGTTGGCTTGAAACTATGGTATTTGCTGCGGGTGTAGCACTGATCAAGCTGACATGGGCAAAAGCGGTTGATGTTGCAATCGTTAGGGTTGTACCGATGATCAGGTTGCGCAACATGGTTTTACTGTTTTGCACAAAACTCATTTTTTATCCTCTTTTAAAGCATGATGTGGGACTGAGGGCGCAATCAGCGCTCTCAGCTTTCATGGTTTATTATCCAAGCTGCATCAGTACTTCTGAACAACAGGAAAATTACGTTTTTGTTATTTTCAAGGTTGCATATTTGGTTTGAGGCTACGAATCACAATGGGCAGTGCAAGCAGATAAATCATGACCACACTCAGCCAGATTGCACCCGGCCATTCAGATTGAAATTGAAAATACAGGGTGGAAAATAGTAGAGGAGCAAACATGGAGGCCAAGCTGATGGTAGAGGCAATAATGCCTTGAAATTGACCTTGTTGTTCTGGTAAAACTTTTTGCGAAGCCAAGGCTTGTAATGAAGGGCCACCGATACTGCCTAAGGCGAAAAGCGGCATGATGGCAAAAATGATCCAGCCTTGTTGAGCAAAAGCCATGATGGATAATGCAATACAAGAGCAACTTATTCCGATAAGGACGGTGTTTCGGTCTCCAAATCGTCTGGAGGCATGCTGAGGAATAAAGGCTTGAACCAGCATTTGAGATAAACCAAAAGCAGCTAAAGATAGACCTACCCAAAAACCGTTCCATTGAAAGGTAGCATGTCCCCACAACGCCCAGCACACCGCATAAGCTTCACCTGTGCCACTCAAGATAAAAAAGGTGGCAATTAAGGGACGTATATTCGGGATCGCCCGAAGCGAAGTAAAGGCTTTAAATGGATTCAGGCTCGAAACAGTGTTATTTGAGAGTTCAGTTGTTTTTGACTCAGGCAATGCCCAATAGGCCAGTAAAAAGTTGAGACCTGAAAGAATGGCTGCAATAAAAAAGGGCAGTCTGAGCCAGTAGTCACCCAGCCAACCTCCAAGGATTGGTCCAACAATAAAACCTGCACCAAACATCGCGCTCATGAGGCCAAAGTATTTGGCACGTTGATCTGGTTTGGTCATATCGACGAGATAGGCGGAAGCAACCGACATATTGGCACTGCTCATGCCTGCAATGATTCGACCGATCACTAGCAGCACCAGACTATGTGCAAAGGTCAAGAAAGTGTAGTTGATGGTTGAACCTGCCAATGACAGCAGCAGAATCGGTCGCCGTCCAAATCGGTCACTTAATGCACCGAGTACAGGTGAAAAGAGGAATTGCATGGCGGCATAGAGACTGCCGAGCAGACCAATGTATAATGCAGTCTGATGACTATGTGTAATATCTTGAAGTAAGGCGGGTAAGATTGGAAAAATCAGCCCAATGCCAATCGCATCTAAAGCAATGGTTGAAAAAATAATAAATAGAGAGCGATTCATAAAGCGTCCTATCGAAAAAGCAGGCACAGAAATACTGTGAGAACCTGTTAACGATGCCTGATAACAACTCAAGCCCTGATGAACGCTGACCGAATCTTAATGATTGGGATATGTGTTGATGTGATATTTTTCACGAATGAAAAAACATCAGCATCAATTTTTCGCGGTTTTTATCGTAACAATGAAAACGAAGGAATCTAGCAAGTTCCAACGATGGCTAAAATTCTAGCACTTAAACGTGCAGGCAAACAAGATCATGTTGATCTATCAAAACAACTGCATCAAGCCCGTTGGTATGCTGCAGTTGTTGAGAGATGGATTATTTTTTAGTATTCGGCAAGAACGCAGTCATAAAACCTAATAAAGGCAGGAAGGAGCAGAGTTTATAGACCCAAACAATACCATGGGTATCGGCTAAATGCCCCAGTCCCGCTGCACCAATCCCGCCGATCCCGAACATCAGTCCAAACATCAAGCCAGCAACCATACCGACACGACCAGGCACGGCTTCTTGAGCATAAACCACCAAGGCAGAGAAAGCAGAGGACATGACTAAACCAATAATAATGACCAGAATTGCCGTGCCAGTTAAGCCAACATAAGGCAGCATTAAGGCAAATGGTGCAATCCCCAAGAAGGAGACCCAAATCACAGCTTTACGGCCAATCCGATCGCCCACAGGGCCGCCCGCAAAAGTACCCAGTGCTACTGCACCTAAAAATATAAATAGATATAGCTGAGAAGTTTGAATGGAAACATTAAAACGTTCAATCAGATAGAAAGTAAAATAATTGGTAATGGCCGCGATATAGATAAATTTGGCAAACATCAACACACAAATCACGGCCATGGCCTGAATCACTTGTTTACGGGTCAAGGTGGAGATGGCGGGTTGACTGGCAGCACGCTGTACAGGTGCTTGCTTGACCACCCATTTGGTGACGCGTAATAAAACAAATATGGCCAAAGCAGCAACCAAAACAAATAGGCCAATTGCCCCTTGCCCATTTGGAATAATGACAGCCGCAGCCATTAATGGCCCAATCGCAGAACCGGTATTGCCTCCAACCTGAAACATCGATTGTGCTGTACCAAAACGTCCGCCTGACGCAGTACGGGCGATGCGAGAGGCTTCAGGATGAAAAGTCGATGAACCTACCCCAATCAGTGCAGCAGCAAATAATAAGCTGTGGAAGCTTGCTGCAATTGCCATCAAGCCAATGCCAATCAGTGTCGCTGCCATACCCATCGGCAATAAATAGGGTTTTGGATGTTTATCGGTATATAGCCCAATCCGGCGTTGGGTGTTGCTGGTGGATTTCTTCAAGCAAGTTCCACCATTTGTGTAAGGGCATTCTCGGTTGATTGGCGTACTGTTGAGTAAGTTGATTGAGCTGATGACTCGAAATATTCTGTTGCTGTAAATATTTATTGATGAGTTCTAATAGAACGGATGGAATACTTGGAAGATCAGTCATAATTGCTCTGCTAATTTCGAAGCCAAATCCTTTAACCCAATTAAAGATAAATCATTGCAGCATGATGCAGTTGATTTATAAGTTATCTTAACTTATTCAATTCAATCTCTGTGTATCATCAAAGGACAGAATCATGGACTTTGGTCTCTATATCTATGGTTAAAAAATTAATCAATTAAAACATGATTTAATCATTCATTCATTTGACTTTGATTCTTTTAAGATGATATTTCAGGTCAAATTTTAGGGCTGAATGTTAATACTTTCCAGAGAGATATCTTTGCGTCGGTGTAGATAGGATTGAAACATTTAACTGAAAAGGTTTTATGATTTGAGAGTAGAAGATCTCAGCGTTAAATCAAGATTGAGCTGAAACAGCAAAAAATCAATAATTTTATTATTATTGAAAAATCAAATGAAGTGGATGGCGTTTGGCGGGAAAATACCTATCCTGGCTGTGAATGTGATGAGCCATCTTTGATTTATTCCTATTCATTTGCACCGCATCCGAACTAGTTCATATTTTCGTGAAACAAATAGAGACTTGGCAATCGTTATAGCTTTCATCGCTAAAACCTTAAAAAAGTTTATATTGATAGGGCTTCTATCTTGAATTCTGTTAAAACAAAAAAAGGCACATCATGTGCCTGGAAGTGGAAGGAATAATTGAGTGACTTAGCAAACCCGAAGTTGGGTTAGGGCTTTGACCGCAGGGGAGTTATTGATGACTTGCAAGGCTTTTAAAGTATCGCCTTCATAATATGGGTGATAGCTCGGTTTCAGCCAATGTTTTAAACTAAAGACCACCGAGAAAAAGCTTGGTACCTGTTTGCTACGGGCATTTTCAATTGCCATTTGAGCTAGGGAACGGAGCAGACCATAATTTTGATAGCGTTTGGTTTGAGTATCTTGTCGAGCAAGTTCCTTAAAGCATTGATAGATGGCAAAAGTAAATCCCGGTGCGACCGCCAGCATGATCATTTGGCGTTGTAAGTAGGCAAAGATTTTATTTTCTTCACCACATAAGTGCATATAGAGATCAAAAGCTACACTTCGATGCTCAACTTCTTCTGCCAAATGCCAAGTCATCAGATCAGACATCATTTTATCAGCAGTTTTATTTTGCCAAGGTTGGTTTTCGAGGCACCAAGTTCCCAGCATCGTTGTAAAATGTTCAGCCGCAGCTGCGATACCGATGCGCATTGTGAGCCAACGATATGCCAGAGTACTGGATAAGGTTAAGCCAAAAGGTGCAACATTAATTTGTTTAAAGATATTGTCTAAAGATACAAGAAATTCATCAATATCATAATTATAGTGACGTAAATAATCTTGAGCGACCTTGTGTGCGGAGGCATGGTGCGCTTCTTGATGGACAAAACCTTTTACATCGGCACGAAGCTTTTCATCTTTGACATAAGGTAAGGCTTCATTAAATGAGCGGCACATCCAGAGTTCGCCCACAGGTAAAATCAAATGCACTGCATTAACTAAATGAGTGGCAAAAGGATTGTCATAGATCCAATATTCTGGTGTATTGCTAAAATCGAATTGCACACGGCGCTGTTCAAGATAGTGATTTTCCAGTCGTTGTTTAGGATGCATAGTGTTCTCCCTCATTCACGGCATTGATAAAATAATGGCTAAGTTGCTCGGCATTCTGGGCAGGAATCCAATGTGTGGCATCCAGATAAATTTCCTGATATGCGCCAGTAAAAAACTGTTTATTCAACTGTACGCTTTTCTTACCAACTGCAATATCTTTATTGCCCCAGATAAATAAGGTAGGGACTTTTACCTTGTTAAAGGTCGAGTTGAAAGGTGCGAGTGGCATACTGCGATACCAGTTGATTGCTGTGCCGATGCGATTTTCTTGAATGAAATACTGCTGAAAATCCCTGATTTGTTCCGCATTCATCCCTGAGTTTTTTAGCAATAGCCGACTCAGTGATTTGGCCCGTTTAAACAGCAGTTCAGGAATAAAGGGCAATTGGAAAAAGCCAATATAGTACGAGCTAAAGATTTGCGTACTGCTAAGCATGGATTTCAGAAATGCCCCAGTATGTGGAACCGAGACCAATGTGAGATGCTTGACTAGATTGGGGAATTGCTGGGCCAATTCGCAGGCGACAATTGAACCCCAATCATGGCCAATGACGTATACCGGTTGGCCTAATAAATCGATGAAGGCTTTGACATCAGCAACCAGCTCTCCAATAGCATACTGAAAACGACCTTTGGGTGAGGCTGTTAGGCTGTAGCCTCGTTGTTCAATCGCAAACGTTCGAAAGTTTTGTTGATTGAGAATGGTGCTGGTGGCTTGCCAACTTTGTGCAGTCTCGGGGAAACCATGCAAAAGAATGACGGGTTTACCATCGATTGGACCCGAATCAATCACATTAAAAATCAGGTGATTACGATCATACTGGCGGTATCGTTTTTCTGTCTGTTTTGTCATGCTGATCTACTTGTCAAAGCTGCCTATTTCAATCGATAGTAATCAGCGCTATTGGTATAGTCTTGACAGTAAATCAGGTGTTTTAACTTTTTGTGCCATGTCATCTATTTTTGGCACATCTAGCATAAGGCTTGGCACATAATGACGCATTGCCTGAGCTGTTAGGTGATTTGAGCACAAATCATTCACGTTGTGATGCTTCAAAACGGTTGCTGAGTACGCTCGTCATTTGTGCTAAAAGATCAAACACCAGACCATCTTTATCCCAGGCATAGATCGCAACAGTCATTGCTTGAGCTTTACCCAAGGGCAAATATTCCTGTACTCGATGGCCTTTGGTGGTCGCTACAGGCAAGAGTGATAAACCCAGACCAGTTTCAACACCGACTAATACACTGGCTAAACTATTGCTGGTAAAGGCGATATAGCCATGTAGGCGCTCGCGCTCAATCCGTTCAAACATTTCATCACGATAGAGCCCACCTTGTGGGAAGGTCACCAAGGGTAGTGGATCAGACCAATCCCCGCCATGATCAATACTTTCAAACCACGCCATTTCTTCGGGGAAACAGGCATGATGATCAGAACTGGCCGCAGTTTCTTTGACAATCACAATATCAAGTTGTGCATTGCGATAACGTTCCATCAAATCGCGGCTGAGTCCTGCAGTCACATCTAGCCGTACCGTACGGTGTTGTTTGCTAAAGGCACTTAAGGCCAAAGCCATATCACTATTCATAATATCTTCAGGCAAACCAATCCGAATTGGAATCGTGCCTGATGGATCGCTCAAAATCATCTGTGCTTCTTGTTGCAGGGCTAAAATCCGCCGTGCGTAGCTAATCAGATATTCACCTGAACTGGTCAGTTGTAAGGGGCGCGCATTACGCTCAATCAAGCTCTTACCTACAGATTCCTCTAGTCGGGCGAGTTGTTGACTGATTGTAGATTGTGTCATATGCAAATGTTCAGCAGCTAAAGTAAAGCTTCCTGCTTCATAAATACTGACGAAGGCACGAAGCAAGCGTGGATCAAACATATCGACTTACCCTTGAGGCAGTGGAATTTGGTGGTGTTGTTTATATGGTATTTATAATCTTAATAGATTTTATTAAATAATTTAATTTTTAAATAGAAATGAAGCTGATTATCCTAGTCATAGTGTTTATTTGTCATCTAATAACTTCGGCTGAGCCAAGGAGGATTTTATGCACAAATCATTATTATCGGTTATTTGTACGATGGCATTGACTGCATGCAGCCATGCGAGTTCGGGAGATGCGATGCAAGAAGATGCCTTACATACGGCGGCGGCACGCAATAATGTAGCACAAATCCAGCAGTTGCTTGCTCAAAATATTCAGATTGATGCCCGTGATGCCTCTGGTTCTACCGCTTTACTGGTTGCAACGCGTGCCAATAATCTCGATGCCGCACAAGCCTTGATGAATGCAGGTGCAGATGTCAATGCCAAAGATCGAATGCAGGATAGTGCTTATCTCTATGCAGGAGCGCGTGGTTATCTAAAAATATTAAAGCTCACGTTAAAGCATGGTGCTGATTTGAAAAGTACCAACCGCTATGGTGGCACAGCATTGATTCCTGCGGCTGAACGTGGCCATGTGGATACGGTTCGTACCCTGATTGACGCGGGTGTGGATGTCGATCATATCAATAACTTAGGCTGGACCGCTTTATTGGAAGCGATCATTTTAGGCAATGGTACGCAACCTTATCAACAGATTGTCGATGTGCTGATTGCAGCAGGGGCGAATGTCAATATTCCTGATGCTGATGGGATTACGGCACTCGAACATGCGCATGCACGTGGCTATAGCCATATCGAAAAAGCGTTACTGCGTGCAGGCGCAAAAGCAAAATAATTGGAGTATAGGCGTGCAACAGAATACCGATTTTCTACGTCAGGCCATTGAACTGGCTTATCAAAATTGCGAGCAAGGTGGACGGCCGTTTGGTGCAATCTTGGTGAAAGATGGCCAAGTGATTGCGTCAGGTGTCAATGAAATATTGAAAAGTAATGATCCAACCGCACATGCAGAACTCTTGGCAATACGTGCCGCAAGCCAGCAATTGGGGACAGCCAATTTGGACGGTTGTGTTGTATTTGCCAGTGGGCAGCCTTGTCCTATGTGTATGGCAGCGATGCGTATGGCGGGCATTAGTCGCGTGACTTATGCACATTCCAATGAAGATGCTGAAGCCTATGGTTTGTCAACGGCTGCGATCTATGCTGACTTAGCCAAACCCTTTGCAGAGCAGTCGATGACAATCCGTTATGTGCCTGTACGCATTGAAACAAAGCCGGACTTGTACCGCTATTGGCAATCCATTACATGATTGATGTGCAGCTAAAACCATGAATAGGATAAATCAGCGATCTTTTTTGATTATAACCGTTGCTTTGGTGGGATTGAACCTTCGACCATTCATGACCAGTATTGGGCCCGTTGCCAATCAGATTCGAGCAACGACTGGATTGAGTTTACAAGGCATTGCACTATTAACCCTGGTGCCAATGGTGCTGATGGGGCTGATTGCTTTTATTGGTCCTGCGATACAAAGCACGATCGGTGAACGCCGTGCCATTCTCGGGGCCTTAGGGATGATTTGCTTAGGGTGTGGCTTGCGTTTCATTGTACCTAATGGATGGGCTTTAATTGGAACGGCAGCAATTATTGGTTTTGGTGTGGCGGTAGTTCAAGCAGCTTTTCCAAGTCTGATAAAAAGAGAATTCCATGCCCATCTCAGTCCGATGATGGGGCTTTATTCAGCGATGTTGATGGGCGGAGGAGCGCTTGGTGCTCTCATTGCACCAGTAGTAACAAATAGTAGCGGTAACTGGAAAATCGGGCTGGCTATTTTTGTGTTGCCTGCATTACTGGCGTTGATCTTTGCAACGTATGTTTTGACTCAGACAGTACAGCAGCACAAAAAAATGCCTTCGGTGATGCGGCTGATCAATAAGCCAAGAACATGGTTGCTGATCTGCTGTTTTGGTTTAATCAATGGCGGCTATAGCTCGATAGTGGCTTGGCTTGCACCTGCTTTTCAAGCACAAGGTTGGGCTGCAACAGCCAGTGGCAATTTGATGGCTGTGCTAACCCTGAGTCAAGCAGGGGCAGCATTGCTGTTACCGTATTTATCCCGAAAACAGCGAGATCGTCGAATCTGGGTGGGATTCACTTTAATCTTGCAACTGATTGGCTTTTCAGGCTTGGCTTTTTTTGCAGATGCTTTGCCTTACCTCTGGGCAATCACTGTAGGAGCGGGTTTAGGGGGATGCTTTGCTTTGTTGATGATCGTGGTGCTCGACCATTTACCTGATCCTACACATGCAGGACAGCTTTCAGCCTTGATGCAAGGTGGCGGATTCCTATTGGCTGCAATTGCACCTTGGTGGGTTGCGGTATTGCATGGTATGACGGACACATATCGTGCAGGATGGATTTGGCATATATTGATGGTCGTGATTGTTGCGGGGTTGATGATTCGTCTAAACCCTCGGCATTATGACAAGGTTATCCGTCTTTAGCTCAGAAAAGAAAATCAGCAGATTGCTCATTCAGCCCCAGAATAAACAGACATATCATTGATGTGTTTGTTTATTCTGTACATATGAATATTGTGGAATCAAATACTTAAATGATTTCAATATCGACATATTGCTGAATCAGGTTGTCATCCAGCATATGCACATAATCTAAAAAGGCCACATTAAAGCTGCCAACGGTTTGCGCATGCTCATAAGCCAGTTTACCAGCAATGGCAAAATGAATGTGTGAGGCAAGTGCAGCGATGGTTGGATGACTGACTGAATGATAGGCTGCGGTTAATGCGCCTAAGGCACACCCTGTTGCGGTAATTTTGGGTTGTAAATGACAGCCACCATTGACTTGAATCACCGCATCGAATTGTTTAGAGATGATGAAGTCTGATTCACCTGAAATTGCAACACATTCAGTGTGCTGCAATAGGCTTTTGGCTTGTGCATAAACCTCATGACTATTTAAAGTGCTATCGACACCTTTAGATTGGATTTGGCTGCCCGCTAAGGTACTGATCTCCGAAGCATTGCCGCGAATAATGCTGGGTTGGAATGTTAACAGTTGATCGACCGTTGCACTGCGCCATTTTAACACTGCACCATAACCGACAGGGTCAAGTACCCAAGGCACTTGCTGCTGTTGAGCCGTTTGAGCTGAAATCAACATGGCTTGGGTCTGTTCGCTGGTGGGTGTACCCAGGTTGATACTTAAGGCGGCACTGATTTTAGTGAAATCTTCGGCTTCAAATGGATTATCAATCATGGCAGGAGATGCACCTGCTGCCAGTAAGATATTTGCCACATAATTGTTGGCAACGCTATTGGTCATGCATTGCACTAAAGGCGTTTGTTGTTGTAAGGCACGCCAAGCTTCGATGACTTGATCAATCAGTTGTTGTTTGTGTGACATGACATATCCTGAATAAGGTCTTTATTAGCGAGTGAAATAATGATCTTGATGCTTACATTGACGGCAAATTAATGACACATAATCTTCGGCATCATAATCCACAATTAAGTCATTTGAACCGCAATACATGCATCGCTTAACCGAGTAGAAACTTAAGCGAGGTTCGATTTTTCGCCAAGACTTCCAGACTGGCTGAATAAAAATGCTCTCGTCATAACCCAAAAATTTAAACAGCAGCACTTCACTCATTTTACTAAATGGAATGGTGTACGGTCTGGGTAAGGTCGTGGTTTCCCAACGTTCAGTTAAGGCACGCTCACGATATTGTTCCAAGGTCTTTTTTAATAAATTGGTATTAATGAATCTATCGTTTCTTGGCTGCAAAGCATTCTGTTTATGCAGATATTCTAATGCGGTTTGAATCAAATAAAAAATTTGGCCGACAGCGAGCCCTTCCATTAAACGGTAACAAAAAGCTTGGAATGGGCGGCTACCTGCAATCTGGATGCCCCAAGTTCGACAATAGAACTGCATGAATTGTACAATTTCTTGGTAAAGCACAAGATAGAGGGCATCCTTGACCTCATCGGTGTTTTTAAAGGGAATTCCTAGACTCAGGTTTTCATAAAACCAGTGCCGCAATTGTTGGGTGACACTAAACAGACTCGGGTCAGAATAGCCATCCAGTCGAACATTCAAATAAAAATGTTCAGTTTCCAAGTTACTATCTTGTGACTTAAATACCCCGAGTTTCAGTAATTCTTGAACTAAATGATTCTGGAACAAATAGTTGGGTGTAAATTCTCGATATTTAATATTCTGCCAATGAATCAGCTCATCATGCTGTATGTCTTCGCGTGCATAGTTATCTAGCAGGCTGAGCAAAAATAATTTATGTAAAAAACTCAGTTGATTCAGACTATAAATCACTTCGTCTTTAACTTTGTTCTTGCGCTGTTCTTGTAAAATGGTTTGCTGGGTTTGTTTTTTCCGTTGAGCGGTGCATTGACTACAATGACAATTCAGTTTGCTATCACTTTTAAAGACACGGTGCTGACAATGGCTGCATTCGTGAAATTGAAATTCTTGATTGTACTGTTCTGCCTCAATCCAGAACATCGACGCGCGGCACAACGGGCAATGGCTACTTTCATCTAACTGTTTTTGTAGAATCTGTAAATCCATTGATTTTAAACCTGCGACCATTAAAAACAGAATTATACATGCTGTATCTGTAGAGTGATGCAAAGTTTACAGCGAGATCAAAATTATAGGTGAGATTGTAGACACTCAAAGAGGTGAAGCTTCATACAGTCTAGGCAATCTAATCGTTGCTGAGATGCGGAACACTGTCTGAGTTTCTGCTTAAGGTCGAATCTTAAAGTGGATTTGTATGTGTAGTGCCAAGCCATAATCATTAATTAAAAATTCTGAGAATTAATTAAAATTTTGTTTGATTTTAAGTAATTAAATGACCTTTTGTTGTGTTGACTGTTTCTGAACATTCGTATAAAAATGAAGTCATAGACGGATCGGTTTTGCATTACGGAGTTGATTATGCAAAAAAACACACTCATGAAAGGAATCATGGGCATCTCTTTCACTGTACTCACGACACTTAGTTTTGCTTCAACCCCAGAAGGATTTTGGAAAAGTATTGATGATCGTACAGGGGAGCAGCTTTCAATCGTGGAAATTAAAAAGAAACCCGATAATACCTATACAGGAACGATTGTCTATCGTTATCCCGTTCCTGGCGGTGCGACAGTATTGACCCATTGTGTTAAATGTCCTGAACCATTTAAAAATAAGCCAATTCTCGGATTGCAAATTGCGTGGGGGCTAAAAGAAGATCCGAAAAATCCGAATCAATATATTGATGGTCGAGTTCTTGAGCCTAAAACAGGTAATATTTATAAGGGTAAGGCGCAATTGAGTGCCGATGGCAAGCGTCTGCGCATGCGGGGGTATATGGGAATTTCAGCACTTGGACGTACTCAAGTCTGGATTCGAACCGACAGCGCGAATCCTTAACGGATTCAATCGTTCTTTAGAAAGCCTAAACGACCTGTTTGGGCTTTTTTATTTGTACTAAACAATAACGATTATTGTTTTAAATTTGGCAAATAGATAACTCATTTCTTATACAAATGAACGCTAGCGTACAGTGTAACTTATTAAAAAGTGTGATAATTTCCGTGCATTAAACCTATAACGATGAATAGGTTTCTTTTTTTAGACGGGGTTAATATGCTAAATCGTATGCTCATGAACGGAATCATGGGACTCACTATTGCTTGTGCAAGCGCAACGACTTTTGCAGCTTCAATTGAGGGCTACTGGAAAAGTATCGAAGAACGAACAGGTGAGCAACTCTCAATCGTAGAAATCCGTAAAGGAAATGACGGCCGTTATCATGGGAAGATTGTTTATCGTTATCCAAACTCACACGGCATTGCACTGACCAATTGTACTAAATGTGCAGCACCCAATACCAATAAACCGATTCTAGGTCTAGAGATTTTATCAGGCTTTAGGGAAGATCCAGATAAGCCGGATTCTTATATTGATGGTCGAGTATTGGAGCCGACATCTGGCCGTATCTATAAAGGCAAAGGCGTGGTAACAGGCGAAGGTAAACGTTTACGTATGCGTGGTTATATGGGCGTTTCAGCATTGGGCCGTACAGTCGTCTGGTTACGTACTGATAATGCAACACCATAATCAAATAGTTATAAAAAAACCTCGAAATCGCTTCGAGGTTTTTTGGTTAAAGTGAATGATTAAACTGGGCATGGTAAGTTTTCGTCCTCCTGACCGATTTTTTTTGCAGCAATGAGTGCTTGTACTTTTTTACTCGGTAATTTTTCTTTACCAAGCGCGTCATAGGTGTTCACGATATTGGTCACTTCTAATGCGGTCAATTCAATTCCTTCTGCAGTTAAAAAAACGGAAATGACATGATGATCCACGCCTGCTTTTGCTAGATCGTGAATCGCCTTGATATTTTCTAAACGATATAAGTGTGCTTTTAATTCCATCGTCATACCCTCACATGTTTTATTGTATTACCTACATTGGCATATAAACTTAAGCAATAACCGTGCACAAAATGTAAAACGCCAGAAAAAAATGTAAGTTGAGCGATAAAACCCCTTCGATTCTGTAGCATTTATTTAAGAATGGAAAACCATGTTGTAATTTTGTCTAAACGGCACGTGATTTGCTCAATAAATTTGAAAAGATGAAAAGTAAACCCAATAAAATTCTTAAAACTGGTATGTGACTCTAAAGACAGCTTTTGTAAGTTGGCGTATGATCGACTCATCAAGAGTCTTGCCAACAAGACCATCCGACATGATGAAAGATAAGGAATACTGATGAATATTGCGGCGCAGCCCCCTGTACAGGCAGATCAAACCATTTATTTAAAAGACTATCAAAAGCCTTCATTCTTGGTTGAATCCATCAATTTGGATATTCAGGTTTATGATGATCATACCGTTGTTGATTCTACACTGGTGATGAAACGTCAGACAGCAGGTGCATTGGTTCTGTTAGGTCGTGATCTGGAACTCAAATCAATTCAACTTAATGGTCAGACGCTGAGTGCCGAGCAATATGATCTGGACAGTGAACAATTGGTGATCACTGATGCACCAGATCAGGTCATTCTACAAACGCAAGTGATCATTCATCCTGAGTCGAACACTCAGCTTGAAGGTCTATACAAGGCAGGGGATTTATTTGTCACTCAAAATGAACCTGAAGGTTTCCGTAAAATTACCTTCTATCCAGATCGCCCAGATGTGCTTGCTGAATTTACCACACGAGTAGAAGCAGACAAGAAATATCCAGTATTGCTTGCAAACGGGAACTTATTGGAAACGGGTGAGGCTGGAGAGGGCCGTCATTTTGCGATCTGGCAAGATCCAACCAAAAAACCGAGCTATTTATTTGCCTGTGTGATTGGTGATTTAGCAGTATTGAAAGATCGTTATACAACCTCCGAAGGCCGTGATGTTGCTTTGGAGATTTATGCGATTGAAAAAGATATTCCAAAATGTCACATCGCGATGGAAGCTCTAAAGCATTCAATGCGCTGGGATGAAGAACATTACGGTCGTCCTTACGATCTCGATAACTATATGATCGTGGCAGTGAGTCAGTTCAACATGGGGGCAATGGAGAACAAAGGTTTAAATATCTTTAATACTTCTTGTGTGCTTGCCGATGAAGAATACACCACTGATGCTGCGATTATGCGAGTCCAGTCGGTGATTGCACATGAATACTTTCACAACTGGACAGGCAACCGGATTACCTGTCGTGACTGGTTCCAGTTGTGCTTAAAAGAAGGTTTAACGGTTTTTCGTGATCAGTCTTTCTCTGAAGACTTACAATCAGCGGCCGTACAACGCATAGATGATGTGGCCGTGTTAAAGTCGCATCAATTCCCGGAAGATGCAGGTCCATTGTCGCATCCACCACGCCCAGATCATTTTGTTGAAATCAACAACTTTTATACTGCTACGGTGTATGAGAAGGGTGCTGAAATCAATCGCATGATGGCCACTTTATTGGGCAAAGAAAAATACCGTCAAGGGACTGATGAATATTTCCTGCGTCATGACGGGCAAGCGGTCACAGTGGAAGACTGGGTGGCTGCATTAAGTGCAGGTTCTGGTGTGGATCTCTCTAATTTCCTGACTTGGTATAACCAGCCAGGGACGCCAAAGTTAGAAGCCAAAGGTGAATATAATGCCGCTGCACAGACTTATCGTCTAAGCTTCAAACAAAGCTTGAAAGCACATCCAAAATATCCAAATCTTAAAGCAGTGCCAATTCCTGTGGCCTTGGCTTTATTTAATGCCAATACGGGTGAGCAATATACTTTGCACAGCACAGACCTGTTTGTGAATCAGGTCAAAGATGGGGTGTATTTATTTGATCAAGATGAAGCAACAATTGAATTTACAGGGGTAACCGAGCAACCTGTCGTTTCCTTATTGCGTAATTTCTCGGCACCTGTGAATTTGGTATTTGACTATTCCGATGACGATCTGGCTTTTCTAATTCAGCATGAAACCAATGGTTTTAACCAATGGCAAGCCACACAAACCTTATTGGAACGGATTTTATTAGACGATCATAAGGCAGATATTTATATTCAGGCGATTAAAAATACCTTGCCTGAATTAGTGAATCAAGATCCGTTACTGGCATCGCGTTTATTTGATGTACCAAGTGAAAACTACTTGGGCAGCCGTATTGATCAGGACTATGAACCCGAACTGATTCGTGAAAAACGTGAAGCGGTACTGGATCGTTTAGCGCGTGAGTTGGGCTCATTCTGGAAAGACACCTATTTAGCCCTTGATCCAGCGCAACAGAAAGAGTTTTCTTTGGCAATGGGCGTGCGAGCATTGAAAAATATCATGCTCAACATGCTGGCACGTCAAGGCGATGAATCGGTCTTTGAGTTGGGTTATGCGCAATATCAACAAACGGGCAATATGTCTGAGCGTTTAGGGGCCTTACGTGTTTTGGTGTGGAACGATGCACCACAAGCGCAAGCAGCGCTCGCTGATTTCTATAACCGTTTTAAAGATGAAGCCTTATCTTTAGACCAATGGTTTAGTATCCAGGCATCGAACCCGTGTGCAACAGCAGAAACAATTGAGTATCTGACCAAACATGCCGATTATGATTTGGGAACACCGAATCGTATCCGTGCAGTGAGTGGTGGTTTGGCAGCAAACCCAGTCAATACCTGGAGTTTTGGTGTTGATCATTTCATCGAGCTTGCCACTTATCTGGATGAGAAAAATCCAATTTTGGGTTCTCGATTATTGCAAGTATTGTCACGTTGGTACACCTTGGCTGAACCACAACGTAGCCAAGTGCAACAGGCACTTAAAGGCCTACAGCCTCAAGTAAAATCGAAAAATGTGGCAGAGACTTTGAACAGTTTATTAAGTATTTAACCAGCTGATTGAATGAATGCAAAAAGGATGTCGTCAGACATCCTTTTTTATTTGACAATTGATATTGTCACAAATAGGATGAAAATCATTCGAACGCAACGGATGACTGCAATGGAAATAAAAACAATCACATTACCGACACGTCAAATTGAAGTTGAAGTGTATGCACCTGCTCAAACCTTAGAAAAAGCACCTGCCATATTATTGCTGCATGAGTTATTCGGTATTTTAGATGTCTATCGAGAAGATGCCCAAGATTTGGCGGATCGTGGCTATTTGGTCTATGTCCCTAACTTATTTAGTGGTGGCGCAGTCAAATATTGTATTCGTGCTATGGTAAATAAGGCAGGACGAACCAATGCTGCGGATAGTGGGGTGAATCAGGAAATTCATGTATTACTGGATGCATTAAAAGCAGATCCACGGTCAAATGGACGTTTGGGGATGTTGGGGCAATGTCTTACAGGCGGCTATGTCATTCAGATGGCCAAACGAGACGATATGTTGGCGCCTGTGGTGTATCACCACTCATTAGGGATTGAAGGAGCAGGCGTACCGAAAAAAGAATCTTTAGATCAAGTTCGTATTTTACAAGGACATTGGTCTACGGTTGATCCATTTTGTCCAGCGACCAAACGCAATCAACTTATTCAACAATTGGGTGATCGTGTGGAAGCCTATACCTATAATATGCCGCATGGTTTTCGTAGCGTGAGTCGCGGTATGCCGGAAGCACAAGTGGTTTGGCAACGAACTATTGATTTTTTTGAGCGAGAATTACAACAAAAGATAATATAAATAAATGCTGCAACAGGTTATTATTTATTAATATTTTATAGAAATAATCAAAGAGAGGGAAATATGTCTCAACAATATGAGTATGCGGGTTTCTGGATACGTGTTGGCGCAGCAATTATTGATTCGATCATTATCATTGTCGCATTAATTCCTTTAACCATGATCTTTGGGGGTGGTGATACTACTGTTGCCTCAGATGGGTTCTCATCATTCCAGTTTATGTCTACATGGGATTGGGTGTGGCAAATCATCACAGCAGCTTTTTACATTTTTTGCTGGATTAAATTCGCAGGAACGCCAGGTAAACGTTTACTTCGATTAAAAGTCTTGGATGAAAAAACAGGAGAAAAGATTAGTGTTGGGCAAGGGATTATTCGCTACATTGGTTATATTCCAGCTACATTAGTATTTTTTATTGGTTTAATTTGGGTTGCATTTGACTCCAAGAAACAGGGTTGGCATGACAAAATGGCCAAAACAGTAGTAGTGAGAGAGCTTTAAGCAATAAAACCTTGTCGCACTGAATTGTGTGTTGCAATAAAAAATTCATGAAAAGGGGCTTGTTAATCTAATAACTTCCCCTATAATGCCGATGAGTTTATTCAACGGAGATCCTAAATGGGAAGTTGTTCGAGGTTCGAGTTTAATTATCTTTTAAACCAAAGCGAATACTGAGCAAGTTAGCCTTTTAGGTCGGCTATCTTGCAAGGAGATAGCTTTGATAAAATGTATATAATTATTCCCTGACTTATAAAATTTTTACGTATTAGCAAAAATTTATTGTATTGACTACAGCCCGTTTAGTTTCCCACCTAAAAATGGGGAGAAGCCTATGTTTTTACACGCTTCCATTCAATGGTATTATACCCTCAGCGTATTTTTACTCTGTGGGGTATTGCTGCTCGCTCAAAAGAGCAAAGCAGATCCACTGTTAAATACAGATGATGCTTCAATAACCGCAGCACATCATTGTCAATTAGAATCGTCATATCTATTTTTAAAGGGCGGAGCCAGTTCCTATCAGATTACGCCAGCCTGTAATCTAGGCCAAAATTTTGAAGTCTCGCTTGGCTATCATGCGACCCAAGATCTGGATAATGTGCATGGTTTTTCTGTTCAAGCGAAAACTGTCTTAAAGCCAATGAGTAACCACTGGGGTGTTGCTACCAGCCTGATGTTGTCACGTGATGAACAATCTAAACAGCGCTCCGATCTAGATTGGTTTTTCAACGTACCGATGAGTTTTAATCTGATTGATCAACGCTTGGGCCTCAATACCAATATCGGTTATCAGGATGGTCCAGATCATGTCGGTTTAATCCGTTGGGGAGTCGCGACCAATTACTCTTTATCCGACCGTTTCGCCATAAGCGCAGAAACCTATAATCAAGACCGTCAATCACCCTTTGTGCAAGCTGCTGTGAATTACAGCCTCATTCCAAATATCCTCGTATTAGAAGCTTCAATCGGCGAACGTCTAAATGCCTTTCGACAGAGATGGTTTGGGCTTGGGTTAAGTTTTACCCCTTCATTCTAAGAATGCTCAACTTCGTTATTTCCTAAATTTATATTTTTTCAATCGACTTTATTGATGAAAATAAGGTCAAGGCCTTTGCATGCCTAAAAAAGAGGATTTCAATATGAAACTCTGGCAACGACTTTTTACTGCATTTCTTAAAAGATTCCACCTCATGCGCTTTTTTGGGCGGAGTCAATCATTTAAAGAATTACATCAATCAAGCTATGCACAAGAAATTGGTAAAACATTATCTGCTCGTTTAGTGGATGCTGCACAGCTTGATTCAGCACAGTTATTACAACAATTAAATAGTTCAAATTCGGGGTTAACTGAGCAACAGGCAAACGCACAACAGAAACTTGTTGGGTTAAATGAAATTGCACATGAAAAGCCATTAACCTGGTGGCAACATCTTTGGTATTGCTATCGCAATCCATTCAATATTTTATTGAGCTTGTTAGCTTTGGTTGCCTTTCTGACAGATGACCTAACCGGTGCCAGTATTATTAGTGTGATGGTGATACTTTCAACCTTATTACGCTATTGGCAAGAGTCAAAGTCTAATCAGGCAGCAGATGCATTAAAAGCCATGGTCAGTAACACAGCAACGGTGTTACGTCATCAGGTCAGCTATGATGATCTGACATTGATGCAACAACGTTATGGAATTGATGTAAAAAATCAAAAAAATACTCAATTTGAAATGCCGATTCAGTATTTGGTTCCAGGTGATGTCATCTTGCTTTCAGCGGGAGATATGATCCCTGCAGACTGTCGCATTTTAACAGCCAAAGATTTGTTTGTGTCCCAAGCTGCAATGACGGGCGAATCGATGCCTGTAGAAAAATTTGCATTGCAAAAAAATATGCAGGAGCAAAGTGCGCTTGAGTTGGAAAATATCGTATTTATGGGGACCAATGTGGTGTCTGGCTCAGCCCAAGCTGTTGTAGTCAGTACTGGTATTCAAACTTATTTCGGTGCTTTGGCACATCGTGTGACGGCGACAGATCGGGGGACCACATCGTTTCAGATGGGGGTCAATAAAGTAAGTTGGTTACTGATTCGCTTTATGTTGGTGATGGCACCGATTGTGTTATTTATTAATGGTTTCACCAAAGGCGACTGGACAGAGGCATTTCTATTTGCACTTTCAGTTGCGGTCGGCTTAACACCTGAAATGCTACCGATGATTGTGACTTCAACCTTAGCCAAGGGCGCAGTCTTCCTCTCTAAAAAGAAAGTAATTGTCAAACGGCTGGATGCAATTCAAAATTTTGGTGCGATGGATGTACTCTGCACAGATAAAACGGGAACGTTGACACAAGATAAAATCTTTTTATCTCAGCATGTGGATGTACATGGACAAACTTCACATTATGTTTTAATGCAGGCTTTCTTAAACAGTTATTATCAAACTGGATTAAAAAATCTGCTTGATGTGGCAGTGCTGGAAGCGGTTGGCCAAGATATTAAAACGCAAAAGTTACACTATAAAAAAGTAGATGAAGTGCCATTTGACTTTGATCGTCGTCGGATGTCTGTGGTCGTGAAGACACCCGAAGATCGTGTCAGAATGATTACCAAGGGTGCGGTAGAAGAAATGCTGAAAGTTTGCCGTTATGTTGAGGTTAACGGAAAAATTGAAGCATTGACCCAGCAACGGCAAGTAGCGATTGAAGCGTTAACTCAGCGTTATAACAAGGACGGTTTGCGTGTTGTGGCGGTTGCATATCGCGAGTTTTCAAATGCACAGGAAAACTTTTCGGTCGTCGATGAAAGCGATCTTATTTTAATTGGTTATGTTGCTTTTCTTGATCCGCCAAAAGAGTCAGCAATGGCGGCAGTAAAAAGCCTACATGCACACGGTGTAACGGTGAAAGTACTGACAGGTGATAATGAATTTGTCACTCAAAAAGTATGCCGTGAAATTGGGATCGATTTTAAGCAGGTTTTATTGGGTAGTGTGATTGAAACCCTGACCGACCAACAGCTTCAAAGAGCGGTAGAGCAGTACCATATTTTTGCAAAACTCAGTCCCGTGCATAAAGAACGAATTGTTGAGCAACTTAAAGCCAATGGGCATGTGGTTGGTTTCCTGGGAGATGGTATCAATGATGCAGCTGCCATTCGTGCTGCGGATATTGGTATTTCTGTTGATACAGCGGTTGATATTGCAAAAGAATCGGCAGATTTGATTTTGCTTGAAAAAAGTCTGATGGTACTTGAGCAAGGTGTGATTGAAGGACGTAGAACATTTGCCAATATGCTGAAATATATCAAAATGACGGCAAGTTCAAATTTTGGTAATGTTTTTTCGGTATTAATAGCCAGTGCTTTTATTCCATTTCTACCAATGTTGCCTATTCACTTACTGATCCAGAACCTGCTTTACGATATCTCTCAAATTGCGATTCCATTTGACCATGTCGATGAAGAGTTGATTGCTCAGCCGCAACGTTGGCAACCTGAGGAAGTGGGGCGTTTTATGATCGTTTTTGGGCCGATTAGTTCAATTTTTGACATCCTTACATTTGCATTGATGTGGTTTGTGTTCTCTGCGAATACGCCAGAACAGCAAACTTTGTTCCAATCGGGATGGTTTGTTGTGGGATTGTTGACGCAAACATTGATTGTGCACATGATTCGTACCGCTAAAATTCCATTTATTCAAAGCCGAGCTGCAACACCATTACTGGTCATGACTGCAATCATTATGTGTATTGGTATATTCTTACCAATGGGGCCTTTAGCTAGCTATTTGAAATTGGAAGCTTTACCGCTAAGTTATTTTTTCTATCTACCTTTCATCTTGATTGCCTATATGTGTGTGACACAATGGGTCAAAACAATGTATATCCGCCGTTACGGCTGGCAATAACACAATAGGTGTATAATGCAATTAAAATTTCTACAACATATTGATTTATCTAATATCGTTGATACATTAATTAGCCTTGTTACAGCATTCGCTTTAGGTGCATTAATTGGTATAGAGCGTCAGTATCGGCAGCGGACGGCAGGGTTAAGAACCAATGTACTGGTTGCCGTTGGCGCTGCGATTTTTGTAGATATTGCAATAAATCTCACGGGGGCAGATGGAGCTGTCCGAGTGATTGCCTATGTGGTTTCAGGGATTGGCTTTTTGGGTGCTGGTGTGATTATGCGTCAAGAAGGCAATATTCATGGTTTAAATACAGCTGCTACTCTGTGGTGTTCGGCAGCTGTGGGAGCTTCTGCGGGCGCAGACCTAATCGTAGAGGCTATTATCGCCACCTTATTTATTCTGGCGGCTAATACCTTGCTGCGTCCGATCGTGCATGTGATCGATCGTCGTCCATTAGACGATGACACTGAGGTTTTGCATGTGATTTATATCATTTGTGATCGTAGCCATAGCAAAGCTGTAATGGATGAACTGAATCTCACCTTAAAACATCATAATTACCCTGCAAAAGATATTGATGTCACGCCATTTGGGGAAAAAGAAGTTGAGATTGAGGTGACGCTAATCGCAACCTCAATTGATGCTGAAGAAGCTCAGCACATGATTAATCACCTTAATGCAATGCCTCAAATTCGACAGGCTTTTTGGGATAAAAATGCAATCAATTAAGCCTTTGTTTTATTCTTGAAAAAGCAGTGATTTAAAAGCTGTTAAATGAATGAGTTGAGATACATTGTCTCATAAATGATATATAAAACGTGTAATGTTTCACATAAAATGAAAGCAGCTAGATAACAATGAGAACTGTATGAGTTCAGAAGCACATTCTATTAGTTTAATTGCACCAGTGGTGCTTCTCGCGGCAGCGGTTGTTGCCGTTCCTATTTTTAAGCGCATTGGCTTAGGTTCAGTATTAGGTTATTTAATTGCGGGTCTGATTATTGGGCCGTTCGGCTTTGCATTTTTCCATGATTCTGCCTCGATTTTGCATATTGCCGAATTAGGCATTGTGATGTATTTATTTGTGATTGGTCTGGAGATGCAGCCTTCGCATTTATGGAGTTTAAGGCGTGAAATCTTTGGTTTAGGGACTTTGCAGATTGTTGCTTGTGCCTTAGCTCTCACAGGCGTTGGTTTGCTATTTGGTTTTAGCTGGCAAGTTGCATTCATTGGTGCTGCAGGTTTTGTTTTGACCTCGACGGCCATTGTGATGCAGTTATTAGGCGATCGAGGGGATATTGCTCAACCTCAAGGTCAAAAGATCGTTGCCATTTTATTATTCGAAGATTTATTGATTGTTCCTTTATTGGCAATTGTGGCTTTTATGGCACCCAACCATGTGGTTGAAACAACCTCAACACGTTTAGAAAGTATCGGTCTTGGACTTATTGCAATAGCGGGTTTAATTGCCGCAGGTTATTGGTTACTTAATCCATTATTCAGATTGTTGGCCGCTGCCAAGGCACGTGAAGTCATGACTGCCGCAGCACTTCTTGTGGTTTTAGGTGCCGCATTGTTGATGCAAGTAAGCGGTCTATCTATGGCAATGGGTGCATTTTTGGCAGGCGTGCTGTTATCTGAATCGACCTTTAGACATCAAATTGAAGCTGATATTGAGCCTTTCCGTGGTTTACTACTGGGTTTGTTCTTCCTTGGCGTAGGCATGTCTTTAGATCTTTCCGTAGTTGCGCAAAACTGGCAGCTGATTCTCAGTGGCGTATTGGCGATGATGTTTGCTAAAGCCCTGATGATTTATATCGTAGCGCAAGTCACCAAAAGTTCGCATACGGAAGCACTGGATCGTGCACTGTTAATGGCACAAGGGGGCGAATTTGCCTTTGTACTCTTTGCTGCAGCGCTAAGTGCCCAAGTGATTGATAATTCGGTAAAGTCGAATCTTACTGCAATTGTGGTGTTGTCGATGGTGTTGACACCGATTTTAGGCATCATTTTCAAACGCTTCACGCAAGCCAAAGATCAAGTCAATTTGGACAATGTTCAGGTGGCCGAGGGTTTGAGTGGCAGTATTTTGATGATCGGTTTTGGTCGTTTTGGCCAAGTAACCAGTCAACTGTTATTAGCACGTGGCGTCGATGTCACTATTATTGACAATGACATTGATATGATTCAAAACGCAGAAAAGTTTGGTTTTAAAATTTATTATGGTGATGGTTGCCGTTTAGATATTTTGCATGCCTCTGGTGCTTCTTCGGCCCAAGCCATTGTTGTCTGTGTGGATAGTAAAGAAACGACGAATCGGATTGTGGAGTTGGTAACACACGAATTTCCATTGGCAAAGCTGTTGGTGCGTTCGTATGACCGTGAGCATTCACTCTACTTAGTGAAACAGAAAGTCGATTATATGATCCGTGAAACCTTTGAATCAGCAATCAAGTTCGGTGGTGTGATTTTACATGAATTGGGTGTTGAAGAAGACGAAGTACAACGGATTACCGATGAAATTCGAGATCGTGATGAAGAGCGTTTTGAAACTGAAATTGCAGCGGATGATGTCTATGCAGGCGTCGGCTTACAGTATACCCATACGCATCCACGACCAACGGCGCCATTAATTCGCCCTCAACAGGCTGCCCGAATCCTCAATGATGAAGAAGCGCAGAAAGATTTAGAGGAAAAGTAATCCACAATTTTCCTCTCTATTGTTGAATAAGCCTTAGGGTCTGTTGATATTTCACAGATGCTTGCGACAGAAGACATTTTTAGACGATACGAGGCATGACTTATGAGATTTAGTTATTCTAAATGAATAAGGCATAACGTAGTAGCGACAAAAAATGTCTCTGTCCCGTAGGGTTATAGCTAAAACTTCCCTAAACTGCGTTATGAAACTTGGCAAGGGGACTACCATTACCTGCGTTTCATGCCTTGTTTA
Organism: Acinetobacter colistiniresistens; assembly: GCF_024582815.1. Classification (NCBI taxonomy): domain Bacteria; kingdom Pseudomonadati; phylum Pseudomonadota; class Gammaproteobacteria; order Moraxellales; family Moraxellaceae; genus Acinetobacter; species Acinetobacter colistiniresistens. The sequence goes on from NZ_CP102099.1 coordinate 2,232,411, forward strand.
TGTTGTTTTAGCTAATAACGCAAGACATGGCTGAAATGTCAACAGACCCTAGTCAACTAAGGCTTATTTTTTTGCTTTAAATCTAAAGAGCAGCAATACCAAGATACCCAATAACAGGCCCCAAAATGCAGAGCCAATGCCCCAGAATTCAACACCAGAAGCGCTACATAAAAAAGTTAATAATGCTGCTTCACGCTCTTCTACATTTGAAAAAGCCACCGCAATGTTATGACTAATCGTTGCAAATAGCGCAATTCCTGCAAGTGCCACAATAAAAATCTGCGGAAATGACATTAATAAACTGACTAAGGTTGCTGCAAAAAGTCCCATCAAAATATAGAACAGACCACAACTGATACCTGCAATATAACGTTTGCTTGGATCAGGATGCACTTGATCATCTAAGCTCACTGCTGCACTAATTGCTGCGAGGTTTATTGAAAAGCAGCCAAAAGGCGCGAAAACAGTATGTGCAACACCTGTCCAACCCACCAATTGATTGACATGTGGATGGTAGCCATAACTTTTAATCATGGCGATGCCTGGTAAGTTTTGTGAGGTCATGTTGATCACAAACAGAGGCAACGCCAAACCCAAGATCGCAGACCACGAAAATGAAGGTTGCATCCATACAGGTTGAGTTAGAGACCATGTGATGGCTTGGAGTTGAAAATCAATAAACAGGGGACAAATGGCCGCACCTAAAATGACGGTCAGTACAATGCTATAACGTGGGAATAAGCGTTTTGACACCAAGTAAATCACGAGCATACTTAAAATAAAGCCGAGATGACTTTCTAAGCTGCTAAAAATCTGAATACCGAACTTTAATAGAATCCCAGCAAGCATCGCGCAAGTTAAGCTTTGTGGAATATGGGCCAATAGTTTTTGAAAAATCCCTGAAAAGCCGACCACAGCAATGGAAATACCACAGATCAGGAAGGCACCAATCGCTTCATAAAGATCGTAATGTCCAGTCGATGCAATAATCAGTGCAATACCGGGTGTAGACCATGCCGTGGCAACAGGATATTTATATTTCCAAGACAAGATTAAGCCAGAGAGGCCAATGGCAAGCCCCAGAGCCCAGAACCAAGAACTGATTTGGGCGGTATTGGCACCTAAAGACTGTGCACCTTGAATAACAAGGACGGCGGAAACACTAATCCCGATTAAGAATGTAATAAAGCCAGCGAAAACTGCTGGAATGGAAAAATCCTGAAGGAGACGTTGCATCTATGCATCTATACTTGTTTAAAATTTGTTGAAAAGTATATCGTTAATGCTTATTAAATCGTAGTTCTAAAATGATTGAATAAATTGATCATTCGGTTAAATCTAGATTAAGTTAAAGTCGAGGTAGCCAATCTTAAACCGAAACCAAAGAATAAAATGCCGACCAGACAGATACCAGCAGCTGCGAGCTTATAATTATGTTTGAAAAAGCCAGCAAGTTTTATCCCTGAAAAAATAAGGGCTGTTAAATAACTGAAACTCACGATTTGTAGAATAATTGCCAAAATTAAAAAGCTGAATGCTGGGTAAGCATAACTTGGTTCAACAAACTGAACAAAGAAGGAGAGGAAGAATAGAATCGCTTTGGGGTTTAGCAAGCTAATGCTGAGTGCGGTACGATAGGGATGAACCTGATCAAGGTTCGGCAGTTCGGCCATTTCTACATGATGCGGTGGTTTATTCCACGTTTGATAAGCGCCTTGCAGTAATTTAAAGCCTAAATAAGCGAGGTAACATGCACCTGTCAATTTGAGAATAATAAATAAGATCGGGAAGGCTTTGAGTAAAGAGGCCGCGCCCAATACGGTACACAGAATTAAAATAAAATCGCCAGTAAATACACCACATGCAGCGGCATAACCAGTGCGAATGCCATAACGCGATGCTACGGACATGACATAGAGTGAATTTGGACCAGGTAATAACACAATTAAGATTGTACCAATAATATAAGTGGTTAAATCTGTTATACCGAACACAATAAACTCATTAAAAAACCGATTTTCGCTAATATAGCAAAAATCGGTTTTTATTGGTGAAAAATCGACTAATTAGGGTTGGATTTCAGCATCAATTCCAAAAGATTGACGCAGCAATAAACTCAACTGGTCACGCGCTTTGATAAAGCCATCAATGCCGCCTTGCAGCAATTGGAAAGCCATCAGATCTTGCTCAAGCTCAGCTTTAAAACTTTCTTTTGTTTGTGCAGGACGTTCGATTTTTTCTGCTTGTCGGGCAAACTCGGTGCTGAGCTGAGCTTCAACACGCTGTTGGTCTTGCTCCAACTGTGCCAATAGATTAGGGGCAATCGTGAGTAAGTCACAACCGGCTAAACCCAGTACTTGTGCCGTACTACGGAAGCTCGCACCCATGACTTGGGTTGGGATACCATGCTGTTTGTAATAGTTATAAATTTTCTTCACCGACAGTACGCCCGGATCTTTGGTAATTGGATATTGCTCAACACCTTCGGCTTTTTTATACCAATCCAAAATACGTCCCACAAAAGGCGAGATCAGTGTGACCTTGGAATCAGCACAGGCTTGAGCTTGATGTAAACCAAACAATAAAGTCAGGTTACAAGGAATTCCTTCAGCTTCTAGAACTTTGGCTGCCTGAATCCCTTCCCAAGTGGAAGCAATTTTAATCAGGATGCGCGATTGTTCGATGCCATAACCTTGATAGAGCTGAGACAACTCACGTGCTTTACTAATTGTTGCTTCAGTATTATATGACAGAGATGCATCGACTTCAGTAGAGACACGACCATCAATCAATTTTAAAATTTCGACACCAAATTTGACCGTCAAAATATCAATGGTACGTTCAATCAGTTCATCACTTTGATAGCCTTCTTGCTTTGCTTGGGTATAGGCGTCTTCAATCAGTGTTCGGCTTTCCGGTTGTTCTGCCGCTGCTGTGATGAGTGATGGATTGGTTGTTGCATCTAAAGGACGAAACTTTTCAATTGCTTCGAGATCACTACTATCAGCAACAACAGTAGTTAAATTTTTTAATTGGTGTAATGCAGTCTGAGTCATTGATATCGCATTCTTAATAAACAATATTATTGGTAACTTCTGTTATAACACAATCTGCATGAAAGCAAAGCCCCGCTTTTGTTGGTTGTATTGTTCATCTGAGTTAAGTCTCAGGATTCATTCTGCTGACGTTGTAAGCGAATATGATCAATCAAATATTTTGCAGCCAGACCCAATTCGCTTTCACGGCTCCACACCAGATCGACATAATATTCAAATTTTGGTGTGAAATCATACATCTCCAAAATCTTAAGTTTCTTTTTAAGTTCTGGGTTTTCATTAAACATCTGTAAAGGCAGAACGCCCCAACCTAAGTTACGAATAATCATCATACAGGCGGAATGGTGATTATCAGTACGCCAATAGTCTTTTGAATAGAGTAACTCTGGCTTGATGCTGTAATCACGACTTGCTACGACAATCTGACGTGTTTGTACAATTTGCTCAAAAGACACATGAGGGAGTTGCGCTAAAGAGTGATTTTTAGCAATGACAGGGACAAGCGCCTCTCTTTTAAGTTCCACGAATTGTTCGCGGCTATCCAGTTGCTCACGTTCGAACATCAGGGCCAGCTGTGCCGATTGATCCAGCAACATTTGTAAAGCATCTTCTTGAGGAGCAGAGAAGATATTAAGGGCAAGACTCGGAAAGCGCTGTTCAAGCAGGGTAATGTAGTCGGTCCAATTGGTATAAAGCAGTTCAGATACCACTACAATATTCAGGGTTGACTCCAGGCCTGTACTCAGTGCGTGGGCATGCTGCTTCCATTGATTCATCTCAATCAATAATTGCTGGGTTTTCTCATAAAGTACGATTGCCTCGGCGGTTGGTATGGGCTCACGTCCAGATCTTTCAAATAGATTAAGATTGAGATCAATTTCCAAATTGGCAATCGACATACTTACCGCTGAAGGAACCTTGCCTAATTTACGTGCTGCGGCTGAGAAAGAGCCGGTTTCAATAACGGCTTGAAACATGATGAGTTGTTCTTGATTAATATTCATCTGTCAAAAAAACTGAAAGAACCTGATTGGATTAATCAAAATTATAAAAATAAAATAGCGACTATCCAAACAAAAGAGTGTTATTAAATGTTGATTTCCAAAAGAAGACTCATTCATGCAATTAGCTATGAAGTGATTTTATTGGTCATCATCGCAATTGCGTTAAGTTTTATTTTTAGTATGCCGCTTGAAGTGACAGGTGTTCTTGGCACGATCATGGCTGTCATTTCCGTGTTCTGGAATATGATCTTTAATCATTACTTTGAAAAAGTAGAACATAAATATCAGTGGAAAAGAACGATTCCTGTGCGTATTCTTCATGCGATAGGTTTTGAAGGCGGTTTAATGTTGGCAACAATTCCAATCATCGCTTATATGATGAAGATGAGTTTTCTTGAAGCGCTGATCCTGGATTTTGGGTTGACGATGTGTATTTTGGTTTATACATTCATTTTCCAGTGGTGTTATGACCTTATTGAAGGCCGTTTCTTCCCAAATGCAAAATTCGCATCTTAAATAATGATGAATGATGAGAAAAAGCATTTTTCGGAATTTTCTGAAGAATGCTTTTTTATTGTCTTAGCAAAAATGACTCGATTACAGTATTGATAAAGTCAGGACAATAAAGTTTATTTAATATCGTGATTGAAAATAGTAAAAATAAATAGATATCACCATGTAACATCGTAGGAGAATAACAATATGCCTAGTGTACTTATTGAGGTCAGGCAACAATATGCTGTAGATGTAGAACTTGAGATTATGGAAGCCGTTCATTCAGCACTCAGAGATGCGTTTAAAATCATGCACGGTGATCGAAATGTCCGTTTAATTGTTCATGAAGCACATCGGTTTCAATGTCCGCCAGAAAAGGCCAAACCCGAATGTTATACCTTGATCAGTATAGATGCATTTCTTGGGCGCTCTTTAGATGCAAAGCGAAAGCTGTATAAAATGATTGTGCATAATCTTGAGCCGATTGGCATACCTAAAGACCATGTGAAAATTATGCTTCGTGAACTGCCCTCGGAGAACTTCGGTGTTCGTGGAGGACAAGCGGCTTGTGATGTTAATTTAGGTTTTAAAATTGATGTATAGATTGATGTTATTCAGCAGAAGGCTCTATATGAGCTTTCTTTGCTAAATTAAATAACAAGAATAGCCTAAGTAAAATTAAATTGTTTGAATAAGGGGAATTTGCTCTTCAACTAAAAAACATCATGCTAAAATAGGGTACTTATGTTTTTAGATTGCATGATTTTCTCTATGTTTCAACAAGAAATCTCTCAATTAAACTTACAACAATTTAAAGCGGGCGAAAAACGCTGGATTGGTTCATTAATGGGCTCATCCGCAGCATTATTATTCAAAGAAATTGCTTCACAAAGTTCAAATCTATATGTCATTGTCGCAAGGAATAATCAACATCTTGCTCAGCTCGAGAGCGAACTCGAATTTTATGGTATCAAGCCGATAATTTTCCCAGATTGGGAAATCTTGCCTTATGATCGTTTATCTCCACATCAAGATATTGTTTCTGAGCGCTTGGCAATTTTATCAAATATGCCACAAAAAGGGATTTTACTGGTTTCAGCCAGTACTTTAGCGCAACGCGTTGCGCCTTATTCGTGGGTGGTGGGCGAACACTTTGATATTAAAGTAGGACAGAAACTTGACCTTGAAGCGCAAAAGAAACAATTGGTTCAAGCAGGCTATCGCTTAGTTGACACGGTTTATGATCACGGTGAATTTGCAGTTCGCGGTAGCATCATGGATATTTTTGCATCTGGACAAGATCAACCGATTCGAATCGATTTATTTGATGATGAAATTGAAAGCCTAAAATTCTTTGACCCAGAAACACAAAGAATCACAGAATCCTTAAAAAACTTTACTGTTTTACCTGCAAAAGAATTTCCACTCAAAGAAGGGCGTTCTACCTTTAGAGACCGCTATGCAGAAAGCTTCCCAACTGCAAATCCCAAGAAAAATCCGATTTATCAGGATGTATTAGAGGGAATTGCAACGCCAGGTTTAGAATTTTACTTGCCATTATTCTTTGAGAAGAAGGTGATGGAAGCACAAAGTATGTTGACGACATACTTACCAAATAATTGCGTTGTCATTACAAATAGTGAAATTGAAGATGATTTAATCAGCTTCTGGAAAGAAGTAATGCGTCGTTATGAAGATCGACGTCATAACATTGATCAACCGATTCTACCGCCAGAAGAATTATTTTTAATGCCCAACCATGTTTTACAGGCATTAAATCAATTTCCTCGAATTTTGGCTTCAGCAGAAGTTTTTGAGACCAAAGCCGGCGTACTCAATATCGCCGCTGAACAACCGCCTAAACTGGCAGTTGATCCGAAAAAAGAACAACCATTTGAAGCAGTAAAACATTACATTGATCAAGCCAAGCATCCTGTTTTATTGGTGGCTGAGAGTGCGGGTCGTCGTGAAACTTTGAAAGATGCCCTGCGTAGTGTGTTAGGTGAAATCCAGAACGTAGATAGTTTTGCCCAATTCCAAAGAGACAAGTTACAGGTTGCAATTACCAGTGCACCTCTGGATCGAGGTCTGTTACTCAGTCATCAATTATCGGTCATTTCTGAAAATCAGCTTTATGAACATCGTGTGGTGCAGCGTCGCCGTAAGCGTCAGCAAGAAGTATCTGAAGAGTTCTTGATTCGTAGTTTAACCGAGCTGAGTATTGGTGCACCTGTGGTGCATATTGATCATGGTGTTGGACGCTACGCAGGTTTAATTACTTTAGAAATCGACGAGCAGGATCATGAGTTCTTGCAGCTTGACTATGCTGATGGTGCAAAAGTTTATGTACCAGTAACCAATTTGCATCTGATCAGTCGCTACAGTGGCGGTGATCCAGATCTGGCACCATTGCATAAATTAGGCACAGATACGTGGAGTAAGGCAAAGCGTAAAGCTTTAGAGCAAATTCATGATGTGGCTGCCGAGTTATTACATATTCAGGCACGACGTCAATCAAAACCAGGTTTTGCTTTTGAACTGGATCATACAGGGTATATGCAATTCGCCAGTGGATTTGCTTATGAGGAAACGCTTGATCAGGCCAATGCCATTGAAGCGACCCTACATGATATGCAACTTGCCAAGCCAATGGACCGCTTGGTGTGTGGTGATGTGGGCTTTGGTAAAACCGAGGTTGCCATGCGAGCGGCTTTTGTTGCGGCGCAAAATAATAAACAAGTTGCAGTATTAGTCCCAACGACACTGTTAGCCCAGCAACATTATGAATCTTTTAAAGATCGTTTTGCTGATACGGCAGTACGCATTGAAGTATTGTCTCGTTTTGGCAGCAATAAGACTCATTTGAAAACCATTGAAGACTTAGCCGAAGGCAAAGTTGATATCGTGGTGGGAACCCATAAGATTCTGCAAGAAAATATACAGTTTAAAAATTTGGGTTTGATGATTGTTGATGAAGAACATCGTTTTGGGGTTCGCGATAAAGAACGGATTAAGGCACTACGTGCTGATGTAGATATGCTGACTTTAACTGCAACACCAATTCCACGGACCTTAAATATGGCATTTTCGGGGATGCGTGATCTTTCGATTATCGCAACACCGCCAGCACGTCGATTAGCGGTCAAAACCTTTGTACAAGAACATACTGATGATTCTGTTAAGGAAGCGATTCTGCGTGAGTTATTACGTGGTGGTCAGGTGTACTTATTGCATAATGAAGTCGATAGTATTGAACGTGCTGCCGAAACTATTCGCAATTTAGTTCCCGAAGCACGCGTGGCTGTGGCACATGGTCAAATGCGAGAACGTGAACTTGAGCAGGTGATGCAGCAGTTCTATCACAAGGAATATAACGTGCTAGTCTGTTCGACCATCATTGAAACAGGTATTGATGTACCCAATGCCAATACCATCATCATCGAGCGTGCAGATAAACTGGGGCTGGCGCAACTGCATCAATTGCGTGGTCGTGTTGGACGTTCGCATCATCAAGCCTATGCTTATCTATTGGTTCCATCGATCAAGCACCTCAAAGGAGATGCCGAAAAACGATTAGATGCCATTCAACGCGCTTCAACTCTGGGGGCTGGTTTTATGCTGGCGACGGAAGATTTGGAGATTCGAGGTGCGGGTGAGTTATTGGGTGAGCAACAAAGTGGTTCAATGCAGGCGATTGGTTATAGTCTGTATATGGAAATGCTAGAAAAAGCGACCAAAGCGATTCAAAAGGGCAAGACACCAAACTTTGATGCACCGCTTTCCTTAACTGCTGAAATCAACTTACATATGCCTGCCTTGATCCCAGATGATTATCTCGGTGACGTGCATCAGCGTCTGTTGTTCTACAAGCGTATCAGTAATACCGATAGTCAGGAGAAGCTTGATAATATCCGTATGGAGTTGATCGACCGTTTTGGTATTCCGCCACAACCCGTGAAGCAATTGTTTAGTGTCCATCAACTGCGTTTGCGTGCAGAGCAGTTGGGGATTACTAAGATTGATATCAATAGTAATGGCGGTTATATCGAGTTTGCTCCTGATACACCTGTGCAGGCAATTAGCATTATTCAGTTGATGCAAAAAAATCCAACCTACTATCGAATGGAAGGCGGACAACGCTTAAAAGTCATGGTGCAATTGGCCGAGTATGATAAGCGAATTCAGTTCATTGTTGAGCTATTGAATAAGTTATTGAGTGAGTTAAATTGAGGTTTTTAAGCACATAATGTGGTGATTAAATGAGCATGTACTTTTTTTTAGTAGATGTGATCATGTTTTGATCCGATGTTCATGCAATAAATGAGGAAAATCATTGTTATTTGTAAGCAAACGGGTTACTAATAATATTCACATCAAAACTGATGTGATAGTATTGATCATCATTATTCTGCATCATTTATAAAGATATGTTTAGTTTGCATCCACAACTTGCTCAAGATACATTTTTTGTAGGCGACTTTCCGCTTTCAACATGTCGTTTAATGAATGATATGCAATTTCCTTGGTTAATCCTGATTCCACGTGTTCCAGGTGTAACAGAATTATATGAATTAAGCCAAGCAGACCAAGAACAGTTTTTACGTGAGTCAAGTTGGTTATCAAGCCAGCTGTCACGTGTGTTCCGCGCTGACAAAATGAATGTTGCAGCTTTAGGCAACGTTGTTCCGCAGCTTCATTTTCATCATGTGGTGCGTTATCAAAATGATGTTGCATGGCCGAAACCTGTATGGGGAATGCCAGCTGTGCCATACAGCAATGATGTGCTTGCGCATATGCGTCAAACATTGATGTTGGCATTGCGTGGACAGGGTGATATGCCATTTGATTGGCGTATGGACTGATCCAGAAAAATAGAAGAAATACAGTATTCTATAATAACAAAAGGAGGATAGGGTGCCACTAGATAGGTTGATTGATAAAGAACCTAGACAGTTCGCTTATTTTCATCGTTTGATGGGATATTCGATTCTGTCGCTGATCTTGGTAATTTATACATTTACCTCAACCAGTGCTAGCTATCAACTCTATCTCCTTCCTCTGTTACTTGTCTATTTTTTGCTTTGTCCCCGTTTAGAAAAATGGTTGCAATATAAATTTGATAAAAAAATAGAAAAAAATGTTCTTTTTGCCAATGAGGCAGTTTTTGTAGCGCTTGTACTAGCTGCTATCCATTTAAGTTTAGTTCCTACTTTTACTATTTTATTTGGATTGCTTTACGTCGGCTTGAATAACAGAATTTCTCTACCTGTTGCATGTTTAATCGGCCTGATTGGCGTTATTATTTTCTATTTTAGTACCTTCGTAATTTTTGGCGCAGAGCAATATTTTGAGCCAACGAATCCTGAATTGACCGTGGTCAGTCTGCTTGGATTAATGATGTTTATTGTGATTGGTAATTATTACCAACACCGTCGTTTAAATATCCTCGGGCAGCAACGTCAGCATTATCATAATCAGATGACACGCTATATTGCATTTGCAAATCAGTTGAGTCGTTATGCGCCACTGCAATTGTGGCAATCGATTATGCGTGGTGAAGCAGAAGCAAAAATTGAATACAAACGCAAAAAATTAACGGTTTTTTTCTCCGATATTCAGGGTTTTACCGAACTTTCAGAAACTTTGATTCCTGATGATTTGGCTTTCTTGCTCAATGATTATTTGAGTCATATGACTGAAATTGCCAAGCAGTACGAAGCGACCGTCGATAAGTTTATGGGCGATGCGATTCTTATTTTCTTCGGCGATCCAAACTCGCAAGGCGTTGAGCAAGATGCCAAGTCTTGTGTGGAAATGGCAATTGCGATGCGTCAACAAATGAAGCTGCTGCGTGAACGTTGGAAGAAAATGGGCTATCCCGCTTTACATATTCGTATGGGCATCAGTACGGGTTATTGTCACGTAGGCAATTACGGTGCCTCACATCGTATGGCCTATACCATTGTCGGTCGCGATGTAAACTTGGCGGCACGCTTGCAATCTGCAGCTGAAGTCGATGAAATTTTAATTGCTGATGACACGCATCAATTGATTAAAAATGAGTTTTTGTGTGTGCCGAAAGTGCCTATTTATTTAAAAGGCATTCAAGGCCCGGTTAAAACATGGCAAGTGATGGAGAAATTTACAGGCAAGAAATCAGATACGCAAAAATGGTTTGATTTCGATTATAAAGGCTTCCATTTGGTTCTGAATCTGGAAGAGGTGCAGAACTATGAATATCCTGAACTGGTAGAAATTTTGGAAAACATGGTTCAGAGGATCAAGACCCAGCAAAAAATTACCAATGCACAGGGTATTCCTAAACTGACTTTAGATGATGAAGTTAGATAATCTTCAGTATAATTTTTTTAATTCAAGCTGTTATTTCTAGTGAAACAATCGTTGTATGGTTTTGGGAAACAATTGCACCGAAGTTTTGTTGATATCTTAATTCTAATAAAGAGAATAAATAAAAATGCAGCAAGTGATAGAAAACCTAAATACGGCGATGCTGGATAATTTGGATATTAAGGATTTAATCTTAAAATTACCAAAACCATTAAGACCATATTTACAGGTAGCACCTTCTATGTGGATGTATGATGATCCGCTTTATGCTCAAATCAAAGCAATGCCTATGTTATATACGACGGGTAAAATTGTCTGGGCATCATTGGTACAAGCGAATAGGAATTTATTTGAACCTGAGTGGATATCGTGTGCTGGAGAGGTTGTATTTGATCCATCGGGGAAAATGCAGCCTGTTCAACTTGTGGAAGCGGCAGAGCAATTGTTTTCCCTAAAGGGAACTACTCCAAATGTCTTGGATCAACAGAATTATGCAGCGCATTTGACCAATGAATTTACACGAGTATTTAATTATCCTTTTCCACAAAGTTTAGCGACTTTACCCTTAAAGATGTCTTCCATGTGGTTTGAGTATCGACATTTACCAGGTGGGCTTCTTGCAATGAAGGTTTTTCCAATCATTGTGTCAGAGCAAAACCCCAATTATATTATGCCTTTACCATCTTATTTTTGGCCAAATAACTTCTTTAAAGATAAGTGGCTGGAACTGGCTGCACGAGAAAATGGTGGTGGTTTATATGATGTGGAGAAAGAGGTACTTAATAAGATTACGAATAAAGTATATTTAGAAGAAATTCTACTTCAACCTAAATTACCTCAAATTTTTGAAGAACAAATACCGCGAGAATCTGCTGTTACAAGTTCATCAAAAACTAAACTTAGTTGGTTTTTCTTGCCCTTTTAGCCGTGATTTTGCTGTGTTTATTTATTTTTCTTAATAAATAAAAACTCCTCGTGAACGAAGAGTTTTTATTTGAACTTTGGAAATTAATCGATTTAGATATCTTTAATGATTTTCCGAAGCATGGTTGATGGTGTATTTAGGAATTTCGATTTCTAAATCTTCATCCACAATTTCAACTTGGCAAGACAGACGAGAATCTGGTTCTAGGCCCCATGCGCGGTCAAGCAAATCTGCTTCAACGTCATTCATTTCTTCAAGGCTGTCAAAGCCTTTGCGCACAACCACGTGACACGTGGTGCAGGCTGCAGACATGTCACAAGCATGTTCAATTTTAATGCCATTTTTTAATAAACTTTGGCATAAATTGGCGTTATGCTCGACTTCAAATTCTGCACCTTCAGGGCAAATTTGTGCATGAGGAAGAACTTTAATACGTGGCATATTGATCACCTATACCTTTAGTTTGAGTTTGACCAATCTTCAAGTTTTGTTCCTTTTAAGGCATGGTCAATATGTCGGTTCATACGCAATGCAGCAAAGGCATCGCTATGAATTTTAAGTTGCTGAACTGCATGTTCAATCGCTGCAAGCTCATCGGTTTTCAGACGGGCTTTTAATGCTTCAGCGGCAAGGATTAAATCGCGAGCCTGTTGCTGAGAAAGTAAATCCGTATCTGCTTTCAATGCTTGTTCGAGTGCTTCTAGCTCGCGTTGTGCTTCGACTTTGGTTTCTTGCAAGTGACGAAGATGTTTGTCTTCTTCGGCATATTGGAAACCTTCAACCAATAAACGCTCAGTATCTGCTGAAGATAAGCCATAAGATGGTTTAATATCGATTTGCGCCTGCACACCAGAAGTGGTTTCTTTGGCTGATACGGTCAATAAACCATCGGCATCGACTTGGAACGTCACTTCAATACGTGCTTGACCCGCAGTCATTGGTGGAATGCCATGTAATACAAAACGGCCCAATGAACGACAATGCTCGACTAAATCACGCTCACCTTGCACCACATGAATTAACATGGCGGTTTGACCATCTTGATAGGTGGTAAATTCCTGACGGCGTGCGACAGGAATAGCAGTGTTACGTGAAATCAGGCGCTCAACCAAACCACCCATGGTTTCTAGACCAAGTGAAAGTGGTGTGACATCAAGCAATAACGAGCTATCCTGACTATTACCAATCAGCTGATTTGCTGTAATTGATGCGCCAATCGCAACCACTTCATCAGGGTTGATGGTACATAATGGCTCACGTTCAAATAATTCGCGTACCGCTTTCTGTACGGCATACGAACGGGTTGAACCGCCGACCAGGACCACATGTTCAATTTCATCAAGTTCAAGTTTGGCATCGCGTAATACGCGTTTGCACACACTCATACTTTTATCGAGCGCAACTTGAATAATGGATTCAAAAGTAGGTCGATCTAGCGTTAAACGGTCATCCAGTAATTTTAATTCAGCAGATTCGTGATCTGTTAAATATTCTTTGGCTTGACGAGCTGCAATCACAAAAACGGCATACTCTTCATCGCTTAAAGTCTCGATGTTGAGCTGTTTTTTGGCCCATTTTACGATTAGGCGGTCAAGGTCATCACCCCCGAGAGCAGTGTGGCCACCAGTTGCAAGAACTTCAAAGACACCTTGCGAAAAACGTAAGATTGACACATCAAAGGTACCACCACCTAGATCGTAAATGACATAGTTACGATCTGTGCTGAGGTTGGTCTCTTGATCAAGACCATAAGCAACAGCCGCGGCTGTCGGTTCGTTCAGTAAACGTAAAACGTTCAAGCCTGCGAGTTGTGCAGCATCACGTGTTGCTTGGCGTTGTGCTTCATCAAAATAAGCTGGAACAGTGATCACCGCACCATTCACAGGATTATTCAGGCTTGCTTCAGCGCGGTCTTTTAACTGTTTTAGAATTTCTGCAGAAATTTCGACAGGTGTTTTTCGACCCGCAGCAGTTTCAAATGCTGGCATTTCATTTTCTGCACCAACAAGTGTATAGGGATGCTGGAATTTGATATCTGCTTGTGAGCGACCCATAAAGCGTTTGACTGAAACCACTGTATTTTTTGGGTCAGTCAGCATAAATGGCTTGGCTTCATAACCAAACGTGGTTGCATCCTTTGCGTAATGAACAATTGATGGAAGTAAAACCCGGTCTTTGTCATCTTGTAGAACTTTCGGTTTTCCCGATAGCACTGTCGCCACTAAAGAGTGGGTTGTCCCCAAGTCAATGCCAATCGCAATACGGTGTTGATGCGGGGCAGTAGATTGACCAGGTTCAGCAATTTGCAAAAGTGCCATGCGTGCGGTATCCCTTGAAAATAATTGGTAACAGCGGATTAGAAATCATCATCGAGGTCGAAGCTATCTTCTTCATCCAACATGCGATCTTCAGCTTTATCAATATCATTCATAACACGTTGGAAAAAACGTAACTTACGAACAGTATCACGTGCTTCAGCCCAGTCTTCATCGGCAAAATCGAGTTTAAATTCACTAATTAGACCGTCAATCCATTGCTGAATTTCAAGCTTTAATGTGCGAAGTTGCTCTGTTGAGGTCGCTTCATCTAGTTGCTCGCGCATTTCGAGTGCAGATTGAAGAAACTCAAAATCGCTAATGGATTGATCCAGATGATGATCTTGTTTTTTTAACGCAAGTAAATATGCTGCACGACTATCAACCTGTGAGAGTACTTTATACGCTTGGTTGATTTCACTTGACTTGATCAAGGCCTGATCTTTGTCAGCAGCTTTATCTGGATGATATTGCTGTTGCAAACTTAAAAACTGTTTTTTTAAAGCAGCTAAATCTATATCGAGTGCTTCGGGTAATTGGAACAACTCAAAATGATTCATGGGAGATGAATTCCGCTATTGATAAATACGTTAAAACAGTGCGGAACACACTGTTTTGACGAAAAGAAAGAGGGTGGTTGAGGTTAAACAGTAAATGATTCACCGCAACCACATTCACCTTTTTGATTTGGGTTATTAAACTCAAAGCCTTCGTTCAGACCGTTTTTCACGTAATCCATCTCTAAACCATTGAGATAAACTAGGCTTTTAGGATCAACAAAAACTTTAACACCGAGCTGTTCAAACACTTGATCATGTGCATCGATATCATCGACAAATTCAAGTACATAAGCCAACCCAGAACAACCCGAAGTTTTCACACCAATGCGAATGCCTTCACCCTTACCGCGGTTTTGCAGGTAATTGCTGATGTGAGTCGCAGCATTTTCAGTTAGATGGATCATGAAAACTCCAATGTTATTTCGGTCATCAATTAAGCTTTCGCTTTTTTACCACGATAATCTTCGATCGCAGCTTTAATTGCATCTTCAGCCAAGACAGAGCAGTGTACTTTTACTGGTGGAAGTGCAAGTTCAGTCGCAATATCAATATTCTTGATTGATTGAGCTTCATCAAGCGTCTTACCTTTTAACCATTCAGTTACCAGTGAGCTTGATGCAATTGCAGAACCACAGCCATAAGTTTTGAAGCGAGCTTCTTCAATTACGCCATTGTCATCGACTTGAATTTGCAAACGCATTACGTCGCCACACGCTGGTGCACCGACCATACCTGTACCTACGTTTTCTGCATTTTTGTCTAAAACACCTACATTACGAGGGTTTTCGTAATGATCAATTACTTTTTCGCTATAAGCCATGTCGCTTCTCCAAACCTCGGGGTCAGCCTAATATTAATATGAGGGTTAAAAACACGTTTTCAATGAACTGCTCAATTGAGCGTGCAATGAATTAGTGTTCTGCCCATTCAACTGTTGAAAGGTCGATACCTTCTTTGTACATATCCCAAAGCGGAGAAAGTTCACGTAATTTCTCAACCGCAGCTTTGGTAATTGTTAACACATGGTCAATATCAGCTTCAGTGGTGTATTTACCAAAACTGAAACGAATTGAACTATGTGCCAACTCATCAGATAAACCTAAAGCACGTAAAACGTATGAAGGTTCTAAAGTTGCAGATGTACATGCTGAACCACTTGAAACAGCAACATCTTTCAGTGCCATCATCAGTGATTCACCTTCAACAAAGTTGAAGCTGACATTTAGATAGTTTGCAACGTTTTGTGTTGGGTGGCCGTTCAAGAATACTTGTTCAAGATCTTGTAAACCATTCCAAAGTTTGTCGCGTAATTTACGGATGCGCTCTTGTTCTGCTTGCATGGTTTTGCCCGCAATTTCAAACGCTTCACCCATACCAACAATTTGATGTGTCGCTAAAGTACCAGAACGCATACCACGCTCATGACCACCACCATGCATTTGTGCTTTTAAGCGAACACGTGGGCTACGACGAACGAAAAGTGCACCAATGCCTTTAGGGCCATAAACTTTATGACCAGAGAAACTCATCAAATCAACTTTCATTGTTGAAAGATCAATCTCTACCTTACCAACAGCTTGAGCTGCATCGACGTGGAAGAATGTTTTGTTGGCACGAGTTAATTCACCAATCGCAGCAACGTCTGTTACGGTACCGATTTCATTGTTTACCATCATGAGGGAAACAAGAATTGTATCTGGACGTAGGGCTGCCTGAACCATTTCTGGGGTAATTAAACCAGTACGTGGTTCTGGTTCTAAATAGGTAATTTCAAAACCTTGTTCTTCCAGCTCACGGCAAGGATCTAGCACAGCTTTGTGTTCGATTTTACTTGTAATGATGTGTTTGCCTTTTGAACCGTAGAACTGAGCAATCCCTTTTAATGCAAGGTTGTCTGACTCAGTCGCACCTGAAGTCCACACGATTTCACGCGGGTCTGCTTTGATAAGATTTGCAACCTGCTCGCGCGCATATTCAGCTTTTTCTTCGGCTTGCCAACCATATGCATGTGAACGTGACGCTGGGTTACCAAAAGTTCCCTCGAACGTTAAACATTCCATCATACGTTCTGCAACTTCAGGCAGTACAGGAGTGGTTGCTGCGTAATCAAGATAAATTGGACGTTTCATGTCAAATACCTGTAACCGATAGAAGGGCTGAATCTAAACTTGAAGAATTTTGGCGTAAAGCAACAGTTTGGACGTTGTCACGCGCAATTAAATCAGCAAGCGTGATTTTTGCGAGATAATCGGCAATATGGTGGGAGAGTTCTTGCCATAAGTCGTGCGTTAAACACATCGCACCGTTCTGGCAGTTGCCTTTGTGGTCACAACGTGTTGCATCAACGGTTTCATTTACAGCTTCAATAATTTCTAGCACAGTAATTTCACTTGCATTGCGTGCAAGGTGATAGCCACCATTTGCACCACGAACGCTTGAAACTAACCCATGACGTTTGAGTTTCGCAAATAACTGTTCTAAATAAGCGACTGAGATGGATTGGCGTGCTGCTATTTCCGCAAGCGTGATCGTTTGTTCAGTTGGCTGCAAAGCTAAATCAAGTAGAGCAGTCACTGCGTAACGACCGCGAGTTGTAAGACGCATGATTCGGTACACATGGTTAGACTAGATGCTTAAATTTTATGAATTCCGACTAAAATAGTCAAGTTTTAAATTGCCATAATCAGCGTGAAAAGTGAAATATGTTGGAATTATTGTATCCACGTATTATAAACAAAAAAGGCAATGAAAATAAAGCTCAATACAGCAAAGCTAATGTTGATCAAGCGTTGACGTTTTTGCAGGCGATGAATGCGGTTCTGATATTGCTTAACTTCTACTAGCAATGTATTGATTTCAGAACGTTGTTGATCGATTTTTTCCAATAGTGGAGCAATACGCTGTTGGGTTGCAATGACTTCTGCTTCATCATTAAACAGGTTAAACCATTGTTTCCAGTTTGCTAAAATACTAGAGAGGGTTAGATGAGGAACTAAATCTAGAAACTCTTCTACAAGGGCTGCATCACCTAAAATGCGCATATTTGTAATGCTACGCTGATTGTTTAACACAAATATCTTAATCAAATCGATCAATGTGCTATTAATTTCCAGATCGATATTTCGATCCAGCGCTTTCATATCAAATAAAAGACCTTTTTCGGTAAATTGGATATAAAAGTCAAAGAAAGGAATATAACTATTGATTCGAATAGTCATTTTTTTGTCGATCAACTTTTTTGCTTGTAGGCGTAGGCCAGCATCATGCGTCAAGATGAAGGAGAAAAAAGTTTCTAAAACAATGATGACAATGTTTAGCAACAAATGGGGATGTTTATGTCTTTGTTGCGTATCACTCATAGATCTCTTTTCCTTACCAATAACGTTGCGAAACAATAAAATCTGTAAACCTGAGCATCCGTACTCAAATTATTAAAAATAATTTACATGACTTTATTGCTTTGTAGAACAGTTTTTTAAAACGATCAAGTCTTAACTTTGATATTATAAAAACATTTTTATGGTTAAATACGACATACTGTTTGTAAAGTGCTTAGGAGTAATGGTCAATGGATAACTCAAATATAGAAAATCCTAATGAAGAAGCTGAAGTAAAAACTAAGCCAAAATCAAAGAGTTCTAAAAAATCTGCACTTGATTTCAAAAAATATACACAACAAATTTGGCTGGCTGGTTTGGGTGCTTTTTCACGTGCTGAGGAGGAAGGCAATAAATTGTTTGACTCACTGGTCAAGGTGGGTGAGGAGCTGGAGTCTAAAACAGTCGATTTTGCCGATAACACTGTCGGCAAGGTGACAGAAAAAGCCAAAGAGTCTGTAACAGACACCAAAGACAAGGTTGAAAAGATTTTAGATACGAGTGTCAACCACTCGTTGAATCGTATTGGCTTGGTCACGCCAAAGGATCTACAGCATATCGAACAGTTACTGGTGCAACTCCATATTAAGGTTGATGCGTTGATCGAAGAAAATGATCAATTGAAGGCTAAATTGAATAAAAAGTAAAAAAATGGCAGGTAACTCGTCCGTTTATGTCGTATTTCAGTATTTATTTTAATTAAAAGGTCCTTCTAGTATTGCGTTCTCCCCCAAAGCATTGCTATAAAGGCGTCATGGCCTTTTAAACTATAGCCTTGGATCTTAACAAACGATATTAAGAGGATATTTTTTATCATGAATAAATCAGAATTAATTGATGCGATTGCTGAAAAAGGGGGAGTGTCTAAATCGGATGCTGGTAAGGCACTCGATGCGACAATTGCGTCAATCACTGAAGCACTTAAGAAAGGTGACACTGTTACTTTAGTTGGTTTCGGTACTTTCAGCGTGAAAGAACGTGCTGCTCGTACAGGTCGTAACCCTAAAACTGGTGAAGAGCTGCAAATCAAAGCAAGTAAAGTACCTAGCTTCAAAGCTGGTAAGGGTTTAAAAGATTCGGTTGCGTAATCTTTTTAAATCAATAAACGCACCATTTAGGGTGCGTTTTTTATTTATTGAATGAAAAAGTTAATTTGATTCTTATTCTGCATTCATTCGCCTTTGTTTTTCAGTTAAAATTGCCCCGAAATAAAATATTGGAATTCTTATGGAATCGTTTCGTACTCTCATTAAGGGTTGGCTTGGCAAAGTCCTGTTAGTTTTGTTTTTGACCCCTTTAGCACTTGTAGGTATTGAAGGATATTTTAGTGGCAGCAATAAAGCAGATGTTGCGAAATCGGTAAACGGTCAAGATATTTCTAATAAAGAATTAGAAAGTGCCACCAAAAACTATAAAGACCAATATCTCTCTTTGGTGAAAGGTGATGAGTCGCTTTTAAATTTACCTGTTATTCAGGAGAAAGCTTTAGATGCATTAGTTGCGCGTAGCTTATTACAGCAACAAGCTGAAAAGTTGGGTATGACTTTAAGTGATGTGCAACTTGAACAAATGCTGGCGCAGCAACCGAGCTTTCAAGAAAATGGTCAATTCTCTAAGACCTTATATGAAAATTATTTGCGTTCAGTGGGAATGACCAATCAAGCTTTAATTGCAAGCTTGCGTCAGGATCATGCATTGAAAATGATTTCAACGTCTTTAATGGATTATGCATTGGTTAGTAAGTCAGATGTGCAGCAATTGGCAAATCTACAAACTGAACAACGGACCTTGCATTTGGCGAGTATCAAGCTGGATGATTATAAAAAGGGTGTAACTGTATCAAATCAGGAAATTACCGACTACTACAACAAGCATAAAAATGAGTTTAAGCAAGTTGCGAGTGTTGATGTTGATTATGTGGTATTGACGCCAGCATTGCTTCCTAAAACAAATCTTGCAGTAACAGAAGCAGATTTACAGCAAGCTTATGCGGCATTTGTTGATGAACAGAAAAAAGCAGTTAAACGTCAAGTTAAGCATATTTTAATTACTACTGATGCACGTGATGCTGCGGCTGCTCAAAAGCTTGCCAATGAGGTGTATGCAAAAATTCAGGCAGGTGAATCATTTGCACAGGCTGCTGCTCAGTTCTCTGAAGATCCGAGCTCTAAAGCGAATGGTGGTTTGGTTGAGTCATATGCACCAGGTGTCTTCTCGGCTGATTTTGACAACGCAGTGAATGCATTAAAAAATGGTGAGATTTCAAAACCAGTAAAAACCCAATATGGTTATCACATTATTGAAGCTGAATCACCAATGGTGAAATTACCATCGTTTGAAGCTGAGAAAGCTCGTTTGACGGCTGAGGTTGAAAAGTCGAAAGCAGCGAATTTATTCAGTGATACGGTTAACAATCTCAATGAAATGGTTGTTGGAGGTGATTCATTAGATGTGGTTGCACAAGAAGTGAAAGGTGCACGTATTGAATCTGCAAATGCTGTGACCCTTACAACAAATAATCCATATTTAGGTGATTTAAGCGTTAAAGCAAAATTGTTTAATGATGATGTGAAAAACGGTGACCGTAATGCATCTTCAAATATTCAATTGGCGAATGGTGATACGATCTGGATTAAGGTTCGTAATTATCATGCAGCAGGAGTCAAGCCTCTAGATCAGGCAACTGCGGAAGTGAAGGCTAAAGTCATTGAAGCAAAGGCGTATAAAGCTGCTCAAGCCAAAATTGCAACGATTCTTGCTGACTTTAAAACTCAACCTGCGGCACAAGTGGTTGCAAAATCACAAGTGACTTTTGAAAATGCGGGTACCTTTGCACGTTCACAAGGCTTAAAACGTGCGATTGAGCGTGCTGCATTTAGTATTCCAGCGCCAGCTAAAGAGGGTTTATGGTCTGCAACCACAGCGAAATTGCCAAATGAGTTGGTGATTGTTGCGGTTTCAAATGTGAATAATAGTGTTGCAAGTACTTTGCCTGCTGAACAGTTGCAAGAGCTGAATAAGCTTTATCAACAGTTCCGTGGCCAGCAAGTCTTAGAAGACTATACTGAATACTTAAAATCACAGGCAAAGATCAAATAAGTTTGTTCTAAGCAATAAAAAAGCCAGTTCTGATCGACTGGCTTTTTTATTGCAAAAAGAAAACTACTTTTTCTGAATGAATTTCGCTTCTTCTGATTGCGGATATTGGCTTAAGAGTTTACTTCTGTATTGATTGGCTAAGGCGGTATTCTTATCCACTTCTTTGGCAATACTATAGAGTTGATAGACCGCACGAGATGCTTTTGCTGAGTTTGGATAGCGAGTCGCAACAATATTATAGTTTTGCTTTGCAGCTTTATAATCTACAGGCTCAACCGCTAAATAAAACTCAGCTAGCCAAAAGTAGGCATTACCAACATAAATTCCATTGGGATGGTTTTTGATGAAGTTCTGCATTGGCTGGATGGCTTTTTTTGCACCGCCTTGTTTATAAGCGTCGAGTGCAACGGTATAGGCTGCTTTTTCGAGCTCGATTTGATTGGTGGTATTGTTTGTTGTCGCTGTATTGGCAGGTGGTTGATCTGCAGCAGGTTCTGCTTTCGATGGAGCGGCCTGTTGCTGTTGCGCTGGAGCTGTTGGTGCAATCACGGGTGTTGCTGTCTCAGCATTGGCGGTTGCTGCAGGAGCAGTTCCATCTTGGGCTTCTGGATGATCTTCTGGTGGATCAATTTTTTGCGAAAGCAGTTCTAAGCGTTGATCTAGATCAGTGTAGCGATTGCTCAGTTCTTTTTTTAATTGCTCAATGGCATTGTCATGTTCTTCAAGCTGACCACGGAGCTTGCGAATTTCTTCTTCAAGCTTCTGGTTCTTTTGCATGATTTCCCAGTTTAGGCTAGGAGTACCAGCAACAACATTATTGGCTTGTTGTTGACTCAAAGAGCGGGATTCAATTGGAACATTGGCATATAAATGCGCACTACTGAGCAGGGCAATAAAAAGTACGGAATGCTTTTTTAGCATAAAAATTCATCCATAAGTTGAAAAATAAAGCTGTGGTCGAAAAGTCTTCACTTTTTACTTGCAACACACTAGATATAGATTTTTGATTAAGCCATTAAAACAGCAACTCATTTAAATGCAATAAGCATTTACAATCTTCAAGCACTTTTGCAGGGAATTGCGAGGTTGTTGTTTAATGTTTGTTCGTATTGAAAGTGAATAGATAACAAATATATAGCAGTTGACGAGGAATTAGGCAGTTGAATGCAAAACTTGCGGAAAAACAGCGAGAAGTCTTGCAACTCAGGTAAAAATCTCTATACTTTGTCAGGCAATGGTAGCCCTGCTGGTAGCTTCGCAATTGTACTCTACGAACCCCGCCAGGACCGGAAGGTAGCAACGGTAGTAGAACTATGATGTGCCGAAGTCATGCTGGTAGGGCTGCCACCATTTATTCTTCTCCGCTCGTTCGAGCAACCGCTTTCATAATAACTCCCATATCAAAGCCACGGTATTGTAAGAACCGAATTTGTCTTGCCTTGATTTTTGGATCAGTTGCCACTTCCTCTCCAAATTTTTTAACTTTAAGCTGATAGGCTTGATCAAGCCAATCGACCTCTTCAAGTTCTTCAGTAATTAGGTCGGTATCTAACTGCTTCGCTTTCAGTGCTTGTTTAATACGTTGCAAACCTTTGCCTTTTCTGAGTTGGCTCGCTAGGGTGAGTTCGGCCACGCGTTGATCGCTTTGATAATTGTGTTGCGCTAACTCTTCGACCAGTTTTGTGACTTCCTCTGGGTTGATCGCATATTGATTCAGTTTGGCAATTAATTCAGCTTGGGAATAATCGCGGCGCGTGAGTAGGGCAAAGGCATAGGAGCGTAATCTCGAGCCAGTGAGTGTTTTAGGCTTTTCAGTTTTTTCATTGTTAAAGTTAAACAAAATTTATTTCCTTCATTAAAGAAAAACGCCCCGAAGGGCGTTTCAGTTTAGCTCTCTAAGAAATCTGGTTCTTCTTCTTCAATTTCTGTATTTTCAGTTGGTTTGTTTTTGGTGAGTAGTTGTTCGCGAATCAGCTTTTCAATTTCTTGAGCCATTGCTGGATTTTCTTCAAAATGACGAATCACATTGTTCTTACCTTGGCCAATTTTATTGCCTTGATAAGAATACCAAGCACCCGCTTTTTGTACGATATCTTGTTGAACTGCAAGATCAACCAGTTCACCGAGCTGATTAGTCCCTTTGCCGTACATAATTTGGAAAACGGCTTCTTTGAAAGGAGGTGCCATTTTATTTTTTACAACTTTAACGCGTGTTTCGTTACCGGTAATCTCGTCACCTTCTTTGACTTGACCGATACGACGAATGTCTAAACGTACAGAGGCATAGAATTTAAGTGCGTTACCACCCGTTGTGGTTTCTGGGCTACCAAACATCACACCAATCTTCATACGGATCTGGTTAATGAAGATCACCATACAATTCGAGCGCTTTGCATTACCTGTAATTTTACGTAAAGCCTGACTCATTAAGCGCGCTTGTAAGCCCATATGTGAGTCACCCATTTCGCCTTCGATTTCGGCTTTCGGGGTCAATGCTGCAACAGAGTCGACAACGATTAAATCGATTGCACCAGAGCGCACCAGCATATCTGCAATTTCAAGTGCCTGCTCACCGTGGTCTGGTTGTGAAACCAAAAGATTATCAATATCGACACCAAGCTTGCGTGCATATTCTGGATCTAATGCATGTTCCGCATCGATAAAGGCACAAGTACCGCCATTCTTTTGACATTGAGCAATCGCCTGTAATGTCATGGTCGTTTTACCTGATGATTCAGGACCGTAGATTTCAATGATACGGCCTTTTGGTAATCCGCCAATCCCTAATGCAATATCAAGTGTTAAAGAACCTGTAGAAACCGCTTCAACGGCTTGTACTGTGTTATCACCTAAGCGCATCACTGTATTTTTACCAAATTGTTTTTCAATCTGGCTTAACGCAGCTTGTAACGCCTTACTTTTATTATCATCCATCTCAAAACCTCAAAACTTTATTTCTTAACGACTAACCCAAGTGGATGTATTGAATCTCAACTTGTTGGGACTTGAGTATAGTGGCAGATTCTCGTTGTTTATTCTACATCTGATCTGTGTCTATACGACACAAAATGACGCATCCAAAATTGAAAAATATCCATCAAAATCTACTCATCATGATAAGACCATGATTGGACATTTTCCTGTTTAAAACGATTGATATCACGACGATCTTTTTTACTTGGTCGGTGATCTGGTCGGGCTAGATTATGCAATTTTCGCTGAGATGCATGCAACTCTCTGCGCGCAATACTTTCTGTTGTTTCTTCATAAAGTAACTGGGCTGCCGGAGCGCCACCCCGGACGGCGGAAAGTGCCTTGACCACTACAGTTTTTTTCTCGAAACCTTGTTGAATGGTCAGTTCCATTCCAATACGGACATCTCTGGAAACTTTCACCCGATCATTGTTGTGGTGAACTTTACCACCTTCAATGGCGGCCTTGGCAATCGAGCGTGTTTTAAAAAAACGTGCTGCCCAAAGCCATTTATCAATGCGCATGGCATCCATGCTGTCTGGTTCATGCTGTTTTGGCATCTGTTACCTGTAAATTGGTTTCAAGATAATCAACGAGTTCGGTTAATTGATCAAGTGCGGGATAGGGTAGCTCTGTTGCCATTCTGGCGGATTTTCCGCTAGATGGCTGTAAAATGCTAAAGAGTTGAGTGATCCCAAAATCTTCAGCACTTTTGAGTACAGCAACTGTATCGTCAACAAAGACCGCTTGTGCTGGGTCAAATGGATGAAGTTGTTGTAACTTTTGCCAAAATGCGATTTCTTCTTTGGCGTGCCCAAGTTCTTCGCTACTGATCATAAGTTCAAAGTAAGGGCTCAGTTCGACATTTTCAAGTTTGAGTTTTAGGCTGGCACGATCGGCATTGGTGAGTAGCCAACAGCGATAGCCTTGCGCATTTAACTGTTGTAACAGTTGATGGCAACCAGTTCTTGCACGGATTTTTTCACGATGCTGGTATTGTAGTTGCAACACATCAACACCTACTTTAGACGTCCAGTACGCCGAAGAGTACCAAGATAGTGTATGCTTATGTTGTTGGTAAAATTGAAATAAGGTCTGTTGGCTTTGTGCAAGTGTGCATTGATGCACTTGAGCGTGTCGTTCAGGCAAACAATGATTCCAAATCAAATCATCAAAGGCTAAATCGAGTAATGTGCCGTCCATGTCAAACATGGCAATCGGCTGCTGTAAATCTGAATATGACATAAGGTTGGTCTATGTTTATAAAAACGCTTGCCCCACAAGATCAGTTAATTACACAACTTGTTCCAATTATGGCGCAGGCTAGTCAAATATTGCTGGAAGAATACCAAAGTTATTGTGCGGGTTGCGAATTTAATATTCAGGAAAAAAGTGATGATTCTCCAGTTACGCAAGCCGATTTAAAAGTAAATCACTTTTTATTGAAGCATTTAGCAACAGTGACACCACAATTACCCGTGTTGTCAGAAGAAAGTGATTATTCTGCACGTGCGGCATGGTCGCGTTGCTGGATGCTGGATCCACTGGATGGAACTAAAGAGTTTATCCATGAGCGTGATGAATTCACCATTAATCTTAGTTTGATTGAAGAGCATCAAACCACTTTTGCGATTATTGCAGTGCCGTGCGAACAGGTGATGTATATCGGTTACACCTCGCAACGACCTTATAAATATAGCTTTAGCCGACAAGAATGGGCGCAATATCAGTTAGAAGAACATGACTTGGCAGCACCACTGCAAATTGGTTTGAGTCACAACAGCAAAAATCCTAAATATAAAAATTTTATTGAGCCGATTTTGCAAAATCGTGAAGTGGAGCGTCGTGAAGCCGGCAGTGCTTACAAGTTTTGTATGATGCTGGAAGGTGAAATTGACATTTATCCTCGTTTCCATCCGACCTCTGAATGGGATACCAGCTCAGGACAGGCTTTACTAGAAAGTATTGGGGGTGGTTTGATGACGTTGGACGAAAAACCTTTTATGTATAACCAACGTGAAACAGTTTTGAATGGCGGCTTTATCGCTTATCGAGATCAACATTGCAAAAAAATTGCTTACCAGGCCTTGGCGCTTTCTGGCATTTTAGATTGAGAGTCATCCTGCTCATGCTATAGTGGAGTAAATCCGAACTTGTGTGTGAATATGGCCCTGCATTTATTGCCTAAAAGCATGTTTGAAGCAATCGATTTATTACCCGATGCTTCAACACCTGTGACGTTATTTACTCGTCATTCCCTGCGTGAGTTGGTGAATGGACAGGGCTTGGCGGGTTATGATCTACAGTTGACTGAACAGGGGCGAGAGTTGGCCTATGCTTGGGGCGAATATTTAAGCCAGCATAGTGATCGTGCAATCCAGCATTGTATTTCAAGCCCAATTCAGCGTTGTGTGGATACTGCAGCCTTGATGATTGAAGGGGCTGATCAGACCCGTAAAGCCGTGAATACCCATCGTATTGAAATTGTGGAACAGCGTTTATTGGTTGAGCCTGGTAGTTTTGTGTTGGATATACAGCAAGCAGCCCCGTACTTTCGCAAGCAGGGAGCTTTGGGGTTTATTAATAGTTTTGTGAATAATGCATTACCAGGAATGAAGCATCCGATTACAGGTGTGTTTGATGTACTTGAATTGCTTTACCATACGCATCCCACACAAAAGAATGGTCTGAGTTTAGCGGTTAGTCATGACACGATTATTGCAGCAATCCTTGCTGTGATTTCAGGTAAAAATCAAATTGAACAAACAGATTGGCCCGCAATGATGGAAGGATTGTTTGTCTGGTTTGAGGGCGAGGATTTTGTTGAAAGCCAGTTGAAATGGATCTGGCGTGGTGAACTTAATAAATTAGATGTTAAACAGTTTTTGCATCAATAGCATTAATAAACGACGGGCAACTTTATAAGAGTAAAAGGCACTGAATCGCTGTTAATTTGAATCCAAATGCTATATTGGGATTTATCTATAGCTGAGTGCAAAATAATCTAATTATCGGCCTTTTACTAATTTCTGTCCTTCGATACTGCTAAGGTGGGCTTACAACGTGGTTGAGATTGAGCCTAATAAAGATAAGGCTGTTGTAAATCTTTCGCCTGAATCTAAACTGTTGTTTGATTCATACCGAGGTTTTAAAGATCAGCTTTCTTCAGATGCTCAGAATGAAATGGTACGTTATACCCAGCAGCAAATTAAGCTGTATCGTTTAAATCGCTGGATCAATGTGTATCGTTCAGATTTAGATCATTTAAATGCTGATGCAGTAACGGCATTTCAGGCCTTTGTGGAAAAGCTAGCGCTTAAAGGTGATTTGAACCTTGCTTCGAGTACCAATTTAATGAACCGTACCAACTGCCTAAAAGCTGAAACTTTGGCCAATGGACAACTCAATGCATTTATCAGTGGTTCTACGGGTTGTGTTGGTAATGATTCGGAAAAGTGGGTCTACGATGCCTTGGGTAAAATTCATAACAAGCAATATATCGATCAATGTTTAACGACCACCGCAGGCAATGTGATTAATCTTATGCCTTGTAGTGGCGTGAGTAGTCAGGTTTGGGAAATTGATACGACTGCACAAGCGATTAAGCAGTCAAATCAGTGCTTTGATTTGGAGGGTGGTTATTTAACCAATAATCGTGCACGCTTAATTCGCTATCGTTGTACCAGTGGTGCGAATCAAAAATGGACAATTCCTGTAGCAAATAACAGTTTGATCCTTGCAGGTTTGTCTGCCAAGAATTTACCCGTTGCGAGCAAGATTTTGGCTGTTGCCCCTTAATATTTTTATTTGTGTGTCATAAATGAATGGTATGAAGCTCTTCGGAGCTTCATATTTTTTTATCCAGAATATATTTGTTATAAAGTTTAAAAATAATAAAAGTGCACTTTTAAAATTTATCATTTTTCGTCATGATAAGGCTATAAAAAGAGAAACTTGACACATAATTGGATAAAAAGATGTTATCAAACACAATTTATTTATGGGAGCCTGAAATTTTTACAGGTAAAGTTCCCGCAGAAGATGATTCATATCAAGTTGCTTTTGAGTTGCATCAGCAATATCGTAATATCTCTAGTCATGGCAGAACTTTGCAGGCGTGGTTAGAGTTATTTAGCAACAAGATTGGTGATCCACAATATCAATCCTATTTTTCTGAACAGACCCTACAGTGGGTGCAAGAAATTAAGAATAAATTTGCTCAGGGCATATGTGCCAGTATCCAGTTGGAAACTTGGGCAAGTGAAGCGCAAAATGATGCGGTATATCGGGTTTTCTATGAGGCGGTTCATGAAACAGGGATTGGCTTCTATGAGCCGAATTATAATGTATGGGCTACAGGAGAGTTGCAATCTCCTGAAAATGCGGTTTCCCATATGCTGCAACCTTATTTATTGGAGCCTTTGCATACTCAGCAGATCGAAGCTTTGGTTGAACCTGAGCCTGTTAAGGTTGCAGGTGAGTTACCAGCCCCACAGAATATGCCTGAGGCTGAGCAATTGATCAGTCAGTGGTTTGAACAACAATTCTATACCCAGCAGTTAAGTCTTAATGTGTTTAATGTTGCTCATGACTTTATTTCAAATTGGGGGAATATTGGTCGTCCTGAATTGGCTTTGGATACAGGCTATCGCTGTTTTTTATTGACGCAAAAACAACTGGGTGTTTTTTATCAGTTAAAAATGGTGCTAAGAAAATTAACAGTTAGTCCAATGCTATCTTTTGCGATGGACTTGACCGACCGCTTTATTCCTCAGCAGTTGCAAGAACAGTTATCAGAGCGTTTGATTTTTAGGCTGCGCTCTATGGATGTACATAAGAATACAGGGCAGAAGTATCACGCAGAACCGTGTTTTGCCTTAACAGGTCGATGGGATACACAGGCTGATATTCAGAATTTCTTTAAAAATCTGGATGATTATATCAATTTTATCTTTTCTAATTTGGGACAAAGCCGATTAGAGGTGTTGCAGGCCTGGGCGTATGGGGATATGCCTGAAGGAATTAAAATTGATCTGGATTTTCGTTTTGAATTAATGATGCTGGCGTTGAGCCAAGATGAACTATATTTGCAAGAGCGTTATCAGTATCATAAAACTGTGCTGACACAGAATCATGCACGTGCCAGTGATTTAGGTTTACTTGAAGAAAGTCATAACTTTTGTCAGAAGTTAGTCAGGATCGTGACAGAAGCGGGAACAGGGATGCAGCCTTACATCAAAAATTAAACACAATAAAAAAGCCCGAATATTCGGGCTTTTTTATATGCATCAAATTAGTTAGCTAATGCTTTAACTTGAGCGTTCAAGCGGCTCTTATGACGAGCAGCTTTATTTTTGTGGATAATGCCTTTATCAGCCATACGGTCGATAACTGGAACAGCAGTTTTATAAGCTTCTGTAGCAGTAGCATAATCACCAGCAGCGATCGCATTTACAGTACGTTTGATATAAGTACGAACCATAGAACGTAAGCTTGCGTTGTGTTTACGTGCTTTAACGTTTTGACGAGCACGTTTTTTAGCTTGAGCAGAGTTTGCCACTCGTGCACTCCTTGAAAATAAGTTGGTCTGGGCGGGCTGAAGTTAAAACCAATAAAACATTAGCAACATTCACCAGCCCGTAAACAAGTGCCATATTTTGAGGAAACTAAGCCGCGAAGTCAAGTCTTGTGATACTTTTAAGTAGATTTAACAGGTGAAAAACGTGCAAGAAAACGTTACATTAGCCTTAGTCATTGATTGGAACAAATAAAAATGAAAATAGGTGATAAAAAGGCAATTGTTATTGGCGCAACAGGCTTGGTTGGTCAAGCCCTTGTAGATGCGTTGCAGCAAGCAGGTGATTTTAGTTCAATTACAGTGGTGGTTAGAAAAAGTTCAGAAATATTAAAATCTTACAGCAAAGTAACACAGCTGATATTAGAAGACTTTCTGCTATTGAATGATGAGGATGTAAGTCCCTATACCCATGCATTCAGTTGTTTGGGAAGTACGATCAAACAAGCAGGATCTAAAGATGCTTTTTATGCGATTGACTATGAAATCAATGCCCATTTTGCAGATTTAGTTCAGGATAAAAATATTCATTTATTGGTGGTGAGTGCATTGGGAGCGAATGCTAATTCGCCAGTTTTCTATAATAAAGTCAAAGGCGAATTGGAAAACTACCTAAAAAACCTGTCAATTTATAAGCTATCAATTTTCCAACCCTCACTGTTAATTGGTAAGCGTAGTGATATTCGCTTGCTTGAGGACTTGGCGCAGACCGCATTTAAGCTGGTCGAAAAAGCATGGACCAGACCGTTTAAATTTAAACCTGTTACTGCTGAGCAATTGGCGCATACTATGTTGATTGCAGCACAAACTCAAACTGCAGCATTCAAATACTATGATAATTTAAGCATACAACAAACTAGATAAAGGAGCATTTCAGTGACCGCAATCCCTTTCGTAACATGTGATTTGTTAGATGATAATCCTGAAAAAAAGTTACAAGTCGTAACACCATCTCTAGATGGTAAATTCTTTAAAAGTTATGGTGCCCGTAAGACATTTGGTGGACAAGCCGTGACCGTTAAGTGTTTTGAAGACAATTCACGTGTAAAAGAATTATTGGCAACCGATGGTACGGGTAAAGTGTTGGTGGTTGATGGTGGTGCTTCGATGCGTTGTGCGCTCATGGGGGATTTGATTGCTGAGTCAGCGGTTAAGCATCACTGGAATGGTGTCGTGATTTATGGTTGTGTCCGTGATGTTGATGCGATTGCAGAACTCGATTTAGGCGTACATGCATTGGCTGCCATTCCACAAAAAAGTAATCGTAAAGGCATAGGTGAAGTGGACATCACATTGTATTTTGGTGGTGTGACAATCAACTCTGGCGATTATATCTATGCAGATAATAATGGCATTGTGATTGCAGAAGAAAAATTAGTCGACTGCTAAAAGGATAATATTATGTTGAAAATGGTGAGCCATCAATTCAAGGTTTTACAATCTGTATGTGCAACTTTAATTGAAGGTGGAAGAGGTGTTTCTGGTACACCATTTCCAAATCAGCCTGCAAAAGCACTTAAGTTCTACGAGTTTGAAGGTTCTCCATTTTGCCGCCGTGTTCGTGAAGTAATGACTTTATTGAATCTGGATGTAGAGATTTATCCCTGCCCAAAAGGGGGTCAGAAATATCGTCAGATTGTCAAAGCAACTGGTGGTAAAAAACAGTTTCCATTTCTGATAGATGAAAATACGGGTGATCAGTTATATGAGTCACAGCAAATTATTCATCATCTGTTTAAACATTATGGCAAAACAGGACAAACACCAAAGAAGTTTAGTTATTATCCAAAGCTCCCGTATGTATCTGCTTTAGCTTCTGCTGCCAATGCTGCGCGTGGAGTATGGATTAATCCGCAGATTGTTGACCGACCAGCGCCAGCACAGTTACTGGAGCTGTGGAGTTTTGAGGCAAGCCCTTATACACGGCTGGTTCGTGAAGTCCTGACTGAGTTCGAACTGCCTTATCTTCTGCATAATGTTGCTAAAGAGCGTTGGCAGGATATGGGACCAGCAATTTTGCGTTTGAAGCCTGGAAAATATATTCCACTGCCCAATGGTAAACGTGAAAAAATTGTTGAAGTAATGGGGCGCGATATTCAGGTCCCATATTTGGTTGATCCGAACACAGGCGTGAAAATGTTTGAGTCGGCTAAAATTGTGGAATACCTCAAGCAGCAGTACGGGCAATAAAATGAAGGCAGAGAAGGCATCTTTTGGAAGATACTTTTTTATGTGAGATGAAGTGATTGCTTCCATCGAAGATTTAGCGGTTTAATAGACCCGAAAATAGTTATGTGATCATCCACCATGTTGAGTCAATTCACCAATCTCTTTAAAAGTTCCAAAGAAACACCTGAGCAATTATTTTTAAAAGAACATGCTTTGGTGTTTGATGCTGAGCAAGGCGCCATTCTGAATGGTGTAGTGTTGAATGGGTTGAGCGTTCGTCTGGAATATTTTTCTAATCGAAAATTAGACCGATTTGATGATCTGGAGAAGTTATTTCGGATTACACCGCAAATTAATGAAAAGATTGATTTGGAATTGCATTCGCAACGTTTTGTTGAGCGATTGGGCAACACTGAGAAAAATCTAAAGGAATTGAAGCAAGCGATTAACGTGTTAAACGATTATTATGTGAAGTTTAAACGGGCGAGATGAATGCAGCTACTGTGTAAGTCAAAGATGTGCTCTAAATAAAAAAGCTGAATCAAATGATTCAGCCTTTTTATGGGTAGGTGAACAATTATTTTTCAATAATCGCGGTCACACCTTGACCACCAGCAGCACAGATCGAAACAAGGATACGACCTGAACCTTTTTGGTTTAAGATTTTCGCAGCAGTCGCGATGATACGACCACCTGTAGCAGCAAATGGGTGACCCGCAGCTAAAGAAGAACCTTTGATGTTTAACTTGCTACGATCAATTGAACCTAAAGGTGCATTTAAGCCTAAACGCTCCTTACAGAATTTCTCGTCTTCCCAAGCTTTCAATGTAGAAAGCACTTGTGATGCAAATGCTTCGTGGATTTCATAGTAGTCGAAATCTTGAAGTTTAAGACCAGCACGCTCAAGCATACGTGGAACTGCATAAGCAGGTGCCATCAATAAGCCTTCTTTCTTGCCAACGAAATCAACTGCTGCAGTTTCCGAGAAAGTCAGATAAGCAAGTACTTCATGACCATTGGCTTTCGCCCATTCTTCAGACGCTAAAAGTACACAAGACGCACCATCAGTTAATGGTGTTGAGTTACCCGCAGTCATGGTTGCAGCTTCGCCTTTACCAAAGACTGGTTTTAATTTTGCTAATTTTTCAGCTGTAGAGTCTGCACGTAAGTTGTTGTCACGGCTTAAACCCAAGAATGGTGTGATTAAGTCATCGAAGAAACCTTCTTCATATGCTTTTGCCATTTTTTGGTGAGAAGAAGCAGCTAGAATATCTTGCTCTTCACGTGGAATACCCCACTCAAGCGCAGTAATTGCTTGATGGTCACCCATCGATAAACCTGTACGTGGTTCACCATTTTTAGGTGCATCCATAAGATCTTTCACATTGATTTTCGCTAAAGCTTTTAAACGGTCTTTACCTGTTTTCGCAATGTTAAGTTCAAGTAGGGCTTTACGTAAGCCATCACCGAAAGCAATTGGCGCATCAGAAGTGGTATCAACACCACCTGCGATACCCACTTCGATTTGACCTAAAGCAATTTTGTTTGCGACAAGGAATGCTGCCTGTAAACCCGTACCACATGCTTGTTGAATGTCATATGCAGGGGTTTCTGGCGCAAGTTGAGTATTTAATACACACTCTCGTGTCATGTTGAAATCACGGCTGTGCTTTAATACAGCACCAGCAACCACTTCGCCTAGGCGTTGGCCTTGTAGGTTGAAGCGCTCAACCAAACCGTTTAACGCAGCTGTAAACATATCGATGTTGGAAGCTGTGAAATAAGCGCCGTTAGAGCGAGCGAAAGGAATACGGTTGCCGCCGATAATGGCAACTCGGCGCACAGTGTTTTGGCTCATGGTTTTATCCTGTTGAACAGAAGGTTTGGTTGTTTTAGCTGCAACTGCTTTCGTTGTTGTCGAAGAAGCAGTGCTTTTTGTCGTAGCTGCACTACGCGCGGTAGAGCGAGCACGCGTTGTTTTTGGTGTCGTCGTTGCGGCTTTTGGAGTTGTGCTTGCAGTTTTACGTGAAGTTGAAGCTGCTTTTGATGTATTTGACACAGTCTCTTGAGCTGAAGTCTCGACTGCTGGATTTTCTTGAGTTGTTTTGCTCATAAGGCTTTTCCAAGCATAATTGCGATATTCTTGCTACAAACATACCATATTTCCAATACTGCTGTATTGACTAGAATGACGCTTGAGACCACATTCAGGTCAAGACATCCAGACATGAACTCAAGTATGATTTGCGATGAGTCAATCAGACATTGATTTCATGCCATATCCCAACATGATTCATGTGTTTGTAACAAATTCATTTGTATGAGAGATAATAACCATGACTGATCAGTACCAAGCATTTACACAATCACCATTAGGTAAGTTTGTCGTAAAAAATCTAGGTTTACCATCGCCAGTTGCGCTAGATCGTTTTGAAAGTGCTCAACCAGTTGTAAATGGTGCAGTATTGCTTGGCGCAGCACCATCAAGCACGATTTCTGCTGCGATTGCTCAGGTTTTGAGTAATATTCATGCCGATAGCTATGTCGGTAATAATGTTGAATTACAACAAACAGCTGCGAAAGTAGGCTTAAACCTTCGTCCACTGAATTCAGATGATAAAGAGTCTAAATTTAAAGCGGTTGTATTTGATGCTTCTGGTATTCAAGATTCAGAGCAGTTAAAAGCGTTATACGATTTCTTCAATCCTATTGCTCGTCAGATTTCAAGTTCAGGACGTGTGATCGTGATTGGTACCACACCAGAAACTGCAAAAACAGTCAAACAGGCGATTGCACAACGTGCGCTAGAAGGTTTTATCAAGTCTGTTGGTAAAGAGTTCAAAAAGGGGATTACTGCACAAGTGGTCTATGTCGATCAAGGTGCGGAAGCAAACCTTGAATCAACTTTACGTTTCTTGATTTCACCACGTTCAGCTTATGTTTCTGGTCAAGTGATTCGTGTTTCTAAAGCAGATGTGGTTGATTTGGACTGGGCAAAACCACTTGCAGGTAAAACTGCATTAGTGACTGGCGCGAGCCGTGGTATTGGTGAAGCGATTGCACATGTTTTGGCACGTGATGGTGCACATGTGATTTGCTTAGATGTACCACAACAACAAGCAGATCTTGAGCGTGTTGCGGGTTCAATTGGTGGTTCAGTATTGGCAATCGACATTACTGCTGCTGATGCAGGTGAAAAAATCAAAACTGCTGCTGCAAAACAAGGCGGTTTAGATGTAATCGTGCATAATGCGGGGATTACTCGTGACAAGACTTTGGCAAACATGAAACCAGAGCTTTGGGATCTTGTAATTAACATTAACTTGTCTGCCATTGAGCGTGTTAACGATTACTTACTTTCTCATGATGGTTTAAATGCAAATGGCCGTATCGTTTGTGTATCATCAATCAGTGGTATCGCGGGTAACCTTGGTCAAACCAACTATGCTGTGTCTAAGGCGGGTGTGATTGG
Organism: Acinetobacter colistiniresistens; assembly: GCF_024582815.1. NCBI lineage: Bacteria > Pseudomonadati > Pseudomonadota > Gammaproteobacteria > Moraxellales > Moraxellaceae > Acinetobacter > Acinetobacter colistiniresistens. Next base: position 2,267,779 of record NZ_CP102099.1, read on the forward strand.
TTTGGTGAAATTTACTGCACCGACATTAAAGAATGGAATTACCATCAATGCAGTTGCGCCAGGTTTCATTGAAACGCAAATGACTGCTGCGATTCCATTCGCGATTCGTGAAGCGGGTCGTCGTATGAACTCAATGAACCAAGGTGGTTTACCTGTAGATGTCGCTGAAGCGATTGCTTGGTATGCATCAACAGGTTCAACAGGCGTGACGGGTAACGTTGTTCGTGTCTGCGGTCAAAGCTTGTTAGGTGCTTAAGAACTTCAAGCTATAAAATCTCCCCTAACCCCTCTTTAAAAAGAGGGGAATTCCTAAAAATTAAAACCTGTATAATTTGTGGAAGCTCCCTCCTTTATGAAAGGAGGGTTGGGGAGGATTCCTAAAATATAAAAGGTTTATTATGAATACACGTCATTTTAGTCAACTGCCAAAACCTTATTTAGCTTATCCAAAAGTCATTCAAGGTCTGATTTTCAAAAAGCCAAAGGGTGAAAAAGTATTACCACAAGTTGAATATGTGGTGGATACACTTAAGATTGATAGCAAACATTTAGAAAGCTATAACGAGATTTGTGGTTTTAAAAATGATGGTTTCGTGCCTGCGATTTATTTAGCTGTTTTGTCGCAAAGCCTGCAAATGCACATGATGACCAGCGAAGCATTTCCATTCCCGATCTTGGGTTTGGTGCATATTCGTAACCAGATCAAGCAAACTCGCAAAATTACTGTAAATGAGCAAATTACGCTGTCTTGTAAATTTGGTGAGTTAAAACCACACGACAAAGGCTTACAGTTTGATTTCATTACCACTGCCAAAGTGGGTAGTGAAGTGGTGATGGAAAGTTTAACCACTTATTTATCCCGCCAAAAAACTGAGAATAAAGCGACTGAAAAAGCCAAAGAGTCTCAAGAGCCAGCTTATCAATCACAGGCAGAATGGAATATTTCTGAAAATACCGGCCGTCGTTATGCCGTGATTTCAGGGGATTTTAACTTGATTCATATCCATGCCGTAACTGCAAAGGCATTTGGCTTTAAACAGGCGATTGCACACGGGATGTGGAGCAAGGCTAAAGCTTTGGCGAGTATTGAGCTTCCAGCAGCGTATGAAGCAGATGTCTGGTTCAAATTGCCAATGTATTTACCTTCAACGGTAGAGTTTTTAACTGCGGCTGAGCCAAAACAAACAGACTTCTTGATCCGTAATGTGAAATCTAAAAAGCCGCATGTTGCAGGTACAGTAAAAGCCCTTTAATACCATCATGTCGTGCAAATGATCCCTGTTGTTCGCAACAGGGAGATTATAAAAACATAAATATCATAAGGAATTGAGCCGTGATTAAAGAAATTCTATTTGCCGATACGCAGCATTATCATGGCAGTGTTGATGAACGCTTTATTGATTTAGCAAGCCAATTTAGTCGCTTGCAAGATGCGCGTAGCCAGCAAGGTGGTGCGGCATTGGTGGTGTATTTCCAAGGTCAAAAAGTGGTTGATATTTTCACGGGTAAAAAATCTCAACAAGAAGATTGGCAATCCGATACTTTAGCGATGTGCTACTCAACCGGTAAAGGCATTCTGGCAACACTTGCACATATATTGGTCAGTGAAGGTGTGTTGGATTATGAGCAGCCGATTGCCTATTACTGGCCTGAGTTTGCTCAGAATGACAAAGCCAATATTACGCTACGTCATGTCCTGTCACATCAAAGTGGTCTGTTTGATATTCGCAATACCATTGAAACTGCAACAGAGATGTTGGATTGGTCGCATATGCTGGAGGTTATGGCTGCGGCGACACCACGTTTTGCAGCAGGGCAAAGTTTTGCTTATCAGCCTTTAACTTATGGTTGGATTTTAGGTGGTGTGATTGAGAAAGCAGCCAAACAGCCCTTAAGTTGGCTCATGCAGCGTTATCTGGTACAACCGCTTGAGTTGGATGGCGCGTATTTTGGTACACCAACTTCAGAATTGGGCCGAGTAGCACGTTTATTGGAAAGGCCAAAAGCACCATCAACAAGTGCGCCACAAAGCAAGAAAAACAATGCTCCACGTAAAGCATCTTTATCAGAAAGATTATTAGAGCTTTCAGGGCAAAACCCACAAGATTTTCAGGATGCCATGATCCCTAAAGGGATGCGCAATTTTAGCTTCTATAGTGATGAAGGATTGCAAGCTGTCATTCCTGCGGCCAATGGCGTATTTACTGCGGATAGTTTGGCAAAAGTCTATGCCATGCTGGCCAATCAAGGACAATGGCAAGGGCAGCAACTGATTCGTCCAGAGGTATTTAAGCAACTTAGTACGGTGCAAAGTAAAGCACGTGATCGCGTGATGCCGATTCCAATGCATTGGCGTTTGGGATACCACCGTATTTTAACGATGGGCAAACGTGCGCCACATGGCTTTGGGCATGTGGGCTTTAATGGTTCAGGTGCGTGGTGTGATGTTGATCGTGAACTGAGTTTTGCTTATACGCATAATTTTAATGTCACCTCGGCAACAGGGGATTATCGTCTATGGGGCTTGAGCCAAGAAACCCTACGATGTGCAGATGAAATTCTAATAGGGCGAAAGGGCTGGTTCTAATTGGACTTTGCTTGATAGGGCGGAATATGATAAATCACGGCATCATATTTCTTTTCGGTTTTATGTGCAGCAACTGTTCCACCTAAAAATTCAGCCAGTTTTCGACTTGGCTGATTTTCGGTTGCAACTGGATATAAGAAATATTCGGCAGAGAGATGTAATGAAGCCCATTGAAATACTTCAAACAAGGCTTCTTTAGCAAAACCTTGATGATGACAATCTTCCCGAATCCATAATCCCAGTTCGGGTATTGAGGTCTGCATTCGATGAACCCCAATGAGACCAATAAAACGTTGATCTTGTTTGCTGCGTAAAACAAAATGTCGGTCGGTATTCTTTGTTTCTTTGACTAGCCAGTCTTGACCAATTTTTTCTTGCGTTGCGAAATTTCGAGCGGGTTCCCATGCCATATAACGGGTTAATGTTGTTGTCACACAAGGATAGATGTCAATCAGATCATCCATTTGAAATACAAATAAATCGAGTCTTCGGCTTTGTAATAATGGTCGTTTCATTGTTTACTCATTCTGCTTTTTTAAATAGTTCTGCTTGAATAATGGCTTCGGTATGGCGTTTAAAATCAGTTTCATTTAAACCGATTAAGCCTAATTTATAAATACCTTCTAAGCCACAAACAAAAGCGATGAGTCTCCATGCAATATCATGGTGATTGGTGTCAAAATGAAATTCGCCGTGTGCTTGGCCATCTTCAATGATTTGAACAATAGAACGGTGCCAGTCTTGCATGGCAATGTTATAAGCAAGTTTGATTTCCTGATCTTGGTCGATTAAAACCTCTGCTTCATTCCAAAGGCGTAAATAGGGCTGAATTTGTTCAATATTTTCACAGCCAAGCAAGAGGGAAAGACGTTGTAGATAATTGGCAGTCGTCACCTGATTTTCAATTTCGTCCAATTGCTGCATCAGTTTAACAAAAGCTTCGGCTTTGAGCTGTGAGCTAGAGGCGAAGTGATGATGAACTTGCCCAGTCGAAGTTTGGGCTTCAGTGGCGATACGGCGAACCGTCATTGCAGAAAATCCTTCGTTTAAGGCAACTTGCATGGCGGCCTGCAAAATCATGTCACGACGCTGTTCGCGGTTTAAATAAGCCATTCTTTCTCTAATACCTATTGCATATACAAATCAGAAACAAACTCACTTAAATCCAAAAGTTGGACAAGTGTTCAATTTTGGTTATAATAACGCCAATTTGAACAGTTGTCCAATTTAGAGGCATTTATGTCACGCAAGTGGTTAATTCTTGCAATTGTTGTATTGATCTATATTCCTGTCGCGATTGATGCAACCATCCTACATGTAGCGACGCCAACTTTGAGCGAGTCGCTTTCTTCCTCAGCTAACGAGCTGTTATGGATTATTGATATTTATTCACTGGTCATGGCAGGGCTGATTTTACCGATGGGTGCCTTAGGGGATCGTATCGGTTATAAACGATTGATGATCATTGGTGCCTTTTTATTTGGTCTTGCTTCATTGGCAGCCGCATTTTCACCAACGGCACTGGCATTGATTGCTTCACGGGCTTTATTGGCCGTGGGTGGGGCAATGATCCTGCCTGCAACCTTATCGGCAGTTCGCAATACTTTTCTGGATGAAAAACAACGGAACTTTGCTTTAGGAATCTGGGCGACAGTTGGTGGTGGTGGTGCAGCTTTTGGTCCACTGCTCGGTGGTTTTTTGCTTGAGCATTTCCATTGGGGTTCAGTCTTCCTGATCAATGTGCCTATCATGATCACCGTGGTGGTATTGGCTGCATTTTTGATTCCAAAACAAACAGGTCAGCCAAAGCAAAACTTGAATTTATTGCAGGCGCTCGTTTTGGTGATCGCCATCTTGAGTATGATCTATGCAGTGAAATCGGTGATGCATGGTTTTAGCGTGTGGTCGGTTCTGATCTTTGCCGTCGGTTTTAGTTTGTTGGTTGGCTTTATTCGTCAGCAGTTGACCTCGAAATCACCAATGATTGATATTCAATTGTTTAGACATCCCGTTATTGCGACTGGCGTGATTATGGCGATTGTTTCAATGATGGCTTTGGTGGGATTTGAATTGCTGGTTTCGCAAGAACTGCAATTTGTGTATCAGCTTTCGCCATTGGCCGCTGGGGCATTTATTTTACCGTTCATGATTGCGATTAGTTTAGGTGGTCCAATTGCCAGTCTGTTGGTGAACCGTTTTGGTCTACGTTCTGTTGCTTCATTGGGTATGCTGATGAGTGCGATGAGTCTGTGGGGCTTGGCCAATACAAACTTTATGCAAGCACAAATCCACGCATGGGCATGGATGGTGTTATTAGGCTTGAGTGTGGAGATTGCTTTACTTTCTTCAACCTCTGCAATTATGTCTTCCGTTCCACCGAGCAAAGCAACGGCTGCGGGTGCGATTGAAGGAATGGCATACGAGCTAGGTGCAGGTTTGGGGATCGCATTTTTCGGTCTGATGTTGTCATGGTTCTATGCCAACTCGATTGTAATACCAAGCGATGTACCGAATAACATGCTGCAGCAGGCGAGTAGTTCAATTGGAGAGGCGATTCAAGCGGCGAAACAATTACAGCCAACAATTGCTGAACATTTGATTCAGGCAGCGAAACAGGCCTTTAGCCAATCGCATCGATCCGTATTGAATGTGGCTGCGTTATTGTTCTTGATTCTGTCGATTTTTATTTGGTTTGCTTTGCCAAAAAGAGTCACTGTGGTCGAGGAGTAAGCATTGACCCTGATCTAAATTAAGTTTAGGTCAGGGTGTTTTTTAAGGTGCACTTATTCCAAACTGACGTAATATTTTACACAGCTGAATCATCGGCAAGCCCATCAAGGTGGTTTGATCATCACCCATCATTTTCTCAAATAGACTAATCCCTAAACTTTCACATTTAAAACTACCCGCACAATGTAAGGGCTGATCAAGTTCAATATAGCGCTCGATTTCCGGCAATGTCAGTTGACGAAATTTGACTTGGTAATGTTCAACCAATGTGGTTTCAAAGCCAGATTGCAGATGTTGGACGCTCAGCGCAGTACTAAAAAATACGGTTCGACCTGAATTTTCCTGTAATTGCTGAATCGCATTTTCAACGCTTAAGGGTTTGCCAATAAAATCATACGGGGCATGTTCACGCCAAGCCACTTGATCCGAGCCAATGATAATCGCATCGGGATGTTGTTCTGCGACGACACGGGCTTTCTCAAAAGCGAGTCGTTTTGCCAAATCATCGGCATGCAATTCACCTGCTGCTGACTCATCAATATCTGGTGAAATACAACGATAATCAAGCTTTAACCGATCCATCAGATCTTTACGGGTTTGGCTGCTAGATGCCAGAATCAGTTCACGTTGATGCATCAGACTGCGTATTCCACCAGAATATTCAATGGAACATAATGCAAAACGGCATTGTGGCAAGCATTCAACTTAATCGGTGGTGCTTGTCCTGCTTGATAGGCTTCGACCCAACGGGTAACACAGATACACCAGAAATCACCGGGTTTAAGTCCAGGAAAGCCAACTTCGGGTAAAGGCGTGATCAAGTCATTGCCGACTTTTTGTGAGAAATTTAAAAACTCAGACGTCATTTGCGCACACATGGTGTGCTGACCTAGATCAGTGACCGCCGTATGGCAAAAACCATTACGAAAATACCCTGTAATCGGATCATAACAACAGCTGGCTAAAGGTTCACCAAGGACGTTTAAACGATTAATTTTAGGATCTGGATGAATAGACATAATAATATAAAACTTTAGTGATCCTGATTATCATAATCAAAACTGAAGCTTTCGGCAGCTTTTCTGCAAAAAAACTCACCTTTATTTCAGAGAATCATTTAAAATTACGCCGTTTTTAAAATCAATTAGAGAGCCATCCATGAATTTTCAGCGCATGACTGATCTTGATTTAGCAGGTAAACGTGTTCTTATTCGTGAAGACTTAAACGTTCCTGTAAAAAATGGGGAAATTACCAGTGATGCACGTTTACGTGCTGCATTGCCAACCATTAAAGCGGCTTTAGAAAAAGGCGCGGCAGTGATGGTATTTTCTCATTTGGGTCGTCCTGTAGAAGGTGAGCCAAAACCAGAACAATCGCTTGCTCCAGTCGCTGCTTATTTAAGCAAAGCCTTGGGGCAAGACGTAAAATTATTCACAGATTATTTAGATGGTGTTGAAGTCGCTGCGGGTCAAGTGGTGTTACTTGAAAACGTTCGCTTCAACCATGGCGAAAAGAAAAATAACCAAGAGCTTGCAAAAAAATATGCAGCTTTATGTGATGTATTTGTGATGGATGCATTTGGTACGGCGCATCGTGCAGAAGCTTCAACAGAAGGTGCTGCACGTTTTGCACCAATCGCCGCTGCGGGTCCTTTATTGGCAGCTGAGTTAGATGCGCTTGGTCGTGCAATGCAAACTCCAGAAAAACCAATGGTGGCAATTGTTGCGGGTTCTAAAGTATCAACCAAACTTGATGTCTTAAACTCATTGTCTAGCATTTGCGATCAAATTATTGTGGGTGGTGGTATTGCCAATACCTTCCTTGCAGCAGCAGGCTATAACGTTGGTAAATCACTGTATGAAGCTGATTTGGTTGAGACTGCAAAACAAATCGCTGCAAAAGTGAGTGTTCCATTACCAACTGATGTTGTGGTTGCAGATGCAAGCCAAATCAACTTTGAAGACTTCTTGGGTTCATTGGCAAACGCACAAGCGGTTGTCAAAAATGTTGCGGATGTTACAGACACAGACATGATCTTGGATGTAGGTCCTGAAACGGCTAAAGCATTTGCAAACATTTTAAAAACATCAAAAACCATTCTTTGGAATGGTCCTGTCGGTGTGTTTGAAGTGGATCAGTTTGGTGAAGGAACTAAAGCGCTTTCACTGGCAATTGCTGAGTCTGCTGGTTTCTCGATTGCAGGTGGTGGTGATACGCTTGCTGCGATTGATAAATACCAAGTTGCTGATCAAATTGGTTATATCTCAACAGGTGGTGGTGCATTCTTGGAGTTCGTAGAAGGCAAAACTTTACCTGCTGTTGCAGTATTGCTTCAGCGTGCATAATCAGGTTGCAATGAACTGATTCATCAGTAGATCATTCAAAAAGAGCCGATGTCCATCGGCTCTTTTTACTTTTGTACAACGATGCCGTCATGAAAATGTCATATATCTGAAATATGATTGTCACAACTTAACCAAGTAACTGTGGAAAGCCGTGATGAAATTCAAATTAACCCTTGCCGCTTTAATCATTGCTCCAATCATGCTCAGTGCATGTGCAAAGAAAGAAGAAGCGAAAAACGCTGAACAGCAAGACCAGACAGCTGCTGCTGTATCAACACAGACGACCCCAGAGCAGCAAGCTGCAATTGATGCACTTGATAAGCCGAATTTAGATGAACATAATACGGATGCTGTTGCACAAGAAGCCGCTTCCGAAGTCGCTGCGAGCGAAGCTCACTAAGTGACAGTGCAGAAAAAAGCCGATGTTTGAACATCGGCTTTTTTGTATTTATCAATTGGCTTTGCAATAGAACGTGAGCGTCGTTTGATAATCGTCATCTTTTGCTAAAGATGCATTTTTACCTGTAAGAGTACCAAGTACACCTGCTGCAGCTTCGACCATTCGGCCTGTTTGTTCATCGACTACACCTTTTAATACCCCTTGGTATGCAGTTTTTTCATCAACAACGACTGGCGCCGTATTGCGCGTACAGGTTTTTTGCGCTGCTGCAATCGCATTGTTTTTCGCGATTAGACTGGTTTTACCAATACCGGTCACTTCATATTGATTATTTTCTTTCTGAATCGCTAAGGTATTGGTCGGTGTTGAGGCACATGCCGTTAAACCAAGGGCTAAACCACCAAGTAAACTCATGATGACGGTTTTTTTCATGTTTTTTCTCAATTTGCTGCTGAATGGTATTATTTGAACATAAAAACGCTGAGTGCTTTTGCAGATTATGTACAGTTTGTGCAGGGACTCTGTTAATTTTTTCAAATGAATGATGAGCTTAGCATTTATTACATTGTCGATTTAACAGCAAGAATCAGGATATACAGATTTTATAAGTACGAATAAGCGTAGTGGAAATCATTCAGGTTATGCTAATCTAGGGCCATCCTTGTGTTAGTTAGATTCATTTCAATGACGGACTCAATTATAGAGACAATTCATCAAAATATTCATCAACGTCAATCTATTGGGCAACTCATTGAGCCAGCGCCGAATACAGAACAACTCGAAAAAGCGGTGCAAGCAGCATTGACAGCGCCTGATCATCATCGCTTAAAACCCACCCGGTTTGTAATTATCACACCTGAGCAACGAGCTACTTTTGGCGAGCATTTGGCCAAAGCTTTAGCTGATTTGGGTGAAGCTGATCCAGCACAGCTCGATCGCGTTAAACAGCATCCATTTCGTGCACCATTATTGGTATTAGCTTTAACATCGATTCAGGATCATCCTAAAGTTCCACATTTTGAACAGATTTTAAGTTCAGGTGCAGCGATTCAAAACTTTTTGCTGTCTTTACAGGCGCAAGGTTTTGCAACAATGTGGCGTTCTGGTGCCGTCGTAGAGTCGAACTGGTTAAAGCAGCAATTGGGCTTAAAACAGCAGGATTTAATTTCAGGGATTATCTATATTGGCACAGCAGCGAAAGCGATTGCACCCCGTGCCGCGATTGATAGCCAAGATTTTGTAAAAATATGGCAAGACAGCTAAGCTTTTTTAGCTATTTATTAAAGAAAAAAATTCGTTTCAGGATAAAAAATGTCAGAGTTAAATTTTAGCGATCTGGTTGAGCCAGTTGCCGTAGATCAGAAAACAGCATTGAGAATGACCGTCTTGGGCGGTGGCAGTTTTGGTACGGCGATGGCAAATTTAGCGACTAGAAATGGCTGCGATACCATGATCTGGATTCGTGATGCTGCTGTTGCCGAAGAAATTAATCAAACCCATATTAATAAACGCTATTTACCTGATTATCCATTAGAGGTGGGTTTGCGTGCGGTTGCTGATCTGGAACTTGCAGTACGTGATCGTGACATTATTCTGGTTGCGATCCCAAGTCACTCTTTCCGTGATGTATTAAAACAGATTGCGCCGTTTATTAGCTCACAAGCAGTCGTTTCGTTGACCAAAGGGATTGAAGCAAAAACCTTTAGTTTTATGAGCGAAATTATTCGTGCCGAATTACCAGAAGTCCCTTATGGCGTACTATCTGGTCCAAACCTTGCCAAAGAAATCATGGCAGGTATGCCATCTGGCACGGTTATTGCCAGTGAATCGGAACTAGTACGTTATGCCGTGCAACATGCTTTGCATAGTGCCTTGTTCCGTGTATTTGGCAGTGATGATGTGCATGGTGTTGAATTGGGTGGCGCATTAAAAAATATCTATGCCGTTGCCATGGGCATGGGTGGTGCTTATAAGATTGGTGAAAATACCAAGAGCATGATTTTAACCCGTGCTTTGGCTGAAATGAGTCGTTTTGCGGTCAAGCAGGGTGCTAATCCCTTGACCTTCTTGGGCTTGTCGGGTGTGGGGGATTTGTTCGCAACCTGTAACAGCCCGTTAAGTCGTAACTATCAAATTGGTTTTGCATTGGGTTCGGGTAAAACACTGGATCAGGCAACCAAGGAATTAGGTCAGACTGCGGAAGGTATTAATACCATCGTGCAAGTACGAACCAAAGCCGAAGAACTGGATGTGTATATGCCGATTACCAATGCGCTATATGAAGTGATTTTTGAAGGCGCGCCACCAATGACCATTGCATTATCTTTGATGAAGAATGGTCATCGCAGTGATGTGGAATTTGTTTTGCCGCATCATGAAGTCTAATCAAAAAACTGTCATCAATCATGGTTATGCTATAGGAATAACAAATAAGGTCGTTTTATGCAGTTAACTTTAGTTCGTCACGGTGAAGCGTCTCCAGCTATTAATGGAAACGATATGCAACGCCCGCTCACGCCACGGGGGCATCAACAAGCTGAGCAAACAGGCCAGTTTTTAAAAGATATTATCCAGCCAGAAATTTTTGTGGTGAGTCCTTTATTGCGTGCTCAGGAAACTTTGGCGCATATCAAAGCATATTTTTACGGTATCCCAGTTTTAATTTGCGATAAGATTAAACCCGATGATGATGCTAAAGATGCGATTGAATGGTTATCCAAATTACCCTATGAGTCGATTGCAGTGGTGTGTCATATGAATGTTGTGGCACATATTGAAGAACAATTGACACATGAAGGCTTTAATCCATTTGCATTGGCAGAAGCTCGTATTTATGATCAAGCTGTGATCGCAAATGGTTTGTCGACGCAAAAGAATCGTTTTACACCAACATTATAATTTTTATATATCCGCAATAGGATAAGGGTACTGAACACCGATGCTGTATTTATGGATGCCCGAAACCAATGGAACATGGTATTGGTCGGCAGGGGAAAGTTGGTTGCAGGCACCGAGCCTTGAACAGTTGATTCAGGACTTGCAAGAGCATCATGGAAAAGAGGCTGTGGTTTATTTTCCAAGCCGCAATGCGCAATTATTACAACAACCGATGAGTAAAGTGCATTACAAACAATTGGGACAGGAGGGTGTTAAATACCTCTTGGAAGAATTTGTGACCTTGCCGATTGATCAAATGAAAGTGGTTCATCATTTTCAAAATGATCAGCTCAATATTCTGGGGGTTGCACAATCATCGATTGAAACTTGGCAACATGCACTCAGTCTTTTACCGATTCAGATTGCCGCATTTTTACCAGATTTTTTGATCGTAGCTGAGCCTGAACCGAATCAGGTGGTGCTGCTCAATCTATATGATCATTTATTGGTAAGAGAAAATACATGGTCTGGGAACTCAATTGATGATCTGGCGCTATATCTCGAGTTTCAGACAGCCGAAACCCAGTATAAATTTGCGAATTTGAATGCTGCTCAGTTAGAGAGCCTAGCGACTATATCTACTAAAGATCAACGCACTGAATTTAGTTATCAATTTGAACCGTTGTTAAGACCTAAACAGCATCCGTTTAATGTTTTACCCAAAGCAAAAAATGCAGAAACGCAATGGTCAGGTTATTGGAAAGCTGCCGCAGCAGTCCTGTTGGCTGTAATTGTTGTACAGCTTGGCTATGATGCTTTGCGTTGGTCGAAGTTGAAAAAAGTGGCTGATCAAACCTCGGCTCAAGCGATTGAACAATATAAAGCTTGGTTTGGTGAAAGTGGTCGTGTGACTGAACAAAATCTGAAAAGCTCGTTTGAAGCACAACTGCGTATGAGCCAACTTGGTGATACGCAAGCGTTGTTACTTTTGAGCCGTGTTGGTCCAATCTTGATGCAAAAACAGATCGTAGCGCAACAAGTGAGTTATGATGCCTCGACCTTGGCTATGTCGCTTAAAGCAAAATCTGCGGATGATTTACAAGGCTTAACACAGCAATTGAACCAACAAGGTTTTCAAGCTGAATTAGGCAATGTACAGGCAGATAGTGTCGGTGCAATTGGGGTGGTGAAAGTAAAATAATGAAAGCATTAACTCGATTACAGAACAGCTTCGATCAGAAGGTTGAAGCATTAAATGAATATCTACAAAGCTTATCTGCCCGTGAACGGGTGATGGTGATTGTCACCACCATTTTTGTGGTTGTGGCCGCCATTGGTTCATCTTTATGGCAAATGCATGTTTTGGCAGACAAGCAACAGAAACGTTTGAATGATCTAAAAGATATTACCGTGTGGATGCAGAGCAATGCAGCAACCATGAAGCCTGCCAATGAGCAAGGGTTAACGGCGGCAGATAAAATCCAGCGTACCGCACAACAACAAGGTCTGGCTGTTTCTTCACAACAAAATGGCGAGCAGATCCAGTTGGTTGCTGAACATCAGAACTATGCGGTATTGGCTAACTTTTTGATGCAATTGTCACAAGCAGGCATCAGTATTCAAAAAATGGATCTGGTCTCAAATAATAATCAGATTAAATTAACTGCAACAGTACAGTAAGCAATTAAAAACCCTATGTCAGGCATGGCGTTTTGGTACGCCTATGCCTATAATACGTTTACTTGAAAATCAGTAGACTGTGATTGGTATGTTATATTCATTGGCTCGCCCTTTGTTGTTTACTTTAGCGCCAGAGCGTGCACATGAACTTACACTTTCTATGCTAGATAAAGCGCATAAACTGGGCTTTATGCATCAGAAAGTTGCTGCAAAACCTGTGACATGTATGGGCATTGAGTTTCCAAACCCTGTCGGTCTTGCTGCTGGACTAGATAAAAATGGTGCACATATTGACGCTTTAGCGGCATTAGGTTTTGGTTTTATTGAAATTGGAACCATTACACCGCGTCCACAGGCAGGTAACCCTCAACCGCGTTTATTCCGTATCCCACAAGCAAAAGCGATTATTAACCGTATGGGCTTTAATAATGATGGGGTTGATAAGCTAATTGAGAATGTCAAAGCGTCGAAATTTAAAGGTGTTTTGGGCATCAATATTGGCAAAAATGCGGATACACCTGTTGAAGATGCAGTATCCGACTATCTGATTTGCTTGGAAAAAGTTTATAATTACGCGTCGTATATTACGGTTAATATTTCATCACCAAACACCAAGAATTTACGTAGTTTACAAAGTGGTGATGCGCTCACAGAATTGTTGCACACTTTAAAAGATCGCCAGCTCGAACTGGCAGATCAATATAATCATTATGTTCCTCTCGTCCTTAAAGTTGCACCAGATTTAACTCCTGAAGATATTCAATTTATTGCAGCACAATTATTGCAATTCAAAATTGATGGTTTGATTGTGACCAATACCACCTTAGGTCGTGAAGGTGTGGAAAACTTGCCAAATGGCAATGAGGCAGGTGGTTTGTCTGGCGCCCCAGTTTTTGAAAAGAGTACCGAGTGCTTACGTCAATTTGCTGAAGTATTGGCAGGACAAATCCCATTGATTGGCGTTGGTGGCATTTTAGCTGGACAACAGGCTGTCGCGAAACAACAAGCAGGTGCGCGTCTGGTACAAGTTTATAGCGGACTGATTTATACAGGCCCAACACTGGTCAAAGACTGTATTGATGCGATGACAGTGTGAAATGAATACACTTGATATCATTATTCTGGTCATCTTGCTCATTGGAGGGCTGAACGGTTTGCGTCAAGGATTTATAAAAGCCTTTGCGAACTTGATCGGATGGATATTCGCATTGATCGTTGGGGCAAAGTACGCCGTTGTATTGGCACCTGCGATGAGCAGTTTAAGCCAAGATCCTGTTGTACAGAAAATTGCGGCTTTTGCCTTTATTGTATTGATCATTGTGGTCTGTACATGGATTGTGTCTGCCTTACTGAATGGCCTCTTGAAAAGTTTGAAATTGGGCCCATTAAATCGTTTAGCAGGTGGTGCTTTTGGTTCGTTAAAAGGACTTTTAATTGTCCTCATTGCAATGCAAGGTTTAGGACCTTGGGTTGAGAGCTCGCCGCACTGGAAACAGTCTAAATTTGTACAGATTCTATTACCTTATGCGCCTTTGGCAACTGAATTGTCCAAAGATGCAGCAAATCAAGCTTTAAATCAAATGACATCTGAGGGGGCGTTATTACATCGCCCTTCGAAAGAAATGGACGAATCAGAACGAGCTTCAGTCAATGAACGTTCTGATCATTCGACGAAAAACCCTTTTTATTAATCGCTAGCTTGTCGCGAGGTTGCTATGTGTGGAGTTGTTGGGATAGCCGGTAAATCACCAGTGAACCAAATGTTATTTGATGCCTTAACGATGCTGCAACATCGAGGACAGGATGCTGCAGGGATCGTAACCTGCCATCAAGGGCGTTTATTCCTCCGCAAAGATAACGGTATGGTACGTGATGTATTCCATACGCGTCATATGCGTGCATTACTTGGAAACTATGGGATCGGACATGTTCGTTATCCTACGGCAGGTTCATCAAGCAGTGCCGAAGCACAACCATTTTATGTAAACTCTCCCTACGGTATTACCCTTGCGCACAATGGTAACCTGACCAATGCCGCTGAAATTCATGATGACCTGTTTAAAACAGATTTACGTCATATGAATACAGATTCTGATTCTGAAGTTTTACTGAATGTGTTTGCGCATGAGTTACAGAAGATCGGTACTTTAAATCCAACACCAGAAGATATTTTCCACACCGTTTCTCGCGTACATGAGCGTTGTAAAGGGGCATATGGTGTTGTCGCGATGATTACAGGCCATGGTTTGGTTGGTTTCCGTGATCCAAATGGTATCCGCCCTTTGGTTTACGGTTCACGTGAGACCGAACAGGGTGTAGAGTATATTATTGCTTCTGAATCAGTTGCGATTACTGCACTTGGTTTTAAAGTTGAACGTGATATTGCACCTGGTGAAGCAATTTTTATTGATAGCGATGGTCAACTGTTTACCAAGCAATGTGCTGTAAATCCTGAATATCGTCCATGTATTTTTGAATATGTATACTTTGCGCGTCCAGATGCAACCATTGACGGGATTTCAGTATACAAAGCCCGTTTAAAAATGGGTGAGAAGCTGGCGCACAAGATTCTGAAAGAATGGGGTGAGCAACACGACATCGATGTCGTGATTCCAATTCCAGATACCAGTCGTACTTCTGCTTTAGAGTTGGCGAATATTTTAGGTGTGAAATTCCGTGAAGGTTTTATGAAAAACCGTTATATCGGACGTACCTTTATTATGCCGGGTCAGCAACAACGTAAAAAGTCAGTCCGTCAAAAGCTGAATCCCGTTGCGCTTGAATTTAAAGACAAAAACGTTTTATTGGTCGATGACTCGATTGTACGTGGTACAACTTGTAATGAAATCATTCAAATGGCACGAGACTCTGGCGCGAAGAAAGTTTTCTTTGCTTCTGCTGCACCAATGGTGAAATATCCAAATGTGTATGGTATTGATATGCCAGCAAAAGCCGAGTTGATTGCTTCTGAGCGTAGCGTTGAAGAAATTCGTGAAATTATTGGTGCTGACCGTTTGATCTTCCAAGACCTGGAAGATTTAAAAAATGCAGTTCGTACCAGCAAAGTTCCTGATCTAACTGAGTTCGATTGTTCAGTATTTGATGGTGTTTATGTAGCTGGTGGTATTGATCAGGCCTACCTTGATAACCTTGAACAAAAGCGTAGCGATTCTGCGAAAAATAAATCAGATAGTTATATTGATGTGAATATCGATGCAGCATCGGTCGATTTAACTGGTATTAAAGAAGAGTAATCATCTTAATCCATAGAAAAGCGGGAATTTCCCGCTTTTTTATTTTATGATAGGGGTTAAGAAAACCTTAACTGAAACAATGTAATCGGGAAAACTTACATTGAAAGAAATGAGCCATTATTTAATTGAAAATAAGAATATTGCATGGTCAGTCAGCTTTTGCCTTCTTGCGATGTTACTTACCGTCTTTATTCTCAATTTGATTTTGGGATTGGTCGTTCATTTTTTTGATTATTCACAACCGATTTGGTGGCATGTTCTTAGCCCGTATTTTATTGTTTTACTGTTTTTTGTTTTGTTCTGGTCGGTTGGCGTAGAGCTGTATGTTTTGCGTGAAGGTGGTCATTCACTGGCGAAACAGCTTAAAGCGCGGCGTCTGGTTTTTGATGAAAGTATTCCAGAAGAAAGTACCGCATTAAAAGTGGTCGAACAGATTGCCAAAAGTTTTGATATTGATACACCTGCGGTTTATGTACTCCCCGATGAAGTGGGCGTGAATGCACTAACAGCAGGATTTAGATCTCAGGATATCGTAATTATTCTGACGTGGGGTGCACTACAAAATCTGGATGAACTTGAGCTTTATGGTTTATTGAGCTATGAGTTTAACCAGATTCTATCTGGCGAAGCAGTAGAAAATACCAAGCTGAAAATTCTATATAGTGGGTTAACGACGTTTAGTCAGTGGGGAAGTAAGCTAGCGCAAGCAGGTTATAACCCTTATGTTACGTCTTATCGGAATAAATTTGAGACCATCTTTGTTGCAATTGGTGGGGTGATTTGGCTGATTGGAAGTTTAGGCATTTTGATTACCCGTTGCATTAAATATCTGACGCTCAGTGGTCGTACTTTTCGTAATGATCTGAAAACCATGCGTTTAATGAACAATAATGCCAATATTCAGACTTTGTTGCGGATTTATGTGCATCATTCAGGCTCTCAGATTCATAGTGCTTATTCTGAATCGATTTCACATATGTGCTTCGCCAATTCATTGAGTCCGCAAAGTTGGATGAATATCCATCCAAGTATCAAAGACCGAATTTATGAACTTAATCCAACCTTGTTGCAAGACCTACAATTAGAAAATTTAAGAAAGCTTCGTAATCGGCCCTTGTTCAGTTTATTTCGTTCCTTGGAGGAAGAGGGTGCTGATATTGCAATGCCGTGGAGTTCACCACAGCCATTACCTTTACTACGTTTATCACCGATTAGTTTTGCTTTAAATGATGCAATTAAGCCGCTGAGCTCAGAAGTCCGCAAGAATAAAAAACGCCCAGAGTTAATTCAACGAGCAATGCAGACCGCAACGGGTTCACGGGAAGTCATGGTCGCGATTTTAATGATTCGTCAATATCGTGAATTTATTCCTCAAGAAGCCCCAGTCAGTCATGCAATTGTCGATGCTTTATTGAATTTGGATGGCCGTATTCATGTACAGATTTTTCATGATGCCTGTAAAAACATTGGTCATATGCCGACCAGTATTGCCCGCCAGTTTCTCACCAAACTTGCTTGTATTATTCAAGAAGATGGCGAGGTTGGACTGCTTGATGCCTTGTTGCTGGAACGCGTCAAGCAAGAACTTAATTTAATGCCTGTACATTTACCTACGGCTTTTGAGGATATTAAATCTCAGATTGTGCATTTGATTGATGCGCTATTGCATGTGCAGCAGATTAATAGTCCAAATCAGTTAGAGGTACGTGAACGTATCTTACAAATGCTGCTGACCGAAGATGAAATGCAAACTTATGCTGATATTTCAGATGAGCCACTCGATTTGGCTGAAATATTGAATGATGTTTCGGGTTTGTTGTTACGTGATCGTCTGAATATTTTATCTATTGCAGAACGATGTCTCTGGAATGACCGTATTATCACACAGGATGAACTCGATGTTTTAGCACTTTTATATTGGCGTTTAGGTTTTGATACGCATGAAGTGGTCGAGCAAATGCAAAAGAAAAATAGTCTGATGATTATTTAAGGGACATTTTTATCTTCATCTGAATTTTTCGTAAAAACGTTACGTGACAGTCACATAAAATGACAACATTTCAGGGTAAGCTTGCCATTTATTTTTATTTTTATATTACGTACTTTTGAGTAAGTTATGGAACATATTGAAATTTTAAAAGCCTTATTTTTGGGTTTTATTGAGGGTCTTACCGAATTCCTACCCATTTCAAGCACCGGTCATTTGATTTTATTTGGTCATATGATTGACTTTCATTCTGATGACGGTCGTGTGTTTGAAGTTGTTATTCAGCTTGGTGCAATTTTGGCTGTGTGCTGGCTATACCGTCAAAAGATCTTTGACTTGGTTAAAGGCTTCTTTAGTGGAGATGCAGAATCGCGGCATTTTACTTTTAGTGTCTTACTCGCTTTTATTCCAGCCGTTGTGATTGGTATTTTTGCGGTTGACTTTATCAAAAGTGTTTTGTTTAGCCCGCTTGTAGTGGCATTCGCTTTGATTATTGGTGGTTTAATCATTTTCTGGGTTGAGTCCAAGAACTTTGATCATAAAACTACAGAGGCGACTAAAATCACTTACAAGCAAGCATTTTTGGTGGGTTGTGCACAATGTGTCGCGATGATTCCAGGTACATCTCGTTCAGGTGCAACCATTGTGGGTGGAATGTTTGCTGGCTTGTCTCGTAAGGCAGCAACTGAGTTTTCCTTCTTCTTGGCCATGCCAACCATGTTGGGTGCAGCAGTCTTTGACTTAGCGCGTAATGCGGATGTATTGACGCAAGACAACATGTTGAATATTGGCGTTGGTTTTGTGGCAGCATTTTTTTCAGCGCTGTTGGTGGTGAGTGCACTGGTGAAGTTTGTTGAACGCCATACTTTACGTGTGTTTGCTTGGTACCGTATCGTGCTCGGTATTATCTTATTGTTTGTGTTCCTATAAAAAATAAAAATATCTCCCTTTTGGCAAATGCGAAAAGGGAGATTCTCAGTTAAAATCCCTTCTCTTATTTAAATATTTTCTATGTGAATACTGGTTCTACTGCGACATGATAATAGCGAAAATGAATGCTCGAGACTTAATTATTGATTTATTGTTAGGTCTTCAGGGGCGAGCGATTTCCATTAAGCAAATTATTGTTGCAGCAAGGCTATTTGAGATTAGTGAAAATAGTATTCGTGTTGCGGTTACGCGTTTATCTGGCGATGGGGTAATCGAGGCCATTGAACGTGGAACCTATCAATTTACCCTTCAGTCACATGAATGGGCCAATGTGATGCTGAACCGTAAGCATGGCACCAAACAAACGAAAGTGTGGAATCAACATTATCTGGCTGTTTTTACGGGTGAGTTAGGACGGGTTGATCGAACTGCATTGAATCGTCGGGAGCGGGCCTTAAAGCACTTTGGCTTTAAAGAGTTGGAACAAGGGATCTATATTCGTCCTGATAATTTAGTAATTTCTTTTGAGCAGCTTTTTGCTGAATTGCAGGTGTCTGGTTTAGAGGCCAGCGCAAAAATTTGCCAAATTAGCCATTTCGATACCATGACTGTGGATCGAATTCCAAAATTGTGGGCCACACAGAATTTAAATCAAAACTATGAAAAATATAACCATATGATTCAAACTTGGCTATCGACAGTTCATCAACTGAGTTTAGAAGAAGCTGCTCGAGAGTCGTTACTACTGGGACGACAGACCATTTCACTGTTGATGAATGATCCTTTGCTGCCTGAAAGTTTTGTGGACGTACAGCTTCGCGAGCAATTTGCACAAAGTGTACAACAATTGGATCAGACTGGTTTAGAGGCTTGGCGAAAATTCTATGAGGGTCAAATTGAGTAAATATTAATTACAAATATTACATGTAATTTAATTTTAATAGATTGACAGAAATATTACTTAATTTAAAATAAAAATATAAATTGTGTAGTTTTAGAAAAATAGAACACATAGAGGGAAGGAATATGAATACACGTGTGGCGATTAGCGACCTATTTAGTCGGGAAGAAATTACTGAGCTTACGAGCAAATCAGACCTGCATGGCAGTTGGGCTGTATTTTCAACTTGGGCGGTGATTGGTGGAACTTTTGCTGCGGTTGCAAGCTCTTGGGAATATTTACCTGCTTGGGGCAAGTTACTGATGTGTATTGCCGCTTTGGTGATTTTGGCAGGCCGTCAGTTAGCTCTTGCAATCATTATGCATGATGCCTCCCATCAAAGTTTATTTAAAACCAAATGGCTGAATGACACCTTAACCGATTGGCTTTGTGCTCGCCCGATCTGGAACGATTTGCATAAATATCGAAAGCATCATATGCGCCATCACAGTAAAACTTCAACAGAGGATGATCCAGACCTTTCCCTTGTAACAGGATTCCCAACCACTAAAAAGTCCCTAATGCGTAAATTTATGCGTGATTTGTCTGGTGTAACGGGGTTCAAATTTGCGGTTGGGCGTGTATTGATGGATGTTGAGAAAATGGAATGGACGGTCTCGAATGATCGTCGCTGGATTTCGCAGGAAGGGCGACATTGGACGGATTATCCCAAAGCATTCTTAAAAAATAGTGGGGGTGCAATTGCAACCAATGCGGCTTTATTTTCAGCCTTATGGGCGACAGGTCATCCTAAACTTTATGCGCTTTGGGTATTGGCCTATTTAACCCCGTTTCCATTATTCTTAAGGGTGCGTTCTATGGCAGAACATGCAGGGATGCCAAGTAGTCATAGTGCCTTGAGCAATACTCGTACGACTAAAGCAGGCTATATTGCACGTGCTTTGGTTGCTCCAATTCATGTTAATTATCATAAAGAACATCATTTAATGGCAGCGGTACCTTATTTCAAACTACCTAGAATGCATGAGATGTTGCGTGAACGTGGGCATGTTTCAGAGCCACCAAGCTATTGGCAAGTACTAAATGAACTTTCAAATCAGGAAGATAAATCATAGTTTTTTGAATTTAAAGTGAAAATAACACAATATATGGGATTGAAAAACGCATGGCAGCAACGAAAGAAGAAATTAAGGGATTTTTGGCGCAGGAATTTCCACAAGCACTGAAAAAAAGGGACTGTTCTAAATTTTGTGTAAGTACTTAATTTTCATTTATCCTTCAGAGGATAATTACAAAAGGTACTTCACATGGATGAAGCAACAATCAAAAGTATGGCTGCCGAATTGGCTAAAGGTCTAAAAACACCAGAAGACTTAAACCAAATGACAGCAGTCTTTAAAAAATTCATGATTGAAACTGCACTCAATACTGAACTTTCAGACCATCTCGGTTATGAAAAGCATCAGTCCAGGAAAGGCTCAAATAGCCGTAATGGGTTTAGTTCTAAAACCATTACAACTCAAGATGGACAACTGGCTTTAGATATTCCCCGTGATCGAGAAGGTTCATTTGAGCCACAAATTATCAAAAGCACCAAACACGCATCACCAGTATGGATGACCAAATCCTCTCACTGTATGCAAAAGGAATGACTAATAGGAAATTGTAGCCTTCTTCAAAGAAATGTACGATGCCGATGTCTCAGCATCTCTCATCAGCAAAGTTACCGATGCTGTGATTGAGCAAGTGACTGAGTGGCAAAATAGAGCCTTAGATAGCCTTTATCCTGTTGTCTATCTTGACTGTATTGTTGTCAAAGTCCGTCAGCACTCCAATGTGATTAACAAGTCCGTATACCTTGCTTTAGGCATCAATATGGATGGACAAAAAGAATTACTGGGTATGTGGATTGCTCAGACAGAAGGTGCCAAATTCTGGCTGTCAGTCATGACAGAGCTAAAAAATCGAGGAGTACAGGATATTCTTGTTGCCTGTGTAGATGGATTAAAAGGCTTTCCTGACGCGATAGCCTCCGTTTACCCTCATACTGATATTCAACTGTGTATCGTGCATGTTGTACGCAATAGCCTGAGATTTGTAAGCTGGAAAGACTACAAGGCTGTTACCTCGGGTCTGAAAGCGATTTATCAGGCAAGTACAGAGGAAAATGCTTTAAAGTCCCTAGACATCTTCTGTGATCAATGGAATCACCAGTATCCCAAAATTGGAGAATCCTGGCGGGCCAATTGGGAAAATATCCGAACGATCTTTAGCTATCCAGCCGAAATACGTCATGCAATTTATACAACAAATGCGATTGAGTCGTTGAATAGCGTAATACGCCATTCAACGAAGAAGAGGAAAATCTTTTCATCTGATGACTCAGTAAAGAAGGTCATTTACTTAGCAACATCAAATGCTGCGAAGAAATGGACGATGCCAATTCAAAATTGGCGTTTAGCAATGAATTGGTTTACGATTCAGTTCGATGATCGATTAAAAGATCATTTATAAAAAATGGAACTTACACAAAATAATTTACAGGCTCGAAAAAAAGTGTGATTGAAGAAATTACACCGAAAGGTGCGCAACTCCTTTATCGTGTCGATACAGGGGATTTACGGCCTGGTCAAACGGTTTCAGGTCCGACGCTCATGTTAGTTGCCGACTATGTACTCTATATTGCAATTATGGGGCACTTAGGTCTGGTCGCGATGGCAGTCACCACCAATATGACCATTAACTTCTTCCGGAAGCCCAATGGCAACCGTGATATTCGGGCGGTATGTAAATTAATCAAAGTGGGGAAAACTTTGGTAACGGGTGAGGTCTGGTTATATTCGCTTGATGACGATGAACCTGTCGCACATGTGATCGGGACTTATGCGTTACCGTCAAGTCAAGCTTAGAAATTAAGCTATTCATTAACAAAAATTTTTATTAAAACCCGAAAGCACCCGATTACTGAGGAATTGACTGCAAATCTGTTAAAAATGGAAAACATGTCATAGGATAATAGAAATAAATCAGGTGTGATGGAGGAGGATAGAGACAATAAATCTTATCGGGAAGAAAAAAATGATAATTAGAAATAGTTTAATCGGTTTAACACTACTTGGATGTGCAATAACAACTCAAGCTAAGCAGACGGTTTGTGTTTTTGATCCAGTTGGTAAGTCGGGTGATGCATTCGCATTGGCAAAGGATTATGCGCTCGAAGCTAAAAAGTGGGGTGCTGACATTGATTTAAGAGCTTATGTGGATGAACGCGTCGCTGCCGAGGATTTAAAAGTTGGGCAATGTGATGGTGCGATCATCAGCGGTTTACGTGGGCGTCAGTTCAACAAATATATTGGCTCTTTAGATGCGATTGGTGCATTGACCGATTTAAAAACCGCCATTCTTGCCTATCAGTTACTGTCTAAGCCCCAAGCTGCAAAAAGTATGATTAATGGGCCTTATGAAATTGCAGGTTTAGGAACGATTGGCCCTGCATATTTGTTTGTAGTAGATCGAAGTATTAATACACTGGCAAAGGCGGCAGGTAAAAAAGTAGGGGTCTTTGCTTATGATGAAGCACAACCTAAGCTTGTTGCGCAAGTGGGTGCCCAGGCGGTCTCCGTCGATGTGACCAATGCTGGAGCAAAGTTTAATAATCATCAAATTGATATCGTGCCTGCACCAATCGTCGCCTACAAACCATTTGAATTGTATAAGGGGTTGGGAGATAAAGGCGGAATTGTAAAATTTCCACTGACACAAATCTCGGCAAACTTTATTATTCGAAAAGATAAATTTCCCGAAGGATTCGGGCAGAAATCACGTGAATGGGTGGCAGGGCAATTGGGACGTACCTTTAATATTATTGCCAAATATGAAAAGGAAATTCCTGCAAAATACTGGATGAATATTTCAGCAGAAGAACAGGTGAACTATATGAAAATGATGCGAGAAGCTCGTATCGCTTTAACCAAAGCTGGAATTTATGATCCCAAGATGATGAACTTCTTGAAAAAGGTGCGTTGTAAACAGAGTCCTAATAATTTTGAATGTGCACTCAATGATGAATAAACATGACTTAATCGGCTGAATGAACCCTCTCTTTATTCATTGTAATTCAGAGGGTTTTTCATGAATAGCAGGGCAAGCGTTTTTAAAAAACATAACAACATTTAAGTATGCGAAATAGCGAGAACATGCTACAACTAAGCATGTTCAAATTTATTTGTTGTTACGATTTTCAACTGATATGACGCTACCGCTCGACCTAATACCTTTATCGCAAATTGAGTCTAATCAAGAGCATATTTTAGCGATTAAGCGTAATGACCTGTTGCCTTTGCTCAATGATCCTCATCGTCTCAATTATTATGCAGATCACTTAGTGCAGGCGCAAAGTGTCTTATTAAATGGCGTAGACCCTAGACTGAATCAACAATTAAGTGAAGTGATTGCTCAAATCATTCAGCAATTGTCATCATCTAAAAAATATTTGGCTACACGCCGTTTTAATGCGCTGCAAAAATGGTTAGGTATTGATATTGAGTATGATGCAGGGCAGGTCAAGTATGTCAAAGATCTGGATCGTTTAATCAATGAGGCGAACCATTTAAGCCAGAGATTGCAGATCGAGATTCAAAAGTCACAATCGCGTTTACAGCAAGCCCTAGGGTTAAGAGAACAAATGGCTGCCTATATACAGGCTGCTGATGAGTTCCTAAAAGAATATCCTCAATTTACGAAACAGCAAATACTAGACCATTTTGTTGAACGGCTCTCTAAAAAGATCAATACGTTGCAGACATTGCAAACAAGCAATGATATTGCGATGAAACAAATGCAATTATCCCAGCACTTATCTTTTAGTCTTCTGGATCGTTTCAAAGAGGCGCAGCAAGTCTTGATTCCTGCATGGCGCTACCATTTAGAACAAAGCCGAGCGTCTCATTCAACAGCGACACTGGATCAGCTAGATCAGAGCCGAGAAGATTTAATTCAAAATTTGAAAAAATCATTACAGAAATAAGAGGGAAATATGATGTCAGATTCAGAACTTAGCAAGGTATCTCATGAGCCTGAAATTCAGACAGCGCAACGTTTTGAGCAGTTGAACCTTAAAGATTTAGGCTTACAGCCACAAGATTTTGCTGAAGTGATGGATGCGCACAAAGAGCTGGCAGATATCAGCACCACTGTAGTGGCAGAATATGGCAAAAATATTGCCAATAAAACATCCACTTATACCGATGAATTACTGAGTTTGGTTCAAAATAAGGACTTAGATGCTACAGGGCAAAAGTTGAATGAAGTGGTGCAGGTTGCACAACAACTCAATACCTCAAGTATTTTGAATAAGTCTAAAAATTCAGGCTTCTTTGGTGGCTTGCTGAGTAAATTTAAAGGCGCCAGACAGAGCTTTGATCAGCACTTTAATACGACTAAAGAGCAAATCGATGTGCTGGTCAAAGAAATTGAAAGTTCACAGACTGGTTTAAAAGCACGTGTTGGAACATTAGATAAAATGTTCGATGCAGTACAGGATGAATATAAGCAACTGGGTGTTTATATCGCTGCAGGACAATTGAAACAGCAAGATATTCAGCAGCAGATTTCGGCACTCACCACGCAAGAGCAAGATCAGCAAATCACTCAGCAGATCTATGATCTTAATCACTTGGCCAATAACCTTGAAAAAAGAGTCAGTGATTTGCAGGTTTTACAACAATCTGCGATGCAGACCTTGCCGATGATTCGGATTATTCAGTCGAATAACTTGATGTTGGTGGATAAGTTCTATGCCATTAAAAATATTACGTTACCGGCATGGAAAAACCAGATTAGTCTGGCGATTTCATTACAAGAGCAAAAGAACAGCGTGCAGTTAGCAAAAGCGATTGATGACACCACCAATGAATTATTGCGTCGTAATGCGGAGTTATTGCATCAAAACTCCGTGGATACTGCTAAGGCCAATCAGCGTTCAGTGATTGATGTGGAAACGCTTGAACATGTACAAAACACCCTCATTAAAACGGTAAATGATGTGATTCAAATTCAGAAAGAGGGCATGCAAAAACGTGCCGAAGCGACCACTCGTTTACGAGCATTGCAGGAGAGTTTAAATCATTTGGTTCTGGAGAATAGTGGACAGAATCCATCTAAATCTTGAGATGTGTTTTAGTTATTAAAGGAAAGATCATTGTCGCCTATAGAAGATTTTAGCGTACAGCCGATAGACCAACGTTTGGATGTTCTGAAAAAGCGTCAGCGACATTTAATGCTCTGGTTTATTTTGACCAGTATGTTAGTGGTAGTGAGTATTGCATCGCTATTTTTGCAAAAAGAATTCATCTATCGGCTCTTTGATCTTTCGACACATGTTCAGACCTTGGATTTGCCTTATCATGTTCAAGAATTTATCCCATTTAAACAACCTGTCGATTATTTATTTAATTTGTTGTCCTGGTTTGGTTGGCTGTTTCTGAAAATATTTATTTCATTCATTGGTGCATTTTTACTGGTCAGTTGGGTGAAGAAATTTAAGTTTTTTCAACAGCGTTTTCAGGCGTGGTCGCAACGAATCTTGGCTTGGGTCATTGCATTTATTTTGCTTTGGTCAGGCCTGAGCTATATCCAATATGACTGGAAAGATGAAACCAAACAGGCTTATCAACAATGGATGAGTTATCAAAATAATATTGTTGAGAGCCAAATTGCTCAAGACTTACAGCAAGCTGACATTGAGCCGACTGAAAAAGCTTATGTTTTAGCGCAGGTTGCAATGTTACATCAGCCTATTGATCGCAAGACTGCAAATAGTTATGTGAATCAATTGATCGAAGCTGAAAAGCGTAATCCAGTTCAGTTTAAAGCCTATGATTTTAAGCCTGAACAGTTGTGGGTGATGCAGCAGCAGCTCTATGGTAAAAGCATTACGGCAATCACCCAGCCTTTAGATCTCCGCGCGCAACAAGCAGAGCGGATCTCTCAGATTGTAAATATAATCTTGTGCGGATTGCTTATATTGGCGATTGCTTTAAGCACGGCCTTATATGCACTTGCCAATAATTTGAAAAAGCGTCGTGCTCGGATTAGTCAAAAGCTCGATGTCTTATAAATCTTGGTTCGGTTTATCCGATCAAATCCATAAAAACATACTGTTTTACCTATTTAGTACTTTTGCGTACTATAGCCTTATTGAATGAATTTAGCTGATTTGAAAGTCTTAGCGTTTGGAGAAATATATGTTAGATCAAAATATTAAAACTCAATTAAAAGCTTACTTAGAACGTTTAGAAAGTCCAATCGAGTTGGTTGCTGCTTTAGATGACTCAGACAAAGCAGACAAAATCAAAGAACTCGTGACTGAAATTGCTGAGCTTTCTGACCAAGTTACGGCGCGTTTTGACGGTTCAAACGCTCGCCGTCCTAGTTTCGGTGTGGCCAAAGCAGGCGAACAACCTCGTGTGTTCTTTGCTGGCTTACCGATGGGACATGAGTTTACTTCTTTGATCTTGGCATTGTTACAAGTGTCGGGTTATGCCCCTAAGGTCTCTGATGAAGTACTGACTCAGATCAAAGGTTTAAATTTAACTGCAAACTTCGATGTATTCGTATCGTTAAGCTGTCACAACTGTCCAGATGTAGTGCAAGCTTTAAACTTGATTGCTATCAATAATCCAAATACCACGGCGACCATGATTGATGGTGCCTTCTTCCAAGACGAAGTTGAAGAACGCAAAATCTTGGCTGTACCCATGGTATTCCAAGACAATCAGCATATTGGCCAAGGCCGTATGACACTGGAAGAAATCGTAGCCAAACTGGATAGCAATTCAGCTGAGAAAGATGCAGCCGCAATCAATGCCAAAGATGCATTTGATGTGTTGGTGATTGGTGGTGGTCCTGCGGGTGGTACAGCGGCAATCTATGCAGCACGTAAAGGCATTAAAACCGGTATCGTGGCTGAACGCTTTGGTGGTCAGGTCATGGATACCATGGACATTGAGAACTTCACTACGGTTCAAAAAACGGTAGGTCCACAGTTTGCCCAAGATATGGAAGCCCATGTGCGTGAGTACGGTGTAGACATCATGAACCTGCAACGTGTCAGCAAGATCACGGGGGCAGATCAAACGGCCAATGGTCTGGTTGAAGTGGAACTGGAAAATGGTGCCAAACTTGAATCGAAAACCATCATTCTTTCAACGGGTGCACGTTGGAGAGAGATGAATGTCCCAGGTGAAGCAGAGTATCGGACGCGCGGTGTTGCGTACTGCCCACACTGTGATGGCCCATTATTCAAAGGTAAACGTGTTGCGGTGATTGGTGGCGGTAACTCTGGTGTAGAAGCAGCCATTGACCTTGCAGGCATTGTTGAGCATGTGACTTTGGTTGAGTTTGATACCAAACTTCGTGCTGACCAAGTATTGCAGGACAAATTAAACAGCTTGCCAAATACCACCGTGATCATGAATGCCTTGAGTACTGAAGTGGTAGGTGATGGTTCACAAGTCACGGCGCTGAAGTATAAAGACCGTGCCACTGATGTTGAGCATACTGTTGAACTTGCAGGGATCTTTGTACAAATTGGTTTATTGCCAAACACTGACTTCTTGAAGAACAGTGCAGTAGAGCTGAGTAATCGTGGCGAGATCGTGATTAATGAGCGCAACGAAACCAATGTCAAAGGGGTATTTGCCGCAGGTGACTGTACTACAGTGCCGTACAAGCAGATTATCATTGCGACCGGTGAAGGCGCGAAAGCATCATTATCTGCCTTTGACTATATGATCCGTTCTGGCGTGTAAACTACCCGATAAAAAAGCCCCAATTATTTGGGGCTTTTTTATCGCAATTAGTTTTTGGGCTTATATAAACCGTGATCTACTAAATGCTCACGTAAAATACGACGAAGTTCTAAAACAGCCTCTGGCGTTTCCTGAATGGAGTGGCCACCTGTAAAGATCTTTTCAGAAACTGCACCCTCTAAATGTGCGCTTTTATAAGGGACAATCCCATCGGTAATTACATTCGGATCATCACTTTTAGTAATGTTACCCATGATTGAATGAAAAACCAGACCATTTTCTGGCGGAATAGAGGCTGTTAATTCCATGAACTTGGATTTCTTGCTTAAATCGCTTGGCCCATTTTGAATAACATCATTGGTTAGGGTTTGGACAAAGTCTTTCAGATCCATATCATCACTGGTCAGCGTATCGGCCAATGTGGTCAGGAATGTGGCTGGAAGTTTGATAATTTTTCGTGCGGCCAGCGTAAACCAGCGATCCGCATAATCGGTGCCGCGATGTGGCGCAGCAAGGAAAATGGCACGATCAAAATTATGAATGGGCTCCATTTTGAGTCGTTCACCGATCACAGGATGTTTTCTTAAACGGGCTTGTTGGCGACTATTCATCATTGTCAAAGCCTGTTTTGAAATATCAGCATTGCTTACCAGAAGTCGGCTGATAATTCCCCCCATACTATGTCCGACCAAGACCGCATCCTGAGCAGCAGCATCTTTAGGATTGAGTGAAGCAAATGTTTGTTTTAACAAGGCATAAATTTGGAATCGACTTTCCAAGATTGGCATATTGGTTGAGTAGAAGACTTGCCATACTTGATAATGTTCACGTAGTACAGCATCACCCATAATATCATTGGTCACTGCAATCCACGCTTCTGGGCTGCTGGCAAGTCCATGCACCAATACAATGACCTTTTTATTTGGATTATATGGTTCGAGCATATATAAGTGCGGCATAGTGAGATGCTGATCACGGTCAATCAAGGTTAAATAAGCTGCTGCGCCTAAGTTGTTTTCAGCCAGCCATAAACCATAGGGAGCGGAGAAGTTTGCTGCAAGCGAATATTCTTTTCCTGCAATATTCACTTTTTCCACACTATATGGGTCGTAAACTTTCACTTCAAAGTTTGGATTATTTAAAACATCATTGATTGTGGCAGCCGCATTTTTCGGTTGCGCGATAATGGTAGCGGCTAAATAGCGTGCTTTGTGAATGTTTGGATTAATGCCATTAGGATAGCTATAGCTTAATGGATCCAGAATATATTTATTGTCGCCATGTGGCGCATCGGCAGAAGGGAAAACCGCGACAAAGTCTGAGCCGAAACCATCACGGCGATTGATGGCTCTTAAACCAGAAAAGTTCATGTTATAACTGGAGATAAATTTCTCAAGCTTCATGCTTTGCAGGCGTTGATAAGATTGAATATCAATCGTATAGGTGCTTTTACCAATCTGGATTGTTGGTGTAATAGTTTTAGATGGGTTTCTTAGGCTGTGAACATTTACCAGTTTAGTCAATGCCTGATTGTAGAAATCTCGAATTTGAACCTGACGGTTATCAAAAATACGCTCTTGTGGCTGTCGGGCAGTTTTGAATAAATATGCATAACTATAGCGGATGCTTTTATCTAAAGCTTCCAGCTCCTGATCCAGGCATTGCTCATAGTTTTGTTGAATGTCACTTTGTTCCTTGGCTTTTCCCTGTTTTTGCTTGTGTTTGGTGAGTTTACTTACCTTACATTCTGAAGAGTCAGACAGTGACATGGCTTTAGCAAGGTATAATTCACTGGCTGTCGATAAAAGCTGTTCGTCTTGGATTTGGGGAATTTTATGTAGATCTGCAATGCAATCATTTGGAGTCTGCATGCAAGTTTTGGCTTCTTTGCCAGACATGGACAAGACGTTTAAACTCGCTTCGCTGAGTTTTTTTTGTGTCAGTATGCTGTTACGTTCATTGGCAATCGTTACATTAACCGCTTGTTGCTTAAGGCTGACAACTTGGCAGCCACTCATTGTAAGAGCGCTCAATAAAGAGAGAAGAACTAAAGGTTTTTTTGAGTTAAATGCTTGCATAGATGTTTAGCAAGTTCGTTGGAAGATTCTAGCTATAATACGAAAAACGAATGTTTTTTCAATGATAGAGAAAAAAATAGACTGCACAAGGCAGTCTATTTTTTAGTGCAGAATTGAAACTAAGTTAGTTCAATACTTGCCATACATTCCAACGCTTTCCAGATTCCACCTCTTTGATCAAGCGATCTGTTACCTCGGCTTCATCTGGATAGCTTACTTTATAGTTTCTTAAGGTTTGCAACGCATTTTTCTTTTGCTCTAACCAAAGGTAGTTATTTGCAGCAGAAAGGTAGGCTTCTTGAACCCCCCCTTTCATCGCCTTATCTAAATAAGGAATTGCCTCGCGTTGACCACCACCTTCAGACAGACCAAAACCAAACCAGAAGTTGGTTTCAGCATCATTTGGATTGATCGCAAGAATACGTTGCGCATAGGTCAATGATTTGGTGGTGTATGCCGTTCCTAAATCCATATTACGTGCCATGACACTGGCTTTAAATGCACGTGTCAATATATCAAGTGAAGCATTTGGTTTTTCAGCAAGTGCATCAAGTTTTTGCGTAGTTTCTTTTAGCTTCGCTTCATAGCCTTTGCGTTCTTGACGGTCAGGAAAGCGTGGCGGGTAATGACGTGCTTTACCTTCAACCAGTTGCAAGAAGTCATCCACTTCAGTGATATCAATTTCATTGTCACCTGCAAGAACGGCATATTTCATGCTGCGCTGTTTACTATCAATAGTAGGAACAATCAGTTTGTTGATATCAAGTGTAGTTGACTTTGATGGATCGTTTTGTAATGACACAACCATTTTAGTCACAGGTTGAGCCGCAGCATCTTTAATGGCGACTTCAAAACTTGGTGGTGCATCATAATTGATTGGATTTAAAGCATAGAATGGAGGTGTTGGATCTGGCTCTTTGAATACAAACGGTTCAGATGCTTTATCTTTTTTTACTGGGGCGACGCCACAGGCTGTTAAAAAAGAGGTTGAAAGTACAAGTAGTGCCAAAGGCTTAAAATTCATGCTTTAACATCCATTAATTTTAGTTAAATGAGAAGTAGATCGTTGGTTTCAACAGTCTAGGAAAAGCAAAACCAACTTGCAATGAGAAGCTTGTTACATTTCTTATATATTCGCTTATGTTGCTGAAGTTTTGTTCTGTGCTTCACATTCACGTCTAACTTCTTCAATAATTTTGAGTTCTTCTTTACTTAATGGTTGAGTTTTTGAACTTTGCGGTGCGAAGCTTGGATCAAGTTCTGATAAACGCTGACAAAGTACATTCATGCGTTTTTCATTTTTTTGCATCCGGTCAAGCAGAACGCGGATTCCTTCCAAAATTGGGTCAGATTGCTCTTGTGTCGTGGCATAAGGTTGGAAACCAATGCTTTCAGCATAGTCACGACGACTTGCTTCATCTTGCTCAACTTGATTTTTGTCTTTAAAAATATAACGGGCAGGGTTACCAACCGCAGTCACACCTTCAGGAACTTCTTTGGTCACAACCGCATTAGAACCGACTTTAGCCCCTTTATGTACCGTAAATGGGCCCAGGATTTTTGCACCAGCACCAACGACCACACCATCTTCAAGTGTCGGATGACGTTTGCCTTTATTCCAAGTTGTGCCGCCTAAAGTTACCCCATGATAAAGTGTGACATCATTCCCAATTTCTGCGGTTTCACCAATCACAACCCCCATACCATGATCGATAAAGAAACGCTTACCAATTTTAGCGCCTGGATGAATCTCAATTCCTGTGGCAAAACGACTTAATGAAGAAAGTAGGCGTGCTGTGCCTTTATATTCTTTTTTCCAAAGCTCATGTGCCAGACGATGCATAATAAGTGCATGAATACCGGGATAGGTGGTCAAGACTTCTAATGTGTTTCTGGCTGCAGGGTCACGTGCAAATACAGCCTGAATATCTTCTTTAAGCTGTTTAATCATTGGCGTGATCCTCCGAGTTGGTTTTTTTCCATGAGCCGTTGGCTAAAGCCTGTACACGGCTGAAAATTCCGCGCAATAAATGATACTCCATACGATCTAATTGTATCCTTCCGAATAAACGACGCAAGCGTAATGGGAGTAAACGGGGATTATTGGGATCTAAAAACTCGATTTCGGTGAGCATTTTTTCTAAATGAGGATAAAACTCTTCCATTTGTTGCTGTGTCACCAAAGGTTCGTCCCACTCCATGCTTTGTTGTTGTTTCAACTGCATGTGACCGTCAGGAATAGCGGTTGCTTGTGTGTTTTGTTCAAGCGCGGCCATTCTTAATTCATAGCAAACCACTTGAATGGCTTGAGCAACATTCAACACACCATATTCAGGATTGACGGGAATGGTTAAATGATAATTGGCTAAAGCAAGCTCTTCATTGGTCAGACCGCGGTCTTCACGCCCAAATACAATTGCAATATTCTGCGCTTTATGTGCTGCTTGTAGAGCTTCTTGTGCTGCGGGACGAACATCGAGTAATGGCCATGGAATGGTACGACTACGGGCACTGGTTCCGAACACCAGATGACAATCTTGAATCGCTTGCTCTAAGGTCTCAACAATCTCAATTTGTTCAATTAAATCTTGCGCACCTGCTGCTAAAGCATCGATATCCGGATGTGGATAGGTTTTTGGTGCAACCAAAACCAGTTTAGATAATCCCATGGTTTTCATTGCACGTAAGGCACTACCAATATTGGCTGGCAGGGTGGTATTGACCATAACAATACGCACATGATCCAAATGTTTGGACACGTTATTTGAGTCAAACTGGTTCATATATCATCCAAAATTAAGAATATTGAGAGACTTCAGCTTGATAAAGATCAAGTGCTTCATCCATGGACATATTGTCCGGTGGTGGTGCGATCGTCGCGACTTTTGGCATTTCTGCGACTTTTGCTGCTTTGGATTTTACTTGGTATTCGATAAAAATCGCTTCTTTACCAAAATAATCACGTAATTTGCTTAGCAGTTCATCTAAAGGCGCGACTTTCCACTGTGGGCCGAGATGAAGCTCTGCTGTAGCAAAACTTTGCTCAAGCTGGATTTGTAGCGCAATATGTTGGCACATATCAACATTACAATAAGGCAGTAGAATTGCCTGTAAATCTTTGGCTAAAGATTTGGTCATTAAATCTTGAGAAAGGCGAACCTGAACGCTTTGAGCCCGTTTTTGACGAATTTCATTTAAACTAAAAGCTTTACTTAGGCGAGCCATTGGGCGGTCAAAACCTTCGCGCTCATAAATTTCACCTTCGATCACCACGACTTGCTCTAAGCGAACAATATCTTTATAACGCTGGAAGCGTTCATGATTACAACTGATTTCAACCCGGGCGGTACCATCATCTAGCGTGATCATGATACGGTTTGGGAAGTTGGCAATATCCACGACTAAACCGGCAAAAACGGTGGTGACGCCTCGGCGGGTTGGGGTAAGTTCATTTAATTTCGCAGGGATAAATGATTTTAACTCAGGACGATATACATCAATAGGATGACCTGTAAGATACAGGCCAAGGGTATCTTTTTCACCTTTGAGGCGAACTTCATCCGACCATGGTTTGACTGGTTTTGCTGGTTTACGTTGAACTTCTTCAACCTCGCCAAACAAATCCATAATTCCCGTTTCACGGTTACTGCGGGCTTGTTCGGCTGCTTGTACGGCTTCTGGTAATTGTGCCATTAAGCTCGAACGTTCAATACCGAGACAATCCAGCGCACCCGCACGGATCAGGGCTTCTAAAGTACGTTTATTGATTTTTTTCAAATCAATACGATGACAGAAGTCGAATAAATCCTTGTATGGGCCTTCATTAATGCGTGAGTCGATGACCGATTGCATCGCTTGCTCACCAACGCCTTTAATTGCACCTAGACCATACACAATGGTTGCTTCATCGCTGGCATGGAAATGGTACAAAGACATATTGACCGAAGGCGGTAGCACTTCCAGCTTGTTATTACGGCAGTCGTCAATCAGGAACACGATACTGTCAGTGTTCTGCATTTCCGAAGATAAAACGGCGGCCATGAATTCAGCAGGGTAATGTGCTTTTAACCATGCCGTATGGTAAGCAACCAAGGCATAGGCAGCAGCGTGTGATTTGTTAAAACCATAGCCTGCGAATTTTTCCATATAGTCGAAGATATGGTTGGCTGTGGCCTCATCAATATCTTTTTTCGCAGCACCTTCAATAAAGATTTGGCGCTGTTTGACCATTTCTTCAGGTTTCTTTTTACCCATGGCACGGCGAAGTAAGTCCGCACCACCGAGTGTATAACCCGCACAGAACTGGGCGGCCTGCATGACCTGTTCTTGGTAAACCATAATCCCGTAAGTCGGTTCTAATACACCTTCCAGCAATGGATGTAGATATTCAAACTCACCACCATGCATACGGTGAATAAAGTCAGGAATAAGATCCATTGGGCCCGGACGATACAAGGAAACGAAGGCAATAATTTCTTCGAATTTACTTGGTCTTGCTTCCTTGAGCATTTTTTTCATGCCGACGGATTCAAACTGGAATACAGCAGTGGTATTTGCTTCAGCAAAGACCAGATAAGCATCTCTATCGTCTAATGGGACATTGGCAATATTGAGCGGTGTTTCAGATTTGATTCTTTTATTAATATTCTGAACTGCATCTTCGATTACGGTCAGGTTACGCAGACCCAAGAAGTCAAATTTAACCAGACCGGCTGCTTCAACGTCATCTTTATCGTATTGCGCAACGCGGTTGGTACCATCAGCATCACATAATACTGCGGAGTAATCGGTAATTTTGCCTGGTGCAATTACCACACCACCTGCATGTTTACCTGTATTACGGGTAATACCTTCCAATTTGAGTGCCATTTCCCAGATTTCTGCGGCATCATCATTATCAGGGTTGGATGGGTTGGTGACGATATCTTTGAGTTGGGGTTCCATGTCAATTGCAGTTGCCAAATCCACGCCGAGTGGTTTGGTTGGAACCATTTTAGAAATACGATCAGCAAGACCATAGGATTTACCCAAGACACGGGCTACATCTCGAATTGCACCTTTCGCTGCCATCGTACCGAAGGTGGCAATCTGTGATACCGCTTGGCGCCCATAATTTTGTGCCACGTATTCAATCACGCGGTCACGACCTGCAATACAGAAGTCGACGTCAAAGTCGGGCATCGAGACACGTTCCGGGTTTAAGAAACGTTCAAAGAGCAGATCATAACGCAATGGGTCAAGATCGGTAATTTTTAAGCTATACGCAACCAGTGAACCCGCACCTGAACCACGACCAGGACCCACAGGCACGCCATTATTTTTGGCCCATTGAATGAAGTCCATAACGATCAGAAAGTAACCAGGGAATCCCATCTTGAGGATGATATCGACTTCGTATTTAATCCGTTCATCATAAGGTTTGCGAATTTCTGCCCAATCATCATCACGTTCAGCAATAGGGTAAAGATGATTTAAGCGTTCCTCTAGCCCTTCACGAGATAAATGTTCAAAATAGGTGTCGATGGTATAACCATCTGGAATTGGGAAATCAGGTAGGAAATAAGTCCCGAGCTTTAAGGCAACATTACAACGTTTTGCGATCTGGTAAGTGTTTTCGATGGCACTAGGAATATCTGAGAATAGCTCAGACATTTGTTCGCCCGTTTTAAAATATTGTTCAGTACTGTAGTTTTTTGGGCGTTTATCGTCCCCTAGAACATAGCCATCTGCGATACAAACACGGGCTTCATGTGCTTCAAAATCATCTTGTTCAACAAAGTGCACATCGTTATGAGCAACCACACCAATTTGATATTTGGCTGCGAGCTTTACCGCTTGCTGAATAAAATCTTCTTCACCGACACGTTCTGTACGGGTTAAAGCGAGATACACCCGATTGCCAAATTTTTCAATCCATGCTTCTAATAAAGGTTCTGCTTTTTGTGGGTTGGAAGAACAGAGCATTTTCCCAACATCACTATGTTGTCCAAGTAGGACAATCAGGTCATCGGATTGCTCAAGTATCCATTCTTTTTGTACACAAGGAATGCTGAGTTGTTGGCCTTCGATAAATCCTCGGGACACAATTTCAGTAAGATTAAGCCAGCCCGTACTGCTCATTGCGAGTAATGTTGCACGGTGTTCGGCATCATTGAGTCGAATGACACTGCCTAAAATAGGCTTGATGCCTTTTTTTAGACAAGCTTCATAAAATTTGACTGCTGCATGCAGGTTGGATAAGTCGGTAAGTGCCAGTGCTGGCATTTCATCTTTTACGGCAGCTTTGACCAAATCAGGTATGCGAACAATCGACTCTGTAATCGAAAATTCTGTATGGATACCGAGATGAACAAACCGCATAGAAGGACTATCCTTTTTCAAAACAAGGCATAGTTTAGCATGCAAAGTTAAAATGACATGCTTAATATTTTGGCAAACCGTGTCTCAGCTATGTTATTTTGATAAAAAATTCAAAATTAGTTTTTGATTTTCCTGAAAATATAAATATTGGTTTACATGAAGTGATTTGCCGTTAGAATGTAATTGCGTAAAAATGTAACAATGTGAGCAAAAATAATGAAATTAAAAAATATCGTATTTTCAATATTATTAACGAGCAGTCTATTCAGTTTGAGTCATGCAGATGATGTTGCATTTAGCCAAGAACTTGTACAGCGAGCAACAGCAGGTGACGCGCGCGCCCAAAATAATTTAGGTGATGCTTATTATTATGGAAATGAAGTAGATCAAGATTTCGGCAAAGCGCTTGAGTGGTTTAAAAAAGCAGCGGCTAAGGGCAATGTAGATGCGATTTTTTCAGTTGGTTATATGTATGACTACGGAGAGGGTGTAAAGGAAGATAATCTAACCGCTTTAAAGTGGTATACCCAGGCTGCACAAAAGGGTCAGCTATATGCACAATACTATCTCGGCTATTTATATCTCTATGGCGATGATCATGTAAATGTAAATACCAAAAAGGGCTTGGAGTGGATGACCAAGTCGGCTGATGCTGGTCTGGATATGGCTCAAGCGGAACT
Source organism: Acinetobacter colistiniresistens (assembly GCF_024582815.1). Lineage (NCBI taxonomy): Bacteria > Pseudomonadati > Pseudomonadota > Gammaproteobacteria > Moraxellales > Moraxellaceae > Acinetobacter > Acinetobacter colistiniresistens. Next base: position 2,305,399 of record NZ_CP102099.1, read on the forward strand.
GGGGCATTTATATAATGATGGGACTGATGAAGTAGCACAAGACCTACAAAAAGCATTGCATTATTATCAATTGGCTGCGAAACAAGATGAATCTTCTGCAATTAACAATTTAGGTATTTTTTATTTAGAGGGAAAGGCGGGGTTAAAGCAGGATTATAAAGAAGCCTTGCGCTTATTTAGTTTGGCCTCAGGCGCAGGAAATGGTTTGGGTTCTTCAAACATTGCCTATATTTATGAAGAAGGTAAAGGGGTCACTAAGAATTATAAGAAAGCAGCAGAATTTTATGAACTGGCTGTGGCGCAAGGTGAAGATGAAGCCTTATTGGATTTATCTCGTATATATGAAAAAGGTGGGTTTGGTTTAAGCAAAAACTTAAAGAAATCGAAAGAATATGAAGCACAGTGGGATGCGACCCAAGATTCAGATTCTTAAATATAAAAAATCCCCCGATTCAGGGGGATTGTGCATTAACGCATTTTTGCTAAGAAGCGGCTTAAGCGATTAATGGCTTCACGAAGTTCATTTTCAGCAGGTAAGAACACAACACGAAAATGATCTGGTGTAGGCCAGTTAAACCCAGTTCCTTGTACTAGAAGTACTTTTTCTGCTTTTAAAAGATCCAGCATGAGTTTCTCATCATCTTCAATTGGATAAACTGCTGGATCAAGCTTAGGAAAGCAATACATTGCACCCTCAGGTTTTACGCAGCTTAGACCTGGGATTTCATTTAGCATTTCCCATGCAATATTACGTTGTTCGTATAAACGACCACCCGGGCGAATCAAGTCATTGATTGACTGGTAACCACCAAGTGCGGTTTGAATCGCATATTGTGCTTGATGATTGGCACATAAACGCATAGAAGCCAGCATGTCCAGACCTTCGATATAGTCTGCGGCACGTGCCTTATTACCCGTAATTGCCATCCAGCCTGCACGATAGCCTGCAATACGATAGGCTTTTGATAAACCGTTAAATGAAATACACAGTTGATCACCTGCTAAAGCTGCAACAGCAACGTGCTCAATGCCGTCATAAACGATTTTGTCATAGATTTCATCGGCAAATAAAATCAGGTCATGCTTTTTCGCCAGCGCCACAATTTGTTCTAATACATGGCGTGGGTAGACTGAACCAGTAGGATTGTTTGGGTTGATAATGACAATACCACGGGTATTTGGCGTGATTTTGCTTTCCATATCTGCAATATCTGGATACCAATAGTTTTCAGAATCACACTTATAGTGAACTGCGGTACCACCTGACAGATTTACAGCCGCTGTCCATAATGGATAGTCGGGCATAGGCACCAACATTTCATCGCCATCATCCAGTAAACCTTGCATCGCCATAACGATGAGTTCAGATACACCATTGCCAACATATACATCATTGACATGCATATCGAAAACACCTTTTTGCTGGTAATACTGGCAGATCGCTTTGCGTGCAGGGAAGATCCCTTTTGAGTCGGTATAACCAATCGCATTTGGAAGATTTAAAGCAACGTCGTTAATAATTTCTTGTGGTGCTTCAAAACCAAAAGGTGCTGGGTTACCGATATTGAGTTTGATAATCTTGTGTCCTTGCTCCTCCATTTCATTGGCGGCGCGTAATACTGGTCCACGAATGTCATAACAAACATGCTCAAGCTTAGATGATTTTTTAATTTCTCGGCTTGATTGGATAGACGGGGAAACAACAGTATTTTTAGACATAGCTGGATTCACTTTTGCATATCGGTATAAATAACTTTTAAAGGTTTCGACACTGACCAAATTTAGATCATGTTGATCTCTCAGTAATTCAACAATTTTTTCGTGGGTAAAACCTGATTGTTGATATTGTCTGATCGTTGGTAATAAGTTTTGGAAAACCACACTTTTTTTCTGAGACATGTTTTGTCCTGTATCACCGTGCGAAATTAGAATACCACCATATTTGCTTACATAAAATAGAGGAATGTTGAAAATTGCTTACTTTTATAAAAATAAAATGCTTACTTTTTGCTATTTTGTTTTTTAATGCTGAAAATTCATTAAATTGTACGAACTGAGACTAGAGTTTTTTTTGTGAATGGCGTAAATATAAAACCTGATCATCAAGATAGTTTTAACAACAGAATAAAAGGTGCAGGTTATGGGAAAAGTCAATAAAACAGACCGGGAATGGCAAAGAGAGTTATCACCTGAAGAATATCGCATTACTCGTCAAAAGGGCACAGAACCAGCATTTACAGGACAATATTGGAATAATAAACAGCATGGTACTTATGTCTGTCGTTGTTGTGGTGCAGAATTATTTTCTTCGGATACAAAATACGATAGTGGCTGTGGTTGGCCTAGCTTCTTTAAACCAATTGACAGCATTGCTATCGAAGAGCATGAAGATTTATCTCATGGTATGGTCAGAACAGAAATTGTCTGCCATGATTGCGATGCGCATTTAGGCCATGTATTTGAAGATGGTCCACAGCCGACAGGACTGCGTTACTGCGTAAATTCGGCATCATTACAACTTAAAACAGAAGAAAAGAACGACGAGGAAACTTATCCATGAGTAATATTTATCAGTTTGAAGCTGAATTGTTAGAGGGAGAAACAAAAGCGCTCGCTGATTATAAAGGCAAGGTCATGCTGATTGTAAATACTGCAAGCAAGTGTGCCTTTACCCCACAATTTGCAGGACTTGAGAAACTTTATGAAAAATACAAATCTCAAGGTTTAGAAGTTTTAGGCTTTCCATGCAATCAGTTTGGAGGGCAAGATCCGGGAACCAATAAAGAAATTGGCGCATATTGCCAGCGTAATTACGGAGTTAGTTTCCCCATGTTTGCCAAGGTTGATGTAAAAGGCCCTGAAGCACATGTGATTTTCCGTTTTTTAACCCGTGAAGCCAAAGGCCTTTTAGGTCGTAATATTAAATGGAATTTCACCAAGTTTTTGGTTGGACGTAATGGCGAGGTTTTAGAGCGTTATGCGCCGACTACAAAACCTGAAGCATTGGAAGCCGATATTGAAAAGGCGTTGGCGAAAAAGTAGATGAGTAGAGTTTTGGTTGAGGTTTGAATTATTTTGGACTCAACTGTCGAGTTTTGGAATCATCCTGACATGCCTTATGTTGAAACACGTAGGGCATGTCAAAGTCGAATCTGTTATAAATCGCATAGCCATCCGACATTTTCAATCGGGGCAGTTGATGCAGGGCAGAGTTATTTTTCAAGTTTTTTTAGTCCAGGATCGTTTGATTCAGCCAGGTAGTATTGTTGTTATTCCTGCTCATGTAGAACATTCCTGTAATCCTCTTCAGAATCAGGCATGGAGTTACCAGATGATGCATCTGGATGCAACATGGCTGGCTGTATTGATTGAGGAGCTGCAACACAATACGCTTCTAAAAATAGATGTTGATACATCATATTTTCCCCAATTAAAGCCAAATATCATCAATGACTTATATGTCTATCATGCATTCTCTGGTTTAAATGCGATCTTATTTAATCCGCAAATCTCACTCTTGGAAAAAGAGCATTATTTAATTCAGGTTTTAACTGATATTTTATTGCCAAACTTTAACTGGGAGAAAATCATCCCATCTCGTTACTTTCAGCAGTATTTACCTGATTTATTGCAGTGTCTTGAGGGCAATATTGATGGTTTGTCCTTGCAAAATCTAGCTGAAAAGATGCAGATCAGCCGTTATGCATTAATACGCTTATTTAAACATTATTTTGGTTTAACACCACATGCTTATCAATTGAATGCCAAGGTGAATCAGGCTCGGCAGCGCTTGAGAGAAAAGTGTGATTTAGCGCAGTTAGCGCATGAACTTGAATTTACGGATCAAAGCCATTTCCATCGTGTTTTTAAGCAACATACTGGCATAACCCCAAAGCAATATTATAAAAAATCTTAGTTCACGCAATTTCATACAAGAATTAAGCATGGCACTTTCTTAAGCTGACTCCCATTGATTTGGAGAGGATGTATGGAGCTTTTTCTGACGATTGCGATCACTCATTTTATCGCTTTGCTGACACCAGGGGCAGATTTCTTTTTAATTTTAAAAACAGTCATACAAAGCAGTAAAACTGTAGCGAGATATACCTGTGCAGGAATCGCATTTGGCAATGCGATTATTTTAATTGTGATTTATTACAGCCTATTCCTGATGGGACAGATTAATGCTGACTTATTAATCTTACTGAAATGGTTGGGTGTAATGTATTTTGCTTATCTGACCATTCAATGTTTTCGTTTGGCACACTCAGTAAAAATAGCCAACAATCATACCGAGTATCATATCAAAAAACATCGAAAAAATAGCGAGTTGAAGGCGCTTCTATCCGGCTTGCTCTCAAGCTTGTTAAACCCGAAAAATTTGATGTTCTATACGGTATTGGTAATCTTGATTTACCCTCAATTTAGTGTTGTTCAAAATGCTTTGGTCTGTTTTTGGATGGTCGGTTTGGTGTTGATCTGGAATCTCACTATTGTTCAATTGATCGGTTCAAGTATTTACCTGTCAGGGTTAAATCGGCATCTGCATCATTTATATTATTTAGCAGGTTTCGCTTTTCTGCTATTTATGTTAGCGCTGATATTGTATTCAAGATAAAAAAGGCGGTTCAAACCGCCTTTTTTATACACACTTATTACGTTGGTCCAATAGTTTTGGCTTCGGTCTTCCTCAAGCTGTGTATCTTGCGATTAATATCATCAATAAAGGTATAGACGACAGGAATCACCAGTAATGATAAAAAAGTACTGGTAATCAAGCCTCCAATTACAGCGATTGCCATTGGTGCGCGAAAGCTCGGATCTGTACCGATACCGAGAGCAATCGGTAACATCCCAGCACCCATTGCCAGTGTGGTCATGATAATCGGACGTGCCCGTTTATGGCAGGCATCAAGTAGTGCGTTCAAGCGAGAATAATGCTTCTCATTCCTTGCAATAATGGCGTAATCGACCAGTAAGATTGAGTTTTTACTGGCGATGCCCATCAGCATGATCAGACCAATCAAGCTTGGCATAGAGAAGCTACTTTTCGCTAATAGCAGCATCACGAATGCACCACCAAGTGATAAGGGTAAGGCGACCAGAATGGTAATAGGTTGTAAAAAGTCTTTGAATAACAATACCAACACCACATAGATACATAACACACCCGTTAGCATGGCGAGACCAAAACTCGAGAATAATTCCTGCATGACTTCGGCATCCCCAATATTGGTGCGTTTAACCGTTGGTGGCAGATTTTTCATGGTTGGTAGTTGGTCCACTTTTGCGGCAATATCTCCCAAAGGTTGATTATTCAACTCAATATTGAAGTTGATGTTACGTAAGCGATTAAAGCGATCAATTTGTGATGGGCCGCTTTCAATGTTGACTTCGGCAATGCTACCCAACATCACTGGACCATGACTGCCTTTGACCATGAGGCGTTTCATCAACTCCTGGTCCTGTCGAGCAGCCAGTGGAAGCTTGATCACAACCGGCACCTGGCGTTGAGATAAATTTAACTTTGCCAGATTTTGATCAAAATCACCTGCAGTTGCGATTCGTAAAGTTTCAGCAATATCATAGGTGGTTACGCCAAGATCTGCTGCCTTGGCGAAGTCTGGACGAATCACCAATTCTGGACGGATCAGGGCTGCACTTGACGTGATACTGCCAATATTGGGAATGGTTCTCAGCTCACGTTCAAGGCTTCGGGCCGTTGACATCAGTGCATCAGGATCATCTCCAGAGAGAGCAATCTGATATTGACCATTATTACCTGCAAGTCCGACTTGAATTCGCGCACCGGGAAGAGGAGCGAGTCGTTGCCGAATTTGATCTTCAATATCTTGCAAGCTTGCACTGCGATCTGACCGTTCGGTGGTTTGAATGGTCAATGTAGCCTTACGTGGTTCACTGGATGCACCACCCGAGAAGGGGTCTGTTCCAGCCGCACCACCGCCAATGGTGGTGTAGATGCTTTTAATCTCTGGATAATCTTTAATTAGGTTACGTGCATATTCGGCTGTTTTAAGGGTGTCTCCAAATTGAGAACCCGGTGTTAGCTCTAGGCGAACTTGGGTTTGTCCAGTATCTGGTGGAGGAACGAAACCAGTCGGTAACAATGGAATCAACATCAGTGAGGCAATAAAGAAGGCAATTGCTCCGCCTAAGGTGACCCATCGATGATTCAGGCACCACGTCACCAAACGCATATAGCTGCGCATGACTTTGCCATCTTTTGCGCGGTCATTGGCGAGTCTGCTGTTCCCTTGGTCGGTTATCGCTTGGGCAGTTGTGAATTCATCATGTTGTTCTACCTTCCCGATCCAAGGTTTTAGAATGTAGGCGGACATCATTGGCGTGAGTAATCGTGCGACTAAGAGCGAGGCAAAAATTGCCAACGCTGCAGTCCAGCCAAATTGAACAAAAAATTTACCTGCAATACCACTCATAAATGCAGTTGGTAAGAACACGGCAATCAGAGTAAAGGTAGTCGCGATGACGGCTAGACCAATTTCATCGGCGGCTTCCATCGCGGCTTCATAGGGTGTTTTGCCCATACGTAAATGCCGGATGATATTTTCAATTTCAACAATCGCATCATCGACCAGAATCCCCACCACCAAGGACATGGCTAATAGGGTGACAGTGTTGAGGGTGAAACCAAAGAAATACATACCAATCATGGCAGGTAAAATTGACAATGGCAGGGCGGTTGCGGCAATAATCGTAGCGCGCCAGTCTCTCAAGAACAACCACACTACTAAGATCGCAAGGATTGCACCTTCATAAAGTAGGGACATCGAACCATGATAATTGTCAACTACCGGATTCACGAAGTTAAATGCTTCGGTAATCTTGATATCGGGGTGTACTGCTTTGAGTTTTGCAAGTGCTTCGGTCACACCTTTTTGAACATCGACCTCACTGGCACCTTTGCTGCGGGTAATTTCAAAGCCAATCACAGGTTGGCCATTTAACAATGCTGCGGAACGCCGTTCAGCAATCCCATCGCGGACAGTCGCAACTTGATCAAGACGGATATGCCGACCATCACTCAAGGCGATATCCAGAGCACCGATTTCAGCTGCTGATTTGACGGTGGCAATCGTTCGAATGGATTGTTCACTGCCGCCAATTTTGGTTTGTCCACCAGAAGCATCTTGCTGGGTCAAACGAAGTTGACGCGTGATATCAGTTGCAGTTGTATTGAGTGCTAATAATTTTTCAGGATCGAGTTCAACTTCAACTTGACGAGTTACTCCTCCCACACGTGAAACTGCACCAACCCCTTTAACTTGTAGCATCGCACGGGCAATATCATAGTCTACAAACCATGATAGTGCTTCTTCATCCATTTTGGGGGATTGTATGGTATAGGTCAGAATGGGTGAGCCAGAGAGATTAATTTTACTGACAATCGGATCGCGTAAATCGGCGGGTAGATCGGAGCGTACTTGAGAAACTGCATTCCGAACATCGTCCACCGCTTCTTGTAATGGTTTTTCAAGTTGAAATTCGGCTGTAATTGTGACTACGCCATCTTTGATATTGGTGTATTGGTTTTTTAATCCTTGTAAGGTTGCAATAGAATTTTCAATTTTACGTGCAACTTCGGTTTCAAGCTGGGGTGGTGCTGCACCGGGAAGTGCGGCAGTGACAGTAACCATTGGCAGTTCAATATCTGGGAACTGCTGGATTTTCATCCATTTAAAACAGAGTAAGCCCGCTAATCCAAGCATAATAAATAATAAAATGCCAGGAATAGGATTTCGGATTGACCAAGCGGAGAAATTCATCTTATTTCTCCTGTACAGTCACAAGCTGTTTGCTTAATGGGGTGTCTGGAATCTCTTTGACGATGTTGACGAGATCTCCATCTGTCAGGAAGCCAGTGCCTGACGAAACCACTTTGACATTCGGGGCTAAATTCAGGATTTCGACGCGATCACCAAGACGACGACCAACGGCAACCTTTTGTTGGCTTACACGATTGTTATTCGCAACAATAAACACATATGAAAAACCATCACGTAACAGTAGGGCGGTTTGAGGAATGGTTGTTGCTGGTTTTTGGCCTAAATCAAACTCACCTTTGACAAACATACCCATCCGGACTGCCTGTGTGGTTGGAATATCCACATAGACCAGCCCGTAACGGGTTTGTGGATCGATGACAGGTGCAATCATTCTTACTTTGCCGATAACTGCGGGCTGTGCTGGATCTGGTGAAACAATATGTGCTGCCATCCCTTGCTGGAGTTTGTATAAATCAGACGTCGTGACTTCTGCACGCCATTCCAGACGATGATTGCGAATGAGACGAAACAGTTCTTGTCCTGTTTGAGCTAAAGCACCAACAGTTGCTGTACGCGCTGAAATCACGCCATTATCAGGTGAAATCACTTGGGTTTGGGCTAGGCGTAATTGATTGCTTTCGATCTGAGCTTTAGCTGCATCAAGACGTGCTTGTGCCGTGGCCTGAGAGGTTTGGTATTGGGTGGATTCCTGAGCTGAAATTGCCCCAGTATTTTTGAGTTGCTGGATACGTTTATTATGGGTGATGGCATCACTCAGCACAGCTTGCGCTTCTGCATAACTTGCTTTGGCTACAGCGAGGTCGGCGCGAATGGTGTCACTGTTAATTTCTGCTAAGACCTGACCGCGTTTGACTTCATCACCCACATTGACGTTGACATGGGTCAGACGTTGGCCCGAGAGCTCACTGCCAATGACCACTTCTTGCCAAGCAGCGATATTGCCATTTGCAGTCAAAGTTTGTTTCCAGTTTTGTAGCTCAGGTTGGGCTACGGTAACGGTTAAGGCTGCTTTCTGTGTAGCTGTAGTGCTACCTTTTTGTGGTCCAGTATCTGTTGTTTTTTTAGTCGCCCCAGTCTGCCAAAGAATGATGATAGCAATAATAAGTACAATAACGATTGCTAAAATCAGCCAACCCTTTTTGTTTATTTTCGTGGCAATGTGAGAAGTCATCTTTCCATAGTCATCAAGTTTTGATGGCTAAGTATAGACGAAGATTTCAGCAGTTGGTCAAGAGAGATTAAGCAGATAAAAAAATTAATAAAGTCGCTTATGTTTATGACTTTTCAGCTTAGGAAAAGTGTGAATTGCTTCAATCCCGAACTTTTTATTCTACCCCAAATGATTATTATTGCTTAAAGAGGCAGTAAACGATTGGAGACCACATTTTTCATGACAATGGTTGAGGTCAAACGTTGAACATTGGGTAATGCAGAGAGGCTGTCATCGTAGAGTTTTTGGAAACTGGCCAAGTCTTTAGCAACCACATGCAATAAATAATCTGGATTTCCAAATAAACGTTGTGCCTGAATCACATTGGCAATTTCAATAACTTTTTCTTCAAAAGCAGAAAGGGCTTTTTTATCTCCATCTTTTAAGGTGACAAAGATAATGGCTGAGAAATTAAGCCCAATTTTTGAGGCTTCCAAATCGGCATGATAGCCTTTGATTACTCCTGTTTCTTCAAGTGCTTTGACGCGACGGTGGCAGGGAGACAGACTTAAACCGATTCTTTCGGCCAGCTCTGTGATAGATAATCGCCCATTTGCTTGTAGTTCAGCAATAATTTTCTTATCAATGCGATCCATTTAGAAGAATCTCCCTTAGGACTTTAAAGATGTAGAAGTATTTAGAATAACATTTTCTTCATTAAAGCATATCCTTTCTCAACAATCTTCACCGAACGGTGAAAAAAAAGGCTGTTGAAAATAGCATTTATGAATTGAGAAGGGCGTTGCTAATGGAACTCAGTGTGATTTTTGCGTTTTGGTGTGTTTCGATTTTATTCGTTTTAACACCTGGTGCGGATTGGGCATATGCCATTCTTGCAGGTGTTCGAGGGCAGTTTGTTTTAAATGCGGTCACAGGCTTGGTGCTCGGGCATCTCATGGCAATTTTATGTGTTGCTGCGGGGGTCGGTGCATTGGTACAACATTACCCGATTTTACTCACTGTAATGACAATCATGGGGGCTTGTTATTTATTCTGGATGGGAGTGCGGCTATTTATGCATCCTGCCACTATTTCTACTGAGAGTAATACAACACAATCTTTAGATTCTGCACGTTCATGGTTAATTAAAGGGGTTGGTATTAGTGGTTTAAACCCAAAAGTGTTATTGCTATTTTTTGCTTTATTACCCCCCTTTATTCATCCTCAAATGGCATTTTCACCGACAACCCAGATTATTTTGTTGGGGATGGTTCATTTACTCAGTTGTGCGGTAGTGTATGTACTGGTCGGGATTGCAGCTAAAAGAATACTGAGAACGCGACCGCTGGCAGTGAAACGGGTTAGCCGTATTTCTGGGGGATTAATGGTTTTGATTGCCACCCTCTTGCTTATTGGGCAGGTTTGATACAGTAGGGTGCTTTAATCGCTGTAAGTTCCCTAGAAAAAATCCCCGAATGTTCGGGGATTTTTTAATTTAAAGGATGGCTTTCAGGCGTTTGACCACTTCTTCACATTGTGCTAAATCAGCCACTAAGGCCATTCTGACATGACCTTCACCGGGATTGCCTTGTTCAGTATCTCTTGACAAATAACGACCTGGTAAAACCTTGATATGCGCTTTTTCCATCAGCATTTTGGCAAAAGTCTCATCGTTGTCCACTTTTAACCAATAATAGAAACCTGCATCTGGTTTTTGTAATGGCAATAGATGACCAAGTTCAGACTGGAATAAATCAAACTTTGCATGGTACTGTTGACGATTTTCTTCAACATGCGCTTCGTCGTTCCATGCTGCAATCGAAGCCAGTTGATTTTGTACTGGCATTGCAGCGCCGTGATAGGTACGGTATTGCAAATATGGCTTTAACAGGGCTGCATCACCCGCAACAAAACCAGAACGCATGCCCGGTAAATTTGAACGTTTAGAAAGTGAATGAAACACGATACAATTTTTATAATCATCACGTCCCATTTCAGCACAGACTTCTAAAAGCCCAATCGGTGCTTGATCAAACCAAAGTTCCGAATAGCACTCATCCGATGCAATCACGAAACCATATTGGTCAGACAATGCGATCAGCTTTTTAAATTGTTCTTTTGAAAGTACTGTTCCTGTCGGATTGCCCGGGGTGCACACAAACAGTAATGCTGTTTTTTCCCAGACTTCTGCAGGGACTGCATCAAAGTCACCGAGGTAAGCATTTTCTTCGGTACAGTTAATGAAATAAGGTTTTGCACCCGCAAGTAGGGCTGCACCTTCATAAATCTGATAAAACGGATTTGGCATTACCACATAGGGTGCATCTTCACGTTTAATCAAGGCTTGTACAAAAGAGAAGATCCCCTCGCGTGTTCCAGAAACAGGCAGAATATGATCTTCTGCACTAATATGGTTCAACTTGAAGCGATTGCTAAGCCACTGTGCAATACTTTGGCGCAACTCAGGTAGGCCCTTACTGTTTGGGTAGGTTGATAAGTGGGCAAAATTATCAATAATCGCTTGTTTAACGAACTCTGGGGCTGGATGTTTAGGCTCACCAATCGATAAAGGAATCAAAGGTAAATTGGCAGGTTGCACATCTTTAAATAGTTGATTTAACTTTTCAAAAGGATAGGGATGCAATAACGACAAGCTAGAGTTCATTTAAACAGTTACCAAACAATAAAATTTAAGATGGATTACAAATTTGATTCGAGGCTTCATCTAAAGCGGCTTTTAAGCTTTCCGCAAAAGTTTTCACTTCTTCATCGCTGAGCAAGACACCATTTTTCTTGGTGACAAAGAAAATATCTTCCGCACGTTCACCCAGTGTGGCAATTCTTGCAGAATGGATATCCAAACCTTGCAACATGAATAAACCACCGATACGTGCCAGTAGGCCCGGATGGTCAAGGGTCGAAATTTCAACCATGTGTTGCTGTAACGTCGGGTTCAAGACAATATCCACGGTATTTTGCACATCAAAATGACGCAAATGACGGGGGATACGGCGTTGCATGATCCCTGGATATTGATCCGAATGGCTTAATGCATCAACCAAAGCGGCTTTCACTTTGCGTTCGCGATCTGGGTCAGTCAGTAAAGTACCAAAACGGTCAAGCACCAGGTAGGTATCTAAGCTGAATGAGGTTGAAGCAGTGATAATGCGTGCATCCTGAACATCAAGGTTCATACGATCCAGTACCGCAACCGTGGTGGCAAACAAGTTTGGTTGATCACGGGTATAGATAAAGATCTGAACCGCATCATCGGCCGCATTACGATGTGCACGTAATAATACCAAAGGTTCTGGATTATCGCCGTGTTGTAAAATCGCTTGGGTATGCCATGCAATTTCATTGGCGGATTCTTTGACAAAGTATTCATCGCCTAGTTCTTGCCAGACTTTCTCTACTTCAGCCAGAGAGAAGTCATTGACTAAGAGTTCACTTGCAGCAAATTTGGTATCTTCAATCAGCATTTGATAATCAACTGGACGGCCCAAGCCTGAACGAATCACATCACGTGCATAGGTATACAGCTGGCGCATGAGTGATGCACGCCATGTATTCCAAAGTTTTGGATTGGTCGCGTTAATATCGGCCACCGTTAGGGCATAGAGATAATCAAGATGCTCCATGTCACCGACTTTTTCAGCAAAGTCTCTGACTTCATCTGGGTCGGAAATATCTTTTTTCTGTGCGGTAAGGGACATTAGCAGGTGATTGTTAATCAGCCATGCAACCAGTTTGCATTCACGTTCGGTAAATCCATGGGTACGACAGAATTCAATTGCATCTAATGCCCCCAGTTCACTGTGATCACCACCACGACCTTTGGCAATGTCATGGAAAATCGCGGCCATATAGACGATGTCATGGCGAGAGATACGCTGAAACACAGAGCTAACCACAGGAAATTCTTTGGCAAATTCGGGTTCTTTAAAGCGACTTAAATTACGCAGTAATAGGAGCGTATGTGCATCGACCGTATAAATATGGAATAGGTCGTATTGCATTAATCCAGTAATTTGCCCAAAAGCAGGAATGTAATTGCCCAATACGCCATAACGCTTCATCGCTACCATGGTGTCATATAAATGAGGTGAGCGAATAATCGACATAAACAAAGCTTGATGTTCTGGATTATTACGGAAGCGCTGGTCAATCCGTTTGGCTGCAAGCACAAGCAGACGCAAGGTACGGGCGCGAATCCCGGTAATTTCAGGACGGTTAGCCAACAGATAGAACAATTCTAAGATGGCAATTGGTTCTTCTGAAAAGACTTTGTGATGCTGAACAGCCAATTTGCCATCGACAATTTTAAAACGCTCATTGATGTCGATGATATGACGTTCATAATCAGGCAGACGCGGGGTAATCACCGATTCATTGAAATAGGCGAGTAGCATTTCATTCAGCGTTGAAACTTGCTGCGCAGTACGATAGTAGCGCTTCATGAACTGTTCAACGGCAAAATTAACAGGCTGACCTTCTTCACGTACATAGCCAAACTTTGCTGCGATATCACGTTGATATTCAAACAACAGACGATTTTCATCGCGTTTGGCTAAACGGTGTAAGTGGGTACGAATTTCCCATAAGAAACTTTCCGCTTCTTCCAGTACACCCAATTCAAACTCAGTAATAAAGCCTAAATGGACTAAATCATAGATGCGATTGACACGGAAATGACGTTTGGCGATCCAGCCGATTTGGTTGATATCGCGAATACCACCCGGTGCATTTTTGATATCAGGCTCTAAATTACTCTCAGTATTATTGTGTTGTGCATAGCGTTTGGCTTGTTCTGCCATTTTGGCATCATAGAAGGTTTGATCCGTCCATGTTTGCGCAACAATACGGCGTGGCCATTTGGCTAATTGTTGATTGCCTGTAATGAGACGGGCTTCAATCAAGGTGGTGGCAACAGTTAAGTCATTAATGGCTTGTTCGACACAGTTCTGAATGGTACGGACGCTGATGCCGGGTTTGAAATTACCGACATCCCATAACGATGAAATAAAGGTCGAGATCAGTTTTTCTTGTTCTTCACTGATTTCATCCTCAGATAAAATCATGATATCGGTATCAGAATAAGGCAGCATCTCATGGCGGCCATAGCCACCGACTGCAAATAAACCTAATTCAGTTTGATCTAGGCCTGCGTGGTTCCAAAGGAAGATCAAGGCTTCATCAATCGAATCTGAACGCGCACCAATCACATCACGAATGGGTTGTCCATTTTCATAACTCTCCTGTAATTGCTTTTCTACATCCGTACGCCATTGGTTAATCGCTTGAATATCATGAAGACTGGTGACGTAGTTCAACAAAGGAGAGGTCTTGATCATAAAGCTGAGTCTTCTATCAAAGCCCCTCTAAAAAAGAGGGGAAGTTGTGATGATAATAACCTAAGGTCATCTTAAGCGTTGGTTTGTACACTCACTTGGTCTGCGGCATGCTGTGCTAATTCACGTGCAAGATCGGTTGTTTCAGCACGAGCTGTTGCGACACCCATACGGCGGCGTTTAAAGCCTTCAGGTTTACCAAATAGACGTAGATCAGTGTTGGGATTGGCTAATGCAAGATTCAAGCCAGTGAAACTCAGGTTCTTGGCATCTACACCTGCATAAATCACTGCACTTGCAGCGATACTATGACGTGCTGTATTGACAGGCAGACCGAGAATTGCACGTGCATGTAATTCAAATTCGCTCTGGAATTGTGAAGCTAAAGTCACTAAACCCGTATCATGTGGGCGTGGCGAGACTTCGCTAAACCAGACTTTATCGCCTTTGATAAACAGTTCTACCCCGAAGATACCACAACCACCTAACGCAACTGTGACCTTATTTGCAATCCGTTTTGATTCTTGTAACGCAACAGGCGTCATGGCTTGGGGCTGCCAGCTCTCGACATAGTCACCAGCATCTTGACGGTGTCCGATCGGATCACAAAAATGTGTTTCGATTTCACCTGTTTCTGGATTTTTGGCGCGGACTGTGAGCAGGGTAATTTCAAAATCAAAATCAATCTGTGACTCAATAATTACTGTACCTTGATTAACCCGACCACCTTGCATTGCGTAGTCCCAGGCCGCATCCACCTCATCAAAACTCTTAACGCGAGATTGGCCTTTACCTGAAGAAGACATCACGGGTTTTACAAAGTTTGGATAACCAATGTCATCACAGGCTGCGCGGAAGCTTTCCAGTGTATTCGCGAAGCGATAAGCAGAGGTAGGTAAGCCAAGTTCTTCAGCAGCTAAACGGCGAATCCCTTCACGATTCATGGTGAGATTGACTGCTTTAGCCGAGGGAATTACCGTTGCAGTTTGGCTTTGTTCAATTTCAATTAAAACTTCAGTAGCAATCGCTTCAATTTCGGGAACGATCAAATTCGGTTTTATGTTTTCAATTAATTGTTTTAATTCGGTTGGATTTGCCATATTCAGGGTGTAGGCATAATGTGCAACTTGCATGGCAGGTGCATGATCATAACGATCTGCAGCATGAACTTCTACACCTAAGCGCTGCAAAGAAATCACAACTTCTTTACCAAGCTCTCCAGAACCTAACAGTAAAACCTTAAATGCAGAAGATTGAAGTGGAGTTCCAAGAGTGACGCTCATGCGAATGATCCTATCCTGAGTAATTTGTGTTTAAGCATAGCAGAACTTTGTGCTGAATTAAGCCCGTATATCACAAAAAAACATGGTTTTTGTTAGACAAAAAAATAGCACTTAGGAGGGTATTTGTCTGTTTAAACATTGACCTGATAATTGAGCTGTAATTCATCCGCATTTTGACCACGGATTCCCCAATTGCATTTGGGTGTTTCAAAAATTGTGATTTCAATGTCTTGGGGTGAAATCCCGCATTGTTGCTCAATATTGCTGAAAATGCTTTGGATCAAGCTTTTTTTTGCTTCGATGCTTCTACCTTCAAACATCGAAATTTCGATAATAAGGTAGTACTGACTACGATCACTGGGATAAATAAAGTTTTCTGTAGCTAAAGCAATAAAACGCTGAAATTTCTTTTCCATAGGATAATTTAAGCTTTCAACCAAAGCCTGATGGATTGCATGTGAAAGTTGAGGTCTAAACTGCTCAATCGTGGACTGCAAGGCATAAATCTTGATGTGTGACATGCTGGTTTTCTTCCTTTTTGAAGTTTTAATTTTTATATATGAGTAAGTCTGACTTTATGCTGAACAAGAATATAAAATCAATTGTTTAGAATAAAAGGTATACTGCTGAGTAAATAAGTAACAAGCATTGAGAATTATTCCCAAATTGACTAGCATAATGGCCAAATGTTTCATCGGCAATTTGATATGTCTAATCCAAACTTTCGTGTAGCTGCAATTGTGATATGCAGTACTTTTTTATTGGCTGCTTGTGGAAACTCAAGTACTGAACCAAAAGAAAAGGTCGAAATCAAACCTGCGCCGAAACTGAATAATGATGCAACAACCTATGCCAATGCGGCATGGACGTTGATTAATAACATCGATTCGATTGTTTACAATAAACAGACTGCCGATATTGAAGAAAAAGTCAGAAAACCTTTGCGTCAGCTCAGTACCGATTGGCGAATCAACGTTAAAATGACTGACTCGGTAACCGAAGGAAAATATGCACTTTGCCGTAAAGCACTGACCAGTCTGGATACATGGGCGCGTGATGTAAAAGATAATGGCAATGGGTCAGCACAAAAACAGGCTGATTACGAACGTGATAAAGCGCAATGTAAAGATGCGATTGATAATCCTGCCTTGGGGAATACCTCGCCAAAATGAGAATAAAAAAAGCGAGATCAATAATCTCGCTTTTTAGTGGTTAAAGCTATTGCTAAAACTTAATGGGTTTTAACGGTTTTAGCTGCATCTTGTTTCACTTGAGTTGTTGTGGTACTCGCTGCTTTTTTAGTATCTGTCGTAGCCTTCATCGCTTCATGCTTGGTTGTATCTTTGGTTTTAACCGCTTCTTGTTTCGCTGTAGTGGTTGCTTTAGTTGTTTCTTTTTTGGTTTTCACGACACCAGTTGCAACACATTTTCCACCTTTATGATTTGGTCCTGTACCACCTTGGATTTGAGTTCCTTTTGGGCAGGCAAATGCGCTAGCACTTAATACTGTAAATAAGCCTGCTGTTAGAATAGTTGCGATTTTTCTCATGATTGTATTCTACATTTTAGTAAGCGATAGTGCTTAGCCTTAATTTAGATGAGTTTATAAGGAAAAAGCACAATAATTTTGTGACATATTTTAATTTGTAAGTATCATTTTATAGTGAGATTTTTCTTTTAATTTAGCTTTAAGATTAACGCGATATTGACCAATTTAGCTCACAGGTCTGTTTAAAAATAATACAAATCACATGCTGCTAGTGCTCTTTTATATATCCCACTGCTGCTAATTGTCTCAGTCGAACTATATCAATTACTTCAATTTTTTTAAAACCGAGACGAATGATGCCCTGTTTTTCAAATAAATTGAGTTCCTGATTTACAGTCTGTCGGGAGATTGTCAGCATATTAGCCAATTGGTCTTGAGAGATTTGGATACTAAAATCCTGAATCTGAGCGCGGTTACCATAGCCTTCTAAAATAAACAGTAAGCGTTGTGCCAGACGTTGGCTAATGCTTTGGGTTTGAATTGCGATTTGCTCTAAAAACACATAGCGTAATTTTTGGCTGGTCAGCAAGGCGAAGTAATACCAGTAATACGGATTTTTAAGCAAAAAATCATTCAGTGGCTGTGCGGGGATTTTTAAGACGACACTTTTTTTCAGGGCGATCGCATCATGCGAACGGGGCTGCTGGTCAATCAGGGAAATTTCACCGAACCACATGATCGGTTCTGCAATAGCAGCAATCGCTTCATTGCCATTGACATCGATATAACCCAAGCTGATTGAGCCTTCTAGTACCCCATAAACACCATCAAACTTATCTTGTGCACTAAAAACGGCTGCATTTTTTTCAACGATCTGTTTCTTGCCATACTCAATAATAAAATTTTGAAAGGGCTCTGCCAGATGACTAAACCATGAATTTTGCTGCAAATGTTGAATATAAACACGATCTAACACGGCTGTTCCTTGATTAAAAATAAGTCCATTTGTCAGCTACATGACAACTTCACTGCAATATTTCTTATAGATTAACAGTATAAACAAATGAAATGAGGAATGAGAAATGACAAATTTGGAACGTCTACTCAGCCAATATGCGGCTTATCACTTAGATCGAAATAATATTGTGACCCATTTTGTGGGTATTCCTTTAATTGTTTTTTCTATTCTATGTTTAACCGCACGTGCAGGTATAGAAATTTCCAGTGTTTCAGTCACATTGGCATCGGTGCTAATTGTATTAAGTACAATCTATTATCTTTCACTCGATAAGCTATTTGGTCTTTTGATGCTGGCTTTATTGGCCTTGGTATATCCACTGGCTGTGAAAATTGCGGCTTTACCAATGTGGAGTTGGTTAGGGACCAGTATCGGTATTTTTGTGGTGGGCTGGGTGTTTCAGTTCGTGGGGCATTATTTCGAGAAGAAAAAACCAGCCTTTGTCGATGATGTGATTGGTCTAGCGATTGGACCATTATTTGTATTGGCTGAGTTTGTCTTTTTACTTGGATTCCGTAAGCCGTTACATCAGCGCATTTTAAAAGAGGCACAAATGAAACGTGCTGAAATGGATATGAAACCACAAACAGTATCTTAAGTCGCCAGCCTGCTGTAAAAGCCCAGCATATAACCCCTGAAAATGTCTAATTTTTAGGGTTTTTATGCATTTTATTTGTTTTTATTCTAATTAAATTTATAGCCTAAATGCTAAGCTTAAAATAAAAAAGATTAACACAGGGTTGTATTATCTTGGAGTAATAAAGGAATAAGTTGTTTTATAAAATGTCCTAAAGTAGCAAATAGAAGACTATGAGCCGATTTATAATAAATAATTAAATTTATTTTATATAACAATATGAATATGAAATTAAATAATATTGAGCTCTTATTGAAAAAAATAGGGCTGACTGCACATAAACGTGCCATTCATATTCAGTTTTCAAGTCAGAGTTTAAACTCTCAAATTTTTTTGCAGCATATTGAGGGCGTTCATGGCCTGAATCAAGGACTTAAGGCTGAACTAATCTGTCTGTCAACGGATGCCAGCATTCCGCTCAAGCAATTCATTGGCAGTCAGGCTGCGATAGATACAGTGACGGATCAGGGGCAGCTTAGCCGTGTCACTGGGATTATCACTCAAGCATCACAAGGGGTATCTGACGGCAGTTTAAGCCTCTATAAACTGACTTTAGAAGATCCAACCGCGCTGTGGCATAAAAGACGAAACTCCCGCGTCTTTATGAATAAAAGCATGTGTGAGGTGGTGCAAGTCATATTTAAGGAATGGCAACACAGGAGCCCATTATTTGCTTCAAGCTTGACACTGGATTTAAGTGGGTTGAGCAAAGACTATGATGTACGTCCATTTATTATGCAACATAATCAAACCGATGCAGAGTTTTTAACATTTTTGATGCGGAGTGAAGGGGTGAGCTGGTTGGTCGACGAAGCCCAGCTTATTGTTCCGACTATCAATAGTCCAATCCAAGCGCAAAAACTACGTTTGATAGATGACAATAGCCAGTATCAAGCCTTGGCGCGAAGAACGATCCGTTACCATCGAAGTGATGCGACTGAACAATACGACAGCATGACCAAACTGAGGGCAGAACGCAGCTTACAACCGATCGCCGTGCATATCCAGCGTTGGCAAGCTGATGCATTGGAACAAGAGGACGGAGCAGGAAGTATCCAAAGTACGCATCAGCAGAGTGAAAACTATGATGCAGCCTCACTTGGGCTCGAAGATGCATGGCATTTCAGTCCAGCATGGATACAGGACCTAAAGGGTGAAGATGGCGCAACTCCGTCAGGCTATGCACAAATTGAAAAGCTTAATCAGCAGATTGGGCAATACCACGACTTACAAGCAAAGCAATTTGTGGCGAATAGCACCGTTCGAGACGCCCATGTGGGGTATTGGTTTGAACTGTCAGGACACCCTGAAATAGATCAACATCAAGGAGATGATAAGCAATTCTTGATCACTGCCAAGCAGTTTTACAGTCAGAATAATTTGCCGAAAGACCTAAGCCAACAGATCCAAGATCTAATCAACCAGAGTCGGTGGCAACAACAGACAACTGGCGCTGAACAACGTCAGGCAAATCAACTAACACTACAACGCCGTAATATCAAAATCGTACCTGAATATAATCCCTTAACTCATAGGCCAACTGCTCACCCAATGCGAGCTCGAGTTGTTGGCACAGAAGGAGAAGAAATCCATGTGGATGAGTGGGGGCGTATAAAAGTTCGTTTTCTATTTACCCGTACAGAAGACCATAGCCATGATGGTGGTGCAGGAACCAACGATGATGATACTGACTCAGCATGGGTCGATGTCCTGACCCCTTGGGCTGGCGAAGGTTTTGGTGCACGGTTCTTGCCTCGTGTCGGTGAAACAGTGGTCATTGACTTCTTTGATGGCAACCTTGATCGTCCTTTTGTACTGGGGAGGATTCATGAAGCGCAGCGTTCACCCACTCAGTTTGATCAAATAGGAAAACTACCTGAGACCAAAAAACTGTCAGGCATTCGATCAAGCGAATATAAAGGTGAAGGCTTTAATCAATTGCGTTTTGATGACAGCACAGGGCAGATCAGCGCACAACTGCAAAGTAGCCATGCCGCCAGCCAATTAAATCTCGGTCAGCTCAGTCATCCAAAAAACAAGGGTGAAAGTGAAGACCGTGGTGAAGGTTTTGAACTGCGTACCGATTTATGGGGTGCAGTACGCGCAGGAGAAGGTTTATTGCTTTCAACCCATAAGCAAGATCAAGCTCAAGCTGAACACCTTGATGCCCAACCAGCCAAGCAACAGCTCGAAGGCAATCAAAACAATACCAAAGCCTTGAGTGAAGTTGCCAAAAATCAGCAGACTGATGAGATTGAATCACTGGATCAACTGAAAGAATTTGCGGAACAGATTCAAGAAAAAATTGCCAAGTTTAACAAGGCGATGCTGTTATTGAGTTCGCCAGCAGGCATTGCCCTGAGCAGCAATGAAGACATTCATCTCTCTGCGGATGGGCAGATCAACCAATTTGCTGGCGATAGTATCAATGTAACGACACAGAAAAGTTTAATTTCACATGCTCAAAATAAAATTAGTTTATTTGCAGCACAAGGTGGGATGAAACAAGTGGCTGCTAAAGGTAAGTTTGAGATACATGCACAAGGCGATGGCTTAGATATCTTGGCAAGAGCAGGAATACAAATTATCTCGACCGAAGATCGGATTGAGATTATTAGTCCCAAGGAGATCGTTTTTAAAGGGGATACATCTGAGCTTAAGTTGAATGGTTCGGGGATTTTTCCAACGACTGGCGGCAAGTTTGAAGTGAAGGCAGGTCAGCATCTATTTGAAGGTGGTGCGAATATTGTTGTACCAAAATTGAGCCTACCAACAGTCAAGACACTCTTTAGCAATCAGATTAACTATAACTGGGATATAAAATCTGACGGCAACAAACAGATTTTTATTATTGATCAGAAGACCAATCACTTAATAAAAACAAAAATGGATCAACTTGATGCTGAAAATAAGCTGAGTTCATTACGTTTCCATACACCGCAAGCCACAGACTTTACGGCACTCATCTTTAATTCGGATCTTCCTCGTTTAAAGCAGGATCTACCTGATCGTGAAAACATTGATGAATTGTTAGAGGAGGCACTTCTGGAAGAACAAAACGGTGAGACTTATACGGATGAGGACGCTGAGCAATGAGTAACTTAGTCACTATTACAGCACAGTTTTATGATAAATCTGGAACTCATTTTAATCAGTTGAATGTTCAGTCGAGATATCAGGGTTCATCTAAGGCCAATACTCAACAAACTGATTCCAACGGCTTTTTTGTATTTCAGGCATCTCCAAACAGAAGAGTAGAACTATTAGCTAAGCCCCCAAATCAAAAAGATTATATTGTTTTTAAAACTCTAGATTCTTCTATTCTTTCTTCAAAAGACAATCCTGTTAAAGTTCAACTGCCTAAAACCATAGATGAATATAAACAGGTGAAACAGCCTACACTTGCTAAAGGAATTGTAAGTACCTTTTTTAAGGTGGTGGATCTTAATGGGAAAGTGATGAAGAATTTTCCTGTTCAGTCCAGACCGAAAGGTAAAGGTAATTCACCCGATAAATTCACTGATGATCAAGGGATTGTAGAAGTGAAGTCTTCTCCGAATCGAGATATTGAAGTTTTGGTTCTGACATCTAATGATCAATTTATTCTAAAAAGTTCAGTCAATTCAGCTAGCGGAAGTTCACAACCGATTCTGATTAAATTAGATGAGCCTTATGCAAACTTTTTAAGTCGATCTATGATCAAAATCTTAGATCGGGATGGGAAGGCGTATGTTGTAGAAAAAACCAATGTAGAAATGTTAATTGTAGAGAGTGGCAAGAAGCAGTTGTATAGCATATCCAATGGGAAGTTAGCTCTAGAGAGTATGGTTGGGCAGAAACTGGAATTTATTGTGTATAAGCCTGACGGTAAACCATTGAAACCTCAGCCTTATATGGCGACACGAATAAAAAACAATCCTGCTGAGTTACATCTGGATGTGGATGTAACCAAAGGAACGACGGCACCCAATGATCCAGAGATTAATAAAACGATTACAGTTGATATATTAATTAACCCGGATCCTGCTTAAGCCGATGATTCCTTAATTTGAATTGTTGGCTTATTTTGATGGGTTAATTGATATGCGCATAGCGAGGCATAAATTCCTCCAAGAAATCCATGAATACTACGTGCTTTACTCGTCACTAAATTGTATTGCCCCTTCAATAAACTGAATAATGTTTCTATCTTATTGCGTTGTCTTAGGTGATATTCATCTGATGCACAGAGTTGAATAGCCTGCATATTCTTTCGATGATAAGTAATTAAATCAATACCTTGATCTTTCAATCTGATTTTTAATTCTTGGCTGATGTAACCTCGATCCCCGTAAAGTTTTGCTTCTATACCAGCAACCAATTGCTCAACCATTTTTATGTCAGCAACATGTCCATTCGATAAAGCAGAACAGGCAATTTCACCAAATTGATTCATCGCAATATGTAATTTACAGCCATAAAACCAGCCCATTGAGCTTCTACCACGTGATGCAATTTGGACTAATGATTTATGACGCTGAATCCGTTGATTTTTACAAACTGGCAGAGTTGTTGAATCAATCCATAAATATTGTGTAGTTTGGTCTTTCATCAGCGCCACATGTAAAGCGTGTAGGGCCAATTGGTGCATATTGATCAGATGAATCATCCTTTGATAGCAAGGCAAGTACTTAAATAAATGGCTTTTATCTTCTTTTAACCAGGTGAAAAAGGCTTTGAAATTATTGAAATGAGAGCATTTGTACCAAATGGCAATAAAGCAGATTTCTGAAATTTTGAGTTGAGCAGTTCTGATTCTTAAGGAACCACAGTTTTGTTTGAGAAACTCCCAATAAGTTGATTCAAATTTAAGAAAAAAATCATCAATTACGCAGAATAATTCGGTACTATTGAACATCAGGACTAGAGTTGTGAGTTTGGTGTGGTAACTCAACTGATGGCTCTAGTCCTCTTATTTTTCAAGTCAATTTCTTATCCGCGATTCGGGTTAATTACGATGGAACAAATGCAAAAAATGTGGCCAGCTGTTAAGAATGTAGAACGAATCAAAATTATTTTAGATGAATTGAATAATGGAATAATAGATTATAAGTTAGATACTAGATTAAGGCAGGCACATTTTATGGCTCAAGTATTTGCTGAATCTGGTTATTTATTTAGTCTGAGGGAGAATATAGCTGCATATACTGAAAAAAACTTATTAGATAACATGGGGTATTATCAGAGAAATCGAGCTGAAGCCAAAATAGATGCAGCAATAAAAGATAAAGCATTAAAAGAAAAACAATTTGTAATAAAGCATATATGGATGTGAATAGAGCAAAAGGAAGAAAGTTAGGTAATGTGATAGATGGAGATGGATATAAGTATATTGGCCGTGGTCTAAAGCAGTTAACAGGTAGATATAATTATAAAAATTTAATGAATTTTATCCCAGAGCATGGCCTAATGAAAATTTGAATTTTATAGAGAATCCCGAACTAATTGAGCAACCTAGATATGCAGCTAGAACAGCATTAGTGTATTGGCTTGCCAATAAATTGTACAATTATGCTGATGAAGGTTTTACTTATAGCGTTGTTGATAAAATTACAAAGGGCGTAAATGCTGGAGCAACCTCAAAAATGATAGAAGGTAGACGTTCTTTTTTGACAAGTCTAAAAATATTTTTAAATAGTGAGGTCTTATGAAATTTCTGTTAATTACAATACTCTTTTTAATGATTGGTTGTACTAATGCAAAAACGAATGATACTTATGAAGGCTGTGATGTAAAATATACGAAAATAAGTCTTAAGGTTAAAAATGATTTTCGAATAGTAAGTAAATCTTGTAATGAAGAAAATCCTGTTGTGATTAATTATTTAGAAGGAGGTAATCAAAAAATATTTATTAATAAATATGATATAAATATAGGGAAGTGGTTGCCGAAGTTGGAAGCTGTAAGTGTTTATAAAAAGATAATCAGAGACCATTGTTAATTACACTTCATACACAAGTATGGGATTCTCCAACAGTCAATGGTATTCTTTATAATGTTAACTTATATGAAATTTATTTAACTGAGAAAAGAGTTAGGTTGGTTGATGTAAGTAATATTCTTGGGAACTCTCAGAGTGGGTTGGAGGGAGTATCTGATGATTATATGCATTTTAAATTCAAAGACATTGCTACTATTAAAAAATGGCTGGATAAGAATTATAAATGAGAGTATTTGTTGGGTTGTATTTGATATGGTTAACTATGTATGTCTATGCAGATAAAAATATTCTGACTTGTAAACCTGAAAGTACTGTTTTTAATGATATATTGAACTGTTATTTAATTGATTACAAAGAAAATGATAAAGAGCTAAACTCAGTTTATAAAAAGAAAATATCTAAACTTTCCAAAGATGAAAAAGAAAAGTTAATAAAATCTCAAAGAAACTGGATTAAGAAGAAAGAAACGTTATGTATTGAAAATGAAGATGATTTTGGACGAGAAAGTCATTTTGAAATGATAGCTTGCCAAACTGAAATGACAAAAGAGCGCATTTTATTCCTAAGGAAATATTGAGTTTTCTATGAAATTTAAATTAATATTTGAATGGTGTTGGATTGTTAAATGAAAAACACCTTTTACATTTCTTTTTATTGTTTTACCTTTATTTTGTTATCAAAATGCACTTGCTAAAGACCAATGCCATATGCAAGAAGTCATAGATTTGAGTGTTTTTAAGAAAAATGACTATAAATTATTTAATTATACGTGCTCATCGGAGCAAGGTGAGACTTTAAAAATTATATTGGAAGTTCCAAAAACAAGGTTCTTGTAAATGAATACTTTGATTTTTCTGCTAGAGAAAACCCTAAACTTTTAGCCGTTAGTGTTTATAGACCAAAAATGAAAAAATTACCTTTAATTATAACTCTGCATACATCATATTATTGTTGTACTCCGCAAATAGAAGGTAATTCTTATGAAGTTAATCTTTATCAGATAGATAAAAATATGAAGTTAACAGAATTAACAAGTCTACTAGGTGACGATTCGGAAGGTTTTGAAGGACAGGTAGAGGGGCGGGTTTATTATAAATTCAAAGACATTGCTTCGATTAAAAAATGGCTTGATAAAAATTATAAATAAGCGTCTTTGTTGGATTGTTATCTATACGCATCGGTATTCATAAAGTTTTTATTTTCGATGAATATTTTAAATAAAAACCGCCAATAAGATCCTCATTGGCGGTTTTTAAAATCAGAGCACTGATTTATACATTAAAACGGAAGTGCAATACGTCGCCATCTTGAACGACATAAGTTTTACCTTCTAAACGCCATTTACCAGCTTCTTTAGCACCACTTTCACCGTTGTATTGAATGAAGTCATCATAAGCAACACATTCAGCACGGATAAAGCCTTTTTCGAAGTCAGTATGAATCACACCAGCCGCTTGTGGCGCAGTCGCACCGACTTTAACTGTCCAAGCACGAACTTCTTGTACACCCGCAGTGAAGTAAGTTTGTAAGCCAAGTAAGCTATAACCTGCACGAATCACGACGTTTAGACCTGGTTCTTCCATGCCCATCGCTTCCAAGAATTCAGCACGGTCTTCATCTTCTAATAATGAAATCTCAGCTTCGATCTGGTTGCAAAGTGGTACAACAATCGCATTTTCTTCAGCAGCAAGTTTTTTAACTGCTTCAAGATGCGGGTTATTTTCAAAACCATCTTCTGCAACGTTGGCAATATACATGGTTGGTTTAAGTGTCATTAAACCAAAACCGCGAACTGCTTTACGTTCGTCATCAGAAAGGTCAGCGGCACGTGCTGGTTTACCTTCATCAAGCAAAGGTTGGATTTTTTCTAATACAGCTTTAGTTGCAAGTGCTTCTTTATCGCCACCTTTCGCCGCTTTAGTCAAACGTAACAATGCTTTGGCAACGGTATCAAGGTCAGCAAGTGCAAGTTCAGTGTTGATGGTCGCGATATCATCTAAAGGATCAATTTTACCATTTACGTGAATCACGTTTTCATCTTCGAAACAACGAACCACGTGGGCAATTGCATCCGTTTCACGGATATTGGCAAGGAATTGGTTACCCAAACCTTCACCTTTTGATGCACCAGCAACCAAACCTGCGATATCAACAAATTCCATCGTAGTCGGAATAACACGTTGCGGTTTAACAATTGCTGTAAGTTTGTCTAGGCGTGGATCTGGAACAGGGACAATACCTGTATTCGGTTCAATGGTACAAAACGGAAAGTTTTCAGCTGCAATCGCTGCCTTTGTTAATGCATTAAACAATGTAGATTTACCTACGTTTGGCAGACCAACAATACCGCAATTAAAACCCATGAAACCACTCACAAATGTGTTATTTAAAATTGCTGCTGATTTTACATGAAAGCCATGACAAAGTCAGGTCATGGCGCGTGCGGATTTTTATTTCGGACTTAAACTTTGCGTTTATCAAGTTGTTTGGCAATATTATCGCCTGTGACTTGTACCAACATCACCAAAACAATCAGCACTAAAATTACCGCCAGCATCACTTGCATATCAAAACGTTGATAGCCGTAACGGTAAGCAATATCGCCCAAACCACCTGCACCAATGGCACCGGCAATAGCAGAGGAACTGATCATGGTGACAATGGTCACGGTAAAGCCTGCAACAATCCCTGGTAAAGCTTCAGGAAGCAATACATGCCAAAGAATCTGCTTGCGGTTACAGCCCATTGCTTGTGCGGCTTCAATCAAACCTTGATCGACTTCCCGTAGACTGACTTCAGCAATACGAGCAAAGAACGGAATTGCGGCAATGGTTAAGGGTACAATTGCAGCCAATACGCCATAGCTAGTACCAACAATCCAGCGGGTAAATGGAATCAATGCCACCATTAAAATCAGGAAGGGCACGGATCGTGTGATGTTGATGACCCAGCCCAATGACTGATTGATTTTCTTAGAAGGATAAATCCCAAAATCAGCAGTACTCACTAGAATTAAAGCAATTGGCAGACCAATCAAAAAGGCGAGAATCGCAGAGACACCGACCATGATTAAAGTATCGGTCGTGCCTGTCAGTAACAGATCAATGAGTTGATTGTACATAACCGATCACCTCAAGTTGTGTTATTGCAGGATGTTTTTCAAATTGTGAGTGGTTGAGATCAAAGTCGAGATTGCGAATCCCGATGATCAGTGAGCCGATGATACGCTGCTGAATGCTATCTATCTGACTGTGATAGACCTGAACGGGGCTATTAAAATCATCCAACAGTTCATATAAATCAGGCACCGTTTTCGATTCACTGACATATTTCAGTTTTAAAATCTGATGTGTACTCTCAGGCAGAATGGTTTGACTCAGTTCAAAAGGTAAATTTACCTGCTCAAAATTGAGTAATTCCTGAGTGATCTGTTGTTGCGGATTGGAAAATACCGACCAGACTTGCCCAGACTCAATAATCTCACCTTGATCAATCACGATCACCTGATCACAAATCTCTTGAATGACTTGCATCTCATGAGTGATCAAGACAATGGTTAAACCGAGGTCCTGATTGATCTGCTTTAACAACGACAGAATATTGGCAGTACTTTCAGGATCCAGTGCCGAAGTTGCTTCATCACAGAGCAGAATTTCAGGCTGAGAAACCAAGGCACGGGCAATGCCCACACGTTGCTTCTGCCCACCAGAGAGTTGAGCAGGGTAATCCTCTCGCTTTGCTGCTAATCCAACCAGCGTCAGTACATCATTGACCCGTTGCTCAATTTCGGTCTTGTTATAACCGGCGATACGTAGCGGTAGCGCCACATTTTCCCATACGGTTTTTGCAGACATTAGATTAAAATGCTGAAAAATCATGCCAATTTTCTGCCGAGTTTTGATCAACTCGGCATGGCTGAGTTCAGCAATATTTTGCTGATGAATTAAAATACTGCCTGTATCAATCGACTCCAGACCATTTAAGGTACGCAGCAGGGAGGATTTACCTGCACCGCTTTTCCCGATAATCCCAACAATCTGTGCTTTGGGAATATCGATATTAATGTCTTTTAAGGCATGTAAGCGTTGGCCCTGTACATCATAAAACTTATTTAAACCGCGTATTTTCAGATGCGGGACTGAAAAATCAACCTGTGCACCAAAACTCACCATGATTGTTCTCCTTATTTCCAGCCAGGGAACCACAACGTTGGACCAAAATCGCTATCCAAGGCCGCTTTGACTTTCGGTGAATTTTGATAAATCTCGACAAACTTCTGTAGTTTGCTGTCTTTATCCTGATAGTTATCACGCACCACAAATAAAATCGCATAACGCTTATTGGTATTGTCATCAAACAATAACGCACTTTCAGGATCAGCTGTTTTGGCTAGACGTAGGTAATGTGGATAGCCAAATGCCAGATCAACATCATCAATGGCACGTGCAGTTTGTGGGCCTTCAACTTCGGTAAATTTCAGGTTCTTCGGATTTGCAGTAATGTCTTTCAGTGCAGAAAGGTGATTATTACTATCTTTCAGTTCAATCAACTTGGCTTGTTGCAATAGCAATAAAGCACGCCCTTGATTGACAGGATCATTCGGAATCGCAACAGTTGCACCATTCGGCAGTTCATCAAAACTTTTATATTTTTTTGAATACAGTCCGACATGCGATGCTGCACCTGCCGCAAATGATTTTAATTTAAAGCCTGTTTCTTTAATGGCATTGTCCAAGAAGGGCTGATGCTGGAAAAAGTTGGCATCAATATCACCATGATTTAGCGTAATGTTCGGCGTATTCCAATCGGAAAACTCGACCAATTTGACATTTAAACCTTGCTGTTTGGCTTCATCCGCAGCGACTTGTAACGGATGTGCAAAAGACGGACTAATCCCAATCACCAGTTCACTGCTGTGGTTCTGTCTTTGCTTATTCCAAATCAATAAGGCAATAATCGCAACAACAACGACAAGGCCAATACCCAACCATTTTTTAGAGGCTGTTTGAGCCATATATTTCTCCAATTCTATTCTTAAATGTTTAAATGCTAAGCACTAATTTCTTCAATGGTTTTTAAGTCATGTGTGTTGTTATGCGTTCTACATCGAAACTGATCAGCAGGATGACTTGCAGCTAAATGATCGCCTTGCGCAAACAGTTTATTGCGTAATGAGCCTGTGGCATATTCTGTTTTATAACGTCCACGCTGCTGTAACTCTGGAATCACCAGTCGAATAAAATCATGATGAGATTCAGGTGCAACGGTACGAGTCAGGTTAAAACCATCAATGCCCGTTTGATCGAGTAGCTCAATCAGATATTCCGCAACTTCTGTAGCACTCCCGACAATCAGCGGATAACGTCCACCCAGCACATGTTGCGCTTTTAAGTCATTCTTGCTGATGCGCTGTTCTTTAAACTTCTCATTGACGGAAGCAATGCTATTGCTCTTTTGATAAGGAATCGCTTCATCATCTGCAAACTTGGCAAGATCAATGCCGACTGAACTGGCATAATGCGCTAAACCTGCTTCTGGGCTGGCATATTGGCGATATTCAGCCAGTTTCTCTTGAGCAAGCTCATGTGTTTCAGCGACCACCACGGTGATGCCGACAAAGATTTTAATCGCATTTTCATCACGACCTTGCTGTATTGCTTGTAAGCGTATTTTATTGACTTGCTGACGAATCTTTTCAGGTTGATCACCACCAATAAAAATACATTCCGCATGACGTGTGGCAAATTGCAGACCTTTCGGTGATGCACCTGCTTGGAAGAGTGTTGGGGTACGCTGTAGCGATGGCGCAACCTGAAACACTCCTTGGCTTTGGTAATATTGGCCTTGATGATTGATCGAGTGGACTTTATTTGGATCGGTAAAAATACGCTGTTGCTTATCTTTCTTTAAGGCGTCATTTTCCCAAGAGCCTTCCCAATATTGATAGCAAAGCTGTAAAAACTCCTCGGCCTGATCATAACGCGCATCATGATCTTTCAAGCCTTTTTGCCCAATTAAGCGTTCAGCACTGTCCAGATAGCCTGTGACAATATTCCAGCCCAAACGACCTTGAGTTAAATGATCCAGACTGGCAAATCGCCGTGCAAATTGATAGGGCTGCTCATAGCTAAGATTGACCGTGATACCAAAGCTTAAATTCTGCGTGACCAAGGCCATGGCCGAAATCAGGGTAGAAGGATCATGGCTTGGCAGTTGAATGGACTCTTTTAGGGTCAGCTCAATCCCATTCTGATAGACATCATAAACCCCTGTAATATCCGCAAGGAATAAACCATCAAAAAGACCTTGTTCCAGCGTTTGGGCTAACTCAGTCCAATAATTGAGTTCATTAAATCGATGTGATTGATCACGCGGATGCGTCCATAAGCCATGATTAATATGACCGACACAATTCATATCAAAGGCGTTCAGTAAAATTTTCTTCGGCAGGTTTTGACTCATTATAAAGTCCCCCGACGTGGTGGCAGAATGCCATTCAACACATAATTACCAATGAAGTAATATTTCCAGCGTGCAGCATCGTGCAGGGTATGAACCCGTGCATTACGCCAATGCCGATCCAGACCATCAGCACGTTGACTGCCACGACTGCCGGCCAATTCAATCAGTTTAGAGGAGGCTTTTAAGGCAGTTTCGGTACTATGCGCACGGACTTTTGCCACATCAATTGAGGCTTTAGCTAAGCTCTCTGCATTGAGATCCTGTTTTGCTTTATCGACGGATAGAGCTGCCTGTTTGAGGAGTAATTCGCTGGCTTTGACATCGGTTGCGATACGACCCAGCTCAGACAGGGTTAAAGGGTCTTGTGTGGCGGAATCAATATTGGCATCAATCCAAGGGCGGGCAACACGCACACGCTCCAATGTTTCCTCAAAGGCAGCACGAGCAATGCCGACTTCAATCGCAGCATGCATAATTTGAGCAAATGGGCCAACCAAAGACAGTTGCTTAAAGGCAGTATCAAAAGGAATCACATCCTCTTTGGCAACAAAGACCTGATTAAACTTAACTGTGCCGCTGCCTGTGGTGCGTTGCCCAAAGCCAGACCAGTCATCAATCAGTTCTAAGCCTTGACTGTCGCGTTGTACAAAAGCCAGAAACTCATTACCCTTTTCATCAACCACTAGGGTAGGAATACGATGTGCAAACAAGCTACCCGTGCAATAAAACTTTTCTCCCTGAATCAGATAACCGTTTTCGCTTGGGATTATGGTGGTTTGTTTATGTGCAGAAGTGCGGGTTTTAAATTCAGCTAAGGCATTGCCAAAACGTGCACCCTGTAATACTTCGTGATAAAGACGTTTCTTTTGCGCTTCTGTGCCTGTATTTCGTAATACTTCCAGTGCATAGAAGTGATTTTGTGGAATTTGTCCAATCGAACCATCCGCACCACTAAACAGCGCAATCACTTTAGCGACGGTTAGGCTGGAAACTTCTGCACCACCATACTGCTTAGGTACAGTAATCGCCCATAAACCTGATTGACTATAGGCTTCGATTTCAGTAAATGGCAAGTTGCGATTGACATCACGTTCAACAGCAGCTTGTTTAAACTGCTGACTCAGTTGTGTGGCAATGTCCAAGGCTTCAGCATCGTTTTCAATAATGTGAGCCGCTTTTAAATGGGTTTTGGCAAAACCTTGTAATTCTTGGTATGAGGTCATGATGTACTCCTTAAATCCAAGCATGGCGGGCAGGGTGGGTACCATTGAGGTAATAGTCACCGATGGCATGG
The DNA here is from genome assembly GCF_024582815.1 of Acinetobacter colistiniresistens. Lineage (NCBI taxonomy): Bacteria > Pseudomonadati > Pseudomonadota > Gammaproteobacteria > Moraxellales > Moraxellaceae > Acinetobacter > Acinetobacter colistiniresistens. The sequence goes on from NZ_CP102099.1 coordinate 2,337,889, forward strand.
AATTTCCAACGCACAGGATCATGTAGGGTATGCACACGAGCATTGCGCCAGTGTTGATCAAGATTATGTTGGCTCAGGCTGGCACGGCTTCCACCAAGTTCGAGTAGCTTTTCGGAGATATGTAGGGCGGCGTCATTGGCATAAATCTTCGCTTCTGCTACTAAAATAGACGCACGTGCGGCTTGTTCGGCAGAGATTTCTGTAAGTTGATCCAGTTCATCCAGATATTCGGCAGCATCATCGAGTAATAATATGGCCGCATCGAGCAAGATATTGAGTTTGCCAACTTCTTGTAGGGTGTAATGTTCTTCACTGGCTTTTTCTACACCTGCATCAATAATTGGGCGTGCTTTACGAATGCTGGATAAAGTGTCATCAAAGGCTGCTTCAGCAATTCCGACATCAATGGCAACTTGAAGAAGTTGAGAATACGCACCGCGAACGTTGGGGGTATCTGCAATAATACGCTCATCAAAAAATAAGGACGGATCGGCAATGACGTTATGAAGTTTAACTGTTCCGCTGGCTGTAGTACGTTGACCAAAGCCATTCCAGTCATTAATCACTTCAACACCATCGGCATGACGGTCAACCAGAGTCAATACGATATAACCATCTGGATGAAGTGCTCGAATCGCAAGCCAGTCTGCAAAGCTGGTTCCAGTTGAGTAGAATTTTTCCCCGTTTAAGAAGTATTGACCATTTTCCAACCTTAAAGTGGTTTGGATGGCTTTGGTATCTCTAGAATTTTTTTCAGGCCCACCATTGGCAAGGCGTTTTCCTGCGAGTATTTCAGCGTAAATAAACTGTTTTTGCGCATCTGAACCTGTGATATTAATAAAATTTAATAGTCCGAACTGGTTTTGTGGGATTTGTCCAACGTTGGCATCGGCTTTACTTAAAATACGAAACACATGTGCCAAGGTTTTATTCGAGACAAAAGCACCGCCATATTGTTGTGGCACACGAATTCCACCAAGCCCCTTTTGGCTAAACTGAATAATTTGTTCTGTGGGCAAAACCCGATTTTGATCACGATTATTTCGATCTTCTAATGCAAAGTCAGCAACTTGATAGGCAGCATTGATGGCCTGCTGATCATTTGAAATCAGTTGTGTTTGAGCTTGAATCACTGATTGATTACTGGACATGTGAGCACCTCTAATAGATAAGAGAGACTTTACAAAAGTTTTACTTTTCCACTAAACCATCAGTTATGGCTTGTATATCACAATAATTCCTAAGCATTTATTATGAGAAAAATAACAGAAAAGTAGATATTAAATATTTATTAAAAACATAGGTTTAAGGCTGCTGTTTCTATATTAATCAATGCGAAAAGTCTTTTTCTATGAAATAAAGGAATAATCTCACCACGAATATTTATAAAGCAAACTCGCTGAAATTATGAAAGATCGAGCAAAAAGGACATTGTATTCATTCATTTTTACTTCTACAGTAAGGAAAACCTTCGGTTTGATTGAGTAGAAAAATAAATTTGGAGAGTCTATGCGGGTTTTATACCAATTTCCTTTGTCTCACTATTGTGAAAAAGCTCGCTGGTTGTTAGATCATAAGGAATTGGACTATGTGGCACATAATTTAATTCCTGGTTTTCATCGTGCTTTTACCTATCTGAAATCTGGGCAATACTTATTGCCGATGTTGAAAGATGATAAACACTGGATAGCCGATTCAACACAAATCGCTTTATATCTGGATAGTACCTATCCTGAGCATGCTTTGCTTAGACGGGATGAACAGTTGCGCGAGCAAGCTTTAGAAATCGACAAATTGACTGATGAACTTGGTGTCCATGTTCGTCGCTGGTCATTGGCACATGCGTTGTCAGTGGGTGATCATCCGCTTGAAATCATGATGGGTGAGCAAGGTTATTTACGTCAGTTTGAAAAGATTTCTAAACCAATATTAAAAAGTCTGGTGTCGACCAACTATAAACTGAGTCCTGAAAAAGTGGCGCAGTCCAAACTACGTATGACGGAGTTGATTACCGATCTCAACCAGCGTTTGATCGATAATCAAGGCCGTTATATGGTCGGTGATCGTCTGGGCTTGGCCGATATAGCTGTTTGTTCTATTCTTGCGCCGTTATTGGTGATTAAAGGCACACCGTGGGAATTGGAGAATGATGATAATGAGCAATTTAATGGCGAATTGAAACAATATCATGATTATTTATCTGATTTGCCGATTGGACAATATGTACAGCGTATTTATGCCACTGAACGAAACGCACGTGTCGATTGGCGCGGTTTATAAATGATTTTTTGAGTTAAAAAAGCCCTGATTGTTGAATTGGGGCTTTTTATGGGAAATAAAATAGAAAAATGACCAATAAAGTAAAAAATTATTAATGAATAAAATTAATTTTTAAAAGAAAATTCGTTTTAAGCAGAAAATATTAGAAATTATTGCCAAATTTACTTTAAAAAACTGAAAAGAGGGAAATAATTATAAAAAGGCTTTGTTATCTTATGTTTCAGGGTGTGATGGGGATCGAAACGAGTTGTTCAACTATTGGGAGATCAGTTGAACAGTTGCTCAAAAGGTCTTGTTTCGGCTTTGAGACAGAGATAAATCAAAAGTTTATCGGAATCATGTTTGCGTTATCCATGCAGCATTGTCAAAAGTTAAACGAATGTTTTCCCTTGACCCTTAAAAATTACTGAGTGAGCAGTTCCGATAAAAACATAAATTCAGAGTGAGAACTGTAGAATGGAATTGGATCGTTTTGATAAACAAATTCTTGAAATTTTAACCCATGAAGATGTCAATCTGAATGAACTATCAGAACGCATCAATCTTTCGGTGAGTTCAGTGCATCGTCGGATTAAGAACTTGATTGAATCCCAAGTAATGGGGCAATTGAAACGAGAAATTAATTTTAATAAACTCGGTTTTAGTTTACATATTCTGTTACAGGTTTCATTGAGCAAACACGACAGTGAAACCTTTGATAAGTTCTTACAAGAAATCGAAGATATTCCAGAAGTGACCAATGCCTTTCTCGTAACGGGGCAGAGTGCTGATTTTATTTTGGAATTAGTGGCACGTAATATGGATGACTATAGTGAAATTCTATTACGCCGTATTGGTAAAATAGACAGTGTGGTTGCACTGCATTCAAGTTTTGTGATTAAAGAATACAACGTATTTAACTGCTATAAACTTTTAAATAAGCTATAAAAATGCATCTAAAAAGATGCATTTTTTTATTCGTCTGAGTGGCTTAAGCATCAAGTTGCGTTAATACATCTTCAGAGAATTCAACGTTGGTATAAACGTTTTGAACATCGTCAAGATCTTCAAGCATATCAATCATTTTCATGATTTGTTTAGCTTGATCGATATCATTGATTTCAGCTTTAGTCGATGGGCTCATTACAACTTCGGCATTGTCAGATTTTAAACCTGCAGCTGTAAGCGCATCTTGGACATCACCAAAACTTTCAGGACTCGTGATAACTAAGATCGTATCTTCATCAATCTCGATATCGTCAGCACCTGCTTCTAAAGCAACTTCCATGACTTTGTCTTCCAAAGAAACATCTTCAAAAGAAATTTCGCCACGCTTGGTGAATAGGTAAGCCACTGAACCATTGGTACCCAAGTTGCCATTGGTTTTAGAGAAGCAATGACGGACATCTGGTACAGTACGGTTTAAGTTATCGGTCATGGTCTCAACGATAACCGCAACACCACCAACACCATAACCTTCATAGGTGACTTCTTTTAAATCATCGTTATCTTCGCCACCAGCGCCACGCTGAATCGCACGATTGATGGTATCGCGTGTCATATTCACAGAAAGTGCTTTTTCAACAACAGCACGTAAACGTGGGTTGCTTGCAGCATCTGGCCCGCCCAAACGTGCAGCGGTTACGATTTCACGGATATATTTAGTAAAAACTTTACCGCGACTGGCATCTTGTTTAGCTTTACGATGCTTAATATTGGCCCATTTAGAATGACCCGCCATGGAAGTAACTCCAAAAAATAAAACTTAAAAAAAGTGCAGGAATATTAGCATAGCGATGGTTTTGTTGAAAACTAGCATCGCTCATATTCAAACTTTAAAATCCTGATCAGGCGTCAAAGATTGATCAAATAGATTGAATCAATTAGCTAATTTTGACGTCTATGTCGTATTCGGCATAAAGTACTTTGATCTTTTCTAGATCTGATTGTAGATCGCTTGGATAAATTTTCCCTAGAATGCCGCCTTTCTTGGTACGTGCATTGGCATACATTAAAATAATGGGCACATTGGCAGCTTTAGCGATATGCCAGAAACCCGTACGAATGGGGTTACGTACTTCACTATCTTTGGCACGCGTTGCTTCAGGTGCAATTACCAGATTAAAACTGTCATTTTGATTAAATAGTTCAACCATTTGCGTGACAATATCTTTGTTGGCTTTACGGTCAACAGGGATGCCACCCAAACGTTCTAAAATTGGTTTTAATGGACCTTTAAACAATTCTTTCTTGATTAAGGTATGAATTTTTAACTCTAAAATTTCAAATAATGCGAGTGATAGAATGGTATCTAAATTGGAAGTATGTTCGAAGCCGATAATGACTTGTTTCTTTTCTAAAATGGCCGGATCAACCTTGTATTCCCAACCTGTTGCTTTAAAAATAGATTTTCCTAAAAATTTTTTCATGTTTGTCATCATAGGCTTTGAATTGCAGCAGTGTAATACGACTTTTCAGGAAAATACATATCCGAAAATACCAGATAAAAAGAAATTTAGATGGCTTATTAATGATCAAAATAGCACATTAAGATCTTTACTCAAGCTGGGGAGATCAGATAGAATCAGCGCAGTTTATGATTTTTAACATTATTTTGGTAATTTGATAAAATCATCTGCTTGTAATTTAAGTTAAATTTAACTAAGATCAGGCAGTATTCATCATATACACAATATGATTCAAGTTTAGGGCCTATAGCTCAGTTGGTTAGAGCAGCGGACTCATAATTCAAAAGTTACAAAAAATACCTCGCAACAATAGACAATAATAAACAATAATTCGCAATAAATTTCCTCTCTAAGTCGTTAATTTAAATCACTATATTTTAAAAATTGCACTAATTCGCAATAATATACACTAATTCGCAATAATCTAAATGCCTACAAATTGCCTACAAGTTTTTTTGTAGACTGCCTACAAAACGCCTACACGCCTACAAAGAAAAAAGCCGCTAAATGTAAGCGGCTGATGATGTACTTTCATGGAACTGTTTGGAGAAATAATCCATAGCATCTTGCTTCTTATAGAGGATAGTGCGTCCTTCTTTGCTGAATGGGATGCCTCCACCAGCGCAACGTTTTAGCTGGAACCAAGGTAAAGATTTTTTATAAACAATTGCCAAAACCTCTGGTGTGAAAGTGGCATCATTTGGAGCTGCCCAATATTTAATTGCTTCAGCAGCTTTTTCCTCAGAAGTCATTCGGTCCAACTTTGTTAAGCGTGACATTTAACTTTCCTCCGCATCCGCTTTTGGTTCTAAAACCACGCCATCATAAGTACCGTCACCCCCACAGTTTAGGCAATGTGTATAAACCCCTAAACCATCTTCATCAGGACTAAAGTTTTCAGGAAATGGCTCATCTAAAAATACTGTTCCATCGATTGGTTTGGTGTGTATATGAGGGGCTAATCCGTAATATGAGGCTATCTCGCGCGCTACGGATCGATTGATCCAAAAGGCTGAGGCTAAGGCAAACAAGCAATACACTGGTGTGCAATTCAACCTTACTCATGTTGATCACCTGGTAGGAATGATTCAAAAAGGTCATTTCTGTGTAGTAGGAGGTCGTCCAGGATCAGGAAAGTCAACACTTGCTCAAATGCTTGTGATCCAGACTGCAATCCAGTATCGCGAACCTGTTCTGGTGGTGTCAGCGGAGATGGATGTAGAGACCTTTACGAATCGTTGTATCTCTGCTTTGACTTCAATCCCATATGACAATATTCACAATGCTGAATTGTTTGATGGGATGTTAGGCCAATTTGCAGATGCTCAAAAGCGTTTCAGTAAACTGCCAATTCATATCGAAGATAAGCAAAAGCCAACGATAGCTGAAATCCATTCTTATGCACGTAAGGCGAAACGCAAATATAAGCGCCTTGGCTGCATTGTTATTGATTACTTGCAGTTAGTGCGTGATCCAAGCAAGAAAGACCGCTATCAAGAAGTCAGCTCAATTAGTCGTGATTTAAAAGCATTGGCGAAAGATTTTAATTGCCCAGTTATAGCATTGGCACAGCTTAATCGTGAGTCTTTACAGGCCTCATGCGTGATGAGGATCTGCAGAACGCCGTTGAAGATGCTATTGCTGCAAATGTACGTCTCATTCGATCTATACCAAGTCTATATTTTGATTTGATCGAGGGCGCAATTCTAACAGGGCTGCAGACTGGCCAGAGAGCAGATTTTATTAAACAAGAGATACTTAAAATTGGTAAGTCTACCGATTCACGTGCTCTCTTAATTGCAATTGATCAGCTTGGAAAAATAAATGGGCGACTAACACAAATCAGACAGCAAAAATTAGGTATAACGCACTACACCTGGTCAACAAGTCATGATGAGAGGGTAAGGCATTCTCATCGCCCTAGGGATGGGCTTTTATTTGCTTGGGATAATCCGCCTGATGATGGGCATCCTGGTATTCCCATTCGTTGTCGTTGTGTGGCCATACCTTATACAAAGCATTTATTTGATAAGAATGCGCCAACGCCTGAGCAGGTAATGGCAGAGCAAAATAGAAAGGATGAGAAATGAAACGTTATTTACTTCACTTAAAGCTGGGTGACTTTGCACCTGCACAATCGACAAGAACCCTCACCCCTGAGGGTTTTTTATTGTGCAAAGATGCCCGACTCGGCAAGGCACCTCAGGTACGTCAGTACTACGCTGGTGAATTTAATGGGATCGAGGGTTATACCCCTGATCAAGTCATCAATGTCTACAGTTCTGCTGAGGAGCTATTTAGACCTGAAACTATTCAAAGTTATCAAGGTGTGGATGTTACTGACAATCACCCTCCTGGTAATACAGTAAATGCAGCTACATGGAAAACTCACTCGATCGGAACACTGTCAAACGTGCGACAGGAAGGTGATTTCCTAGTAGGGGATTTGCTAATCAAAGATAGCGATGTGATCAATCAGATCCAAAGCCAAGAGCGTTTAGAGCTATCGCTAGGCTACGGCGCTGAATTGTATTTTATCAGCGGAACAGCACCAGATGGTACGCCGTACCAAGCTGAATTTAAAAACTTCTTTGGCGATCATATTGCCCTCGTCAAATATGGCCGATGTGGTGGCGATTGCCGCATTGGTGATCAAAAACCAAATCCAAACAATATGGAGAAAACAATGCAAATCATTGTAAACGGCATCCCTTTTGATGTGGCAGATAATTCTGCATTAGCAGCTGCCCTTAAAAAGGATCAGGACCTTTTGGCCACATTGCAGCAGGCGGCTGATGCAAAAATCAAAATCGGTGATCAGGAATTTTCAGTTTCTGAATTACCTGCAGTTCAAGCCGTGATTGATAAGGTAATTGCAGATGCAAAAGCCAATGCTGAAAAGATTACTACCCTTGAAGCGAATCAAGTCACCCCTGAAAAGCTTGAAGCATTAGCAAATGAGCGTGCAGCAGTTATCACTGATGCAAAAAAACTCAATGCAAGTGTGAAAACAGAAGGATGTTCATGTGAGCAAATTAAGCGCGAAGCCATCACAGCTAAAGCAGGCGATGCAATTGTTGGCGCAATCTTGGGGGCAGTTACAGTTGGTGATGCTAAGCCTGAGCAAGTTGACATGGTTTTCCGTGCATTGGTTGCCACCAGTGGAACTCAAAATAAACCACACCCGCTTAATACCATCAATGCAGGAGATAGCAAAACTACCCCGCCTGCAGGTGGGGATGGCAGCCCGCAAGAACAGGGTTATGACAAAACAACAGCTTGGAAAAAAGAGATTTAAGGAGTTTGCGAATGCAACTTAATGCAAATGTCGCGCTGGTAGGGCAGCGCCTAAAAAGTACCCCTGAAGATGTTCGCTCTATGCCTATGGCAGGTGCAGGAACATTAAATGATGGCCAAGTTGCGTGTGATGCTGGTGACGGCGTTCGTTGTGCGGCTGTAGATGGTGTATTGCGACCTGTAGGCATCATTGTGCACCAGCACATTGGGAAAAACGGAACTGACGCGAATGGTAAAGAGGCTTACAAGCAATTCGATGTGCCTCCTGTTATGCGCGTTGGTCGAATTTGGGTGAAGCCCGCCGTGCCGATTACTGCAACAGGTGGCAAGGTTTACGTGCGTACAGCGAACGCAACAACAAATAATCCGCTGGGTTCATTGCAGACCAGTGCAACGGATGGTACCGAGTTAGTCGGTGCAACTTGGGACAGCATTTCTAGTGCTGATGGAAAGGCTATTGTTCAATTACGCGGGGCTTAATACATGAATCGTGAACAACTTATTAATCGAAAGCTCGCCCTGTTTGGTGGTGTAGCACCTATCATGCAGGCCCAGGTGGGCGATGCATTTAATCTTAAAAATCTGGTGACACTACTTGTTAATTTGGAAACAAGTAATGAAATGACACCGCAAATGACAGAAGCAACCGAATATGCTTCGTATATTCCAGTGAAATCCAATTTCCCTGCAGTGGTTGGTACCAAGCATACATTACAACGTAAAAATGGTGTGGGTGAAGGTCAGGACCATAGTGGCACAGGTGACGACTTTCCATTGGCCGAGGTATTTTATGATACCGTTGACCTTGGGGTTCGTTCAGGGGCAATTGGTTATCAATATTCGATTCTAGAATTGGCCACGGCATCCCAAGCGGGTATTACTCTTGAAACTGACAAGATCCAAGCAGCACGATTAGCATTTGAAAAGCATATGTCTCGTATTGCTTGGGTTGGTGATATCAATTCTGGATTGCGTGGCTTGTTTAACCAAATTGGTGTGAACGTTCAAACGGCTTTAAAGGCATGGGAAACAGCAACACCAGATGAGATTCTTGCCGATTTTAACGACATTTTATCTGATGCGATTGAAGCGAGTGAGTTCAATCCTTCAATCGTTCCAGATACGGTTATCCTGCCAACAAGTCTGATGCGCATTCTTACTCAACGCCGTATTGCGGCAAATTTAGAAACCACAATTTTTGAATGGGTTTCTAAAAATAACTTACTTGCACTTGAAGGGAAAAAACTGACGATCCGAAGTACTTCACGTACCGAAAGTATGGGGGTTGGTGGCATTCGCCGTATTACAGTCTATCGCCGTGATCCTGGTTGTATTGAAATGCGCATCCCTAAAGACTTAGAGTTCTTGGCACCACAAGCAAAAGGTCTAGATCTTTTCACACCAGGTTATTACTTATATCAAGGTGTATGGCTCAAGCGTGTAGATAGCTTGCGTTATATGGATGTTCCTAAAGCTTAATTAACCAACATAAAAATCATGACTAAATAGCCGCAATTAAGCGGCTTTAGTCATTTTTGGAGCAATGAAAATGCCGAAATATACATATCAGGGTGAAATGGGTCGCGTTTCTGCACGTACTGCAGTAGGTCCAATCGTACTGCCGAAAGGCGAAGAAGTAGAAATTACAGATGAGCAGCATGATGCTTTAGCCAATCATCCTGTTTTCACAGCTTTGGAAAAGTCAGGTGTGTTAATTGTCACCGATGTTAAAAAGGCGAAATCCGGGGCTAAAGGCGGTGGTGCTGCTGCAGAAGCTGCAAAGGCAGCTGAAGAAGCAAAAATCGCTGAAATCAAAGCTGAGCTATCAAGCCTCAATGTCGAATTTGGTGAAGATGAGTCACTTAAAGATCTTCAAACCAAGTTAGATAAAGCCAAATAACTGGTGAAAATGCATGAAGGTAAAAACTAGTATCATTCAGACAGGAAACTGGTTTTTTAATAAGTTGGTGTCTCAAGCAACTAAGATTACTGGCCATGCTGAAGTGGGGGTGTTCGGTGGTAAACCGAGAATCACAGACTTAAAGCATGGTGGTAAGCGTTCAATTGATATGGCTGATTTAGCAGCAATCCATGAATTTGGTGCACCTGGTAAAAATATTCCTGAGCGTTCTTTCCTTCGTGCAAGTTTACAGCTAAACCAGGGTAAATACAGTCAGTACCTTTTAGGGCAATTAAAACCAATGCTTTTGGGTAAAACCTCGATGGCAGCTACATGGCAATTCTTGGGGCAAGAGGCTCAGGCTGATGTTCAAAGTTACATGATTAACGGAAAGTTTGTTCCGCTTAAGCCAAAAACAATTAAACGAAAAGGCAGTAGCAAGCCTTTAATTGATACTGGCCAACTACGCCAATCAGTCACTTATAGAGTGGTGAAATAAATGGGCTATTTATCCCGTGAAGAATTGATAGCGCGGTTCGGTGACAATGAGATAGTAAAGCTTGAACGCAATATTGCACGCACTGACGGAGAACACCCACCAACGTCAGAAAAAGCCATTTCAGATGCTGAAGAAATGGTAAACGGCTATATTGCTGTTCAATACCCTTTACCATTACCCAGCACAACAGAACCTGTAAAAAGAGCTGTTGCTGTGATTGCGCGTTATTTCTTATACAAAGACAGGCCAACTGAAATCGTCCGGCAAGATTATGAGGATGCAATTAGTTGGCTAAAGCAGATTGCAACAAGTAAGGCAGTTCTGATTTTTCCTGTAGCTGATGATCAGCCGCAGCGGATGGTTGGAACGGGAATTTTTGTGGTGTAACTATGACAGCAATTAATGACTATTTTGCAGTAGAGCCGCTATTGGTTGAAAGACTTCAAACAGAAATGCCCGAGATTTTGGATGTTAACACCCCATTTACAATCGAAACAATGCTCGAAGGTACTAATAATGCGCCGTCAATCAGTGTTATCTATTTTGATGATCGAGTGGGTGAAAGTGCCAGCAATGGAAGTTCTGCAACCATTTTTCAGCAATGGTTAGTAGTGCTGTGCATTCGGGATGCTGAGGCTCAACTGCAAAATACAAACACACTTCGTAAAGAAGCAGATCCATTTATTCGGAAGCTCTTGGATACACTGCAGGGATTTAATCCTCAAGTGCCAGGATATCGAATGTTCAAACGAGCGAATTCACCGGTGCGAATTGGTAATTCACCTGGCTTTGCTTATTTCCCTTTTATGTTTGAAATTCAAGTTTTCACATGAGGTATTCATGACCAAGCAATATAAAGCATTAAAGCCTGTTGGCCGTTGGGCTGAGGGCGAGACAATTGGAGCCTTGCCGATTGCGCAAATCCTCCAATTAGAAAGTGACGGAATTATCAAAGCAATTGAGGAAAAAGCTTCAGTAGAGCAGATCCCCAAAGCAGAGGTAAAACAACCAAACAAAAAACAGGTAGGGGAAAACAATGTCGAAGCCTGATTTACTCTCGCTACAAGGCGAACTGCATTTAGCAAAATACGTTAATGGTGTACCAGGTCCATTATTAGCAATTGGCAACATGCCATCTTTAAAATTGAAGATTACATCAGATAAAACTGATCATTTTGATAGTCGCTATGGCTATCGCGCCAAGGACGCAACGTTATACAAGCAGACTGGTGTCGAAATTGATGGTGAGCTTGATACAGTGAACAAAGATAGTCTTGCACTTGTCATGAGTGGTAAGAGCCTTGAAATCCCGTCAAAAACTATTACTGATGTTTCATTAGGGACGATTACAGTTGGCTCAATGATTGACCTTGGTCTGCGTAATCTAACTGGTGTTACTTTTAAAGACAGTGCCGATGCTGCTATTGATGCAAGCAAGTATGTTCTTGATTCAGTATTTGGCACTGTAACTTTTGTTGAAACAGTTACTGGTGCAGTGAAGTGGTCAGGTACCGCAGCTGCAAAAACACGGACAGTGATTGCCAATAATATTGGTACTGAGTACAAGGCATTGTTCAAAGGCATTGATACTTACACTGGCGATAAAGTTGTTGTCGAGCTGCATCGTTTAACCTTCTCACCTGAAACAGAGTTCGACCTGATCAATGAGGATTTTAATAAGTTCTCAATCTCAGGCGATACGATCGCAGACAATAGCAAAGCGAATGATGCAGAGCTAAGTGTTTTCGGTCACATTGAACGTTTCAAAGTAACTACACCGTAAAACAGAACTTACAGGCACAGGGGCGCATAAGCGTCTTTTTTTGTGCCTGTACCTTTCAGGATTCTTTCTATGAATGACTTCTTTCTAGCGAACAATGAATCATTGCCCCATGTTTTTGTTGACCATGAAATCCATATATTACAGATCCAAGTGAAGAACTTGGAACGATTCGCCATATATGCCAATGACATTAAAAACTCATTGGAAAGTTATTCAATAGAAACAATTACGCCGTTAATTGAGCCTCAATTGCTTAATATCATGGGTTTGTGCTCACTGGTTGCGGATATTAGCCCAGATCAGTTTATAAAGCACACGGCGCAAATCAGCGCGATTGCTGAGCTTGTTTTAAAGATCATCCAAGTGAACGATGCATTTTTTAAAAAAGAAGAACGGCGCAATCGTTCAAGAGATGAGGCTGATAACCCAAGTTGGTTTTATGCTTTTGCATATTTGGTGAGGAATGGCCACCGGCACGATGATCTTATGAATCTGACTTATGGGGCATTTTTGCAGTACTTAAAAGAAGCACAAGCTTTAGAACGACAGCAAATCAAATCCTACGCCGTGGCAACGCGTGTTGCGAACAATACTGATAGAAGTGGATTTGAAAAATATTTGAAGCAGTTAGATTAAAAACTATTTTGATGACTTAAAATCCGCCTTTTGATAAATTATGTGCAATATAACAAATGGTTTGAATTATGAAGTATTTAATATTAGGGGTTATTTCAATTTTCATCTCAGCAAATGTTCTTGCTCACGATACGCGCTCTATTAGAACAACAACGGAAGCGGTATTTATAGGTGATACTGAAGAGAGCATGATTTCTAAACTAGGGCGATCAAAGCCACGTTATTTTGTATATAACGAAAACGGCGTAGTATGTGCTGCAACTGAATATAAATATGAAATCGATATGTCTTTGTATACAGTTATAGTATGTGGGAAAAAAGTTTTAAAGATTGATGTGACTTCTAGGTGATAAAAAATGAGTATTCAAACTGTTGAATGCATTGTCTGTGGGCATGTAGGGGCAACAAAAACGAAAGGCAGTGTTGCTATAACTATTTTTTTACTTTTTTGGGGGATATTACCTGGTGTTGTTTATGAAATTTGGCGAAGATCAAGCGGTAAAGTCTGCAGTGCTTGCGGAAGTAGCAATGTAAGACTTTTCATCCCTCGACCTATTCAAAATCAACAACAAAATATAGAGCCACCTAAAATCTCTGGAACTAAATTAGTTGCCGCAGATGCATATGCATTTAATAAAAGTGAAAATGGGTCAATAAAATTTGATGAAAATGGAATTGAATTAAAAAATTGCCCCGATTGTAAGGAGCTTATTAGGATTGATGCTCGAAAATGCAAACATTGCGCAAGTATATTTGAGTAACATATTTAGTATTTAAAGCCCGACCATGAGTCGGGTTTTTTATTGTCTTATTTTTTAGTTTTACCATACGGATATGTTGTGCCCATATCTATATGATCTTTTAAATCAGTAAAGAGGTATGCATATGGCTAATGATCTAGTATTTAAAGTTTTATTGGATGCAGATACAAAAGACTATGTATCGAACATTACACAATCAGAAGATGTTACCAAAGCGATTGTAAAAACAATCAGAGAAGAAGCGGACAAGCTTAAAGATACATCGGAAAAAGCCGGCAAAGAAGTTGGTAAGATTATTCCAGATGATATTAAATCTAAAGCTGACGATGCAAATTCAGCAATGATAAAAGTCACAAAAGCCGCAGATGATTTAGGTAAACAATCCAATTCTGCATCTGATAAGGTTGAAAATCTGAATGAAAAAATAAAAGCGACAGGTAAAGATGCAAGTACAGCTTCAAAAAATATTGAAGATTTAATCCCTAAGGGTACTTTAGATCTAGCAGGAGCATTAACAAGCAACTTAAATAATGCGACAGCTGCTATACAAGGTGCTGGATCGAATGCTAGTCAAACTGCAAAAGAATTCGCAGAATTCGGAAAAGTTTCAGAAAAAGCCTTAGGGGTTTTAAAATCAGATTTAGATCAGGCAAAGCAAAAATTACAGTCATTTTCTACAACGAACGCAACACCACAAGATATTGCTCGTGCGCAAGCAGAAGTAGATAAATTAGAAAAAGAAGTAAGCCAGGCGGATCAGGCGTTTAAAAATTTTCATCAAGCAAGTGGCCAAGCGAACCAAAGCCTTAAAGAGACTGAAAGTGCAGCAAATAGCGCCCAAAAAGGCGTTAATACTCTTAAGTCTGGGGTGACGGCATTGGTTAGTGCATTTGCTGCACTTGGGATAGGTTTAGGAGTCAAGGAGTTAATTGATGCAGCTGATGCTTATAATACATTAGCGGGTAGAATTAAAATCGCCACTCAAGATGGTGGTAATTTTGCTGAAGCAATGAATGGGGTCCAGCGCGTTGCTATCAGTACAAATTCATCATTAGAAGCTACGGCCACTCTGTTTACCAAGGTTAATGATGTTGGTAAGCAAATGGGACTTACCCAACAGCAGACATTAGATTTAACAGAAACTATCACAAAAGCGATGCAGCTTGGTGGTGGAAGTGCACAATCTAGTGAAGCCGCTGTGGTCCAGTTGACTCAAGCGCTGCAATCAGGGGTTCTTCGAGGCGATGAATTCAACAGTATTATGGAGCAAGCACCAGCAATCTCTAAACTGTTGGCACAGTCTTTAGGAGTGACCACAGGTGAACTGCGGAAAATGGCGAATGAGGGTGAGTTATCTACTAGCCGTGTTATAAAAGCATTTCAATCGCAAAGAGCTGCAGTAGATGCTGAGTATGCTCAATTACCTTTAACCGTGAATAAATCCCTACAGAAAATCAAAACGGAATGGATGATTTTAATAGGGGAAATGGATACCCAGGCAGGAAATATAACCGGATCAATTGCGCAAATGTTATCTGGCTTAGCAGACAACATGGATGTGGTGAAAATAATCTTTAAAGATGTTATGTCAGGTATTGATGCTATTGGCGCAAGATTTAGCAGCTTGGTTGATGGTGGAACAATCCTGGCATTAAAAAATGCTGTCGGAAGTCTCTATGAAAGCTTTAAGAATTTGGTTAGCACAACATTCGATTTAGGGAATTCATTGCAGGACATTTTTGTCACCCTAATTAAAAATGCTATAGGAACCTTAGGCTCATTTTTTGGCATCGTTCAAGATGGTGATAAAGACTTAAATCTTTTGAATACTACACTAAATGGTATTTCTATTGCCTTGGGCTTAGTGAGTGACGGCATTACTGGAGCAAAAATTGCGATTGAGTTTATTAGTGGTGCTGTTATCGCTTTTGCAGGAAGTTTTCTCAAAGCTCAAGGAGAGATTCTAGACTTTATTCCGTTGATGGGTAATGTTGCTGAACAAGCAAAATTGAATGGTGAACGGTTAATTGCTGAGGGTAAAAAACTAATTGGTCAGGCTAATGATGATGCAATGGCCTTTGAAAGTGAGGGGAAAAAGAGACTAGATCGATCCATTGAATCTGAAGCTCAAGCCAATGCCAGAATATTAGCAGAAAAGCGCAAAGCACTAGATGATACCTTATCACTTCAGTCTAGTGAGGAATTGGGTAATGCCAAGTTACAGGCGCAAAAACTAGCGGCAGTCGAAGAGTATGCTAATGGAGTAATCAAAGCTAATGATGGGTTGTTAAGCAAAGATTTACAGCTTGAACTTGCAAAAAAAGGATATTACACCACAGTTGATGAAGGTGGAAAGGTCGTAGTTAGCACCTTAACCGAGCAAGAGCAAGCAACTATAGAAGCAACTTTAAAAACTAAGCAACAAGAAGAGGCTTTTAGAAGTGCGGCAGCAGCGGGCCAAAAATTCGGTATAGACGTTGCAGCTGAGGTTAATAAGGCATCAAAAGAATTTGTAAGTTCTAAGGGTACACTTACAGAATTTACGAACTCTTTAAAAGATTCAGGAATCATTGGTGCTCAAGCCGCCGACATGACATATCAGGCTTGGCAAAAGTGGTTGAGTCAGGCAAAAAATACAGCTGAAGTAGACGTAGCTAAATCTAAACTCATGGCAATGGGTGTTGCTGGCCAAGTATCTGGCGAACAAATCAATGCAGGTTTTAAGCTTGCTGATGCCGCAGCCAAAGACTTGAATCCTACGCTTAATGCAGCCCGTGAAGCAGGGAATGCATTAGGCATAGATATTGATAAAACGGCAAATATCATGTCTAAAGGGTTTGGCCAGGGAAGTGTTGCATTAGATGACCTTAAGGCAAAACTTAAAGAGTCAGGGATCGTTGGTCAAGATGCATCAAATACCATTTATCAAGCATGGCAGGCATGGTTAGGCAAAGCAGATAGTAAAGTCGAACTTGATGCAGCTCAGGCTAAATTAAAAGAGTTTGAGGCTCAGGGTGTGTTTTCATCTAAGCAAGTCGAAAACGGCATGCTTGCATTAAAACAACAGACTGAAAAAGTTGCAGAATCTACGGATGAAGTGACACAAGCTTTTAAGCGCCTTGGCATCCAAACCAAGGAACAATTAAAGCTTGCTGCAGATTCAGCGCTTGCTGATTTCAACACTATACAAGCCAGCGGTAAAGCAACGGCGGAAGGACTTAAACAAGCTTATGAGCGCGTTATGCAAGCCGCCGCCGCATCGGGTGATCAAGCTGTAATTGCAAACGCTAAAGCCCGAGGCGCATCTGTTGGGCTACAAGCTCAGATCGATGAGACTGGTAAAGCCTCAGTAAAATCAACTCAAGAGATTGTAGATGCTCTTTATAAAGTTGGTGATACGGCGCGAGGCTCAGCTTCACAAGGTTTCCGTGATCTTGGTCGTGTAGCCCGTGAAGAAGCAAGAAGCACTGCTGATGAATGGGAAGCAGCAATGAAGAAGGTTGATGCTGAACGTAAAGCGCAGGCCGCTTCTACGGCGAAAGGAATGGGTCAGGCTATGGATGATATGGCAGCCAAAGCAGCTGACTATGAGAAACGTTTAGCAGCTGCTGGCATGGATGCGGCGCAGGCCAAAAAAGCTGGCAAAGACGCCTTAGACAGCATGATGTTTGCTTACTCTCAAGCGTTAAAAATGGGATCTGTAACTGACTTTAGTACGCCGTTACTTAAAAAGATGGATGACACTCTCGCTTATTGGCAGGGTAAAAAGTCTGGATCAGGTGGCAGCTCTGTTTCGGTCGGTGGTAAATCACCTGCAGTCAATGTACCCAACATTCAAGCGCCGTCAATTGAGTCGCCTAAGGTGCCAAGTAGCTCTGATATCTCAAATCCTAAAACTGTTACTTATAAATTTCAGTGGATGGGTAAGGAAATGGAGCTCAAAGGCGATCCTAATCAACAAAACTTAGTGAATGATTTTCTAACCGAACTTGAACAATTGAACAGGGCAAGATAATGAAGCTCAAGCGCAATTTAACAAATGAAACCGTCCAACTTGAGGATGGTTTTTTATGGTCTGACGAATTTGACTGGAAGCCCATTGAGCAATCACAAGAGCGTGCAATTGACGGCACCTTAATTGTTCAAGAAGGCAAGAAGAAGTCTGGCAGACCTATTACTTTAACGCCGCCACCAGAACAAGGTTGGGTAAAGCGCTCTGAACTATCAATCATTAAGGATTGGTCTGCACTTCAGAATGAGCAATTCACGCTAATTTTTGAATATCCGCATGACACCCGCCAATTCAATGTGATTTTCAATCATGCGGAAGGCGCTATCGAAGCAAAGCCAGTACTAGGTTTCCCAACAGTATCTGATGGTGATTTCTACGAAGTCACTTTTAAATTTTTAGAGGTGCCAAATGCCGGTACAAACTAACAATCTAATTTTATACAAGTCTGAGCGTTTGACTGATACACCAGACGGCGGCGGTAAATACTCTGGGCAAGTTGTGGTTGATGGGGAGAGTAATAACCTTTTCCCTGATGTGTCGGAACTTGATAGAACTATGGGCCGTGTGTCAATTCGGAAAATCTTTGCTGGCATTAATAACAACGATACAGCGGCATTAATGGGGTCCACGGTTTTTGTTTCCAAGAATCCAGATGATCCAAATGTTTCAGCTTTGCTGTTTAGTACTAAGTCGCATACGGATATGCGTAGCGCAGCTGCTAATCGTATCGAAAGCTATTTAGCCAAGGGTGGCCAAGCAGTAGGGACATTGCTTGATACAGCGTACATCGGCATGAAGTCAGTTCAGGCTGTGATGGGAACCAATGAAGCCGAGAACAGTGTTGGTGACACTCTCGTTCTTGTGGTGAATGAAGGTACTGTAAATGAATTCACTCAATTCTTTCGGATTACAAAAGTTGAAACACGCATTCAAAAGTTTCGCGCTGGCAGTGGTGGCGGTGGTTCTGAGGGTGAAAAGGAATGCAAGATTGCAACTTATACTTTCAATGATCCACTTGCCCGTGATTTTGTTGGCCTAAGCATTCTACAGTGGTGGCAAAATGCTAAATCACCGACTTTGATTCGCGATACTGTGATTGCAGATTCAGGTAAATATTATGCCAGTGTAGGTGTGGCGCAAAACGTTGGCGTGGGTAGCTTTACGATTCAAGCCAAGACGATCTTTAGCCAGCTTATCCCATCGTCGCAGACTGAAACGCCGTTGCTAGATCTTAATGCAGTCAGTGAAAACCTTGCATTGGTAGCTGGTAATAGCGGTACCATCACAGCACAATTCACTACTAACGTGAACAATAACCAAAGCTTGTATATTGGTTCGAGTGTGCTTCCTGCGAGTGTTTCATTCACTTTATTTGGGCAAGCAATCATCGATAACGGCGGTACTTTACGCACAGTAAACGGCACTCAAATCGGCACAATCGACTACCAAGTTGGGCATATTGTATGGACCAATGCAGTCGGTTCAGGCAATGCGATTGTGAATATCACATTTACACCCGCAGCCGCACCGGTTCAGCCATTTGAGTCTTATGCTCTACCAGTCACTGCGGCGAATCAGGGTACCAACTGGACTGGCGTATTAACACCTATCCCTGCACCTGGTGCACTCAGTATCTCTTATATGTCTCAGGGTAAGTTCTATGTGATTCGGGATAACGGAACAGGGCGTTTATCTGGCGCGACTGATTCTATTGGTAGCGGCTCAATCAACTATCAAACAGGGACTTGGCTGCTAACTACAGGCGCACTTCCTGATGTTGGCACGCCGATTTTACTGCAATGGGGTAGCCCGATCAGCACGTTTGCAAGAGCTAATTCGCCAGTACTTCCTGCAGGTTTTGACTTTCAGTTATTCCAAAACGGGATTACAAGCCTCACGGCGACATGGCAGCTGGAAGGCGAAACCAAGACTGCAACGGTCGATAGTTCAGGACAGTTCACTGGTGATGCCATCGGATCGATGACGTTCAATAACGGGAAAGGCCGAATCATTCCGAAGAAGTTGCCGCAGAAAAACACAGCATTTGTGCTGACGTATAACTACGGTACTGGGAAAACCCAAACGGTTTCGAATGTTAATCCTGATTCTAATCAAAAGTTGCTTTTCACGATTGGTACTGGGTCGGCAATTCAACCGTCATCAGTAGGGCTTGAACTGCCAGTCAATTCAACCAGTGGAAGTGCAGACAAGCGGATTGTGACCTTGCACGATGTTCCCATCGATGCAACGACAGGGAACTTGGTCAATGAGTTTGGCGAAGTGCAGGGCAAGATTGTTTATGCAACTGGCGCTTGTGAAGTCACACCAGTTCTACAGCGTACTGTTTATCGAACTGTTTATGAACCTTTAGTTTTCTATGTGAGTGGTTAATATGACTGAACTTCTTTTACCGCAAAAATCAAAAGTGGTCACAAGCACTGAATCATTAAAAGCATTTGATCCAACAACGATCAGTGTGCGGTACCGCGACACTTCTGGTTCAGGCAGTGATACTAAAACGATTAATGCAGACAAGCTTAGCTTTGATTTAACACAGGGCTTTGATGAGCAGATCTTATCGAACTCGGTTCGCTTTAAGTTAGGTGCAGATACGTTTATCGATCGAACAGGCCTGTTGTATCGTAATGTCGACAGTTCAACAGGTAGTGGGACGCAATCAGGCGCAATTCAATATGGTACCGGTGTTGTTGAGTTCGACACTTGGACACCGAATGTCGATAATCAGTTAACACTGCAGTCGATGACGACCACAACTGACATGCTGCCCGTGCATCATGTCGGTTTCCGTACACCAACTATCCCGATTCGCCCTGGTTCTTTAACGGTGGTGGTTGCGCCGTTGAGTGGTGGCCAATTAACTGTGACAGCAAATGAAGCGGGGGTAATTGAAACACCTCAGGCACACGGTAAAATCAATTATGACACTGGGTTTGTTGATATTTACTTTTATGAGAAAAAGCGAAAATCAGAAATTCCTGATGTCATAAATCAGCCATGGTACAGCCCTGAATTGGAATACACAGAAGGCGGGGCAATCTATATCAATGTGCCGTTCTGGATTGATCCAACTAGCGTACGCTATAACGCCATTGCTTACACGTATATCCCGCTTGATAGCGAGATCCTTGGTTTATCTGCGACACGTTTACCGCCTGATGGCCGTGTGCCAATATTTCGTGTTGGTGATACGGGTGTTATTGCATCATCTAAAAAGCAAGAGTTACCAAGCCATGTGGCAGGTCAGACATACGATCTAAATGATCAGCGTATTTCGTGGTGCGAGCTTGAGGATTCGAACGGCGTTAAGGTACCGCATGACATGTACACGGTTAACTATGATTACGGCAAAGTAACATTAAGTGGTGACTTTGCTTTGAATAGTCTTGTTGCACCGATCTTTGCTGCATATCGTTATCAAGATATTGGCTTGATCAATGATGTACAGATCAGCGGTCAAGTGACATTCACCAAGCCTTTAACGCATAACTACAGTAAGGACGATTCGATTGTTGGATCTGTTGTGGTCGTAGGTGATATGTTCAGCCGCTATTCAACCAAGTTTGTACAAGGCACATGGAATAGTGTTTGGGCTGATGAGCCATCAGGTCAGCCAATCACTCCAAACTACAATGATGCTTTGTATCCGATCCTGATTACAAATAAAGGTGCAATCCAAGAGCGTTGGGCGATTGTATTCACCGATATTTCATCATTTCGAGTAATTGGCGAGGTATCTGGACAGATTGCTACCGGTACAACAACAATGGATTGTAAGCCGATTAATCCCATCACAAATGAGCCTTATTTCAATATTAAGAAAGAAGGTTGGGGCACAGGTTGGGCAAGCGGCAATGTTCTACGCTTGAACACAGTGGCAGCAATGCAGCCGATCTGGTGCATACGTACAGTGAAGCAATCTGAACCGACGGTTCTAAGTGATAACTTTCAAATCATGTATCGCGGCGACATTGATCGAGTGATTTAAACTTTTAACCCTTAAGGGCTGCACATGCAGCCTTTTTTATTGAGTAAATAAAACATGGCTACAGATATCAAAGTGCAGTTTTTTAGCCATCTAAATGGCATTAATCTTGGTAATAACTGGGGTGATTTGATTCGGATGCTGGATACCTGCTTGGTAAATGGCTTACCTTTTACCAGCGTTACAGCGGCTAGTATCGATGCAAACGGCGATATTAATCTGACTTTCTTTGCAGCGCATAATGCCGTTTTATTCCAGATTGTTGAGCTATCAGGTTTCTCGCCGTCAAATATTAATGGGAAATATCGTATTAAGGGCTTACCAACATCAACTCAAATGATTCTTAAAGCTGAGTTGTCAGGTAAATCAATTACAGCGAATGGATCAGCGAAATTAGCAGCACTTGGCTATGACATTATTTTTCGTGATACTAACGATGTTAAGCGGGTATATCGAGCAAAAAATCCAAGTTCATTACACCCATTCATCCGAGTAGATGAGTCAATTTCTGATGGAACAAATTCTTATAATTCAGCTTACGCAAAATTTGCGATGGTTGGGCTTCTTGAGAACATGTCACATATTAATGATTATGAAGATCCCAATAAATTACAGCTGCCTCTAGATACTTCTAATTTTAAACGTAATTGGCAAATAACTGGCACAGGAACAACGGTAGTTCGAGGTTGGTCACGTTGGTATTGGGCGAGAAATTCTAATGTGTACAATGGTTCAGCGGATCAAGCTGCACCTTCTGAGGGAAACATACAATTCACATTTTGTGGAGATGAGGATGCGTTTTATTTTATTCGTCCTTACACGCCAACGATAAATCGTAAGGTAATTTCAGGATGTGGAATTTTTAATGCAGCTTTAGATAGTAGTATTGTTTCGAACTGGTTTTTAATGACTACTTACAATGCGGCAAATGCCAGTTTTGGGCAAGATTTTAGTAGTGGCATTCAAGGAGGTTTACCTCTTGCTCTTAATGAAAATACGTCTTGTTTTCTCACAACCAAATATACTGTTAACGCTCGTATTGCAAACACAGATATTGCAAAACCTATTGTTTTCAATTATGCAAGCGGAGGCGGTGCATTCAATTCCTCTCAAGTCGCAGCATTAGAAATCCCCTTTCGAGATAATTCAGGTTTTTTAAGGGGGACATTAAAGCATGTCCTATATTCTGGTAACTCAAGAGGGGGGATAAACACAACACCGTTGATAAGCGATACGTCAATGTATGTTACTGATTCTATTCTAGCTATAGATTTCAATCCTGGTGGGCTTTATTTTTATTTAGGGGAGCTTGAATAATGAGACCGTGCACAAGAAGAGTTTTTCGAAGTGATTATATAATGCAAAATTTAGGCTTTGGTTCTAAAAATACAGTTGCAAGCATTAAGGGATCAACTAAAAAGCTCGGAGTGAATTATGCTGATGCGTTAGTTGCTCTTTATAACAAAGAGAATCTCGCACTGATTGGAGTAAGAAAGCCCGATGCAAATGGGGGATATCAATTTTATGGTCTCAATAATTCAGTTAATTGTTTCATTGTCGCTTTTGACAATAAAAAGCAATATAACGCTGTCATTCAAGATGGAGTGGTCCCAAAATGAGTGTAATTCCTTCTTTAGCCGCAGGCTTGGCACAGCTTCAAGCGCTGGCAAACTTTCTAGATACAGGTAGCAATAACGCTACCTTTATTTTTTATGACGATGCTAAACCCACAAGTGTGAATATTGCCGCTAATGCTAGTGCAAAGCTTACGACTCTGACGTTCCCTAAACCGTGCTTTAAGAAACTTAATACAGATGGAATTGAACTGAATCAAACTGATGCTGCACTGGTTATTAAAGCAGGTACGGCGACATGGGCACGGATTTATAATGGCAAAGGTGAGGCTGTGGCGGATTTTGCTGTGGGTGCTGAAATTACTTTGGCCCAGCCCAATCTTGCTTTGGGCAGTACTTTGATGATCAATTCATTTGTATTAAAACCGACAACTTAAATTGAGGTGTGCATGTGTCAAATTACATTCCACCAGATGCACATAATATCAGCCTAAATTTAAAAGATGAGTTAGTGGCTGTTGATTCCCATAATCTCATTTTAAACTTTGGTGCTGATGAGCAAATCAATGCGGCTGTAAATGCAGGAGTAGCAACCTCGTTTATTGCTGAAATCGTTGCCACTCAATACACATATAATTCTGTTAAAGCTGTTGTTCAAACTGCTTTTGATGCTGCCATTGGTGTATTGCCTGGTGAAGCTGTCCAGGTAAGCGGAGTTGTAGAAACTTCATTTTATGTTGATATCCAAGCGATAGTTGTAAATCAGTCTTGTCGTGTTGAAGCTGTGATTTCAACAAGTATCAATCCGTTTATTAATGCACGTTTTGATATCAATTCAGCGTTTGGTTTAAGTCATCTAAGTGTTTTGGAGTATCAAAGAACATTACCAGCACTTCTCGAAAATAAAATGAGGTTTGGTAAACCGCTATTTAAGGCGCATAACAGCGCCTTTGTTTTTGAGCGTGGTTTGACATTATCAAACGCTGTTTTAAGTGCCTTTGAAAAATCTGGCACTTTGCATTGTGCAGTTAGAACTGTCTTTGAAGAAACAACAGGATTGGCCAGTACTTCTAAACTTGTTTGGCAGGAAAACGATAAACGATTCATTGCAAGTACTTTGGTCTTTGAAGAGTCTGAAAAGCTGCTGATTAATCGCCATACAAGTTGGGATGAAATGATTAAAAAGCGTAAGAAAATTACGTTTAGTCATGAAGTCGCAGCAGTCTTTGAAAAGTGGTTCACATTCAAGCATGACAATGGTTTAGAACTGGTCACTACTGACTCAATTCCGTGGGAAGTGGCAAGAGCCGTTTATTACCGCAAATCTTCAGTAGATCCGATCGAGCCGCAGCCAAAGCCTGAATATGTTGGCTCAACCGATCTGAATTTTTCTTGTCATTGTGTAGATGTGGATTCTCACAATGTCATTCTTAATTTTGGTGCAAGCGATTATCTGCCTATTTCTGAAAATAAGGAGCTTTGGTATATCGTGAATGATTTAAATGTGTCGCGCCTTGATAATGGCCAGACAATTCAAGTAAACAACGGCGACTATCGTTGTGACCGTAGCTCTTGGTGCTGGTCATATAATTTAACCATTCCATTTTATGAAAAGTCTAAAACTGAGCCGATCGATGGAAAGCCGATGATCTTGAAAATCATGATCAATGGCAATGAGCACAGGATGCTGCTTGAGAATATTTCACGCTCAAGACAGTTCGGCAAAGATGTTTATAAGCTTTCTGGTCGCAGTCCTTCAGCCTTACTTGATGCGCCGTATTCACCAACTCGATCTTTCACTCAAGAGAATGAACGGACTTCGGTGCAACTGGTTCAAGCTGAGCTTGACCGGGTGAATAGTGATATCACTTTGAATTGGGAGTTGATTGATGCATTGGGGTGGGTGTTGCCCGCTAACAGCCTCAGCTATTCCAATTTAACGCCAATGGACGCTATTAAGCTGATTGCCGATGCAGCAGGTGGGTTTGTTTATAGTGAGCCAAACAGCAACACACTGACGATTAAGCCACTCTATAAGAAAGTGTATTGGGATGCCGTTCAGCAATCTGATTTTGATCGGCTGATCCCTGAATCAGTGGTGATTGATCTATCAACGGATTATGCGCTTTATCCGGACTACAACGGCGTATTTCTAACGAACGATCGAACCGGTGAAACGGGAACAGTAAAACGGCGTGACACTGCAGGTGATGTGAAGTTAGAGCCGATCAATGATCCGCTGTTTACGTCAGTTAGTGCTATGCATGAGAAAGGGCGCTCTGTGCTTGCAAAGGCAGGCATGGTTGAAAGTCACAGCCTGCTAATGCCAGTAGCGAATGAAATCGGCTTGTGTACGCCGTCAGACCTAATTGCATTTAATGCTGAATGGTGGGGCGTGGCAGATAGTGTTAGCGGATCTTTCTCAGAAGGGAAAGTAACTCAAACAGTATCAGTGGAGCGAGTGAATCATGAGTAATGCATTATCACGGCTTTTAGATTTATTGCCCAAAACACCCGAGTTTATCGCAACAGTTCAAAGTGCTGATCATCCTAGCTATAAGGTGCTGGTGGTTGATGGGACCGGGCTTGTGTTGTGTACCAGTTCAACACCTTTTAATGTAGGGGATCGAGTTTATATCAGTGGAAATGAAATAAAGAGAAGTGCGCCCACGGGCGTTGTATATCAAATCGAAGTTTAACTTTAAACATAACTATAGACCGCCAATAAAGGCGGTTTTTTAAATTGGAGCAATGTAAAAATGGCTGAGCCAGTTAGTAGTAGCGCAGGGGCGGTAGCAATCAAAATGTACGGTCTTGGTGTGCTTATCGCTGTTGTAATTTTATTGGGGTATTTGGTTGTAGTGATGACTCGTATGCCACGCAGTCGCAGTGAATGGGTGGTGAGTTTAGTAACGACTGTAATTGGAAGTATTGGCGCAGGTGGTTTCGTTATTCAGCATTTTGCTATGCATGATTATGCGACAACATGGGCAGGGATGTGTGCGATTGGGGGGATTTTCTTTGCATCAGGTTTGCCTTTTTGGGCCATCGCCAGGTGGTTCTTTAAATATGTGAATGACCGAGAAGGAAAAAACATTTTAGAAGTCGGCAAAGAGCTCAAAGATTTTAAAGACAATCTGTAACTTAGCAAATCTCAATGCCGCCTAAGGGCGGTTTTTCATATTAAGAGGATAGTGAAATGGATAGAAAACCTTTCTTTGATGCTGCACGTGTGCTCGCAGGCGGAAAACTTACACAAGCCCAAGTTGATGATCTAAACAAAGTTGTAGACGGATTATCACCAGCGCAGCAGGGTATGACTACAAGCCGCGTGGGTATTAACTTAATCACCAGTTTTGAAGATGAAATACTCATTGCCTATGACGATGGTGTAGGCGTTTGGACTATTGGATTTGGTACCACGATTTACCCTAACGGCGTTAAGGTCAAAAGGGGTGATGTTTGTACTGCAGAGCAAGCTAAAGCATTTTTTACATACGATCTTAAGCGCTTTGAAGCTGCTGTAAATGGTGCTGTTAAAGTTCCATTAACTCAGAATCAATTCGATGCTCTTGTCAGTCTTACATACAATATTGGTGAGAATGCTTTTAAGGGCTCTACATTGCTTAAAAAGCTGAATGCAAAGGACTATCAAGGTGCAGCTGATCAATTTCCACAATGGAATAAAGGCGGTGGAAAAGTCTTGAATGGGCTTGTTCGTCGCCGTGCAGCCGAGCGTGACCTATTCTTAAAAAAGTAATTCACAGATGCAGCCGATCTATCAGTTCTTTGCTGTTTAGCGTCTGCATTCTAATTCTATTACCGGGTTGCACTGCACATTCAATAAAAACTAATGTGAGCATATCTATATGCCTTCAATGTGTGCAGGAGAGATAAGCCCCTATAACTAGGGGCTCTTTTTTATTCCCGAACAACTATGAAGCCTTTGAGTTTTCTCTTATTCAAAAACAAATAACGTTCTGCTGCTACCTTTGTTTGAAACTCTTTAGCACCTTCTTTCTTTTCTGAAAAAATGTATTTCTGATTGTACATAGCACTGATGTCAGAATAGTCTTGATAATCTTCAAATAAGTCAGTCTCTATGTGCATATATTTATTGCCATTTTTAAGATAATAGGGTCGCATAAATCACCTTTTCTTTTTCTGTTGGTTCACTACTTCAGGTGCTTCAAGCTGTGCAATATCGTCATAAATAGGATCTTGACTGAAATCATTTTCTAATTCTTGAGTTACTTCATCAAATGATTCTTGGATAGATTCATCAAAAGAATCTTGTGCGAAGTTGTCTTGGGGGGAGTCTTGGTTTTCGATAGCTATAGATTTAGAGGCCATAATAGTTACTCTTGATTAAGTTACAGAATCAAGTCTGATCTTATAGCCATCATTTAATAAATTCAAATTCAAAGGATTGTGGATAAACTAAAAGCGACATTTCGTGTCGCTTTTTAAGATTATGTAAAACATTATTTACTAGATTTTAAGTAATCCTCTTTATCGTTCTCTATTACTTCAGAGAATTCATGAGATAACTTGTAATCTAAAATAGCTTTTGCTAATGATTGAATTGCTTCAGCATAAGTGTCAGCTTGCAGGTTTATTTTTAACAAAGCACAACCAACTTCCCATTTTTGCTTATCTTCTTTCCATAAAATAAGGAATGAGTGTTGAAGTGTATCGTTTATGAATTGTCCTGTAGTTTTCATAGATTTACCTTAATCTAGCCTTTAACTGTTCAACTTTTGAAAGTGCTTTAAGGGCATCATCAATTTCGATTGGATTTTCAGAAACGGACTTTTCCAAATAGTCGTGATGACGTGTAATTTTCTTAAATTTCCTATTTTTTATGGTTGAAATGATTTCATCATCTAACAATAAATCTTCAATCATATTCATTGCAATTTGAAGATCTTCAAACGAGACTTGTACATAACCTTCGGTTACATCATTTGATTCATCTGTAGCATGATTTACAAGCTTTTTAATCGTGTATGAACCAATGTTTAAGCTGTTTGCAACACTGGAAAATGTGCGTCTTAAATCATGGTATGTAAATGTAATACCAGTCAACTCTGCAATTTTTAGCCTAGCTTTACTTCGATTTGCTACATGACCAACACCTTGTCTAGCTTGGAAAACATATTTACCACCACCGGAACGTTCAAAACGTTGTTGCATTATATAGTGGAGGATTTTGCCCATTGGCAGAGTCAAAGGTTCACCATTTTTAGGATCAATTGATGTGATTGAGCCATATTTGAGATCGACATGAGACCATTCTATTGTCTCTGCTTCTTCTCTACGAAAACCAGTAAGTAAAACAGTTAATAAAAAATCTTGATTGGTATAAGCATTATGATTCTTATATTGTTGTCCGACCCATTCTGTAGAAACTACAGCATCTAACCAGTCTTTCATTTGATTACTACGAATATAGTTTTTTCTACGCTTAATTTTATTCCACGATTTTTTGGCTTTTAAAGTATTAACTGGGTTTGATACATCTATTATATTTTTATCATTTACATCAAGATAATGCTCAACCGAAAAATTAAAAACAGCTCTAAAGAAACGCATTGCTAAATTTGCACGTGCTTTAGATCGTTTTGACAATTCAGCATGTTTTTCTTGAACCATCTTACGTGATATATCGATCAATTTTATGTCACGCCATTCTACTAGGTAGTCTGTTACACATTGATTATAGTCATCTAGCGTATTTTGACTAAGCTCTCGTTCTGTTTTGTAGGCGTTGTAGGCGTCTAATAGGGTGGGTTGCTGATCTGCTTTTGCATAATCAGCATACATTTCCTTTTTAGCTTCTTGTTTTTCTTGATTCGGGTTAATACCTTGTGCCATTAATCCAAGTAATTTAGTGGCTTGCTCACGAGCTTGCGTAGGTGTGATTTCTCCATGTTTACCGATAGTGACTCGCACTGAGGATTTACCGTTACCAATGCGACGCTCAACCACATAAACTTTGGAAATGGTAACTCGCAGCGCGAAGCCAATCAGCTCTGAATCCCGATAGATAACCTGCTTATCAGGTGATAAGGGCAAAGAATCAACAAATGTTTTTGTGAGCTTTGTTCTTTCAGAGGTCATAGTGTATGATCACGTGTGTTTGCAATAACTCGCAATAACATACAATATTTTTAACTGCCTACATAGTGCCTACAAAAAAACGTATTGCAATGAAAAATGTTTTTATGTAGAATCAGCATAAAGTTAAAGCATTGTATTAATTGCATTTAACTTTATAGGGCCTATAGCTCAGTTGGTTAGAGCAGCGGACTCATAATCCGTTGGTCCCGTGTTCAAGTCACGGTGGGCCCACCATATAAAACAACCACTTAGGTGTACTAATCCTAAGTGGTTTTTTAATATTAAAATCCACGCAAGTGGTACTTTGACATCAAAAAATACAGCCGGATTATCTGAATACTCTAATCATTTAGAAAATAATGGATAAGTGAAATGATTGAATTAAAAAGATAAAATTGTATTCGAGTTTTTGAGTGATTTTCATTGTATAAGCAAGCTAGTTCATATCAAGAATCTCTAAAATAAAGTTATTGATTTCATAAAATAGAGTCAAGATTTTTAAGGGTTTAATTAAAATTTAAAACAGAACTCCAGCGGATTTAGTTTATTAGCACTGGATGTATTTTATTTTGCTATATCAGATTATTTTTGCTATCTTACATTTTTAATTTTATAGATTATTTAAGTGAAGAATGTCTTAGCTTTCACCATGATACTAGGTTTGTTGGGGTGTGAAAGTTTTGATGAGTATAAGAGCAATGACTCTAATATTGTCGCGAATTTAGATCCATATATAGTTGAGAATAACAATCAAGATAATGAGCGAGATTTGAGTAAAAGCTCTTCTTTTATTCGTCACTCTGAAATTAACTTAAATAAGGAAAAGCTGATTGAAAATTGCAAAAATTAGTAATTTCTAATGTTGCAAAGAAAAAGACCGTTAGTTTTCATGATAATGTAGGGAATAATTATTATATAAATCAAAATAGTGGAGATATTTACCTTTATTTAGAATTCTGCGCTGAGAATCACTTAGGCAATGCTCAAGAGTTTAAAGGAAAATGTATATTTTCAGTAGATGGTCAGCGCAAAGTTTATATTTTTGAATAGTTGCGTTATTGATGAATCGTATGGTTTATAGCGGCTCCTTTCTTTGCACAGCATTCATTTCATGTCGAACGGTACTAATCTTTTCGTAAATCACTTTACGTAATCGATTGATCGCGCCTAAGGGTTTATGCTCAGGGAGAGAATGCCACGGCGTAAAAGAAAGATTCTCACAAAATGTATTTTGATCAGGAGTGTCAAAAACCTGTTTAGGTATATGGATTGTTGCAACTTGATAAAAAGGAGCTTGCGATTCTTTCCATTCAGTCATGGAATCTTCTATAAGCATTTTGTTGGAGGTTCTCGGCTGTATAAGAAACTCCATACATGCCTCATCTTTTTCTAAACTATTTCGAAGTGCAATTCTTAAAAAATCATGACTAGGATGGTTAGGTATGGAAGTTAAGGACGGAGTACAGGGCCTTGCTGAATATTTTACGGCTTGTCGCTTGTCACCTAATCCTAGCTGATAAGGTACCATTGACCAATATCTGGCTTGTAATGGATTGGAAATTTTCGAATTATTGGCTTTAACGGCATTGAATGTTCCTTGAAAGCCTAAAGCAAAAGGGATCTGTAATTTTTTGAACATACTTTTGCTATTCACATCCTTTATAAAAGATAAGTAGCGCTGAGGATCGTTCACAAAAAATACTGGATGATTAATCATAATAAAGTCTTGCGTCATTGCTTGATCATCATTTTCCAAAATCTTTTTACCAGAAACATCGAGAATTTTGATCGCCATGCCTCGTGCATCATTCTTATCATCAGCTTGTGTGGCATCTCCTGATGCATTGGAAAAACGAATCCATGCTGAATAAGTTTTATCTGGTATAAAAATGCCTTGTGTTAAGTTTGTCGGTAATGATTTTAAAACATGGAATTCTGCACGAACACACCCATGAGCTTTAGGGTGTGCGTCTCGCAGAGCCTGTCCTGCAATGTATTGTTTACGAATATGCTGTTCAATTTGTTCAGATATTTGTTGAGCCAGAATATTTTCGTTTGGTTGTAGTTTTTCACCCAATGCTGTATCAATGCTTGGATAAGGGATTTTATGAGGATTGGCTAAACTTTGTGATGATAGGTGATGAGCACAGCCACTTGTACTAATCAGTATAGGTGTTATTGTAAGTAGTAAACTAAAACGTATCAAAGAGATAAAATCTGACATAAATATGCTCCTGAGCATAAAACCGTTAAGCAATGTACCTATACGTATTGCAGGTATTTGGGGAGAAAGAAGATGCTAAATTATTTTAAAGTTTTCTCATCAATCAAAAAATTATAGAAAATATTTTAGGTGGTCAAGATATGTTCTCTAGTATGTGTGAAATAATTTTGCATTATTTAAAAAATTTTTCTTGGGTTGGCGTAGTTAGCAGGATGAAAATTTAAAATTTGGCTGTACATTAAATGGAACTAAATAAAAATCTGATTTTCTTTAATATTATTATAAAATGTAGATTTTGATGATAAGTCAAATGTGAACTAAATATTTAATGTTAATTAGTTCACATCTTGATAAGAAATCTATTAACTAGTAGTAACTTGCAATAATAACCGCATTCTTTTGGTCAGGAAATCGTTCAATACTAATATCTGTTGTTGTATTTTTTTGGGTGTTCAAATTTAAATCACTGAGTGAAATTAATTGAGAATCAATCTTATCACGAAGCGTATTCAATTGATGACAATCATTAGTTTGAAGTTGCTGAGAACAAGTGTCTTCTACAATACTTCCATTCATTTGGATTGTGCTTGCTGAATAACTCACCGAAGCAAACGCCATTAATGATAAAAGTAGGGCAGATTTATAAATATTGTTATACATGTTTATTGCCTTTATAAAATGCATTAAGTATTAATTAACATAAAATTTATTATTAAAGCAATCTTAAAAAATAATATTGATTAAATATTTGGTTTAAGTGTGATCTGTTTAAGGTTTTAATCTAAAATTGATAATTAATGTATTTATTTTGAATTGTTAATTACATCACGTTTTTTATTGTATTGAGAATTATAAATTTGAGTTGTCGGGTTGCTATTACATGGTTGGAAGAATCTATTTTTGTTGTTGAAATAGGGAAGTGTACTTGTATTTGTGTCGCTAAAATATACTTTCGCTAGTTTGGTAAAATATAAAAAACCTAATCTGGTGATTAGGTTTTTTAAATCTGATCTAAGTTAAATGACATTACCACAGATATCAGTTGCACCTTGTGGGTAGTTGAACTGTAGAGCATTTCGGTCAGTGATCATTTCAGATGATAGTTCTTGCCCATCTAAATGATTAGAATATATCGAGACTCCGCTATCAATGTTAAAACTAAGATTTTCAAGTGCTGCAGGTAGGGTAGATTGAAGCCTTGATCAACACCATTGAAAATAAAGCCAACCTGTTTGCTATTTTGGTTAATATAAACACCTAATCGATGATATTTGCTTTGGTACTCTGTCAATTTACTGTAGTAATAAGCGGCTGAACTATACTCTGTATGATCGCTATTTGGGTAATCGAGGGTAAATAATACAAAGGGAGGATTCTCACCAAAATCTGGAACAGCACTGCCTGCAGCAAATGAATAGAGGGATCTTACGATATAGCCATTATCGGTTTCCCCACTGAAATTGATATCTGTAAAATATGATGAACTAGGTTCACCGTAGTAACCACCGTTAAGAGGAACTGCTGGAATGTCTATTTGCATTTCTTAGGCAAGAATCCCTGTATTTGGTAAAGGTAAATCACCTGCATTATCTAGAAATGGAGGGCGAAATCCTTCACTGCCTCTTACTGTTTGTAGTCGTTTCTTACTTGCTGATAAGAAGTCAAAATAATTAAAAGTTATATTTTCTTCAGGGTAATGGTCCCTAAAATAGGGTGGGGTAATAGTAAAGCCAAACTTTTGCCCATCAATCGTAGGAAATACACCGATCAGATAGTCTGAATTTTGATTGTTCCATAAATCATCATAATCTTGTTGTGTTGCATCGAAGTTATATTGGCATGTCTGTGGTTGACTAAAACTAAGTGAACTAAAGCTTGTAGAGGTTGTTGCAGTTGTTTGGGCGTTGGGATTATTTTGTGAACTATTCTGGTTTTCACCACAACCAAAAATAGTGAGGCTAAGTGCCAATATACTCAGTTTTTCATTAATTGTTCCTCTGGTATGTGGGTCAAGCTTTATATCAAAAACAAAAAGAGAATTTTTTAATGAATTAAAATTAAGGGCTTAGATAACTTTCATTTTAGCTATATAAAAAAGACCTCTTGTTTGGGAAGAGGTCTTATAAAAGGTTTAATCGTATTGTATGGTTACAGTTGCCATTGCACGGACTTTACCTGCAGTGACATTCGTTGCGGTTTGATAATAGCGAGCAGTGAGAGGGACATTATATTGAACTGTCTGATTCGATTTCACAGTTCCTAATTCTAACTTATTACCTAAACCAATAACCTGATTTTTATTCTGATAGTTCCATACTAACTGTACCCCAACGCCATTTGCTTTAGTCGAATTTGGTTCAAGATTCTTTAAAACTTGGGTGTTATTGCCTTCTTGTTGATAGTCAAAGGTCAAACTAATGAGGTTTTTTTCTTCGTAACCTGTTGGGTTTTGACCACCATTACAAAGAATATTAAGTTCAAACGATTGTTCGCCTTGAGTCGAACCAATTCCTTTGAATCCTGACTTCATTACTGTTGGAAGCTGTACTGCTTTATTAATATCACCTCTCCATTCACAAGAGGATGATGCAATGGTAATCGCATTACCATAAACAGTACTGGTTAAAAACGGACTATCACTACGATTCCCAGCATAATAGGTACTATAAACACCTGGTACTAATGTTCCTGAGCCCGTATTTTCAGCTGTTTTAACGATTTCGACAACGAAGTAACCTTCGGCAAGGCTAATACGGGTACTTGGTACGGGACGGGTATAGGGATAATATCCAGAAAAATTTGTTGCATTAAATGCTTCACGATACAGACGAATGCCAATCCCTGGGATATTGGTGGAATAGATATTATCGCCTAGAGAACTAATTGCATAATTTTGTAATAATCGGGCGACCATCATATCACTACGATTACAGCTATATGTAGTTCTAGAATCTGGGCGAATTTCAAAAAGAGATTTAACTAAGACTTTGCCAACAGGGTCACTTGGTCGAACCACAACACGCCCTACTTGCATAGACACATCAATCGTTCTGAAACCCGCGCTAGTTGAGCAAGCAGCTTGAGCTGCTGTATTGATAGCAAAACCTGCAGCAACTAAGGCGCTGCTTAAAAGTAATTTTTTCATTTGCATACTGCCTCAGTCATGATCATGCTTTGCTGATCGTTAGAAAGTTGTGCGGTAACATCATAACTGAAGTGGCACTGTTCATTGGCTTCATCACCCCATTTTACATACAAATCACCTTTTGGCTCTTGAGTACGTAAATACACCATACTGCCTTGCGCTACGATACCCACAGATTCATCTTTGGCATTAAATACTTGTGCCGCGAATGGCAAGCCTTCACCTGTTGCAGTTTTGGTGTTGATGTAAATGGCATAACCTTTTTTGGTGGAGAAATCAACTTTAGCAATCGCACCAGCAAAAGGCGCAATACGCTGACTGGTTTCTTCCAATTCAACATTGGTCGACATTTCTTGAGGATCAAGCGTGATGTCATTTAAACGATATGGTGTGACATATGGAATAACAGCATAACCTGATTTATTCACACTGAGGCCAACGGTATTGTTGACTTTGGCACCCGCAGCATCTGGTGCATAAACCAGTACCATGGTTTGACCTTGTTCTGGACCAAACAAGATGCCTTTATCATGTGCAACTATACTACCGCTGACACTGAGCATCGCTTGTTGATATGAATCAGCAATACTATAAGAACCACCAACGGTAGCAAAGTTAGTACGATAGCGGCTGTTGACGTTGAAACTTGGATTTTGTCTATCTTGATGAGATACCGATGCACCGTAGTTGAAACGATCACCCACCATACCGCTCATACCCACTGTACGACTGTTTTCTGATGCGGTTGCATTGACATTGACTGCGCTCTTTCTGAAATTCATTGGGAAAGAGAGCGTCATCAAATATTCTGTATCACGTGTTTGATTATTTGAGCCGTATTGGAGTAGACGATTGGTCGCTGAAAGACCGTAAGTTAATCCTTGATAATGATTACTATAACCGACCTGATATTGACGACTCGTTTCATTACGATTCCAATAATCGTTCCAAGAACCCACCATATAAATATTACCCCAGCCTTCGGGTAAACCTTGGTTCAGGGTAATCTGGAATTCACTACGCTGCTTACCTACAGCAAAGGTATTCACACCTTTATCTTCTAGGTCTCGGATTAAAACAGCATCACGTAACTTTAAATAGTTTTCCGTCGAATAACGATAGGCTGCTAACGTCAGGTTCGTATTGGTCGGTGAAATGAGCTTGCTGTAACTTAAGCGAAAACTTTGTCCTGATTGCGAGCCTTGTTTGTCAAAATCAGCATTCGATTGAGTCACGTCAAACGAAACCGCACCAATTGGTGTTGCAACAGCGGCACCTAATAATAAAGAACTATAGTCTTCAGCTAATTGAAAGCCCGTATAGCCAGTCAAGTAGTTATTCAGACCGCGTTGATATTTACCTTGTGTTACCCAAGGTGTTAAATCAATATCACGGTCGCGGAACTCACCGGCAGTGACTGAGTAGCGGCTTAAACCAGGACGTAACATTTGCACGACAGATGCATAAGGAACGGCAAGCTTTTGAATTTCACCATTCGACTCAATAATCGAAACTTCAAGCTCACCACCAAAACCTGTAGGGTAGAGGTCATTAATCTCAAAGCTACCTGGTGCAACTGTGGTTTGATAAATCAACTGACCTTGTTGGCGAACTTCAACTTTGGCATTGGTTTTTGCATTACCACGAATACGTGGTGCATAGCCAAGCATACTGTTCGGCAGCATGCGGTCATCGCTTGAAAAATCAAAACCGCGATAACCGAAGGAATCAAATAATTCACCATTGGTAAAGCTATCGCCCAAGGTTAAAACACCTCGGTACTGTGGGAATGCTCGCTGTAAATAAGTACTGGTCGATTCGTAAGTCGATTTCTTTGTATTGGTTGAATCTAGCTCGCTTTGCGAACCATCTTGCCACTGCCACTGACCATTGTGGCGAAGTTGCCAACCCGCAATATTGGCGCCAGCAGTAATTGCCATAAAGGCATTGGTGGTTTCTTTATTGTCATTTAAGCGGTTGAAGGTTTTATAGGCACTACCGCTATAAGATAAAAATCCAGCATTAACACCACGATCCCAAATACTCGGATCAACATAACCTTGCGCATTTTTTTGCAGAGCAATTTGCGGGATTGAAATATCGACACGTAAACGAGAGGTATCGAAATCATAATAAGCGTTTTCGATCCATTCTTCGATTTTGTAACATGCATTTGGTGCATTAGACTCAGTGCGGTTCACGAGCACATCTTGTTTAACACCATATTCAAGTAATGAGCTTGATGTGAAACAGGTATAGGCATTTTTATTTTGTTCTGTTGAACGGAACATCATTCTTCTTTTGCCAAACCAGTTACCATTGATATAAACATCAACATTATATTCACCCGGCAAAACTGGGTTACCATATTTAAAACGAGAAATATCTACTTTTTGTGCGTCACCGATTAAGAAAACAGAGTCGAATTCTGCTTCCATTGGTGGGGCTTTTTCTGCTGTCTCTTCTACTGCATAAACAGCCATAGGCATCGTCACTGTGATCACCCCAGAAGTAAGGTAATAACATATACGACGCTTCAAGAATTTAGCTGTTGCATTTTTCTTTGACATAATCCGTTCGCCTATTCAATGATAGGTACAAAATCATTTATTGATTGAAAATAAATTTGTTATTGAAGCTTGATCTGGTGTTCGATACGACCACCGTAATCATTGATGCTTACATAACTCAGCTTTTCAGTACTACCTGTTTTCAATTGGATTTTGTCCTCTGAAAAAGGTGACAGCATTAGACCTTTAGGTAGTAGGTCAACTGGCTTTCCTGCATTTTGTTGATACACCGCAGTCATGGTGACGTGAAACGGTGTTGGATTTTTTACAATAAGTGTTTGTCCACTTTTAGCCCACTGCAATTTTTCACCAGCGAGATTGGCATCGGCTTTAATGCTTGCTGGGCGATAGAAAAACTTGATACGTGAACGGATTGCAAGCTGTAAAAAATTATCAGGAACAGCATCTTTACTGTTTGCTGTTGGTCTTGGTGGAATATCTAAAACATTCAACCAAAAAACAGTTTCTTGCTTTTGATTTAATTGAGCAGCATTAGGTAATGCCGTAATACGAAGAGATTGGCTCTTCGTTGGCTCTACACGCGAAATCGGGGGAGTAATCATGAACGGAACTTTAGCTTGATCCGGTGTGGTTTTAGCATCACCTTCATCAATCCATGCCTGAACAAGCGATGGCTTAGAACCGTTGTTACTGACTTGCAAAGTCACTTCACGAGCATCAGATGGATAAATAACGCGAGTACCATGCAAAATAATTTCTGCATGTGTGTGACTTGCGATTAAAGCCGAAGACATCGTTAGACCAAGCAAAAAATTGTAACTGTTCAGTGCCATTAAAATTTACTCTATGATTGCGTGAAGTATACAACTGCGAATTTCTAGCTAACTAGAAATTCGCATAGTTTATCAATAAGATTATTGATAAATAATAGTGTACTGAACTGAAGTGTTCACTTCACCAGCAGTAGAAGCGCCAGTTGCATAGTATTCAGCATAGTAGTTAAGGTCAGCTTTACCGCCTTCAACAACGTCAACCCATTGAGAGTTAGTTTGAGCGCCATTGCTGCCAGCAGCAAGAACAGGAATAACTTGGTTATTGTTACCTAATAATTGAACATCAACGTTTTTAGCACCAGCAGCGTTTTGGTTTAATAAACGGCCAGTATTGAAATCAACAGTTGCACCTGGTTCGAAGTAAGTTGCAACTTTACCTTCTGAACAGTTACCTAAGTTAATTTGGAATGGAGTACGACCTGCAACATCACCTGCATTAGCAAGTGTTTGTTTTGAAACAGTTGGAAGCGTTACAGTAAAGTCTTTACCCGCTGGAGTTACGATGTCACAAGTTTTGTCTGTTACTAGACCGTTAATTGTAATCGTTCCATCAGCAGCTTGAGCGTTAGCGATACCTACAACTGAAAGAGTAGCGATCAAAGCAAGTTTCTTCATAATAGTTTCTCGAATACATCAGCTAAAAGTTTGAATTAAAATTACTTCTCAGTTGAATTTTTGCGCTGAACAAGTAATGTGCGAAATATATATCAGTAGGTTGTGAAATTGCAAACTGCATCACATTTTTTACGGGGGTTTTGATCAGAATTTCCGATCATAAATAAGTTGTTGATATGAGGAAACTTTATTTTTGCTGAAACTTACTTTCAGTGCTCGTTTGTTTAATATTGCTTAAGACTGATTGTTTTTTCCTTTTATAAAAAGGCTTATTTGATTATTTTTTGATCGAAAAATAGCAGGAATTATATTTTTATGTGATTTTATTCGTATAATTTGAATAATAATTTAGATGAATAATCAAGTTTTTAGCTGAATTGTTAAGCTCGTTAACAAAAAGCGCAAAGTTCTTTTAAGAAATTTTTAAGGTTAAATCCTTAGTTTTTTAGTCATGATTAGATGAAAAAACACCGTTAAAGGAGCTTTCAATGAACATGCTTTATACCCACAAACCGAACTATTATTTCTTTGCACACAAGTTTGTTTTATTCCTAGAAAGTCATTTAAAAAGCCATCCTACGGAACAGCAGACAAGCTTTAATTTGCAGACAATTTATGACTTATTCAGTCATGATCGTGCCTCAAGTACCACCAATCTAGAAGGTATTTTAAATATTGCAGATGAATACGTGCTTGAAACGGATGAGGGGCAGCAGTCATTGATCCAATCTTATCATGTCCATTTAGATAATCACGTGCTAACACTAGAGTTCAACCCAAAAGCTGTTGCAAGCTTGAAAGCGGGTCAAAGCATTGTAAGTCCACAAGTGGCTTAAGCATTAAGAGCAAATAAAGAGTTTATACACTTAGCAATATCGTTTACTAAGTGTTTTTTTAACAAGCTGCGTTAAATCTGTTGATCCGTTATGATAAAAAGATCAATAGAAGATATACAACGTGTTATGAATAAAGATTTTAAGGCAGAAACCTATACGGTAGATGACAGTATTACTGACACCATTCTATGGCTGATGCAGCATCAAGACATTTTTGATTCATTTCATTTTGATGTACATACACAGGAATTGTCAGTGACACATGCAGCAGGTGTTGATGTTATTCGTGTTGGAATGTTTTTAAATGCCAAATACGGCATTTTGGTGACATCAATTTAATCATATCTAAAAAAGCCTTGTCATCTGACAAGGCTTTTTCGTTTATGCGCTCATGGCATCGACAGAGAGTTCTGCAACCGATGGCTTGGGTTTTTCTGCGGTTAAACCTAATTTGGCAAATAAGACCTGATCTTTGCCTTCACCCGCATTTGGGGTGGTAAGAAGTTTTTCACCAGAGAAGAGGGAGTTTGCACCAGCCATAAAGGCAAGCGCTTGATCTGAATCGCTCAATGACTCACGACCTGCTGAAAGGCGAATATAACTGTGTGGCATGATGATACGTGCAACAGCAATGGTACGAATCCATTCGATGACATCTAATTTCTCAACATTAGCCAGTGGGGTACCTTCGATTGGAACCAGCATGTTAATTGGCACGGATTCTGGATGTACTGGCATAGTTGCAAGTTCATGTAACAAACCGATGCGGTCATTACGGCTTTCACCTAATCCCACAATACCGCCGCTGCATACTTTCATACCTGCTTGGCGAACATGATCTAAAGTATCCAGACGGTCGTCAAAAGTACGTGTGCTAATGATATGTGAATAGTAT
Organism: Acinetobacter colistiniresistens; assembly: GCF_024582815.1. Taxonomy (NCBI): domain Bacteria; kingdom Pseudomonadati; phylum Pseudomonadota; class Gammaproteobacteria; order Moraxellales; family Moraxellaceae; genus Acinetobacter; species Acinetobacter colistiniresistens. Next base: position 2,378,283 of record NZ_CP102099.1, read on the forward strand.
TCACGAGATGTATCTAGGTTGTGGTTGTAATAGTCCAAACCTGCATCTTTTAAGCGTTCCGCTTGAGACTGGTTCAGCATCCCTAAAGTCATACAGGTTTCTAGGCCCAATGCTTTGACTTCACGCACCATTTCCAACACATAAGGCATATCACGCTCATGTGGGTTACGCCAAGCAGCGCCCATACAGAAACGCGATGAACCCGATTCTTTTGCTGCAAGTGCTTCACGAATGACTTTATCAACAGCAATACGCTTTTCTGCTTCTAACTTAGAGTCGTAACGAGCAGATTGCGAGCAGTACTTACAGTCTTCAGGACATTTCCCTGTTTTGATTGAAAGTAATGTGCTGACCTGAATCGAATTCGCTTGGAAATGCTGACGGTGCACACCTTGGGCTTCAAATACTAAGTCTAGAAAAGGTTGGTCATATAAAGCTTGGATTTCATCACGAGTCCAGTCATTACGTAAAGTCATTGTTATATCCATGATGATTGATTACAGACATTGAGATTCATCATACAGAAATCGTGCCAAAGCCAAAGGGCAAAAAACATCATTTTTCTATTCAATGTACTTTTATTTGCTGCAATTGCTGTTGAATTGCCCAATCTATATGTACATTAACGATCTCGTCGTGCCGCGTTTTTGCATCTTGCAATTGCGTCACGATCTCAGCCGAGTATGGAGCATTTCCTAAGCCAATTGCAATATTGCGCTTAAAGGATTGGTAGCCAGTACGGCGGATTGGGCTGCCTTCAGTATTGGCGAGAAAAGTGGCTTCATCCCATTGCCAAATCTCTAATAGACTGATGTTATCCAGGTTATGTCTCGGGTCAAAGTCTGGAATTGAAGCCTTTTTAGCAAAGCTATTCCAAGGGCAAATCAACTGACAATCATCACAGCCAAAAATACGGTTACCGATACCCGATCTTAATTCCTCAGGAATGATGCCTTTATATTCAATGGTTAAATACGCAATACATTTTCTGGCATCCAGCATATAGGGTTCAACAATCGCCTGTGTTGGGCAGATGTCGATACAGGCTGTACATGAACCACAATGTGCAGTAGCAGGCTGATCAAAAGGCAGATCAAGCGAAGTGAATAATTCGCCTAAAACAAAAAAAGAACCTGATTTTTTATGGATCAGCAAAGTATGTTTACCCGTCCATCCCATACCCGCACTTTCAGCCAATGATTTTTCAAAGATAGGGGCTGAATCAGCAAAAGGACGAGATTCAAAATCGCCCACTTTTTCTTTAATACGAGTCGCTAATGTCTTTAAGCGTCCACGCATGACTTTATGATAGTCACGACCACGTGCATAGCGCGCAATAATGGCAGAATTGGGTTCAAATGGCACATAACGGGGCTTGGGTGATGCCACAAGATAGTTCATGCGCACACAAATAATGCTTTTTGTACCAGGAACGAGCAAGGTTGGATCAGCGCGCTTTTCCAAGTTTTCTTCTAAATAGTGCATATCGGCATGATAACCGCGTTCTAAATATTCTTTAAAACGCGGCATTTGATCTTGAGCATCTGGTTTGGCAATGACACAATCAGCAAAGCCCAAGTCTAATGCCTGTGCTTTGATCCAGTCTTTCAACGCTTGAGAATCAAGCTGCTGTAGCTCGATTTTGTCAGGCATTTTCTGGGACTGTGTTTGAAAAGATGTGCTTGAAGCCATAAACCGATAATAAGGAGAAAAACATGCAAGCTGTAGTTTACCATAGCCAAAGTATCCAAGCATGGGAGCAGCGTTGGTTTGCTCAGCAAAATTCATCTTTAGGACTCATGCAGCAAGCAGCTTGGACAATCTCCCAACAGTTAATTCCTCAATTCCAACAAAATAAAATTCAAAAGATCGCAGTTTGGTGTGGGCAAGGCAATAATGCTGGCGATGGCTATTATATTGCTGCATTTCTGAAGCAGCAGGGATTTAACATCACTGTTTATGCGACTGAACTCGGCCAATCAGTAGATTTAAAACAAGCCGCAGATTATGCACAGTCTCATCAAGTTGATATTCAAAGCATTGATTATTTATTGTCAGAAAACGCAGTTCAGCAAAAAATCCCTAGTTTTGATTGTCATATTGATGCCTTATTTGGCATTGGTCTCAATCGAGCACTTGATCAAAAGTGGCAAGAAATTATCCAGCTTTATAATTTGCAAACAGGTTTAAAAGTTTCAATCGATATCCCCAGCGGCTTACAGGCCAATACAGGACAAACGTTGCCCTGTGCAGTACAAGCTGATCAAACCTTTACGATTCTGGGCTACAAAGCGGGCTTGTTTACGGGTCAAGGCAAGCAATATGTGGGAAAACTACATTTGCTGAGTTTGATTCCAGTCGACCAAGAGTTAAAACCATTTGCCTATCTGTCACCCGAAAAAATCGTTTTGCCAAAACGTCAGGCTTTTGGGCATAAAGGTAGTTATGGTCATGTATTAGTTGTAGGTGGACATGCCGAGATGGGAGGTGCAGTCATTATGGCTGCTGAAGCTGCTTTCCATGCAGGGGCAGGCAAAGTCAGTGTAGTCTGTCATGCCAAACATCATCAAGCCATTTTGGCACGGTCACCGAATATTATGCTGCGTGATATTAATAGCTTAGACCAAGAAGGTATCCAACAGCTATTAACACAGGTGGATGCCATCTGTTTTGGGATGGGCTTGGGAAGAGATGAGTGGGCGGAAACGATTTATCAGCAATGGTTTAATTTGCTCAAGCAAAACTCTCATTTAGAGGTTGTAATTGATGCCGATGGCTTGTGGTTTCTGGCCAAGCATCCGCAACAATTAAACCAGCATCTCTATGCAACGCCACATTCAGGTGAGGCCGCAACACTTTTGGGGTGTACTGCTGCGGATATAGAACAAGACCGTATCGCTGCCATTCAACAGTTACAGCAAAAATATGCAGGGCAATGGGTGTTAAAAGGCGCGGGTAGTTTAATTTTAGAAGAACAATTATTTATCTGTACGCAGGGTAATGCGGGGATGGGAACAGGAGGCATGGGCGATGTACTGGCAGGCATGATTGCCAGTTTAAAAGCTCAATTTCATCAACAGATTGCTTTGCATGAAATCGTCAGTTTGCATGCGCAGGCAGGTGATCTGCTGGCTGAGAAGGGAGTAAGGGGGTTGCAAGCGCATAAAATGGGGGAAATGATTTATCATGTGGTGAATCAATAATTTTTATTGATGGTGATGAGGAGGAGTTAGATTTTTTTAATTCGATTGCTTTTAGATTAATCCCATAAATGCTGATAATAGCTTGTAAATAACCTCAAACCTTCCTCGATTTGTTTTTCAGCCTCTGTACTATGATTTCCTTCCAAGACCAACTCAAAAGCAAGAATCATTTTATTTAGATAGTCCAACCAGATGTAATTTAGCTCATCATCACTGAAATCTTGAGGATACTTTGAGTCTACAACCCATGTAGGTAGAGATATATTGTCTTTTTAATAATTAATTTTCTATATGATCGTAATATGGGAAGAATTTTGTGAGCAATTTCTTTCTTAGAGTCAGCATAATAAGAAATGGGGACAAAGCAGTACCCTTTAATCAAATTTTCTAACTTTTCTTTAAAGTCTATACAAGGCTTGATGACCTTATCTAATAGATTACTTTTAATCATATTGGTTTTTTACTTATTTATAGGTTTGTTCCTAATTTAACGTCGTCTGGTACTGGCACGACTACGTCCACGCGCCATACCCCCTAAAGCATTGAGTACTGCCATTTTGCTCATACTGCCAGAAGCATGGGCATGACAAATTGCAGCAGCAAGCGCATCGGCAGCATCGGCCTGTGGTTTAATGGTTAAATTGAGTAGACGCATGACCATCATTTGTACTTGTTCTTTATCCGCAGCGCCGTAACCGACAACCGACTGTTTAATCTGGCGAGCGGTGTATTCTGCAACCTGTAAGTCCAGATTGACCAATGCTGCAATGGCCGCGCCCCGTGCCTGACCAAGTTTTAAAGCCGAGTCGGGATTTTGTGCCATAAATACTTGTTCGACCGCTGCTTCTGTCGGGCCATGAAATTTAACAATACGTTCCACACCTGCAAAAATACGTTTTAAACGTTCGGGCATACCTTGTGTTTCAGTACGAATGGTTCCTGCATCAACAAACCGCAGCTTATTGCCATCTTTTTCGATAATTCCATAACCTGTTAAGCGTGAACCAGGGTCAATACCAATAATTAATGACATGAAGCACTATAAAAAGAAAAGATTGCCAATATTGTTACATAATGGGGTTTTCACTGCATAATTTTTTTGTAGTATTTTGAATTATAAGAGAATAGTTGTTTTATTGAACAATTCTTAAAATTACATGTAAACAATCTCAAATTGAGGGAGGTTTAAGTGCACTTTAGAGAATTATATAAAAGAATGAAAAATGATCAATTTGTACTTAATTTAGACGTTAGTAAGGAAAATATGCGATTTTTATAAAAAAATTTGCATTGTGGGGGAGATGGGCGTATAAAGCATCTCATTGATCAGATGTGATGATCAAATGTTGATGCGGGATGGAGCAGTCTGGTAGCTCGTCGGGCTCATAACCCGAAGGTCGTTGGTTCAAATCCAGCTCCCGCTACCAATTTAAAAGTTAATTGAATATTAGCTCTGTGATTATTGAATTGTTGTTATCTTAAAGAGTAAGCAGCAATTAAGTTAGCTGAAATAACCCTAAAGAAAGCTAAAAATTATTAGATTCTAGAATTGTAGTTATCCTCTCTCAATTAATCTAGCGTTATAGTAAATCCAAATCGATCACTTGAGCTCAGGAATGAGTGATTTTGTGTTGAAAATTATTAATGAATGGCGTGTAGCCAAAGCCATAAATGGCAATGAGATTTGTGTGCGAATCATCCCGTTAAAGCGTCAGCAAAATACGTTGAATGGCTTTAAATGGGTGGAAGTAGGAAAGAAAGTACTGTTGGAATCAGGTCGAGAGATTGACTTTAATTTAGACGGGAATAGTTTCTATACCGATGTTAATCAACTTTATCGATTGACATAAATGGTTCACATACTTGTAGTATCTATTTAATACAGATAGATTGTATTAAATCATTATGTAAAAATTTTGATTTAATTCATAAATGAACAAAGTTTAAAAGGTTTAAAGGTATGTCTGATACAGTTACTGGTACTGTTAAGTGGTTCAACGAAACTAAAGGTTTTGGTTTTATTCAAGCTGACTCTGGTGAAGATGTTTTTGCTCATTTCAGCGAAATCCAAAGCAAGGGCTTCAAAGTATTGAATGAAGGCCAACGTGTTTCGTTTGTTCTTGGTCAAGGTAAAAAAGGACCACAAGCAACTCTAATTACTGTTATCTAATTACTTTAGACCAGTGAAAAAAAAGCTCACACTCTGTGGGCTTTTTTTGTGCCCCCAAAAAAGCTTGAAACTGCCAGTGAATGATAGATATTTGCGAGCCAAAGGAAATGAAATAATATGTTAAAAATTATATAAAAGCATGATTTTGAATTTGTAGTTGCTTAATCTTATGAATATTAAGATAAAAAAATAATGATGCTTACTCTTCGTTGTGAAAAATTCTGTAGAAAAATCTCATTTTAGCTGATGTAAAGAGATAGAGATTGCGTGAAAAATGTAAATTCGTGTATAGTTAAATGGACTAGAAGAATAACACTGTTGATTCAGAAAATCTTTGATCTCGTAGTTTTTAGACAAACCTTTCGTTTTATCAGATTTCCTTTCAAAGTTTATGATTCCAAGTTGCTTGCTGCTAAGCGTCCCAATTTTTTAAATATAGGTTTAAGTATATGTCTGATACAGTTACTGGTACTGTTAAGTGGTTTAACGAAACTAAAGGTTTTGGCTTCATTCATGCAGATTCTGGACAAGATGTTTTTGCTCATTTCAGCGAAATTCAAAGCTCTGGCTTTAAAGTTCTAAAAGAAGGTCAACGCGTTTCATTTATTTTAGGTGAAGGCAAGAAAGGACCACAAGCAACTCAAATTACTGTGATCTAGTAATCATTAGGTCATGCGATAAAAAAAAGCTCACGATTGGTGGGCTTTTTTTATCGCGATTCTTTTCAACAGGCTTTTGTTTGGCGTATTTGTTTTTCTTTTAATTAATTTTAATGAACTGCCACTTTTTGTCATAAATTAACGATTTGGTTGAAAAATTGCACTAGTCAGATATACGACTTTTTGCTAATTTATTCTTGTTAATTTATTAGGCAAATTAACAAGTGTAGTACATTTAATGAGCGTTAAAGTTATGGAAAACTTGGAGCCGTATGCTCAAGGGTTTGAGCAAGAAGTTCATGTACATTGTAAAAGATCTTTGGGTTCGTTGTTGTTCAGCTTTGTGGTCTTGATTGCGACCAGCCTATAAGAGAGAAAAGCACCTTCGGGTGCTTTTTTAATTTCTAGTCGATGCTTTTAAGCAACGATCAATTTTAACTTGCCGTTTCTTCTGATTTTGGCTGGCAATTTGTTGCTAGCTGTCGATTAACGCTATCTAAAATAGAGTGGGCATGGTGTAGCGCAAACGGTGCGTATCAGTAAGGCTATTGCGGATGATTTGTCTGGTGTGAATACGGATTATGAAATGCTCACTAAAATTCAGCGTAGCGATATTCTATTTGGCCGTTTTTTGGCGCCAATCGCGCTTGCGATGTCTAAAGGTTGATACGGCGTTACAGGAATGTTGAATCCAGGGAAAATGGTATCGTTTTAACCCGTATTCTTATTTTGGGAAAATGCCTCTTAAGTGAGAGGCATTTTTCTGTTTTTTCAAGGAAAAAGTTGCATGGTAGAAGGCTATGACGAATGACTGATTAGGCTTTATTTTGTTCTATATATGAATAAATATAATATGTTAGGCTAAATAAAAAAGGATGAAGTCTATGGATATTATACAAGTGAAAGATTTTTCAGCAGTAACGGGGTACACGCAGGCCATTATGGAAATGGATGAGTGGATCCATACTCGACCTTATTTTTATCTCATTAAAGAGCATTACTTGGTCGATGAGGCGATTCGATTGGAGTTTATTATTATTCAGTAATAAAGATGAGTATTTTAAAGGGAGATTCGGTTTTGGATTATTATGCAAAAGTAGATGCATTCTGGGGGAGTGTGAATATTGCTGATGAAAATAAATTCACTTATTTGATGGAAATGTTTGAGCGTGGTGTTCAGCAAAGTGATACCGATATGCTTGAGTTTGTGGCTGATTTGGCATTTAAGATAGAAAATCAAGAGATCAAGGTTTCGGTTTTAAATCATTTATTATTGTTAGATGGGCATGACCAGCATCAAATGGTAACAAAAGAGCTGTAAGATATTGCCCATCCATCAAGTGTGGCTAGTATTGCAAAGGTTCTAGAGCAGTGTTTTAAGCGGTTTAAGTATACGGCTTCTGATGATGATGGGGTCATCACAAAATGGTTTAGTCATGCCTTAGCGGATATTGGTACTGAAGAAGCGATAGCTTTAATAAGGCAATATGCACAAAGCGAAAATGAAGAAATAGCCTGGGAGATGAAATACCGCTTAAGAAAGATAACAGATAAACAATATGGTAGTCTGATAAACAAACCTAAAATGAATGTATTTAAGAAGTTTATGAGTGCTTTAAGTAAATTATGATGAGGGGAAATATGGTTTCTTCCTGTTTCAAATCATAGACATAATAATCTAAATTATTTTGTTATCTTTGCTTTTTACTTTATCAGAATTCAAATCATGAAAAAGATCTTACTTTTAGGTGCAATTGTAGCCTCCTTGGCAGCGTGTTCAGCAACACCAAATAAAGAGATGACGCCACCAAAAATTGGTATGGCAAACCCTGCCAGTAAATATTGTGTAGAGCAAGGTGGCCAGTTGGAAATTCGTAATGAAGCTAATGGTCAGGTTGGATACTGTAAGCTGCCAAACGGTAAAGTGGTTGAGGAGTGGGCATTGTTTCGTGCAAGCCAGCCAAAATGTCTAGCTGATGAAGCGACAAAGCTTATTGGTCAGTCAGGATTAAGCGAAGAGCAGATCAAACAAAAGACCAAGTCGGAAATTGTTCGCAGTGTTGGACCAAATCAGCCTGTTACTATGGATTATCGTGAAAATCGTGTAACGGTAACGATTGATCCTAAGTCTAAAAAGATTATTCAGGCGACTTGTGGCTAATTGTTAAAAGAGTATTTGGGCTCTCAATTAGATTAAATTTAATTGGGAGCTTTTTTATACGAGTGGTTACAGAAGACTTGATAAATTGAGAAATGTACCCATCAATTAGTTTATTAAGTTTATTTTATTTGTTGTGTCAAGACTGATTCATCAAGATTGCACAAGGTTTTAATTTCGAGATTTGACATGAATCTACTTCTTATCGTGGTATTTGGCACAATTGCTGAAGTTTTGGTCTGGATTGGCGTGGGTGACCTCGTTGGAAGTATGTGGTATGTGTTTTTCTGGTTTATTATCGCATTCTTCATTGGCTTGAATATGGTTCGTTCAAGTACATCAAGCATTATGCCGCAATTACAGCAAATGCAGATGAGTGGTCAAATGGGCAATGATCCAGCAGTCACCAAGAAGCTTGCAATTGCAATGTCTGGTTTTCTGTTAATGATTCCAGGCTTGATTTCTGATGTTTTGGCGGTATTGATATTGATTCCATCGGTTCAGACAGCATTCCGTAATGCTTTAATGAAAACAATGGCGAAACGTCAACAAGCCATGATGGAAAAAATGATGGGTGGAATGGGGGGAGGTGCTGCTGGCCAGAACCCGTTTGCTGATCTGATGCGTCAAATGCAGGATATGCAAAATCAGCAGAGTGGTGGTCAATACCGTGATTCAAGCATTATTGACGGTGAAGCACGTGAAGTGAAGCCTGATCAAAAGAAAATTGAATTTAAAGATGTGAACTGATTTTTTAATAGGTTTCAAATCAAGAAAAGCACACTCTCTAAAGTGTGCTTTTTTTATGCGTCATCTTTTTTATCTTGCTGGTTTGATGTTTGGTTTAAACCAGCAGGTTGGCCTATCTCTTTAGTTTGTGGCTGGTAATGGCTTGGCGGTAGTGTGGTGATTTCATTTTCAGACTGTTTGTATTTTCGACTGCGATTGGCTCGTTCGCGAAATCCACCTTTGTTGATTAGTTGGGTCATGCTTATCCCACAATTCGTAAATAGCTTATTTTAGCAAATTACGTGAAAGATCAAAATAATATTAATAACTTAAAGATTTTATTGAAAATAGGAGTCTAACCAAATTGTCATAAAAATTTGTTAATTTGAATGCGTAGGTCAGAAAACAAGATTGAATTCTCGTTTTTTTCTCTTAGGATAAAATTGCAACATTTGAAATTGTTGTAAAAAGAAAATAAAAATAAGTGGTAGGAGGAATAAATGATGTTATATCAATATCATTGTGCATGTTGTGACAAGGTCGTCGCATCAACAGATAAAGAGTGCCCATATTGCGGTTCTCATCATATTCGTAGCCCGTATGGTTTATGGATGTTTTGTGTTGCAGCTTGTTTGGCTGTAGTTGTGGTGATCAAGCTTGCGCATTTATATACTCAACATCATCAAGAAGATCAACCTGTTCAAAACACCTCTCTATTTGAAATGTTTAAGCAAGATAATACCAATTCAAGTAAATAATCTTGGGGGAAATAAAAAAGCTCGCATTTGCGAGCTTTTTTATGAAAGAGCAGTGCGGATTACAATCCAGCAGCATCTTTAAGGATTTCAACTTTGTCTGTTTTTTCCCAAGTAAACGCAGAATCAGAACCTTCGCGACCAAAGTGGCCATAAGCTGCAGTTTGCTTATACATCGGCTGAATCAGATTCAACATACGTGTGATTCCGTATGGACGTAGATCAAAGTGTTCACGCACCAATTGAATGATTAGTTCATCTGATACTTTACCAGTATTGAAGGTATTGATAGAAATCGATGTTGGTTCTGCCACACCAATTGCATAACTCACTTGGATTTCACATTTGTCTGCCAAACCAGCAGCAACAATATTTTTTGCCACATAACGGCCAGCATAAGCAGCAGAGCGGTCAACTTTCGATGGATCTTTACCAGAGAAAGCACCACCACCATGTCGTGCCATACCACCATAAGTATCGACAATAATTTTACGGCCTGTTAAACCACAGTCACCTACAGGACCGCCAATCACAAACATACCTGTTGGATTGATATGGAATTTCGTACCGGCATGGAACATTTCAGCAGGGATGATCGGCTTAACGATTTCTTCAATAATCGCTTCTTTAAGCTGAATTTGAGAAATTTCAGGGTCGTGTTGAGTAGATAGTACAACAGCGTCTAAACGTACTGGTTTGCCATTTTCATAAGCAAAAGTGACTTGGCTTTTCGCATCTGGGCGTAACCACGGTAAAATACCAGAACGACGTAATTCTGCTTGACGCTCCATTAAGCGGTGCGCATAAGAGATTGGAGCAGGCATGAGTACATCTGTCTCTCGGCTTGCATAACCAAACATAAGACCTTGGTCACCAGCACCTTGATCTTCCGGTTTCTGGCGGTCAACACCTTGTGCAATCTCAGGAGACTGTTTCCCGATCATGTTAATTACAGCACAGGTTGAACCATCAAAACCGAGGTCAGAATGGTGGTAGCCAATTCCGTTTACGGTTTGACGTACAATCGCTTCAAAGTCCACATTTGCTGTGGTTGTGATTTCACCAGCAAGAACAACCGCACCTGTTTTTACTAATGTTTCACAAGCGACACGCGCATACGGGTCTTCTTTTAGGATTGCATCTAAAATTGCATCGCTAATTTGGTCAGCCATTTTGTCTGGATGACCTTCGCTTACAGATTCTGAAGTAAAAACAGCATACTCGCGCATGAACGTCCTATCATTGGTATTTTCAAAAAGACAGAGTATGTTACATCGACTTGGCGCATAGGACTAGCACAAGCTGACTAAAAAGCATGAATTTATTTCATTTTCATGATGTTTTTATTGATATGAGTATCAGTAAAAGTGATATTTGGTGTTTTCTATATGAATAAATTTGTAATTCAGAAGTAAAATTCAGGTACTAATATTATGTGAGCTGTTTATCACATGAACATTTGCCCTCAGAATACCAAATGAATGCGGGAAAAATAAGAAATATCGTGTATTGCACTTTACCCACTGTCGTTTTTTTAAGACAATAGTCTCAGTTTTTGAAAGATGGTTTCTCATCTTCTCTCATCTTATTTGATTTAATCGGATTCTGACTTATGACAACCCCTTTAAATGAACGTCGTATTGCAAACGCAATTCGTGTCTTGGCAATGGATGCTGTGCAACAAGCAAACTCAGGGCATCCAGGTGCACCAATGGGGATGGCAGATATCGCTGATGTGGTTTGGCGTGAATTTTTAAATCATAACCCAAGCAACCCGCAATGGGCGAACCGCGACCGTTTCGTATTGTCGAATGGCCATGGTTCAATGTTGCAATACGCATTATTGCATTTGACTGGTTATGATTTATCTATTGAAGATTTAAAGCAATTCCGTCAATTACATTCTAAAACACCTGGCCACCCTGAATATGGTTATGCGCCTGGTATTGAAACTACAACAGGTCCTTTGGGTCAGGGTATTGCCAATGCGGTTGGTTTCGCTTTAGCTGAAAAAACTTTGGCCGCTCAGTTCAATAAAGACGGTTTAAATGTTGTTGATCACTTCACTTACTGTTTCTTGGGTGATGGCTGTTTGATGGAAGGTATTTCTCACGAAGTATGTTCACTTGCAGGTACTCTGGGTCTCGGTAAACTTGTTGCGTACTATGATGACAATGGTATTTCGATTGATGGTGAAGTTGAAGGTTGGTTCAGTGATGACACTGAACAGCGTTTCAAAGCGTATGGTTGGCAAGTTCTTCGTGTAGACGGCCATGATGCCGCTGCCATTCGCCAAGCAACTGTTGAAGCGAAAGCTGAAACCAATAAACCAACGATCATTATCTGTAAAACGATTATTGGTCTAGGTTCACCAAATAAACAAGGTAAAGAAGATTGCCATGGTGCACCATTGGGTAAAGACGAAATCGTTTTAACCCGTGAAGCATTAGGCTGGAAAGAAGATTCATTTGTTATTCCTGAAGATGTATATGCAGCTTGGGATGCAAAAGCAAAAGGTCAAACGTCTGAAGCAGCTTGGAATGAATTGTTCGCTCAATACCAAGCAAAATATCCAACTGAAGCGGCTGAATTATTACGTCGTATCAATGGCGATTTACCTGCTGAATTTGCTGCACAGGCAGATGCATTTATTGCTGAAACCAACGCAAAAGCAGAAACCATTGCAACACGTAAAGCAAGCCAAAATACCTTACAGGCCTTTGGTCCATTACTTCCTGAGTTATTAGGTGGTTCTGCTGACTTGGCGGGTTCTAACTTAACACTTTGGAAAGGTTGCCAAGGCGTACAAGACAACCCTGCGGGTAACTATGTGTATTACGGTGTTCGTGAATTCGGTATGACCGCAATTGCAAACGGTGTGGCTTTACACGGTGGTTTTGTTCCTTACGTTGCAACATTCTTGATGTTTATGGAATATGCACGCAATGCTGTACGTATGTCTGCATTGATGAAGCAACGTGTGATTCATGTGTATACGCACGACTCGATCGGTTTAGGTGAAGATGGTCCAACGCATCAACCAATCGAACAAATTGCATCGTTACGCGGTACGCCGAACTTAAATACTTGGCGTCCATGTGACACAGTTGAAGCAGCTGTTTCTTGGAAATCTGCACTTCAACGTAAAGATGGCCCATCAGCGTTAATCTTCTCTCGTCAAAACTTGCCATTCCAAGCACGTAATGAAGCTCAAATTCAAAACGTTGCAAAAGGTGGTTATGTACTTGCTGAAGAAAAAGGCGAGTTAAAAGCAATTATCATCGCAACAGGTTCAGAAGTTTCATTGGCGATGGAAGCATATGCACAGCTTGAAGGTGTGCGTGTTGTGTCTATGCCGTGTGCTGAAGAGTTTATGAAGCAAGATGCTGCATATCGTGAAGCGGTATTACCAGCGCATATCCGCGCGCGTGTAGCGGTAGAAGCGGCTCATGTGGATTACTGGTGGAAGTTTGTTGGTTTAGACGGCAAAGTGATCGGTATGACGACTTACGGCGAATCTGCACCAGCAAAAGACTTGTTCCAATTCTTCGGTATCACCACTGAAGCGGTTGTTGCTGCGGTTAAAGAATTGACTGCTTAATTGAATGAAGTAGTATAAAAAGGCGTCCTGATTAAGGGCGCTTTTTTTTATGATGATTAAATGGAATATAAAAATGAGACGGTTTGGATTATCAAATAAAAAAGAACGGGGAATTCCACGTAAACTAAGAAATTTTAAGTGTTGGAGTGAAAGTTTTAAAGGATATTTTCCTGATTTAGAGGGGGATGAAGAGCGATATTATAATTGGAAGATACCTGTACCCATGAATATGGTTCAAGGAAAACATGCTCAACAAGAAATAAAGGCTGAGTGTGCTCAATATCTTATTAATGCTTGTCAGTATTTAATTGAAGCAAAACCTCAAGGACTAAAATTCTGTAAAGTGGCATGTGTCATTGTGCAACCAGATATGTTTGCTAGTGAAATTTGTTTATATTTAGATGAAGATTATTTTAATGCCCATACCTTATCGGCAGGTTCTTATGATCCCCAATATCTTTTAGCGGACAGGCTAAGTTTGGCCAAAAATTGGAGGCTACAAATTCCTGATCACATGTATGAACGAGGAATACGTATTCATTATATTGATCTGAAGGATGAATCAGCGAATTATATAGCTGATCAGTGGTACTTTATTGAAACTTAAAAGAGTGAGATATTGTGATGAGAAAGGAATTCGAACTTCATACTTTTGATGAAATATTAAATATTGGTATTTGGAAAATCTAAGTAAAAAGAAATATTTTGGCAGTGTGCAGAATATAATTTTTTATATCGTGCATTACAAGAAAGTTTCAAAAACAAAAATGGTGATCCAGCATTTGGTGGTGATTATGCTTATCTTATGCATGCCTATTTTGAAGAGGCTATCCAAGCTCGGGTTAAATATCATCACATGCCAAGTTGGACAAAGTTACAGGGAAAAATATTAATATTTGATGTGCACTCATCAATGTTTGACTGTTTGGGTGAAAAAGAAACAGGTGGATTTATAGATGGTTGTGATACACCACCACCCGAGTTTTGGATTCATTTCGATGGAAAAAATTTATATTCATTTATTCCAAATGAGCTCACAAATATTGTCGACTTAGCAATAGATATCTCGATGAGTGGCTCATTGGAATGGTATACGGATGTGATTGAAATTTAGTGTAATCGGTCATTCATCCAATACTTAATTCACTCTGAATCGAAATATTTGATGTTAATAACTTATGAATCGGGCAGCTTTCTGCGACTTTTAACAAACGTTTATGCTGATCCTCGGTAAATTCACCTTTTAAGATAATTTTACGCTCAATATTATTCTGTCCTGATTCTGGCTCACCATTGGGATTCAAGGCTAAATCGATCTGAACATGATCAATCTTAATCCCTTTGTGATTGGCGTACATTTCCAAAGTAATGGTGGTACAGGCGCCTAAAGCCGAAAGTAAAAGCTGAACAGGGTTCGGTGCAGTATCTTGACCACCTTTGTTGGCAGGTTCATCTGCATACCAGGTATGGCCAGCAGGATCTGTCAACGTAACGCGATAAGATGTAGATGTACTAAGTGCTTGAGCTGTATGAGTCATATTTTACCTTGTTGTTTATCGTGAAGTATCTAAATCAAAATAGACCGATTGACCACATCTGCTTGCTGATCAATTGTCCTGTATTGAGTTGTCTTATGATATTGATTTTTGATAAGTGCTGTAACGCTTTTATTGTTGCACTGGTGAAACATATCGTTTTATAAAGACTAGTGAATAAAAATACTTGATCTATACACTAATCACTATATCAAACAAGGATATGAAAAATGCAATTTAAAACATTAAGTCTCGGGTTAGCAATTACTTTAGCAAGTTCGGTTACATTGGCTGCGCCAGTCGACTATAAAATTGACCCAACGCATACGGCGACAGTATTCAGTTGGAATCACTTTGGTTTCTCTACACCAAGTGCAAATTTCACCGATATTCAAGGGACAATTAAAGTTGATAATGCAAAACCTGCAAATTCATCTGTAGAAGTGACGATTCCTTTAAGCAGTGTAAATACCAATGTTGCTGCGTTGGATAAAGAGTTCCAAGAAGAAGCTTGGTTTAATGCTGCAAAATATCCAAACATTACCTTTAAAAGTACCAAAGTAGAAACTAAAGACAAGAAACACTTTAAAATTACAGGTGATTTAACCGTTAAAGGCGTAACTAAACCTGTAGTATTAGATGCTGTACTGAATAAGCAAGGTGAGCATCCAATGGCGAAAGTACCTGCAATTGGTTTCAATGCTACAACAAGCTTTAACCGTTCTGCATTTGGTATCGGCAATTATGTTCCCAATGTTGGTGACAAGATCACTGTGAATATTACAACTGAAGCAACTGCTGCGAAGTAATATCTTATTGCATAAAAAAGCCTAGACCGTGATCTAGGCTTTTTTTGTTGTATATGATTTTGATCGTACAGATTATTAAAATACTAATATTGAGTTAAAATAAGAATTCTAATAATTAATCTCTTAAAAATTAGCTATGTTTTATTTTGGATCTACGTTTGGATTGATAGATATAGCGAATGGAATCGACCACTTCACCAACAAAAATACATTCTTCATCGAGTGGAATGATATTGGGCTTGAATTCCGGATTCAGTGCTTGTAAGTATCGTGAATTATCGGTTTCGATGACGAGGCGTTTGAATGTCGCATCTTCATGTTTTCTCACCACAATCATGTCACCTGATTGCATATCGCTATATTGCACGGTAGGGTCAACCAAAATGTAATCTCCCTCATGGAAAACAGGATAATTACTCAGACCTTGTACTTTTAAATAAAAGCAGTCATCACAATCATCAGGCAGAGGCAGCCATTCCTCAATTTGGGTGATATCAACCGATTCAACATTGGTAAACACACCAGCTTGTACCCAAGATAGCACAGGTGCCATATTGGCCTTTACGGCGGTGATGTTGGAAACATCATCTTGGCTAGATTCTTTCGGCGTGGCAGTACCAAGACCTGTTTGTAGCCAATAGGCATCTACACCCAGAAAATTAGCAATTGAGGGTAAATGAGATGAGGAACTGACCAGTCCAGTCTCAAGCTGGCTGAGCGCTGATTGGGTAATACCTACAGCTGCAACCACATCTTTTTGAGACTTCTTGGCTTTTTTTCTTGCTTCTTTGAGTCGATCTTTAAGCATTTTTAATGCACCTTAAATCAATAAATTAAGAATATTAGCAAGCTAATGTGAAGTCAAATTAGTATTCTTATTGAAATTATATTAGTTTGCTAATATAATTGACCTATCCATTAGGTTAAATGCTGGAGGTGCGGTATGAACAAATCAATCAACCCAAACATGCATATTAAGCAGAACTTAAATGCAGAAATTGAAGCATGGCTGGCTCAAGGTAATGCAATCACAACAATTCAAAATACGTATGAACAAAGATTGAAAGCAAGACCAAGCCATGTGGTAACTTTTGTATCTCAAGAAAAAACACAAAAAGAATTAAAGCGACTCGAAAGAATGGCGAATCAAGCCACAGAAGATCAAATCCATATGCTCAGTGCTTGGTTGGATGCGCAAAAGGGGCGAGCTAAAGCTTTGGTGGAAGTTCTTGGTTGTGCACATAGTTATATTTCTCAAATTAAAAGTGCAACCAGACCCTGTACAAAAGCACGATTTGAAGAAATTTATCAGGCAATGAAGCTTGTAGAAGTAAGAGAAAAGTATCACTAAGCATATAAAACATCAGTTTGAAGTTGGCCAAAGCAGTGTTTGATGCTTGAAGGCAAGTTCAAACTGGAACTCAAAACAAGTGTTCGATGAGCGCTGAGAAATAACACAAGACTTGGTTTATTCAATTTATATTTTATAAAACATGAATCAAGCCCAAAATGAAATGACATTGGTTTAGGTGACGATATGAATGTAAGTATTGCAAAGTTTGAAAAATTTGAATGGTTGACGCAGGGTTTAACACTACGCTCAGCGGGCTTGGAACCTTTTATTCGTGGGACAGGTGATCGTCCCTTAAATTATGAAGATCGTTTAGGTGCAATTGCATCAATGAATACACAATTGGCAAAGTCAGTGACAGCGCTCATTGTATTCGAACATAAAGCTAAAAGCGATTATGACTATGTTCGCCAGTATTTGGCAGACCTTTTTATAGAACAAGCCGTGCGAGATAAAAAACGTGAGCCAGAGCGTATCGCTATGTACCACTTGGCTTGGTTGTTATCGCGTATGGTATTGGATTTTGTGCTAGATCCAGATCTGGAGGAAAACTATACAGCAAAAGGACGTCTCGCTTATGCAGGTATTAGTCGTCATCAGATGAATGTGGAGAGCTATAGAAAGACATGGAAAAGCTATGAAAGCTTAATGGTTCAGACAATTGAAACAGCTATCTGTGAGGCTGAAACTACGATTGAACAATACCGGAAAAATACTTACAAAAATATGCACGCTTAGGGATTCCATTATTTCGGAAACTAGGTTATAGTTTTTATATACTGGTCGTATTACATTTGACATCGACCAAAAATAAAAAGCTCGCATCTAGCGGGCTTTTTTGTTGCCTAAAAACTCGGTATCCGTCAGGAACCGAGTTTTTTTATAACTGAAGATAAACAATCGTCCATTTTATTAATTTTATAAGTGGGTGCTCTAAAGCGACTCAATAACTCAAGGTGATTAAAATGAATTGTGTCAATAATATGATGTTGGGTTCTTTTTCAATTAAACACTTAGACATTCTTTCTTATGCAGAGATTATCCCTGCGGTCATGCGAACTACAGCAGACGTATCAGGTAGGGCATATATACATGGAAATGATCAACTCGGTTCTATAAAAGTACCAGCCCTAGTCGATGAATGTCTCGCTATTTCTGCCTATTTTCAAGCACAAAAAGGGCGATTTTCTTTTACTCAGACGCGTATCACCAACCGATCAATTATGATTTTGGGAGTGGATCACGAGCCTAAAAATATAGTCACAGTGAATCATATTAAGCAAGGCTTTGTCATTTATAGCTATTTTGATGGGGGTAAATTCGTGGTGGTGTTGGGGGATTTTAATAGCTTGAATAATGTCACTTACATTCAAGAAAATCCGTCTGAGAATCCAGTTGTGACATTTGAAATTACCAGTGCCCAATCGATGAATGTTTATATTGATTATGAATTTGTTGGAGCATGGCATTCTAGCAATACATTGAAATTGCCAATGTATTATCAAATTGTTACACAAGAAGGTTTAAGCCAGTTTGACTTTGATTTGCGTGAAGCTTATGTCAGCTTGGATTATAAATTGCCATCTGAACTTGAAGATGGCGTTTATTATCACTTAACCAGTCATGGTGAAATTTTGGGTTCAGAAGTCAAGGTCGGGGACTTTGTACAGTTCCATGATCAGCAAAGCTGGATGATGCATTATCCGCAATCTGTATAAATTAAATTTTTTCAATAACCACGGGAGTGATTATGGTGGAAAATGAAAAACGAATCTACTCGAGCAAGGTCTTAACTTTAAACAAGTTGAGGCCTTTTTATTTATGGAGGACAAAATGACAGAGGTTGTTTCAGCGGGTGCAGGGATTGCGGCCGTGATTAAATCTTATGGCGTATTTTTTATTGTCATTATGGCACTGAGTTTTATGTTTTTGGCTTGGATGGTCGTAATTATGACCCGACTTCCTAAAACGAGGAGTGAATGGGTAGTTTCACTTATTTCAACCGCAGTCGGTAGTATTGCTGGAGGTGCTTTTGTAATTCAGCATTTTGGTTTACAGGCTTGGAGTGAAAATGCTTATGGTGCATTCGCATTAGGTGGTTTGTATTTCTTATGTGGATTACCTGTTTGGGCGATTATTCGCTGGACTTTTAACTATATTAATGCCAGAGAAAACTCCACTATTTTAGATGTAGCAAAAGAGGTAAAAGACTTTAAAGACAAATTTTAAATAATAAATTCAATCCAATGCCGCCTTCGGGCGGTTTTTTATTTTAAAGAGGAACATGACATGACAATAACACAAGATGGTTTCGATCTTTTACGCAAAAATTTTGGCAAGTTGAGTCAATCTCAAATCAATGGCATCAACTTTCTCATCTCAGTACTGGCTGAAGATCAAACAGTTACATTTGCTCAAATGGCTTATATCTTGGCAACCGCTTGGCATGAAACAGCCAAAACTATGCAACCCGTGATCGAGTATGGTTCTGAAAAATACTTGAAATCTAAGCAATATTATCCCTATATCGGTTATGGTTATGTGCAATTGACTTGGTTGGCAAACTATAAAAGAATGGGGGATTATTTAAAAATTGATTTAGTGAAAAATCCGAAACTGGCTTTGCAAGCTGATATTGCAGCACGTGTCATGATTGTCGGTATGAAAAAAGGGATGTTTACTGGGAAAAGGCTGACGGATTACATCAATCAAGATAAAAAAGACTATATCAATGCACGACGAATCATTAATGGGATGGATAAAGCTGAGTTGGTCGCAGGTTATGCAGAAATTTTTGAGCAAGCACTGCAAGTTTCCGAAACAATGGCTGTGGCTGAATAAAGCGCAGAAGTTCATATCGATGTCGTATGAACTTCTGTCACGTTGTTCAGTCAGTCAGCTTAGGCGGTCGCACTAAAAGCATCCGCATAAACCACATCACCAGTAGGGACATGCTCAGTAAAAGGCAAGATTTGGAAATACTCAGCAGGTACGCCTTGTAGTATAAGTCTAGGATCTGCTTTAAAGTCAAATTTACTGTAAT
The DNA here is from genome assembly GCF_024582815.1 of Acinetobacter colistiniresistens. Taxonomy (NCBI): domain Bacteria; kingdom Pseudomonadati; phylum Pseudomonadota; class Gammaproteobacteria; order Moraxellales; family Moraxellaceae; genus Acinetobacter; species Acinetobacter colistiniresistens. Next base: position 2,398,296 of record NZ_CP102099.1, read on the forward strand.
AAGCTGGATCGCCCAGTACAACACATCCCATAGCATCTAAATCTTTGAGTGCTTCAAGGCCAGCATGCATCAGTTTTGCGCCAACCCCTTGGCCTTGATAGTCTGGTAAAACTGAAATTGGCCCTAAGCCATACCAGTTTTTAGTTCCATCAGAGAGGCGTACAGATGAAAATGCAATATGCCCAATCAATTTTTTATTGCTGATTGCAACCAGAGATAAACTTAATTGTCCTGAATTGCGTAAAGCATTCACAATGAACTGTTCCGTATGACTTGAATGTTCAGCGTTTGCGAAAGCCGCTTGCGTTAAGTCAAAAATGGCTTGAATATCAGATAGTTTCTCATCACGAATATGGATATTCATCTTCATTTTCTCTTGGGTTTGCTGATCCAAAATTGTTCGGATTTGTTGCAGTACTGGAATGGCTTGAGTGTATTTTTTCCCATAGCTTAGATTGAAGGCGTAATCGAAATTATCAGGATTAAGTCCTTGATTATGTTGCATAATGGTCTCTAATTTATCTAGTGCTTTCACAAATTTTGCTTCCGCTGTTTCGGCATTTTCGTATTCTTGCCAAAGTGTTCGAATTAACGTTTGAGGGTGTTCATCCAGAGATTCCGTCAATTGATAAAGATCCTGTTTTTCTTGTAGGCTCTTGTCTGGAAATTGATTTTTCATGATGGCTGGGATATCTCCATGAATCGCTTCACCTAAGTCATGAATCAGGCACATTTTGAGTATCTTGGCATGATCAAGATGTTTAAATTGATCGGTAAAGATCATTGCCATTAAGCTTAAACGCCAGCTATGTTCAGCGGTGCTTTCTTGGCGGCCATTGGATGTATGTGAAAATCTCAACACATTTTTTAGTTTTTCCGCTTCATGTAAAAAAGCTAAGCGGTTTTGAATGACATCTAGTTCCATTTTCTTTCTCAAAATAAACCATATGTAATTTGGATAAACCCAGTCCAATTTTAGATTGATAGACAACATCTAAATATCATCACGGGTTTATTCAAACCTATGATTGTGTATTAACGATTGTCTAACTGTGGGCGTACTGATCTAAGCCCATGTAAATTAATTTGATAGGGCTGTCCATTGATGGATTTAATCAGTTTTTTCTTTCTTAGCTTGTTGAAAACGGCAAGATCACAATCGGACAGCAAGAAACCTTCTCGGCTATAGCACTCTACAGCGATGGTTTGACCTGAATCATCACGAAGTTTTACGATTTTTCCGCCTTTAGCTAAGACGTGTAGTGTCCGTTGTTCGGACTTAGATAAGTTCATGTTGTTATCCAGATAGAAATAATCAGAGCAAAGTTAGGCTTGAAGCCCAAAAAATCGCGCAGATAACCAATTTCAATGTGTTATTGAAATATAGTTACCAGATTACTGCTATCTCCAACATAAAACCCTCGGTATGGATGGGATACGAAATGTATCGAAGAAAATACTAATGCAAGCTGAATAAAAAATCAATCAATTGCTGAAAACGTTTTCGAGGATCACATCGACCTTATTTTTTTGAATGCTTTTCTTTAAGTTGTAAGTAGGCGGGTACTGATTTTTTGGCTTGTCGACGGAGCATCATCTTGATGTATAGCACGATCGCAAAACAGGCTGTGGCTACAGTGAGCATTAAACCGTTCATATAACTCATAACTGAGCTGACATAACCAATGGTGGCAAGACGACGTTGCATGCGTTCAACTTGCGTGCTGGACTCAATGCCTGTGATTGCCCAGGTGCATAAATGTTCACAGTTGTTAATGATCAGGTGATAGTGATTTTCGTGCATGCGTGAGCGCATACGCCGTACCACTATTTTGGCTTTATAGCGTGGGGATTGATAATTCCTGATGTAAATTGGCTTGTCACGTGCAAATCGTTGGATAGTCGTCATTTCGATGGGATGCTTTTTAAAAATATGGGCAAAACCAGAGTAGTGAATGACTCGTCCACGACCAGCATAAATGCCGTGATGACTATAACCAAAGTGTTTTACGATCAGATGTGCGCCAATAGGGAAGCGTGGGTGTTTTTGCTGCATGTGGATACAAGGATATTGTATTTACACTATTATTTTAGTGAAAAAATGTGAATCAATCGAGCCTGTTGATGCCAATAATTGGATGATTATGTGTTGAGTTTGTATCTACTATTTAGTGTTAGTCATCACTATGGGAAAATAAAATGTGATTAATCTTAAATATTATCCAGAATGAAAAATTGGCTATTCTTCTCTGTTGCATTTCTAGCGGCGCCGATAGTCCAGGCGATGCACCATCAAACCTTACAGTTCGATCAGCAAAACTATGATGTCATAAAGGTCGAAGATCTGGATCAATTAAAATTATTTTTAAAAAGCCCTGAAACCAATCGCTATTACCATAAGTTTGCAGCAGTACAAAAAGAATTACCGGCTTGTTCACAACTCAATTTTGCAATGAATGCGGGGATGTATCATGCCGATTTCCAGCCTGTTGGTTTATATGTTGAACATGGTAAACAACTTGCTCCATTAAACGAAGCGACAGGTTTTGGTAATTTCTTTATGCAACCGAATGGTGTGGTGGCATGGAATGATCGACATGCGGTGATCAAGAGTACGGCTGATTATAAGAAAGATGGCTTTAAAGCCCAATTTGCAACCCAGTCAGGACCCATGCTGATCAATAAGGGGAAAATCAACACTCAGTTTCTCGTGGACTCTAACTCATTCAAAATTCGAAACGGCGTTGGGGTAAAGGACAATCAACTGTACTTTGTGATTTCACAACAACGGGTGAGCTTTTATCAATTCGCACAATTCTTTAAGCAGCAATTGCAAATAGATAATGCCTTGTACTTGGATGGTTCGATTTCAAGTTTGTATTCAATACAGAGCAAACGCCATGATAAGCGATTTAATTTAGGACCAATTGTGGCGGAAGTGAGTCGTGAGAAATGTAAATCCTGATAACACCCTCATCTCCTCATTTTAAGGAGATGAGAGGCTTATTTTTATTGAATAGGTGGTTTGATCATCGCAAGTAATTCTTTGCGGCTATAACCACGAGAAATCAGTACTTTCTTGATCCCTTTCATTACATCTTCATCTGTCGCTTTAACTAAAGCATCCAGTAGTTGTTCATTGGTTTTACAAGAACAATCATTTTCAACGCAAGAAGTTTGGTTCTTGTGTTCGTTATATTGTTCATCAGCATTGAACAATTTTTGCCAAAAACTCATAGAGCCTTCATTTACAACCTAACATAGTTCGAAATATAGCCACTTTAAAATAAAATTCAAGTCAGCTTAAGTGATAAAAGCAGCAATTGAGCTTCAATTTTTTCGATAATTGTTTGAATGTCTAACGAAATTATGACGGTATGATGACTTGACCTTTGAAAAATATAACTTTTTATAATTATTCTTTGAATAAAAATAAAGGGTTACTCGAACCCTTTATGATTTACTGTTACGTTGAAATAATTTGTTTAAATTTTTTCAAGTAAAACACCTGATTCCACATGATGGGTAAATGGGAATTGATCGAACATGGCAAACTTCACAATACGATGCGTTTGTGTCAGGGTTTTTAAATTGTCATGCAGGGTATCTGGATTACATGAGATATACAGAATACGCTCAAAGCCTTGTAGTAACTTCAAGGTTTCATCATCAATTCCCGCACGTGGTGGGTCAACAAATACCGTGTCAAAGTCATAGCTCTGAATGTCGATTTCAGCTTCTTGCAAGCGTCTAAACTCACGTTCGCCTTGATAGGCTTGTGTGAATTCCTCAGCAGATAAGCGAGCTACCTGTATATTTTCGATCTGGTTTTGCTCAATGTTCCATTGCGCGGCATAGACTGAAGATTTAGCAAGTTCAGTTGCAAGTACACGCTTAAATTTCAACGACAGTGGCAGAGTGAAGTTACCATTACCACAGTACAATTCTAACAGATCTTTTTCTGAAGCTTCCGCTGCGTCACAAGCCCATTCCAGCATATGTTGGCATACTTGTGCGTTTGGTTGAGTGAAGCTGCTTTCAATTTGTTTGTATTTAAAGGTGCGACCGTGAACATTCAGTTGTTCAACCACGTAGTCATCGCCAATAATCACTTTTTGGCCACGACTACGGCCCATAATCTTAATATTCAGTTTTTCAGCAAGTGTTTTGGCCGCTGTTTCCCATTCGGCATCTAATTTGCGATGATAAATCAGCGTGACCAGCATCTCTCCACTTAAGGTCGAGAGAAAGTCAGCTTCAAAAACTCGTTGCGATAGGATCGGGACTGCTTTTAATTCTTCTAATAGGCGTGGCATTAAATCATTAATGCTTTGATCTGCGATGGGAAATGTATCCACACGAACAACTTCTTTTTGCTTACCATCTTCAGCACGTTCAAACATGGCGTAGAACAGATCATCTTCGGTATGCCAGATCCGAAATTCTGCACGCATACGGAAATGTTGTTCAGGTGATTGAAACACTTCTAAAGCAGGCGGATTGAACGGGGCAAATTGTGCGGTAATGCGTTCAACTTTCTCTTGAAGTTGCTGTGGGTAAGATAGGGTCATAAAAAAGAAAACTACAGGTGAAATCTAAAACGGGAATGGTATCAAAAAAGCGCAATCAGGTGCAGGAAATTATGCAAACACTGTGTTGTATTAAACTTCTTGCTTTAACACCTGTTGAATAAAATTCGATTTGATTTCGCGGTATTGATCTTGGCTCATTCCCTCGCAGTGATGTTTCAGCGCATTATATTGAGTGACTAAATCAGGGGATTGCCTTAAGTGATCGCGAAAAGTTAAAAAGTCTTCAAATATTGAGCCCGTTACCACGATTTGTAAGGCGTGAACCGTACCGGGTTTGTCGGAGACTTTTTTATTTAAGTTAGGCCACCTGACCTAACGGGTTAATCTTATCATAGTACATTGCTTCAAACTCAAAAGGCGATACATAACCCAGTGCACTGTGTACACGCTTTTTATTGAACCAATCTACCCAGTTTAGTGTCGCAAGTTGTACATCTGCTAAACCTTGCCAATCTGCTTTTAAATATTCAATCACCTCTGTTTTGTATAAGCCATTCACCGTTTCAGCCAGAGCATTATCGTATGAATCACCTGTCGTACCGACTGATGCTCGTAAATTTGCAGCATCTAAACGATTGGTATAGCGAATAGAAAGATATTGAACACCTCTATCGGAATGATGAATCACATTCTTTGGCATGCCTCGATCGTGCAATGCTTGCTCCAATGCATCGAGCACCATATCTGTATTCATCCGTGTAGATACTTTCCATCCAACAATTGCTCGTGAGAACACATCAATAATAAAGGCGGTATAGACCCAGCCTGAATGTGTTTGAATATACGTAAAGTCACTGACCCATAATTGGTCAGGTCGATCAGCACTAAAATTCCGTTTCACTAAATCATCTGCTCGTTTTTGATCATCTCGGCTACGGGTGGTTTGTTTATTCTTACCACGCCAAACACCTTGTATACCTAGCTTTTGCATCAATCGAGCAACTGTACAACGTGCAATAACATAACCCTCACGTTTCAATTTTTGCCAAACTTTACGTACACCATATCGACCTGAACTTTCTTTCCAAATACGTTTGATTTGCTCTGCATGATGTAAATCATGCAGAGCACGTTTCGCTCGATGTTCTGGGTTATCAACGAAATCTAAAGCCCGATAATAGGTCGAAGCTGCAATCGGTAAAATTCTACAAATCGCTTCAACACCATATAACGCCTTATTGTTATGGATAAAATCCACCATTATTTGTGTGGGCGGTCGAGCTCCGCCTGGGCGAAAAAAGCGGCTGCTTTACGTAGAATTTCATTGGCACGTTTTAATTCTTTAATTTCACGTTCCATTTGCTTCATTTTTTCTTGGTCAGATACCTGTTGTACTTTGGCGGGATTTTGTTGATCTAAGTATTTTTGATACCAAACACGAAGTGTTTCAGGAGTACAGCCAATTTTAGGAGCAATTGCGGAAACTGCTGCCCAATTCGATGGATAATCTTTTTCAGATTCAATTAGTAATTGAACCGCTCTTTCTCTAATTTCGGGGGTATAGTTTGGTTTTTTCATCGGAATAGTCTCTCAGAATATTGAGTCTCCGACAAACCCGGTACGGTTCAGCGACGTCATGTTCTAACGATTCCAACATACACAGTTCATGGGTACGCAATGTATTAAGTTTTTCTTTAAAGTGAAGCTGTTGTAATTGTTGAATAGCATCAATAAAGTGGTGAGCTGGGACTCCGATATAAATATCAAGATCACCTTTTGAAATTGCATTGGGAATAGCGGATGAACCAATATGTTCAATAACGGCATAAGGTGTGAGCTGCTGGATCTTATTTTTATAATCTTCAAAAAGCAGAGCGCAATTGGGTTGATATTCAGGAGCTGATAAAAACTGCATCTAAATAGTCTCATTTTTATACTAGGAATAAGATGATCTAGAACATAATAAAAAACCCGAACCATGTAAACATGATTCGGGTCATTGAGAGACTTAATATCTCTCGGAAAGGTTAAAATTAATCTTCAGATAAAGTCATCAAGCTTGCATTACCACCAGCAGCAGCGGTATTCACACTGATCGCACGTTCAATAACAAGACGTTCTAAAGGAATTTGCTCATTTGCTTGAAGTTGGGTAATCCCTACAATCGCACCTGAACGGTTCGCAACCTTAGTTTGCAAGTCTTGCAACTGTTCAACAGAACCATGATGAAGAACGGCATCAAACGCATCTTTTTCAACATTTGAAATCACAGTGATTGCATCTAAGACATCTTTAGGTAAAGACGCTTTGTGTTTTGCCAAGAACTCATTGTCTTTCAACACAGCCGCAGTACTGCTGACGGAGAAAATCGCAAGTAATTGCTGTAACTGACTTGCTTCATCATTGGCAATCGACAACACACGGTGACGTGGCAAGATAATGTATTGGTTGCTTTCACCTGTTGGCCCTTGCAACTCGTAGAACTTACCTACACCAAATGCTGGGATCGTTGTAATTGCTTGTGGCATGTTTTGGTTTGCCCAAGACAATAAGCTTTGATAAGCAACATTTGATACCGCATCAAACTGAGAGATTTCAGCTTTCACCGCAAACGGTGTTGCCAATACTTTCTCTGAACAATGTTCCATCAAGCGGTACATATAAAGCGGACCACCTGCTTTCGGACCTGTACCCGATAAGCCTTCACCACCAAATGGTTGTACGCCGACCACTGCACCTACGATATTGCGGTTGATATATAAGTTACCGACTTCCGCACGTTGAATAACCGTATTAATGGTTTCATCGATACGTGTGTGTAGACCCATGGTTAAGCCATAACCTTTAGCATTGATACGGTCGATCAATTGCTCAAGTTCACCATACTTATAAGTAATGATGTGCAAGACTGGACCAAACACTTCGCGTTCTAAGTCGTCAAGGTTTGGTAATTCGATTGCTGTAGGAGGAACAAAAGTACCTTGTGCAAGGGCTTGTTGGCTCACTGCATCGTTAAACATTAATTGATGAACAGGGTAACCCTTAGATTTCATCTTTTGAATGTGTGTATCGATGGTTTGTTTTGCTTCAGTGTCGATTACAGGCCCAATGTCAGTTTTTAAGATCGCAGGATTGCCAACGATCAACTGTTGCATCGCACCTTTCAACATTTTAATCACGGTTGCAGCGCTATCTTCTTGAACACATAAGATACGAAGTGCAGAACAACGTTGACCCGCACTGTCAAATGCAGAGCTTACAACATCAAGAACGACTTGTTCAGTGAGTGCAGAAGAGTCTACGATCATCGCATTTTGACCACCTGTTTCCGCAATTAACGGAATTGGTTGGCCATTTGGAGATAAACGTTTTGCAACTGTCTTTTGCAAGATTTTTGCAACTTCAGTCGAACCTGTGAACATGATCCCTTGGATACGATCATCTTGGCTTAATTGAGCACCAACCGTTTCACCACGACCTGGAAGAAGTTGCACAGCGCCGTGTGGCACACCAGCTTCCCAAAGCATTTGAACAGCTTGAGCTGCGATCAGTGGAGTTTGTTCCGCAGGTTTGGCAATCACACAGTTACCACTGACCAATGCCGCTGCAATCTGACCAGAGAAAATCGCAAGAGGGAAGTTCCATGGGCTAATACACAATACGGTACCTAATGGCTTCACTTGTGCATTTACTGGTAAAGCTTCGATTTGAGTTGCGTAGTAACGTAAGAAATCTACCGCTTCACGGACTTCAGCAATGGCATTGGCATAGGTTTTACCACTTTCGCGGCAAAGTAATACCATCAATTCTTGAATGCGTGCTTCCATCAAGTCAGCAGCGCGTTTTAAACAAGCAGCGCGTTCAACTTTATCGGTTGCAGCCCAGCTTTGTTCAGCTTGAACCGCTGCTTCTAGCGCCAGTTGCACATCAGCACTGGTTGCTTCATTGACATAACCAACCACTTCGCTGTTTTGAGCTGGGTTTGTAATTGCAAGTGCATTACTTTCGTCATGAACTGTTGATTCAAAACCAAGTAAAGGTGCACTTTTCCAAATCTGGCTACGCAATTTCTGTGCAGTCGCATCCAAGTCTGCCAATGGTTGATCGTTATTGAGATCAAAACCATTTGAGTTTGGACGTAATGGGTAAAGATTATGCGGAAGCGGGATTGCAGGGTGTTTTAAGCCGAGCTGACCTTCGTCTTTCGCAGCAGTTTGAATGTCTTTGATTGGAGACTGGATCAAGTCTTCAACTTTTAAGGTCTTATCTGCAATACGGTTTACGAACGATGTATTTGCACCATTTTCAAGTAAACGACGTACCAAGTAAGCCAATAAGGTTTCATGGTTACCCACTGGTGCGTAAACACGACATGGAACACCTAATTTGCCATCTTCTTTAGCCCCGACAACTTGCTCGTACAATGGCTCACCCATACCGTGCAAGCATTGGAACTCGTATTGACCCGGGTAGTATTTACTTGGATCAGCAAGGTTATAAATCGTTGCAAGTGATTGTGCATTGTGTGTTGCAAACTGTGGATACACTTGATCGGGTGCAGCAAGTAATTTTTTCGCACACGCAATGTAAGACAAGTCGGTGTGAACTTTACGGGTAAACACAGGGTAGTCTGTCATACCATCAATTTGCGCTTTCTTGATTTCGCTGTCCCAGTACGCACCTTTCACCAAACGGATCATCAAACGTTTGTTACTGCGTTTTGCAAGATCAACGATATAATCAACAACGTAGAAACAACGTTTTTGGTAGGCCTGAATGACGAAACCAATGCCTTTCCAGTTGGCAAGTTTTGGTTCGAAACATAAGCGCTCAAGTAACTCGAGTGAAATTTCTAAACGTTCAGATTCTTCGGCATCGATGTTTAAACCGATGTCGTATTGTTTTGCCAAGCAAGCAAGTTCGAACACTTTGTTATAAAGTTCGTGATGAACACGGTCGATCTGTGCACGTTGATAACGTGGGTGCAAAGCAGAAAGCTTGATTGAGATACCTGGGCCATCATAAACACCACGACCGTTTGATGCTTTGCCAATCGCATGAATGGCTTGCGTGTAGTCGTTGTAATAGCGTTCCGCATCATGTTCAGTGAGCGCAGCTTCACCCAACATGTCATATGAATAACGGAAACCTTTGTGCTCAAATGGTTTTGCGTGTTCAAGTGCTTCACCGATGGTTTCACCGGTAACGAATTGCTCACCCATCATGCGCATAGCAACGTCAACCGCTTTACGGATGATACCGCGGCCACTGCGTGCCAATAGACCGGTTAAAACACTGGATAAGCTGGTTTGCTTTGGTGTTTCCATTAACTTACCAGTTAACATCAAACCCCAAGCTGCCGCGTTCACGAACATCAAGTTACTTTGACCAACGTGTTCTTTCCAGTTACCTTGGTTGATTTTGTCACGAATCAATAAATCACGGGTTGCTGTATCTGGAATACGAAGTAAGGCTTCGGCCAAGCACATCAATGCCACACCTTCTTGTGAAGAAAGTGAGAATTCTTGCAGTAGACCTTGAACGATACCAGCTTTACCAGCCGAGCTTTTACGCTCACGTAAATTATGCGCTAGGCTAAATGCAAGCTCATAAATTTTATGATCAAGTTCAGGGGAGATATTTGCTGCTTCAGCAAGTACAGCGACTGCTTCAGGCTCTGCACGACGCCATGCCGTATTAATGCGTTGCTCAAACTCACTTTTTTCTTTAAATTCGGTGATATAACCATTTGTGTGAGCTGTGTCCATTTGTGCGGGAGTATCCAATGTATTCATACTAAATTCCAATAACAATCTCTAAAACATATTGAGCAGAGAGGTTTAGATAATTTATGATTACAGAATAAATCCCGAGTAACTCACTATAATTTACTTATTTTTTAGAGGAAAATTCAGTTGAATGGCCCTATTTATGCACTAGATCGAACTGATCTAAAAATTCTGGATATTCTTCAAGCAGATGGAAGGATTTCCAACAGTAAATTGGCAGAACTCGTGAACCTTTCACCGACTGCGGTGATGGCACGCGTCCAGAAGTTGACAAAGGATGAATTTATTTTGGGATATGAGGCAAAGCTTAACCCAAATAAGCTAAACGCAAACTTTTTGGTCTTTGTAGAGGTGCTACTGGATAAAACCACGCCGCATGTCTTGGATGATTTTATTGATGCGGTAACCCAATATCCAGAAATTGTGGAATGCCATATGGTCAGTGGCGGTTTTGACTTCCTGATTAAACTACGTAGCGCAGGCATGGAGGAGTTTCGTCGTATTGCGGGGCAAATACTGTGGCAGCTCCCTGGGGTTAAGGAAACGCGTAGCTATCCCGTTATGCAGGTGGTAAAAGATAGCTCCAAAATAAAAATTAAATCACGCGCCAAATTTTAAGCAAAACAAAAGGGGCCCGAAGGCCCCTTAATTTATTCATCAGAATTATTTCATTTCACGTGCATAGATTTCATCAGCTTGTTCAAAGCGGCTTGTTACAGCTGCATTTGGTGCTTTACCCAGTAAGCTCACCACAACAATGCTGATTAATGCAAAAGCGAAGCCCGGAATAATTTCGTAGATGCCTGTGTAACCGAAGAAGTTTTTCCACAGGATTACAGTGAGGGCACCCACAACCATACCCACCAATGCGCCGTTTAAGGTCATACGTTTCCAGAACAATGAAAGGATGATGAGTGGGCCAAACGCGGCACCGAAACCCGCCCATGCATATGCAACCAAGCCAAGTACCTTACTTTCAGGGTTCTGAGCAAGCGCAAGCGCAAGCATTGCAACAGCAATCACCATAGCACGGCCAACCCAAACCAGCTCTTTTTGAGATGCATTTTTACGGATAAAGCCTTTGTACAAATCTTCAGTTAAAGCACTTGAACATACCAATAACTGACAGCTCAATGTACTCATGATTGCAGACAAAATCGCAGCAAGAATCACACCAACAACCCATGGGTTGAACAGGATCTTGGTAAGTTCCATGAATACTGTTTCAGGGTTACTAGATACGGCTGCTGCAAGTTCAGGATGCATTTGGAAATAAGCGATACCGATAAAGCCTGATCCTACGGCCCCTGCTAAACAAAGCGCCATCCATGTCATACCGATACGGCGTGCGGCTGGAATTGATTTTACCGAATCAGCAGCCATAAAGCGGACAAGAATGTGTGGCTGACCAAAATAACCTAAACCCCAAGCAGCAGCTGAAAGAATCGCGACAACACTTAAGTTTGAAGCAAAATCAAATGCATGTGGACGCACACTTTCAACAACAGCAGTAAACTCTTCCATGCCGATGCCTAGAGACATGTAAGTCACGATTGGAAGCAGCAATAAGGCAAAAATCATTAGACCAGCTTGGAAAGTATCAGTCCAGCTGATGGCAAGAAAACCACCAATACATACATAACCAATTGTTGCAAATGCACCGAGCCATAATGCTGTGCTATACGGTAACTGGAATAAAGTTTCGAATAAACGTGCGCCAGCGACCATGCCAGAAGCACAATAAATCGCAAAGAAGACAAGAATAATCAATGCAGATGTGACGCGTAAGATTTTTTTCTGGTCATCAAAACGACCAGTAAAATAATCCGGTAAGGTCAGGGCATTGTTTTGGACTTCAGTGTGTACACGTAAACGTCCAGCAACCAAGTACCAGTTTAGCCATGCACCAATAATCAGACCGATTGCAATCCATGACTCTGATAATCCTGTTAAGTAAATGGCACCAGGTAAGCCCATGAGCAACCAACCACTCATATCGGATGCACCTGCAGACAACGCGGTAACAAAACTGCCTAGACTTCGGCCTCCAAGAATATAATCATCAAGATTTTTGGTAGAAAAATAGGCGTATAAACCGATGCCGAGCATGGCCAGAATATAGACCACGAAGATAACAACTGTGGGATTAGAAAAATTCATAATGGATGCCTGTCCTTACATATCCATAATTTGCAATCACACCCGAATAGCTAAAAATGATTGACTATTCTTGGGATTGATAAGGTCACAGATTCAAGCATAAATGATTTTTAAAATACTGTTATGATTATGTATTCTATTTGTATTGTTTGTGTAATTTAAAATAAACCTATGAAACTTAAACTTTTAATCTAAAAATAGATTTTTTCCATCAAAAAACAAAATATGATGTTTAAAAATAAAGCACAATGTGTTTAAACGTTACAATTTAAAAAATGTACATCTGTAGATTAAAACCACAGGACTAAAAACCGATCAAAAAAGATGACACACAACGTAACAAAGGCAACAATTTAGCGAAGTTCATTTATAAAAATATAACGTGAAGTCGTTTTGCTAATAAAAATTGATTTGGAGTATTTCATACCGATTCATTACGCTGTTGGAGACTTTTCTAAGAATAGATATTGTGATGGATCAGCTAAAAATTCTTAGCAGATTGGGTCTGGTGCAGGGTTATGCCTTATACGATGAAATTGATAACCCGTGTATAGCTAAGAATAAAATTATTCAAGCGATGGTGTTGTGCCGTGGTTTACTGACCTAGCTCGCATTCAATTCGAATTTTTTTGATTAAGCTAAAAATAACGGAGCTATTCAATAATTTGATTCAGTCAGCATAACTTTATATTCCTGTGATCCATTCAACTGAGCTCTTACAGATCATTACAGAGGAGGTGGTTGTCTTGAGCCATCGGCTGACCTATGGTCTAAGGGGTGTTTTTAAACACCGATGCTTAACAACAATAAATAAGTGAAATAAATAAGGTGAAAATAATGATGATTCGTCACTTCATTCAATGTAATTTAATTTCGATTGGAATCTTGGTTCTGCCCACGGTGCCTACATTGGTTTTTGCACATGGCTATGTGCTTCAACCTGAGTCACGGGCTTATGCATGTAAGTTGAACAAAAATAGTCAATGTGGCAGCATTGTTTGGGAGCCTCAAAGTTTAGAAGCGCCCAAAGGTTTCCCACAATCAGGTCCACCAGATGGACAGATTGCCAATGCCAATTTGAGTCAATTTTCTGAGTTGAATGCACAATCTGCAACGCGCTGGGTTAAAACAAATTTGCCTACTGGAGCGAATGATTTTACTTGGCAATTGACTGCTGCACATGTTACGCAGGGCTGGCGTTACTTTATGACCAAACAAGGATGGAATCCTTCAATGCCATTGGCACGCAGTTCTTTTGATCTCAATCCCTTTTGTACAATAGATGGTAAATATCAAAAACCTGCCAGCATGGTGACGCACCGTTGTAATGTGCCTACAGACCGAAATGGTTATCATGTAATTTTGGCTGTATGGGATATCGGTGATACCAGCAATGCATTTTACAATGTTATTGATGTCAATGTTGGTTCAGGTAGCCCAACAACACCAGTGGACCCACAACCATCGAAACCGGTTAAAAGTTGGAATGATATTGGCGATATCAATCCGCTGGATGACTTATTACCAAATGATCGCGTATCAACACGCGTTTTTGATAACACTGGTGAAAATTCGAATCTAAAAACAGAATTACGGATTACAACGATTGCCAATGGCAGTCGAAATGTTTGGCCGCGTTTATTGGCAGAAGCCATTAATCGGGAACATAGTGCCTTACGTGCAGGTATTAAAAATAGTAATGGGGATATTATTCCTGCCGCGGGTAAGAATGATGTTTATAGTAGTTTAAACAGCGGGATTCAGCGGGTTGAGATTAAAATTGAACGTTCACCAAGCAGTGGTGGTTCTTATGATTTTGTTTATCCAAAAAATATCAGTACATATAAAGCTGGCACCAAAGTATTGGGCAGCGATGGGCGAATTTATCAGTGTAAGCCATTCCCTTATAGCGGTTGGTGTACAGTTCGAGCCCATCAATATGTCCCTGTGACAGGCTCGAACTGGCAAGATGCTTGGATCCTAATAAAATAGTCTATGTTTTAGAAAATAAAAAACCGAGTTAGTATATAACTCGGTTTTTACTTGGCAATATCAGGCGATATTTATCAATCAGCAATTATAAACCTGATTCATATTCGCTGTTTGAAAGCAGCTTGTCTACGTCAGCCATATTGTCTGGTTTGATTTTATAAATCCAGCCTTTGCCATAAGGTTCATCATTGACAAAATCAGGATCATCTTCAAGATCAGTATTGACTTCAACCACTGTTCCAGACACTGGTGCGTGAATATCAGAGGCTGTTTTGACTGATTCAACAATGCCTGCTTGTTCAGTCGCTGTAACGTGGCTGCCAACTTCTGGCGTTTCCACATAGACTAAATCACCCAACTCATCTTGAGCATGGTCAGTAATTCCCGTCACAACAAGGTCACCCTCGATTCTTACCCACTCATGCGTACGTGCATATTTCAATTCTGCTGGATGATTCATGACAACTCCTTAACAATCTGTCGTATCATTTTTATTTGGTTTATACATGCTTTTCAATAAAAACAAAAGCTTTCGAGTCTGAAGAAATTATAAGTAAGGGTCTTTACGCCAGTTACTTGGACTACGGCCACTCCAGCGCTTAAAGGCACGGCTAAAGTTGGCGACATCTGAGTAGCCCAATTCATCTGCGATTTGTTCCAGACTATAATCGGTTCGAGAGAGCAGTGAGGTGGCATGACGATAACGTACTTCATCTACTAAAGTCGAGAAGGAGGTGCCCTCGGCCGCAAGTTGGCGTTTAAGGGTTCGGTCTGACATGTGCAAGCGCTCAGCCACACTTTCAATACTTAAATAATGCTGTTCTGAATTTGTCAGGATATCACGGACACGCATGGCTAAACGGCGACGCTCACCTAAAGCAGACAACTCTGTTTCGCACTGGTTGATTGCGATTTGACTGGCAATTGGGTCTGCATTGACCATCTTTAAGCCTAGATATTTTTTATCGAAGCTGGAAATTAAATGCGGTTGATTAAAACGAATGCTGCTGCTCAATTTATCTTTATATTTTTCAAAGCCAGCGGGTTCAGCGAAGTCCAAATCGACCTCACCTCTTAGATCTTCAATGCCAGTGAGGGCTTTGGCCATGGTCATAATACCAATGGTCAGGCCTAAAATAATTTCAGTGCGTAATGGCTCAACTTCAATATCGCATTGTAGCTGTAGAGTTGCTTTAGGTCCAAAAGTAGAAAAATAAAGCTGCAAAAAGGGCAGGCGTAACTGAATAAACCGGCTTGCCAGTGCAATGGCATCGGTAATGTCATGCGCCGTCATAATGGCATAGCCAATAAAGCCATGAATGGAAATCCGCATTTGCGTTCCTAGGTGAAAGCCAAGGGTGCTTTCACCTGTCAGGCGCAAAGAGTGTTTCACCAGTTCATTCGCAATGGGTGTTGGAATTCTGAAATTCGGATCAGCCAGTTGTTCGCTGGTTAAATGAAACGGTGCAAACAATGTTTCATCGCTATATCCCCAGCGAGAAACCACGTCTAAGAGCAATAAGCCATAGACACCTGGTATTCCTTGATCTTGACGAGTTGTGGTTGTTTTCATGTGCTTTCCGTGGCGCTCATCAATTTTGCCAATATCTTTTAAACATTTAAGTCTTAAACATCTTTACATGAAATAAAATAATCAATCATAAAAATTGTTGGACAAAAGAGTCACTGAATGTTCAACAATCAAGTGGGCTTTCTAAAGACCATAATTTTGGTTGTCGATATTAATAGCACATCACCATGCTGGTTCAAAGCTTGTGTCACATAGCTGACGATACCCCGATCATTTTTTGTTTTAGAGGGGGTGATCGCGGTGATTTCAATTTCTACATGAATTTTATCACCTGCACGGGTTGGACGAGGCCAACGCAAACTTGATTCAGTACCTAAGAGGCCACCTGCGATTGGAAAACATTCTGTCCATAAACGCATGGCCACTGCGGAAGTATGCCAACCGCTTGCGGCCAAACCTTGAAAAATTGGATGTTGTTCTGCAGCTTGCTCATCTAAATGAAAAGGTTGGGGGTCGTACTGTCCAGCAAACTGTTTAATTTCTTCACGGGTCATTTCATATTCACGACTAATGAAATGATCTCCAATATTTAAATCTTCTAAATACAACATTACTCTGTGTCCTGAGTCGCTTGCTGTTCAACTAGAAAACCACCTGTTTGTCGTTTCCAGAGTTGTGCATACAAGCCATCATTAGCAATTAATTCTTCATGTGTCCCTTGTTCTGCAATTCTTCCCTGATCCAGAACAATAAGGCGATCCATTTGCGCAATAGTAGATAAACGGTGCGCAATTGCAATGACTGTTTTGCCAACCATTAGGTCATTTAAACTGCTTTGAATCGCAGATTCGACCTCTGAATCAAGTGCACTGGTGGCTTCATCCAAAATTAAAATGGGTGCATCTTTTAGGAAGACACGTGAAATCGCAATTCGTTGACGTTGACCGCCAGAAAGCTTAACACCGCGCTCACCGACATAGGCGTCATAACCCATACGTCCTTTTTGATCGGTGAGTTGCGGAATAAACTCTTCGGCCTTGGCTTTTTGAACTGCAAGTTGAACCTCTGATTCTGTTGCATTGGGGCGGCCATATTTAATGTTTTCCGCAACTGTACGATGTAATAAAGACGTATCCTGAGTGACTAAGGCTATATTGGCACGTAAGCTATCTTGGGTTACATCATGGATATTTTGACCATCAATTAAAATACGACCTTGGTTGATGTCATAAAAATGCAGTAGCAGTTGAATTAACGTTGATTTACCTGCACCAGAACGACCTACAATCCCAATTTTTTCACCTGGTTTAATGGTGAGGTTGAAGTGCTCAATGACATTTTTTTGATTATAAGCAAAGCTTACATCTTCAAAGCGGATTTCACCATGCGTGACGACTAAGGTAGAAGCATCTTTTTTATCTTGAATCTGGATTTGTTTGCCTAAAGTTTTCATCCCATCCTGAATGGTACCGACATTCTCAAACAGCATTGTTACATTCCACATGATAAACTCTGCCAAGCTATCCAGCTTTAGAACCATCGCCGTTGTTGCCGCAATGACGCCAATGGCTGCTTGACCTTGTGTCCATAACCACACAGAAGTTCCAATCACACTAATAAATAGAAATGCACTTAAGAAACGGATCGCGATTTCGTATTTAACACCTAAACGCATTTGCTTATAAACCGTGACCATGAACTCCTGCATCGATTCTTTGGCGTATTGGCTTTCACGGCCAGCATGGGCAAATAATTTCACGGTCTGGATATTGGTATAGGCATCGGTAATGCGACCAGTCATGACAGCACGTGCATCGGCTTGTTTTTTTGAAATTTTGCCTAGGCGGGGGATAAAATAACTTGCAATTGCAATAAATAAGAACAGCCATAAGGCCAAAGGCACAATCAAGATTGGCGAAATAGAACCGAGAACCAAGCTGATTGTAATGAAATAAATCAGAACATAGACCAGCATGTCACCCAGAATCATCCAGAAATCGCGAACCGCCAAAGCCGTTTGCATGACTTTGGCCGAAAGACGACCCGCAAAGTCAGTATGGAAAAAATCGAGGCTTTGTTGCAGTAATAAGCTATGGAAACGCCAGCGCATCCGCATTGGGAAGTTGCTGAATAAAACTTGATGTTTAACAATGGATTGCAGGCTAACAAAAAAGATGTGGGCAAATAAAATGCTAATCAAAATGGTCAGGTTTTGTTGATTGTTTGCCAAAAAAGTACTTGGTTGGCTATTGCTAAGCCAGTCTACGAGTTTGCCGATATAGGAGAAGAATAACGCTTCGAAACACGCTGCTGCCGCCGTACAGACAATGAGAATAAAAAGATAGGGGCGAATTCCCTGAGTAGATCGCCAAACGAAAGCAAAAAATGTGGTGGGTAATGGTTTGTTTAAGTCTTTCGTTGGATAAGGATCAACTAGTTTTTCAAACCATTGCAGCATTGTTTCTTTCCTTTTTCTTTAAACTGTTGAATGCAAATATATAATTAATTAACTGTTTAAAAACAATAGTTTATGCTTAACTTGTTTCTCTGTTTGAACCTGCGTAAACATGTGGAATCTTGCGTTAAACACATTTAATTTACGCCAAATTTTACGCCATAATGGAAAAAAACAGAATGGCGTAAAATTATGGGTTCAATAAGGTCTAGAAGCCTTGCAGACGGTACAATTCGGTATAGAGCTGAGATTCGTATCAATCGCAAAGATTATCCAGAATTCAAAGAAAGCAAAACATTTAGTTCGCGTAGAATAGCAGAAAACTGGATACATAAGAGAGAAAACGAATTAAGTAAAAATCCCGAGTTACTTTCAGGTAAAAATAACTCGCATAATTTGTCTATTGGTCAGGCTATTGAAAAGTACCTGGCTGAAGTTGATGGTGTGTATAGTATAAGCAAAATAAATACATTAAAGCTTTTAAGAAAATTGCCAATTTCTAAAAAAATGATGTTACAGCTTAAGCCTATTGATATTTCTGACCATGTTAACTTGAGAAAAGAAGGGTACGGCAAACTCCAGCTAAATAGTGTTGCCCCAAGTACAATTCAGAATGAGCTTTTGCAGCTTCGAAGTGTTTTATCACATGCATCAATTATGTGGGACATGGAAATTGATTTAAATAATTTTGATAGGACCACTGCACAACTAAGAAAGACTCGTCAAATATCCCCAAGTAGAAAAAGGGACCGGCTACCTAACCCAAATGAATTGAAATTACTTCTACAGTTTTTCTCTAGGAAGTGGAAGGAGAATAAACAAAGTAGATACCCGATGCATTACATCATTCTTTTGGCTATATTTTCATGTCGAAGAGAATCTGAAATGACACGAATGTATTTTGAGAATTTTGATGAATACAATCAAACATGGCTTATTAAAAATTTGAAAAACCCAAAAGGGTCATTGGGTAATAACAAAGAGTTTACAGTTCATCATGAATGTAAACAGGTGATTGAAATGTTCAAACAACCTGAAATTCGAAATCGAATGTATAAAAGCGGCCTTGATAAGAATTTATTAGTGCCATTAAATCCAAAAACAATTGCATCAGAATTCACGAAAGCATGCATAATTTTAGGGATTGAAGATTTACGATTTCATGATTTTAGACATGAAGGTTGTACTCGATTGGCAGAGCAAACCAAATCAACCAAAGAGAAAGGAGGTGCTATAGGTGGTACTGCTGGCGGTTTGATTGGTGGGGCAATTGGTAGTCTATTTGGGCCATTAGGCACGGTTGCAGGTGCTGGGCTTGGTTCTATTATTGGTGAAAAACTCGGAAGTGTCGCAGCGCCTTATATCAAACAATGGACAGATTCATTAATCGCTGCTGATATACCTTCGATGATATCTAAGCTGATCAGTGCAGCATTTAGCTTAACACCAGGTGGCATCGCAAAATCTTTAGTTGATTGGGGTAAGGAAAAATGGAATTCAACTTTTAACGGCCAACCGAACCCAAGCTATTTGATGCGCCGTCAGTATGGAGGGCAAGGCGTTAATGGTGGAGAACCGGCACAATTTGGCGCTGCTGCAAAAGCCGTAACAGGAAATCAAAAACAAATTATTAGTCAAATGTATGATGCGGCAACATCGGCAGGATTTAGTCATAATCAAGCAATAGCGTTACTTGGTGACATTGGTCGTGAGAATGATTTCCGATTAGATAACATTTTTGGAGGCCATAAAGATCCTGCTCGGGGTGACAATTTAGGTATGGTTTCATGGCAGGGAGATAGAAGAAAAAACTTAGAAAAGTTTCTTGCTGGCAGAGGTTTGCTTAATGAAGATGGAACAATAAAACGTACTCAAGAGGGTCTGAGGGCTCAATTTGAATTTGCTAAATTAGAAATGGAAAATAATAAAAAGTGGAAACAGGGCTTTTTAGATAAGAAAGATATTAGCATTGAGGAAGCAAGGCCACAGTTGGGTGGAAGTGGATCATATTTTGGCTGGGCAAGAGGTCAGGAAACAATCAGGAGAGGTGATGGCACTAGAATACCATTCGACAGCCAAGCTCAAGAGAATAAAGCCAATCAATATTCGAAAGTTGCAGAGGATATGGTAAGCAAAAAGAATGATCAAAATAGTGAAGTAAATAATTCTAAGAATACAACATCAGAAACTGCTGAATTGATTATGCAGAAGGCAAAATCGAATGTACCTGTTTTAAATATGCAATCATCAGTGCAACCAATAGCATCACGTAGCGATACTTTTGGTTTGTCTTATGGCAAGCCAAATTTTGATAGTAATATTCAACCTGCTAAAGAGTACTTAACTTCACCCGCACCACAGGAAGTTGTTGTTAAGAATCAAAATAGTGATACTATCAACCAAAATGTGAGCAATAGAATATTAGCTCATGCGATAACAGGTGGAATAGGAATGGGGGATAAATTCAATGGTTAATTTTAGGAAAGTAATTCTTGTCGTTGGAGTGTTACTAATAGTTAATACTTCTTATGCAGCCAACAATAAAGAGAAAATTAAAGGATGTGAAAAAATTCTAGCTGCTGGAATGTTTAATGGATTATTAGAAGATATATGCGGCTTTGAAGGTAATGTTAAGGCCAATTTATTAAAAATGTACGATAAAGCTGAATGTAGAAAAATCATTCCACAGGCTACAGTAGACCAACTTTCTAAAGATGTAGTTTTAGATACTAAAAAAGAATTGATGCATATAGTACACATACATTTTGTGAGGAAAACATGCAGCCATATGTTGACTTAAAAAAGAGATGAAATAGAAAATCTAGCAATATAATTTTATTTAAATAGGAATGGGGAAAAATTCAATGGTAAATTTTAAACAAGCATTGTTAATATCTTGTTGTTTATTAAGCATATCTGCCAATGCAAAAAATGAATTAGATCAATTTAAAGTAAGTCCTCCATTTGGCAAAACTTCAATAGGTCGATGCCATATGGATTCATGCTCGTGGGGGAAAGTGCTTAATAAAAAAGTAATTTCTTCTTCAAGTAAAACAATGAATGTTGAGGCAACTATTCTTGGTGGCCAGTCATCTATGAATGGTAATGATAAGATTAAGTGGAATAAAGCATCACATAAAGTAATTGCTATTTGTTCTAAGAGTAATCCAAGTATGATCATTGAAGATCAAGTTACTCAATTAAACGTTCGAGATTTTCCAGCTGTTGAGGAAAGTGATGTTAATTTATATTTTTAATTTGTCATGATTATAAAAACGGCGCTTATGATGGTGCTAAGAAGTTTAATTATCATTAATTTGGTTAAAAATAAAATTAACATAGTAATTTTATTTATTAGTTTTGGATTGCTTTTTAATGGAGAATTGGGATGAATAATAATTTTAAATTAGCTTCTGTTGTTATTATTTCATGTGTGACACATAGTGTTTATGCGATTGAACCAGCAACTAAAGAACTTAATATAGATCAGTATACAAAGTGCGCATCAAGTACACTAACTACTGGATTAATTAAAACTGCTTTCAATCAGCAAAGTGATCGTGAATCACAAGCTATGGTTTATGGTGGGGTTGGGATGGCATTGTATGCTGGCTATTTGACCTCTCCAGAGGATGCTCTGAATAGTTATAAAGAGCATCAGCAAAAAATAAAGCAAGATGCATTAAAATATATTCAGAGTGGTAGCCGTAATGAAATTTACAAGTTCACAGTTTCATACCTTGTGCCTAGAAACGAGAAATGTTTACCACTCTTTAAAGATTTAGCATCTACTTTAGCGAAAAAGGATGTTAATTGGGAAAATTTTAAGCAGTCAGAACAAGCTAAAAAATTAACTGATGATGTAATGAGATCTGCACAAGAAATAGTTACGGGGAAAAAATGATGTGTCGTTTCATCATTGCAACTATAGGTTTTCTATTTGCAAGTTGTGTATTTGCTAAAGAAAAACCAATTGATGATAAGCCTAAGCAAATCCAAGTTAATCCTGATATTGTAGAACTATCTGTCTTTAAGGCAGACATTCAACGTCAAATTTTACGCTCATGGAATATACCTGCTGGGTCAAGTGGTCAGGTAGCCAAAGCAGTATTAACGCTTGATGAGCAAGGCGGTATCAGTAACCTCGTGGTTTCAAGTAAGGATTTTGAAACGAAGCAAAGCATCGAGCGTGCTATTCAGGAGATTATTCCCATCAAATTGCCACCCAATTTAAAATTGACTGATGATAACAATATCTTTAAGTTTACTTTTACTGCTAGATAAAGCTAATATATTTATGCATTTAAAATTAATTGGGTAGTTGGCTTAATTCAAATACGATTAAAAGGGGTCAAAGTGAACGAAGAACTTGCAAGGTTGGTAGATAATTTTCATATTCATTTTTAGCAATAAAAACATAGGTAACTCTTTAAGTACAGCAAGCGCTTTATATAAAGAAATTCTCATTGGTGAAGAACCACGTTTACGAGATCAAATAAAAACTTTAAAAGAACATGGTCTGTCTGTAACTGAAAATAAAAAGCATCAACATTTCTTTGTGTTTTCTAATGAGGAAGCTTATGAAAAAAAAATTCATATTGAGCAGCCTGAACCTAACGATATTAGAGTGGAGAAATTTATGCAAGAATTGATTAAAGAATATAGCTAGCAAAATCAATAATTTGATTGGGTTTGGAACTATAAAAAAGCTCACGATTGGTGGGCTTTTTTATGATTGAGTTTTTTATTAAACCAAATAATAGACCTGTTAATAGGTCTTGTGATTGGTCTTTTGTTGGGTTATAGTGCTTAAAGATATGTAGCATTTTTAACTTTTTAGGAGCGGTTTTGATTAATTAGCTACAGATTAATGCAAAACAAAAATTATGAAGGTGAGGTATGAACCACTTAATCCACAGTCGATTTGTGGCTAGTGTTTCTGATCTTAAAAAGAACCCAATGGAAGTAGTTGGAAATGGTTTTGGTGAAGCTGTGGCAATTCTTAACCGTAATAATCCCGCCTTCTATTGTGTGCCAGCTGATATGTATGAAAAGCTGATGGATTTGATTGAAGATAAGGAACTTTTAAAGCTAGCAGAACAAGTCGATGATACTGAAACAGTTAAGGTGTCAATCAATGGCTTACGAACTAGAGTTCGAAAAGAACGCCCTAAAGAAGTTTGAAAAATTAAACCCGCAAATTGCTGAGCAGTTTATTCGTAAGCTGGAAGCTGTACTTGAAAACCCTAAGATACCCAAGAATAAGCTTAGTGGATCGGTTGATCTATATAAAATTAAGCTGAAAGCTGCTGGTTATAGATTGGTGTATAAGGTTAAAGATGAAACGGTAGTTGTATTAGTTCTTGATGTTGATCGTCGAGATGCTATCTATAAGAACATTTAATCATAGGGCCAGACTTGATTGGCCTTTTTCTTTAATTTTCAATTTTTATAACTCCTATTTTAAGGATCCTACATGAATTTAAAATTAATTATCATTAGTATTTTAGCTGTAACTATTTTAGTTTCAGGTTGTACCAAAACTGAAGAAAAAATATACTCCACCTGCGGCTAAAACAGTTCATATGGATATAGATACATCTGCTCAGCATGATCCAACGACAGATTTAGAAAAAGTATATAAAGAAAATGTGGGTGAGGAACCTAAGAAGGCTAACATATTTGATTTTAATGAGTTGAAGAATGGGCCAGCGTCAGCTGAAGAAGAAAAGCCTGTTGATCCAATGGCAGAAATACAAGCTACTGCTGAAGAAAATATTCGTAATCATGAGAAAATGAATTAAAGATTAATATTTTAGAGCTACCTTTGGGTGGATTTTATATTTGTAATTAATGTATATTTAACATGCTAAGATTTTTAGTTGTATATGGATTTTTCCATGGGGCGAGATGTACACTTCTAATTTAAATTCAACTATTGAAACCCTTTCAGTTGAAAGACTGGAAAGTTATAAATCGTATTTCAATTTGCCTTCACATGAAGATGGTCTTAATCTCTATCTTTGGAATGATGCATTGGCTTCTTCCTTTTTAAATTGATTAGTATTTTTGAAGTAGCATTTAGAAATATGATACATCGTGAGTTATCACATATGTACCATAAGAATGCGAAACAAGGTAATGTATTTAATAATGATTGGTATAATTATTTAGTTAGCTCAAAAATTTTAAATTATAAAACTTCTGAAATTCTCGCAAAAACTACCCATGTAAAAATAAGGGGAGCCCATAAGCTTAGGAAACCAGCACCTTTACCAGGCAAAGTGATCGCAGCTCAAACATTTGGTTTTTGGATTAAAGTAATTGAAACGACACAGAAGTCTATTGATTGGAAAACCATTTTTTTTAAAGGATTTAAGGGGCACTTTGCGATAAATGATACGTATTGGGATAGTAAGGCGATTAGTGACCTGCTAGTTAGATTGGAACAAATAAATGAGTTAAGGAATAGAATTGCGCATCATGAACCTCTATGGAAGTTTACCAAAATTACACATTGGAAAACAAAAGAAATAATATATGAATCAGCTTTTACACCCTCTGAAAGCATTCAAAGAATGAAAACGCTTAATCATCGGATATGTATTGTTTTGGGTTGGCTTTCAAAAGATAGGAGGCAAGATTATGAAAACTCCTACTATAAACGGCATTTTGATTGGTTTTGTCGTGAGCAGACTATTGAAATATTTAAAAATAACGGATTCTATAACTCAGTTAGTATTTCTAAAGGGAAGCGCGAATTGGGTAAATTTATGAGAAATAGTTGTTTGTTAGAAATCACTCATAAGAATGGTGCTATGCTGATCACCAGGGATTTCTAAAAATTAAATTAATGCTTTACATTTAAACTTAATCTTGTAAAATAATGGTATTACATGCTTTCTATGGTATTGAGGTCAGTAATAATTTTCTCGCTGACTGTATAGAAACGCTCGAATTGAAGACACCCTGCGGGGTGTTTTCGCCTTTCTGGCCATTGAAAAATTTTATTGAAACTATGTTTGAGTTAGTACCTTGTGTAAATAGTTTTTTATCCCCTTGAATTTATTTTATTTATCCTTATAAAAGTAATTCACAACAGAGTTTAAACCTACTATGCGGATGAAATAAAGAATGGCGACTTTACCCAAAAAGATGACAGCAGTATTTGAGAAATATGAAGCTATGAACCCAAATTCATGGAAAATGGGCGATTTTGAGCAGGATATTATTGCTATTTCAAGACAACCTGCAAATTATCAAGATGCAAAATCTGCTATTCGGCGAGCTCAAAAAGCAGGTCGCTATCCAATTACAACAAGTGCTTATGTTCAAAAGCATATTGATTTATTTGGAAATGCACCTTAGTGGGTTAAAGTTTCTGCTGATACTTTTTTAATTGGAACAAGCCCAAAACTTAAAAGCATTTATTGTCACAATAGCCTTATAGAAATATAAGGTTTTTTTATGGGTACTTTAAACTTAACGTCTATCACTCCAGATACGCCGTACATTAAAAAAATCAGAGCCGCCTTGGAAAAGGCAACAGGTCAGTCAATACCGCTTCTAGAAGTTAAAAAGGTTCAACGTAAAGCCGGTGTTAGTGTAGTACCTGTATTTTTAGTTTTTGCAGGTGGGCAAGAGCTCACTTTATATGTTCGGGCAAGTGCTGATGTAGTCAAAGCTGAATTGAATGGTAAGGAGTTTGTCTTACCTGGTGATTTTAGTGATGATTACCAACAGACTTTTGATAATGCCGTATCTGGTACAGCGAAGCTGATTCGTGAATCACAGTCAAAGGTTCAGCTACAAAATCAAAAAGAGAAGGTGAAATTGCCACCACGAAAAAATCGTAGTATCAACCAACAGATTTCTGACAAGAAAGAAGAAGAAAACCTGTTAGATAAAGAACTGACAGATATGACAGTGCAACGTGACCAATTGTTAGTTCAGCTTAAGCAAGTTGAAGAAAGCACAGCTTCAGTATGATTATTAGAAAACATGAGAGGTGACTTAGGTTGCCTCTTTTTTATTGGAACACTTAGCAATACTAATGACTGTAAGGCAATAACCTAATGTTTATGAATTAGGAGCCTCATATGTATTTAAACTTTCAATCTGTGATAGTTGACCTAGTTGTAATTGCTATTTTTATTTATCACGCATTTCTAGCATTTGCGGGTATAAAAAATATGTTGTTGCCCTTAAATACACTATTAAATAAAGGGGTGACAGATCATATTTTCAACAAAGTAAAAAAATGGTTTTATGCGTCGCTTATTCTACTGCTTGGGGTTACTTGCCTTATTACATGGCGGTTCTATGAAGTTGTTTCATTCTTTGATGTCACGGGTTATGGGGCACATATCTTAGTCGCCATATTTGGCATTTATGGCTTTACCATCTTAAGCATTTATATTTTCTGCAAATTGCTATTGGTTACGGCCCAAAGAGCTGGCTTATGATCGATTCAAAAAAAATAATGGCAATGATTGAGCATTGGCTGCAATCTGAAATTAATGGCTATCTAGGTTCGGATTATGTCCCAGATTGGAATGCCTTATTCATGGGGCCGTTAAGTGCTCCAGTTGCTAATACCTTCATTGAGAAAATGAAAAGAGATATACCGATCTTAAAACAATTAAGTGCAGATCATCTTCAATTGTGGTCCCAAGATGAGGGATTTGAAACAAAGATCATTTACTTACGAGTAGCAAATCAAATAGCAATTAATTTAAACCAGGTGCGAGATATGCAATTAGCACGAAATGGAGAGACATTCGATGTTGACGCAAGCTGATTTTGAAGCTCGCCTTGTCGAACTATCGCCAATTTTAAGAAGACTCGTTCCAGCGAATATTGTAGTAAAGGTAAATGCCAAAGAACTTGATGTGAATGGGGAGTTTCCCATGGCTGTTGGGTTGATTGGCAAAACATACCTAATAAATGACCAAAGCATTGGTATTACGGACAATAAAAAATAGTTTGGCTAGATTAGGAGTAATTGGAACTGTCCAAAAACGCTAAATCTTAGCAATGGTTTTATGTAATTGTTTGATGAAGAAACAACATAAACCATTGTTAGGATTTATACATGACTCAAGAAAATAATGAAGAATTTGCACTCGTTACCGATGTTGGAAGTGATGGCAACCTTATCGTGGAACAATTTTTAGGATTCGCGAATCGTGATGTAAACGATGAGGAGTTCGAGCAGGTTCTTACAGGCCAGCCTGTGGATGGAATTACGGCATATCAGCCAGGTACATACTATAAAATTTCTGCTGATCCTAATTCGATTGATTATAACGAGCCATTCGATATCCATATCCATTTTCAGGAAGGCCCAACCGTAATTGATGGTGTAAACGGCGCAACCAACGAATCTCTATTAAAAATTTTGATTCACCGCACCAAACTTTTAGATGCGCAGTTCCCATCAGAGCACAATAAACAAGCTATTGTTTCACTAGAAAGTGCTTTAAATGCTTTCAATGCACGTACAGCCGAACATCAGGAACGTGGTGTAAAAGGGAAACAAGCAGAATAGGTTTAAAACAAGCCTTGTAATAAGGAATACAAGGCTTGTTTCAGTAGTCGAAATTGTAGTAATGACAAAGGATAGATATGTATTAAATAATCTTAAAACTTTTAGTAGTAAAATTATTGTAAAAATCATCTATTTTATAAGATTGATTCTTTTATATTCATTGATAAAAACATTTTTGTTTGAGTTTTAATTAATAATTTTTGAGATTAATATTGATAAGGTAATAACTTAAAAAACAAAAAGGTGGAAAATGAAAAAATATTTATTCTATTAATTCTGGGGTTGGCAACACCTGTTCCTATTACATCATATGGAGAACCTATCAGTACGCTTGCTGGGGCGGCATCTGTTAGTTTGACTTTAAATGGAATAAAGGAGATGGTTTCGGACTCAATAGACAAAGGACAAAATGCTGGTGATTACTTGCTCTTCAAAGGTGGTACCGAATTAAAGAGTGTCATTTCTTCGTGGGAAGCTGCAAATAAGAATCTCTTGGATAAAAGTTTTAGTGAATTAAATGAATCTCAAAGAAAGTTCATTAATAATTTAAATGCAACGGCAACTCAGTTGAATTCTGATGTTACTGATCATGCTGAAACTGCTTTAAGAATTACTGAATTAGCAAATCAAAGTATTCAGGATTTAAGGGTGTTTGATGGAAACTTGGGACTTTTCAGATATTCACCAAGAATAGCGTATGCTGGTCTGCCGCAAGATATTAATTTTATAATAAGAGGAGTTAATTTTGATAAAGCTGACCCAAAGCTAGTACTTCCTAGTGGAAAAGAGGCAAAAAGGGTATCTTTAACAAGACAGGAAGCCATTTATACCTTTAGTAGTAATGAATTCAAGTTCGATGATACCAAATCAAGCTTCACAACTTTAAAATTAAAATATTTGGCTCCATCTAATTCATTTTGGGGTAAGTTGAAAGATAAATTTGATGGACGAACTTCGATTCAAACTACAGAAATATCAATTCTACAATTACCTATAAAATTAGGAGATTTTACAGTAAGTTATAAGACAATAGAAAATCTAAAAGAAACATGGGATGGTTCTGGGGTATTCCATTATTCAGGTAAAAACACTAGTCATATCCAAAATCAAGGCCCACATGATAACGGATGGAAAATTGTAATTTCGTCTTTAAAAAAAGTTAAAGAGTGGGGGCAAGCAGGTAAAAGTTGCACAGTTGAATCAATAAATGAATATGGTTTTTCTATTAGAATAGATGTTGGCGTAATTATAAATTTTCCGAGCATTTACGCAGATGCTTATCAGCATTGTCTATATAATTGGCAAGAATTCAAGGAATCACAATACGTGAAGGACTCACCTGAAATTGCAGGTAGATTGAGATGGAATGTGGATTCAGCTGTATCTTTACCTGAAAATTTGAAATCATTTAAATTGTTTGTTAATACATGGGATGGTAAATCAAAAATATTTAATGGAACAAAAACAGAGACATTTTATTCAATTGAAGAAAGTAACGGTTTATTGGTTATTAAACCTAAGATACCTAAAGATTTAAATTCGTTTTAGTTTTAATTGGAACAGTCAACTTCATTAAACAATACCCTTAAATAAAATAGCCCTAATACACAATATATTGGGGCTTTTTCATGGCTGCTATAAAAGGTCGTAAGACAAAAAAAATTACATACAACCTGTATGAACGGGGACGTATGCATTCAGGAAAAGACCGTAGCAATGTTGATATGAAAGAAATGATCAAGCGGATCAATGATCCTACGGTGCAGGATATGATCAAATCTGGAACTTTCTATGGCTATAACGGGCATGAAATTCGAAAGCGTTATGGAATGAACCCGCCGGACTCGGTCATTATTGATGGAAAAGTTGTCTATTTAGAACGATCAATTCGAACCCTTGAATCATATGCTCAACCTAATGGGGATGTTACCCACGTTCATGAATTTTTAGAAAATGAATCGGGTGAATATCCGGTGTGGCATGTAAGCATGTGCTCCGTGTTGCAAAATGGATTACTTCGCCAGCGGGAATTCAATATTTAAAAAAACAAGTAGAAGCTGACCGCAAGAAACAAGTTGGTGCACGATACAAACTTTCAGATTCTCAAATCCAAGATCAAATAAATCAACAAATTAATGATTTAGAAAGCGGTATGTCCAAGCCCATAGTTGGGAACGTACAAAAAGCAGAACAAGAAATGATGCGCCGTGCTGAAAAAGTGGCTAAAAAGCACTTTGCTAAGCAATTAAAAGAGCTGAAGGCATTAGAAAATAAACTTCATAAAGTCACTGTACAGGCGCAATTGGAAGCAGTTCTGCATACATTAAACAAAGATAAGCAAACTCAGGCCAGACGTATGGCTGATCTAGAAAAGTTAAAGCTTACAAAAGAGCTGCGTAGCCTTATTGAGTCAATACCTGAAAAAAAGGGGATGGAGAAACTTCAAAGCACCAAACGCTTATGTGAATTGATTGAGTTACTTGGTGGAAAGTCCAATGAAGTTGTGAATAAACTGTTTCAGTCTATCATTGACGGTGATGTCAAAGTTTCTGTTGAGCTACTACAAAGTGTTCGTAGTGAAGCCGAGAAAAACTTAGATGATCCACTGTTACTTGAGGCAGTAAATGTCTTGATATCTCAGGTTAATGAGATAGTTGGAACTGAGCAAGCCTAGACAAGAAATAAGCTTTCAAAATAGTCCTTAAATGGGCTATTTTTTTGAGTTTTATCAATGAACAAGATCGATAATATTTCTAACGATTCTGATGCATTAACCGCAATTGATGCAATGATTTCAAAATTGGGCAAACAGGTTATTACTGAATGGGATGGTGAAAAGGCCAGCAAAACTTATCAAGAGTATCTATCAAATTTAGATCAATACGATGGAAAACTTTTAACTGCATCGAAGGCTTACTTCAATGATCACCTCAATGGGAAAGTTGTTAATACAAAAATAGGTTTGGTCCGTATTAATTCAAGATCCCGTGGAAAAGTGCATGACCGTATGCGGGATGTGAAATATCTTGCAATTCCATATATTCCTAACGTTTTAATGACGGGTGAAGTTGGGGATTTAGTACCTTTAAACAAGGAGCGTGAAGATAGCGCCGTTGGTTATTATCATTTTACCAAGGGCATAAATCTCAAAGATTTCACATTAAACATAACATTGAAAGTCGCTTTAGATGCTGACGGCAATTTATTGTATTTCTTAGGAGCAGCAAAAGAAAAAGCCAACTTACGGTCTATCTCTCATGCTCAAGGCACCACAGACTCTAAAGCTGGCTTTGATTCTATTGAAGCACAGGAAGATGATGAAATCAATATAGATGTACAAGTTTTAGACAAAGATGGAAATGTCTTAACCGAAGAAGAAGCTGAAGAACTACTTTGGGAGGATAACCCGAGTAATCGTACGACAATTATAAAAGGGCGAACAAACAACGTTAAAACGGCGAAAGGCACCAAAGTCGCAACAGTTTTTGCCGTAATTGAATCTGAGCAAGCTATTGCTTCACATACGGCTACAGGCAGTGAAAATCCTAATTATCCGCAAGAGCTGCAACCACGGGACCGCAGCCGTGAGGCATCACAAGCATGGGTACAGAAAACATCAAATACACTTGATCCTGAAAGTTTGGGCCGTTCTGGTCGAGCTGATGAATGATTTACTCACTAAGATTCAACATACATGGTCTGAGTTTGATTCATGGGTAATGGATGGAAATTATGAGCACATTCCAGTCGATAAAATCAGTATTGAAAATGCCCCTAAAATCCATGAAAGCAAAATTAGCAAAGAGGACCCTATTGTCGTAATAGAAAAGCATGGGAAATACTTTCTTATTGCTGGAATTGATCGTCTTGCATTTGCTAAAAGTCGAAGCGAAAAATTCATTCCAGCAATCATTTTTGATGATAAAGATGTGAAAACTTCTATTATTCAAAAGGCAATAAGACAGGCAGGCTCAACCGTGGACCCTGTAGCATTGGCAGCACTTATTGTCGATGAGTTGGATAAAAGCCTTTTGAAGGGTTTTGATAATGCATCTATTACATATTTAGACATTCTTTATAAAAATAGCTTTACAAATTAATTAGCTATTATCTAATAAGCCTAAAAGTTGAGATGAACTTTTAGGCTTATTTTTATTGAGATTGATTTATGTAAAAATTTTATATAATTTCTTCTAAAGTTTCATCAATAGAGCCAAAAAATGGAAATAATAGAAGAATTTTCTATATGTATCAAATGTGTGGATGATGAATTCTTAAAGAATATCATACTTGAAAAAGATGAAATCCATAATTGCTCTCAATGTAATGAAAGTAACTTAGCAATTGGATTTGTAGACTTGGCTAAATTACTGGAAAGTGTAATAATTGAAAACTTCACAATAGGCACGTATCAAAAATATTTTAATAAAGGCAAAGGTTTTTCAGAAGAATTCCAGAGGGGAATCCTTCTGCAAGAAGTTATAGATGAAATTTTAGGACTTGAAGTTAAACATGGAAATGAATTGGTTCAACTTCTTATAGAATCTGAAAGTAGTACTGATCCGAATGATTATGATGACCGTGAAGGTAATTTTTTTACTGACGATGAAAACTATGTAGAGCTCCAAATTGATAATTTGAATCTTAACGGTGAATGGTATCAACTGATAGAAGAACTTAAAACCCAACGACGTTTTTTTAGTGACAATGCCAGAAAATTATTTAAATTTCTTTTTGAAGATTTAGATGAGCTCTGGGCATTTATTCCAATTGAAAATAAGTATGATAAGGGGTGGTTTAGTAGAAAAAAAAGAGATGTAATTGAAACGCTCCCAATAAGCACCAAAATTTATCGAGCGCGTAGGGCAAACTCACTTTCTGAAAGTAAACGTTACTTATTGAATCCTAATCAAGAACTAGCACCACCGCCTACCGAATATGCTCAACAAGGTCGAATGAATGCTAAAGGTATATCTAATTTTTATGGAGCATTTGATATAGACACCTGCATTGCAGAAATGCGACCCTCAATAGGTAGTTTTATTGTAGTAGGTGAGTTTGTAACAACGAGAGAATTAAAAATTTTAAATTTTGAGTATTTGGAAAATTCTTATGGTCATATTAGCTATTTTCTTCCAGACTACCAAGATCAATCTTCGCGAAGAAAATTTTTGAAAAACTTCATAAATTAATTAGTACTCCAATTATAAATGGTCACGAGGATGAATATTTAATAACACAAGTTTTAGCTGAATATTTAGCATATATGCATCCAGAAAACTTCGATGGAATTTCATTTAAATCTACCCAATCTGAAAATGGTAGTAATATTGTACTTTTCCCAAAAACAATTATACCAGTTGAACGGTATTCTTTAATGATGATAAAGATCTTTTCGAAATAGATGTAATTTCGATTGAGGATAAACACCCAGAGATCAAGGATGAATTAGATAAATTTAAGGTGAAATTTATTCAAGATAGTGCAAGTCTGCATCAAACTCAAAAAGTCGCATATACGTCAATAGAAAAAGCGTTTAAATTTATTGAACGCTCAGGAAAACAAAGTATAGCATTATTGGAAGATATTATAAATGAGGAGTACTAACTAGATAGATTCAAAAAGGAACTCTTTTAAAATTTTAAGAAATATTCCATGGATTAAGGTGTTAAACGCCTAAGCATTCAAAAAGTAGTAAACTAGCAGGCACAACTGTAGACTCTGTGACATTGATAGCAAATATTGTTGATGAGTTAGATAAAATTTTGACTATTAGACTATTTGGCTACTTAAAATTATTCTCTATATCGCTTATTATTAGATATCTATATCAATTAATAAATATAGATATATATTAAATTTAATAGAAGGGGTGTCTTATGAATGATTTTGAAAAACTATGTTATCGGAAAAGAATAAATATCATCAAAAATTTGGAGTATTGCCAGATATTATTGTAATCTCAAAAGGTGACGATAATGATTTATATGAAGATTTACTTAGTTCTTTTGGTGGTGTTGTCCCAAGGAAAAGAGATTTTGAGAACTGCAAAATTATTGTTGTAAATGAGTATCTTCAACAACCAGAATGCTATGAAGAAAATGACATTAAATTATTGTTAGAAAAACAGTCTATCAATCCTAAGATAGATTTCATTGAAAAAGTATTACCAGAAGAATCATCTAAAACTAAAAATAGCAATGAAGGTAAAGAAAAACTGAAAAGTTGTATATTTCAAGCTCCATTTTGAATGGCTTTAGTTCGCTGTAACAATTACTAAAGTAGTGATTAGAATTTAGTGGGATTGGAACTTACTAAATTTTATTTAAAAATTAGTGAAAAATAGCTCTATCAATATAGGGCTATTTTCATTTCATGGCAGACTTGTCACGAGCTCAAGCAGCCAATGCTCCAGAGACTACACAGCCAGAGGACTACAGTTCTGATCCCTTTTATGGCTATGTTTCTAAGCATAAGTTTGCAGAGTTTAACTTTTGTACGATTACGCGGGACGAAAACACAAATGAGCCTGTAGTTGCAATGGATGCGACAAAGCCAACTATTAGAGCTTTTCTAACAGATGGTGATAGTACCTTCGAGAGCCAATGGCAAACGCCCTTTGAGAATTCAAATCCTGAGTTAAAAATGCCTATGTTAATGGCTGGCCTACAAACAGGGCAGACTGTAGCTTCAATTGGTATCATGGGTGGTGCTGTATTAGGTGAGATGTCAAAAGGTCTTGGTTCAGCCATGCAGCCCATAGCAGATTTTGCAAAACAAGTTGAAGGCAAAACTAATCTCAACAAAGTTAACACTACTCAAGTATTTCTCTCCACAGCTTCAGTACATCTCAACTTAAGTATTTTTTTTATTGCCTTAAAAGATGCACGAAAAGAAGTCGAAGAAAAATTAATGCATCTTCAGTCATGGTCATTGCCGCAGCATTTATCTCAAGGGACTGTTTTGACTGATTTGGCAAATCAAGGAATAGAGGGCTTATTCTCTGGAATCATCCCTCCTTATTTGTCACTCACAACGCATGGCAAAACATTTTTGCCCTTTATCTTGCAAAGTGTTTCTGCGCCGATTGTTGCTCCAATTGATGAAAATGGAAATCGACTAAGCCTGACAGTGAATCTAAGCCTTATTAGCCGAACAGCTTGGGATGCCCAAGATGTTCGTAATTTATATACCGTAAATTAAGAGGATCAATATGTTAGTTTTTGACCCTATCCCCATTGGTGAAAACGCCTATCAATTAACTGAACTTACTTTCAATGATGCTTTAAAAGTTTCAGCAATAGACTATAAGTTAAATGAAAAACGTATTTCTGCATTCTTAGGACATGCATTAGGTAATCAGACTTTGCCTTTGTCGCTGACTGCCCAAGAACGATACTTTCTCATGTTGAAATATGTGCAAACACAAACTAATACACTGTTCTCAAGTGAAGTAAATTTTGAAAATTGCTTTAGATCAGAACAGAATTGGCTTTCTCAAGTCTCTGAAAATGGGGTAACTGTTAGGCAACTTATTGGTGCTGAGGCGAAAACTAAAAAATGCCAATTTGTAAGAATTGGCATTTTTTACACTATACTTTTGCTCTCTTTCTAAAGAGAACGATTAATAAAGCTATAAATGAACAAAGAGCAAAAATGAAATATACTGGCCCAAAGAAAATATTTTTATCAAATCCTAAGAAAATAAAAGAATCTAAAAATTCCTGCTGAGTGTGGCCAATATAGGTTTTACCGAAAACAAACCAGTTTAGAAGAAACGCTATAAATGCATTCAAAGATATTATGGCTAAGATCCTGATAACTAGATCTTTGATATAGCTTGTTAGCGTAATAGAACAAGTTAAAATTAATACACTAAAAACAGTGGCATACACTGCTATCCAATATTGCACCTCTGGTGATTCAATTTGCATTTATCCTCCTAAACTTGCATTAATAATATTTGCAGAAATTCGACCAGAACTATTAACAATTTTCACTATTTTACCGTTATGGAAAATTGCTCTTTTACCATGTCTGTAATCTTGTTTTGTTACCGAGGTTGTGCCGCCTATATTAGGATTTGCATAAGTCTGATGACCTATGACAACACTTCGAGTTTTCCCCGCACCATATAGTGCTTTCGACAACTCAGCAGCAAAACAATCATCTCCATTTCCTGTATTACACCCATGTATTTCTATTTTTGACTCATTAGTAAATGAACCTAAGCTGAGTTCAGAAATAGCATACTGATTTTTGACTTTATTCGTAGCATAGTTTAGTCCTCTCCAAAATGCTTGAAACTTTGTTTTATACAGATTGGAAGCTAAGGCTTGCCCACGCATATCAATATTTTTGTTAAATGATGCTCCAATAATAAAATAAACGCCATCAGGATCACCGTGGCAAAATAGATCTAACGACTGAATAGTATTCGCTGCTTGGCTTTTGATGGTGCTAACAAGCTCACCAGCACCTTCTTTTAGAAAAGTTGTCTTAATCGGTAGATCATTTTTATAATCGGCTGTTACGTTCTTTGATGCATACATGAAAGCAGAGTTATCACTTGCTTTTGAGGCTCCACCATAAATAATAAGGCGGGTGGGGCTATTGAGTCTAACTTGCTCAACTTTAGCATTTACCTTAGTTGTTGTTTTATGAGCTTGAGTTACCATGATTCACGCTCTGCAAGAGTGATTTCGATTTGATCAGCTTGATCAGTTTCAGCTAACTTTTGCGTGAATCCTTCTGCATCGGTTGTACCCTCTATTATTCGTCCATCAGGATACTTAATATTGTATTGGACATTAGCCATTGGTGCGCCGTCAATTTCATTTAATAACTGATATTGCCCTGAGTATTGTTTAGTTTTTACTACGGTTTGCTGATTTTGATTTGAACTGCCAGCACCAATACCCGGTCCCGTGTCACTCACAGCAAGATTTTGTTTTGGAAGTAACTTACAGCCACATGACAATGAGTCATTAACTCGAGCAGCAGCTTTACCTAATACTTGCATGTATGGATCGCCAGTTATAATTGTTGCCACTGTCTTGTGTTTTGGGCAAGTTGCTTTATCACCTACACATGCAATCGGAATTCCTTCAATTAAGAAGCTATTATTTCCAGAAATTACTTGCCCACCGCCAGTAGTGGGGCATCCAACAACGATATAAGGAGTTGCCATAATTAATTTTACCCTCTGTTTAATTTTTATGAGAGGGGATAATAGCAGCACATATACAGACAAGACTGTTTAATTTTTTTAATTTGTCTATGGGCGGTTGGGCAGAAAGGTAGGGTCATATAGGCCGAGCAGGTGAACATGATTCTTAGCTATAGGTTCGTAGTTTGCAGATATAACAGAGTCTCATACTTATCAGTGGAAAACTTGAAATGTAAAAAATTGAGCAAAATAGAAAAAATAAATTTTACGCCATTTCTTACGCCTAGATATATTTTTGTGTTTTAAGTAATTGTTTTATAATTGAATACTGCGATAATCAAACCATTGCAGCATTAGGTTTTCCTCTAAGACAAAGTACTAATTCAGCTTATGCTGTAGCATAGCAGAAAATTGATTTCATAACTGAGAAAAGCAATGACAAGAAAATTCAAATTTAAGTTTTTAGTAAAGATAACTTAAAGGGCATAACTGCATCGGATTTTTAAACCTATTGAATCAAAGTTTCTTTTAGCTTTTATGGTGGATAGGATGAAGATTAATATTAACAAGATTATTATTCGGAATATTCTATATATTAAAATTTATTTAGTTTGTCTTAACATTTATTTTTAATTTGTTAAATTGTTGGGTTATGTGGAAGGTGATTTTTTGTTCTTTTGGTGTTATAATGGATAGAAAATTAATATATATAGAAATGATGATGAAAATAATATCTACAGTTATGTTTATGCTTTTGTTTATTATGTCTTGCACGGTGGATGCTCAGAATTTTAAGGATGATTATGTTAGTTTGTCTGAGATTTATTTTAAATCGATTGATGATCAAATCCAATTTGAATATGCTTTGCGAGGAAAAGAAAAGTCAAGTAATGAACAGCTGGAAGCGAAGCAAAAAGAGTGTTTGGTCGAAAAAAGTAAAGTTAATTTGCATAAGTTAATTATTGATCGTTATTCAGATTATCAGGGGTATATGCAAGAAGCTGCTGAAAGTATCATGGAGAAGAATGAATTTAAATTCACACAAGAAGAAGCGCAAAAGAATTATTCTGCGCTTAAGAGTGAGTTGAAGAAAACACAATTTCCATGCTGAATGATGTAATTGCTTTCATGGGAATAATCCAGATTTAAATAGCAAGCAAGATACTTTTCAGTTAGGTACAATTTGTGTTGAGAACAGGTTTAATACCATGGGCTGGATGCTTTAGTGATATAGAATTGCATAATCGTTCT
The DNA here is from genome assembly GCF_024582815.1 of Acinetobacter colistiniresistens. NCBI lineage: Bacteria > Pseudomonadati > Pseudomonadota > Gammaproteobacteria > Moraxellales > Moraxellaceae > Acinetobacter > Acinetobacter colistiniresistens. The sequence continues at coordinate 2,436,725 of NZ_CP102099.1, forward strand.
TTTTCTTTGGCGTGTAGCCTCGAAGATTGGCGGTTTTTATAAAGAAGAAAAAAGAGGGTACTATCGCTTAAGAAGTAGGCGTATACTGAATATGGATACTTGAATCTTGTAGGGTCAAAAAATGCTTCTCAAGTTTGCAATTCGATTTATGGCGGTTCTGTTCGCTGTATTGGCTTTAGCTGCAGTAATCATTCATTTCTTTTTTTCAAGTAAGTTAACCACTGATTTATGGATTATTGCGGTTCCTGTTATTCTGGCTGTGCCAATACTTAGTTCCATCATTGTTGCTAAAGACGATGAGTTGAGCATTTAGTTAGTTTTTATTTAAATTGTATAAAAGTTTATCAAACGATAGGCTTTTTCTTTTATATGGTATAAAAATAGCACCAATAAAAAGGAGCGTGATGTGGTTATATCTGAATTAGTTCGAAATTTAGATCGAGAATATGAATTATTTATACAATCCCAAAGCTATCATTCAAGTAAAAACAGCGAGATACAAGTAAAAGCACTGTTTTTGCAAGGTGCACTTAAAGCAATGAATTATCAACATACTCATCTCATTCCTTTGGGGGGCGGTGCTTATACAATACAGAATTTTAATAATTCTACATTAAATATTAATTTATTTAATACACCCCTATTTAAGAACAAAACAACTTTCGTAAATTGGCTGTCTAATGTTTTGCATAAAGAAATTTACACAGCACAACAACAGGAGCGATGTTTTGCTTAAAGGATATTGATAAGGCTGTTCTTCCCAATTTAAATGCTTATTTTCTTTGTAGATTTTGAGCATTTTGGGGCTTAAAAAGGTTGGAATTATGATCTGTGATGTTCAGTAATAATATGTGCTGAATCGCACCGAATATCGGTTTTTATTTTTTATTTCGTGTATTTATATAAAAATTATTTTTAAAGATTAAAAATAAACTACTCTCTAAGCTCTTATATTTAAATAAAAATAGGTATTCGAATGAAAAAATTGGGGTTGGTGCTATTGCACTCACTATGTATTTATTGGCGATAAATGGCTGGGCAGATACACCTTTACAGATTAATTATGGGGTGCCGCAAACTTTAGGGGAGCGTACAATTCAATCATCAACACAAGATGATCATAGTCAAATTAAAGGTGAACTTCAGACTTCTTTATTTGCAGAATATTCTGGGTCGCGATTGAAATCTGATGAGGTTGATGGCCATGAAACATTAAATGGTTTCGGTACTGGCATAACTTTTACGGCTTTAGATGTATTCAATACAACTTTTGGTGTGTATTACCAAAAAAACGCTGATTGGAAGAGTACTGAGCTGAATGTAAAGGGCGGATATAAATTTTATAATCAAAACAATACTTATGCGAATGCAAGTATTGGTGTCGGCTACGCTTGGCTCAAGGCTGATAATTATAACGTTAAGCTGCGTTATGTTACTTTGCCTGTTGAATTGGAAATGGGGCATTATTTTCAACCCAATATCGCGGCTTACGTAGGTTTGGGCTATAAATGGCTTTATATCGAAAACTTTAAAGATGTTTGTACTGGCTATTTTTGTGATAGTACGGCATCTGATATTTTGGATATGGATGGGTTAACTTATAAAGTGGGTATTCGTTATAACTTCTAAGCATTCAATAGCATGAATCTTAAAGACTTATCTGTAGATAAGTCTTTTTTTATTCATTTTTCGAGTGATTTTACATAAAGGCGATAAAATTGGTTGAGTTTTAATCAATGCTTACTTACCTAAACAGTTAAAAATTTGTGATGACTTAAGATAAAAGCTCAATGATTAATTAGAGCATTAACAAATGACAAATAATTTTGAATATAAACAAAAAAATTTAAAAACATCTCCTGCTTTGAATGTTGAAACTTCAACTATTGATCGTTTTAGTCCAAAGTACTGGCGTATCGATGGGCCCCAAACTATGTCGTTTGCGATTACCAATTATGCAAATGGCTTTGAGGCTGCTTTTAGGTCACGTACCACAACAGACCTTGCGGGTATTAGTTGGGATTCTTACGATGTAAAAGACCATAAGCTTCTGGCTTATGAGACCAAATACGACTATAGCGGTACCGTTTGGGATTTTGATATTGAATTATCTGCATCCATGCCTGCATTAAATAATGAAACCTTAACACCGACTTTAACCGTTTATTATCATGAAGATGGTGTAGATAAGGTTGCCTATGTTGTGTTGTTCAATTATGCAAATCAACCTGCTTCTCGATCTGCACATATCCATATCAATTGGGATACGGTCAAGGCTGGTTTTTCAGCTACAGATTCATTTCCTGTAAGCGATATCCAGCGAATTTCTTTGTCTGGCTTTACCTTAAGCTATAACGGCCATTCAACACTGCCTCTGGTAGAACCCGAAGATGGCTATATCCGTATTACAAATTCAGTCACGACGGGTCCGAACGCTAAATTGAGTTTAAGCCGAGTTTCTGTACCTTTACATGATTATGGTATCTGCACCAGTTATGATGATCATTATGATCTTAATCCTCAGCGACTGGTTGATAATATGGCGGCTTTGGGCTATCACGGATTGATCAATCATTACTGCGGGATGTCTAAATATCCAGAATTGTATTGGGATACGACGATCAACAAATGGCAAATCCCTGATACCTTAGTCACCAATCAAGCTGTTGTGAACCCATGTACACGTAAGTGGCATGAACATTTCGCACAAGCATTACACAGCGCAGGCATGCAACCTGTGTTTGGTGTGAGTTTTGAGATGTATTCATTGGGGGCAAAAGAGTTTTGGGCACAACGCGACTGGAACAGTAATCTGGGGCGGACTGGTTATGAACCACCAAGTTATTTCTTTAGTCCTTGTGATCAGAATGCGCTTGCTTATTTACACAAAGCATTTATCGAGTTTGCAGATACCATGGCTGTTGGCGGGTGTCCAGTTAATATGCAAATTGGTGAGCCTTGGTGGTGGTATAACCAAGGTACAGATCTTCCTTGTGTCTATGATTACCCAACAAAACTGGCATTTAATGCAGACACTGGATTGTATGCACCAGATTTGGGAACGATTTATGATGCGGTTCATAAAACCGGAACACCGTATGACGAATTTAAAGCCTGGTTAAGAAACAAGTTGGGGCAAACCTGTCGAGATATTCGAACTGTGATTAAGACTAAATATCCGCAAGCCAAAGTATGTCCGTTGATTTTCTTCCCAACGATTCGGACACCAATTGAAACTTTAGCAACAGATATTAACTATCCAAGTGAACACTATTCATATCCGAATTTTGACTACATTATGACCGAAGCCTATGACTGGATTTTGGAAGCCCGTTTAGGTTTGGCACATCAGGCAGTTTCCGAGATTCCGACATTGGATTTGCACTATCCCGTGGATAAAGTGGCTTATTTAGCAGGATTTGTTCCTGATTCATCGATTGCGCATCTTTATGGATTTGATAAGACAAAAGCTTATCGAACTCCAATTTGGCAGCGTGTGTTTGGGGATATGCAAAATAATAATGCTTTGGGCTTGATGAAACAATTTATTTGGGCCTATCCGCAAGTGATGCAGGATTCTGTAACAATTGATACGCTTCAGGCACCGAATGGTTTCTTTGTCGAGAATACCCTGTATACACCAATTAATGATGATACGCCGTATCCACCTGAGATTTACTTGTAATTCTCTGTAGCGAAAAGGCTTTGTAATTCAAAGCCTTTTTAGTGTTTATTAGAACCTTAAAGCGAGAGTTTCATAGCATCGAACATATGTAGATAAAGCTAAGTCTTAATTACAAATGTTAAGAAAAAGAAAGTAATGTAAAATAAATCTTCATTAATAAATAGAAAAATTGAGATACACTGCCTTGATCAGCTTTAAAAATTCAAATGATTTTTATGAAAACCAAAATTCTACTCCTCGGCTTAGTCTCAATCTTATTTGTGGGGTGTAATAAACAGCCAGAAGTCAAGAACGAGCAAGCACAAGAAAGCTTTGAAGTTATAGACAATAAGATTTCAGAGTATATGGATATTTTGGATAATCCAGATACGCCTAAAGAGGAAAAAACGAAGGTACTGTGTAAAGACTATCCGAAATTATATGAGTCAAAGTATGTTCCAGCATTGTTAAAGCTTGCGCCGAAAGACTATACCAGAGAGAAGTTAATGGCTGATCTTAAAGTCTCGACAGAATACTATGCCGAGAAGTTAGATATCATGTGTAAGTGATTCGTGATGGAGGAGGCGTGCTTCTCCATCTATCTTCAGAAAAACCAGCATGGTCTAAGGTCGCTTAAATCAGAAAAAATTGGAAATATTAAACTGTGCGCCAAAATCTGTCGTTTAGTTGGCTTGATTGACTTGAAAAACAGGAAATAGAACCTATTATAATTTTTTTCTTATTCTGATATCACAGGCGGAATACGGTGAACGAAGACATTTTGTTACCAGCATCACGAGCGACTGCAATTTCCAATGCAAATGTTAAAAAGTTAACAGTAGATAAAATTCTCTCAAAAATTTCCAGTACGATTAAATTAAGAGCCAGTGATGGTGATCGAGATGCCTTACAGCAATTTTCAAAGCATGAAGTCAGTAGCGAAGACGCAGATATAGTTGTGAATGAATTAAAAACAGCTGGTTATCGGGTATTTCTTAACCCTAATTTTACCAATACCAATATCCAGTTCCAGCTCGAATGGGACTGAGCTAAAGATCATATAAAAGCCCCAGATTTGACTGGGGCTTTTATATTGTATTTTGAACTTATTCTTGTTGTGCTGAGCAATGCTTGGAGTTCTTTGTGAGCTTACTTCATCACTTATAAAGAAAACATATTCCTAAAATGTTGAATAAAAATGCCTATAATGTAAAAAAACATCATAGAGCAAAAAATGAGTTTAAGAAGGTGGTTACTGATCCTGCTAGGATTAACATTCACTTTGATCAGCTATCTATATTGGGATTACAAGCAAACAGGTGGTTATAGCAAGAATAGTGACGCTTATTATGGGTATTCCTTTCCAATCGACAATCAATTAAAAAATGCTGTTGATTGTGAATTGGCGAATACAGAACATCCAGATCAACCACCAGTCTCACAGGCGTGGATGGAAGGGTGCAAGAAATATTTTGAAATTAATCATTAAACTTTCTATTGAAATTAATGGACGCTGCTTGATGAAAGTAAAAGCAGACGTACAGCGTCTAGTTTCACTACTTTATAAAAATAACTTTCTAAACGACTACCTGATTTGATTGAAGATTTTATTTAAGTTTTCTGTTAGTTTATGTATAAAAATAAAAGTGATTTGAATATGAAACATTTAAATTTAATTGCAGTTATTTTGTTCAGCGTAATTGCACTTCCTTTCAGTACCACATTATCAGCGAATATTTATATACCGATTTCTCTTTTTAAAAAGGCCGATAAGTCTAGATTTGTTAAAGCTCAAGCCCTGAAGACGGACGAATTTGATGTTTCAACAATACAGCTATTAGAGGAGGGCTTTGTGCCGATTAAGTCACAAAAGTTTAATGGTAGGGATAGTACTAAGGGCTATGACTATATTGTTCATGAATTAGAAAAACGAGCAGACTCACTTGGAGCACAGATTGTACTGTTTAGTAATACCCAATCAACAGAATCAATTGGATATTATAGTTTTTTAACGCCAGCTCCTCGGGGACCTCAGAATCAGACAGACAATAATGGATTTGGTAGTGTAAATACATCTAATAATGTGAGTAGTTCTTTAAGTCAATCAGCGCCCATTTACCAACCGCAGAAAGAATATACGGTGAGTTATTTTTATAGATTTGAGTCAATTACAGGGATTTATCCTATAGATTTATCGGATCTAGATAAATTTAGAACGGGTAATTTAGAAGGGGTTAAGGTTAAGGTCATATCGAAGAAATCACCTGCTTTTGGCGAAATCTTGGCAGATGATATTATTTTAAAAATTAATGATATCGTTGTAAGAGATGTGAGTAACTTTGTAGATATCTCAAACTATTTAAATAAAGGTACGATTAAGTTCGAGATTTTGCGCAAAGGCCAGAAAATGGTAAAAGAAATCTCGATTACATGATGTGCTTGGTAAACTGCTGATTGCTGTGTTTGCAGACTGATAAAAAAGGCCTTTAATCAGGCCTTTTTTATCAGCTAAATTATTTGCTCACAATTGCTTGCCCTGAGAGCATTTGCAAGTCATGACCAGAAGGCGCTTGATAAATTCTGAGACCAAACTCAGGGATAATTGCAATTAAGTGATCAAAAATATCAGATTGAATTGCTTCATAAGACGCCCATGCAATGGTATTGGTAAAGGCATAGATTTCTAAAGGTAAGCCTTCACTGGTGGGCTGCATTTGACGAACCAGAATGGTTTGGTTTTGAGCAATGCCTTGATGTTGACGTAAGTAGAATTCAACATAAGCCCGGAACGTGCCCAAATTGGTTAAACGACGCTGGTTGTATTGAGACTGGTTGCTAAGGTGATTGTTGAACTCTGCAATCTCCGATTTTTTTGCATCGAGATATTGGTCTAAGAGCAAAAAGTCTTTCAGCTTTTGTTGCTCTTGGTCACTCATAAAGTGAACACTACTTTGATCTAGAAAGAGTGAACGTTTGATACGGCGGCAACCTGAGCTGCTCATCCCACGCCAGTTTCTAAAGGTATCAGTTACGAGCTTGTTGGTTGGGATTGTTGTAAAGGTCTTATCAAAGTTTTGTACAGTCACTGTATGTAATGACATATCAATGACATCGCCATCTGCATTCAAGGATGGCATTTCGATCCAGTCACCAATACGTACCATGTCATAAGAAGCAATTTGTACGCTGGCAACCAATGAAAGAATGGTATTTTGGAAGACCAACATCAACACAGCAGCCATGGCACCAAAACCTGCCAGTAGGGTAAACACATCTTTTTTCAAGAAGGTTCCCAAAATCATCAGGCCGCAAACCACAAACAAAATAAGCTTAACGAGCTGTAAATAGCCCTTAATCGGCTTATTCTTAGATTTTGGATTGCGTTGATAAATTAAGTTAAAGATATTCAATGCTTCACTAACAGTAAGTGCAAGTGTCAGGAAAATGAAGGCCTGTGCGCCCATTTGTACAAAGCTAATGAATTTCTCTGGTAGATGCGGAATCGTCGTAATGCCATTCATGATGACAATCGCAGGAACGATATTTGCAAAACGTTGAGTGACGCTATGCTGTGCGAAAATCGATTGATTTGGAGATTTAAATTTTGTAATTAAATGGCGAATACCACGGACGATAATTCTTTTCGCGATAAAGTTCGCAAGTGCAGCAAACAAAATCAAAATGATCAATGCAATCGCTGTTTCTAGCCATGGGTAATGGCTCAACTCACTACGCAAATACTTTAAATAATCCAAACCCAAAACACCTTATAAATTCTTTGAGCAGGAATTGTAAGGTGTAATGAGGTTTTATATTAACTTGATCACAGTTTATATACGATTTGTAAAGGCGTTTTTACATAACGGTTTGAAGCTTTACCACATCAAATCATCAGGAATGACATAAGCTGCATATGGATCTTCTTCATCTGTGGTTTGATCATTATGCTCAGTATTGTTATTCACCAAGATAAAACCCTGCATTTTTTGATCAATTTTGTCTGCAAGAGCTTTAGGTAGATAGGCGTAGCTATCCTGATCTTTGGCGATAACAAGAGAGCCTGCGACCAGTGCATTATAAACCTGTTGCGAAAGGTAAACTTTTTTGATTTTGCCTTCATCAATAAATTGGTAGGTTACATCACCTTCTGTTTCCTTGATCTTGTGATGTTTGATCATTTGAATGATCGAAGCTTTTAAAGCTTTCTCTTCCAAAATATTCTGTTTTTCTAAATTCAGGGCTTGGTCTTTTGCCAACTTTTCTTGCTTGGCGCGGTCAATTTCTGCTTTTAGGACAGCGTCATCATTTTGGCCAAGGCGCTGCTCATGTTGTGCTTGCTTGGTTAATTTTTTTGCTTTTTTATTGTCAACCAAACCCGCTTTTAACAGTTGAGCTTGCAATGCATTTTTAACCATAATTCAATCCAAATTTGAGTTTGATGAAGAACGAAAATAGAAAAACCAGTAGGCTAGACTCATGGCTAAGCTTAATCCAGCTGGAATGAGAAAGGTCTGTAAGTTTAAATAAGGATAAAGCACACTCGCAATAAGTCCACCGCATAAAAAACCGATAAAGATCAATAAATGCAGAAAAATACGCCGTTTTTCTACGTTCAAGCCGCATGCTTTATAACCCAGTGCTAAACCAATATCAGTAAGGACACCAGATAAGTGCGTTGTACGAATAATTGCACCTCTATAGTGGCTCACCATTGCATTTTGCACTCCCATGGCGGCACAGGCCCATAAGAGGCCATAGCGAGGGAAATAGGGCAGTAATAACCAAGTAAGAAGCAGAAAGATTGCAACTAAACTAAGCGGCAGGCCATAACGTCGTCCAAATGCAACATTACCGTTGCCGAGTATCAGACCACTATAAAAAGAACCGATGACAAAACAAAGGATGACAAGACTGAGATAAATAAAATGCTCAGGTTGCCAGTCAAGTAAACTCATTGCAAGCATACTGACATTGCCTGTCATATGTGAAACGGATTGGTGTAGGACGGTAAATAAGCCTAAAACGTTTACCATCCCTGCATTCAGTGCAAGTAAGAAAGCACCAAGTTGAATCCAGTTGGGTAAACGTTGAAGTGGCATATCAACCTATGATCTTGGATGGTCTCTGAAGTCAACTGCTGCGGTAAACAAGACATCCGTTGATGAGTTTAAGGCAGTTTCTGTTGAGTCTTGCAGTACGCTGATAATCATACCAATGGCAACAATCTGCATGGCAATCTCAGATGATATACCAAACAGGCTACAAGCGACAGGGATCAACAATAAAGATCCACCGGCCACACCCGATGCGCCGCATGCTGAAACAGCAGCTACAACTGATAAGATGATCATGGTACTTAAATCAACTGGGATACCAAGCGTATGTACAGCAGCGAGAGTCAGTACGGTAATGGTAACGGCTGCACCAGCCATATTAATCGTCGCACCGAGCGGGATAGAAACACTAGCCGTTGCTTCATTAACCCCCAAACGTTGCGCCAAGTCCAGATTTACCGGAATGTTGGCTGCTGAACTGCGAGTAAAGAAGGCCGTGATGCCGCTTTCTTTTAAGCAAGTGAAGACCAAGGGATAAGGATTCGCTTTCATGGTGATCCCCACTAAAATGGGATTAATTACCAATGCAACGAATAACATTGTTCCGATCAGTACTGCCAATAGATGTGCATAGCTGGTGAGTGTTGCTAAACCTGCACTGGCAAAGGTAACTGCAACTAGACCAAAAATACCAATTGGGGCAAAACCAATAACGGTATGAATAATCTTGTTTACAGCGTCGGCGACATCAGTCATTACCTGCTTGGTTGTATCAGAGCTATGACGTAAAGCTAAACCAAGACCAATCGCCCAAGCTAAAATACCGATAAAGTTCGCTTCACTAATTGCCTGTACAGGGTTTGCAATAAAACTTAAAAGAAGATTCTTTAAAATTTCTGCAAGACTACCTGGTGGCTGAAGTCCACTTTCTGCAGGTAAATGCAAAAAGAGCTGGCTAGGAAACATAATGCTCGCTGCTACTGCACTAAATGCGGCAAGTAACATACCAATCAGGTAAAGGAAAAGCACAGGTTTAATCTTTGAGCTTTGACCAATTTGAAAGTTTGCAATTGAAGATAGAACTAAAACAAAGACTAGAATTGGTGCAACAGACTTTAATGCTTTAATGAATAATTCACCCAATAGACTTAAATAGGGTGTAAAGTTAGGAAAGAGCAGAGCGACGCCAATCCCTAGAAAAATAGCGATAATAATTTTGCTTACTAAGCTCAAGCGAGACAGTACATTAAACATATAAAGGCCTTATAAACCTATGCACGGTTTAAGGTTAAACAAGCGCGGTATTCTATACCTAAGAACCGTGAATAATAAAATTTTTTTGCAATTCAATTACTTTAAAAATCCCGAAAAAATTAACACAATGTTTTTAAAAAAATTATGAAAACATGACACATCCTTTTGTATAAAAATAACCCAATAAAAGTCGATCATTCTACAAGCATTTCTGGGGAAAGTGTTTGTATTGCTTGATAATGTGATAAAAATATCTGTCCTGTAAGATCATTTTTAAGCCTTGATTTAGACAGTCGATCCATAACAGGACTTTTCACTTCAGATAAATGCATCTGAATATTCAATTGATCCAACTCGCGATTAAGATCTTCTAACATTTCTAATGCGCTGAGATCAATATTGCTAATACTTGAGCAGTTAATGACAACATGCTGTAAGAGAGGGTTTTGACTTACTTCGGTAATTACATAACCTTTTAACACGTGGGCATTCAAAAAACTGAGATTTTCGTCAACACGAAAAGAAACAATCGCTTTTGTTGTAATTACATTGTAATTTGATATGTTTCTAAAGTGCTGAGTTCCCTCGATTAAACCAATTACTGCGATATGTGGACGACTGATTCGCCAAAGCAGCAGTACAAAGGTTAAAACGACTCCAATGATGAGTCCAGTTGAAATATCCAAGCACGTTACACCGAAGAAGGTAACCCACATTGCAATTCCATCTGCCTTTGAATATTTCCAGGTTTCAATAAAAGGAGTGAGACGAATCAATTTCCAGATTGAAACAAAAATTGTTGCTGCTAAAACAGCGAGCGGAAGATTTTCGAAGAAACTGGTAAAGTAGAGACTTACTGCAATCATTAATAATGAAGAAATTATCCCAGACATGGGGGTTTTTGCGCCAGCATCTGCATTGACAACCGTACGTGATAAGCTGCCAGAAACTGCAAAGCCTGAATTAATACCTGCGGCGATATTGGCAAAACCAAGGGCGATAAGTTCTTGGTTGCTATCTAAATCATCACGTTTTTGTAACGCTGTTGCTTGCGCAATTGCCAGTGATTCAACAAAGCTAATCATGGCGATCATGAAAGCGCTAGGTAACAGCTGTAGCACTAATTGAGTATTCCATGTAGGAAAATGGAAATTGGGTAAACCCGCTGGAATAAGACCAACAGTCTGAATGTTATACTGCGCATTTCCCATAAAGGTAATGACAGCAATCGAGACCAGAACGATGACTAAGGGCAATATTTTGTTCAGAAAATCTGATGCAATTAATTTCGGAAGAATAAAGAGTAACAGAACTGAAAGAAGCCCAAAGCTGACACCCATCAATGTAATTTGATCAATATTCTGAGAAAGGCTAACGATAAACTCAGGAATATTGCCTGCTTGTAAGGGGATGTTGAGCAAAAATTTAAGCTGCCCTAAGGCAATTAATAAGGCAGAAGCAATGATAAAACTCTGAATAACGGGATGACTAATCAGTTGAATCAGGAAACCGAAACGTAATAGACCTAAAACCAGAGAGATAACTCCGATTAATAAGGCCAGTAGATAAGCGGCTTCGATATAGGCGGTTGATCCTGCGCTAAATAGCGGATCAAGTGCAGCAAAAACCATCATCGAAATAATTGCGACAGGACCTATTGAGAGTGTTGTGCTGCTGCCTGTAAAAGCATAAACAATCATTGGCAATATACTGGCATATATTCCCATGGCAGGCGGTAATCCTGCCAGCATTGCATAAGCCATACCTTGAGGAACCAGCATGGCCAAAACGATAGCAGCTGCAATTAGATCAGACTTAAAACTTGAAAACCGATAAGAACTTAGCCATTTTCGCGCAGGAAATAATTTAGATAAGCCAAGGTTGAACAATTTCATGCACAATATTCTAAATCATAAATTAATATATATTATGCATAAAAAATGCTAAGAGCGGTATGTTTCTATTTAACTGACAAGTTATTGGTGGGGGCAGTAATGTTCATACAAGGTGTTCAATACAATTTTCAGTTTTGGATCAAGAATTGAGTAGAAAATTTGTTTGCCATCACGCCGAGTAGAAACAATATGACTTTTTCTTAACATCATTAATTGTTGCGAAAGGGTCGGTTGAAATATCTGGGTTAATTCTTCGATCTGTGAAACATTTAGTTCTTGTTTGGCTAAATGACACAAAATAATTAAGCGATCAGTATTAGCTAGAGATTTTAGTACAGTTACAATTGTACCAGCAGACTCTCTCATTGCTTCTATCTCGAAATCCTTTTGCATGCATATACTCACTTGGTTACAGCCGTGGCTAGTATAAAGTCAGTGATAGGAAAAATTGTAGTAAAACTGAATAATTGCAATGGTTTTTAATGAAAAAGCATATAAGTAAAAGTGATAAATGCGCTTCCATGTGTCAATTATTTAGTTTTTTGTACTGTATATTGTGATTTATTTCGCATTTTCACTTTTTGGGTGGATTTCTATCTATTGGGAAATAAAAATACAGGAAATAGCTCAAAGTTTTTAAAAAACTAAACAATAAAATTAAGTGATTAATATAATTAATGAATATAAAAAGTTTAAAAAAGATTGTACTTTAGGTAAAACTATATATAATGAGAAGCAAGACAGAACGATCTGTCTGCATAAGAAGGATCGGAAGTACGAAAGTGCAACCGCCAGAGGGTAATAATTTTTATTATTCTTTTTACACTCAGACGCAAGCGTGAGACACAATAATAATTATAAATCACGCTTTATTTTTTTCAATTATTTCTATCTTTGCGATATATAAAAATATCCCTTCATTTTAAAGGGATATTCTAGATCTATACCAGTGCTTTTTCGAAATTAATCAGGTGCTCGACACGTTTCCAATATTCATCCATTTGAACAGAGTGTCTGTTCACATGCGCTTGAATGGTCATACCATCTAAAATACTAACTATCAATGTTGCGAGATGGGTTGGATGACGAATGTCCAGATTCTTGAGTAAATTTTCGATTAAGGCTGTTAACCAAATTTTGTACTGGGTTGCAGGTTGCAAGGTAGAAGGATAAATCTTGATGACTTCTTCAAGTGCTTTCTGAAACATACAGCCATTAAAGTCTTCGCTATTAAACCAGGCTGCGTACCATCCAAAGATTGCTTTAAGTTGGCTAAGGTAATCATCTTGATCACATTCTGCCAAAGTTGCATTTAAAGACGTTTGGAGATTGATGTTACGTTGCACAAGACATTCTTCAATTAACTTTTCCTTTGAGGGGAAGTATTTGTAGAAAGTCATTTTTGCAACGCCTGATTCGCTAATGATTCGATCTACGCCGATCGAGTTATAGCTATGCGAATTAAAAAGTCTTAATGCAGTGGTAATAATATCTTCTTTTTTTGACATACAACGCCTCGAGTTCGCCCATCGCCAAGAGCATCATGTTGCATTTCATCATGCAATTTTGGCAGGCATTTTACATGGTATTTTAAAAATATCATAGGGAAAAATAACATTATTTATTTAAATGATTCTTTAGTCCGCATTTTCAAGTGACACGGCTGAAAATAATATGATTTCACTATAGAAAATAACTATTAGAGGAATCTTAAAATACGATAAACGATTAGTCTAATTTGTATGTGGTTAATTTGAGATTATTCATATAATTGTTTTCAAAGGAAAACAGATTTTGATACTTATTTTGAATGAATAGCTGAAGCTATATTGAATGTACTTTTCTTTGTAAACTTATGTATGTTTGAATGATTGGAAATTTACTCCTGTATTTATTTTGAATATGTTTACTATATAAAAAGTCAGTTAGTTATAGTTAAAATAAATAACTGACTTTAATCATATAATTTCTGTTTTTCGATTTATTTCTGATGTGTAGGTAAACTAGCTATAAGTTTAGTGAAGTTTTGGTAGAGTGTTGATTGTTGGGTAGGTGTATAGACGGAATGTTTAATATTGCCTTTATCTGTTTCAATTGAAAGTTCGACATTTTGTGCTTTTTTAAGCTCTAACAGGAATGTACTTGGAAGAATAAAACGATTTGATGAGCGTCGCGGAATGAGTCTGTTGATGTTCTTTTGTTGTGTAGGGCCAACAGGCTGATATGTAAACGCTTTACCATCAATGAAGAAGGTAATTCCTTTGATGTCATAGTAATCATAGCTGCTGTTAAGCACCGTCTCTACGCTTAACTGTTGTTTGTGTTGCTTGTCCCATTCAACAAAAACATTCGGGCAGAGTTCATTTGTTTTGCAGTTTAATGAACCTGCTGTGGCTAAATGACCTGTTGATGTTGTAGAAGTGTCAGGTAAGGTCGAACAACCGTTCATAACAATACAAAGGCTCAATAAACTTAAAGTTTTTTTCATCTTTTAACTGAACCGTACCGGGTTTGTCGGAGACTTTTTTATTTAAGTTAGGCCACCTGACCTAACGGGTTAATCTTATCATAGTACATTGCTTCAAACTCAAAAGGCGATACATAACCCAGTGCACTGTGTACACGCTTTTTATTGAACCAATCTACCCAGTTTAGTGTCGCAAGTTGTACATCTGCTAAACCTTGCCAATCTGCTTTTAAATATTCAATCACCTCTGTTTTGTATAAGCCATTCACCGTTTCAGCCAGAGCATTATCGTATGAATCACCTGTCGTACCGACTGATGCTCGTAAATTTGCAGCATCTAAACGATTGGTATAGCGAATAGAAAGATATTGAACACCTCTATCGGAATGATGAATCACATTCTTTGGCATGCCTCGATCGTGCAATGCTTGCTCCAATGCATCGAGCACCATATCTGTATTCATCCGTGTAGATACTTTCCATCCAACAATTGCTCGTGAGAACACATCAATAATAAAGGCGGTATAGACCCAGCCTGAATGTGTTTGAATATACGTAAAGTCACTGACCCATAATTGGTCAGGTCGATCAGCACTAAAATTCCGTTTCACTAAATCATCTGCTCGTTTTTGATCATCTCGGCTACGGGTGGTTTGTTTATTCTTACCACGCCAAACACCTTGTATACCTAGCTTTTGCATCAATCGAGCAACTGTACAACGTGCAATAACATAACCCTCACGTTTCAATTTTTGCCAAACTTTACGTACACCATATCGACCTGAACTTTCTTTCCAAATACGTTTGATTTGCTCTGCATGATGTAAATCATGCAGAGCACGTTTCGCTCGATGTTCTGGGTTATCAACGAAATCTAAAGCCCGATAATAGGTCGAAGCTGCAATCGGTAAAATTCTACAAATCGCTTCAACACCATATAACGCCTTATTGTTATGGATAAAATCCACCATTATTTGTGTGGGCGGTCGAGCTCCGCCTGGGCGAAAAAAGCGGCTGCTTTACGTAGAATTTCATTGGCACGTTTTAATTCTTTAATTTCACGTTCCATTTGCTTCATTTTTTCTTGGTCAGATACCTGTTGTACTTTGGCGGGATTTTGTTGATCTAAGTATTTTTGATACCAAACACGAAGTGTTTCAGGAGTACAGCCAATTTTAGGAGCAATTGCGGAAACTGCTGCCCAATTCGATGGATAATCTTTTTCAGATTCAATTAGTAATTGAACCGCTCTTTCTCTAATTTCGGGGGTATAGTTTGGTTTTTTCATCGGAATAGTCTCTCAGAATATTGAGTCTCCGACAAACCCGGTACGGTTCAAACTCTCTAGAATGTATTCAATATTTCGGTGTCAATGATGTAACTGTGGACCAAGAAATTCAAATGGTTTTGAGACTTTAAATTGATCGGTTGCATCGCCAGCAAAAGTATTTTGTTGATCTTTGCCAAGATCAAGTTTACGTGTTAAACCATCTTTAAAGTTAATTTTCTTTAAATCTACCCAAAATACATTTGGCGAAACAGCGGATTCAAAGAAATAAAGTTGCTGCTTATGATCCGCAACTGTTCTCCAGCGTGTAGAGGAAATATTAGGTTCTTCTGCCGTATTTAAACCATAGGGAACAGATGCATTACGGATCACACTAAAGACGGAAGCTAAAGCATCTTTAGGGTTATCACTCTTTGGAATTGCATTGATATAAAATGACGCGCGCGCAAATCGATCCGCAGCACGATTAGTGCCTGGTAGCATCACGGTTCCACCAATTTGTTGCCAGTAAGTATTTAGTGCAAGTTGTTGATCAAAGGTTGGGGAGTTAGTCATGACTTGGTATTTTTTGTTGTGATGAATTACCTGTTTACCGCCTATATATTCAATAATTGCACTATCACCAGTTTTATCAGAAATAGATAAATGTAATGTTGCTAAACGCTGTTCACCAGGAACACTATCGGTAATCAGATCAAATGGTTCTTTTTCCAATGCATTTACTGCTTCGGAAACCGTTGCATAGTTATCGAGTACATATTGTGCCCAAGCAGAAATGCTGAGTTGCGGTTTATTCGATTTTTTGGTGTCTGGATATTGTGACTCGACCAGCCATAATACGTTTGCAACAAGTCCCGCTTCATTCATGCCATCGGTGGTTGAGATATCATAACCTGTTGCGATAACACTGCCATATTTGGCTTTCCATTTTAGTGATTTTGACCCAGCATTACTGTCTCTCATCACGCCACTTGGAAAAATCCATAAATTGGTCCCGACATCAACTTTCCAGTCCATTGAACGCGCTGTAATGATGTGGTTGTTATTGCCTAAATAAACGGCACGAGTACAGGCATGACTGGTTTGTAAGATCAGTGATGAGCTAAGAATGGAAAGACACAATATTTTTTTAAACACAAGTCGGACTCCTTGCTGTTATATAAAAGTGATTTATATCGAATGTTTTTATAATGACTTCGCTTTAGTCTATTAAATTTTTTTCTTATTCAAGCATTAAAATGTAATCATTAAAAAAGTATGGGTTTATTTTTTGTTCGCATTATCGTGAAACGATGCCAAGGCTGAAAATGAAACGGCCTTGGCATCATTGAAATAGCTTAGAGCCTTAGTTTGGTGGCAAGAGCATCACAACTGCGCTATTGAGCAGTAGGGTGATATCTTCTAAAATCTCTGCTGCATGAAAACGTTGATCAAGCATCAAGCTTTCGCCATCTGCTATTTGCTTAAGGTAAGGGGCGAATGTTTCAGAAATGCAAATGGTATCGCCATTTGCCCAAAACTCTAAATATTCACCTTGTTTTCTATAAAGTAATCGAGAAGCTGGCTCTAGAATGATTTGATAATCCGCGCCAATCACCTCGGCAACATCATTCACATTAACTTCTTCTGGTTCTGGAATGTTGTTGGGGTAGCTTGCTTCGCTCATATACGCCATGATTGCCGCATCGAACTCAGGCGCTTGCGTGAGATAATCCAGTAACTGAGTTTTTAAATATGAAAACTCGGTACTGTTAATTTCCCCAAGATTTGCAGTTTGCTGGCGCGCAATATCAGCCAATGGATTTTTGAGAGAAGTATTTTCCGCAAATTTGTCACTGACCTGATCAATCATTTCTGAAAGATTTGGCATGCGGAAACCGAAAGAGAAAGTTAAGCAATCATCTTCTGCAACGCCGTAATGTGCCAGGCCTGGGGGGACATATAGAAGGTCACCAGGGGCAAGTACTTCATCAAACTGGATATCCAGTTCAGCTAACAGTTTTAAGGGTTGATCTGGTAAAAATTGAGTCGATTCATCACACATTTGACCTAATTGCCAACGACGGTGACCGTGTCCTTGTACCAGAAACACATCATAAAAATCAAAGTGTTTACCGACAGAACCGCCTTGAGGTGCATAAGACACCATGATGTCATCGCGACGCCATTGAGGAATAAAGGGAAATTTCTTCCAAAGTTCAGCGATATCGAAAGAGTAGTGATCCACTGCCTGAACTAAAAGTGTCCAGAGATTAGGCAGTTTTTGGAAGTCGCCTTTGGTTAAAGGCGATGATTTAACATGCCATTCATTTGGATTTTTATTTTTTTGACGAATTAAGCGGGCGGTGACATCTTCTTCAAGTGCCAGCTCTTGAACATCTTCTGGTTCTAATAAACCGATAATTTCAGGCATTGCATTACGAACCAGCAAGGGTTTTTTCTGCCAGTATTCCGTAAGAAATTGTTCTGCGGTAATGCCGCCGAGTACCGCTAAAGATTGAGACATGGGAAATGAAACCAACAACATTTAAATTGGCGCATATTGTCCCTTGAGTTGAATATTGACGCAAGTCCTGTGTGAATGTGATGAAATCCGCATGAAAAGTTATAGAATGTACTTAATCTTGATCAATTAGCAGCGGATTCGTTCACAGTCTTTCAAAAAAACAGTATGCTTAACATGCAAAAAGGAGCATACATGTATCAAGTACTGGCAAGAAAATACCGTCCACGTAATTTCAATGAGTTAGTGGGGCAAAACCATGTTTCTCGTGCTTTAACCAGCGCATTGGAACGTGGGCGTTTGCATCATGCCTACTTGTTTACAGGAACGCGTGGTGTCGGGAAAACCACGATTGCCCGTATTTTGGCCAAGTGTTTAAACTGTGAGACTGGGGTTACTTCGACGCCATGTGAAGTCTGTACAACCTGTAAGGCAGTAAATGAAGGCCGTTTTATTGACTTGATCGAGATCGATGCAGCATCGCGAACCAAAGTTGAAGATACCCGCGAGTTACTTGACAATGTGCCTTATGCACCGACGCAAGGCCGTTTCAAAGTTTATCTGATCGATGAAGTGCATATGCTTTCAACGCATTCTTTTAATGCGTTATTGAAAACTTTGGAAGAGCCGCCCGAACACGTCAAATTCCTATTTGCAACAACAGATCCTCAAAAACTTCCAATTACCGTGATCTCGCGCTGTTTGCAATTTACCTTGCGTCCTTTGGCTGTCGATGAAATTACTGAACATTTGGCTGCAATTTTAAATAAAGAACAGATTGAGGCCGATCAAGATGCGATTTGGCAAATTGCTGAATCTGCACAAGGTTCATTGCGTGATGCGTTATCGTTAACTGACCAGGCGATTGCTTATGGTCAAGGTGCTGTCCATCATCAAGATGTCAAAGACATGTTGGGTTTAATTGACCGAACCATTATTTATGACCTGATTTTAGCGATTCATCAAAATCAGCAGGCTCGAGTCAGCCAGTTATTGCTACAGTTTAGACAGCAAGCTTTAGATGTGTCTTTGGTTCTGGATCAACTGGTTTCGACCTTGCATGAATTGGCTTTATTGCAGTATTTACCTGATCTTGCACTGAAATATAGTGAGGAAATTAATCAGAAAATTATACAGCTCTCCAAGCTGGTTTCTGCTCAGGATTTGCAGCTTTATTATCAAATTGCCTGCAAAGGGCGTGCTGAGTTGCAGCTTGCGGTGACACAAGAGCAAGGCTTTGAAATGACAGTCTTGCGGTTACTCGCATTTAGACCAATGAGCATGCATGAGGTAACGGTGGTCAGCGCAACACCCGTAACCCAGATTGCAGCCGCTGTTGTCGCTGAACAAGTACAGAATTTAAGTCAAGACAATCAGCTTGCAGTTCAGGCAGAAGTGGGTCATGTTGAACCTGAACCTGAACCTGAACCTGAACCTGAACCTGAACCTGAACCTGAACCTGAACCTGAACCTGAACCTGAACCTGAACCTGAACCTGAACCTGAACCTGAACCTGAACCTGAACCTGCGACAGAAAATCAGGAGAGCAGTCTGATGGTATTCGATGCAGAAGCGGGGCAATTGATTGGATTGGAAGCATCTGCAGAGCAGCATTTAACTCAATCAATGCTTACAGAAAGTGATGATGTTTTAATTTTCCCTGTTGAACCAGATGCAGCGGTACAAGTTGTAGTGGAAAGCCCGAAGCTTGAAGCTCGTCCTGTTGTCGAGCCTGAGCTTTCTGTTCAAACGGCTGAAGAGCCGATCAGTCAGCCTGTACTTGAAAAAGTAGTAGTTGCAGCGGAGGGCATGGCTGAGCAAAGCCATCTTATGCCGCAGGATATTCTAAAGTTAGCTGAGCAAGTTTTAGAAGGTGATTGGGATTTAGCAAAATGGGAGTTTTGGTTTAGAACCAGTCAGTTATCGCCTGCGGTTCAAGAGTTGGCGCAGCATGGCATTATGCAGG
Source organism: Acinetobacter colistiniresistens (assembly GCF_024582815.1). Classification (NCBI taxonomy): domain Bacteria; kingdom Pseudomonadati; phylum Pseudomonadota; class Gammaproteobacteria; order Moraxellales; family Moraxellaceae; genus Acinetobacter; species Acinetobacter colistiniresistens. Next base: position 2,456,816 of record NZ_CP102099.1, read on the forward strand.
GACAAATTAATGGCGCTTCAACCTTCCAGATTCCGCAGGAATACGAAGGTATGTTGTCGCAATTACAGCATGGTTTAGAGGATGCATTAAAAGCGCAATGGCCGCAAACGCAGTTTAGTGTGCAATACGCTGTCGTTGATTCAAATACGCCGTTAGTGATGCAAAATGAACGTAAAGAACGTGCGTTTAGCCGTGCAGTTGAATTACTTCATCAAGAGCCAACCATTAAAAGTTTGGTGGATAGCTTTGATGCTGAACTTCAAAACGTTCAATTAAAGCCTTAAATGTGTGATTGGTGGCTGCTGCAGGTCATCATTAGAATAATAAGACCCCGATCTTTTCATTAAATTGAAAGATTTGGGTCACGTCCCTGTCATTGTACTTTTCTATGTTAGTCATCTTGGTTTCAGAATGGATTGGACATCGCAATGAACAGGCAGGGCGCAGGCGTCGTTTTCTTTAAATATTCGCATTTTTTGTTAATGAGTGTCATTTTGCTGACTGGCTGCAACGATTCGGCAAATGATCATTCAACCACATCAGAAACAGGAAAAAAGCCTGTTATGCGCTGTGCTCCATAAAACAACAATAAGAAGACTTTAATCATGATTACACGCCGTAAATTTTTAAACTATTCTCTCAATATGGGTGTCGGTGCTGCGGCATTGACAGCTTTCCCATCCAGCATCCAAAAAGCACTCGCGATTCCTGCAAACAATCTGACTGGTAGCATTCAAGATGTTGAACATGTTGTGATTTTAATGCAGGAAAACCGCTCCTTTGACCATTACTTTGGAACATTAAAAGGTGTTCGTGGTTTTGCCGATCGTTTTACCATTCCTTTGGCAAATGGCCGCCGTGTGTGGGAGCAGTTGAGACGCAATGGGCAGGTTTTAACCCCCTTCCATTTAGACGGTAGTACCAATAATGCACAACGTGCAAGTGGCACACCGCATACCTGGAATGACAGTCAACAGGCATGGGACAATGGCCGAATGGGCAGCTGGCCGACCTATAAGACTGATATTTCAATGGGATATTTTAAAGAGCAAGAACTTCCATATCAGTTTGCTCTTGCCAATGCCTTTACCCTTTGTGATGCTTACCATTGTTCAATGCATACAGGTACCGATGCGAACCGTTCATTTCATTTGACTGGGACAAATGGCGCAACACCCACCAAAAGGTCATTTGTTAATAATGAATGGGACTGGATTGATGGCAATCCAGCTACCGCAGATCGTGGTTATAGCTGGAAGACCTATGCAGAACGCTTGGAAGAAGCGGGTATCAGTTGGATGTGTTATCAAAACATGCCCGATGAGTGGGGTGATAATATGCTGGGGGCATTCCGATCCTTCCGAAAGGCAAATATAGCATCAGGTTATCCTGTTTCAAGTGGCGGTGAACCCAATAAGCCCTATGCCGATACAGGACAGAAATTACCCTATAAAGCCTATGATCGCGCAACGGATAATGCAAAAAATCCATTATATAAAGGCATTGCCAATACTTTGCCAGGGAATAAACCTGAAGAATATCTGGATGCATTTAAACGAGATATTCGAGAAGGTAAATTACCACAAGTTTCTTGGATTAATGCGCCATCCATTTATTGCGAACATCCTGATCCATCAAGTCCTGTACAAGGCGCATGGTTTATTCAGGAAATTATGAATGCGTTAACGGCTGTGCCAGAAGTATGGAGTAAAACCGCTTTATTGATTAATTTTGATGAAAATGATGGCTATTTTGATCATGTGCCGTCACCATCTGCGCCATCACGGCTTGCAAATGGTCAATATGCCGGTAAGTCGACACTCAGTACGGCTGATATGCAAGATGAATATTTTAATCACCCTGCACCAGAGGGGAGTCGCTCGCAACCGCTACCAGATGGTCGTGTATACGGGCCCGGACCACGTGTTCCGTTATATGTGATTTCGCCTTGGAGCCGTGGCGGTTGGGTGAACTCACAAGTATTTGACCATACCTCGGTGTTGATGTTCCTGGAGCAGCGTTTTGGGGTAAAAGAACCCAATATTAGTCCATACCGCCGCGCTGTCTGTGGTGATCTCACCAGTGCTTTTAATTTCAAAAATCCAAATGCGGATGGCGTACCCTCATTAAACGGGCAACAAACACGTTTAGATGCGGATAATTTAAGAACACGTCAGGAGGCTTTGCCGGCTGTACCTGTGCCAAGTGAGATTAAAACGCCGATTCAGCAAAGCGGGATACGTTTTTCGCGTGCCTTACCTTATGAATTACATACCAGTGCAAAATGTCAGACCGATGGTAAGGTACAGTTAATTTTTGCGAATACCGGTACACAGGCGGCAGTATTCCATGTATACGACAAATTGAATCTAAACCGTGTTCCTCAACGCTATATTGTGGAACCGAACAAAACTTTAGAGGATGTTTGGGATGCCTTGAAAGATAATTTAGGGCGTTATGATTTATGGGTACTCGGACCAAATGGTTACCATCGCCATTTTAAAGGTGATCTACAGCGTATTGTCGATAGTGGTGTTCAACCCGAGATTCGGGTGTGTTATGACATCGCCAATGGGGATGTTTATGCAGAGTTGATGAATCATGGAACCAAAGATGCACTCTTTACACTAAAACCCTGTGCCTATCGCACCGATGCGCCTTTGCAGGTGAGCGTAAAAGCGGGACAAGTAGCGAAACAGCATTGGGCATTGGCAGAAGTCGGATATTGGTATGACTTTGAAGTGACATGTCAAAGTGATGTGAGTTACTACCGCCGTTTTGCAGGGCGAGTTGAAACCGGTGAGGATTCATTTAGCGATCCTGCCATGATTTAACCGATTGTTCGGGCAAAAAGAATGATGCATTTTCTTTTTGCCCCATACTTTTACATAAAATGGGTTAAAACTTCCCGCATACGCTCAGGAATGGGGATGCTTTTTCGAGTTTCACGATCTACAAACACATGCACAAAATGACCTTGTGCTGCTGCTTGTTGTTGGCCATGTTTAAAAATTGCCAGTTCATACCGTAGTGATGAATTACCAATTTTTCCAATTGCAACGCCGACTTCAATCATTTCGGGAAAAGACAGTTCTTGAAAGAAACTACAGGCTGAGTCAACAACCAGACCAATGCTTTCACTGCGATGAATATCGAAACCGGTTTGCTGGATCAGCAGTGCATTTGCAGCAGTATCAAAATAACTATAGTAAGTGACGTTATTTACATGGCCATAGAGGTCGTTGTCTGCCCAACGGGTTTGAATCGGCAGAAAGAATTTAAATTGTTCTCGTGTTTTTAATACGGGTTTGGTCATGCATAAATCGCCTGATAAATGTGTAAAGCATCCTGTTCCGTCATTTCTCTTGGATTGTTTTGCAAGAGTCTGGTTTGTAACATCGCATCTTTGGCCAGCTGTGGTAGTTTGGCCTCGGCAATGTTCAAATCTTTTAATTTTAGTGTTAAACCACTGTGATCCAGATGGTTTTGCATATGATCAATGAACAGGTCACATAAGCCATCGGTACAGCCTGTACTGCGTGGATCTAAGAGTTGCATGAGCTCGGCATAATGCTGTTTAGCCTTTGGTGCGTTAAATTTTAAAACCTCAACCAGCACCAAGGCATTGGTATGTCCATGCGAAAGGTGAAAATGTCCACCTAATGGATATGCAAGTGCATGCACGGCACCAACGGGTGCATTGGCAAAAGCCTGACCTGCCAACATTGAACCCACCAGCATATTCTGTCTTGCTTCAAGATCAGCTCCATCTTTGAGGACTTTGGCTAAATTATGGTTGAGTAGTTTTAAAGCATTTTTAGCCAGCATATCTGCATAAAAATTCTTTTTGAGATTGGACGTATAGGCTTCTATCGCATGAACCATAGCATCTATGCCTGTTGCAGCAGTAATATGTGCTGGTAAGCCTTGGGTGAAGGTAGCATCTAAAATGGCCACATCTGCATATAGAACCGGAGAGACCACGCCCATTTTTGTCGTAGCACCAGTGGTCACGATTGAAATAGGGGTGACTTCTGAGCCTGTTCCTGCTGTGGTTGGAATTAATATCAGGGCTAAACGAGGTGCTTTGGCCTGATTGACACCATAAATTTCACTAAGATTTTGTTGCTGTTCAGGATGAGCCAGTAAAGCAATGATTTTGGCTACATCCATGGAGCTGCCACCGCCAAAGCCAATAATCACGTCGACCTGTTCTTGCTTCGCGAAATCAACAGCTTCGAGCACAACATGTTCAGGTGGATCTGCTTGAATATCTGCATAAACAATATGTTTAAGTCTGATTTGGTTTAAAATTTCTAAAATCGGCAGATGTAATTGATGTTGAATCATGCCTGCATCGGTCACGATTAATGCTTTATGATAATTCTGCTGAGTAAGCACTTGTTTAAGTTCTTGTATCGAACCTAGTCCCGCGATGATGTTGGGAACAGTTTGAAATTGGAACGGGTTCATACATAACCCGGATCCTGCTTAAGCCGATGATTCCTTAATTTGAATTGTTGGCTTATTTTGATGGGTTAATTGATATGCGCATAGCGAGGCATAAATTCCTCCAAGAAATCCATGAATACTACGTGCTTTACTCGTCACTAAATTGTATTGCCCCTTCAATAAACTGAATAATGTTTCTATCTTATTGCGTTGTCTTAGGTGATATTCATCTGATGCACAGAGTTGAATAGCCTGCATATTCTTTCGATGATAAGTAATTAAATCAATACCTTGATCTTTCAATCTGATTTTTAATTCTTGGCTGATGTAACCTCGATCCCCGTAAAGTTTTGCTTCTATACCAGCAACCAATTGCTCAACCATTTTTATGTCAGCAACATGTCCATTCGATAAAGCAGAACAGGCAATTTCACCAAATTGATTCATCGCAATATGTAATTTACAGCCATAAAACCAGCCCATTGAGCTTCTACCACGTGATGCAATTTGGACTAATGATTTATGACGCTGAATCCGTTGATTTTTACAAACTGGCAGAGTTGTTGAATCAATCCATAAATATTGTGTAGTTTGGTCTTTCATCAGCGCCACATGTAAAGCGTGTAGAGCCAATTGGTGCATATTGATCAGATGAATCATCCTTTGATAGCAAGGCAAGTACTTAAATAAATGGCTTTTATCTTCTTTTAACCAGGTGAAAAAGGCTTTGAAATTATTGAAATGAGAGCATTTGTACCAAATGGCAATAAAGCAGATTTCTGAAATTTTGAGTTGAGCAGTTCTGATTCTTAAGGAACCACAGTTTTGTTTGAGAAACTCCCAATAAGTTGATTCAAATTTAAGAAAAAAATCATCAATTACGCAGAATAATTCGGTACTATTGAACATCAGGACTAGAGTTGTGAGTTTGGTGTGGTAACTCAACTGATGGCTCTAGTCCTCTTATTTTTCAAGTCAATTTCTTATCCGCGATTCGGGTTACATACATCCTTATTTTTTCATAATAAACACAACATTTTTATCCAAAGTGATTATAGGTTTCACTACTCAATAAATTAGCATAAGACGCGGTTAAAAACTGTAGCTTTGAGGTGATTGTGCCTTCCCAAATGCCGAAAGACACTAAGCTCTTAGAAACAATCATTTTCTAGATTTAACTAATTTTAATCATATAGCGCCAAGCAATGCGGTGAACGAAACACTAATTACAAATGAACTAACGCTCTTCAACACAGAGTTGTCACGTTATATTTGTTTGACAGCAAATATAAAACTTGCCGCTATTTTATTTCAATATTCTGCATGGCCAATCAATAATAAACTATTTTTTTAACTAGCAAATGATAGTTTTGAGTCAGCTTGATCTAGCATTATAAGTCTTTCTATGTATTCCCAAGACTGTTCAATTTTTTCATAGTTATCATTCATATTAGCGTAAACCGTCATACCATCTAAAATATTGATAAACATAGAAGATAAAATTTGAGGTTGAGTAACATTAATTTTCAAAAAGAGTTCTTCAGATAAGTCGTGTAGCCATACTCGATAGTTTTCAATCGGATTAATAATGGAGGGGTACTGTTGAAGAACTTCAACTGTTGCTTTTGAAACATGCATCCGTGAAAATCTTCTGATTTAAACCAGTTTAGATACCAAGTATAGATTGCCTTTATTTTTCCTAAATAATCATTTTCTTTATATAAGGAAAGTTCAGTTAAAATAGCGCTTTGAATACTTTCATTTCGTCTCACTAAACACGCTTCAATCAGTTTTTCTTTTGACGGAAAATATTTGTAGAAGGTCATCTTTGCTACCCCAGATTCAAGAATAATCCGATCTACCCCTATCGAACTATATGTGAAACGATTGAACAAATCTAATGCTGTTTCAAGAATATCTTCTTTTTTGACATATTTTATTATCCTTTAAAAAATTTATAACCTAAATAGCAAAGCTATGACATCAATGGCAGCCATCTGGTTAGTTCCTTTTTGGCGATTTTTGAATTATACGCTAAAATTATCATCTCCCGTCGCAAGCAGCAAAAAATATTATAAATATTCTGTTTTTATAATCTATAATATTTTGCTTGTCTTATTCAAGTCTTTTTAATAGGTTGTTAATTAAAAATTAACAATATTGTACTTTTCACCTAAATAGTAAAACATTTGCTTATTATTCAGTGGAATTAAATTTTTAGACTTTTTAAAATTGATTTTAATTAAAAATAAATTTATATTCCTATGTGTCCAATAAAAACGCTTTCGGGTAACATCAGTAAATAGCATGTATAAGTGAATAAAAGGCTAAACTGAAGGCAAATAGGATAGTAATAATACCAACAGAAAAGGAATAGACCATGGTTAAAAAATTTGAAAACTTTAATGATCCAAGAAAAAATGCTTTGAATGGAATGAAAAACAGCGTTTCTACGGAAGTTTGGCAAAAAAATATTAAATTTCTCAATAGTTTGAGGTTGGATATATCAAATCATCCTGTATCTAGACATCCCGCTATTCAAATGCTGAATGATGGTGTCATTGATAAAGTATCATTACTAAAAATTCATTTAGAATATCGACAAGCGATTGTACAAGTTTTTACCGATGCTTTACTTATGGCACAGTTTCAAACTAGACAACTAGAACCACGTTTAGAATCGGGGGCGAAGATGTTTCCTCGGTTTTTATTGAGTTTAAATATTTTAGATGAATTTGGTTTTCGTCCAGGCTTAGACCAGGAGGGATATTACACTGGAAATCCAGAATATGCTCATTACCCTTTATTTGAAGATGTACTCAATGATTTTGGAGTTGGTGAGGTTGAGCGTAATGCATACCGAGCTTCAAATATAGCAGATAAAGTACGAGCTTATTTAGAAAGCTCTTTTGAGGATTATAAAGCTGTTTCGGCACTTTTAGCTGTTGCTGAAGAAGAAGTGATTTTATTTAGTCCAGCGTTACGTCAAGCTACTCATTCAATTGGTATCGATGTTGATAGTGGTTATTACTATGTGCATGGTGTTTCACACGATGCTACTGCTGAAGCAGCTGATGATGATCACGAAGATGATTTATGGTTTGTGTTAGCTCAAGCTTGTACAGAAGATGATTATGAGTTTATTACCAAAATTTGTTTCGAGTATTGTGATTTATGGCAACAATTCTGGGATAAACAAATAGCTGATTTACAGTATGAGCCATATCAAAAGTTAGCTTAATATTTAAAATAATCTATAAACGACCAACTTGAAAAGTTGGTCGTTTATTTTGATGCCCTTATTGATTTTTCTAATTATTATGTTTTATGTGAAATAAGAATAAATCTTGCTGTAGGGGGTAGTCGTTAAAAAGTGTCTGTTTTATAAGTAGAGATCCTGAGATCATTCTTTAATTTTAGTGTGAGTGTTTTGATTAAAATGAGTGTTGATATTGAAGTTAAAAACATTAGAAATACTTCCAGAGAATTACTTAGTAGGAATAGCATCGAGTAAAATGCAAAAAAGCATAGTAGACTAACCAGTAATTTTTTGAAGTACATGGTAATAAAGGTTGAATATAAGAAGGCGGAAAAGAATAAGTTAAAGTTTTTATTCATTCCAAATTTATCAAATAAGATTATAACCAATGAAATAACGACTACTGAAATACTAAACATAAATAAATTCTTAATCAGATTCATAGTTTTTCTCTATTCATGCCATATGAAAACCCCACCTTTAAGGGCCTCATCTCAAAGGTGGGGAGTCGGTCATACACCATGTTCTAAAGTAAGCCTTTATGTTGGTATTGTCGTTTAAAATTATCATGGCTATATATTTTAAACTCAATGAAATAATGGGTTATCGAGATATTGGTGTATTTAAAAATTATAGTTATCTAAGAAAGTATCGGTATAAGCTTTCGCTTACATGGTTATGAGAAATTTCGCACATATGGTTATAAAACAACCAGTTATTTTGTGGTGATAAAAATTTATTTGAATATATATCAATAAGTTAATTTTAATTTTAGATAAATTATGAAAAATACATTAATATTTCTTAACAGAAGTGTTGCATAAGGTGTACGCTACGAAATAAAAAAGTAAAATAGTATTAAAAACAAAGACCTGTATTTTGGGTTTTTATCAATGGTTAGATTTATTAGCTCAGTACTTTGAGTTGAATTTTTAACCTTTTCCTATTATCTAATTTTATAGCTGGATGTTACCCAAATGGAGTTCGTGAGACTTTTGTATGCAAGTAAGGCTTCTAATGTCTATCCAGACCTTAAACAAGATTTATTGAAAATTCTTGATAGAGCAGTAGACTTCAATTCTCGTAACGACATCACTGGCGTTCTTTATTATGGGCATGGTTACTTTGTTCAGTGTTTAGAAGGCCGCAGAAGTAAAATTGATGAGCTATTTTATCAAAAAATTTTAAAAGATAATCGTCATAAGAATTGCGAGATCTTATTTTATGAAAAATGCGATGTTGGACTTTTTAAACACTGGAACATGAAATTTGCACCTATTAATAAAAGGCTAGGTGATTTCTTCTTAGAAAATCATAGAGATGATTTTAATCCATTTTTACTCACAACTGACTCTATTCCTACGTTCATAGAGCTTCTAGCTTCAGAATATGCGACAGAGCCATATGTTTTTGATGTAAATTAATAAATGTAAACCGTCCATAGCATTCTAGATATGAGAAAAATATGAAAATTCAATTGTGCTATGCAAGCTCACGTCAAGGTCAAGCTGATGACTTGATTGATGATCTAAGTAACATCTTAACCATAGCTAGAGACTTCAACGCTAAAAATAATGTTTTTGGTGTACTGTATTACGCCAATAATTCTTTTTTTCAATGTTTAGAGGGAGAGGACTTTGTTGTTCTTCCTCTGTTTGACCATATCAAACGGGATATTAGGCACACTTCTATTATTGAATTTGATGTTAAACAAATTCAGAAATACAGTTTTAAAAGTTGGTCTATGAAATACGTGCAAAAAAGCTCAAAGGTTGATATCTATTTTAGTCGGCTAGGTCATGAAGAATTTTTACCTTCAGCCCTGACTGATCAGAATCTGGAAGGTTTACTAGAGGCATTACTGAATGAGACTCAGACCCATGTGCGGAAAAAAGTAGGGCTAAACCAACGTGGTATCCACCCATACTTTTAAATTTTGCTAAGTTAGATACCGCTAAACCAATGTCTTGACGATAGAAGCTGCACTGCTTGCTTAGAGATTTATGAGTATCTAATTTTATCTGTGGAGTTAATTTCAATAACTTTATAAAGCTTGTTTTTATAGTGAATAACTTTATTTAGATAGGCGTTGTCTAGTTCATCCCAGATATCAAAATTAAAAATTCTGCGGTTTCGGCATAGATCCACAACCAAGTTGAGACTCTGCTCTTTTGGCTGAGTCATATACTGAGTCTTGAACTCTTTTGAGTTTATGTAATTTTGAATCTTCATCCTGAAGAATGACTGCTTTAACTTTCAAATACAATACCGTCAAAAATAGAAAGTAGTCTTTATTTTATACAATTAGAAAAACTAGTCACATTTCAGAATGTAAAATTTTTTTAAGCGAGTTATGTTCGGTTAATTTATACAGACTGTTAATTACTAAAAAGTAAACATTTATGAAAAATATACAATAAGGTTAAACACTAATTCCTTTCAAATCCCTGTAATTTTTGACAAAATACCAGATATCTGAATAGTCAACACATGCATAATGGCATTCATTCATTTTGTATTTATTTTGCAGGAATCTTGCATGCAATTTTTAAAACTCCTTATAAAACATGGCGTCGGAGTGATTTTTTAATGGCAAGGCCATATAAGGTGTTATGTGTCTGTTTAGGAAATATTTGCCGTTCTCCAACAGCAGAGGCAATTCTCAGACATTATTGTGATGAATCTCACCTCAATGTGGTCGTCGATTCCGCAGGAACTAGTAATTATCATCCAAATAAAGCGCCAGATGTACGTAGTCAAAAACATGCGCTAAAACGTGGTTATGATTTATCCCAGCTACGCGCAAGACAGATTACTTTAGCTGATTTTATTGAGTTTGATCTCATTCTTGCCATGGATCATGAGAATTTTAATGATATTCAAACGCTCATGTCACAGGCAGTACGTCAATTTGGTGCTGATCAGATCCGTGCTAAGCTGGCGTTGATGAGTCAACATGATCCGCATTTTAGTCAACAAGCGGTACCAGATCCTTATTATGGAGGAGCGGATGGTTTTGACCGTGTGCTTGACCAATGTGAGTCTAGCAGCCAAGCATGGGTTGGTATTTTTAAAAAACAGATGAAAGCAGGTAATAGGGTTTAATTTAATATGCAGGTACAAGCGCAGGTTCAGCTCAAGAACTTAAATACATTAAATTTGAATGCTATTGCTTCGCATTATATTCAAATCAATCATGCTGAAGAGATAATTGAAGCTTTAGCTTTCGCCGAGCAACAACATTTGAATGTTTTAGTGCTGTCTGGTGGGAGTAATGTGTTATTGCCACAGCAGATTCAAGCTTTGGTCTTACATTTGAATATTCAGGGAATAGAGCTTCAGACTGAGGATGAAGATAGCATTACTGTCAAAGTGGGGGCTGGGCAAGTTTGGCATGACTTTGTTGTATATAGTACACAACAACAATGGTTTGGCTTGCAAAATCTTGCATTGATTCCTGGTTTGGTTGGTGCTTCACCTGTACAGAATATTGGTGCTTATGGTGTGGAAGCTGGTGAGTTCATTGAATCTGTGCAAGTCTATGATCGTGAATTGAAGCAGTTTACTTCTATCACAGCCCAAGATTGTCATTTTGCGTATCGCCATAGTATTTTTAAAGACCACCCGAATCGTTACATCATTGTCAGTGTGACTTTCAAACTGCTGAAAGAAGCAGAGCTTAAACTGAATTATGGTGATCTCAAACAAGCAGTCGGTGATGAACTTACAGCGGAAAATTTACAAAATCAGGTAATTTATATTCGCCAAAGTAAATTACCGAATCCGAAAGAGTTTCCGAATGTCGGTAGTTTTTTTAAAAACCCGATTTTGACACAAGTAGAATTCGACAAAATTACTCAACAATTTCCAAACATTCCGCATTATCCGCAAACCAATAGCAATGTTAAAGTGGCAGCAGGCTGGTTAATCGATCAAGCTGGCTGGAAAGGTAAGCAACTTGGTTCGGTGGGGATGTTTCAGAAACAGGCTTTGGTCTTGGTTAATTATGCTGAGGCGACACTTGCTGATGTACAAGCGACCTATCAAGCTGTACAAAGTGATGTAAAACAAAAGTTTAGTATTCAACTTGAACCTGAACCTGTGTTATATAGTGAACAAGGATTAATCCAGCCTCATCATCTTGGGTAAAGAAATCTATGGCGAAAATGCATTGGATGGTCAGTTTGGTACGGGTAATTACCATATTATTCGTGCTATTGGGCTGTTTTGTGCTTTTTTTATACTCGCCTTTTTACTCACAACTGGTTGTTAAAGGGTTAAATCGTTTTGTTCCTGTTGATGTCAATGAAGTTGCAGCACAAAGCCAGCGACCTGCTGCTCTAAGCGAGCATGAAACTCTGGAACCAGGTTCCAATTTATGGATCGCTCGACAGGCTTATCTGAAACTGATGGAGAAAGCACTTCAATCTGAAAAGTCAGAAAACTTAAGATTGATTCAAGCGCGTTATAAATTGCTGCAAGCGTTGATTGCAGAAGAACAGGACAAAGAAACGCAGGACCAGAAAAAACAGACCAATATTCCATTAATGAACGATCAGCAACCTGTACGAGATCAGGAAAGTTCGGCGGTTGTGATTAATACACCACTGGATTTTCTACAGTGGAATACACCCGATAATCAGGCACTCGTGGGTAAATATATTGCATTTTTAGAGACTTATCCGATTGCATTGCCTGTCAATGAAGACAACAAAGATCAGACCAATAAAGATTTGATTGAGCTAAAAAATAGTAAAGAGAATATGGTTGAGCAGCAAAGCCTGTCGCAACCGAATGCGATAGTGGTATTGGGTGGTGGACTTACGCTCGGTGCGAATGGTAAAGATATTGTGGTGAATAACTACACCCGTTTACGCTTGGAAAAAACCTTGCAAGTAGAGAAAAAATACGCTTTACCGATTGTGCTCAGTGGGGTTGAAGCGCCTTATATGCAAGCTTGGTTAAAAGAACGTGGCGTAGATGCAAAGCTGCTTGAAAATCGGAGTATGAATACTTGTGAAAATTCGAGATTCAGTTCTTTATTATTACAAAAGAAAGGTGGTGCGCCTACCGTGATTCTGATTACGGATGAATATCACATGCCGCGTACACGACGTTTATTTGCTTTAAACGGCATTGAAACGGTGCCTGTGATTGCACCAATGCCTACGACGCTCACCCAGTGGCGCCCGAGTGAACAAAACTATGACCATAGTCGTCGGGCCAATTATGAAATGCTCGCAACAATTCGTGATATGTTATTTGGCTCAAGTGATTGTCGAGAGATACCATAATGTCCGATATTCCATTTTTAAATCCGACAATTCTTAAACAACTGGATTTACCCGTCCCGAATCGGGAGACGACTCCACAGGTACTTGAGGTTCTGGATTTATCCTGCGTCACTGAAATCTCAAAACCATTACAGGCGTATCGTAAGTTATACGGTTTGCATTTACTGGATTGTGAACATTGGCAAGGTTATGTGGAAATGCCTTTGTTTCGCGTACACGTTCAGGTATTTCAGCCAAAACAACAAAACATACAGGGCACGGTGTGTTTACTTCATGGTTATCTGGAACATAGCGGCATTTATCAACCGATTATTAAAGAAATTCTTGATCAAGGTTTTAGTGTAGTTACTTATGATCTTCCTGGTCATGGTCTTAGTAATGGTTCACCAGCCAGTATCCAAAACTTTGATCATTATCAGCAGGTTTTACATGCTGTTTATGATGGTGTACGTGGTGCGAAACAATTACCGAAGCCCTGGTTGGGGATTGGGCAAAGTACAGGGGGGGCGATTTGGATGCATCATTTACTTGAGTATGCGGAACGCCGCGAAGACCCCATTGTTGATCGAGTGTTGTTATTATCGCCATTGATTCGGCCAGCAAAAACAGCATGGTGGCATAACTCTGTTGGGCTCGGTATTATTCGTCGAATCAAAAGCCAAGTACCACGACATTTCCGCCGTAATAATCATAACCCCGAATTTTTACGTTTTGTCCGCCTAAAAGATCCTCTACAGCCTCGCATGATGGGGATGGACTGGATTCTGGCGATGTCAAAATGGATGTTGGAAATGGAGCAACGACCAGCATGTCGTATTCCAGTCTGGTTGGCACAAGGTGCGTTGGATCAAACTGTAGATTGGCGCTATAACATCGAATATATCCGTCGTAAGTTTAGGTTGCAGACCTTATTGATGTTAGAAGAAGGGTCACATCAATTGATTAATGAGCGTGCAGATATTCGTGCTGCACTTACCGGATTGATTCCTGCTTTTTTACATGCCAAACCAAATCATCATTATTATTAATTTTGCTTTTTCACTATTATTTAAATGATAGAATTTTTTACATCATAAAAATATCAATAAATTTTAGATATTTGGGGAAATAATGGGAAAAGGTACATTAAGGGGGCTGTGTGTCTTTATATTGTTATGTTTTTCTTCTGCTGTCTTCGCACAAGAGCTATATAAGTGCGTAACAAATCAGGGAACAACATACCAAAGTAAGCCATGTACAACTAAAACAGCGCAAAGAACAGCATGTACAGGATCAGCTGCCGATGGTTTCTCGGGAGATTGTCGATCGATGCAACAACAGCGCCAACAAGCCATGAGTTATGAGAAAAATGCATATACTCAGGATTTAGCAAATAACAAAACCAGAACAGAAACGAGACAATCACAATTCCAACGAGTAATTGTTGAATTTGCTGAATGCAAACAACGGATTATGGCTTTACAGCGATTTGCTCGTTATTCTGACCACCGATCTCAATTGGTCGAAAATAACAGCCAGTTTTATGCGGCAAGAGTGTGCACGGATGATGGGAGTGTATATGTCAGTTGTAATGCAACCACTAATACATTATTGACTCAGAAGAGTCCGACTTGTCCATTCAAAAGATAGAGCGATCCTGTATTCAAAGGATTGGTGTGTAAAAAATTAACAATGAATTGGTAAATATCCATGAAATCAGCATTTATTGTAATTGGGGCTATCTTCATAATTTTCTTTCTGCTAAATCGTTGTTCTCATCACGATCCAGTATCAGATCAGTCAAACAATCAGAATCCTATTGGACAGCGGCAACAGAACTTGGATCAGATTATTTTACTTCAGCCTTTGAAACAGCATCTACCTAAAGAATACGAGACTATTCAGCAAACAGCAAATGCGTCGGTACAGTCGAATGAAATGCTGGCTGCTGTGAGTAGTACATTATGGTGGAAGTTGCGAGATATTGTGGAAAAACAAGCGGATGATGAAGGACAACGATTGTGGATAAAGGCCTATTTGCAACAACTGTATGATGCTAAACGCAAAGGAAACTGTTTTCCAATCGCATTTCCTTTGTACAGCAAGACCAGTATTGAAGAGCGAAAAGCATTGTTGAGTATAACGACACAGCAGCAAACAGCGGCAGCATTAACTTATATTTTGACGCATAAAGGGAAGCGATCTCCTGTTGATCACATGCAGGCACCGTCAACATGGACAGGAATTGCAGATAAATTACGACAAGATTATGGTCAGGATGCCAATTTACTCAATGCTGGAGAAACTGCAACAGACAAAAATAAACAGTGTGAAGTGGTGATACGAACTTTTGAATATATTTTGTCTTTACCTCAGGAAGAACAAGCTCCAGTGATTCGTTGGATGTTAAACAGACATATTTCGGTGAGTGTTTTTTAAATGAAAAGAATCTTTGTGCATGCTCACCTAAATTTTAAAGATCAATGCCTTCGATTGATATTTTTGCTAATCATGACTTTAGGGTTATTCGCATGTGGAAAAGTTGCTCATGCGCCTAAGAATGGAGAAAGTTTGGTTAACTCCATTCTTTTAACGCCGAGTGAAATTGGTGCCTTAAATCAAGCTGTTATTGAAAAACCAAAGGACACTTTTAAAAGACCTCATGTGGGGATAAGTTTTCAAGCAGAGCACAGTAAAAATCCATATCGTTTTGTTATAGTCATTAAAGGCACTGCCCAACAACAAGGTAAGGTTGCGGTAAAATGGATTGGGGGCGTGCAAAGTGAAGCTTCTAATGGTTACCATCCTGAGGTTTTTCAAAGTGATGATAAGCATTCTTATGATTTAAACGAGCCTTTACTATTGGTCATTAGCTCGGATCCATTTTCGGTGAGTGAGCAAAGTAATGGTATGAATTATGATATTTACGCAGAATTGATGGAAGCTTCAAATATTCAATTTCAGTCTGTTGAAGTTCAGGTTTGGCAAGGAAAAGGCTCGGAATATAGTTGGGCGTCTTATCTCAAATTTTTAGTCATTTTAATGGTGGCTATCTTCGGCATTTATCGTTTGATTAGTCGATAGTGTATTCAGTGTTAAATCAAAAAAAGCCACCATATGGTGGCTTTTTTTGGACTTTAGAATTGATTTGCGTCTGCCATTTTCCACATACGATAGTAGAAATTGTCGTCATCATTTAAATCACTATGTAGCAATTCATTTTCTTTCAAGAAGAAATGAATCTGTGCATAGTTTTTAATTTCACGGTCATTCATGCGTTGTGCCAAATGGTGTGCTTTGATGTCTGATGGGTGATTTAGCCCTGCCGCAGCAATCATTTCTGATAGAGCATGCAGGGTGTTTTTATGGAAGTTAAACACTCGTTCAGCCTTACTTGGTACGTCGATGGCTTTCTGGCGATCTTTATCCTGAGTGGCAACACCAACAGGGCATTGGTTAGTGTGACAGCTTTGCGCCTGAATACATCCGACTGCAAACATAAAACCACGCGCAGAATTGACCCAGTCTGCCCCTAAGGCAAAGGTACTGGCAATATCGAATGCACTGATCATTTTACCACTGGCACCGATTTTGACTTGGTCGCGTAGTCCGGCACCCACTAAAGTATTGTGGACAAAACGTAAGCCCTCTCTGAGTGGTGTACCAATATAGTCACTAAACTCGATTGGTGCTGCGCCCGTACCACCTTCCGAACCATCAACCACCACAAAGTCAGGCACAATTTTGGTTTCTAACATGGCCTTGACAATGCTCATGAATTGCCAAGGTTGACCAATACACAGCTTAAAACCGACAGGTTTACCACCTGATAATTCTCGAAGTTTCTGGATGAAATGCATCATTTCAATTGGAGTGTTGAAACTTGGATGTTTGGATGGCGAAACACAGTCATGATCTCTGGAAATACCACGGATACGTGCAATTTCTTCAGTAATTTTATGTTTTGGTAAAATACCGCCGTGTCCTGGTTTTGCTCCTTGTGAGAGTTTCACCTCGATCATTTTAATATTCGGGTTCTTGGCTTGCTGTGCAAACTTATCTGGGTCAAATAAACCTTCAGGGGTACGACAGCCAAAATAACCGCTGGCAATTTGCCAGACAATATCTCCACCATGCTCTAGATGGTAGGGACTTAGGCTGCCTTCACCTGTATCGTGATAAAAGTTACCTAAATGTGCACCTTTATTCAGGGCACGAATGGCATTTGCACTCAAACTACCAAAGCTCATCGCCGAAATATTCATAATCGATGCACTATAGGGCTGGCTACATTGTGCATTCCCCACCGTGACACGGAATGATTCTGGATTTGCAGGTGGACAAGGCGCAATGGAATGTACAATAAAGCGATAATTCGGGTCATAGACATCAATGATTGAACCAAAAGGTTTATCTGCATTTTCATTCTTAGCGCGCTGATACACCAGACTGCGTTGCATCCGTGAAAAAGGCAGGGCATCCTGATCTGATTCAATAAAGTATTGGCGAATTTCGGGGCGAACATCCTCAAACAGAAAGCGGAAATGTCCAAGAATTGGATAGTTTCTTAAGATCGCATGCTTCTTTTGTAATAGATCATGTAAACCGACGATACTGAGTAGCCCTGTTACCAGCCAGAGACCGTTTAAAAGCGTATCAGAAATAAAATAGTAAATTGTATGTGGGGTATAAGTAAATTTAAACCAAGTAATAGTTAAAGCAGTAAAAATACAAAGAAACCAAACGGAATGTCTGGAAAAAAAGTATTAAGTAGTTTATGTCTTATAGCTTGCGCTGGGCTGGCCATAGGTAGGAGATTCCTATAATGAAGCAACTGACAAACGATGCCAAGAAGCAGCCTTAACCACAAGTAACGAATTGTTAGACTTGAGAATTATTCTCTTATAAATTAGTTCAACGATCATGTTAATCCGCTTATGAACCTATTTTTAAAATGATCTCATAAAGTAGCTATGTGCTTTTTAAAACTTGATAAATTGTTGGCTTTTTATAATGATGTATATTTATTGTTAATCTCATCACTTAAATTAAAAAAATGAGAAAAATTAATTTTTTTATTTACAGAGCGTAATCAATTGGTAATAATTCACCTGAAATTTCTTACTATTTGTTTGATATGAACCTAAAAAAATCAAAAAACCAAATATTCATTATGTTAAGTTTACTTGGTACTTCTATTTATGCGGCTGAACCGCCACCACGTAATGTTCTAGCGGCAGATGCAATCCAGCGTCAGCAACAACGTGATGAGGCTTTACAAAAGCAATTACAACCTGAGCCATCGGTTCAAACAGGCTTGGAAACACAATTACAGACAGCACCTCAACTACAATATTTGAAATCGCATAGTGAAGATGTCTGTTTTGAAATTAAAAAATTTGTGTTAATGGGTGAGGATGCACGTCAATTTACTTTTGCCATGCGTCCGGTTACCCAAGGCCAATATAATCTGATTGGACGCTGTATTGGGGTACAAGGGCTCAATCAGGCACTCGATCTGATTCAAAACAGCTTGATTAGTCACGGTTATGTCACGACACGTATGCTATTGCCGCAGCAGAATATTGCCTCGGGTACGATCCAGCTTAAAGTGATTGCCGGTAAGGTCGACCAAGTTCAGTTTATCGAAGGTACTTCAAAACGCGCGCATAAGTTCAATGCCTTACCGGTGAAATCAGGCGACATTCTCAATGTTCGTGATATTGAGCAAGGCTTGGAAAATTTTAAGCGTGTGCCTACCGTCGAGGCCGATTTCAAGATTAAGCCTTCCGAGCAACGAGCTGAGCCAGGTTATAGTGATCTGGAGTTGGCTTGGCAGCAATCCAAACCTTATCGTCTGCATCTAGGCATTGATGATGCAGGATCAGATTCAACTGGTAAATACCAAGGGACTGCAACCTTATCTCTAGATAACCTGTTGACTGCCAATGACCTATTCTATGGCAGCTATAATCATGACTTGGGGGGCGGTGATTCTGGTAAACGGGGAACTGATGGTTTCTATCTCAGTTATAGCATTCCTTATCAATATTGGTTACTCAGTAGCAGTTATAGTCAATCCAATTATAACCAGACGGTCGCTGGTGCTAGTGAGAGCTATAACTATAGCGGTAAAAGCAAACTGATTGGTCTTGATCTATCGCGGGTATTGTACCGTGACGCCAAACGCAAGACCTCTGCCAGTGTAGGTGGCTGGTATCGAGAATCACAGAACTTTATCAATGATGTTGAAGTCGAAGTACAGCGTCGAAAAACGGCGGGCTGGAAAGCCAGTTTAGAGCATAGTGAATATCTCTCCAATGCCACGCTGACAGGGAATCTGACCTATAAACGCGGTACAGGTGCATTTAATGCCATGCGTGCCCCAGAAGAAGCGTTTGGTGAAGCGTATACGCATGTTGGTATTTTACAGGCCAATGCCAGTTTACAAGTGCCATTTCGAGTGGGACAACAGAACTTACAGTATCTGGCCGAATGGCGGATGCAAAACAGTAAAAAAGCATTGACTCCTCAAGACCGCTTCTCGATTGGTAACCGTTATACCGTGCGTGGTTACGATGGTGAGCAGACCTTGATGGCCGATAATGGTTTCTTGGTTCGCAATGAACTGAGTGGCTCGATTGCGAGACTTCCGATGCAATGGTACAGCGGCATTGATTATGGTCAGGTGGGCGGAACCACTGCACACTATCCAAATCCATTGGTTGGCACCAGTTTGCTGGGGGCGGTTGTGGGCTTACGTGGACAGGTATTTAAGTCGGTCAGCTATGACGCATTTGTCGGTGCGCCGTTGAAAAAGCCAGAATATTTTAAAACCGATGATTTCACTACGGGTTTTAGTGTGAACTGGATGTACTAGTCCGCACTTTTGGTTGTTTTTTTTGAATTAATTAAATAAATAAAGATTGGGTATTTTAGGTATGAATAAGAATCGATATCGCGTTATTTTTAGCCAAGCACGTGGCATGTTTATAGCGGTTGCTGAAATTGTAAAAAGCCGAAGCAAAACAGCGGGACAAAGTGGTTCCACGGTAACAGATACCATTGAGACATCGACTGTTCATGCTTATAAGAAACTGAATCCACTCAATTTTGCTGTTATTAGTCTGTTGGGTGCAGTAGTCTATACCATGCCATTAAGCAGTATTGCCAATACCCAGATTATTGCAGACCGTTCAGCACCCAATAATCAACAACCGCAAATTCTCAATTCTGCCAATGGTACGGTACAGGTGAATATCCAGACCCCGAGTGCAGGTGGCGTATCGCGGAATACCTATAAGCAATTTGATGTCGGTCAAGAAGGTGCAATCTTAAACAATGCACGCAATAATACCCAAACCCAGATTGGCGGTTGGGTACAGGGCAATAGTAACCTTGCACGGGGTGAAGCTAAAGTTATTCTTAATGAAGTGAATAGCAGCAACCCTAGTCAGCTCAGAGGCTACCTTGAAGTTGCAGGCAAGTCGGCACAGGTGGTGATTGCCAATCCAGCAGGCTTGGTCTGTGATGGATGTGGCGTGATCAATGCAGATCGCTTTACCTTAACCACGGGCCAAGCGGTGATGAATCAAGGCTATCTTGAATCTTTCCGCGTGCGTGAAGGGCAAGTGACCATCGAAGGTAAAGGCTTAAATGGTAGTTTAACGCCGTTTACTGATATCTATACGCAGGCATTGAAAGTCAATGCAGGTTTATATGCCAAAGAACTCAATGTAGTTTTAGGCCAAAATGATATTCAGGTTAAAGACCAGACCACACCACAATACCGCCCAAACCCAAATGGCAATGGTGCATCTAGCAACCCATCTGGTTATGCACTAGACGTGGGGAAACTGGGCGGAATGTACGCAGGCAAGATTTTCTTGGTCGGGACTGAACAAGGACTTGGCGTACGTAATGCGGGTTCGATCAGTAGTACTGAATCCACTTTAATGCTCAATGCCAATGGGGATTTAATCAACCAAGGCAATATTGTCGCCGCCAAAGATCAAATCGAGCTTAAGGCACAAAATATTAGCAATACTGGCAATATTAGTAGTACCAACAATAAAATTCAGTTGCAGGCTACAGACATCAGTAATGCAGGTCTGATTGCCAGTATGGATGAAGTCAAGCTCGATGCCAAAGGTAATATTAATAACAATCAAGGGGTCATCAATGCAGGCCGTATTGATTTAACTGCAAAAAACCTCAGCAATGAGAAAGGCCAAATTGAACAAGTCGGTGGCTCCAAGCTGAATATTACTGCCCAAAGTCTAGACAACCAGCAAGGTCGGATTGGTCGGGCTGTCGCAGACAGTTCAAATGGCAATAGTGGTTCAGACAATAATACAGCACCGCCAACTGTTAAAAATCCGGGACAAAACAGTAGTGCACAGGATGCCAGCAAGGTTGAGGTGGTTGCACCGACCGATGTGCAGCCGAAAACCTTTGCCGATGGCGTGATTCAGGTTGAAAATCAGCTCAACAACCAAAGTGGTAAGATCAGCAATAACAATGATCTGACCCTGACGGTTCGGGACAAGATCAACAATACTGGTGGGGAATTACAACTGCCTGAATTGAAATTTGCGGGGCAGGAATTTGAAAACCAAGGCGGTAAGCTCTCTGCCAACCAGATTGATATTCAAGCCAGCAAGGTCAATAACCAGCAAGGCCAGTTAAACGCTGTTCAAGCCTTGGATATTCGCGCACAACAGTTAAATAACCAAGCGGGCAGTATTCAGAGTCAACAGGCACTGAAGATTGACAGCAAGAATATCAATAACCAAGAAGGGAAATTGCTTGCAGTAAGCAATGTCGAGTTGCAAACGGAGCAACTGAATAACCAGAAAGGTGTAATTGCATCGACCAAGCAAGATGTTGCAATCAAGGCGGATCGACTGGATAACAGCGCGGGGCAAATTTCGGGGCAGCAGTTAAATATTGAATCGCAGCAGATCAATAACCAAAGCGGCATGCTTCAAAGCCAAAGCAAAGATTTAGTGCTAAAAGCCACGCATATTGAGAATGGCATCAGTAAAGATACAGCGGGCAATATTATTGCTGCGAAAAACCTGAACATTCAAAGCCAGCAATTGAACAATACAGGGCAAATATATGCGGGGGACTCGGCACAGTTGCATGTCAGTCAGTTACAGCAGCATGGGCAGCTTGCGGCACAAAATCAGATTCAGGTTCAAGCCGAGCAGATTCAGAGCAATGCCGATAGTGTTTGGGCAGCAGGTCTGAGTGCTGATGGTAAACTCAATAACGATGCGGCCACGCTTGAGATCACGGCACAAGATCTACAAATTGCAGGCAAACTCTTGGCTGGTGCAGACGTCATGGTCAAGGCTAGCAAAACTGCCGATCTAAGTGACAGTGCAGCGCAAGCCAAGAACATTCAGGTTGAGACAACAGAATTAAAGACCAATCGTGCCAAATTCATTGCCGAGCAACAGTTAAATCTAAAAGCCAGCCAAAGTATTGAAAATGAGGCAGGACAATACAGCGCAACGGATATCCAACTCGATACCCAAAAACTCAATAACAATAAAGGCTTGATCCAGCATACGGGCACAGGTGATTTTGCTCTGAATATTGCAGAGCGTATTGATAACAATGCAGGGAAAATTATCAGTAATGCTGCCCATACCGAAATCAAGACCAAGAACTTGAGCTCGATAGACGGTGCAATCCTGCATGCGGGAGATCAGCAGCTCAAGATTACTGCACAAGATTTACAAGGTCAGCAAGGCAAGATTCAAAGCAATGGCAATATGCAGCTTGAACTGGGTTCGGCCAATCTCGACCGTGCGACCACCTCAGCTAAAAGTATTAAACTGCGTGCCGACAGTCTAAGCCATCAAAAAGGCCAAATGCTGCAAACAGCCGAAGATGGCTCACTTCAATTGACAGTCAATAAACAACTGAATAACCGTGAAGGTGAGATCAGTGCCGCTGGCAATAGCAGCATCAAGGCACAAAGCCTGAATAATCAGACTGGGAAAATACTGAGTAATGGCCAGTTGGATCTAAGTGTAACTGATCTGAACAATGAGTCAGGGACGATTTATGCCGATAAAAAACTCAATATTGAGGTCAAACAAGGGCTCAATAATCAGCAGGGTTTAATTGCTTCACAACAGGCATTAGCGTTAAAGGCACAAGATTTAAATAACCAAAAAGGGCAGATTCAATCTGGACAAGCGAGTGTGAACCTGAATGTAGCAGGTTCGCTCAACAATCAGGCTGGAACCATACAGTCAGCGCAGGCTTTGCAACTGAATACAGCGCAGTTAGATAATCGGGCTGGGAAACTGATTGCAGGTTCGGACGCCGTGTTGAATGCTGCACAATTGAATAACCAATCTGGAACCATTTACGCCAAAAAACAGTTGGATCTTCATGTCGCAGGGACTACGGATAACAGTGCTGGGGTGATTGCAGCCGAGCAAGTACTGAATCTGACCTCCAACCAACTCTTGAATCATGCAGGGCAAATCCGTTCAGAAAATGCTGATCTGAATTTAACGATCAACCAAGATGTTGAAAACGATACTGGCTTAATTGCGGCAGCTAAAAATCTAAACCTAACTGCACAGCATGTCAGTTCTAAACAAGGCAAAATACAAGCGGGTGGATCGAGCAAATTACAGCTCAAGAGCTTAGATAATACTGAGGGTGTTGTTTATGCAGCTGAACAGCTGGAGCTGACAGCCACCGAATCGTTAAACAATCAAAAAGGGACCATTGCCGCAGAGAAACAAGCTGATTTACAGGCAGGCACGATCAACAATGAAGCAGGACAAATCCGTTCCCAGCAAGAGCAGTTAACGCTCAATGTCCAAAATGATTTGAATAATTTATCTGGTGAGATTTCTGCAGCCAAGAATCTTGAGATCAAAGCCAAGAATATTCAGAATCAAAAAGGTAAAGTGGTAGCGGGTCAATCGCTTCAGGTTGGTGCGCAGCAGATTGATAATACCGAAGGTGTGCTATACGCCAAAGCGCAGCAGAATCTGACGGTAAGCGAGCAACTGAATAACCAATCAGGAACTGTTGTTGCGAATCAGCAGCTTCAAGTAAATGCAGGTGTATTAAATAATAATGCAGGAAAAATCCGTTCAGAACAAAACCAACTTGATCTCAACATCCAAAATAATTTAGACAACCAGTCGGGTGAAATCTTTGCTGGTACTGATGCAAAGATCAATGCAGCTGTATTAGATAACCAGCAAGGCGTGGTGTACAGCAAGCAAGATTTAGGGCTTGATGCGGTACAGCTTAAAAACCAGCAGGGACAGATCTTTGCTGAAGGCCAAGCTCAGCTCAATGTCAAAGGCAGCATTGATAATCATAAAGGTGTCTTGGCAGCCAAGCAGAATCTAGCTATTCAAACTGGCACATTGAATAATCAGGAAGGCACACTTCGTTCGGAAAATGCAGATCTGAATGTCCATGCCCAAGGGCAGCTGATTAACCAGCAAGGTGATATTTATGCTGGGCAGAACCTAAGCCTGAATTCGCTTGGACTAGATAACCGTACTGGACAAATTGCTGCAAAAAATCAGTTGAGTATTAATACCCAACAGCAACAGCTAAACAATCAACAAGGTAAGATTCTGGCAAAAACGGTTGATTTAAATACAGGGCTTGTGGATAACCAAGCCGGTCTGATTCAAGCCGAGCAGTCTGTTAAAATTAATACCCATCAGCAGGCCTTGCTGAACAATAACTCTGGTGAGCAAGGCGGGATTCTCAGTCAGGGTTCGATTGATCTGAATGTTTCGACACTTGAAAACCAGAAGGGCTATATTGCCTCAATGGATACCCAACAGATCACTGCCCAGAATATTGGCAATCAAGCTGGGCAAATCATGAGCCAGACTGATCTGAACATTCAGCAACAGCAGAATGGTGGAGCAATCCAGAATAATGCGGGGACGCTGCAAGCACAAAAAAATCTCAATCTAAGTGTGGATCAGGTTGATAACAGCGGGGTTGGAAGCCAGATTACGGCGGGTGAAAAGCTGACAATTCATGCCAATGACGTGATCAATAGCCAAACCAAAGATGGCAAGGTTGCTGGCGGCTTAAACGCAAAAAATCTTGAGCTTCATGCACAACGCTTAGATAACCAATCTGGTGTGATCCGTGCCAATGATCAGGCGCAACTGAATATTCAAGCCCAGTTGAAAAATCAGGCCGGAACTATAAGCAGTTTAAATCAATTGCGTATTGGCACTGCGGAGAAAGGTCTGAATATCGATAATACCGGTGGTGAGCTACTGGCAAAAAATCAGTTAGATATTCAAGCCAATGAGTTGGTTAACCAAGGTAAAATCATCAGTGAAGGCAATGTTGAAATTGATTTAAAACAAGATTTTACCCATACTCAAGATGGAAAAATCGGTGCAAATGGCTTACTCAAGTTAAGTACGGAAAAGAATATTATCAATCGGTCTGAGTTGTCGGCTGGCCAGAAAATCATGCTGAATGCACAAAACATTGATAACCAGAAAGATGCAACTATTTCAGCAAATGAAATGCATTTGCTTGCTCAAAACACAGTACATAACCAAGGTTTGATTAATGGGGGTGACCTGACCCATATTCAGGCAAATCGTGTCTGGAATGATGGTGCGCGGATTTATGGTACACATGTTGCGATTCAGGCCAATACGCTAGATAACCAGAGTAATCTTGCAGGTACAGGCGCAGTCATTGCTTCTCGTGGAGATATGGATCTTGGTATCGGAACGTTGAATAACCGTTCAGGTGGCGAGGTCAAGGACAATGGGCGAGACAATGCCTGGATTTTCAGTGCTGGTAATTTAAATATCGGTGGCAGCCTAGACAGTAACCTAAAAGCACAAGGCAGTGCAGATAAAATCTACAATGGCAGTGCGGTCATTGAATCGATTGGAGATATGCATTTAGGCGCTCATCATATTGAAAATATGAATGAAAATCTGGTCATTCAATTGATTGAGAAAAAGCGGGAAAGCGTAACTGAATACGGTAAAGATGGGCAAACATGGGACTCAAAAGATGTCCGCCTAGGAAAATCAAAACGTGGCTTGAGCAATGCGATCCTATTTGTTCCAGACGTAGAAGGTGGCGCTGCAACGCGTGAAATCGGTGAGGATTGGACCAAATACGAGTTTACCAAAGTTCATAGTGCAGATGAAGTCCAGTCCACCAGTCCTGGACAGATTATTGCAGGTGGTAATCTGAGTTTTTCACCTGATGCAAATTTCCTGAATAAGGACAGTCAGGTACTTGTGGGTCAGTCTATCTTGAATGGTATTGGTTCGATAACCAATGAGAGCACTGATTTACGCACTATTGATAAAGTTGAAAACGGGACCAGCCAATGGCACTCTGTGGGTTGGAATAAGCTAAGAACCAAACATAAACATAAGTGGGGAGGCAAAGTTAATTATCAACCTTCTGATGTTGTGACCACACAACCGATCCGTTTAGGTGAGATTAAAGAACATACGCTGAATACATCAACCAATCCGGCTGAGAATATTAAACAGCAATCCATCCAGCAACACGTTGATCAGGCACAAACGGGCAATCAAGCGCAACGAGACAATCAACACAGCCAAAACCAGCAGATTGATGTTAAAGCAGGTCAAGTCACTTCAGACCTTGATGTGACGATCAAGAAACCTGATGGACTGAATGCATTAAATGTTGACAGCAAAGCTGAGCTTGAGGGTGGACAGCAACAAAACGTTGATGAGGTTAAAAGTACTCAATTATATGGAGTGAAAAAAGATGCATCCGCGATTCATCAATCCGATGACGTTACGGTAAGAACCATTACACAAGATCATATTCGTTTGCCTAGCAATGCCTTGTTGATTACCACGAAAGACAGCCAAGCTCAGCATTTGGTTGAAACAGACCCGGCCTTTACCAATTATAAGAAATGGCTTTCGTCAGACCATATGATTAAAGCACTCGGTTTAGACCCTGCATTACAGCAAAAACGTCTGGGTGACGGTTATTATGAACAGCGTTTGGTGCAAGATCAGGTTGCAAAATTAACGGGCCGACGTTTCCTTGATGGCTATGGTTCAGATGAAGATCAATATAAGGCCTTGATGAATAATGGTGCATCATTTGCGAAGCAGTACAAATTACAGCCAGGGATTGCTTTAACCCCTGAACAGATTGCTCAGCTCACCAGTGATATTGTCTGGCTTGAAGAAAAGACCATTATTTTAGCAGATGGAAGCAGCACCAAAGCCCTTGTTCCACAGGTGTATGTCAAAGCACGTGTCGGTGATCTGAGAGGCGATGGTACGCTGATTTCAGCGGATTCGATTCAGTTGGATGTTAAAGACAATGTGATTAACTCAGGGACTATAGCCGGGCGTCAAGCAGTTGTTTTAAATGCTGAAAATATTGATGTACTAAATGGTCGCATCCAAGCCAACCAAGTTGGATTAACCACTAAAAAAGATCTCAATATTATTGGTGGGCAAATCCATGCTCAGGACAAGGTTGACTTAAATGTGGGGAATAATCTCAACTTAAGCAGTTCAACCCAAAGCAGTGAAAACAAGATTGGGGAAAGCGTATTTACCCGTACCGGTATTGATCGTGTGGCGGGGATCTACACCAAAGCCCCATCAGGTGTAAAAACGATTGATTCAGAAAATCTCAAAACTTCGATCTCGGTTCGTGTCGGTGGTGATGCAACAATTAAAGGGGCTGAGATTATTAATGAAAATGGTTCAAGCTTAATTAAAACGCAGGGTAATTTGAATATCGGTACGATTCAGACTGAGCTCAATAACCACGGTTATGCCGATGCAGATAATTATAACTTTGATAAAAAACAGCGAGATATCGGCTCTGTAATTAAGAGTCAAGGCGATACCCGTTTACAGGCTGAGAACATTCAGGTGAAAGGTTCACAGATTTCAAGTGAACAAGGATCAAGTATTTTATCTGCACAGCAACAACTGGATATTGTTGAGGGCCGTAATCGATCCGATGTCGAACAGGGCTATAAAATAGAAAGCAAGGGGCTATTAAGCCGTTCAACTGAACAAGGGCAGCTTCGTATTCAGCGTGATGAAGCAATCGCGAGTACCATTGACGGCAAAAAAGTTGTTCTGGACGCGAAAAATATCAAGATTCAAGGCAGTGAGGTGGTGTCGGATGAACTGACTCAGATTCAGGCCAAAGAAAATATTGAGATTAAGGGAGCTGAAAATAGTTATCTCAACATCAATAATACCCAAACCAAGAAATCTGGTTTGATGTCGAGTGGCGGTCTGGGAGTGAGTATCGGCTCTAAAAAAGAAAAAACAGAGCAGGAGCAAACCCAACATACCAACAGTGGTTCAATGGTCGGTAGTCTAAACGGCAACACCAATATTGTGGCCGGTAAAAACTATCAGCAAACTGGCAGTACCGTTTCTTCCCAACAGGGTGATGTCAATATCTTGGCGCAGCAAGTCACGATTGAAGCGGCTAAGGAAAAAAGTACCAGTCAGTATAAACATGAGATGGAACAAAAAGGCTTAACTCTTGCTGTGAATGTACCTGTGGTCTCCAACGTTCAAACAGCACTGGAGAGTGGCAAGCAGGTCGGGCAAAGCAAAAATGATCGGGTCAATGCGATGGCCGCAGCCAATGCAGGATTTGACAGCTATAAGGCTGGCCAGTCACTGAAACAATTGGCTGATGTTGCGAGTGATCTCAACAATGCAGGTAAGGTAGAAGTGGGTGTGAGCCTAACCTACGGTCAGCAAAAGAATACCGAGTTTAACCGTTCAGAAAGCACCACCGCGAGTCAGAGTACGGTTTCAGCGGGCGGCAAAACCAATATTGTGGCTACAGGCGCAGGCAAAGATTCCAATATCAATATTATTGGTTCTGATGTGATGGGCTTGAAGGGTACACATTTGGCGGCCGATCAAGATGTGAATATTAAAGCGGCTGAACAAAACAGCAAGGAAGAATCTGGCAACAAGAGTGCGGGCTGGAATGCGGGTGTTGCTATCAGTAATCAAACTGGGCCAGCCATTACGGCAGGTGGTAATCTGGGTAAGGGTAAAGGCAATGGCGAATCAACCAGCTATGTTAATAGCCATGTCGGTTCTAAAGACAGTCAGACCACGATTAGCAGCGGTAATGCAACCAATATTATCGGTGGTCAGGTACAAGGCAAAGCGGTACAGGTCGATGCCAAAGAACTGAATATTGAGAGTTTGCAAGACAAGGCAACCTATAAGAGCAAGCAGCAAAATATTTCTGGGCAAGTCAGTGTTGGCTTGGGTGGTGGTGGCAATGCCTCAATCAGTGCAAGCAAATCGAATATCAATGCCAATCATGTTTCGGTTAGTGAGCAATCTGGGATTTTTGCAGGTGATGAGGGTTATCAGATCAAGGTCAAAGACAATGCAGATCTGAAAGGTGCGATGATTACTTCGACCCAGCTTGCCGAGACGCAGAATAAAAACAGCCTCAGTACGGGAACATTGACGCATTCTGAGCTGCGAAATGTCAGTGAGTATGATGCCAAAGGTATTTCGGTGGGTGCTGGCTTCAATGCTGGAGCAACCAACAGCAAAGGGGAAAAGCAAGCGGATACGGTACTGTCGAAGCCGAATAAGATTGACGGGCATGCTTCAAGCCAGGTGGGTGTAAGCAAGTCGATAGGGTTTGGTCTGGACAGTGATCAAGACAGTAGTGTGACCAAGAGTGGAGTGAATACGAAAAATATCACCATCACGAACGAAGCTGCACAGCAACAACTGACAGGAAAAACTGCGGAGCAGATTAAATCTGAGATTTTAACCGATGTTACGACGGATACAGCGCGCGAGAACAGTGGTGCTCTGAACAATGTGTTTGATAAGGACAAGGTTCAGAAAGAAATTAATCTACAGATGGATGTGACCAAGAAGTTTGATGCCAATCGTCAAGAAGCTAAGGCTGAAATCAATAAGCAGATTGATGAGTTAAAAGCCGCAGGGAAAGATGCCAGCCAGTGGCAAAAAGCGGGTGTGTTATTAGATATGGTGTCGGCAGGCTTGTCCGCACCTACTGCGAGTGGTGCAGGTATTGCAGCCTCGACATTGAGTCCAGCGGCAAGCTATGAAATTGGTCAGTACTTTAAGGGTAAAGATGCTGAAGGTAGTGCAGCGCATATCTTGGCGCATACGATTTTAGGTGCAGCAGTTGCCGCAACAGGTGGTAATAATGCCTTGAGTGCGGGTATTGCAGCAGGTGGTGCTGAGGCCGCAGCGCCGTTACTTGCGGAGTATTTGTATGGTAAGAAAGCTAAAGATCTAACCGCAAGTGAGAAATCTACAATTAGTTCAATTGTTGGTTTAGCAGGTAGTGCAGTCGGTGCAACCACAGGTGATGTATCAAGTACGGTTCAAGGCGGACAATCTGCTCAGAATGCGGTGGAGAATAATTCTCTATTAGGACGTGATACTCGTAAAAAGGTAAATGAATTTTTTAACGGGCTTTCATCTAAAGTAAAACATCCGATAGATCAAGGTGCTATCAAGGGTGTTGGTACTGTGGCTGATGGTTTGTTGATGATAGCAGATGCATTTGGTGATACCGCCGTATCAGCAATACATTGTCCATTAGGTACATCAGCATGTGCAGATGCGATGGAGAATAACCGTCAAAAAGGTCAAGCGGTCATTGATTTTTTAACCAACTTAGATTTAAAAGAACAAGCAAATAAAATTAAACAATCTTATCAAGATTTAAGCAGTGGAGATCCTGAGAAAGTAGCAAATGCTCAAAGAACTCAAGCAGAAGTGTTTACTAGTTTGGGATTGAGTGCAACGAGTATTAAAAAGCTTGGGGCTAATAATGTCTCTGAATTAAAGACATTAGAAAAAACAAGTGAGGTTGTTAAGCAGAAAGAAACGATTAAAGAAAATATAGCAAAAAGCCAGAAGGCTAGAGAGGTATCTAATTTTGATACTCATGTTCTTAATGAAAAGGTTTCAGCTACAATTCCTCCAAATATGCAACAAATTCTTTTAGAGCATAATACACAGATTGGTACCCGTAATAGTGCGGGGTCAATTAGTGGATCTCATAATATTAAGTCTTTTAATCAGGCATTGGATAAATCAGGATCTGCTTTAATTGGTGAGCCTATAATAGATCCGAAGTACCCAGGTTTGAAAACTTATAATTATCAAGCTCCTGGTGTTGATAGAGCTGGCAAACCAGATGGCAGTTATAAAAATGTACAACAAAAAACAGTTTATGATCCTAAAATTATTTCTGATCAAAAAATGGTTAATATGCAAATGCAGGCAGTAAAGAAAGGTGCGGAGCTACTCCTAAAAATGCCAGCAGATGAAAGGTTAATAAAAGTAAATGTCGATGGTTATATATTTACTGTATCTCGGGATGCGAAGACAGGGAAAATATCAAATGCATTTCCAACTATGCCTAATACACCTAAACCATCTATACCACCAAAATATAAGCTTAAGTAGGAGAGTTTAAAATGCAGTACATGATTGAATGGTTGAGAAATAATCGTCAGGATATTTTAAAAAAACATCCTGACGCTACGCCTTTGTTAGCATATTTTATGGATTATTTTAGTACGTGTTCTGAAAATGATTATTTTATTAATATTCTTAAAAATGCTATTCGAGGTGAGGGTGATAGCATTCAAGAAACTTCAACTTATTTACTTATGAATGATGTGGTTGATGAAGGACATACGGTTGATGCAGCAGAATTTTATTTTAATGGTGAGTTTGATGGTAAAGTACCATTTAAAACTTTTGCATTGGTGTTGGAGATAATTGCATTAGCATATGTTGAATCTAATCCACAAAATAGAGAAGAAATCTTGAGTTGTTTACCGCGTCTTAAGCAGGTTTATGGTATTTAAACTATAGTGTTTTCTTAGTTGTATTTAGATTTTTAACCTATGGTGGAAAATAAATATATAATCTTAAACTGAGTTAAATTTTAGCTCAGTTTTTTATTTTTATTTATGTTGTGAAATTTTTGACAATTAATTATGGGTTTCTTTTTTTAAAGAGCCAGCCAGTGGCAAAAAGCGGGTGTGCTATTAGATATGGTGTCGGCAGGTGGTGCTGAGGCCGCAGCGCCGTTACTTGCCGAGTATTTGTATGGTAAGAAAGCTAAAGATTTAACCGCAAGTGAGAAATCTACAATTAGCTCTATTGTCGGTTTAGCAGGTAGTGCTGTCGGTGCAACCACAGGTGATGTATCAAGTACAGTTCAAGGTGGACAGCCTGCGCAGAATGCGGTGGAGAGTAATTATCAGACCAACTTGGAGTGAATAAAATGAGATTCGTTGAGAAAGATTCAGGATTGAAAGGAATGGTATGCTCTATATATTTTACAGATGGAAAATATCACTACTTATCAATGATAGAAAATTATATTGGGCTGAGGGTTTTTTTGAAAGTGAAATAGATATAACTAGTAATGATTCATCTGAGTTGTTTGAGTTCAAGGCCGCTTTAGATAATGATATTCGTCAAATGCATCCTGTTCTATATAATATATTAAAAGAGGATTGGGATTTATATATAGATATAGTTGAAGGCGTTCCAGAGACTTGGCAAATTTTTCTAGAAAAACTAAAAGAATTTGATAAGGAAAAATGAAGTATTTAGCGTTAATAATGGAAAGCCAGAGCTCAGTCAATTAAGCCAAGATGCCCTAGGCGCAGCTGCTGCAATTGCAGAAGCAGTTTTACTGGGTAAAGTTGGTGGGAAGTTATCACAAGGTGTGAAGAGTGAGGTCAAAACCACTGAGAAAGTAGCAGAAGTTGATGCGACGAAGAAAAAAGAACCCGTTACTAATGAGCCAGAGGCGAATTTCGCTGGTCAGGTTCCTATTCGACCTAGAGATGGGCATACTCCAGCTGGTACAAGCCAAGTTGATACACCTTTAGGAAAACATTTAATTAATGGTGAAGTTGCAGGCCGTAAAAACCAGAAAGTAATTTCAGGTGGACATAATTCTGATAATTTCTATGATGTCCTTAATAGTAATGGGGGGAAAGTAATTGGTAACCCAACTCAAGTGTCAAAAGGCATTACTGATATTAAATATCAATTACCAAATGGAAGGATTGAGACAAAAACAGTTTATGATCCGAAAGTGTATAGTGATAAACAGATGGCAATAATGGCAAATGAAGCAGCATCAAAAGCGATTTTAAATTATGGGGTAAATGGAAATAAAATACAGCATGTAATAGTGAATGGGATTACTTTTAGAGTGCCGATTAGTTCATATAAAGGGACTAATTATGTTCCATCAGCTTTCCCTATAAATCCTACTTCTGGAGCAATCAAATAATGATAGGTTATATTAATGAAGAGGGCTCTTCAGTAGAGTTAATGCCTTTGCTTTGGTGCTTAGGTTTTGGAATAACAGGAGGGCAAGACCTAGAATATTATTTGAGAGGCATTATAGGCAAAGATCCAATGGAACCTGTTGGAGGTGATCCTGGTTGGAGTTTAGCTCCTGAGTTACAAGAAGATGGAACAACGATTTATTGTGCTTGGGTACATGAAATGATGGGTTTAGAGCCGAATGAAGGAGATTATGATGAGGAGACGGTTATGTATCATATTCGACAAGGTCTAGAGAACGTCTTGAAAGAACAGCCTTCTAGAAAAGACGAGATTGAAAAAATATTTGTAAAATATGATTTGTGAGCAATTATAGCATCGACACTCAGTCCAAAAATCAGTTACGAGATTGGCCAGTACTTTCAAGATAAAGATGCTGAAGGTAGTGCAGCGCATATCTTGGCTCATACGATTTTAGGTGCAGCAGTTGCCGCGACAGGTGGTAATAATGCCTTGAGCGCGGGTATTGCAGCAGGTAGTGCTGAGTCCGCAGCACCGTTACTTGCGGAGTATTTGTATGGTAAGAAAGCTAAAGATCTAACCGCAAGTGAGAAATCTACAATTAGCTCTATTGTCGGTTTAGCAGGGAGCGCTGTTGGTGCAACCACTGGTGATGTATCAAGTACAGTTCAAGGTGGACAGTCTGCGCAGAATGCGGTGGAGAATAATTATTTAACAGTGAAACAGGTAAATTCTTACAAGGATGAAATGCAGTCCTGTAATAAGAATAGAAATTGTGATCAAGTTATAGAAAAATATAGAGTCTTAGCATTAAAACAGGACGAAGAATTAGTAGCTGTTTGTTCGACGTCACCTTCTGCTTGTAAAACATACTATCAGTTTATTTTAACTCAAAGAAATCAGGTTAAAGAAGCTATAGGAAATGCAACTAAATATCTGCCAAATATAGATCCAGGCGCCTTATATCTCCAACAAATTAACGCTGAAGGTATTGTCGTTAATACTGAAATTGCAAAGCAATTACAAGCAAAATATGGAATGGACGATCAAACAGCCCAGCTTACAGCTGTTGCAATTGTAGGGGCGATGGGGAGTGTAAAAGGTTTAAAAATTTCGAAACCGAATGAACAACATTCCCCAAATAAAAATGAAATTAATAAAAATGGTTATGAATTTAAACAAGGTATTGATTTGGACTTAAGAGGTAAAAACTATTCAACAAAGGATACTATTGAATTAGCATTTGCAAAGACTGGAGTTTCCAAAAATGAGTTCAGTGTTACTAAATGGGGGGTAGATAAAAATGGTAAAAGTTTCCCTACTGAATATAGAGTAACATCAGGTAAGAATCGTGGTGCTGAAGTAAGTATAGATTTAGGCCATGATGGTGTAGGTACACCTGGTAAAAAAAATATTGTTGGTCATATTTTCTTAGATGAAGTTGATTTTAACCGTAGCAAAGATAAGCCTAAAAAGTGATGGGAATTTAACTTAATGAGTAGTTTAATTTATTTTGTAGAAGATTTTTTGAAGTGGCTGATTCAATGAGTATTAATTATGAAATACTTTCAGAAAATAAAAGTCAAGAAAAGTTGTATAGTTTATTTTCTATATATAGTTTGAAAGATTTTGAGTTATCTATCAATCGAAATAATTTAAAAGAAATTCCTATCCGTGAATTTTTAGATAGACAAAAATTAATGGTAAACACTTACCTAATGGTGCGGGTAACAAAGAGTTACTCTTAGAGTTGTTGCCTGATAATATTGGTGAAGTGTTTTACTCATTTGATTTTAAAGATTATAATAGGTTGGTTAAATTTAAAAATTTTTGTGATCTAAAGGTGATTTTATCCCAAGTTTATAACTTTAATTATTATATATTCGATAACTCAAATGAATTTATTTTAGCTTGGGGGGATGATGAGGTGTTAATGGGAGGAGGGGAGGCTGCAAAATGGGTTGAAAATGTTAAAGGAAATTGGAGGTTTTAATTTTTTAGCAGAACCATTAACCAATTCTAAGATAATGTGACCAATGCCTTAATTGAGAAAGGCATGAGTTCAGATACTGCTAAGTTG
This sequence comes from Acinetobacter colistiniresistens, assembly GCF_024582815.1. Lineage (NCBI taxonomy): Bacteria > Pseudomonadati > Pseudomonadota > Gammaproteobacteria > Moraxellales > Moraxellaceae > Acinetobacter > Acinetobacter colistiniresistens. The sequence continues at coordinate 2,492,267 of NZ_CP102099.1, forward strand.
GTTGCAAATGGGGTGAGTACGCTGACACTGACAGGTGTAGGTGCATCGACAGGATTGTCAACTGGCAGCATTGGTACAGCGATTAATGTTGACTCAAATAACCGACAATTGCATGTTGATGAAATTGCTATGCTTAAGAAAAAGGCAGCAGAATTAGCTAGCTGAAATGGTCCAATGGATCGGGATAGTTATAATTACTGGTATACGATGTTATATAATGTACCTTACGGAAAAGTTGATACAGAAGGGCGTGAGCAACTGCTAAATATGGCAGGCCAATGGGATCAAGCTGGCGCGAATACAGCAGACAGAAGTCTAGAAAGACATATTGCGAATATGAAGTTTGCGGCAGAAACAATTAATTCAATGTCAGGTAAAGTTCTCACCGACAATAATGGCAAGCCGATCATTGAAAATGGTTCTGCGGTTAAGGCATTTCAGGCTACAGATGCACAGAGAAAAAATAATGGATTGTTTGGTTATGACCCGAACAAAGTTAATTTAAAGGCGAAAGATGATCCAAAAGGGGGGTATTTTAGAGTCTTTGATCCATCTTTAAAAGGTAAAAGGAAGTATTTAGACTTGAATGGGAATGTTCCAAGCAACAAGACTTTACCAAATGGTAAGAAGTCTGGTAGGTCGCAAGCTGAATATAATGAGGCAACTCATTTTAAAATTGATAAAGTAACTTATTAGGAACAAGATCATGAAAACCATTTGTGCCCCTATATCCGAACAAGCTAAATTAAGATTAGATTTTGATGAAAATATTGAAGGGGATCTGATAGAGTTAAATATTTCCCAAAGTGATTATGAGGCTTTAGAAAAATTGATTATTTTAATTGTCTAAATAAGCATCTAGGGTTATTAATCGATAATTATGAAGATGAAAGTATTTCCTATGAGGACTTGCCTAAGGCTTTAGATTTGACAATAGAGTATTCCTGTAAATATAGCGGTTTGGAGGAGCTGTGGTGTAGTATAAAAAAATTATTTTAACAGCCATAGAAAATAAAACAGCTGTTTTCTTCTTTTTTAGATGCTGTTTTTAATGCTTGAGAAATATATAAAAATTGGCAGATAAAATAGTGTGAAAGAAAAGGTTTATGACATGAAAATTGTTAGTAAACCTTTGTCTGAACAAAAAGTAAATTGAAGTGAGCTATTTTATGCGTGTAATTGATAAAGAGTATGGTGAAGAAGTAAATGTTTATGGTCTATATCATTATAATAAGGATATTTATTTTTATGGTATAGCCGTTGGTGAGGATAGTATAGCTGCATTTCGTCAGAAGGATGTTGAAGTTATTGATCCTAAATTTAGTTTTGATGTGGTTTATATTGGTAGTGATGGTAATAGTAGTTTTATGTTACTGCATTGGGCTTTGGCTGAAAACAATTTGTTAGATGATATTTTAGATCGTGATGAAGATGCGATTAATTTGTTTTCTAAACTAAAGTTCATTAAAAGCAAAATATAAACTTAGATGAAAAGAGAGACTGCATAACTCCCTGATTATAAAAGAGAGGTTTGGTTCGGAAAATATAATTTTAATGCAAAATGGTGAGGTAAGAATGTAGCTATTTTATAAGGTTGTAGATCGAAAATATTTTTATATTTATCAATTGCCAAATAGAAGATATGGTATCGGCAGGCTTGTCCGCACCTACTGCGAGTGGTGCAGGCATTGCAGCAGGTAGTGCTGAGGCCGCAGCGCCGTTACTTGCTGAGTATTTGTATGGTAAGAAAGCTAAAGATTTAACCGCAAGTGAGAAATCTACAATTAGCTCAATTGTCGGTTTAGCAGGTAGTGCTGTCGGTGCAACCACAGGTGATGTATCAAGTACAGTTCAAGGTGGACAGTCTGCGCAGAATGCGGTGGAGAAAAATGATTTTGCATTACCAATAAACAAAAATCTTGCGATGTCAATTCAGTCCGCTGTTGATTATTCTGTTAAAAATAATTTAAGCCCAGAAGATACTCAAAAGTTAATTAATAGTATAAGCCAGCCTGATGATGGAGATAAGATATGTTCTTAATGGAAAACCAGTTATCAAATATTTTAATAATGAACCATCCAAGAAATGAGTGTGATTATGGATATGATTAGCCGTCAAACAGAAATTTTGACAAATTTATTACAGATCATGGTTGATTCTGTTTATGAAGATTATGATTCATTACAAGGTATTTTTGATTATTGTAAATCTCCTATAGATCATTCAGTTTCTATGGAAGCAAATTTTTCTTATTTTATTGAAAATAATGAGAAATTTGTTTTCATGAGTGATCCAGAATCAAAAATTCCTTATCTGCTGGAGGAGCTTCATAGATTAGTACAGGAACATACAGGAGGAGTATGGACTAAGCTTATTCTTACACTGGATGAAAATGGCAGGGCTCATACGAAGTTTATTTATGATGAAAAATCATAAAATTTTGTAGTTTGTTTTTCTTGATTTTAATGTATGTCCAATGATGGCATGCTTTTTATTTTAAAACAAAGAAATTTATTTAATAAACAATTTTAAGTGATAAAAATGAAAAATTTAACTGTAATGTATGATTCTGGATCTATTAATAAAAGTTTTCTGGTTGAATTTATAAATACCTATGGATTAACTTTACCTGAAAAATACATGGAGTTAATGGAGAAACATAATGGTGTTCAATTTTTGGAAAATTGTTTTAACTATATAGATTCTAATGGTAATGTTGGTGAGTCTAGTATAGGGTTTTGTGCGTATGGAGATGAAATTGGCGCTGATAACATTGTTAAGTTTCAGGATTATGATGGTTTAGGTTATGATAATGTAATTGTCTTTGGTCTTAATGGAAGAGGTGATTACTTATCATTTGATTATCGCCAAAATCCTGAATCAGATAATCCATTAGTAATAATAATGTATCATGATGATTTCATCGAAGATGAATATGGTAATAAAAAAATGCGTGTTGTTAAAGTGGCGGATAGCTTTGATGATTTTTAAAATTACTCCATGATTAGTACTTAATTTGTTATTTATAAAAAGTCATTTAAAAATTAATGGCTTTTTATTTTGATGATTGAGGTTTAAATGTAAGTAATGGAAAGAATTATGGAAATTTATCGAGATAATGGTCAAAATTCACTAGATGAAATTGTTAAAGCTCAAAATCAAATTGGATATGCTTTTCCAAAAATTACATCAATTTGATAAAGGATCATGATGCTGTAATATTTGAGAAAAATCTTTTGATTTCATAAATATCTACAATAAATCTGATGATAGAGATCTAAACTTCTTAAGTTTTAAAGATAATCATTCAGATGGGGATATTTTGAGGGAGCAAGAGAATATTTCTGACCTGAGTAATTATGGTGTGGAGCATCTTGTTATTTTTGGTATATGTGCGAATGGAGATTATATCTGTTTTGATTATAGAGATAATACAGAAAGCTCAGATCCTAAAGTAGTATTAGTATATCATGATGATTTTGTCGATGATAAAAGTGGGAAAAGCTCAATGGTTGTAAATAATGTTGCCGCTAACTTTGATGATTTTTGAATTTACTTCATGAATAGTATTTAATTGGTGATTCATAAAAAGCCATTTGAAATTAATGGCTTTTTTATTTTGATGGTTGAAGTTTAAATATAAGTAAAATTCTGTACAGTAAGGAAGAATCTGGCAACAAGAAGGTAGTATGAATGGTACTGTTGGTCGTTTTGAATGGATAATTGATCCTAAATTAGGTGGAGTCTCGCATATAATGTTTATTCCAAATGGTAAAATTACAGGGGTGCCAACTAAACCATGATAACTCAAGCATATGAAAAACTTAAACAGCTTAATTTTGATGATTTTGGAGCTATCTATATTGGATATATAGGAGTTCCAGAATATGGTTGTTTAAGTAATGAGATGGTAAGTAGTTTTGTCGAAGATTATTTTCTAAGGACAGAAGTTGTTGCCCACGAATTAACTGAAGTCTTAAATGAATTGTTAGTTATAGATAAAGATACTTCGCGAGATGATATTTTGAATTTGTTGAACAAAGTAGTAAATACTTTAAATATTGATATTTCAAACTCGACTCATAAGTGGTTATTAGTTTGTTTGGACTTGAAGCTTAACGGGCTGAGCTTAGACCCAGTATATGGCCTATTAGAGTTATCAAATTTTTGGATTGATTGGGGGCAGCCAAAGAATTCACCACATATGATTCAAGGTGTAAATAATAATGTAGATGCTTCTGATTATTATACAGAAGAAAATTATAAAAAATGATTTGTATTAATTATGATTGGTTGAAGCTGGAGTTAAGTAAAGAGGGTGTGTGTTAAGTATAAATATTTTGTTTATGTAACTAATCATTTTAACAGTCATTGAGTGTTTTTAGAGTTTTAAAGAAAGTAGTTATAAAATGTTAATTCTAGCCGTATTTCAAATGCGGCTTTTTTTATGTATAGATTTTGCCTCTGGTCTGGAAAAATAGAGTAAAAATTTTTAGGAAAGATGCTAGCCAGTGGCAAAAAGCGGGTGTGTTATTAGATATGGTGTCGGCAGGCTTGTCCGCACCTACTGCGAGTGGTGCAGGTATTGCAGCCTCGACATTGAGTCCAGCGGCAAGCTATGAAATTGCTCAATACTGTAAGGGTAAAGATGCAGCAGGTAGTGCTGAGGCCGCAGCGCCATTACTTGCCGAGTATTTTGTATGGAAAAGAAGCTAAAGATTTAACGGTAAGTCAGAACACTATTCGAGTTCGAGTTGATAATCATCTTTGGTAACTTTAATTTTAATCTTCTTATACTTTCTTTTATTGGGGTTTAATGCCGATTCTGTAACCTCTGTGGCAAAACTCGAATTTCCCATCAAGTCATAATAGGCTTTATAACCAATCAAAATCTTTTGTGGCCTGCCACTGTGCTCGTGACTATAGTTTTCAATCAGTTGAGTCAACTGTTCGAAGATCAGAGTATGGGTCATTGCTCAATCATCTCTTTCATTTAAAGACATTAGTTACTTAAACTAATCGAACTTTGTTAAAGATTTAAGACAGTTCTTTTGGCCTGAGCCCTATTATTTCTGATGCACTCAAGACCATGGTCTGATTTAGCAATACACCGATTTCTTCTTTAATAGTGGCCTTTATGCTCAAGTAAAAACCAATAAAATTACACATAACATAATTTAATTATGTATTGCATAAATTAAAACTTTCTTGTAGCATGAATTTATAGCTGAGAGCCAAGATCAAGAACGATGATTTCTTCATTTGGCTGACTGATGGACGGAAAGGGCTTAAACACGGATGCTTTTACATACTTATAAAAACACCTGTCGCCTTTTCTGATAACGCATGTATAGGTTGATGCTTTTAGACAGCTTTTTAAGCAATTGAAGAATAAAACCTATGCAGAGCATGAAACGGATGAATTTATCTAAATAAGGGAAACTAGATGGACATTTTAGATAACCCATTAGAACTATGTGGTTTTGCTTTTATTGAATTTGTTTCGACGGAAAACGGATTAGATCAGATCTTTGAGACCATCGGTTTTTCCAAAGTCGCAAAGCATAAATCTAAAAAAGTTTATTTATGGCGTCAGGGTAATATCAACATTATCTTGAACTACCAGCCTGAATCTTATGCTTCATTCTTCTTTAAAGAACATGGCCCTTCAGCATGTGCAATGGGTTTCAGAACTCGCGATGCAGCCAAAGCATTTAGCAAAGCCGTGGAACTTGGTGCAGAGCCAATGTATTCACAAGCTGGGCCAATGGAATTGAATATCCCTGCGATTAAAGGAATTGGTGGCATGCCAATTTTCTTGGTTGACCGTGATATCTATGAAAATGACTTCGTTTTCTTTGATGATGCGGACAGAAATCCAAAAGGTGCAGGCCTGAACGAAATCGACCATTTAACCCATAACGTCTATAAAGGACGTATGGAATATTGGGCGAACTTCTATGAAAAAATCTTTAATTTCCAAGAAATTCGTTACTTTGACATCAAAGGCGAATATACCGGTTTAACCTCTAAAGCGTTGACTGCACCAGATGGCATGATTCGTATTCCATTGAATGAAGATTCAGACAAGGGCAATGGTCAAATTGCAGAGTTCTTGGCAGATTTCAATGGTGAAGGTATACAGCATATCGCGTTTATTACCGATGACTTGCTTTCAACATGGGACAAGTTAAAAGAGATTGGCATGCAGTTTATGACAGCGCCGCCTGAAACCTATTATGAAATGTTGAAAGAGCGCTTACCAAATCATGGTGAGCCAACTGAAGAACTGCAAAAACGCGGTATCTTACTGGATGGTAATACCAAAGATGGCCAGAAAAAACTGCTGTTACAGATTTTCTCGCAAAACATGCTTGGGCCTGTGTTCTTTGAATTTATTCAACGTAAAGATGATGATGGTTTTGGTGAAGGTAACTTCAAGGCACTGTTTGAATCCATCGAACGTGACCAGATCCGCCGTGGTGTGTTAGAAGCAAAGTAATTACATTCAAATGAAATAAAAAAGCCAAGAATTCAATTCTTGGCTTTTTATATGGATGAAAAATTAACGGGTTTGAATATATTGATTGATTGCTGCAACTTCACGTTTAAACAGCTCTAAGTTTTCACTATCTTCATGAACCGAGAAAAACATTTCACTGTCCAGTGCCACAATACAAAATTCCATGGAATGATGCGCATTAAAGATTGGTAGACCAACGGCATTAATCCCGACCAGAAGATCACCTTGAGCAATCGACATGCCGTGCTGCAATACATTTTCTTTAAGTAGCAGAAACTCATCCCAATCAGTCGGTTTAATCGGATAATGGTGATGAGCCGCTTTTTCCCATTCCGCTTGCATCAGCGGCTTGATTACGGCTTCAGGCATATAAGAGGCAAACACACGACCTGCTGCTGAATTCACCAGCGGCATGATTGAGCCGACTTTAGTTACAATCGAAATCGGGTGGTTGGATTCAATCGATTGCACCACCAAAGGCCCTTTAGGCGACCATTTGCTGATTTGAATACCGCAACCAATTTTATTCTGTAATTCGTAAATCAGGTGCTGAACCAACTGTAACACATCGGTATGTTGAATACAGTTCAGACCCAAACGCCACGCCTGATCACCCAAGGCATACTGACCATCGGTAAGCTGCTTGGCGTAATTCATGCGAATCAGACTGACCAGATAGCGGTGTACCTTGGCAGGGTGCATATCCAGTTTGCTGGATAGATCTTTTAAAATAATCGGTTTGTTGTGTTCTAAAAGGGCATTGAGCACGGCTAAGCCAACCTCAAGGGATTGAACCCCACCAGATAACTTTTCTTCAATCATTCAATAACCCTTAAGCTGCTTCTCTTTTGCAATGTTTGTTTGCTGTCAATTTTGGACAATTTACAATCAGCACATAATGCCTGAGCATTGGGCAAAATAGAAATCATCTTTTTAAATGAATCAAATCGGTGAATTGTATAAGCATACAATTGTTTTTAGACATATTGCACTTTATTTTGAGCGGTGCAAGATACAGTAAAAACAGGTCGATGTTTTAAATTTAGACCATAAAAAAAGCATTAGCATTTTACAACGCTAATGCCAATTTCATGGAACTGGATTTATGCACCGAGTTCATCTTCATGTAAGAAGTGGGTGTGGTGTGGGGCACGTTTGGTACGGCTCCATTCCTCCAGCATTTCCAGTTTCATTTCTTCGGTAATCCTTGCAATCTTGGCATCGGCATGTGCATCGTTATAGGTCAGTTCAAGGCGATGACCATTTGGATCGAAGAAATAAATCGAATGGAAAATACCATGATTGGTTACACCTAAAACTTTAACCCCATTTTCTTCAAGATGTGATTTTGCAGTCATTAATGCATCTAGGTCTTCGACTTCAAAAGCAATATGCTGTACCCATTGTGGTGTATTTTCATCACGGCCCATTTCTGGTTGGGTCGGTAGCTCAAAGAAGGCCAATACATTGCCTTGACCTGCATCCAAGAATAAATGCATATACGGGTCAAAGGCTTTGGTCGATGGGACATGATCTTCTGCAAACGCCAAGATAAAATCCATGTGCAGCATTTGTTTGTACCATTGCACGGTTTCTTTGGCATCTTTACAGCGATAAGCCACGTGGTGAATTTTTTTAATTGCAAAGCTCATGTTAAAACTCCTTTTTAGCTTATTCCCAATCTGGTTGTTGTTCTGGTGTGGCATTCAAGAATGCGGGAAGGGTTAAGCAATGTTGGTAAATCGACTCAATCTTTGGGAAAGCACTTAAATCAATTTTGAAGCGCTTGGCGTTATAGACCTGAGGAATCAGACAACAGTCTGCAACAGTGGCTTGGGTGCCAAAACAGAATTGCCCATTGGAATGCTGTAATTGCATTTCTAAGCTGTGAAAGCCTTCTAAAATCCAGTGTTGATACCAACTGTTTTTTTGCGCATCACTGACTGCAAGCTGTTTTTGCAGGTACTTTAACACTCTCAAGTTGTTGAGCGGGTGAATGTCACAGGCAATTGTCTGTGCAAAGGCACGAACTTTGGCACGTTCTATAAGGTCTTTAGGCAACAGTGCTTTGGCTGGATAACGTTCTTCCAGATATTCCAATATGCTGAGCGACTGTAATAAGGCCTGATCTTGGTCAATCAGCGTCGGTACAAGCTGGCTCGGGTTTAGTGCCCGATAGCTCGCTTGTTGCTGCTCATTTTTGACCAAATGAACTGCTTCTGTTTCATACGGCAGTTCTTTCAGGTTGAGTGCGATACGCACTCGATAGGCCGCAGAGCTACGAAAGTAACTATACAGTTTCATAGCGCTCGTCCTTTTGTTCATTAAAACTAAAGTGACGTGCTGGCAAAATGCGATTGGCAACTTCACCAAAGCCCACGCGAATGCCATCTTTTTCACAATAGCCTTTCATGACGACACGATCGCCATCTTCCAAGAAGCCACGCTTTTCGCCGTTTGAGAGGCTCAGTGGTTTGGTGGTGTTCCACGTCAGTTCCAGTAAGCTGCCGTACGAGTCTTCGGTTGGGCCTGAAATCGTGCCTGAACCCATCAAGTCGCCAACCTGAACATTACAGCCTGCAACGGTGTGATGGGTCAGTTGCTGCGCCATTGACCAATACATATATTTGAAGTTGGTTTGGCAAATCACATCAGACTGTGCAGATTGCGGTGTTTGAACTTCAACACTCAGGTGAATGTCATAGCTGTTTGCGGTTTTTTCTTGTAGATAGCCCAAAGGTTTCGGCTGTTGTTCTGGGCCTTTGACTTTAAATGGCTCAAGCGCTTCCATCGTCACCACCCATGGTGAAATGGCACTGGCAAAGGTTTTGGCATTGAAGGGGCCTAATGGAACATATTCCCATTGTTGAATATCACGTGCTGACCAGTCGTTCAGCAACACCATACCAAAGATATGTTCCCATGCGTTTTCAATGGCAATTGGCTCGCCCAATTCAGTTGCTTTACCCACTACAAAAGCGGTCTCGAGTTCAAAGTCGAGTTTACGTGTCGCCGAGAATACAGGGCGTTCTTCATTGGGGAATTTGATTTGGCCAGAAGGGCGCACAATGTCTTTGCCACTGACAATCACAGAACTGGCACGACCGTTATAGCCTACAGGCAATTCGCTCCAGTTCGGTAATAGTGCATTCTTTGGATCTCTAAACATGGTGCCGACATTGGTGGCATGTTCTTTAGATGAATAGAAGTCGGTATAGCCAGGCACCTGAATCGGTAAATGCAAAACTACATTTTCTTGTTTAAACAGCACCTGCTGACGTAAATCGGCATCATCACGTAAGCTTGGGTTTTCCGCAGACAACAAGCTTTGTAAAGCGCTGCGAACCGTATGCCAATTTTTTTTGCCTGTTTCAATAAATTTATTCAGTGTTGGCTGATTAAAACAGTTTGCTGTCGTGAGCTGTAATAAGCCTTTTTGCTCTAATGCGGCAAGGTCAAGTACCCAGTCACCAATTGCAACGCCAACGCGTTTTTCACCTTGTGGGCTCTCGCTAAAAATACCGTATGGCAAATTATGTATTGTGAAATCTGATTGCGGATCAATCTCAAGAAAAGAGGTTAATTGTTGTGCCATGATTTACTTTCCTTGTCTCTCGTTCTATGAAGACCTATTAAATTTTTATCCTGCTTTCTATAACAATATGAAAATCAAATAAATATTGATCTTTTGACCCATTTGAATCCTATCGCTCAAGCAAGAAATATGTACTTTATGATTTCTATCATACTGAAAATATTTAATTACGCAATACATAATTTAATTACATTATTCATAATATTTGTTATTTATGGAATTTTCTGTTTATATGCGCGGTTATTCGAAAAATGAATTAATTATTTTTCGGGTTAGATATAGGCATTTGTGATTAACTTATGATATACGTAATTTTAGACAGAAAAATTACGCGACAAGGATGAGAATAATCATATGTCAAAACAGGAACAAGGAAACCTGAAACACGGTTTAAGCAATCGGCACATCCAGCTTATCGCGCTAGGTGGTGCCATTGGTACAGGTTTGTTTCTCGGGATTTCCCAATCGATTAAACTGGCTGGTCCATCGGTCATTCTGGGTTATGCAATTGCAGGCTTGATTGCATTCCTGATGATGCGACAGTTAGGTGAGATGGTGGTACAAGAGCCAGTCAGTGGTTCGTTTAGCCATTTTGCTTACAAATACTGGGGTTCTTTTGCAGGCTTTATGTCTGGCTGGAACTACTGGGTGCTGAATGTTCTGGTCTGTATGGCTGAGCTCACAGCGATTGGGTTATATATTCAATATTGGTGGCCTGAAATCCCGACATGGGTTTCGGCATTGGCCTTTTTTATCTTAATTAACGGTATCAACCTTTTGCATGTCAAATTTTTTGGTGAAATGGAGTTTTGGTTCTCCATCATCAAAATTTTAGCAATCTTGGCCATGATTGGTTTTGGTTCGTATTTACTTGCAACAGGAACAGCAGGGCCACAAGCGGGTATCAGTAATCTTTGGGCATTGGGTGGATTCTTCCCATTTGGTGTGGAAGGTCTGGTCATGGCAATGGCTGTAATCATTTTTGCCTTTGGTGGCATTGAATTATTCGGGATTACTGCGGCTGAAGCACGTGATCCAGATAAAACCTTGCCAAAAGCAGTCAATCAAATTATCTATCGTATTTTGATTTTCTACATTGCAACACTTTTCATCTTATTTGCGTTATTCCCTTGGAACCAAATGGCACAAGGCGGTAGCCCATTCGTGATGGTCTTTGCCTCGTTGGATAGCCAAGGTGTTGCAACCATGTTGAATTTTGTGATTTTGACTGCGGCAGTCTCGGTTTATAACGGAACCAGTTATTGTAGCAGCCGTATGCTTTTAGGTTTGGCACAGCAGGGCAATGCACCCAAGTTCCTGAAAAAAATTAACAGCCGTGGTATCCCAACCAATGCGGTCTATGTTTCTGCATTTGTGACTGTACTTTGCGTCTTACTGAATTATGCATTTCCAGAGAAAGCGTTTGGTCTGCTCATGATGCTAGTGGTTGCTGCGATTGTGATTAACTGGGTAGTGATTTCATGGACGCATTTAAAGTTTCGCAAAACCATGCAGGCACAGGGTGTTACCACCAAGTTCCCAAGTATTGCTTATCCATTTAGTAACTATCTTTGCATGATCTTTATGCTAGGTATTTTGGTGGTGATGTCATTGACTGCGGATATGCGTATTGCAGTGATGATGATCCCAGCTTGGATTCTTTGTTTGATGCTGGCGTATTATCTAAAGCAGCGTAAATTAAGAAATGCTCAACCGAGTGTGGCGTTGAATACAGATGCATAAGTTGTAAAGTGATCATGAGAAAAGGGAATTTTCAGCCCTTTTTTTGTAGATTGATGTTTTCATTATTCATAATGATATTAGACGAATTGTTTGATGAAATGAGCTAAAATTCTCTTGTATTAATCGAGTTCACGTTCTCTTTTTTTCTTCTTTCACATTGTAAATAAAGGCATTTGAATTGCTTCAATCATTAAGTATCCAAACAAGATTGGGTGGTTTTTATCTGTTCTACTACGCCATAGTCGGTACATTCATGCCGTATTGGAACCTGTATCTTCAAGATCAGGGTTTCAATTATCAAGAGATCGGCATTTTATCTTCCATTGCCATTATTACCCGTTTTTTTGCACCGCTGATTTGGGGCTGGATTGCCGATAAATCAGGGAAGCGAATGCTTTTGGTGCGAATTGCGACATGGATGGAAGCCTGTATCTGGTTTGCCATATTTGTGATTCCAAATAGCTTCCAATCCGTGGCTTTGTTGATGCTGATTTTTAGCTTCTTCCAAAATGCAATTTTGGCGCAATTTGAAGGGGTGACCTTATTCTGGTTAGGTGAAAAACGTGCTGAGCTCTATGGCAAAGTACGTAAATGGGGCTCAGTCGGTTTTATTGTTGGTGTGTTTGTGATCGGTGCTTTGCTGGAAGTTATTCCAATTTCAATGCTGCCAATTTTACTGCTCTCTGTTTCATTTTTGGCTTTTCTCTGGTCATTTAGTATTAAAGAACCTGAACACGCACCAAGCTCGCAAAAAACGCTTGAACCGCTGCTGCCGATTTTAAAACGACCCATCGTCGCGGCCTTTTTTAGTATCGAATTTATTTTGCTATTTTCATTGGCGCCGTTTTATAGCTTTTATAGTAACTATCTAAAAGAAATCGGCTTTAGTACCACACAAATTGGCAGCTTATGGGCGATGGGGGTGATTGCTGAAATTGTCATGTTTGCCGTTGCACAAAAGCTGTTCTTTACCCGCTTTTCGTGGCGGACATTGGTGGTAATTTGCCTGATTTTGACCAGTCTACGTTGGTTCTTGGTTAGCATCTTTGCAACCCATTATATTGGGCAATTGCTTGCTCAATGCTTGCATGCCTTTAGCTTTGGCCTGTTCCATCTGATTGCCATGAAAGTGATTTTCCAAAACTTTACACCCGAGCAGCAAGGCCGTGGGCAAGCTTTGTATAGTACCATGTGGGGCTTAGGTGTGGCGTCTGGGAGTTTGTTGGCGGGGCATTATTGGCAAAGCTTTTCAGGCGCAACAATGTTCTTGTGCGCCAGTATTGTAGTCTTGTTTGGTTTGTTACTGGTGCCATGGCTGCCGAATCAAGTGGAAACAGCAGCTAAAACCTAGACTAGAGTTGGATTTGCTTATATTGTGGCATCCACGGTTGGGCTTGTTCCAGTTGAGCGGCAAGTTGTAACAAACGGTCTTCTCGGCCAAAGGGTGCAATAAACTGGCTACCCAGCGGCATACCATGTTTACTCCAGTACAACGGTACTGACATGGCTGGTAAACCCGTTACATTGGCGAGCTGGGTAAAAGGTACCCAACTTAAATTGTCTTGTACCATTTTCTCGACCAGTTTACCTTGAGCCAGATAATGCGCTTTACCAACTTTTAACAGGCCCTTTAGAATAGGTTTCTGCCAGACCGGTGTGGCGACTTCACCATTTTTTGGCGCGACAGATGCTGTGCTTGGAGTGAGGTATAAGTCATATTTTTCAAAGAAAATATTCATTTGGGTGCTATACAGTCCCCAATTATTCAAGGTATGAATATATTCTGTGGCTGTAGTTTTAGCACCAAAAGCAGCCAAAGCAATTGAATCCAGTTCGAAATCACGATCGCTAGCGCCTGCCATTTGCTTGATTTGTGCCTGCATATAAGAAAATTGACTAAACCAAGTGGTCACGAAGTCTTTGGCCAGTTCCATACCATCAATCTTTGGACGGTCTTCCACCACAATATGGCCCAATGATTCCAACAGCTTCGCTGTTTGTTGCACGGCTTGGATGGCATCTTTAGAAACTTTGGTGCCTATCGGTGACTGGGTATTAAATGCAATGCGGAGTTTCTTTGGTATTTGTTGAATCACATCAAGATACTTTTGTTCAGGCGCTTCAATTCGAAATAGTGAGGTTTGTTCAGGGCCTTGCACTGCATCCAGCATGGCTGCACTGTCTCGAACGCTTTTGCTGAGTACATGTTGCATGGCAGCGCCGTGCATAGCTTCGCTAAATTGTGGCCCCCAAGGGGTACGTCCACGACTGGGTTTGAGTCCGAATAAACCACAATAAGAGGCTGGGATACGAATTGACCCGCCACCATCTCCAGCACCTGCAATCGGTACTAAACCACCTGCAACAGCTGAAGCAGCTCCACCAGAGGAACCACCACTATTGTGTTTTAAATTCCAGGGATTATGACATGTACCCCAAGCATCAGGTTCGGTAATTCCTTTAATACCAAATTCAGGGGTATTGGTACGCCCAAAAGTAACAATACCCGTTTTTTCCCAACGATTCACAATTTCTGCATTAAAGTCTGGGGTGTAATTGATGTTTTTGAGTGCCTGACAGCCATAGGAGGTCGGGATATCTTTATATTCTTGAAAGAGGTCTTTGACTAAAAATGGAACCCCAGCAAAGGGGCCTGTTAAATTTTGCTGAGCACGATGTTTAGCTTGTTCATACATGGGGATAATGATGGCATTCAGCTTGGGATTGACCAGATTGCTGCGTTGTAATGCAGTTTCGAGTAATTCAGAGGGATGGATTTGTTTGTTTTTGACCAGTTGTGCTAATCCAAGACCATCATATTGTATGTATTCGGAAAATTTCATGGCTTTTATCCCTAAAGCTAAATCTTTATAAAGTAAAAATAAATATAAGTTGTAAAATAGAATACCTGAAAAATTACTAAAACGATGAACTAAATTACATGGCAAAAATATTGTGTTTATATGGTTATGAATGCATGCTTTTATCCAAAAATATGCTAATTTAAGCTTATGCACCGTTTTAGATGACGACTTAATTAAATCTATGAAAAATATTTATATTATTGGATTATTATGGGCTTGCTCAACATGGACTATGGCAGAGACGGTCGTAAATAACAAAGCAACGGTAACACCGCCACAAGTAGCTAAAGCGAATGCGATTCGTGTCACGACTCGCCCTGAAATCATGGGATTATGGGGAATGGAAATTCCCAATAATAAAAAATGTGTCGAGTACTATAATTTCCGTGGTGCCAGTGATGTCGTGATCAAAAGTGGTCAAGAGTGGTCTTATGGCTTATACGATTATCAGCCATCAGAAGATCATAAAGAACGATTACCAGCGCTGATTCTACAGATTAAATATGACAATAATGAAACGGATTGTTCAGGTCAGAAGGAAGATCAGACAGGTGAGGTGTCCCAATATTTCGTGAAATGGGCAAATGATTCGACCATCGATTTTTGTGCCAGTGAAAAAGGTGATAAGTGTTTTGCAACGTTACGCCGTGTTTTACCTTAAAGAAATTTAGAAATAAAAAAGCCTCTTATTTAAGAGGCTTTTTTATTTAGGCTTTTTCAGTTTTAGGCTCAAGCTGCTTGAGCAAATGCTTTTCAAGATAGTGAATATCCATTGCCTGTTCGCAGAAGTTTTTATCTTGCAAGATTAAATCTTTATGCAATGGAATATTGGTTTTGATTCCAGTCAAAATCATTTCATCTAAAGCTTGGCGCATGCGAGCCAGAGAAGTCTCGCGATCTTTACCATGAGAAATCAATTTTGCAATCATTGAGTCATAGTAAGGAGGAATGCTATAACCTTGATAAATATGAGAGTCTAAACGAATTCCAGCGCCACCAGGTGCATAGAAACTTTCAATTTTACCTGGTGAAGGCAAGAAGGTCGTTGGATCTTCTGCATTGATACGGCATTCAATGGCATGGCCTTTTACTTCGATTTGCTCTTGTTCAAGTGCTAAACCTAAACCAGCCGCAATACGAAGTTGCTGTTCGATAATATCAACACCTGTAACCATCTCGGTCACGGGATGTTCTACCTGAACACGAGTATTCATTTCGATAAAGAAGAATTCACCTTCTTCAAATAAAAACTCGAATGTTCCAGCGCCACGATATTGCATTAATTTACATGCATTGACGCAGGCTTCAAGAATATCGGCACGTGCTTGTTCTGGGAGGTTCGGTGCAGGCGCTTCTTCTAATACTTTTTGATGGCGACGTTGTAAAGAACAGTCACGATCATATAAGTGAATGGCATGGCCGTTGCCATCACCTAACACTTGTACTTCGACATGGCGAGGTTTCTGTAAGAAACGTTCCATATACACCGTATCATCGCCAAACCACATTTCAGCATCACGCTGTGCGGCTTGAACAGATTCAAGTAGCGTGTCGACACGTTCTACGATACGCATACCACGACCGCCACCGCCAGAAGCAGCTTTTACGATCAATGGAAAGCCGATCTCTTTGGCTTCTGCAAGTGCATTATTAATGGTCACGGCGTGATCACAACCGGGTACAGTCGGTACACCTGATTTTTTCATCGCAATAATCGCAGAAACTTTATTCCCCATCAGGCGGATATGTTCTGGACGTGGACCAATAAAAATAAATCCTGAACTTTCTACGATCTCTGCAAATTCTGCATTTTCAGAAAGGAAGCCATA
Source organism: Acinetobacter colistiniresistens (assembly GCF_024582815.1). Classification (NCBI taxonomy): domain Bacteria; kingdom Pseudomonadati; phylum Pseudomonadota; class Gammaproteobacteria; order Moraxellales; family Moraxellaceae; genus Acinetobacter; species Acinetobacter colistiniresistens. The sequence goes on from NZ_CP102099.1 coordinate 2,508,822, forward strand.
ACCAGGGTGGATGGCATCCGCACCTGTAATTTCCGCAGCAGTAATAATTGCAGGAATATTTAAATAGCTTTCACTACTTGCACCTGGTCCAATACATACTGCTTCGTCAACAAAGCGTAAGTGCATTAGATCTTTGTCTGCATCTGAATAGATACCGACAGTTTTAATGCCAAGAGTTTTACAAGCCCGAGTAATTCGTAAAGCGATTTCACCACGGTTTGCAATTAATACTTTTTGCAACATAGGAATCCCCAAACTTATTAAGCACGGTAGCGGAAAAGTGGTTGACCGAATTGGATCACTTCACCATTTTTCACTAAAATTTCTTCAATGACACCGCTCTTGGTTGCTTCAATTGGGTTCATGATTTTCATTGCTTCAATAATACCAAGCGTTTCACCCGCTGAAACGGTTTGACCTACATTAACAAATGGCGCTTCACCTGGGTTAGGTGCAGCGTAGAACACACCAACCATCGGTGATGTTTCAACTGCACCACGAGGAGTTTTTGCAGCTGTTGCAACAGGTGCAGAAGCTGCCGGCGCTGCTGCAACAGCTGCTGCGGTTGCATAAACAGGAGTCGGGCGAGTTAATGAGATGGATTGGTCACCTTCCTTAACTTCAATCGCTTGTAAGTCAGATTCTATCATCAGGTCGATGAGTTTCTTGATTTTACGGATATCCATGAGTGAGCATTCCTAATGTGTTTAAAATTAGTTAGAAGATTGAATTTTTTCGATAGCGTAATCGAGTGCAAAGGAATAACCCTTTGCACCTAAGCCACAAATTACGCCAATGGCTTTATCTGATAAATATGAGTGATGACGGAATGATTCACGAGCGTGAACATTTGACAAATGAACCTCAATAAATGGGATGGCAACACCGAGTAAGGCATCGCGTAAAGCAACTGATGTATGTGTCAAGGCAGCAGGGTTGATAATAATAAATTTCACACCCTCAATTTGTGCCTGATGAATGCGATCGACAATCGCACCTTCCCAGTTGCTTTGAAAAGTATCTAGTGTAACTGATGCATGTTTAGCCTGAGCAGTGAGTTGCTGGTTAATATCATCTAAACTGAGATAACCGTAGACTTCTGGTTCGCGCTTTCCCAGCAAATTTAAATTCGGTCCGTGAATCACCAAAATGGTTGAGCTCATTCAGCCTGCTCCAATTCTAAAACTGCAAATATTTTTTGCAAGATGTCTGCAAAGTTTGCTTATTATGGCACAAAATTCTGCAAGTTTTTTATAATTTGTTTTAATTGATGAAGAAATTTGCATACCAAGCATGGTGCATATAATGAAAACTTTGCAAGGAATTGGCAATGTTAAAATATGACAAAATTTAGCATAATTTAAGTTTTAGACATTTTAAACTGAATTACCCCATTTCGTTCATGAGATTTGTGTAACTCGGGAGTCAAATTGTTTTGTTTTTGTGGATTTACTGGATCTGGATTTCGAGAAAACGATAAGAAGGAGGGTAGATGAACTGGCTTAAAAATGTCTTTTTGTGGTTTTAAATTATTGTTTTTATTAGTTTTGAATTTTACTGTTTGAAATATGAAAATCGAAAAGGTGTGGATGTGCATATTTGTTTTTTTGTGCTGTGATTTCAGTGGGCTTCCTTATGAGAACTGCCTACTTGGAGTAGGGGGAGATGATTGTGGATTGATCATTACGCTCCGTGCAGCAGTTGGCAGAAATGATGAATTTTCATATTAGAGATGGCAGTTAATGACATGAAAATGTCCGATAAAGATATCTGTTTTTTAAATAATATTAACAGTACTTAAGAGCTTACATTTGATTGGCGTAGGCTCTTATGGGTCTTTCAAAGCTGCTTTGGGATATTAAAGCAGCTTTTTTTTGTCTTATTCTTTTATAACTGACTGGCAGCCGCTTGATGGATTTCAAGCAGCAGGCAGGCCCGTGCTTGTTCGGTATAAGCCTGAGTGGTGTGGTCAGCACCGCTCCATTTATACATCTGTTGAAATAGCCACTCAAAATCTTTTGCTTTTGGTTCAGCATTGCCTTGTACAAAATGACGAATAATGTTTTGGATGGTGAAATATTTCTCTACGTGGATATCTGATGAGCACTGGAATTGGATCACATTAAACTCGATCAGCAATTGCCATACAGCACTAAAGTCTTCAAGTTGCTGTAGCTCTTGTTGGGCTTTCGCAATAGCACGGGTTAAAGCAATCAGTGTTTTGGGGTTTTGTTTGGCCCATTCTTGTGTGACGGCCAAAACTTTATCTGCGACATTTGGGATAATCTGTTGGCTAGAGCAGATCATATGGCTGAGTCCTTCGAGCTCTGCTTGAGTATTCCACGGCTCGCCCACGCAAAATCCATCAATGAAATGATTGCTCATGGCTTCAACCATATAAGGTGGCGGTAGGGTTCTTAATTGAATCGATTGAGCGAGTTTTGGGTCGGCCAACGTCAGCCATTCTCTAAGACAATAATGATGAATGGAATGTTGAAAGACATGAGCGAAAGAAATATTTTGATTGTGATGAATATAGTCGGTTATTTTTTTTGCCGAGCTTTCTGCCGAGTCTTGTTTCTGGATATTGAGTGCATAACACAGTTTCTGGCTCAAGCTAATGAAAGCGCGATTTTCGCTTAACACTAAAGGGGTCTGGAGTGGAATGCCAATTTGATCCGTTCCGACCGCTGCTGCTGGCAGCATGGCAGACAGGCAATGTGCGGCATCGAGTAAGCCGAAGGCTAAACGATCGCGTAAGCTTGCCCAAGATGCTTCTTTGACTAAGTTGACATTTAAACCAAGCTCATCAAAAAAACCGCGGTGTTTCGCCCAAAGCAAAGCAATACAATCCAATAATGGGATATAGCCCAGCTGTAATGTTGTTTTTTCTACTTTTTCTAACGCGACTAAATGGGGCATCTATTCATCCTTTAGCTGGTTGTTCAAAAGTTGTTGAGCATCAAGTAATCGGCGAGCCATTTCTCCAATGGTCATACGATGGCTCATGGCATTTTTTCTAAGTAACTGGAATGCAGTATCTTCAGGTAGTCCATGCAAGTGTATTAATAGCACTTTGGCTTTTTCGATGTCTTTACGATCCGCAAGTTTGGTTTGCGCATCTTTTAGATCACATTTTAACTTTTTATGTTTTTTATATTGTTCAATTGAAATTTCCAAAATGGTATGCAATCGACTGGGTTCAATACCATCCACGATATATGCGGTAATACCTGCATCAATGGTCTGTTTTATGGTTTCCTTATCTGTATTTTTGGTAAACAGAACAGTGGGTAGATCAAAGCTGCTGACACAACTTTCAATCACATCGCGATGCGGGTGATCCATATCAAGCAGAATGACATCGGCTTGAAGGTGTTCGAGTTTAAAAATATTGAAGTGATCTAGGGTAAAGCAAGCAACAACATCAAAGCCATGTTCGATCAAACATGCTTTTAAGTATTCAGCCCGAGCCTGGTCGTCATCAATAAGTGCGATCTTGAGTTGCGGCATAAGTATATAAGGTCAAACGGTTGGTCTATACATATCTTGTTGAATGTGAATCAGTCTTGTTTTTGAAGCAAAAAGAGTGCCAGTAAAATAGTTTTTATAACTCAAATACAGTCTGAGTCGATAGTTGATCGCTGCTATTGTACTGTTGCTGATGGATGGAGGAAATGAAAAATCAGGGAGGATGCTAAAAAAGTAGTGGTGTGCAGTATTGGTGCGAAAAAGGAATTGTTTTGAAGCAGGGCAGACAATGCTTCAAAACAGGTCATTCAGTGTGTATAGCGGTATAAAAGTTCAGTCATCTAACGTTGATAAAATAAAAAATAATTAAAAACAATTGAATATGTTTTTTTTCTAGGGTTGCAGCCACTTGGCACGGCAATTGCTAATTCTCTACTGAGTCAAAGATGACTTATAAAGTTATAGACGGCCAACGATGTCCGATCTGATCGATTTGTTGACACAACCTGATGTGTCAACAAAACAAGATACGTTCAGTATGGGAGATGGCTATGTCTTTAGATTTATCCGCTAAAAAAGCGACTTCAATTAAGTTATTTAATTTCTCTGTACCCGCAATGCGGGCCTTCCACATGAGTTGGTTGGCATTTTTTGTCTGTTTCTTTGCTTGGTTTGCCTGCGCACCTTTAATGCCTGTAATTGCAGGCGAGTTCCATTTAACCAAAGATCAAATCGCCAATATCAATATTGCCGCTGTTGCAATCACCATTGTTGTTCGCTTAATCGTTGGACCGCTGTGTGATAAGTATGGTCCGCGAAAAACTTATACCACGCTATTACTGATTGGCAGTATTCCTGTATTTGGTGTTGCTGCTGCAAATAGTTATGAATCCTTTTTGTTCTTTCGTCTGCTGATTGGTGCAATTGGTGCGAGCTTTGTCATCACTCAATACCATACCAGCATTATGTTTGCTCCGAATGTCGTTGGCACTGCAAATGCTGCATCGGCAGGTTGGGGCAACGCGGGTGGAGGTGCAACACAAGCCTTGATGCCTTTGCTGTTATCTGCCTTGGTGATGTTCGGCGTTGAACAAGCCATGGGGTGGAGAATTGCCCTGCTGGTACCGGGTGTGATGATGGTGATCGTCGGTATTCTTTATTGGAAACTCACTCAAGACAGCCCGCAAGGAAATTTTAAAGAACTCCGTGCCCAAGGTGTTGTAGTCGGAAATGATAAAAAAGGCGGGCTTGCAATCTTAATGCATGCTGCACGTAACTATCGTGTCTGGATCTTATTTGGCTCATATGCTGCATGTTTTGGCATTGAGATTTTCATGCATAACATTATTGCGATGTATTACGTTGAGCACTTTAACTTCGGTTTAAAAGAAGCGGGAATGGCAGCAGGGGTTTTTGGTTTGCTGGCGTTATTTGCTCGTGCACTTGGCGGCATCGTCTCAGATCGGGTTGCACTTAAAAAAGGTCTTGATGGCCGTACGAAAGTTTTATTCCTGCTGATTTTGGGTGAAGGTTTATTCCTGATGCTATTTTCTCAAATGAATGGTGTGGCATTGGCAATCCTCAGTATGACCATCTTTGCATTATTTACCCATATGGCATGCGGTGCGACTTATGCGCTAGTCCCATTTATTGATCGTGATGCACTTGGTGGTGTCGCTGGGATTATTGGTGCAGGCGGTAATGTCGGTGCAGTCGCGGCAGGATTCTTGCTCAAAGGCATGGTGGACATCCAAACCTGTTTAATGGTCTTAGGCGGTTTGGTGGTCTTTACCGCAGCTTCTGTAATGTTGATCCGATTCTCAGTTGAGCATAAAGAAAAAGAACAACGCTTGTTTGAACAGGCTGTTTTAGAACGTGGCACAGAACAAAGTAGCGCAGCTTAATCATTCATCAAATCTTGGGAGAAGAACAATGAAATTAGTGATGATTGGTCACGGTATGGTCGGACATAAATTCATCGAAGCCATCTTGGAGAAAGCGGACGATGAGCTGGAAATTACCATTCTCGCTGAAGAACCACGTATTGCCTATGACCGCGTACATTTGACTGAATACTTCTCTGGTAAAACAGCCAAAGACTTATCGCTGGCACGTTTTGACTTTGCTGATGCGCATGGGATCGACCTCCGATTAAACACCAAAGCGGTTGAGATCAATCCTGCCGAGCAAACGGTGACCACCAATTTCGGTGATGTGATTCATTATGACAAATTGGTCTTAGCAACAGGTTCTTATGCCTTTGTCCCGCCAATCTCGGGTAATGACCGTGAAAACTGTTTTGTCTATCGTACCATCGAAGACTTGGATGCCATTCGTGCAGCAAGTCTGAATGCGAAGACGGGTGTGGTGATTGGTGGCGGCTTATTGGGTTTGGAAGCAGCCAAAGCCTTGCATGATTTGAATCTGGAAACCCATGTGGTCGAGTTTGCACCACGCTTGATGGCAGTACAAGTTGATGATCTTGGCGGTAAAGTATTGCGCCGTAAAATTGAAAATCTTGGGGTCAAAGTCCATACCCAAAAAGCCACACAATGTATTGAAGCGGGTGACAGTGCAACGCATGTCATGAAGTTTGCCGATGGTAGCGAGCTGGAAACCGACATTATTTTATTTTCGGCGGGGATTCGCCCACGTGATGAATTAGCGCGTGTCAGTGGCTTAGTGCTTGGTGAGCGTGGCGGGATTAAAATTAATGATTACTGCCAAACCTCAGATTCACATATTTATGCGATTGGTGAATGTGCGCTCTGGGAGAATAAAATCTACGGTCTGGTCGCGCCGGGTTATGACATGGCACGTATTGCCGCAAAACATATCCTAGCCGAAGAAACTCATTGTTTCGCGGGTGCAGATATGAGTACCAAGTTGAAGTTGATGGGCGTTGATGTGGCATCCGTAGGTGATGCGCATGGCATGACGCCAAACTCGCTCAGCTATTTTTATGCTGATGAAGATAGCTTGGTTTATAAAAAGATCGTGGTTGATGCAGATAAAACCAAGTTGCTCGGTGCGATCTTGGTTGGTGATGCTAAAGAATACAATGACCTATTACAAATGATGCTGAATGGGCTGGCACTACCAGAAAGCCCTGAAAGCTTGATCATGCCCGGCTTTGCCGAATCAGGTGCGAAGGCAGGTGGTAGTGGTGTCGATTTATTGCCGGACAGTGCTACCATTTGTTCATGTAACAATGTCTCTAAAGCCGATATTTGCCAAGCGATTTGTGATGGTTCAACCTCACTCGGTGCTTTGAAAAAATGTACTAAAGCGGCAACAGCCTGTGGTGGCTGTGCGCCTTTAGTGACGCAAGTGTTAAAGTCCGAGCTGCAACGCCAAGGCGTAACAGTCAATAACCATGTCTGCGAACATTTTCCATATTCACGCCAAGAGATTTATCACTTGGTTCGTGTCAATGAAATCAAGACTTTTGATGATTTGATTCATCAACATGGTCATGGTTTAGGCTGTGATATTTGTAAGCCCATGGCGGCTAATATTTTGGCATCATGCTGGAATGATTTTGTACTTGAACCAAGCCATGCGGGTCTACAAGACAGTAATGATTACTACTTGGGCAATATTCAAAAAGATGGTTCTTACTCGGTTGTACCACGTATGGCAGGCGGGGAAGTCACACCTGATGGCTTAATCGCCGTGGGTCAAATCGCCAAGAAATATAATCTATATACTAAAATCACGGGCGGACAACGGGTTGACTTATTTGGTGCGCAAATCCATCAACTGCCGTTTATTTGGGAAGAGCTCAATGCAGCTGGTTTTGAATCTGGTCATGCGTACGGTAAATCATTACGTACCGTGAAATCATGTGTCGGTAGTACATGGTGTCGTTATGGGGTCGATGATTCTGTGGGCTTGGCGATTGAATTAGAGAATCGTTATAAAGGCTTACGTTCACCGCATAAACTGAAAATGGCAGTGTCAGGTTGTACCCGTGAGTGTGCCGAAGCGCAAGGTAAAGATGTCGGGGTGATTGCAACTGAGAAAGGCTGGAATCTGTATGTCTGTGGCAATGGCGGCATGAAACCGCGCCATGCCGAATTATTAGCATCAGATCTCGATACGCAAACCTTGATCCGTTATATCGACCGCTTCTTTATGTTCTATATCCAAACCGCAGATCGTTTACAGCGTACTAGTGTCTGGCGTGACAATATGGAAGGTGGTCTGGATTATCTCAAAGCCGTGATTGTGGATGATTCCTTAGGATTAGCCGAAGAACTCGAAAGCCGTATGCGCCATGTGATCGGTACTTATCAAGATGAATGGCGCACTGCGGTGGAAAATCCTGGAATCCGCAAACGTTTCCAAACCTATATCAATGCCAGTGCCGAGGAGCAGGCCGATCCACATATTCAGTTTACCCAAGTCCGTGATCAGATTCGCCCTTTGAATGAGGCTGAACGTTCAGTCGATCGCATCCCCATGGTTGAAGCATAAGGAGAACTTAAATGACCAGTTTAAAGAATATGGATATGCTGCCAGACGATCAATGGGTTGAGGTGTGTGGGCTGGATGACATCACACCAAATACAGGTGTGGGGGCGCTGATTGGAGGTCAATCAGTGGCTCTGTTCCGTGTCGGGCATGAAAAACGCATTTATGCTTTAAGTAATAAAGATCCATTCAGCCAAGCCAATGTGATGTGTCGCGGCATCATCGGTGATTTACAAGGTGAACGCGTGATTGCATCGCCGATTTACAAACAACATTTTAGTTTGGCGACGGGGCGCTGTCTGGAAGATAAAGATCAAAAACTCTTGGTCTTTCCAAGCAAAATTGAAAATGGTCGGGTTTGGGTCGGGACTGTTCCGCAAAAAACCTATATTACCAACAATGGCGCTGCGCAAGAAAAATTAAAACTGGTGCTGATTGGTAATGGTCTGGCAGGTATGCGTTGTTTGGAGGACCTACTGGATATGGCACCAGATCGTTATGACGTCACGGTGATTGGTGAGGAACCTTGGGGCAACTACAACCGTATTATGTTGTCACCAGTACTTTCAGGTGAAAAAACCATTGATGACATCATGCTGCATTCACATGCATGGTACCGCGATAAAGGGATTCAGTTTATTGCCGATGATCCCGCGATCAAGATCGATCGTACCCGCAAAGTGGTGCATACAGAGAAAGGTGAAAGTGTTGATTATGATCGTTTGATCATTGCCACAGGTTCATCTCCGTTTATTCCCCCTGTGCAAGGTGTGGATTTACAAGGTGTGATTAGCTTCCGTGATATTTATGATGTCAACACCATGATCAAATATTGCGAAAGCAAAAAAAATGCGGTGGTGATTGGTGGTGGCTTGCTGGGTCTGGAAGCAGCGTATGGGCTGAAACAACGCGGCATGCATGTGACGGTTCTGCACCTGATGGATCGCATTATGGAACGTCAGTTGGATGGACGTTCCAGCCGTATGCTGCGCCATAGTATTGAGCAAAAGGGTATCAATATCATCACGGAAGCCAATACCGAAGCGTTGATTGGCGAAGACGGTCATGTCAGTCAAGTCCGACTTAAAGATGGAACACTAATGGATGCGGATTTGGTGATTTTTGCGGTCGGGATCCGTCCGAATATTGTTTTGGCTCAACGTGCAGGACTGCGTTGTAACCGTGGCATCTTGGTGAATGACACCATGCAAACTTTTGACCCAAGTATCTATGCCGTGGGTGAATGCATCGAACATCGTAATCAAACTTTTGGTCTGGTTGAGCCGTTATGGGGACAAGCATTTATCTGTGCAACGCATTTGGCTGAACATGGCAGCTTAACCTTTAAATCACCAACCGTACCAACCCAGTTAAAAGTCAGTGGTGTTGATGTGTTCTCTGCTGGGAACTTTGAGCCGAAAGAAGATTATGAAGACATCATCCTGAATGATGATAAACGTCAAATTTATAAACGTATCATTATCCAGAAAGACAAAGTGATTGGTGCGGTTCTATTTGGTGATACAGAAGATGGGATGTGGTATGCCGAGTTGATTGCTGATCAAACGCCAATTTCTACCTTTAGAAATAAGCTGCTATTTGGTAAGGACTTTGCAATGAAAAAGGCAGGGTAATATTTCTAAGAGATTAAATTCCTATGTAAGTAGTTTGATACTCGGAAAACTCATCTGCAACCTGCATGGTTTTTGTAAGAAATGTTTCTGCGATGAACCTAAATAGGTGACAGAAGAGAACAGGTTTTGCAGATGACAATGGTTTTGCCTACTTTTCCCAAAAGAAAAGTAGGTCGAGCCGAAGGCTTAGCCTGAAAATAAGATGAAAACTCGGTAAGACTCCCGAGAGTACGCATCTTTAAAAAGATTAACTAGGTAAAAGGGGCAGTCATGAACAGTATTCAAAATTTAGAACACAGTCGCTCCGATCAAGCAAAAACAATCATTACAAAAACGACATGTCCCTATTGTGGGGTTGGCTGTGGTGTGGATGTTAGTGTGCAACATAAAGCGCATGGCATGACGGTACAAGTTGCGGGTGATCTGGATCATCCTTCCAACTTTGGACGACTCTGCATTAAAGGCAGCAACTTGGCAGATACATTAGGCTTGGAAACTCGTGTCTTGCACCCGATATTTGGCCGTAAAAACCATCGTCAAGTGACGACATGGGATCAAGCCATCGAGAAAATTGCAGACCAGTTTCAAGCCTGTATTGACCAGTATGGAGCAGACAGTATCGCTTTCTATGTCTCAGGTCAGTTACTGACCGAAGATTATTATGTAGTGAACAAGTTTGTTAAAGGCTATTTGGGCACCGCCAATATTGATACCAATTCACGCTTATGTATGTCATCTGCGGTTGCAGCACATAAACGTGCCTTTGGCGAAGATATTGTTCCAGCCAGTTATGAAGATTTTGAACATACTGACATGGTGGTTTTAGTCGGTTCCAATACGGCATGGTGTCATCCCGTACTGTATCAACGCATCATGCAGGCCAAGAGCAAGAATCCAGATTTATTTGTGGTGGTGGTCGACCCTCGTTTTACCAGTACCTGCGAGCAAGCGGATTTACATTTACCGATCTTGTCAGGTCAGGATGTGGCTTTATTTAATGCCTTGTTTCAATATCTTTACCATCATGATTATACCGATCATCATTTTGTCGAGACCCAAACCGAAGGTTTAGCGGAACTGTTAGCGGCGAGTAAAGGTGAAAAAGACTTTGCCGCATTAGTGAAACGTACAGGAATTTCCGCAGAAAAATTACAACTTTTTTTTGATAAATTTGCCCAAACAGAAAAAGTGATCACCTTATTTTCGATGGGGGTTAATCAATCCTCTCAAGGTGTAAATAAAGCCAATAGTATTATCAACTGTCATTTACTCACTGGAAAAATTGGCAAATTAGGGGCAGCGCCATTTTCAATGACAGGCCAGCCCAATGCCATGGGGGGGCGTGAGGTCGGTGGATTGGCCAATATGCTGGCAGCACATCTGGATTTGGACAATCCTTCTCATCAGAATTTGGTGCAAAGTTTTTGGCAAAGCCCGGTGATAGCCAAGCAAGCTGGCTTAAAAGCAGTGGATTTATTCCAAGCAGTGGAAAGTGGCAAAATCAAAGCGATCTGGATTATGGCAACCAATCCTGTGGTGAGCTTACCCAATGCAGATCAAGTCAAACGTGCCTTAGAAAAATGTGAGTTTGTCGTGGTCTCTGATATTTGTGCAGATACCGATACCACGGCTTATGCAGATGTATTGTTGCCCGCGCTGGGTTGGGGGGAAAAAGATGGCACAGTCACCAATTCTGAACGCCGTATCTCAAGGCAACGTGCCTTTTTAACTCCGCCAAAGCAAGCCAAAGCCGATTGGTGGGCGGTGGCTGAGGTTGCAAAAAAACTCGGTTTTACTGGTTTTGATTTTAATCATGCCTGTGACATTTTTAATGAACATGCGGCTTTATCGGCTTATCAAAATGTCAGTGTCGATCAACGTGACCAAGTTGAAAATTTCCGCTATTTCAATCTAAAAGGTTTAATGAATTTAAGTCTGGATGAATATAATCATCTGCGCCCAATCCAATGGCCAGTCTGGGAGAAAGGTCAAAGTGTTGCGGTGCAGCAGCTATTTGATCGAGGCAGTTTTAGCCATAAAAATAAAAGAGCCAAACTGATTCCAACTGTTGCTATTGATCCAGTGCATATGACCTCTGAGGATTATCCATTGGTGTTGAATACGGGACGGATTCGTGATCAGTGGCATAGCATGACCCGCACGGGGTTATCGGCAAATCTCACCACACATCGGGCTGAGCCATTTTGTGAGATTCACCCGAATGATGCGTTAAAATTTGGTATTCGTGATAAAGCTTTGGTGGAGGTTCGCTCACAATGGGGGCGTTGTGTGCTGCGCGTGACCTTGGCACAAGGTGTACGCCGTGGTCAAATCTTTGCACCAATTCATTGGACTGAGCAGGTGGCCTCTGATGCACGCATTGGCAAAGTGGTCAATCCTGTGGTGGATGCGATTTCTGGTGAGCCTGAATTTAAACATACCCCTGTGGCCGTTCAGCCATTCCATACCACATGGCAAGGCGTGCTGTATGTGCGTGAAGGCTTTGAACATCAGATTAAAGCTTCATTGCAAAATTGTGCGTGGTGGGCCAAGATTAAAACGACAAAAGCCATTCGTTATGAACTTGCCGACCGTCAGAGTCTTGATCAAACTCAAAACAATCTGAAAAGCTTTTTGCCTTTTGTCGATGAAACCTATGAATGGTTAAGTCTGGAAGATATTTCATCGCAGCTCAGTCATAGTGTAATTTTAAAAGAGGGTATTCTGATTGCCAGTTTATATATCGCACCTGCTGATCTATTACCCGATCGGGATTGGGTGGCGAGTCTATTTAAACGCGAACGATTAAGTGCCATGCATCGTAAAGCCTTGCTGGCAGGGATGCCGATGTCTGCTGCAAATACTGATGGACCCTTGGTCTGCAGTTGCTTTAAAGTGGGTAAAAATAAGATTATCGAAGCCATTAAAACACAAAAGATTACTCATGAAAAACAAGTTACAGCCTGTTTAAAAGCAGGCGGCAATTGCGGTTCTTGTTTACCTGAGATTCGTGGTCTGATTAAAACCTGTCAATTGGAGGCAGAAGCATGAATACAGAATATCCTGCTACAGATCTGGTAATTTTGGCGGGAGGGCAAGCACGCCGTATGAATGGCGTAAATAAGTTACTTCAACAATTTGATGATCAGATTCAGCTTTCAAAGATCTGTGCAAAGTTAAGAGCAGACGTACAAGATATTTGGGTCAATAGCCATCGAGATTGCACGATTTACCAACAAATTGAACCTGATATTCAATGCTATGCCGATGATCAGCTGGGTTTTCTAGGCCCATTGATGGGGATGAAAAGTGCATGGTTACATTTGCAAGCCGACTATGCTTTATTTATTCCTTGTGATGTGACCTATATTCCCAATCAGGTTGTGTTTAAACTGCATCGTGCTTTGCAAAAGCAGCCGCTGGCTCAAGTGGCTTATGTCAATATCAATGGAGATGCGTTATATCCATTTTGTTTGCTCAAGCGGAGCAGTTTGCCTGTTCTGGAACAAGCGATTGATAAGGATCGCTTAAGCTTACGAGACTGTTTCAAGCAACTAAATGCTCAAGTTGCACATTTTCAAAAACAAAGTCTATTCTGTCATAGCATTAACTCTTTAGATGAATTGCAACAATACAAACAAATGAAAAACTTTAAGCAAATGTTTTCAGACTAATCTCTGCTTAACTTATACCATTCAATTAGGTCGCTTTTAGACTGATTGCTGTAGCAATCAATAAAGCACAACATGCAACAAGTAATGAACTGTTGAAGGTATGATGAATAGAAAATAAAGCGTTTGACACCATTGGGCCAATGATTTGACCTATGCCATAGACAACCGTCATCAGGGCAATTAAATTATTTTGTGTTTGACGGGCGATTCGCTGTGCGATGGGCATGGCAATTGTGACAGTACCCATAAAGGTTGCCCCGACCAAAAATGCACTGAGCAAATAACCCAAAGTTGTTGGTAGAATAATTGGCAAGACTACACCGAAAGCCTGTAAACCTAAGTTTGAGGATAAGGCGACTTGTGTACCAAAACTTTGATGGAGACGATGCCAGAAAAAACAGGAAGGAATTGCACCCAAGCCAAAGATTGCCCAGATTTGTGCTGCATCAATATTGGGAAGTGCATTTTTGACTAACAATGGTAAATAGGTTGCGGTAATGATGTAGCCAAAACCCGCCAAGGCATAAATGATAATCAAAACGTAGGCATGGGGGATTTTTCTATTGGTCTTGAATGTATCTTGAGCTGAAATCGCATTGGGTTGAGCCCGCGATAAACCAAACATTGCGATGCAGCCAAGAACCAAACTGGATATACCGAGCAATAACCACAGTATTTTGCTGTGCCAACCCAGATGCGTACCAAAAACCAAAAGCTCGGCAGAGAGTGCAATCCCGAGCCCAACCCCAGCATATAAAATAGGGGCTTGATGTGTTTGTCTCTGCTGTTCAAGCAGCCATAATGAGGCTGACACCATGGCAAAGGCGCTAAAAATGCCCGCCAGACCACGAATCAAGATAATTAGGCTAATCGTATTAATACAACTGAGCAGAATCAGACAAAGTGCGGTAGCCACTGTGGCAATAATACTACTGAGATAGCTCTGCTGTGATTTAATCTTGACCGCAAATAAAGCACCGAACAGATAGCCTGCATAGTTTGCAGAAGCAGCCAAACTGGCATGCTGTAGATTGACGATACCTTCATCAATCATATGCGGGTAGACCGCAGTAAACGCAAAGCGTCCGAAACCCATGCCAATCGCCATAACCAGCGCGGCACAGATTGCTGATTGTAGTGAGCTGTTGTTGTTTTTTCTCAGATCTATCATGGCGGGTTTACTCCAACCCTTAGTCGCTATGACGCATGTATTCTAGAGGTGGTGCCTTGGCAAGAAATTTGTAGTCCAGTAAATAAAGTCCATAGCTAAAGAAACTTAAAATACAGATCAAAAATAGAAGTTTAGAACCACTCATTATTTAAATCATCTTTGAGTTTTGAGAAATCAAGGAATATTTAAACAAGTGTCATGAATCATGTAAAATGATTTGAATTGATACTAACTATCTCTAATAGTGATGGCGATGCAGATTAAGTCTTTAGAAATTTTTATGATGGTAGTGAAGCTAGGGAGTTTTTCCGAGGCAGCAAAATCGCTTTATACGGTACAATCCAATGTCACCAGTCATATCAAAAAACTGGAAACAGAATTGAATGTCGAATTGCTACATCGGCAGAACCCAATTCAACTCACCAGAGCTGGGCAGCAGTTGTATGGTTATGCTGAAAAAATGCTGCATCTACAAAAAGAGCTGTTGGATAGTTTTTCCAATCATCATCTTGCAGCCAATCTGCCTTTGCAAATCGGCAGTATGGAAACCACGGCAGCAGTTCGACTGCCATCATTATTCCGCGATTTACAACAGCACAGTCCAGATTTTCCTTTTGCATTATTGACTGCACCCACACGAGATTTAATTGATTTAGTAAGTGCATCCAAGCTAGATTGTGCCTTTGTAGCACATCATGCACCGATTGATGGGATGTTTAATTTACATGTATGGACTGAGCAATTGGTGCTGATTTCCTCAACACATGCACCTGAACGACTTACAAATGAGGATCTGATTCAAAAGAGGTTCATTGCCTTTAAGCAAGGCTGTAGTTATCGCAAAGCCATTGATCAGTTCTTATCTGTCCATCATTTGCCCGCAGCCAATGTGATTGAAATGGGTAGTCTAGATGGCATTATCAGCTGTGTCAGTCTAGGTGTTGGCCTCGCAATTTTGCCGATGAGCTATGTACAGCAATCCCATTTTGCTCAAAGTGTGAAAATTCATCCCATCGATTCAGCCACAGCTCAGATCAATACCTATCTGATTGCGCATCGTGATATGAGCACATGGGCAACCAATATGCATCATTTCTTTAGACATTTAAAAATAATGATCCAGCCAAAGTCGGAAGTAAATCTGAGCTGATGGAAAAGAAAACAGAGAAATGCCACTTCTCTGTTTATTCTACGGATTGGGCTAGGCGATGTTCATGCTTTCGCTAAATAATTTTGCATTTCTTCTACAGGAACCATTCCGCCACCCGTTGCCCATACAATATGATTGGCATGTTGTAACTGCTGTTGAGTAAATTGATGCAAGTTTATATAAGCTTGATGTTTGCTCACGAGAATTGGGCCTAACATCCCTGCGAGTGCAGAAGGTTCGAGTTGTAGATTTTCAGACTGGTTAAGCATTCCGAGCAAGCGATACATGGTTTGATCATCCAGTGTATAAAAAGCATCTAATAAGCGTTGCATGGCACGGCCGACAAGACCTGAAGCACGGCCCACAGCGAGACCATCTGCCGCGGTAATATTGTCAATGCCAATATCCTGAACGGAAATTTCATCATGTAAACCAGTGGCTACACCAAGTAACATACAAGGCGAATGGGTGGGTTCGGCAAAGATACAATGCACATGATCACCAAAGGCTATTTTTAGACCAAATGCAACGCCACCCGGCCCACCACCGACACCACAGGGTAAATAAACAAATAAAGGATGGTCTTGATCGACAATAATATGCTGTTGATCCAATTGTTTTTTTAAACGTTCACCCGCAACGGCATAGCCTAAGAATAATGTTTTAGAATTTTCATCATCAATAAAAAAACAATCTGGATTTTTTAATGCTGCTTTTCGGCCAGCCTCTACTGCAACACCATAATCTTGCTCGTATTCAATTACCGTTACACCATGAGCGCGTAACTTGTCTTTTTTCCATTGGCGGGCATCGGCTGACATATGCACAGTCACATCAAAGCCTAATTTTGCGCTCATAATGCCAATCGAAAGTCCTAGATTGCCTGTAGAACCGACCGCGATGCAGTATTGACTAAAAAAATCTCTAAATTCGGGGCTGTCTAGCTTTGTGTAATCATCTTCAACGCTAAGCCGATTGGCTTGTAGTGCAAGTTGCTCAGCCCGATAAAGCACTTCATAAATACCACCACGTGCTTTAATTGATCCTGAAATGGGAAGATGGCTGTCTTTTTTCAGCCAGAGTTTGCCTGTAATTTTCTGATCGAAGCACATTTCAAGCGACTGTTGCATATTTGGGATTGTGCTTAGTTCCGATTCAATAATGCCTTGAGTTGCAAGCGTTTCCGGAAAGACAGCCATCAAGTAGGGGGCAAAACGTGCTAAGCGGTCACGGGCATCATCAATATCAGATTGATTAAGACCCACATAGGGCAAGCCCTGTTCAAGTGTCGTAAACTCAGGGTTAAACCAGATGCTTTCTTTAAGTTCAATCAGGTCTTTAACAATCGGGTAGCGTGTTACGAGGTCTTGAATTTGATCTGATTGCATACAGGTACTCAAAAAGTTTAAATTAATGTGGGTTCGTACAGTTTAGAAAACTTATTATTGATGTTGTATTGATCGTGAACTCCGTCAAAGTCATAAATCTTATTATAGATAAGAGGTGAGTAGTGATTATATCTGCGACAAATGAACATTCACTTGAAGTTGTTAACGTTATACAACAAAGTATTCTCTCTTGTACGCTTGATCATAGGGATGATGCCACGATTATTCAGCATTGGTTAGAAAATAAAACTGAAGCGAATATAGGTGAGTGGATTAACAATAATATTTGTTTTTTATATTGCTTTTCAGGAAAAGTGGTTGGATTTATATGTATGTCTAGACATGGGAATTTATTTCTAAATTACATATTACCTGGTTTTCAAAATCAGGGCATTGGTGAAAAGCTTTTAAAGTATCTGATTGAGTATTGCAAAACTAATCATATTCAGACGATATTTTTAGAGTCTACTTTGACAGCGCTTAATTTCTATAAAAACATAATTTTAAAATAGTTGATGTGGTCACTG
Organism: Acinetobacter colistiniresistens; assembly: GCF_024582815.1. Taxonomy (NCBI): domain Bacteria; kingdom Pseudomonadati; phylum Pseudomonadota; class Gammaproteobacteria; order Moraxellales; family Moraxellaceae; genus Acinetobacter; species Acinetobacter colistiniresistens. Next base: position 2,526,313 of record NZ_CP102099.1, read on the forward strand.
AAAATGAAAGAATAGTGGCTTATGAGATGTTGCTCCATGTAAAAATTTAAGGTTGGAAAATAGGCCTTAGCATTACCTGATTATTTGTTGTTAATTTCTGGTTAATGTACTTGACCTTTAATTAAATGAGTTCTATTTTGGAACTTAATTGGTTTTTGACCAGATCAGGCTTGTCTAATCAGGACTAGAATTAACCCAACTATGGTTTGAGAACTGAGAAAAATAAAAGGAACAGGAGTTTCATATGTTTGCGATTCGCTACCAACAGATTCCATTGCAATTCTTATTTGAGCATCAGGCAACTTTGGCAGGACTTGGAAAAATAGGCTTACGCAGTCTTAAAAAAACAAAGATTGCTCCAGTTGACTGGCAGTCATTAGCATCGATTAATGAAGTGATTGATGCGCCGAGTCAAGATTTGATTGAACATTACATCCTATGGAGTGGCGCTGAGCCTGATAAATATCATGACTCAATTCCACCACATATGGTGTCACAATGGGGACTATCCTTTACGACGCGATTATTGCTCCAAACGCATTATCCATTGAGTCAAGTGATCAATCAGGGCGTCAGTCTGAAAATTCACGGCAAGATTCCAAGAACAGAAAAACTCATGATTCAAGCCAAGATCGCACAGGTAGATGAACGTAATGGTTTGGCACGTGTTTCAGTTCAAATTACCACAGGTACGATTGCTGAACCTGAACTGGTGGAAGCGCTACTACATATGGCTTTTATTCTGCCTCATTTTGAAAAAACCAAACGCCCTGAAACCAGCGACACTAAGCTTTGGCACACACTAGGCGAATGGTCGACTCGTTCAGATGATGGCCTGAAGTTTGCCTTACTCACAGGAGACTTCAATCCGATTCACTGGGTTACACCATTAGCCAAACTGTCAAACTTTGGTCAAAAAGTGCTGCATGGCTTTGGGGTGTTTGCACGTAGTTTTGAATTACTGCCACAACCGATTCAGCAAATTGATGTCCGCTTCCTAAAACCGGTCAAACTTCCTTCAGAACATAACCGCGTGGAAACCAGTACCGAGCAGGAACAAAAGTATCTCCGTGTTGTTGGTTCAGCAGGGCAAATCTGCTTAATGGGCCAATATTCATAAAATAATAAGGTGAGAGCAATGACGACGCTTATAGCAGCAAGACAGGATGTAACAGCTTGTATTTTGTGTTCACGCAATTGTGGACTCAGTGTAGAAATTGAAGATAACCAGTTTAAAAAAATTAAAGGTGATGATCAGCATCCTTTCTCGCAAGGCTATATCTGTCAGAAGGCCGCACGTTTGCAGCATTACCAACAACATGCTGATCGTTTAACTTCACCGTTAAAACGTCAGGCAGATGGTTCATTTAAAGAGATTAGCTGGGAACACGCCATTCAGGAAATTGCTGAGCAGCTTGTACAGATTCGAAATAGCCATGGCGGAACTGCCTTTGCATCTGTAGGTGGTGGTGGTCAGGGGAATCATTTAGGTGCTGCTTATGGTCGTCAGTTGCTCTATGCCATGAAAAGTTTTTATTCCTATAATTCTTTGGCGCAGGAAAAAACGGGCGATTTCTGGGTCAATGGTCGTTTGTTTGGCAGCCAAGCGTGTCATACCACCGAAGATGTAGAGCATGCAGATTATGTGCTGTTTATTGGTACTAATCCTTTTCAGGCGCATGGGATTCCAAATGCACGAGACACTTTAAAACATATTAAAAAAGATCCGAATCGGACCATGGTGGTGTTTGATCCACGTGTGACCGAAACCGCTAAACAAGCTGATATCCATGTGCAATTAAAACCAGGGAGTGATGCTTATCTGATGTCCGCCATGATTGCAATTATATTGCAAGAAGAACTGTATGATCAGCAATTTATTCAGCAACATACGCACGGCTTTGATCAGGTTAAACAAGCTTTTCTAGCGGTTCCAATTGTAGAATACATCCGAAAAGCCGATGTCTCCGTAGAACTGATTTATCAGATTGCGCGTGATTTTGCCAAGGCACAACGTGCTTGTGTCCGAATTGATCTCGGTATTCAACACACCTTAAATACCACTTTAAATGGTTATCTGGAAAAACTTTTATATTTGCTCACAGGGAATTTTGGTCAACAAGGCGGCAATAATCTGCATACCATGTTTATTCCAATCCTCAGTAATACCGATGAGCGTAATCCTAAATATCGCCGTACCGTACATCATAAAATGTTCCCGATTTCAGGCTTCTTTCCACCCAATATCTTACCCGATGAAATTCTAAAAGCAGGGGAAAAGCGAGTTCGTGCAGTGTTTGTAGATAGCTGTAATCCTTTATTGACCTATCCGGATACTGCTGCTTATGAACAGGCTTTTCAGTCCTTAGAGCTCTTGGTGGTGGTCGATGTGGCCATGACTGAAACAGCACGAATGGCGCATTATGTGTTACCTGCACATAGTCAATTTGAAAAGTGGGAATTTACAGGATTTAATCTGGAATTTCCGAAGAATGGCTTTCATTTACGCCACCCACTATTTAAGGCACAAGGCAATAGTCTGCCTGAAGCGGAAATCTATACCCGTCTGCTCGAAGCCATGCAGGTCATTCCTAAACAATTTCCGATATTGAGTAAAATTGCAGAAAAAGATTCGGCCAATACCGCGTATCTTGCCTATTTCGGTGCGCTAGGTATCAGTTTTGCGAAAAATAAAAAGTTAATTCCCTATGCGGCATCCATTGTATATCGAACCTTAGGCAAAACGTTGCCGAATGATGCTGCATCAACTGCCTTGCTATTACCCTTATGTATGCAATATGCAGCTCAACATTACCAAGCGGTAAAGCAAGCAGGCTATGTTGGTAATCGTTTAAACCTAGGTGTTAAGTTATTCCAGAACATTTTGCAGCAACGCTCAGGCGTGGTGTTATCACAACATGACTATGCCGATGTTTGGGAATTGATCGCCTATAAAGATAAGAAAATTCGTTTGGCAATTCCTGAAATGTTTATCGAGTTAGCTCAGTTAAAACAACGGTCTTTGACTTTAACTGATGCATATCCCTTTATTTTGCTCGCGGGTGAACGTCGTAGTTATAACGCCAATCAAATTTATCGTGATCCTGCTTGGCGTAAAGTCGATGCGGAAGGACGTTTAAGAATCAATCCTGAGGATGCGCAGACTTTTGGGGTCGAAACAGGACAGATGCTGCACTGTATTTCTGAGCACGGCAAGATTCAGGTCACGGTCGAACTTGATGAGGGCATGCGGAAAGGCGTGGTGTCGTTACCGCATGGATATGGATTGCGCTATCGGGGCGGAGAGCCGATTGGGCCACAATTGAATCGTCTTACTTCTTCTCAACATTGTGATCCATTGTCCAAGACACCCTATCATAAATATGTGCCTGTACGTTTGGAGCGGCTCACAACTTAGACCATTAGCCTATTGATATTTCTGTTGAAATGCACCAAATTCTTACATGTTGCTTAAATCATGTTTGCAATGGGTGCAATATAAACTGAACAAAAATATGCTGACAGGCGCTATTTTTCTTTGTAGATTGAAACAGACTGATTCAATTAAATAAGTAACATCATCATAAAGTTGCTATGGGATTGGAATAATTATTGCTATAAAAATAATTCACTGTGATGCGTACAACAAGGATGCACAGAAGCTGTGCTAAACCCAGTAAAAGATTCACAAAATGAGTGCGTATGATGAAGCATGAGAGACCTGAAACGAGCTTACCGATCTTGCAAGATCAGTATGGTCGTATTAAGCGTAAGTTACGGATTTCGGTAACGGATCGCTGTAATTTTAAATGCGTTTATTGTATGCCTGAGCATCCGCAATGGATGAAAAAGCACGATTTACTGAGTTTTGAAGCCTTATTAATATTTTGCAAATATATGGTTCAACAAGGGATTGAAAATATTCGTATCACAGGGGGGGAACCCCTTATGCGTCAAGGTGTGGTGCATTTTATTCGGGATTTACAGGCCTTCAGGGCTTTGGGACTTAAACGCATTTCAATCACCACCAATGGTCATTATTTAGCGAAGTATGCTGACCAATTGAAGCAAGCTGGCTTGGATGATCTGAATATCAGTCTGGATAGTCTTGATCCAATTCAATTTAAACAACTGACTAAAAAAGAGCTTAGCCCTGTATTGAATGGTATTGAAGCAGCAAAAAAGGTAGGGCTTCCATTCAAAATCAATTGTGTTTTGATGCAGGGGCAAAACCATGACCAGATTTTGCCGATGGTAAAGTGGGCAAAGCAGCATAACATTCCATTACGTTTTATTGAGTTTATGCCGTTGGATGGTGATCAGCACTGGACCGATCAAGCAGTGGTGAGTGAGGCGGAAATCCTAGCGCAACTCAAACCTTATTATGCTATTCAAGTTTTGCAACAACAGCATGAACCTGCACGGATTTACCAATTGGATGGTCAATATCAGCTGGGCATCATTTCAACCATCACGCATTCTTTTTGTGGCGATTGTGATCGCATTCGCTTAACGGCTCAGGGTGAACTCTACAACTGTTTATTTGCGCAACAAGGGCTTAATATCAAAGCTGATTTAGAAGCCGCTAAGCAGTCCAATCTGGATATTAAACAGCACGCATTACAACAGCTTGATCAGAAAATTAAGCCTTATATTTGGCATAAGGCCAAAGGCTATCATGCACTACAGCATCAACAAGCACGTAAAATCAGCATGCATATGCTGGGTGGTTAAATAAAAGTGGTCTGGAGAACATATGCAAACCATTGAGATTAAAATAGAAGCGTTTGGGGCAATCGAAAGGTTATTACCAAAGCCGCTGGCATTTGAGTTTGCAGCAGACCGAATGGTCAAAGATGTATTGGCACATATTGTGACACTTTATCCAGAGGCAAATCATGCCATGGAAAAATGTGCCTGTGCGATAGGCGAAGATATTATTACACGCCAAACTGCTTTAGAAAATTCCTGTACCTTGGTGTTGTTGTCACCTGTAGCGGGAGGTTAAACATGCGTGAATTTGCCAGAGTACAAGATCAGGCTTTAAGCCTTGATTCTGTTGATCCGATTCAGTCTTTTCCAGAATGTGGTGGGGTTGATATTTTTATTGGTACGGTTCGCAATCACCATCAAGGTAAAGCGGTTAAAGCCTTAAAATATACCTCTTATACACCTGTTGCTGAGAAAATGATTCGTGAGATTGAACAGCAAATCCAAGAAAAATATCAGGTCTCTTATGTTCGGGTGATGCATCGGATTGGCTATCTGGATGTCAGTGAAACGGCGATTATTGCCATAGCCTACGCAGCACATCGCCGTGAAGCTTTTCAAGCCTGTGAAGAGGCGGTTGAGCGGGTCAAACATGAAGTGCCGATCTGGAAAGAAGAATTTTTTATGGATGGAACCAGTCAATATGTCGAAGGTTGCTGTATTCGTAAAGATCAAACCGATAATGTTCAAGCGAAAATCCCCCTAAATCCCCCTTTATTAAAGAGGGATTTACCCGAGCATCACCATGAAAATTGTAGCCATGAGCATACACACGAATAAAGCGTCAGGAAGTTAAAATGAAAAATGTTGGGATGAAACCCGAGAGTTATCGTGTTGCAGAAGCACAAGCGATTTTACATGCCCCTGCGCATTGTATTCAGTTACTCCGAGATGGCAATACTGAAAAAGGTGATGCCTTAAAAACGGCTCGTATTGCAGGGATTCTAGCGGCTAAACGTACGGATGAGCTGATTCCACTCTGCCATCCATTACCGATCTACCGCGCCGATGTTGATTATGACCTACATGATGATCATGTGGTGATTCTGACGACGGTTGAGACGATTGGCCCTACAGGCGTGGAAATGGAAGCGCTAACCGCTGCAAGCCTAGCGGGTTTAACACTGTATGACATGCTTAAGCCGCATTGTGAACCAGAAGAGCTATGCTTAGATCAATGCAAATTGCTGAAGAAAAAAGGTGGTAAATCACATTTTAAACGTACTTTACGTCAACCTGTCTCAGCAGCAGTAATTGTACTGTCAGATACGGTTGCTGCAGGCCGTAAACCTGACACCGCAGGTAAATCGGTTGTAGAAACTTTGACTGAAGCGGGCTTTGATCCGATTCATTATCAAATCTTGCCAGATGAAGCTGATCAGCTCAAAGATCTGGTTCTGGAACTGACCAAATCTTATGCCTGTATTATGACGGTGGGTGGAACAGGCATTGGCAAGCGCGATATTACCGTGGATACCCTAGAGCCACTACTGGAGCGCAAACTTGATGGCTTAATGGAGGCAGCACGTTCATTTGGGCAAAAACGAACACCTTATGCAGCGATGTCTCGTGGTGTTGCAGGCTTTATTGATCGTTCATTGGTGGTGACCTTACCAGGAAGCCGTGGTGGCGCAAGTGAATCCATGGCGGCAATTTTACCAGCGTTGGTGCACATTTTTGATGTCTGTCGTGATCTACCGCATCCGGGAGGTTATGAATAATGTCAGGATGTGGTGCCGAAAAAGGTCTGATTAGTATTGATGAAGCATTGGCATTGGTGCAAAGCCAGCCTAAAGCTTTAAAGGTTGAGACATTGCCTTTAGCCGATGGACTGAATCGCTATTTAGCCAAATCGATCAATTCCAATGTCAATCTACCGAGTTTTTCGCAAAGTGCAGTGGATGGTTATGCCCTGAATAGTTCAGTTGAGAAGCTTCAGGACACGGTATATGACGTGATTGGTGAAATTAAGGCAGGCAGTGAGTCTGAGCATCAGCTCCAAGATGGGCAAGCAATTCGTATTTTCACCGGTGGGAAAACTCCTGAGGGAACAACACATGTTGCTCGGCAAGAAATCGTCGCGGTTGAAGCCAATCAATCCATTCGATTGACTGAACATATTTCAGCGCAAGCGGATATCCGTTTTGTCGGTGAAGAAGTGCAACGAGGTCAGCAACTGGCAGATGTTGGGCAGCGCATCAATATTGGTGCACTTGCAGCACTCAGTATGGCTGGGGTACAAAGCATCGATGTGTTTCAATCACCTAAAGTGGTTGTGGTCATTACTGGGGATGAAGTTGCAGAAACGCCTGAAGATTTGCAGACAGGGAAAGTGTTTGATGCCAATGGGCCATTATTAAAAGCTTGGTTGCAAGACTATGGTATCGATGCGGAAATTTTGCATATTGCCGATGAGGCTGAGCAAGTCACGCAATGTTTTGAGCGCCTAAAACAGCAATATGATCTGATCATTACCACGGGTGGTGTTTCCGTTGGCGATTATGATTTTGTTCGGCCATGTGCTTTTGAAACAGGTTTTGAACAAATCTTCTGGAAAGTGAAGCAAAAACCGGGTAAGCCACTGTTCTTTGCTGAGTATATAGATCAAGATCATAGTTGCTATTTATTGGGTTTACCGGGTAATCCAGCAGCGGTGTATGTGTGTATGCAAGTCTATGGCAAAGCCTTATTAGATGCTTTGCAAAACCAACGCCAGCCCTTGCAATGGTTGAGCGGTGTGCTCACTCATGATTTAAAATCGGATGCACGTGAACGTTTTTTAAGAATGCAGGCTTATTTTGATCAAGGGCAACTCAAGTTCCAAAGCTTGGCGAAACAGCAATCGCATATGTTGAGTAATTTAATGCAGGCCAATAGTCTGGTCCGTATCCCCGCCAATACCAAACTGGAAGTAGGACAAATCCTTGCTGGGCTATTCATTCACAACTAAATTGTTTTGATGAATTTATGTAAAATGACTGAATATTGGTACTTTTAGCCTAGTGCCAATATTGCATCTGATGGATAAGGTGATTTAGTGTATATTTTATATTGTTTAGTTTCTAAACATGACGGTTCAAGACATTGATGTCTTTTAAATAAAACTTTAAAAAAATGATTAGGTGATAATAATGAAATGGGATGAAATTGGCGACCAGCCATGTTCAGTGGCGAGGACGCTCTCAGTGTTGGGTGATCGTTGGACAATGCTCATCTTGCGAAATGCATTTATGGGTATACGTCGCTTTGATGATTTTCAGCGCAGTCTGGGGCTGACGCGGCACGTACTTTCAGAGCGTTTAAAGCGCTTGGTGGAGCATGGGATTTTAACCAAAGTACCTTATGTCGATCGTCAGGAGCGTTTTGAATATCAACTCACAGATAAGGGCTTAGACCTTTATCCAATTATTCTTTCTATGGTGCAATGGGCCGATAAGTGGATGGATATGGGGTTAGGTAAACCCGTTGAATTTACGCATAAAAGTTGCGGGCGAAAAGTTAATCCCAAAGTGGTCTGTTCTGAATGTAATCAACCGATTCACGCTAAAGATGTACGAGTCGCGGCAGGTCCAGGCTATTTTGCCTTTATTGAACAAAAGCAGAAAACAGCATGATTTGCTTATCGCCTTTGTTGTTCTATTTCATGCTGAATGGCATGGGATAGAACCTCAAAGACTTTAGGCTCAAGTGATTGTGCTACATTAAAACGAATAAAATTCTTAAAATTCTGACTTTGGCTAAACGCATTGCCCGGAGCCAGAATCACACCATGCTCTAAGCAATTCTGCGCAATACGTGCGGTATCAAAATGTTCAGGTAATTTACACCACAAGAAAATGCCAGCGGATGGTTTAACCCATGCGTTGATTCCGAGTTTCTCAAGTTGCTTCACTGTTGCGTCCATTGCTTTGGCCAAACGTATTTTTAGCTCTTCTAGGTATTTACGGTAATTACCATCGGTCAATGCGGCATACAGAATTTCTGAAGAGAGGTTATTACCCCCAAAACAGGTTGCGATTTTGATATCAGCCAAGTCCTCAATCCATTCTGATTGGCTTGCAATATAGCCCGTACGGACAGAACCTGATAATGTTTTAGAAAAACTACCAATATGAATGACACGGGATAAGCCGTCTAATGCGGCCAGACGAGGGGCGCTATGTCGTTCTAGATCTGCAAAAATATCATCTTCAATCACCACCAGATTAGACTGTTCAACCAGTTTTAAGACTTGATACGCTGTTGATGCGGTTAATACCGCTCCCGTTGGATTATGAATACCTGAGTTGGTAATGTAGAGGCGTGGATTATGGATTTTGATGGCTTGAGCAAAAGCCTCCAGATCAGGCCCTGCAGGCGTGTAAGGCACACCAATGATTTGGATTTGATGAACTTTAAGCAATGCATGGAAGTTAAAATAACAAGGGTCATCCACTAAAACCACATCATTCGGTTTGAGAAAATAACGACAAATTAAATCGATTGCCTGTGTGCCTGAGTCGGTCAATAAAATTTGATTGGGCTGTGCTTCAATACCTTTGCTTAATATTCTGCGTGAGAGTAACTCACGTAAAGGTGCTAGGCCTAATGGCGTTGAATAATTCGTCAAAGTGCTTGAAGGAGCTTTGGATACTTTACGAATGGCTTTACGGATATTTTCATGTGGCATCCAGTCATCAGGTAACCAACCGCAGCCCGGTTTTAAAACTCCTTGTTTTGCTTCGAGGGCTTGTCTTGAAATCCAGAGTGGATCGATACTCCGATCGATTTTGGGATGAATTTCAGAGATGGATAAAGGTGCAAGTGGTCCTGCAACAAAAAAACCTGAACCTGTTTTTGCCTCAATAATGCCTTGAGAAGCAAGGCGTTCATAGGCTTCAACGATTGTTGAGACAGATAGATGAAGTACAGCAGCCAAAGCACGGACTGAGGGTAAACGTGAGCCGGGTAGTAATGAGCGGTTTTTTATTTGTTCCTGAATATGCTGGATTACAAAATCAATTTTAGTACTTTTCATGAGAGCACCTTTAACTGTATGGGTAAAATAACCAATACAGTTATTTGAAATTGTACTGTACTGTGTGTGGTATTTAAACCATATCACAGTTTAAATTCTCCATGTGGATTTGGAGAAAATAAATGAAAACTTTAAATAGCGGCTGGTTCAATGGTCTGATTGGTGTAATTATTTTCGCAGGGTCGTTACCTGCAACACGTGTTGCAGTCATGGACTTTAGTCCCACCTTTTTAACAGCTGCCCGTGCTGCGATTGCTGGACTACTTGGTTTGGCCTTGATTTTATTATCGCGTCAGCAGTTACCCGAGCGCAAAGATTGGCTGCCATTATTTTATGTTGCACTGGGAGTGGTGGTTGGCTTTCCACTGTTTACGGCTTTGGCACTCCAATATGTTAGTGCTGCACATACCATTGTTTTTGTGGGTTTATTGCCACTGGCAACTGCGATTTTTGGCGTGTTAAGAGGTGGAGAAAGACCAAATTTAGCTTTTTGGTTATTCGCTATTTTAGGTGGGATGCTGGTTTGTGGTTATATGCTGATTCAAACAGGGAGCTGGGCATTTAATTATGGTGACACGTTCATGCTCTTGGCGATTTTGCTTTGTGCTTTTGGTTATGCCGAAGGGGGTAAGCTATCGAAACATTTAGGGGGGTGGCAAGTTATTTGCTGGGCGTTGATTATTACCTTGCCGATCATGCTACTTCTCTCTTATTTGTATATGCCTGCAAACTTTGCTGGAGTTTCAACATCGGCAAAACTAGGTTTAGCTTATGTGTCTTTATTCAGTATGCTGATCGGTTTTTTCTTCTGGTATAAGGGCTTGGCACAAGGGGGGATTGCCACAGTTGGTCAGTTACAACTGCTGCAACCTATCTTTGGTTTGGCGATTGCGGCTGTCTTATTGCATGAACAAGTCAGTGCAGCGATGTTCGCCGTGACGGTTGCAGTAATCCTTTGTGTTGCTTTCGCCAAAAAATATGCATGATGCTCATGCATATACATAGCTTATAGACAATTTGCAGGTTTAGGTACACCCGCTAAACGGCTTAAATGACGAGCGACTAAACCTGTATTAAACTTCTGCTGCAACAAGGCATTATCAATTTCAGCATTAACAGTTTTCATTAAAAACTTAATGAGTGGACGTGTTGCAGGTGAATGACCAAATTGTTGATAAAACTGTCTCACAGCATAAAGAATCTCAAAATGCCAATCCGTTAATTGTAAATCTAAAGACTTTGCCAACTCCTGAGCAACGTTTTGATCCCAAATGCTGTAATCAACTAAATGACCGTCTTGGTCTAATTCTAACTGCATAAAATAGCCTAAAAAATAAAAAATGAATGAAAGAAATATTATTTCAAAGAAACACAACGTTTGAATTTTAAGCTGAGCTCTGCAAATTGGTCATAATCGATTGCCTGAATTTTGTCTTTAACTTCATCATTAAGAAGGTTGTGCTCATTAGTTAAACAATAAATGTGATGATAAGTTGCTGTAATTAATGCAGACACCTGAATTGCTGCATCACCCATAATCACAATATAGTCATCAGATTGTGCCATTTTTACTAAGTCAGACCAGAGCTGTTCTGTTGCAGATTGGACTAAAAAGAGCGTTGTTTTTTCCATAATGAAACACCTTACCAGTATAGTATATGATCAAATGACTGGATAAACTCCGGATTGAGATCAATGAATTCGATCTCCTGATCTGTATTTTTAATGATTCTAAGTTCTTGATTTTCATATTCAATTAAAATTGGAGTCAAATCATAGAACTCAAAACTTTCAACCATATTGGCTGCAATTTTAAACTCATGTTTAAGTTGATCAAATTCTAACTTATTGTCCAATAAGTTAATTGCCGCACACTTTAATAATACTTTGACAGAAATACCAAAGGTTGCTAAAACCATAGTTGCGGACAAGCTTTCATTGATTTGCAAACTTGTTAAGTTAGGTTGCGTTAGGATGACGAGTACAGATTTCACACAATTTACCTTTTCAAAGCAACACTGTAGTAAAGAACTTAAATTAAAATTGAATTAAACGAGAACAGCTTTGTACTGCGTCAGCAAGCTCACCAAGACCAACCAGTTCAAAGCCTTTGGCTAAGTTGTAATGTTGGAGTGAATGGCGCTTTGCATTGTCCGCATCAGTGATTCCCCGAGCAAGGGCAGCACTGACACAGACAGGGAGTCGAATGCCGAGCTTTTGCCATTCTTGTTTTAGATTGCGTTGATCATCAGGAAACCACTGTAAGTCATTCGCAACCTGAACACCATCTTGGTAAAAGAAGACTTGAAGTTCTTCATGCTTATTTTGTAAGGCTTGAGCTAAACCAAAAGCATGCCAAGCCAAAATTGACGTAGGCGCAGAAGTAATTAGCAGTAGTGTACTCATTGAATATTCACTATGGTCGTAGTAGGCAAAAATAATGATGGATAGATTTAAAGGAAGGTAAGTATACAATGATTTTGCTGACAGGTGGTTTAGGCTTTATTGGTTCGCATATAGCTTTGAGTCTGTTGGCTCATGGTCAAGAAATTGTTATTGTGGATAATTTAGCCAATTCAACCTTACAGACCTTAGAGCGGCTCGAATATATTTCAGGCATGTATATTCCATTTGCGAAACTGGATGTCCGTAATACACCAGCTCTAAATAAAGTATTCGAACAATATTCAATTGATACAGTGATTCATACAGCCAGTTTTAAATCTTTAGAAGAATCTGTGTTAAAACCGCTGGAATATTATAATGACAACGTCAGTAGCATAATGAGCTTATTAAGAGCTATGCAGCGAATGGGGGTTAGACAGTTAATTAATCTCTCGAGTTTGGCTGTATATGGCCAATCAGATGCGAAACTATCTGAAGAAACCAAGTTTAATTATAGCTACCCGAATCCCTATGTTCGATCACAGCAAATGGTTGAAGATATTATTGCTGATACTTATAAAGTCGATCCTGAATGGCGTATTGTGAACTTGCGTTTATCGAATATCGTGGGTGCATTTGAGCATGGTGTTTTAGGTGAATTTGTTACGCAATTACCCAAAAATATTGTACCTTTGGCCTTACAGGTTGCAGCGATGCAACGCGAATATATTGAATTGCAAAATCAGGCAGCAACGGCTGATGGTACGGTTGAGCGAAGTTTCCTACATGTTTTGGATGCATGCGAGGCAATCCTAAAAACATTGAATTGGCTGAAGTCACAACATAATTGCTTAGCGTCATTCAATATTGCACATTCGCAACTGACATCGATTCAAACTTTGCTGAATGAAATTGAAAAGGTGACGCAAACAAAAGTGAATACTCAACCAGCGGTTTTTCAACATCAAGAAATAGCGCAACTCGGGGCAGCTTTAGAGAAAGCAGAGAAGGTATTGAATTGGTCTCCAAAGCGACCTTTGACTGTGATGATTGAAGATGAATGGCGGTTCTATTTAAATACCTTAAAAGGTAATTAAGATAATGATTCTTATTTACAATTATATCTGCTTTGATTAGGATAATGGCTACTAGCCAAAGCATCACCTTGCTTCAGCCCGTGAGAACTTTAACCAAATAGAGCAGAGGTTGTTTATGCAAATGCGAATTGAACACGACACAATGGGCGAAATTGAAGTACCCAATGACGCTTTATGGGGGGCGCAAACGCAACGGAGTCTACAAAACTTTAAGATTGGTCAGGAGCGCTTACCGCGGGCGATGATTCGTGCAATGGGGTTGGTCAAGAAAGCTGCTGCAATGACCAATGCTGAGTTAAAACAACTGCCTGAAGATTTGAGCCAGTATATTGTTGGTGCTGCTGAAGAAGTGATTGCTGGACAATGGGATTCACAATTTCCCTTGGTGGTTTGGCAAACAGGTTCAGGCACACAAAGCAATATGAACTGTAATGAGGTGATTGCCAATATTGCTAATCAGAAATTAGGGCAGGCATTGGGAGCACAGAAACCAGTACACCCAAACGACCATGTCAATCGTGCACAATCGACCAATGACTCTTTTCCAACTGCAATTCATGTTGCAGCCAGTATCCAAATTAATGAATTACTGATTCCTGCTGTTGAAAAACTCAAGGCTACTCTGGAACGTAAATCAAAAGAATTTGATGATATCGTGAAAATTGGGCGGACGCATTTGCAAGACGCAACCCCTTTGACCTTAGGGCAAGAATTTACTGGTTATGTGTCGCAGCTGGAACATGGCTTAAAACGTTTACAGCAAGCGCTTGCAGGTTTGTATGAGTTACCGTTAGGTGGTACAGCTGTGGGAACTGGATTGAATGCACATCCTGACTATGCAGTGAAAGCAGCTGAGCAGTTGGCTGAACTTACAGGTTTACCATTTGTCACGGCACCGAATAAATTTGAGGCTTTGGCAGGTCGTGATGCCGCTGTCTTTGCATCGGGCGCATTAAAAACGCTAGCAGTAAGTTTAAATAAAATCGCGAATGATATTCGTTGGTTGGCAAGTGGGCCACGCTGTGGTTTTGGTGAAATCCGTATTCCAGAGAATGAGCCCGGTTCGAGTATTATGCCAGGCAAAGTCAATCCCACGCAGAGCGAAGCAATGACCATGGTTGTTGCACAAGTCTTAGGGAATGACACTACGATCAATGTTGCAGGGGCTTCGGGTAACTTTGAGCTCAATGTGTTTATGCCTGTGATTGCATACAACTTATTGCAATCAATTCAGTTATTGGGTGATGCATGTAATAGCTTTAATGATCATTGTGCGGTTGGAATTGAACCAAACCGTGAAAAAATTGATTACTTCCTGCATAATTCCTTGATGTTAGTCACGGCACTTAATCCTGTTATTGGCTATGAGAATTCGGCTAAAGTTGCGAAAACTGCGTATAAGGAGAATAAAACCTTAAAACAGGTTGCAGTTGAACTCGGACTGGTTACCGAAGCGCAATTTGATGAGGTGGTAAAACCTGAAAATATGGTTTCTCCAAATAGTAAGTAAGCTTGATTCCTGAATAAAAAATCCCTCTTGAATAGAGGGATTTCTTTATAAAATAGAGATATTAAGTACTATAGTTGGTCAGGATCTATGATGTGTACAAATAAGGAAATCCAAGTACTGATACCAGCGACTAAATGCTTTAAAGACTTGTTTTATAGATTGAATTGCAATTTCACTTTCATATGTTGAGAAGGTTAGCTGATCTATGATTTTTTCTTCAGCTCCAATGGTATGACCTGTTTCTTTATGATAATGGATGTCTCCACAATAACTTAACTGGTAATTAGAATGTTGGGTGATATCTCTCAATTTTGAAAAGATGATATGACCTGTAATCTCGATTGCTTCGATAATTGCAAGTCGAATATTGGCTGGTTGGTTGTGAACTAAATGGACTAACTCGAAAAAAAGGATTTGGTTTTCTTCATTTTCTTTTGACCATAATTTTTTTAAAGTTGTCGTAAATTTTTCAGGAAGATCATAGCTTAGTTTTTCTAAATCATGCACATACCAAATCCAATGTTCGGCATCTTCTGCTGCATGTATGTTTACGAGATTTTCCAATTCATTTGTTGGTGCTTTAAATGGCAATACATATTTATTAAAGTCACCAAAGTTCATAACGAAATGGGCGATAAAAGGTAGAAATACAAGTTTATTTTTTAATGAAATGGATGTGCTGTCTAATGTATCTAATAGTTTTGATTTATCTAAGACTATACGTTCAGACATTATCAATTCTTTGATCTTAATCACTTTGATTAACTCCTACAAAGCCTATTCAGAACGGACATAAGGTAATCAGTAAATGATGTCCGTTGTTTTAAAGCCTATTGAATTAATAGATATTTCACATTTTTTTAATCTTAAAAAAGCTGTGAAATGAGTAATTTTGAACTGACCTGCATGGTCAGTTCTATTATTCCAAAGGTAGAGAACGGATAGCAAACTTTTATGTATCTGCTACACGATGATGATGTAAATAATTATTCTCCATGATGTGGTAGGCAGTTGGTTAAGGTCAAAGATCTCTCTTTGACTATGTTCTATGCTTGAGATTATGATTTTGTAGGAACTACTTAATGTGTAGAGGAAAGTCTTTAGAGCGAAACTAACATTGAATAAATTGTCATAATTGTTAGAATGATCATCTTCTTCTGTTTTTATCTTTTTTGTTTTGCCAACACTGTGCAGAGCTGAAATTAAGTTTATATAAAACAGCATTTTACCTTAGGATTTTTTTGATGCTCTCTATCTATTTAACAGATACCAAAACCAACATCCAATTTTCTGATCTTCCAAATGAAAATCCTGTTAAGTTTCTGTTGAATTTAAAGAAAATTTTTCCAAGTACGGCAGACTTACTCTTGCCTGTATTGCCTGAAGACAATAATTTGGAAAATGTGACTTGGGAAGCGACGTCAAAAGACTTTGAGGTTTTTAAAAAACTATTGGAGGGCTGGGGCATCATCGAGCTACGTTTAAGCGCGATTACCACCTATAAAGATAAAAACTTTGCCAATGAGTTAGTTAAAAAGGCTCAAATTAAACGTAAACACATCGCCCAAACTCAACCACAGTTATCGTTGATTGCCTTAGATTATGTGTTGATGCATGAGATTCATGCACTGATTGATGCTGAACTGGTGATGATTGGGGAAAAATTCTATTTACCGACATTGCGGGAGCTTTGGAAGGGACAATTCCCAGATCAAATTTTGCAATGCAAGTTTTAATTATTTAAAGCAGGCTGTCAGCCTGCTTTTTTATGATCTTAACTTTAGCCCAATAGAACAATTTCCGTCTACAAACAATTACAAGAATTTAGTGTCTGTATTTTTAAGCGGCATATATATTGCTTATAGGGATATAAATATTATTGCGGGAGAGAAGTTCTTCAATGAACTCGCCGAAGGAGCAACGACCCCGGAAACTCTCAGGCAGAAGGACTGTAATAATAGAAATACAATCTGGAGAGCAGTGCTCAACTTGTAGAAATATACGACAACTTTATTCTTCTACGACAAACACTCACCGAAGGGGAAGGCTTAATGGTTAATTGGTAATCATCTGCCGAAACTCTCAGGTACCATGACAGATGGGGCTATGCATTAAGAAATGTGATGCATTTCTAGGAGTTTGCTATGCCACATGTTGTTGTAATTGGTGCGGGGATTACGGGTGTAACGTCTGCTTATGAATTAATTAAATTGGGTTATGAGGTGACGGTGATTGATCGCCATCTGTTTCCAGCTATGGAAACCTCTTTTGCCAATGGTGGGCAATTATCTGCCTGCAATGCGGAAGTCTGGAACCAAAAAGCAACGGTACTCAAAGGTATCAAATGGATGAGTAAGAAAGATGCACCATTATTGCTCAACCCATCTTTTAGTGTGCACAAGTATCGCTGGCTGATTGAGTTTTTGACGCATATTAAAAATTATAAAGCCAATACCATTGAAACAGTGCGTTTAGCCTTGTTGGCAAGACAACGTTTGTTTGAGGTTGCTGAAAAGGAAAATATTTCTTTTGACTTGGAAAAACGTGGCATCTTGCATATGTATCACACTAAAGAAGATTACCAAATTGCCAAGCAAGTCAATGATGTATTGGTTGAAGGGAAACTAGAACGGAATGCGATAACTCCTGAAGAAATGAAAGCCATCGAACCGACATTAACAGGTGACTATTATGGCGGATATTACACTGCCGGTGACGCAACTGGTGATATCCATAAGTATTCTGTCGGGTTGGCGGAAAGAACACAGCAATATGGTGTGAAATATTGTTTTGGCCTTGATGTTGTTGATATTAAATTTAGCCAAGACAAAGCGATTGTTCACTGTAAAAATAGCTCGGAAAATGTTAATCCAACTGCGGATGGGATTACTGAAATTATTGCTGATCTGGTTTTAGTCTGTGGGGGAGTCGGAAGCTATCAACTGGCCGATATGCTTGGGGACAGTGTCAATGTTTATCCAGTCAAAGGGTATTCGATTACCGTACAGCTCAAAGATGAGCGCAGCGTAAATAATGCACCTTGGGTGAGTT
The DNA here is from genome assembly GCF_024582815.1 of Acinetobacter colistiniresistens. NCBI lineage: Bacteria > Pseudomonadati > Pseudomonadota > Gammaproteobacteria > Moraxellales > Moraxellaceae > Acinetobacter > Acinetobacter colistiniresistens. Next base: position 2,544,143 of record NZ_CP102099.1, read on the forward strand.
TGCTCGACGAGAGTGCAAAAATCGTGACCTCACGTTTAGGTGCAGACCGTTTACGTATTGCGGGAACAGCTGAGTTTAACGGTTACAACAGAGACATTCGTGCAGATCGTATTCAACCCTTAATTAATTGGGTAAACCAGAACTTTGATATTTCAACGGAACATGTGGTTCCATGGGCGGGTTTACGTCCCATGATGCCGAATATGTTGCCTGTGGTGAGACAAGGTAAGCAACCAAGAGTCTTTTATAATACGGGACATGGACATTTAGGCTGGACACTCTCTGCCGCAACAGCCGTATTGATCAGTCAGGAAATTGCACAAAAATTTCCAAGCTGAATAAAAAAGCCGATGTGAAAACATCGGCTTTGTCGTGTTTGGATTAGTCGTATAAGCGGTAAATACCTGTAAAGCGACTGCAATCTTTTTGCTCAGATTTAACAATTAACAGTGCTTTCTGGAAGTCCAATTGATATTGGCATTTTTTTTCATTATCAATGATTTGGCTTCTTTGTTCAGGCGTACTATAGGCGAGCAATGACTGCGTTTGGGTTTCTAGACGGTTATTCGGATTGCGATAGGCCGTTCCTTCGATTTTAAGTTTGTCTTTATCGAGCTGGTGAATCTGTAGGTGAACGGGTTGAGCTGCTAGTTTGCCGTGCTCATATTTTAAATAATGCTGTGTGAGTGTTTGATTCATTGAGGTATAAAAATTCAAATCATCTAAACGCGCATCAAACTGCTGTTGATAACAATTTTTGCTTTTGCACTGTTGTACCTGATTTAGCCACAAGCTTTGCGTGTCGTGTAATAACTGTAGCGGGGCGTCCGTTACTAAATAGGCAGTCAGAAATTTGGTATTCAGCTTCAAACGCTGCTCTTTATATTGTTTAGAGCAGATTTTATTGGCGTTTAAATCATTGCTCGTGCAGTCAATTGCTTCTGCATAGGCAAATGTTGAGCAAAAACAACTCAATGTGATGATGTAACCAGATTTCTTTAATTGATTTCTTACAGTGTTAAACAGCATAATCACTTATACTTTCAGTCTAATTTGCTCAACGTACTATAGCGAAATAGAAAGCCTGAATACAAGATTTGTTCAGTATATTGTAAAAGGAAAATCATATGGTTGCTCAAATTCGTATTGGACAAGGGATTGACGTACATGCATTTGAAGAAGGTAATTTTGTTACTTTAGCCGGTATTCAAATTCCACATACGCATGGTTTAAAGGCACATTCAGATGGTGATGTGGTGTTGCATGCATTAAGTGATGCATTATTGGGTGCTTTGGCATTGGGTGATATCGGACAGCACTTTCCAGATACAGATCCAGAATATAAAGGTGCTGACAGTCGCTTGTTGCTTAAACATGTCTATCAATTGATTCTAGATCGTGGTTATCAACTCAATAATGCTGATATCACCGTTGCTTGTGAGCGTCCTAAGTTGGCTAAGCATAACTTAGAAATGCGCCAGAGCATTGCAAATGTATTGGATGTTGATATAACTCAAATCAGTATTAAAGCCACAACAACGGAGAAGCTGGGTTTCACGGGTCGCCAAGAAGGAATCTTGGCGACTGCAACGGTTTTGATTTCACATCAAGCAAAATGATTGCTGTTAATCAATGATTGTTCTAGTTCTTGCGTTGCTTTACGACCTTGCAGTTGTAAAGTAATGCTATGAATTAAACCGGTCCATGTTTCGTTGGGTTCCCAAACTTGATGTAACAGCTCTTGTGCTGTTGGTAGGTCGATATTCATATAGAACTGGCGATAGAGGTACATCAAGCTACTGACACGCATATTGTCATTGCAGTGCAGCCAAATGATTTCGTTTTGCACCAGATGGTCAATCAGGTCTAAAACAAATAAGCATTGTTCAGAACAAGGTATATCCCAACCAATTGGAATGTGAATATAGTTTAATCCCAAATCTAGACAGATCTGGTCTTGCTTAGCCAGATGATTGTCAGATTGGCTGGTTGCAAGGTTAATGACTGTGCCGCAACCATACTCTTTGATTTGTTGTAATTGCTCGGCAGTCGGTTGACCAGAGCTAAACAGATGCTCATGCACCAAAGAGAAGTTTGGTATTTGAGATAAGGCTTGTTCAAGTGAAGTCATAACGTCCGCTGCATATTGAGTGAAGTTCTCACATCATGAGAAACTTATTCTAAAGGGCTGGTCTTACTATAAGTGTTTTTATTTCAGTGTTCAATTTAGAACGCACAAATAAAAAACAGCATCCAATGATGCTGTTTTTTTAACTTAATCTTTTTTAAGATTCTCATTGAGTAAGAATTCCATTAAGGCTTTTTGCGCATGCAAACGGTTTTCAGCTTCATCCCAAACCACAGCATTTTTGTGATCTAGCATATGTTCCGAAATTTCTTCGCCACGATGAGCAGGTAAACAATGCATAAACAGACAATCAGGATGAGCCAAGTCCATAAGTTTTTCATTAACTTGAAATGATAAAAACGCCTTTTCTCGTAATTTTTGTTCTTCTTCCTGTCCCATGCTGGCCCAGACATCAGTCACAATCAGATCGGCATTAACGGCAGCATCTTCGGCCTTATTAAATACTTCTACACAATCTGCAAATTCAGCTAAGAATTCAGGCTTTGGTTCATAACCTTCAGGTGTTGCAATCTTAAGCTTAAAGCCCATGAGGTGTGCAGCTTCAATATATGAATTGCACATGTTGTTACCATCACCAATCCAGGCTACGGTTTTGCCTTCAATGCTGCCACGATGTTCTTGAAAGGTTTGTAAGTCGGCAAGCAATTGACAAGGGTGGTGATCATCAGTCAGGCCATTAATCACAGGCACTGTTGAGTAAGATGCAAAGCGTTCAACAATATCGTGAGCAAAAGTACGGATCATCACGATATCGAGCATACTTGAAATCACACGTGCAGAATCTTCAATAGGTTCGCCACGGCCTAATTGTGTGTCGCGAGGTGAGAGGAAAATTGCACTCCCGCCAAATTGACAGATGCCAGCTTCAAAGGAAATTCGGGTACGTGTACTCGATTTTTCGAAAATCATTCCCAAAACTTTACCCGCAAACGGTTGAAAAAGCGTGTTGCTGTGTTGCATGCGTTTAAGCTCTTGCGCACGATCTAAAATGCGTTGCAACTCTAATGAAGATAGGTCACGTAAAGTTAGGAAATGCCGAAGCGCCATAGCTACTCCCACAATAATTATTGAATTAAAACAATAATTAATTGTTGTTTGACGAGTGGTGAATTAAAAAGAATTGACTACTATACTATACGTCTGAAAAATGCAAAAGATTTAGACTTTTTGATGCGCTTTTAAAAAAAGATCTACTGAATAGTTAATATAATCAATAATTTCTGCATCATTGGCTGGTACGTCTAAGCCCATTAAGTTGCGCCATTCGACGTCTCTTAAAATGCCAAAATACATCGTTGCAGAAAACTGTGGCTGTGCACAGTAAATTTCATTATTTGTATGAGCATGCTCAAGCGCAGAGGAAATCGTGTTTTGAATATTGAGAGCACATTGATTGTAGAAATAATGGGCAAGTTGAGGGTCCTTTTGCGTCTGTTCTGTAAACATTCGCATAAAGGCAATATTTTCTGGTTGGATAATGTGTTGGTAAAAACGCTGCAGGGTATGCATTAGGTAATCTCTTAAAGTACTTGTTTCTGGTGTATAAGGGAAACAGACGCCTTTAAAAAATACTTCTCTTCGATAATCGCAAATCGCGGTAAAAAGACCTTCTTTGTTACCAAAGTATTTGTAAATTGAGGTTTTAGAGCCCCCTGCATGATTGACGATATCATCCAAAGAAACTGCTTCATAACCTTTCTCTAGAAATAAATCGCTTGCACATAGTAATAAGGCAAGACGACGTTCTTCTCCACGACGAGTTTGAGGTTTGGCGCAACTCGGATAGCAAATATCAGTCATTATCTACTTTAGGTTGGTTGGGTTAATCCTAGTATAACAAAAACCATATCCATTGTATGACTATGAATTTAAGCATACGGAAGAACACTGCAACTTGAACAAAAAAAGCGAGTAACAGGGTACTCGCTTTGAATGAATATGCCTTCTAAGCAGAACGTGCTTCGTCATCCTCCTCGTCATCGGTAGAATCCATGCCAAGTTCTTTGAGTTTACGGGTTAGGGTATTACGCCCCCAACCTAAGAGCTCAGCAGCATGGCGTTTGCGACCACGAGTTTGCTGTAATGCTGCATTGATTAGGGTGCGTTCAAACATCGGTGTGGCGATATCTAGGAGCTTCATTTCACCATTTTTAAGCTTTTGAATTGCCCATTGACCTAAGAGCTCATCCCAGTAGTGTACTGCAATACGCTCAACTAAGGCTGGACTAGTGCCTGATATTGTTTGGACATCACTGGTTTTTTGTACTGATGCCTGTTTGAGCTCGGCAGGTAAATCTTCCGGATAAACTTCACGACCAGTGATCATGACGGTCAACCAGCGGCAAGTGTTTTCTAACTGGCGAACGTTACCAGGCCAAGGTAGCTGTTGCATATAATCCGTAGTTTCAGTACGTAAGATTTTAGGACTTACCCCAAGTTCTTTTCCTGCACGAGCCAAGAAATGCTGAGCCAGCATCGGAATATCTTCGCTACGATGTGACAGTTTTGGAATGTGAATACGGATGACGTTCAGACGATGGTATAAGTCTTCACGGAAGCGTCCTTCATTCACCAGTTTTTCCAAATCTTGATGGGTTGCAGCCACGATACGTACGTCGACCTTGACAGGGATATGGCCACCGACACGGTAGAATTCACCATCTGCCAAGACACGGAGTAAACGTGTTTGTGTTTCAAAAGGCATATCGCCAATTTCATCAAGGAATAACGTACCGCCATTGGCCTGTTCAAAACGGCCTTGATGTTGGGTGTTTGCACCTGTGAACGCACCTTTTTCATGCCCAAACAACTCGGTTTCAATCAAGTCTTTGGGAATGGCCGCCATATTCAGTGCAATAAATGGTTTGGCACGACGAGGTGAGTGTTTATGTAAGGCATGAGCAACTAATTCTTTACCTGTACCAGATTCACCGTTAATAAGCACCGTAATATGTGATTGCGATAAACGCCCAATCGCACGGAAAACTTCCTGCATTGCTGGTGATTCGCCGATAATTTCCGTTGACTGTAAGGGTGATGCTGCTTTGGTGGCTTCTTGTTGTTGCAATTTATTGATATGCAAAATCGCACGATTGACCAATGCGAGTGCTTCATCGATATCAAAAGGTTTTGGTAAATATTCAAATGCACCTGTTTGATAACTTGATACAGCAGATTCTAAATCTGAATGTGCTGTCATGATGATTACAGGTAAATCTGGATGTGTGTTTTTAACCTTGGATAAGAAGGTTAGTCCATCAATACCAGGCATACGGATATCGGTAAGAATTACGTCTGGCGCATCATCATGCAGACGTTCCAGTGCAGTTTGTGCTTCTTCAAAGTTGGTGACATCAAAACCTTCTTCTTTGAACGTTTTTTCTAGTACCCAGCGCATGGCACGATCATCATCTATTACCCAAATTTTATTTCGTGACATGGTTTAACTCCCAAGGTAGATATAGGCTAAATACGGTTTTTCCTGGAACTGATTGACACTCAATCATTCCGTTATGTTGATGCATAATATTTTGAGCAATACTGAGGCCAAGTCCTGTGCCTTTAGCTCGCCCTGTTACCAGTGGATAAAAAACAGATTCGAGGATGCTTTCTGGGACACCAGGGCCATTGTCTTCGATATCAATACGGATGGCTGAGCGATTTAACACGCCATTAATGGTCACGAGACGCTGAATTCGTGTTCTTAGAGCAAGTTCTGGCTCTGACTCGATAAAAAAGTCTTTATTTTCTGTCATGGCCTGTACTGCATTAACACTGATGTTAAGCATGACCTGAATCAACTGATCACGATCTGCCATCACATCGGGTAACGACAGGTCATAGTCACGGGTAATCTTGATTTTTTTCTTGGTCTGGTTGGCAATCAGTGAGCGAACACGTTCCAAGGGTTCATGCACATTGACCAGCTCGTAACTAGGAAGTTGACGCGAGCCAAGCATGGTATCGGCTAAATTGGTGAGTCGATCAACTTCACTAATAATGATGTCGGTAAATTCACGATAGCTATCATCACCTAAACTACGTGCCAGTAATTGAGTTGCGCCACGAATACCCGCTAACGGATTTTTGATCTCATGAGCCACACCGCGAACCAGTTGTCGTGCAACTTGATGCTGTTGAACCAAATTTTCTTCTTTTGAAATTTTTAACATCCGATCGATCGGATTGAGTTCAATCAGCAGTAAGGGGTGATAGCTTTTACCTGCATTAAGTTGAGAAGCGGTGTAATCAACATGAATGGGTTTGAAATTTACATTAATCACTGCTTCGCGACGGGTATAATGCTGCCCACTTTGTAATGTGTTTAATAAAGCTTCATGAGTGTTGAACGCGTCATCATGCGCATGTAGTAAATTTAATACAGGCTGACCCGAAGCGCGCAGCAAGCTGATATCAAATAATGCTTCGCAAGCAGAATTTAAATAAAAAATATTAAGCTTACTATCGACCAATAATATGGCAGTTGTCAGATTATCTACTAAAAGTCGATAGTCGATAGGGTTCTGTTGATCCATTTGTGAATCGTCCTGTTTTAAAATGGCGCAATAAATATAAATTTTAATGAAGAGCCATTAACTTCTAAAATGTACTTTATGCAAAATACAAGCCAACTTTCTATTAACTAAATTTCAATCACTTAATTCTGGAAATATCGATTTATACGGTATTTTTCACATACATCTGCATATTTCAATATTTTATTATGTTCCAAATTGGTGCGTTGTTGGTTTTTATTTAAATTTTTGGTTGTATTTTGGTGCATTACACAAAGAGATGGCTTTGCTGCTATGCGAAGACAAAGAAAAGTCATACAATACGCCGATTCAAGTGGAGCGCAGATTCATGAAGACCCCCAAAGTCGGTTTTGTATCTTTAGGTTGTCCTAAGGCATTGGTAGATTCTGAACGAATTTTAACTCAGTTAAAGACTGAAGGTTATCAAGTTGCATCAGATTATGACGGTGCAGATTTGGTTGTTGTTAACACCTGTGGTTTTATTGAATCTGCAGTGCAAGAGTCTTTAGACGCCATTGGCGAAGCCATGAGCGAAAACGGTCGAGTGATCGTAACGGGCTGCCTAGGTAAAGATGAAGACAAAATTCGCCAGATGCATCCAAATGTACTTAAAGTAACAGGGGCGGCAGCTTATCAAGATGTGATGGAAGCAGTACACGAATATGTACCTGCACCACCAAAACACAACCCATTTATTGATTTAGTACCAGAGCAAGGTGTTCGTTTAACACCAAAGCATTATGCCTATTTGAAAATATCAGAAGGCTGTAACCACCGTTGTACATTCTGCATTATCCCAAGCATGCGTGGAGACTTGGTCTCTCGTCCTGTAGGTAAAGTATTGGATGAAGCAGCTGCACTTAAACGTGCTGGTGTAAAAGAAGTCTTGGTGATTTCTCAAGATACTTCTGCTTATGGTGTGGATACCAAGTATAAGTTGGACTTCTGGAATGGCCAGCCAGTCAAAACCAAGTTCTATGACATGTGTGAAGCCCTTGGTCAGCTCGGTATCTGGGTGCGTTTACATTATGTTTATCCATATCCACACGTAGATGCTGCCATTGACTTGATGGCGCAAGGTAAAATCCTCCCTTATTTAGATATTCCTTTTCAGCACGCCAGTCCGCGCATCTTAAAATTGATGAAGCGACCAGCTCATAGTGAAAATACATTAGAGCGCCTTAAATTGTGGCGTGAAAAATGCCCTGAATTGGTGATTCGTTCAACATTCGTTGTAGGTTTCCCAGGGGAAACAGAAGAAGATTTCCAGATTTTATTGGAATGGTTGAAAGAAGCTCAACTTGACCGTGTTGGTTGTTTTACTTATTCGCCTGTAGAAGGTGCAACTGCGAATGATCTGCCTGATCATGTGCCAGAAGAAATCAAGCAAGATCGTTATGAGCGTTTTATGGAAGTTCAACAGGCGATTTCTGCGGCCAAATTACAAAAACGTATTGGTCAGACAATGACGGTGCTTGTCGACAGTCTGGAAGAAGAATTTCCAGTGGCTGTTGCGCGTTCCTATGCAGATGCACCAGAAATTGATGGCAATGTTTTTGTTGAAGATATTGATAAGAGCGTGATTAAAGCAGGTGATTTGCTTGAAGTCGAAATTACGGATGCAGATGAATATGATTTGTTTGCAAAGTTAATTCAGATTAAATCTGCTTGAGATTGAATTAAATTTAAGAAAACTTTGAGATTGGTCGGTTTGGAGTAAAGGTATGTCAGCGTCTAAAAATCCACGTTATGCACGAATTTTGCTAAAGCTTTCGGGTGAAGCTTTAGCGGGTAATAAAGATATGGGTATTGATGCCCAAGTGTTGGATCAGATGTCGCTTTCGATTGCACACTTGGTCGGTTTAGGCGTACAAGTGGGTATCGTTGTTGGTGGTGGTAACTTGTACCGTGGTAGCCAACTACAGAAAGATGGTCTGGTGGGTCGTGTAACGGGTGACCAGATGGGTATGTTAGCGACAGTGATGAACGGTTTAGCAATGCGTGATGCATTGGTGCGTCGTAATATTAGAACACGTTTAATGTCAGCATTATCAATCGGTACTGTGGTTGAGCCTTATTCAAGCCGTGATGCGATTCGTCACTTGAGTCAAGGTGAAGTTTGCGTATTTGTTGCCGGTACAGGGAATCCATTCTTTACTACAGATACAGCAGCTTGCTTACGCGGTATCGAGATTGAGGCAAACTTGATCTTGAAAGCGACCAAAGTGGATGGTGTTTATAACAAAGATCCAAGCAAATATGATGATGCAGTTAAATATGACAATTTAACTTTCGATCAAGTGCTGGATGAAAAGCTTGGTGTGATGGATTTGACAGCAATTTGTTTATGTCGTGATCACAATGTGCCATTGCAAGTTTTTGATATGAACAAATCTGGTGCATTACTTTCTGTCGTAATGGGCGAAAAAGAGGGTACTCACGTTACGAATTAATGTACGTGAGCCATAAAGCTCTTTATACTAATGTTTAAATATTTTGTAATACCTAATGAATAAGTAAGGAAGATCATATGATTAACGATCTCAAACAAGATAGCGAACAGCGTATGCAAAAGTCGCTTGACTCGTTAGAGTTAGGCTTTGCCAAAGTTCGTACAGGTCGTGCGCACCCATCAATTTTAAATGGTGTGATGGTTTCTTACTACGGCTCTGATGTTCCATTAAATCAAGTGGCAAATATTGGGCTTGAAGATTCGCGTACGCTGTTAGTTCAACCATTTGAACGCTCAATGGTTGCTGCAATTGATAAAGCGATTCGTGAAGCGGGTTTGGGACTAAATCCTATTACTGCTGATGCAATCCGTGTACCAATGGCTGCATTAACAGAAGAAACTCGTCGTGATATGCAAAAAGTTGCGCGTGCGGAAGCTGAAAATGCCAAAGTTGCGATTCGTAATATCCGTCGTGATGTATTAGGTGATATCAAAGCATTATTGAAAGAAAAAGAAATTTCTGAAGATGATGATCGCCGTGCATCGGATGAAATTCAGAAAATTACTGATAAATATGTTGCAGAGGTTGATAAACGTCTTGCAGCGAAAGAAGCAGAATTGATGAAGGTCTGATTCTATTATGACCTTGCAAGAAGAATCGCTTCTTCCTCAACATGTTGCCATCATTATGGATGGCAACAATCGTTTTGCTAAAAAAAAGCAAATGCAAAAAGGTGATGGGCATCGGGAAGGCAAAAATGTCTTGGATCCTATTGTTGAACATTGCAAAAAAGAGGGTGTACGTGCTTTAACGGTTTTTGCATTTTCAAGTGAAAATTGGAATCGGCCACAATACGAAGTAGAGTTGTTGATGAAGTTGTTAGAAGAGACAATTCATGAACAATTACCCCGTATGGAAAAGTTCAATATCTCGTTACGTTTTATTGGTGATCGTGCCCGATTATCGAGTGAGTTGCGTGATCTCATGCAATACGCAGAGCAAAAAACGGCAGCTTTTAATTCCATGACTTTAACCATTGCGATTAGCTATGGGGGAATGTGGGATATGGCACATGCTGCAAAGCTTATTGCTCAAGATGCACTTGCTGGAAAAGTTCAAGCAGATCAGATAAATGTTGATTTATTTGATAAATATGTCAGTCTAAATGATCTACCTGCTGTTGATTTGTTAATTCGCACGGGCGGAGATTACCGTTTGTCTAACTTCTTGTTGTGGCAAGCTGCGTATGCGGAATTATATTTTACCGATACGTTGTGGCCAGAATTTACAATAGAAGAGTTAGATCACGCATTTCGTGTTTTTTCAGGACGTGAAAGACGCTTTGGTAAAACCTCAGAACAGATTCAACAAGCGAAAATCGAGAATTAATAATGTTAGAGCGGATTATTACCGCATTGGTGTTAGTTGCTGTTGTTTTAAGTTGCATGTTTGCAACGCAATCACATTATCCAATGTTTATACTGATGATTTTAGCCGCAGGGGTTGCAGGTTACGAATGGTTTAAGCTTATGCCTCGAACAACTGCATCTGCATCGGTCTCAAAACCTAAGGCTTGGATCTATGGCGGATGCGTTGCGGCTGTATCCACACTAGCATTATTTTTTGATGATGTAGCGCTTTTGCTGTGGGCTGCCTCTATTCTCACTTGGTTGGGCAGTATCTATTGGGTTAAGAACTTTCCTGAATCGGATAGCTGGTACAATGCATCCTTATATATCGTTGGATTTATTCTGATTTCTGCTGCTGTTACAGCGCTCTATGCGGTCTGGCATAGTTCACCGTGGTGGTTGATGTATTTGTTCTTGTTGGTTTGGGGGGCTGATAGTGGTGCATACTTTGTCGGCCGTAAATTTGGTAAGAAAAAACTTGCACCCTTTGTGAGTCCAAACAAATCTGTTGAAGGTCTTTATGGTGGTATCGCTACAACTGTGCTAATTATGTTGGTTGTGCAATATTCCTACTTAAATTTAACTGCCGTACAGCTTATTTTGTTCTTAATCCTATCGATTGTTACTGTGTTTGCTTCCGTGTTGGGCGATTTGTTTGAATCAATGATTAAACGCCGTGCAGGAATTAAAGATTCTGGTCGGGTTCTTCCAGGGCATGGCGGTGTGTTGGATCGTATCGATTCTTTACTTGCTGCAGCACCGATTTTTGCAACGGGTATGTATATATTAAAACTTATTGGTGTAGATCTTTAAATGACTCAAGCTGTTTGTATATTGGGTGTTACGGGTTCAATTGGACAAAGTACTTTAAAAGTATTGGAACAACACCCAGACCAATACACTGTATTTGCAGTCTCTGCATATAGTCGTTTAGATGAACTTTTAGAAATTTGTAAAAAATATCATCCAAAAATTGTGGTTGTGCCGAATGATAAAGCATTTGAGTTACAGCAAAAATTCAATCAAGAACATCTAAAACAGATTGAAATTTTAACGGATGAGTCGGGCTTAATTGCAGTTGCTGAACATGCTGATGTTGATATTGTTATGGCAGCAATTGTTGGGGCTGCGGGTTTACTGCCAACTTTGGCGGCAGTAAAAGCAGGTAAACGTGTTTTGCTTGCCAATAAAGAAGCCTTGGTGATGTCTGGTGACATTATGATGCAGGCAGCACGTGATCATCATGCGCTATTGTTACCTGTAGACTCTGAGCATAATGCTATCTTTCAGTCTTTACCCCACGATTATTTAAATGCAGAAAGAACAGGACAGCCCCAGCTCGGGGTGTCTCAGATTTTGCTGACCGCATCAGGTGGGCCTTTTCTGAATCACTCCTTGGAACAGTTGCATGATGTTACTCCTCAACAAGCTTGTAAACATCCAAATTGGTCAATGGGACAAAAAATCTCTGTTGATTCTGCAACATTGATGAATAAAGGCTTAGAATTGATCGAAGCTTGTCATTTGTTTTCAATATCAGAACATTTTGTTACAGTTGTTGTTCATCCACAAAGTATTATTCATTCCATGGTGCAATATGTGGATGGATCAACTTTGGCGCAAATGGGTAATCCAGATATGTGTACGCCGATTGCACATGCATTGGCTTGGCCAAAACGTCTGGCAACACATGTCCCGGCACTGAATTTGTTTGAGACAGCTCAATTGAATTTTCAGTCGCCTGATATTGTTAAATTTCCTGCATTGGATTTAGCACGTCAGGCAATGCGTGCAGGTGGCTTGGCACCGACGATTTTAAATGCGGCAAATGAAATGGCAGTTGCAGCATTTTTACAGAAAAAGATTCGATTTACTGAGATTACTCAGGTAGTCGAGAATACTTTGCAAACTGTACAAAATGCTAAAGCAGAAAATATAGACATCATTTTACAGACTGATATGATCGCAAGACAAATTGCAGAAAAGTATATTGTGGGTATAGGAGGCTAAATCGTATGAATGCACTATTTATGATTGTTGCAGCGATTTTATTGCTTGGTCCTCTGATCGCAATTCACGAATTTGGTCATTATTGGGTCGCACGTAAATTAGGCGTTAAAGTTCTGGTCTATTCGATTGGTTTTGGTCCAACTTTACTGAAATGGCAATCTAAGAAATCAGGCATCCAATATCAACTTTCTGCTTTACCACTTGGTGGTTATGTCAAGATGCTGGATGAACGTGAAGGAAATGTTGCAGAGCAAGATTTACCTTATGCGTTTAACCGCCAGTCTCCATGGAAACGTATTGCAATTGTTGCTGCTGGCCCTTTGATTAATCTGATTTTTGCTGTGTTCCTGTTTTGGATTTTATTCTTACCTGCACAAGAGCAACTGAATACGCGTATCGGGAAAATCATGCCGAATACGCCAGCAGCACAAGTTGACTTACACGTGGGTGATAAAGTGTTGATGGTCGATGGTAAAGCGACCGCTACGTGGGAAAAACTGAATTATGCTTTGGTTAATCGTGTAGGTGAGACTGGTCAGGTTTCCATTATTGTTGATCGTGCCGGTGCAGAAAAGCAGTTTAGTCTACCAATCAAAGAATTTTTAAAAGATCAAAGTCAATCTCCTTTGGATGTATTGGGGTTTTTGCCTTACCGTCCTGTTATTCCAGCCACAGTCAAAGAACTGAGTGCGGATGGCGCTGCAATCCGTCAAGGGATGAAAGCGGGTGACCAGATTGTTGCAATTGATAATGTTGCAATGAAAGATTGGTTTGATGTTGTCGATGTTGTTCAAAAATCACCAGAAAAGCTATTGAATATTGATGTGATACGTCAAGGTCAATTGGTGCATTTGCAGGTAATGCCTCAAGGGCAACGCGACAATATGGGTAATACGACTGGGATGCTTGGTGTGAAAAGCGATGCAGGCAAGATCACGATTCCAAATGACTACAAGCAAACCATTCAATACTCACCTGTTGAAGCGCTTGGTGTTGCTTTCGAGAAGACAACACAGCTTTCAGGTATGATTTTTAACTCTATCATCAAAATGGTGCGTGGATTAATTGGTTTAGATAATCTTTCTGGTCCAATCACGATTGCGAAAGTGGCGGGGCAAAGTGCAGAAATGGGATGGCAAACGTTTATCTCATTTATGGCTTTAATGAGTGTGAGTTTGGGGATTCTAAATTTACTACCGATCCCAATGCTGGATGGTGGTCATTTGGTGTATTACTTTATTGAAGCAATTCGTGGTAAACCTGTTTCTGAACAAATACAGATGTTTGGTCTAAAAGTTGGTATGGTACTGCTCGGTAGCATGATGCTTTTGGCTTTATTTAACGACTTCATGCGTTTATAAAAAAACGCAAATGGAATTTAACTTACTGGAAAATATATGGGCATGCGTCACACACATTTATTAATGCCTTTGGCACTGGTTAGTGCGATGGCAGTGGTACAACAAGCATACGCTGCAGATGAGTTTCTTGCACAAGATATACGAATTGATGGCTTAGTGCGTTTAACACCTGCAAGTATCTATTCTATGTTACCGATAAATAGTGGCGATAGAGTTAGTGATCCGATGATTGCTGAGGCAATCCGTACTTTATATGCTTCAGGTTTATTTGATGACATTAAAGCTTTTAAAGAAAATAATGTATTAGTCTTTAAAGTTGTTGAGCGTCCAGTTATCTCTAAATTGGAGTTCAAAGGCAATAAACTCATTCCAAAAGAAGCCTTAGAACAAGGTTTAAAGAAGATGGGGATTGCTGAGGGTGAAGTTTTCAAAAAGTCTGCGTTGCAGGTGATTGAAACTGAGCTAGAACAACAATATACCCAGCAAGGTCGTTATGATGCAGATGTAACTGTTGAAACAGTTGCACGTCCAAATAACCGCGTTGAATTAAAGCTGAACTTCAATGAAGGTACAGCCGCGAAAGTATTCGATATCAATATTATCGGTAATACCGTCTTTAGTGATAGCGATATCAAGCAAGCTTTCGCGGTTAAAGAAAGTGGTTGGGCTTCAATTGTTACGCGTAATGACCGTTATGCGCGTGAGAAAATGGCAGCAAGTCTAGAAGCTTTACGTGCTTTATATCTAAACAAAGGTTATATCAATTTTAATATCATCAACTCACAGTTAAACATCAGTGAAGATAAGAAACATATCTTTATTGAGGTTTCGGTGGATGAAGGCAGCCAGTTTAAATTTGGCGAAACAAAGTTCCTCGGTGATGCACTTTATAAGCCAGAAGAGTTAACAGCGCTTAAATTGTATAAAGATGGCGAAACCTATTCACAAGAAAAAGTGAATGCAGTTAAGCAACTTCTTTTGCGTAAATATGGTAATGCAGGCTATTACTATGCTGAAGTGAATGTTGTGCCTGAGATTAATAATCAAACAGGTATTGTTAACCTGAATTATTATATTAATCCTGGTCAGCAAGTAACCGTTCGTCGTATTAACTTCACGGGGAATAGTAAAACTGCGGATGAAGTACTACGTCGTGAAATGCGTCAAATGGAAGGTGCATTAGCAAGCAACGAGAAAATAGACCTTTCTAAAGTCCGTTTAGAGCGTACAGGTTTCTTTAAAACCGTTGATGTTAAACCTGTTCGTGTACCAAATTCACCAGATGAAGTGGATTTGAATGTGAATGTTGAAGAACAACATTCTGGTACGACAACACTTGCGGTCGGCTATTCACAAAATGGTGGTGTAACCTTCCAGGCTGGTTTAAGTCAGACTAACTTTATGGGGACGGGTAATCGTGTAGCGATTGATTTATCACGTTCTGAAACGCAAGATTACTATAACTTAAGTGTGACTGATCCATACTTCACCATTGATGGCGTGAGTCGTGGTTATAACGTTTACTATCGTAAGACCAAGCTAAACAAAGACTATAACGTCAACAACTATGTCACTGATAGTATTGGTGGTAGTGTAAGTTTTGGTTATCCAATTGATGAAAACCAAAGTTTAAGTGCCTCTTTAGGAATTGATCAAACGAAAGTGCGTACTGGTCCAAATGTTTCGACCTATATTCGTGACTATTTGCTAGCAAATGGTGGTAAGACTACAGGTTATGGTAGTTATTGCCCAACAGAAGATTTAGCGAAAGATGATAAAGGAAATTATACTGGTGCATGTAATCCTGGCAAAGACATTCCTTATGGGAATGCTTTTGAAGGCACTTTCTTAACCTATAACTTGAACTTGGGTTGGTCGTATAACACCTTGAACCGTCCAATTTTCCCGACCTCGGGTATGTCACATCGTGTTGGGCTTGAAATTGGTTTACCGGGTAGTGATGTCGATTACCAAAAATTAACCTACGATGCACAGGCATTTAAATCACTTTGGGGTGGGTTTGTACTGCGCGGTTACGGTAAGTTAGGTTATGGTAATGATCTACCATTCTATAAGAACTTCTATGCAGGTGGTTATGGTTCAGTTCGCGGTTATGATAACAGCACACTGGGACCTAAGTATCCAAGTGTAATTTTCCGTGAGACTGGGCAAAATGACCCTAGCCCAGAAGAAGTAGGTGGTAATGCATTGGTTCAATTTGGTACCGAATTAGCACTTCCTTTACCATTTAAAGGCGATTGGACACGTCAAGTACGACCAGTAGTTTTTGCTGAAGGTGCACAAGTATTTGATACACAATGTAAAATACCAAGTTCATCGCAAACACCTTTGATTAATGGTCAGCCTCAAGTTGACCTCAAACAGTATTGCAAAGATAACAATGGCTTTGATTTTGGCAATATGCGCTATAGCGTAGGTGTAGGTTTCACATGGATTACCATGATTGGTCCTTTATCGCTTAGCTACGCATATCCGCTAAATGATAAAAAAGGCGATGAGACGAAGTCTATCCAATTTGAAATCGGTCGTACTTTCTAAGTACGGCCTTGTTTAGTGCTGTAAAATATATAAAGGATGCAAAAATGAAAAAATTAACAATGCTCATGTTAGGGTTAGGCTTCACGGTTTCTGCAACTGTAAATGCTGCAGGTCTAGCAGTAGTAGATTTAGCTAAGGTTGTGGAAAGCAGCACTTATCTTAAGCAGCAAAATGCAAGCTTAACTCAGTCAGTAAAACCAACATCGACTAAACTTGAGCAATTGGGTAAAGAATTAGAATCTTTGCAGCAAAAAGCACAGACTGATGGTCAAAAAATGAATCAAGCTGATATTCAAAAGCTTACTGCACAATATCAGTCGAAACTCAGTGAATTCAATTCAACGCAACAAGGTTTACAGACCAAAGTTCAGTCAAGTTTACAGGCAATGAACACGACTTTTGAAACACGCGTGAAGCAGGCAGCTGAACAATTGCGTAAAGAGAATAATTTAGACTTCATTTTAAATAAAAATTCTGCGATTGCCTCTGACGCGCAGTATGATTTAACTGATAAAATGATTCAAAAGGTTAATGCAATTAAATAATCAATGAATAGACGTACTTATCGTTTAGAAGAAATTGCTCACCTTGTCAAAGGTGAGCAATTTGGTCTGAAAGACTTTCAAATTGCTAACTTGGCAAGTTTAGAGCATGCGCAAAAGCAGCATATCTGTTTTGTGAATGGCGAGAAATATTTGGCGCAAGCCGAAGCGAGTCAAGCAGGAGCATATATAGTTACAGCAGCTATGAAACAACAGCTTGCGAGTAAACAGAACTTTATTGTCGTTGATAACCCTTATCTAGCTTTTGCCACACTCACACATTTATTTGAAAATAAGATTGCTGAACGAGGCATTGAAAGCACTGCACAAATTCATCCTTCAGCAATAATTGCTGATGATGCTTATATTGGGCATTATGTGGTTATCGGCGAAAATTGTGTGGTTGGTAATAATAGTATTATTCAGGCACATGCTTTTCTTGATGATCAGGTTGAAATCGGTAAAGATTGCTTTATTGATGCCCATGTCACGATAACAGGTGCAGCACAGTTAAAAGATCGTGTCAGAATTCATGCCAACACCGTAATTGGAACTGAAGGTTTTGGTTTTGCCCCTTATCAGGGCAAGTGGCATCGGATTGCACAATTGGGTTCAGTTCGTATCGGAAATGATGTCCGTATTGGTTCGAATTGTAGTATAGATCGTGGTGCATTAGACGACACGGTTTTGGAGGATGGTGTCATTATTGATAACCTTGTGCAAATTGCCCATAATGTTCATATTGGTGAAAATACAGCGATTGCCGCTAATTGCGGAATTGCTGGAAGTGCCCGCATTGGCAAAAACTGTATCATAGGTGGCGCATCAGGTGTGGTAGGTCACCTTACAATTGCGGATAATGTGATACTTACAGGCATGTCAATGGTCACAAAAAATATTTCTGAGGCCGGAACTTATTCTTCTGGGATAGGACTTTTTGAAAATAGTCATTGGAAAAAGACCATTGTACGCTTAAGACAATTAGCAGATGTGCCATTGACCCAAATCACTAAAAGACTTGATCATATGCAAGCTCAATTAGAGTCCCTTGAATCAACCTTTAAGTTGCGTAAATAATTTATTATGACTGAGTCTACTTCTCCAGCATTTACAATGCCTGAATTACCGATGGATATTCTTACGATTCGTGAATATTTACCCCATCGTTATCCATTTTTATTAGTCGACCGCGTTACAGAAGTAACCGAGAACAGTATTGTTGGTTATAAAAACGTTTCGATTAATGAAGAGTTTTTACAAGGGCATTTCCCGACTTATCCAATCATGCCAGGTGTACTCATTATTGAAGCTTTAGCACAAGTTTCGGGTATATTGGGTTTTGTCTTAACTAATCAAAAGCCAAAAGCAGGTTCGTTGTTCTTGTTTGCAGGTGCAGAAAAAATCAGATTTAAGAAACAGGTCGTTGCAGGAGACCAGCTTATCTTAAAATCTGAGCTTGTAATGCAAAAACGTGGCATTTACAAGTACAATTGCACCGCTAGTGTCGATGGTAAGGTTGCCGCGACAGCAGAGATTATTATTTCCCACCAGAAAATTGAGCAGACATGAGTAGTCAAAATTTAATACATCCTACAGCAATTATTGACCCGTCTGCAGAAATCGCATCTGATGTACAAATTGGTCCGTATTGTATTGTGGGTCCAAATGTAAGTATTGACTCTGGTACTAAGTTACATTCACATGTTGTTATTGGTGGTTTTACCAGAATTGGTAAAAATAATGATCTTTTCCAGTTCTCAAGTATTGGGGAAATTTGCCAAGATTTAAAATATCAAGGCGAAGAAACATGGTTAGAGATTGGTGATAATAACAAGATTCGCGAGCATTGTACCTTACATCGTGGAACAGCTCAGGATCATGGTGTTACCAAGATTGGAAGCCATAACCTATTGATGGTGAATACGCATATTGCACATGATTGTGTGATAGGGAACCATAACATTTTTGCCAATAATGTCGGTATTGCTGGACATGTACATGTCGGTGATCATGTGATTGTTGGTGGTAATGCTGGTATTCATCAGTTCTGTAAGATCGATTCTTATAGCATGATTGGTGGAGCTGCTTTGATTCTTAAAGATGTTCCAGCTTATGTCATGGCGTCTGGAAATCCAGCACGCGCATACGGGATGAATATTGAAGGCATGCGCCGTAAAGGCTGGTCTCGCGATACAATCCAAGGTTTAAGAGAAGCTTATAAACTGATTTATAAATCTGGTTTGACAACTGAGCAGGCGATCAAGCAGATTCGTGACGAAATTTTAGTGAAGACGCCTGAGGCGCAATTGTTTATTGACTCATTAGAGCAATCGACACGTGGTATTGTGCGTTAAGTGATTGTAATAATAAAAAAGACACTACGGTGTCTTTTTTTACGGGCCTAGTTTGCTTCAATAAATTGCTGCCGATATTGTTTTGGGGACACATCAAATGTACGTTTAAATGCCTGACTAAAAGCAGTTTCAGATGAATAGCCAACTTTATTGGCAATTTGCTGAATCGAATAGTTACTTTTACGCAAATATTGACTTGCCAAGCGCATACGATGCTGTTGTAAATAGGCCAGTGGAGATTCGCCAATCACTTCGTGGAATAGGCTGGCAAACTTTGAACGTGACATACAACATTGTTCAGCAAGTAGCTCGACTGTCCAGGCTTCTTCAGGGTGATTGTGAATCGCCGCCAGACTATTACTGAGTTCGGGATGGTTTAAAGCACTGAGCCAGCCATGCTGAGTTGAAATTTGTTGGATATGATCCCGAATGCATTTGATTAATAGAATATTCACGAGATGATCGATAATAATATCTCGGCCTGCTTGAATATTTTGGGTCTCTAAAGCAAGAAAGTGTAGACCGATTTGTAACCATTCTGGCGCATTGGTATCACCATGTTGAAGATGAATTAATTGCGGTAATGCCTGAATAAATGGACGTGCCATTATGGTATCAATTTGACAACGAACAGTTAAAATTAAGTTTTTCTTAGATGAATGTGTTCCAAATTCAATCGCTTCTTCTTTGTGGCCATGGAAAAACTTTGAAATATCGACGGCATCAACCAGTTTGGTAATCGCATTATCTGCACCTGTATGTGCTTTCCCTGATGGAATAACCACAATTTCACCAGCATGTGCAGTTAAACTATTTTGTGCGTCAATTTGAATAAAAACAGAACCAACTAGAACAATGTGAACAATTAACGCAGTTTGATCTTGGCAGAAAAAACTCCATTCTCCTTGAGTTTTCAAGTAGATATATTCAGTGTGATTTAAATGTATATCAGCAAATATTTTACTTAAAGCATCCATATGATTTTTAAATGGGGTATTCATTTAAATTATAGTGAGCTACGCCAATAACTCAATATGTGTTTTTAGGACAAAAACAGGGAGGATGATGCCAAAGACTTTGACATAGCTTTTTTGGACGCTTGCAACTGTCATGAATTTCATAATTCCTCAAAATATACTCATATATACAAAGACATGGATTCGATGATGAATGCGCCAGTAAATGTTGAACAAGAACTTACGCCAGTAAGCATTCCAAAGTCAAAAACTGAGTTGGATCGTAAACGTTATTTATGGGCCATTAGCCCAGCTTTACCTGTAATCGGGATTGGTATTTTAGCAGGTTATCAATTTGCACCACGGCCATTGAAAAAACTCTTTGCTTTAGGTGGACCAATCGTTTTACATATTGTGATTCCAACAATTGATACGATTATTGGGAAAGATGCCAATAATCCAACAGATGAAGATATTCGACTGTTGGAAAAAGACCCTTATTATTCCCGTCTGGTGAAAAGCTTTATCCCCTTACAATATGCCGCCAATGTCTATGCCTGTTATTTAACTAGCCGTAAAGAAACATCATTTTTAGACAAAATCTTATTGGGTATCTCAATGGGAGCAGTCAACGGGATTGCGATCAATACAGCACATGAACTGAGTCATAAACATGATCGTATTGACCATATTCTGTCGCATTTAGCGCTAGTACCAACAGGCTATAATCATTTCCGAATTGAACATCCTTATGGCCACCATAAACGTGCTGCAACACCCGAAGATCCTGCATCTTCACAAATGGGTGAAACATTCTATGAGTTTTGGCCACGTACCGTGATTGGTTCATTCAAATCAGCCATTGAGATTGAAACCAATCGTTTAAAACGTAAAGGTAAAGAATTCTGGTCAACTGAAAATGAACTCTTGCAAGGTTGGAGCATGAGTGCTGCTTTTCATGCATTGATGGTCGGTTTGTTTGGTAAGGGGGTTATTCCTTATTTAGCGACTCAAGCTTTCTATGGCATTAGCTTATTTGAGATTATTAACTATATCGAGCACTATGGTTTGAAACGCCAGAAGGATAAGAATGGTAAGTATGAGCGAACCATGCCAGAACATAGCTGGAACAATAATAATATTGTGACTAACTTATTCTTGTATCAGTTGCAGCGTCACTCAGACCATCATGCTTATCCAACCCGTCCTTTCCAAGCATTACGTCATTTTGATGAGGCGCCTGAATTACCAAGCGGTTATGCAAGTATGTTGTTACCTGCATTAATTCCACCATTATGGTCAAAAATGATGGATAAGCGAGTCTTTGATCACTATAAAGGTGATTTGAATAAAGCCAATATTTATCCAAAACGTCGTGCCAAACTATTTAAGAAATTTGGTGTGGTCGATCAATCTTTGCAACAAGTTCAGGTTGAAGCTGTGATTACTGAATAATCAAAAAAGCTTACCGAAAGCAAGGCACTGAAGATTCATCTTCAGTGCCTTTTTATTTTCTTGTATTAAAACTTTAACCAACTACGGATTTTGCATTTTCTTGCTGTATATCTATGTATAACCTAAGAATAATCTTATAAGCGATTTATGAGGCAAAGATGACAAAACATTATGATTATATTGCGATTGGTGCTGGAAGCGGTGGTATTGCATCAGTCAATCGTGCTGCCATGTATGGTAAAAAGTCTGCGTTGATCGAAAAAGCTGAAATCGGTGGAACCTGTGTCAATGTTGGCTGTGTGCCGAAAAAAGTGATGTGGTATGCCGCACATGTGGCGGAGTCGATTCAAAAATACGGCCCCGATTATGGTTTTAACAGCAAAGTTGAATCTTTCGAATGGCAAACACTCATCGATAATCGTCAAGCCTATATTGAGCGCATTCATCAATCCTATCAAAATAGCCTAAGTAAGAATAAAGTAGATCTCATTCATGGTGCAGCACATTTTATTGATGCTCATACTATTGAAGTGAATGGAGAACAACTCACAGCAGACCATATTTTGATTGCGACTGGCACACAGCCATCATTGCCTGATATTGAGGGGGTTGAACACGGGATTGATTCAAATGGTTTCTTTGAATTAAAAGCATTACCTAAAATCACAGCCGTGATAGGTTCAGGTTATATTGCGGTTGAACTGGCAGGGGTATTAAATGCCTTAGGTTCTCAGGTCGGTTTATTTATCCGTAAAGATTTACCGGTGCGGCGTTTTGATTCCTTCTTGAGTGAAACTCTGGTGGAGGTGATGCGAACCGATGGTATCACTGTGCATACCCAAGCAGTTCCTAAGAGAGTCACCAGAAATGTTGATGGTTCAGTCGTGCTGCATCTAGAAAATGGCGAAAGTCATACTGTAGATTGTTTAATTTGGGCAACGGGTCGAGAGCCAAATACGGCGAGTTTACATTTGGACAAAGCCAATGTTCAGTTGGATGAGCGTGGTTATATCCAAGTGGATAAATTCCAGAATACCTCACAAAAAGGTGTCTATGCTGTTGGAGATATTACAGGGAAAATGGAGCTGACACCTGTAGCCGTCGCAGCTGGGCGTCGATTGTCTGAACGACTCTTTAATCATAAGCCTGATGAATATTTAGATTACGATAATATTCCAACGGTAGTGTTTAGCCATCCACCGATTGGAACGGTTGGGATCACAGAGCAAGAAGCCATTGAACAATATGGTCAGCAAGCGGTTAAAGTCTACAACTCCTCGTTTACAGCCATGTATAGTGCGATTACCCAACATCGCCAACCAACTAAAATGAAATTGGTTTGTGTGGGGGAGAATGAGAAAATTGTGGGTATTCATGGCATTGGTTTTGGTATGGATGAGATCCTGCAAGGTTTTGCGGTAGCTTTGAAAATGGGTGCAACCAAGCAAGATTTTGATAATACGGTTGCCATTCACCCAACTTCCGCAGAAGAATTTGTAACGATGAGATAGGATTGGATCAAGCACTCAATAAAAAAGGACGTTATGACAACGTCCTTTTTAGGTTATTGCCGATTCAAGATTATTTTAGTTCACTGGATGATTTACCCAATTCACGGCGGGCTATGATCAATTGCTGAATCTGTTGCGTACCTTCAAAAATATCCAGAATTTTGGAGTCACGCGCCCATTTTTCCAATAACTCATCTTCAGCATAGCCGACACTTGCCGCCAGCTCGACACATTTGAGGGTGATCTCATTGCCGACACGACCCGCTTTGGCTTTGGCAATCGAAGCTTCTTTCGAGTTCGGCTTTTTATTGTCTGCCATCCAGGTTGCTTTAATCATTAATAATCGTGCAGCTTCCCACTCAGCCTCCATACGATAGATTTGTGCAGCTAGATTCGAGGTTTGTAAGTAGGGTGTGGTGTAGTCTGGATCAAGTTGATCTTTGAAAATCTCTTTGATGCGTTCTAAGGATGCTTTGGCACAACCAACTGCCATGGCTGCGACTAGCGGGCGGGTATTATCAAAGGTTTCCATTACACCTGCGAAACCTTTAGCCACATCAATTTCAGGATTACCCAGCAAATTGGCAGCGGGCACACGACAGTCGATAAAGCTGATTACTGCGGTATCTGAGGCTTTAATCCCAAGTTTATGCTCAAGCCGTTCAACTTTCATGCCTGCTGTGCCTTTCGGTACTACAAAAGACTTGATCGCAGCACGACCTAATTTTTTATCCAAGGTTGCCCAGACCACGACCGAGTCTGCACGTTCACCTGAAGTGACAAAGATTTTCTCGCCATTCAGGATGTAATCATCACCATCTTTGGTTGCTGTGGTGCGAATCGCAGCAGAGTCTGAACCACAACCTGGCTCGGTAATTGCCATGGCTGCCCAAGTGCCTTTGAAGCGTTCTAGCTGTTCATCATTGGCCACTGCTGCAATCGCAGAGTTGCCCAGACCTTGGCGGGGCATACTCAGTAATAGACCAGTATCGCCATAACACATTTCAATGATGCCGAGTGCCGCAGACATATTGCCGCCGTTTACAACGGCATCCAGATTGGCTGTTCCACGTTTACTGGCATTGGCAGCACCAACACCTTCGCCACTTTCATTCATTCCATCCAGTAGCGCCGCCAGCATATCCAGTTCCTTAGGATAGGCATGTTCAGCTTTATCGTATTTACGTGAAATTGGACGGAGTACATTGAGTGCAGTTTCGTGTGCCTGATCAATCAGCATTTTGAATTTTTTCGGATTTTGTAAATTCATTATTGTTCTCCAAAATTAAGCATGTAAGCCAGAATGCAAGATTGCAGTTGCACGAAGGTCACGATACCAGCGCTCAACAGGATGTTCTTTGGTAAAGCCATGACCGCCAAGAATCTGAACGCCATCTGTCCCCATTTTCATTGATTTCTCAGCGCAAAGCAGGCGAGCAAGATAGGCCTCACGATGGAATGGTTTGCCCGCTTCTGCCAAACTTGCTGCGTTAAGAACCAACATACGCATCGCATCAATTTCAATCGCCATATCTGCAATCATGAATGCAACACTTTGACGATGAGAAATGGGTTCTCCGAAGGCAGTACGTTCATTGGCATATTTGATACAGTAGGCTTTGATTGCTTCACAGGTTCCAATTGCCATCGCACACCACATCAAGTTACCCAGATCGACAAAGGCGGTGTAGTCAAAGTCAGCATCGCCTAAACGTAAGGCTGGCGTTTGATTAAATTGAAGAGTCGCTGTTTCCGTGGCTTTCAGCCCCATTGCTGGATTGGCTTTGATGGCGATCGTTTCATTGGATTGCACCACAAAAATATCAGGCTTGCCGTTGAATTCTGCACTGACGAGGAAGACATCTGCGGTGTCTCCCAAAACCACCAAGCTCTTTTCACCCGTGATATAGAATTGCCCATTGGCTTCTGTTGCCGAGGTTTTTAACTGATAGGGGTTAAAAGCAGGGGTCGCCTCCTGAAAGGCAAATGTCGCCGTAACATCAGTATCTTCTGCAAACACAGGTAAGTACATCGATTGCACTTGAGTTGAACCCCAACGTGTTATGGCATTAATCACACTGAAAGTACTGAGTAAACCTGCGGTCAGACTGAAATCACCCTTAGCCAAGCTTTCCGCAATCAGGATATTGCTGACAATATTCTGTTCTGCTGCCACACCACCCAATGCTTCTGGCAACGCATAATAGTTGAGCCCCAAATCAACCAAATGTTGCCACAGTTCTTCAGGAAATTGAGCATGATGATCTGCATCATGTGCCAATGTGTAGAGCACTTCTTCAGCAAATTGTGACATGGCGTCAACCGTCATTTGCTGTTCTTCAGTCAGACTGAGATCAAACAGATTTTTGTTGGTCTGGTTTGGGAGACGCTGTTTATCGATGGGTTGTGGCTTAAATGCTTTTTGTGTTTTATTGAGTACTTTAAAGCCAGTTTTTGAACCTTGATATAATGATTTCTCTACAAATTTTCTTAATTTGAGTTGATCAAGCATTTCGCTTCCTGCGAGTTTAGTGATCAAAGATAGCCCAAGACCTTGAGCCTTATTCATCATATTCGACATGATTTTATCCTAGAGGATGGTTGTAAATTTATGCTGACATGCTCCTGATCAAAAAACTATGTCTTGTTTGACATGCCGATTGGAGAAAGATAAAGGGTGAAATAGCACTTTACTGTTTTTATCTTGTTGTTTTTAATTATTAAATAAAATATAGAGAAAATTATTTTTAAAAATTGACCAAAATGACAGAGGCCAGCGCTCGGCTTAATCTGTTTATTGTTTAGTGAGGTCATTCTGCCATTTTGGCGTCTCCACTATTAGCCTAATCCTTCGGTCAGAATCACCATATATTCACCTGCCAAATCACGATGCTTTTTGGCCTGTTGATAGGCATCACTGTGATACCAATTTTGTGCTTCCTGCATACTGCTAAATTTAATGATGGCTACTCCGTCGCTTTCAATATTTTCCAAAGCAATGGACTGACCATAAAACACAATCGGTTCAGCATCAAAACCTTGACTCGCTTGACGTGCCAAAGTGGTGTAGGTCTTCATTTCATCTTGGTTTTTTAATTGTTTACGAATAAGAATGATATAGGCACTCATGGATTTTCCTGAATTGAATTTGTTTTTAATACAGCATATTTTGAAGGTGGTTGATGGATATGCAATGCTATCCATCAAGGTACTTAGTTTAAGCTGCACGGGCAACCAAAGTTAAAATATCATAGGTTGCGACCAATTCATCTCGCTGATTTTTAACCTTGATATCCCAAACCACAACACCATGTTCAGGTTGAGATGGATCTTTTTGTGGTTTAGGGGTTTTCTGTTTGCAGGTCAATTCAACCCGAATAGAATCACCGATTTTGACAGGCTCAACAAAACGTAAATTATCCATTCCATAGTTGGCAATCACAGGGCCTTGAGCGGCATCGACAAATAAACCTGCTGCTGCTGAAACAATGAAATAGCCATGTGCCACACGCTCACCAAAAAAGGAATCTGCTGCCGCGATTTTATCGGTATGCGCATAGAAATAGTCGCCACTGAGGCAGGCAAAATTGACAATATCGGCTTCAGTCACGGTACGACGTGCAGTCAATAAACGCTCACCAATGACCAGTTCATCAAAATCCTTTTTAAAAGGATGGACGCGGTCTTGCTTGATGCTTGAACCTACGGTCCATGAATGCGTCACTTGAGTGAGGCTGTTCGGTGAACCTTGAATCGCCGTCCGTTGCATATAGTGTTTTACCGCACGAATGCCGCCCAGTTCTTCACCGCCACCAGCACGCCCAGGGCCGCCATGAACAAGATGAGGCAGTGGAGAGCCATGTCCCGTACTTTCTTTGGCAGATTCTTCATCCAGAATGTATACACGACCATGCCATGGCGCAATTTTTTGAATGATCTGTTCGATATTCTCATCACTATTCTTTACCACAGAGGCGACTAGACTACCTTCACCACGTGCAACAAGATCGGCAAGTTCGTCAATTGATTGATACGGCATCAAAGTACATACGGGGCCAAAAGCTTCAGTGGTATGTACCAAGCTTGCCTGTAGTGGTTGCTCACACAATAACAAGGTTGGTGGGAAGAATGCACCTTTCTCAGGATAGTCAGCATTGATTTTAAATGTTGTCTCGCCCCCAAAAACAATTTTGGCTTCTTTCGCCAGTTCTGCAACTTTAGCAGCTACATCCAGTTTTTGTTTAGGGCTGGCTAGCGCGCCCATGGTGGTGTCTTGTTTTTGTGGATCACCCACCACGACTTTTTCCAGTTTAGCACTGAGTTTTTGCTGGACTTGTTCAAGTAATGCTTGTGGTACAAAGGCACGGCGAATGGCAGTACATTTTTGTCCTGCTTTGGTGGTCATTTCACGGAAGACTTCTCGTACAAATAAATCAATAGTTGCTTCATTTGCCGATGGGCTGAGAATTGCACTGTTTACCGAATCTGCTTCCATACTGAATGGAATTGAATATTGGTTCAAGTGTGGATGATTGCGAAGCTTTTGTCCTGTAGAGGCTGAACCCGTAAAGGTGACACAGTCCTGTGGGCCTAAGTGATCAAAAAGATCATCAATTTGTCCGCAAATCAGTTGTAGAGAACCTTTCGGTAGGATGCCAGTCGCAATAATTGACTCCACTACGGCTTGAGTCAGTTGAGCACCATCAGTGGCGGGTTTGACGATACAAGGCACACCAGCCAATAGCGTCGGCGCAATTTTTTCCAGCATGCCCCAAATCGGGAAGTTAAAGGCATTGATATGTACTGCGACACCAGCTTTAGGACTCAGAATATGCTTGGCGCCAAAAGTGCCGTTTTTAGAGAGCTGAATCCAGCTATCTTCAGTGATAATTTTTTCGTCATTGAGTTCTCGGCGTACCAGACTTGAATAGGCAAATAAGGTTTGGATGCCACCCTCAATATCAATCCAAGCATCTTTTCGTGTTGCACCAGTGGCGTAGGCAAACGTATAAAACTGTTCTTTCTGCTCCAGTAGCTGCTGGGCAATTTGTTTTAAAGCATTGGCACGTTGATGAAAGGTCCAGTTTGCCAGCTCAGTACCATACTGTTTGGCATATCGCACGGCTTGATGCATGTCGATGCCATGACTGCTGACGCTATAGATCGGTTCGCCAGTAATGGCATGTACAACGGTACGTCGTTCTTCATGGCTTGAATGCCATGTTCCATAAACATAAGAAGGCAGTTGTGGCAGCTGTTGAGTTGGGTTTTGGTATTCAGTGTCCTGTGCCGTTTCTACATGTTGTGCTTGTTCAAGCATAATCAAACTCCATTTTTATGTGATACATCAATTATAGAAATATTTAAAATATGATTCATAATTTCATATTGATTGAGCATAAAGTCAACCATAATTTATTTATGGAGCTTAATTTAATTTTTATTTATTTTATTAAAATTATTAAATACAGTAACTTAAATTGAATTTGCTGATTGATTTTAATTTGATACAAAAATATTAATTGACTTTGTTTTTGTGTATCGAAAAATAGGTTCATGGATGGAATTCTCAGGGGAATCTACAATGGAAAATAAGTATCAGAAATTTGAGCATAACATAGCCAATGACATCACCATTGAAGCCAAAGATGAAATGCCTGAGGCGTATCGCAAAACTTTGATTCGTCAGATTGGGCAACATGGTCATTCAGAAATTGTCGGTATGCTCCCAGAAGGCAACTGGATTACCCGTGCACCGACCTTGAAACGTAAAGCCGTGTTATTGGCAAAAGTTCAGGATGAGGCAGGGCACGGTCTTTATCTTTACAGTGCAGCTGAAACCTTGGGTGCAGATCGTGATGAGATGATGGAAAAATTGATTGATGGAAAAATGAAATATTCCTCCATCTTCAATTATCCAACTATCAGTTGGGCCGATGTCGCGGCAATTGGTTGGTTGGTCGATGGCGCTGCAATTGTCAATCAGGTGGCCTTATGTCGTACCTCTTATGGCCCTTATGCACGTGCCATGGTGCGGATTTGTAAAGAGGAAAGTTTCCATCAGCGTCAAGGTTTTGAAGCCATGATGGCATTGGCGGCGGGTTCAGCAGAACAAAAACAAATGGCGCAAGATGCGGTGAACCGTTTCTGGTGGCCTGCATTGATGATGTTTGGCCCAAGTGATGATCACTCACCGAATAGTGCGCAAAGCATGGCATGGGGAATCAAGCGCTTTAGTAATGATGAGTTACGTCAAAAATTTGTCGATAACACCGTACCGCAAATCTTACAGCTTGGCTTGACCGTGCCTGATGCGGATTTGAAATGGAATGAGGAAACTAGTCATTACAGCTATGGCGAGATTGACTGGCAAGAATTTAATGAGGTGATTGCGGGTCGTGGCCCTTGTAATCATGAACGGATCGAAGCACGCCGCAAGGCTTGGGAAAATGGCAAGTGGGTGCGTGATGCAGCCGTTATCTACGCAAAAAAACAGCAAAACCAAGTCGGTAAAGTCGCTTAAAACAGAATTGATGGAAAAATTTAAGGATATCGCAATGGAAAATAACAACAACTGGTCACTTTACGAAGTGTTCGTGCGGAGTAAGCAGGGTTTAAGTCACCGTCATGTCGGTAGTTTAAGAGCACCAGATGACGAGATCGCCCTGCAAAATGCACGTGATGTGTATACCCGCCGCAATGAAGGCATCAGCATCTGGGTGGTGCGTTCAGAACTGATTAAATCTTCGCAGCCAGATGAAAAA
This sequence comes from Acinetobacter colistiniresistens, assembly GCF_024582815.1. NCBI lineage: Bacteria > Pseudomonadati > Pseudomonadota > Gammaproteobacteria > Moraxellales > Moraxellaceae > Acinetobacter > Acinetobacter colistiniresistens. The sequence goes on from NZ_CP102099.1 coordinate 2,574,201, forward strand.
GCCGAGTTTTTTGAACCTGCACTGGACAAAGTTTATCGACATCCCACCTTTTATCACATCCCTGATGGCATTGAGCACATGTAAGGGAGGATGAAAATGAACAATATCGCTTTATCTAAATTTTTATTACATATCGGTGATAGCCAACTGGTATTGGCGCAACGTTTAGCTGAATGGTGCGGTCATGCGCCAGAGCTGGAAATTGATATTGCTTTGGCCAATATCGGTCTGGATTTACTGGGTCAATCTCGAAATTTTTTGACCTTGGCAGGCCAATACGAAGCTGAAAAACGTGATGAAGACCAACTGGCTTACTTCCGCAATGAACGTGAGTTTTTCAATTTATTGCTATGTGAACAACCGAATGGTGATTTTGCACAGACCATCGTTCGTCAATGGCTGATCGATCATTACCATGTGTTGTTGTTAACGGCTTTAACTCAATCCGCAACGCCAGAAGTCGCGGCATTGGCGGTGAAATCTTTAAAAGAAGCCAAGTATCACATTCGTTTTTCCACCAGCTGGATGGAGCGTTTAAGCCTCAGCACAGCAGAAGCACATCAACGTGTGCAACAGGCTTTAGACAGTTTATGGCGTTTTAGTGCGGAACTGTTCGAGTTGACGAGCGAAGAACAGGTGTTGGTTGAGCAAGGCATCATTCCTGATTTTTCCAGTGAAAAAGCGCAGTGGGAGCAAATCGTTACTGCGGAACTGAAGCGTTTTGAACTCAGCGTTTCTGTAAATGGGGCCTACCGCCGTGGGGCTAAACAAGGTTTGCATACCGAGCATCTCGGTTATTTATTGGCAGAAATGCAATCTATTCAACGCAGTTTTCCTGAGATGACTTGGTAGCGCAAGGAGCGTCAGCATGCAGATGATTCGTCATTGTATTGACCAATGTTGGGATGTTTTACAAAAGGTCAGCGATCCAGAGATTCCAGTGCTGTCGGTGGTAGATTTGGGCATGATTCGTGGCGTGGAGTTGAATGAACAGCAAGAAATTATTGTTCGATTGACCCCCACCTATAGTGGTTGTCCAGCCACTGACTTATTAAAAGCACAGATAGTCGAAGCCTTGGCGGCAGAAGACTTGACCCCTGCAAAAGTCATGATTGATTTATCAGAAGCTTGGACTACGGACTGGATGTCGGATGCAGGTAAGCAGAAGCTGCAAGCTTATGGGATTGCACCACCAGAAGGGACTGCTCAGCAATGCGGAACACATGTGCATCTCAGTGATGGTGTGGTTTGTCCACACTGTAAGAGTCGTAAAACCCGACTGTTAACCGAGTTTAGTTCGACCGCTTGCAAAGCACTATACAAATGTCAGGACTGCCTTGAACCCTTTGATTATTTTAAATGTATTTAAAGTCTTGGATAAGGAAATCAGCCATGAGCCAATTTATTCCATTAAAAGTAAAAACAATTACACCACAGACCGATCAGGCGATTTGCATTGCCTTTGATCTCGTGCCTGAACTACAGCAGCAGTTTCAATTTCAACCCGGCCAGCATCTGACCATTCGTCATTTAACCGAAGCAGGGGAAATTCGCCGTTGCTATTCCATCTGTAGCTATGCGCCTAAAGAAGATATCAGCATTGCAGTCAAAAAGATTGAGCAGGGGCAATTTTCCCATTGGGCCAATGAGCATTTAAAAGTCGGTGATGTACTGGAAGTGATGCCGCCACAAGGCGTTTTTTTTCAGAAGGCAGCACGCACAGGCGGTCAGTCCTACTTAGGCATTGCTGCAGGTAGTGGCATTACCCCAATCCTTTCCATCATTAAACAGGTGCTATTTGAGCAAGAGTCGGCAAATTTTACTTTGTTGTATGGCAATCGTTCTTGGAAACAAACTATGTTTTCCGAGCAGATTATGGATTTAAAAGACCAGTTTAAAGAACGCTTTCAACTCATCAATATTTTCTCACGCGAGTTCAATGACAGTGAGTTACTGAATGGCCGTATCGATGAAAACAAGCTGAAGCAATTATTTGAACATGAGGTATTAGAACCCAACTTTGACCATGTATTTGCCTGTGGTCCAGATGAAATGATGGACACGGTTGAACGCCTTTTTCCTGTGTATGGTGTGACTAAAGATAAGATTCACACGGAACGCTTTAACACGGGGCATGTGCGCAAACGTTCTGCGGAAAGCGATATCAACCGTAAAGAAGAAAAAGTCAACATTGTGTTGGATGGACGAGAGTTGATCGTTGCTGTGGGGCAAGAGGACGAAAGTATTCTGGATGCTGCTTTACGTGCAGGCGCAGATTTGCCTTATGCCTGTAAAGGTGGCGTCTGTGCCACTTGTCGCTGCAAGGTGCTTTCAGGTGAGGTGGATATGTTCCTGAACTATAGCCTTGAAGATGATGAGGTGGAAAAAGGTTATGTGCTGAGCTGCCAGACTTTACCGAAAGGCGCGAATGTGCGTTTGAGTTTTGATGAGTAGAGGTGAGATAGCCATGCAAACCTTGATTCAGGTTGAAACGCCAATAGATGGGGTCATGCTACTCAGCTTAAACCGTCCAGAGAAACGTAATGCTTTAAATAATGCCACTTTACAGTGTCTATCTGA